>CAWAES010000001.1:0-47811 GCA_963781085.1 uncultured Actinomycetes bacterium
CGGTGTTCGACCGGGCCGAACGGCGGACCGATGATCCCCCGGTCCCCGCGGTGGTGGTCGCCCGGGTCGTGCAGGATCCGGCCGAGCTCGGCCACCCAGTCCTCCCGCTCGTCCCGGATATTCCACACCAGTCCGAGCCGCCCGCCCGGGACCAGGACGCGGGCCACCTCCGGGACCGCGCGGCTGCGGTCCACCCAGTGCCACGCCTGGGCGACCAGCACCGCGTTGACGGAGCGGTCGGGCAGCGGGATCTCCTCCGCCGATCCGGCGTACACCGCTGTGCCAGGGACCGCGTGGGCCAGTTGCTCCCGCATGCCCTCGGAGGGCTCCACCGCGGCCACGTCCAGTCCGCGGTCGCGCAGCTGGCGGGTCAGCTTCCCGGTGCCCGCACCGAGGTCGAGGACCCGCGACGCGCCCTGCGGCAGCAGCCAGTCCACCGCCTCAGCCGGATACGGCGGGCGGCCCCGCTCGTAGGCGGCCGCGGCGGCGCCGAAGGAGGACGCCTGCCGCCTGCGCTGTGCTGCGTCGTGGGTGTCACCGGGCATGCGGGAATTCTCCCAGGCTCGCCGGGCCGTCCGCGGGCAGGGGCGGCCCGGGCACCCGCCCGGCAGGCCCGGGCAGGAGCTGCCCGGGCCGGCCGGGCTGGCCTGCCGGGCGTGCGCCGGGTAACCCGGACGTGCGCCGGGTAACAGGGCGGGGCCGGAGTGTCAGTGCCCCGGCCTAGCGTGAACCCCGAAGCACCCCGCCGCGGGTGCCGTGACGACCGGCCGGGCCCCAGCCCGGCCGGGAGCCTGACCAGAGGAGGAGAGATGCTGATCGAGTGTGACCGCTGTGAGATGCGCGACATCGCCTGCCCGGACTGCGTGGTGACCCACCTGCTCGGCCACGGGGAACAGGTCGCCGACCTTGACCCCGCAGAGCAGCGGGCGCTTCAGGTGCTCGCAGACGCACGGCTGGTATCACCGCTGCTGCTGCGTCCTTCAGCCAAGGCGTCGTGACCGGGAGACGCGGCGCCCTGGCGGGGGCAGGCCGGCGCCGCGCCGCGACATGCCCGCGTCCGGCGCGCGACACGCCGGCGTTCCGGCCGGTACACGCCTGCACGGACTGAGGGCCGGCCACCCGAACCCCGTACGCGCAGGCAATCTGCGGGAACAGAAATGCCTGGCCATGGTCAAGCAGATCACCGGAGTTCGCGAAGCGGTTGAATTCCCCTCCTGAGCTTCACTAGTGTCAGCCCCGGTCGGTTCGCTCCCCAGCCACCACTACGGTGACGGCGGCCGGCCACCGCTGAGTCTTCGAGCTGGCCTACGACGGCCAGCCGGAGAGCCGGGGACCCATCGGAGGACTGTCCCGGGACAAGCCCGGAACGAGAGTTCTTCAGGGGTGAATCGGCCAGGTCGCGTCATGGCTCACTGCATCGCGGTCACCGCGGTGCGGTCTGCCGTACCGTGGTCCGGCCGTAGGGCATCTTCCACAGCCCGAACCCGTCAGCTCACCCGGTAGGCGGAGTGGAAGAAGGAGCGTGATCACGTACGTGAGTACGCGTCCAGCTGACGAGCCTGCTCGGTCACCGCGCACGTCAATCCCGGGCACCTCGGCAGGGAGCAGGACAGCTTCGCGCCGGGCCGCCCCGCATAGGACAGCCCTGCGCCGCGGGCTGGCCATCGGAGCCAGCGTGATGGCGGCCGGGGCCCTGGCCACTTTCGCCGGTTCCGCCGGAGCCGCCCCCAAGCCGACCGTCAGCCAGGTCCAGAAGTCGGTGAACCGGCTCACCTCTCAGGAGGACCAGGCGGCCCAGCAGTACGACCAGTCCGAGCAGCAGCTCAGCAGCGCCAAGCAGCGCCTGGCCCTGGTCAACCGCGAGGTCAAGACGGACCAGGCCAAGTTCGAGGCGATGCGCAACGAGATCGCGGCCATCGCCTCGGCGGCCTACGAGAACGGCAACATGACCTCCATGGGTGCCCTGCTGACCTCGAACAACCCCCAGGACGTACTCAGCCAGGCGTCGGTGCTGCTGCAGCTGTCCAGTGACCGCTCCGCCCAGGTGAACCAGTTCATCCAGACGGCCCGCCAGCTCGAGCAGGCTCAGCTCACCGCGGTCCGGACCAAGAAGGCCATGGCGACCCTGAACACGCAGGCCCTGGCCCGCAAGAGGTCCATCGGCAAGTCGCTGTCGCAGAAGCAAGCCCTGCTGGACACGCTCACCGCTGAGCAGAAGCAGACCGTGACCACTACCTCGACGATCGGGGCTGGCGGCAGCACGACGGCGACCAACCCCGTCCCGGTCAGCGGCGCAGCAGGCCAGGCCGTGGCCTATGCCTATTCCAAGCTGGGCGACCCCTACGTGTACGGGGCGACCGGGCCGAGTTCGTTCGACTGCTCGGGCCTGGTCCAGGCGGCCTGGGCCTCTGCTGGGGTCGCGATCCCGCGTACGACCTACGAGCAGGTGGCCGCGCTGCCCGCGGTGTCTACGAGCGACCTTCAGCCGGGCGACCTGCTGTTCATGGACGGAGATGGCCACGTCGGCATCTACGTCGGCGGGGGCTACCTGATCGACGCGCCGCAGACCGGCGAGGATGTGGAGAAGGTTCCGCTCGCCGGCTGGTACAAGGCCAACCTCGACAGCGCCGCGAGGCCCTGAGCTTCAGAGCCTTGAGGCCTGACGCAGCTGACGCGGCATAGCGGCGCCCCCGGGAACGTTCCGGGGGCGCCGCTATGATCTTCCCCAGATGGCAAAGATCCTGATCGTCACCAACGACTTCCCGCCGCGGGCGGGCGGTATCCAGTCGTTCGTGCACGCCCTGGCCCTGCGGCTGCCTCCGGGCCAGGTCGTCGTGTACGCGCCCGCCTGGGAGGGTGCCGCCGAGTTCGACCAGCGCCAGCCGTTCCCGGTGCTGCGCCACCCCACCTCGCTAATGCTGCCAGTGCCCTCGGTGCGCCGCCGGGCGGTCCAGGCCCTGACCGAGCACGGCTGTGACACGGTGCTGTTCGGCGCGGCCGCACCGCTGGGACTGCTGGCTCCCGCGCTCCGCGGCGCCGGGGCCCGGCGGATCGTGGCCCTGACCCACGGCCACGAGGCCGGCTGGGCGGCGCTGCCGGTCGCCCGCAGCCTGCTGCGCCGGATCGGTGACTCCGTTGACGTCGTTACCTACCTCGGCGAGTACTTCCGGGTCCGGCTGGCCCGGGCCCTGTCACCGGAGGCCGCGGCCCGGATGGCCCGGCTGGCCCCGGGGGTGGACAACACGGCTTTCCACCCCGGCGCGGGCGGGGCCGCGATCCGCGACCGGCTCGGCCTGGACGGCCGCCCCGTCGTGGTGTGCGTATCAAGACTCGTGAAACGCAAGGGACAGGACACCCTCATCCGGGCCTGGCCGCTGGTCCAGGCGCCCGGCGACCCGGTCCTCCTGCTAGTCGGCGGCGGCCCGGACGACGAGCGGCTGCGCCAGCTGGCCCGCGAGCTCGGCGTGACTGACTCGGTCGTGTTCGCCGGGCAGGTCCCGGACGGGGAGCTGCCCGCGTACTACGACGCGGGCGACGTCTTCGCGATGCCCTGCCGGACCCGCCGTCGCGGCCTGGACGTCGAGGGCCTGGGCATCGTCTACCTGGAGGCCTCCGCGACCGGGCTGCCGGTCATCGCGGGCGACTCGGGCGGCGCGCCGGACGCCGTGCTCAACGGCGAGACGGGGTACGTCGTCCCGGGCCGCGACGTGACCGCCCTCGCGGCCCGGCTCTCCGAACTACTCACCGACCCGGCCGGGGCCCGGGCCATGGGGGAGAAGGGCCTGGCCTGGGTGGACCGCGAGTGGCGCTGGGACCTGGTGGCGAGGCGGCTCGACCAGATCCTGGCCGGCTGAGTTGCTGCGGTCAGACAGGCCGAGGTCAGTCAGGCCGGATTAGTCAGGCCGGATTAGTCAGGCCCGGGTCAGTCGGCCCCCGGTCACTCGTAGAGGGCGTCGATGTCCGCCGCGAAGTCCTTGGCCACCACTCCCCGGCGGACCTTGAGGGAAGGCGTCAGGTAGCCGTCCTGCTCGGTGAAGTCGACCGGGAGTATCCGGAACCGGCGGATCGACTCGGCCCGGGAGACTGCCTTGTTCGCGTCGTCCACCGCGGTCTGGATCTCGGCGATCATCTCGGGGTTGTCCGCCAGTTCCGCCAGGCTGGCCGAGGCCAGCTCCGGGTGCCGCCCCTTCCAGGGCCCCAGGGCCTCCTCGTCGAGGGTCACCAGGCAGGCGACGTAGGGCCGGCCGTCCCCCACGACCATGCACTGGCTGACCAGCGGATGCGCGCGCAGCCGGTCCTCCAGCACCGCCGGGGCGACGTTCTTGCCGCCGGCCGTGACGATGATGTCCTTCTTCCGGCCGGTCACCCGCAGGTGGCCGTCGTCGAGCTCACCCAGGTCGCCGGTGTGCAGCCAGCCGTCGGCGTCGATCATCTCGGCGGTCGCGGCCTCGTTGTGCCAGTAACCCGGGAAGATATTCGGCCCGGACACGAGGATCTCGCCGTCGTCGGCGATCCGGATCGTCACCCCGGGAACCGGCCGCCCGACCGTGCCGATCTTGTTATTGCTGGGCAGGTTCGCGGAGACTACCGGGCTGGTCTCGGTGAGACCGTAGCCCTCCAGGACGGTGATGCCTACGCCGCGGAAGAAGTGCCCGAGCCGCTCGCCCAGCGGGGCGCCGCCGGACACGGCGTACTGGACCCGGCCGCCGGTCGCCGCGCGCAGCTTGCTGTAGACGAGCCGGTCGTAGACGGCGTGCGCGGCCCGCAGTCCCAGACCCTGGCGGCCGGGGACGGCCCGTCCCTCGACGCCCAGGGATTTACTCCACTCGATCGCCGTGCGCGCGGCCTCCGCGAAGATGTGGGCCTTCAGCTGGCTCGCCGAGGCCTGCAGTTCCGCACCGCTGTACACCTTCTCGAAGACTCTCGGGACGGCCAGGATGAACGTCGGCTGAAAGCTCCCCAGGTCGGCGACGAGGTTCTTCGCGTCCGGGGTGTGCCCGAGGACGGTGCCTGACTCCAGGCAGCCGACCTGGATGATCCGGGCGAAGGAATGCGCCAGGGGCAGGAACAGCAAGGCCGAGCGCCCGGGCACGGTGAAGATCTCGGGCAGGGCGGCGATCGCGTTGCGCACGTCGGCGAGCATGTTCGCGTGGGTGAGCTCGCATCCCTTAGGGCGGCCCGTGGTCCCGGAGGTGTAGATGATGGTGGCCAGGTCGGCGGCGGTGCGCCCCGAACGCCGCTCGGCCAGATCGTCGTCGCTGACGCCGGCCCCGTCAGTGGCCAGGCTGTCGAGCGGCCTGGCCGCGTCCGCGCCGTCGCTGGCCCCGCCTTCGATCAGCCAGATCCGCTCCACGGCCGGCAGCCGTCCCAGCACCTCGGCGATGGCCTCGATGTGCGCCGGGGTCTCGGCGATCAGGGCCCGGGCGCCTGAGTCGCTCAGGATCCACTCCACCTGCTCGGCGGAGGACGTCTCGTAGATGGGCACCGTGACCGCGCCGGCCGCGAGGATCGCGTAGTCGGCCACTGTCCACTCGTACCTGGTCCGGGACAGCAGGGCCACCCGGTCGCCTGCCCCGATACCGGCCGCGAGGAGCCCCTTGGCCAGCGCCGTGACGTCGTCGCGGAACTGCGCGGCGGTTACCCCGCGCCAGGGCGGGCCGCCGCCGTCGGCCTGGCGGCGCATGATCACGGCCTCGGGCTCGCGGTCCGCGCGCTCGAAGACCACGTCGGCGAGACTGGCCGACGGCGCGATCTCCACCACCGCGGGGACGCTGTATTCCTGCATGACAGCTCCTGCCGGTCATCGTGGGTTCTCGGGTGAACGACTGCACCGTACCCCGGCCTGGTCCCCCCGGAAGCTACCAGCAGGTAGCCCACTCCAGACTACCCGGGCCAGCCTGCTCTCGCCGGGCCGCCGGTTGTGGCAATCTGACGGGATGCCCACGCCCTGGGAGTACGGCTCCCTGATCATCATTGCCCTCGCTCCCGGCGAGCAGCAGCCGCCGGAGCACTCGGTCGGGCTCCTGGTCACGGCCCTGCAGGCCCGTGTCGTGTCCGTGGTGGAACTCGGTGACCTGACCCCCGGCGAGAGGTACGTCGCCATGAACGCGGTGGGCGAGGAGGGCTGGATCATCACCGGCCCCGGTGTCCGGTCAGACTTCAGCCGGGGGACTCCGGTCCGGATCGGCAGCAACTCGAGGCTGGCCCCCTGGCTGGCCGGGACGCTCGCCAACCACCCGGTGGGCTCGTGGTCTCGCGGGTACTTCGAGTACCCGCTGCGCCGTCCGCACGACTGACGTGCGCCTGGTCCCTCGGCGGCGGGCCGGGGGAGCGCGGGCTTGTACGGTTGGCTCATGCGGGTGCACGTGGTCAGCGACGTTCATGGCCGCGCGGAGGCGCTCGCGGGCGCCGGTGGTGCGGACGGCTTCATCTGCCTGGGTGACCTGCTGCTGTTCATCGACTACGCCGACCACCGGCAGGGCATCTTCCCCGATCTGTTCGGCACCGAGGCGACGCAGACGTTCGTCGCGCTGCGCCTGGCCAAGCGGTTCGACGAGGCCCGGGAGTTCTCCCGGCGGCTGTGGGGCCAGCTGGACGGTGACCCGTCCGGGTACGTGCAGCAGGCGGCCTCCAGCCAGTACGCGCGGCTGTTCGCGGCCATGCCCGAGCCTGCCTACATGACCTACGGCAACGTGGACATCCCACCGCTGTGGCGACAGCACCTCAAGCCCGGGCACGAGGTCCTCGACGGGCAGCGGGCCACGCTCGGCGGATGGACCTTCGGGTTCGTCGGCGGCGGGCTGCCTTCGGCCTACCGGACGCCCTACGAGATCGACGAGGACGCCTACGCGGCCAAGGTGACCGCCACCGGCGAGGTCGACGTGCTGTGCACGCACATCCCGCCGGCCGTCCCGCAACTGCTGTACGACACGGTGGCGCGCCGGCTGGAGCGGGGCAGTACGGCCATCCTTGAGCACATCCGGCGTACCCAGCCCCGGTACGCGCTGTTCGGCCACGTCCACCAGCCGCTGGCCCGCCGGGTCCGGATCGGCCGCACCGAGTGCATCAACGTGGGGCACTTCCGCGCCACCGGGGTCCCGTACGTCCTGGAATGGGAGTAGCCGCCGCAGCTCACGCGGCCCGGCAGGCGTGCCGGGCGCGGGCGTGGCGGTACGCTCCGAGCATGGCCGACAGGACGACGTCGAGCATCTCCATCGCCGCTACGGGGCCGGACGTGATGGCCGTGATAGCCGATTTCGCCGCTTACCCGCAGTGGGCGGCGGCCGTGCGCTCCGCTGAGGTGGTCAGGCGCGACACCGGCGGCCGCCCCAGCCTGGTCCGGTTCAGTCTCGATGCCGGGATGATTAAGGACAGCTACGGCCTTAGCTATGAGTGGGACGACTCCGGGGTTCGCTGGGATCTCGCCGAGCCAGGCTCGGTCATCAGTTCGATGACCGGGGGCTACTCGCTGGCTGACGAGGCCCGCGGCACCGAAGTCACCTACGAGCTCAGCGTGGACCTCCGGGTGCCGCTGCTCGGCATGCTGAAGCGCAAGGCAGAGAAGGTCATCATCGACACCGCGCTGAAGGGGCTCAAAGCCCGCGTCGAGGGCCTGCGCGCGCAGGCCACGGCTGCGGGAGGCACACAGTTGGACAAGGACAGGGAAGAAGGCACGACGTGACGGAGCGGCAGCCAGGCAGCGACCCGATCGGCGAACTCCAGCGATGGCTGGTCCGCTCCGGGGCGCGCGGCGTGACCCGGGGACTAGGTGACCAGGTTCGTACTGCGCTCGGCGGAAACACGCACGGGGACGTGTGGGAGAACGCGACGGCCGACAACGAGGCCCCGGAATGCCAGTGGTGCCCGATCTGCCGGGCCCGGCGCAGGCTCCGGGACTCCGGCCCCGGGCTGTCCTCGGCCGTCGCGGCCGCAGGCGACGCGGTCTCGGTGGTGATGCAGGACGCGGCGGCCGCGTTCGAGGCGGCCGTGGCCGCGGCGGGACGGCAGGCGCGGCCCCGGGACGACGCACCGGGCACCGGGGCGGTGTGGGACGAGGCGACCGACGAGCCGGCCCGGCCACGGCCGCGAGTCCTGCCGGACCCGCCCGCCTGGCCAGACGAACCGGGCGAGCCCGCCAGCAAGGCTGACCCGTGGGCCCAGGCGGCCGATCAGGCTAAACCGCCCGGCTCAGGCCGGGGGACGGCCGAACCGGGCTCCGGCCCGTCCACGCCGCCCAGCCCGGGGGAGCAAAATCCCACGTAACGTTGACCGCGCCTTGGCGTGAGAGCAGCGGATCACGTGGCATCGTGAGGTGTGGCCTCACAGAGCGCGGCGACGCACGCAGCCTGGGCCGCCGGCGGGCACGCTGTCGCCGGCGCGCACGCGGGACTGGGTGGCGTAGCGCTGGGCGGCGGGGGCGGCCTGGCGCACCTGGTCGTCCGCCTGATCGTCTGGCGGCTGATCTGGCGGGTGGGTTTTATGCTCTGGCGGATCCACCTGTTCGGGCCGTACATCGTCCTGCTGATCGTCGCGGTCCTGGTGGCGCTGGCCGTCCTCAGGTCCCGGCGTGGCGGCGGGCCGGGAGCCCGGGGCCGGGACCCCGTTTCCCGGGCCGCCGGGGCAGCAACGGTCCCTTCGGGGACCGCGCCGATGACCAGGCAGGCCCGCGCGACTGGTGACCTCAGAGCCACCGTCCCGTCAGACCCACCGTCCCGTCAGACCACCGGGCGGTCAGACCACGGCGCCGTCGTCCGGGCCTGAGTCCCGGGGCGGCTTGTCACCCATCCTGATCACCAGGGTCGCGAAGCCGCCGACGAACGCGGCCACGGCCAGGAATGCGGCCCAGCCCGGGATCGCCCAGCCCACCATGGTGGCCAGCAGCAGGTAGCCGGGACCGCCGAACAACGCGGCCCAGGCTCCCTTGGCCACCGGGTCGAGCGAGGGCAGCGGTGGCGGCACCGGCGGCACGAATTCCCCGTCGTCCGCCGCGGCGGCGGTACGGGACTGGCCGGGCGGACGATCCGCGGCCGGCCTCTCGCGGGCGGGACGGCGGGGCGGGGGCTTCGTCGCGGCCGGCGGGACGGGGCCCCTGCGCGGCGGGACCGTTGGCCGCCGGACCGTTAGCGGTGGAAGCCGGAGGGCCGTCCGGCGTCCGGGTCGTCGCGGTGGCTCTGGGGCCGGGCTGTGCGGCCGGGCCGCCGGCCGGTCCGGGTCCGGGGCGGCCGCCGAGGTCGGGGCCGAGGTCCAGCGCCGGGTCCGTGTCGTCGCTGAGGTCGAGGCTCAGCGAGGGATCGGTGTCCGGGCCAGCGTCCGGCAGCGTTCCGGCGCGCCGCGAGCCGGGCAGGTTCTCCCGGTCTGGCCACGGCATCGGGCCGCCGTCCGCCTCGGGCTCGGCCTCGTAGTTCGCGATCAGGTCACGCCAGGCGGCTTCCTCGCCGCCCGATGCGCCCCGCCCGCTGCCCTTCACTCCGTCTCCGCATGACTATGCGCACGGACGAACTCCAGGCTCCCCGCGAAGATCGTTGGTGCGTCGTTATCCAGGGTCGCCACATGATAGCTGTCCGGGCAGTCACGAACGGTCAGCTGGTCGCCGGGCAGCCCGGCCCGCAGCACCCGCAGGCTGGCCGGGCCCACGACGTGATCGACGGTGCTGCGGTAGACCAGCACCGGCTGGGTCACCTCGTTCAGCTGCGACTGAGTCAGCCGCCACAACGCGGGCAGCGAGGCCGCCGCCCGCACCGGGACCCGGGTGTAGCCGAGTTCGGTGACACCTTCCTTCTTGATGTCGCTGGCGATCCCGGGCAGCGACGGAACCACCAGCTTGAGCACCGGCGCCAGCATGAACAGCTTGGTGTCGGCGGCCAGCGACGGGTTGACCAGGACCAGCCCGCTGACGCCGGTCCCGCGCTGCTCGGCCATCCGCAGCGCCAGGCAGCCGCCCATGGACAGGCCCATCACGAAGATCTCGTTGCTCTGCCCGCGCAGGGCCTCGTAACCGCGGTCCGCCTCCGCGTACCAGTCTTCCCACCGGGTACGGGACATCTCCTGCCAGGTGGTGCCGTGACCGGGCAGCCGGGGGACGGACACCGTCAGGCCCGCGTCGGCCAGGTACTGCGCCCAGGGCCGCAGCGACCCCGGGGAACCGGTGAACCCATGACAGAGCAGGACACCGGTGCCGCTGCTGCCCGCGTGGAAGTAGGGTTCCGCGCCTGGGATGACTGGCATGGGTTCATCGTCCTCTACGCCGGGGCCGGGAGTGCGCGCCCCGTCTCCTGAACCGGTGTCCCGGGGATCTGGCCGCGCATCGCACGCTCTGGCATCGTCGCATGGCACGCGGCTCGCCGCACGCCTGCCCGGCCGCGTAATCACTGGTGACGGGCCGCCGCTTTCCGGGTATCTCGTGCGACGATGGGGGCGTGTTCTACTGGGTGGTCAAGGCGATCCTGGGCCCGTTCCTGGCGCTCATCTTCCGGCCCTGGTCGGAGGGCATCGAAAACGTGCCCCGGGAAGGGCCGGCCATCATCGCCAGCAACCACCTCTCCTTCGCCGATCACTTCTTCGGCCCGCTGCCGCTGCCGCGCAAGGTGACCTTCCTGGCCAAAGCGGAGTACTTCACCGGCCGCGGTGTGAAGGGGCTGCTCAGGAAGGCTTTTTTCAGCGGGGTGGGGCGGATTCCGGTGGACCGGGCGGGCGGCCAGGCCAGCGAGCGGGCCATCAAGACCGGCCTGCGCGTGCTGGCCCAGGGCAAGCTGCTCGGCATCTATCCGGAGGGCACCCGGACCCCGGACGGGCGGCTCTACCGGGGCAAGACCGGGGTGGCCAGGCTGACCCTGGAGTCGGGGGCGCCGGTGATCCCCTGCGCCATGCTCGGCACGTTCGAGCTGATGCCGTCCGGGAAGCTGATCCCACGGCTGCGCTACCGGCCTGGCGTCCGCTTCGGCAAGCCGCTGGACTTCTCCCGCTACGCCGGGCTCGAGTCAGACCGGCTCGTGCTGCGCGCCGTGACCGACGAGATCATGTACGCGATCATGGCCCTGGCCAGCCAGGAGTACGTGGACGAGGACGCGCAGCGGGCCAAGGAGCGGCTGAAGGCCGAGCACAAGGCCGAGCGGCTGGTTCACGCGTCCACCGAGGGCCGCTCGGGCAGGTAGCCCGGCTGGCCCTCCCGTCCGGGGCCGCCGCGCCGCCGCCACCGGGAACTGAGCCGGCGGCGCGCCGCCCGCCCCGCGCGCTGGAGGAGGAGCGCCAGGGCCAGCAGCACCGCCGCGACGATGCCGTCCAGCCAGAAGTGGTTGGCGGTGACGACGACCGCGAGCAGGGTGAGCACGGGGTAGCCCAGGGCCAGCCAGCGCCAGCGGCTCCCGGACACCTGCACCACGACCAGGGCCACCAGCAGCGCCCAGCCCACGTGTACCGAGGGCATCGCCGAGAGCTGGTCGGCGTTGAACCCCGCTACCGAGCCGTAGACCGACTGGCCGTAGCGCGCCGCGGTATCTACCATGCCGTCGCCTGGGAGCATGCGCGGCGGCGCGACCGGCAGGAACTGGATCAGCAGCGCGCCGGCGGTGAACAGCACCAGCGTGATCCGGACCTGCGGGTACTGCCGTCGATGCCGGGCGTACACCCAGATCAGGCAGCCGATCAGCACCACGAAGTGCAGCGACGCGTAGTACAGGTTGAGCGCCTGGACGAGCAGCGGATGGCCGAGGAACGCGCGCTGGACCTCCGTCTCGCTGGGCAGGTGGACGACCCGTTCGGCGTGCCAGATCCACTGGGCCCGGGCCAGCGCGCCGTCCGGGCCGATCAGGCTGAAGCTCCCCGCCAGCTGCCACAGGGCGAACAGGGCCAGCAGGATGGCGGCTTCCTGCGCGATCCCGGCCGCCATGGCCAGCCGGCGCGGCCAGGGGCGGGCGGCGCGTCGCCGCCGCCGGTCCTGGCGGCGGCCTGGTCCGGCTGGCCTGGGTCCCGCTCGGCCTGGTCCCGGCTGGCCTGGTTCCCGCCGTCGCGGGTGACGGCGGCCTGGTTCCCGGTGCTGGCCTGCGGCGGCGGCGGCCGGGCCGCGCGGCGGGCAGCCACCGAGGCGCCGCCCAGGCACGCCGCAGTGATCGCCGCCGCCCGCCAGGACAGCTCCAGGTCGATCATGTGGCGCGCCTCCTTCCCCGCCGCCGGGTCCTGCCTGGCCTCTCTGATCAACCAAGCGTCCCCCGCGTCCAGCAAACGCTAAGGTTACGGCCCTTGATTAAAGGAGCGGATTAATGACTGAAATACCGATGGAGCCCCCGGGGATTCCCGGAGCGCCCCGGAATGGTCCGGGAACTCCGAGCGGTCCACCCGCCGCCGGCGGTGGGCCGGGCGCCCCGGACGAGATCCTGGTGGCCTTCGCGGAGCCGGCCGAGCAGCGCCGGCTCACCGTCCTGGTGCGGATCATCCTGGCGATACCGCACCTGGTCGTGCTGTACATCCTCAGCATCGCCTCCGAGGTGGTGGCGCTGGTCTGCTGGTTCGCCGCGCTGTTCACCGGCCGCCTGCCCGGCGGGCTGGCCGACTTCCAGGTCGGCTACCTGCGCTGGCTGACCCGTTTCTCCGCGTACCTGTTCCTGCTGACGGACGTCTACCCCCCGTTCGAGTTCGCTGAGGCGCAGTACCCCGTCCGGCTGCGGGCGGAGCCGGGCCCGCTCAACCGGCTCGCTGTCTTGTTCCGGATCATCCTGGTCATCCCCGCCGCCGTCGTCGCTGCGGTGCTGGGCTACGGCCTGAGCTTCCTGGTCATGTTCGTGACCTGGCTGATCGTGCTCATCGCGGGCCGGATGCCGCGGCCGCTGCACGAGGCGCTCGCGGCCACCGTGCGATACCACGTCAGGGTAACCGGCTACTTCCTGATGCTCACCGCCCGCTATCCAGGAGGCCTGTACGGTGACCCGGCCACGTCCGCCTTCGTCGCGGCGCCGGCGGGCGGGGGCTTCCCGGCGGGCCAGTGACCGGCGGCGCCAGCGGACCCGGCAGCGCCGGCGGCCCCGGGCTGGGGAGAGCCTGCTCCGGGCCAGCCTGGGTACGGCCAGCTCGGGTACGGCGCCCCGGCGGGCGGCGCGTTCGACTACGGAACCCCGGTGGCGCCTGGCCAGCCCGCGCCGGACAGCACCGGCGAGCCCGGCTACGGCCAGCCCCGCCGGCTACGGCGGCTGGCTACGGGCCAGCCCGGCCGGGCTACGGCCAGCCTGCCGGCTACGGCCAGCCTGCCGCGCCCGTTCGCTGGCTCGGCGGCGACCAGCCCTGGCGGCTGGTCCTGTCCCAGGCGGCCAAGCGGCTGGTCACCCTGTTCCTGGTGCTGGGCGTGGTCTTGGCGGTCGGCTACGTGGTACTCATCAGCGTGGTCGCCGCGACCTCTGGCAACAACAGCGTCACCCGGGCCGAGGCGACAATCTCGGTCGAGAGCTCGTTCGCGACGCTCAGCAGCACGCTGTCCACCTTCGACTCGAAGGTCTCGGCCTGCCAGGGCAAGCTCAGCTGCGTCAACCAGGCCGACGCTGAGATGTCCCGGGCTTTCGGCACGTTCGCCCAGGAAATGGGCGGCAAGTCGATGCCCGACGCCGCGTCCACCGCCGCGGCGGACCGGGTGCGGTCGGACGCGAGCCTGGCCAGCAGCGACTTCGCGCGTCTCGCCGCGGTCACCTCGCCGGCGCAGTACCAGCAGGTGGTGGCCAGCACCGGGCTGGAATCCCTGCTCGGCCGCTTCGACGACGACTACCGGGCCCTGGGCGACACCCTCGGCGCCCGCTGACCCTCCCGCCACCCGCCTCCGCCCCGTCAGGCGGCGCGTGGGTGCCGCATCCACGACGAATACGTCATGGATGCGGCACCCACGTGGTGGCCGTACCAGCGCAGGCCTGCCGGGCGGGCGGGAGCCGACGGGGTGTCTAAGCCTGGGGGTGGGTTGAGGCTGGGCCCACCCGGGGACCGTTAGGAGGCCGACCAGCCTTTGGTCCGGGATACGGCGCGGCGCCAGCGGGCGTAGGCCGTCGTCGTCCCGGGGGCCGGGATCGAACCGGCGGTCCAGCCGCCAGGTCGCGGCCAGCTCGTCGGTCGAGGACCAGGTCCCGGTGGCCAGGCCGGCCAGGAACGCGGCCCCCAGCGCGGTGGTCTCACCGACCACCGGGCGTTCCACCGGGACCTGCAGCTGGTCCGCCTGGATCTGCATGAGCAGGTCGTTGGCGCTGGCCCCGCCGTCGGCGCGCAGCACGCGGCCGCCGTCCGGCGAACCGCCCTCCATCATGAGGTCGGCCACGTCGCGCACCTCGAAGGCGATCGCCTCCAGCGTGGCCCGGACCACATGCGCCCGGGTCGTGCCGCGGGTGATGCCGAACATCGCCCCCCGGGCGTCCGGATCCCAGTCGGGGGCGCCCAGGCCGGTGAGGGCGGGCACGAACACCACGCCGCCCGAGTCGGGCACGCTCCGCGCGAGCGCCTCGCTCTGCGCCGCGTGGTCCAGCAGGCCGAGCCCGTCCCGCAGCCACTGGACCGCGGCGCCGGTCACGAACACCGAGCCCTCCAGCGCGTAGGTGAGCTGGCCAGAGCCGTCCATCCAGGCCACCGTGGACAGCAGCCCGGCCGCCGAGCGCACCACGTCCGGCCCGGTGTTGGCCAGCACGAAGGACCCGGTCCCGTACGTGCACTTGGTGTCGCCCGGGCTGAAACAGGCCTGGCCGAACAGCGCCGCCTGCTGGTCACCGGCGATGCCGGCCAGCGGGACGTCCAGGCCGAGGAACGAGGCCGGGTCGGTACGGGCGGCCACCCCGGTGGACGGCACCACCTCGGGCAGCGCGCGCTGGGGGACCCGCAGCAGGTCGCACAGTTCCGCCGACCACTGGCCGGCCCGGATGTCGAACAGCAGCGTGCGCGAGGCGTTGGAGGCGTCGGTCACGTGCCGCGCGCCCGCGGTCATCCGGGCGATCAGGTAGGAGTCCACCGTGCCGCAGGCCAGCGACCCGTCGGCCAGGCCCCGCCAGGTCCCCGGGTCGTGCTCGGCCAGCCAGGTGAGCTTGGTCCCGGTGAAGTACGGGTCGAGGCGCAGGCCGGTCAGCTCGGTCACCCGGGGCTCGTGCCCGGCCTCGCGCAGCGCCTCGCAGATCCGGGCCGTCCGCCGGTCCTGCCACACGATCGCCCGCCGCGGGGCGGCCAGCGTGCCCCGGTCCCAGACCACCGCCGTCTCCCGCTGGTTGGTGATCCCGAGACTGCTGACCGGCGGATCACCCGCCCGGGCCAGCGCCTGGCGGGCCGCGGCCAGGGTCGCCTGCCAGATGTCCTCCGGCAGATGCTCCACCCAGCCCGGCTCCGGGAAGTACTGCCGGAATTCCTGGTATCCGCGCCCGGAAACCAGGCCGTCCTCGGTCACGACCAATGCGGTGACGCCGGTTGTTCCGGCGTCGACAGCCAGCACGCTCATGGGGACTAGTGTTGCCCTATGCGAGTTGGAGTGCTGACGGGTGGCGGAGACTGCCCGGGCTTGAATGCGGTCATCCGGGCGCTGGTCCGCCGGGGCACGGCGGAGTTCGGCTACGAGTTCGTGGGCTTCCGCGACGGGTGGCGCGGGCCGCTCGAAGGCGACACCGTGCCCCTCGACGTGCAGGCGGTGCGGGGGATCCTGCCGCGGGGCGGGACGATCCTCGGCTCGTCGCGCACCAACCCCCTGGCCGAGAGCGCGGCGAGCGGGGGCCGCTCCGGGGTGGAGCGGATCAAGGACAACCTGTCCGGCCTCGGCGTGGACGCCCTGGTGGTGACCGGCGGGGAGGACACCCTCGGGGTGGCCACCCGGCTGTACGGGGAAGGCGTCCCGGTGGTCGGGGTGCCGAAGACCATCGACAACGACCTGGGCGCCACGGACTACACGTTCGGCTTCGACACCGCGGTGAACATCGCGATGGAGGCCATCGACCGGCTGCACACCACGGCGGAAAGCCACCACCGCGCGCTGATCTGCGAGGTGATGGGGCGGCACGCGGGCTGGATCGCGCTGCACGCCGGGCTGGCCGGCGGGGCCAACGTCATCCTCATCCCGGAGAAGCCCTTCAGCATCGAGAAGGTCTGCGCCTACGTGGAGCACCGGTTCCAGACCCGGTACGCGCCGATCGTGGTGGTGGCCGAGGGTGCCACGCCCCAGGAAGAGGACGTCCAGGTCACCGACCAGCGGCTGGACGCGTTCGGCCACGTGCGGCTGGGCGGCGTCGGCATGATGCTGGCCGACGAGATCGAGAAGCGGACCGGCAAGGAAGCGCGCTGCACCGTACTGGGCCACGTCCAGCGGGGCGGGACCCCCACCGCATACGACCGGGTGCTCGCCACCCGCTTCGGGATCCACGCGATCGGTGCCGTGCACGACGGCGACTTCGGCACCATGGTGGCGCTGCGCGGTACGGACATCATCCGGGTGCCGCTGACCGAGGCCACCCGCGAGCTCAAGACGGTGCCGCCGGAGCGCTACGCCGAGGCCGAGGTCTTCTTCGGCTGACCAGCGGGGCGCCGGGCGGTCCGGTGGGCGGCTGGCCTCCGCGGCCAGCCGCTCAGCGGACCTGGACGGCGACCAGGCAGGCGTCGTCGCTGGTGTCGGAGCGGGAGCTGCCCATCAGGTGATCGGCGAACCGGGCCACATCATCGACCGGGCCGCTGGCCAGGCACAGCAGCGACTTCATCGAGTCGTCGATCGTCTCGTCGTGCCGCTCGATGAGGCCGTCGGTGAACAGCGCGAGCGCGTCCCCCGGCTGCAGCGTGATGGTCAGCTCCTCGTAAGCGACGTCCGGGTCCGCGCCGACCAGCACCCCGCCCGGCAGCGCCAGTTCCCGCGCCACCCCGTCCCGCACCAGCAGCGGCGGCAGGTGCCCCGCCCCGGAGCAGCGCAGCGCCCGCTGGGCCGGGTCGTACATCCCGCACACCACCGTGCCGATGATGCCGTCGGTGAGATAGCACGCCACCTTGTTCAGCCAGTCCAGCAGCTGCGCCGGCCCCGCGCCGGTGATCGCGAGACCGCGCAGGCAGTTCCGCAGCGCCACCATGCCGGTCACCGCGTCGATGCCGTGACCGGCGATATCCCCGACCACGAGCAGCACTTCTTTACTAGGCAGCAGGACCGTGTCGTACCAGTCCCCGCTGACCAGGTTCCCCGGTCCGGCGGGCCGGTATCGGGCGGCGATATCCAGGCCGGCGATCTCCACCGGTTTCGGGGTCCGCGGGGTGATGGCCTGCTGCAGCCGCAGCGCCAGCCGGTGCTCCTCCTCGGCCCGCTCCTCGGTGTCGGCCAGCCGGTCCCGGGTCGCCGCGAACGCCACCTGGGTGTGGTAGTCCGCGGACACGTCCTGGTAGGCGCCGCGTACCGCGACCAGCGTGCCGGCCTGGTCGGTGACCGGCTCGGCGAACGCGCGCATCTGCCGCACGCTCTCGTCGTCGGCCCGGATGATCCGGAACGCGGCGGCGGCCTCCCGCTTGTCCTCCAGCAGCGTGGCGCGGAAGCTCTCCACCACCGGCAGGTCGTCGGCCGGGACGTGGGCGTGCAGCTTGGCCACCGGGACCGGATCATCCGGCGGCTGCCCGAACAGCGCGAACGTCCGCTCGGTCCAGAGCACCTCCCCGGTCAGCAGGTTCTCCTCCCAGCCGCCGATCCGGCCGAGCCGCTGGGCCTGGTGCAGCAGAGCCCCGAGGCGCTCGACCTCGCCCGCGGGCCGCCAGGTGATCACCACGCCGTCGTAGAGGCGGGCGATGCGGACCTCCAGGACGGGGGCGGCCAAGCCCCCGGCCACCGGGGCGGCGATGATCTCCCCCGAGGTGTACCGCGCCTCGCCGGTGGCCATCACCTGGACGGCCCGGTCATACAGCCCGCCGTCCAGCGCGGCGGCCGGGTAGACCTCCAGCAGCGGGCGCCCGGCCAGGGCCGCGGCCTCCCGGCCCGCGGGGTCGGCGAAGTCCTTGCTGAGGTAGCTGATCCGGAAGTCGGTGATCACCCCGGTGTCGTCGCGGATCGCGGTCGCGAACAACGCCGAGCCGAGCAGGCTGTCCAGCAGGCCGAAGGCCCACGACGCCCGGTGATCCGCGGCCAGGTCCCCGCTGGGCAGCCGGGTGCCGAGAGCCTGGGCGCAGACGTCAGTGAGCGCGCCGATCTGCCGCCGCAGCGGATCGGGGAATTCCTCGAGCGGGTCGGGCCAGCAGATCTCCATCGCGCCGAGCGCCGCCCCCGGGCCGGGCAGCGGGAGCACCGCGCGGGCTCCCTGCGGCCAGTCACCCATGAGCGGGGCCAGTGCGGCGTCCGGGCGGCCCGCGGGCCACCAGTACTCGGCGCCCTCGTCGGCGGCCCGCTGCGCAGGGGTGTCCATGTCCGGGTGGATGCGCCGCCAGCGGCTGGCGTCGCGGGCCGAGAACCCGGCCTGGCCGGCCAGCTCCAGGCCGCCGTCGGGCTCGGCCAGCCACAGGGCCACAGCGATGGCGCCCGCCGGGGCCAGCGCCTCTTCCAGGACGGCGGCCGCGATGCCCGCCACCGTCGTGCGCGGCCTCCGCGGCGGCCCCGGCCAGGGCGACCCGGTGCGTGCTGGGCATCGTGCGGCCTGGCGCGTCAGCCCGGGCGTCCGCTCGCCCGGAACACCGCCGGTCCCGGCTGCGCCGTGCTGCCCGGTGATCTGCGCCGCGAGTTCGGCCAGGCTCGTGCCCGGATTCCGCGGAGAGGTGCGCCAGCTGGGCCTGCGCCTCTGCTGGCGAGCAGCGGAGCCGCTCCATCAGCATGCCGCGGGCCAGGTCCACCACAGAGCGGCCAGCCGCCCCGGACTGCATCCGGTCCAGCTCACGCCGCTGTCGGGCAATTAGGTCGCTTAGCCGTGCGAATTCTGCGCCGCTCGGTACTGTCACGGTAGGAGGCCTTCCCGGGAGGTTCGGCGGCTTGACTGTCACGTTACCGGGCTCAGGCTGTCCTTAACGCCTGTTTTTGAGCACGTCAACGACAGTGGCAGTATCGGTCTGTCACAAACGCACAGAGGCTGGCCCGCTCGGCGCCGCGGCCACCGGCAGGAGGAGTCGTCATGGCGGAAGCCAATGCTGGCTAGCAGCCAGCCCGCCGACCCGCGGCTGCAGCGGCTGCTCGAGGGCCTGACTGCGGTCCGTGGCGGGGACTTCAGCACTCGCCTGCCGCATACCGGCGACCCGCTGATGGACGAGATCGCCGCCGTCTTCAACAGCATGACCGACCAGCTGGCCCTGTTCACCTCCGAGGTGACCCGGGTGGCCCGGGAAGTGGGCACCGACGGCAAGCTCGGCGGCCAGGCCCAGGTGCCGGGGGTCGCCGGGACCTGGAAGGACCTGACCGAGTCGGTCAACGCCATGGCCGACAACCTGACCGGGCAGGTGCGCGACATCGCCCAGGTCGCGACCGCGGTGGCCCGGGGGGATCTCACCCAGAAGATCACCGTGGACGTCAAGGGCGAGATGCTGGCCCTGAAGGACACCCTGAACACCATGGTGGACCAGCTGTCCGCGTTCGCTGACGAGGTGACCCGGGTGGCGCGTGAGGTGGGCACCGAGGGCAGCCTCGGCGGCCAGGCCCAGGTCCCCGGGGTCGGCGGGACGTGGCGGGACCTCACCGACTCGGTGAACTTCATGGCGGGCAACCTGACCAGCCAGGTCCGCAACATCGCGCTGGTGACCACCGCGGTCGCCCAGGGTGACCTGTCGAAGAAGATCGACGTGGACGCGCGCGGTGAGATCCTCGAGCTCAAGACGACCATCAACACCATGGTCAACCAGCTGTCCTCGTTCGCGGCCGAGGTCACCCGGGTGGCCCGCGAGGTAGGCAGCAAGGGGCGGCTGGGCGGGCAGGCCGAGGTCGAAGGGCTGTCGGGGACCTGGAAGCGGCTCACCGAGAACGTCAACGAGCTGGCCGGGAACCTCACCCGCCAGGTCCGGGCCATCTCCCAGGTGACCAGCGCGGTGGCGACCGGGGACCTGACCCGGTCCATCTCCGTGGAAGCCGAGGGTGAGGTCGCCGAGCTCAAGGACAACATCAACGCGATGGTGCAGTCCCTGCGCGAGACGACCAAGGCCAACCAGGAGCAGTACTGGCTCAAGACCAACCTGGCCCGGATCTCCGGCCTGATGCAGGGGCACCGGGACATCGCCACGGTCGCTGAGCTGATCATGGACGAGCTGATCCCGCTGGTCGGAGCGCAGCACGGCACGTTCTTCATCGCCGGTGACTCCAGCGAGGGCACGATCTTGCGCCTCATCGCCGGGTACGGCCTGCGGGCCGACATCACGGCGCCCAGCCACTTCCGGCTGGGCCAGTCGCTGATCGGGCAGGTCGCCAAGACCAGGAAGCCCATCCTCGTCACCGACGCGCCACCCGACTACGTGCGGATCTCCTCGGGGCTGGGCGACGGCGCGCCGGTCAACCTCATCGTCTTGCCCATCGTGTTCGAGGGGCAGGTCCTGGGCGTGATCGAGGCGGGCTCGTTCAGCCGGTTCACCCAGGTGCACCAGGACTTCCTGGAGCAGCTGATGGAGACCATCGGCGTCAACGTGAACACGATCATCGTGAACTCCCGCACCGACCACCTGCTGCAGGAGTCCCAGCGGCTGGCGGGTGAGCTCCAGTCCAGCACCGGCGAGCTGCAGGCCCGCCAGGGGGAGCTGCAGAGGTCCAACGCCGAGCTGGAGGACAAGGCGGTCCAGCTGGCCCGGCAGAAGCGCGACATCGAGATCAAGAACGCCGAGATCGAGCATGCCCGGCAGGAGATCGAGGAGCGCGCCAGGCAGCTGGACCTGGCGTCCCGGTACAAGTCCCAGTTCCTCGCGAACGTCTCGCACGAGCTGCGTACCCCGCTGAACAGCCTGCTCATCCTGGCCCGGCTGCTGGCCGAGAACCCGGCCGAGAACCTCAGCGCCAAGCAGGTCGAGTACGCGAACGTCATCCACTCGTCCGGGTCGGACCTGCTGCTGCTGATCAACGACATCCTGGACCTGTCCCGGGTGGAGGCCGGCAAGCTGGACGTGCACCCCGAGCCGTTCGCGCTGGGGTCCCTGGCCGAGGACCTGCGCACCGTGTTCGAGCCGCTCGCGGCCGAGAAGCGGCTGGAGTTCGTAGTCGCGTCGGCCCCGGACGTGCCCTCCGAGGTCGTCACTGACCGGCAGCGGCTCCGCCAGGTGCTGCACAACCTGCTGTCCAACGCGGTCAAGTTCACCCCGCAAGGCCGGGTGGAGCTGCGGATCCGCCGGGAGACCCCGCAGATCCCGGGGGCCGAGCCCGGCCTGGCCTTCTCCGTGTCGGACACCGGCATCGGCATCTCCGACGACAGCCTCAAGACGATCTTCGAGGCCTTCCAGCAGGGCGACGGCACCACCAGCCGCCGCTACGGCGGTACCGGGCTGGGGCTGGCGATCAGCCGCGAGGTCGCGGCCGTGCTCGGCGGCCGGATCACCGCGCAGAGCGTCCCCGGCGGCGGCAGCACCTTCACCCTGTACCTGCCGGCCAGCTACCAGGGCAGTGACGACGTGAGGGGCAACCCTGCCCCTGAGGAGCCCGGGGTGGTCCCGCCGGCCAGGACGTCCGCCGCGAACCTCGCGCCCGCCGCCGCGCCGGCCGCGGCGGGCCGCCCGCCCGGGCTCAACGGGACCTCCACCCCCGCCGCGAACGGCACGGTCACCGGCCGGCGACGGCACGGCCGCCGCCACGGACCACGGCGCCGCCGCGAACGCCACCGCCGCGGACTGGGCCGCACGCCGGACTGAACGGTCGCAGGGTGCTGGTGGTCAACGACGACCTGCGGAACGTCTTCGCGATCACCAGCGTCCTCGAGCTCTACGGGCTCACCGTCGTCCACGCGCCCAGCGGGCAGCAGGGGATCGACACGCTGCGCGCCGACCGGGACATCGATCTGGTCCTGATGGACGTGATGATGCCGGAGATGGACGGCTACACCACCACCGCCGCCATCCGCAAGATGCCGGAGTTCGCCGACCTGCCGGTGATCGCGGTGACCGCCCGGGCCATGCAGGGAGACCGGGACAAGAGCCTGACCGCCGGGGCCACCGACTACGTGACCAAGCCGGTGGACACCGAGGAACTGCTCGGCTGCATCAAGCGCTGGCTGCCCGCCGCCCCGGCGGCCGGCTGAGCCGGCGGCCGGCGGGACCCGCCGGCAGGACCGGGCCGGCCACCGGCCCGGGTGGCTGGCTCCGGAGGCAGCAGCAGGCAGCTGTCGCCGAACTCGTGCCACAGGTAGCCGGCCGCCTCGGCCTCGCGGTAGGAGGCCTCGACGAGGGTCCGGCCGGCCACGGCCTCCAGCAGCGCAAGGTGTGAGGCACCCGCCTCGTGCCAGCCGGTGATCAGGCCGGTCACGACGCGGGCCGGGTGCTCCGGCCCGAGCACCAGGCTCGTCCAGCCGCTTCGGGCGACGACGGTGCCCGAAGCGGGGAAGGCGGCGGTGCGCTCCGCGGGGCCCGGCCCACGGCCGGCGACGGTGTCGGCCCCGGGGCCCGCCTGGACCGCGCTGCCGGCCACCGCGCTCTCCAGGGCCCGGGTGCAGGTGGTGCCGACCGCGATCACCCGGCGGCCCGCGGCGCGGGCGAGGTTGACCAGGTCCGCGGTGGGTTGCGGGACCTCGAACCACTCGGGCAGCGGTGCCTCGCCCGCTTCCAGCGAGGCCACCCCGGTGTGCAGGGTGATCGGGGCCATCACCACCCCGGCCGCGATCAGCCTGGTGACCAGGTCCGCGGTGAAGGGCCGGGCCGCGCTCGGCATCTCCGCGCTGCCGGGGGAGCGGGCGAACACCGTCTGGTAGGCGGTCAGCGGCCACCGGCCGGGGACGTAGGAGTAGCGGATCGGCTGGCCGTACCGGGCCAGGTAGCCGTGCACCGGGCCGTGGCCCGTCGTCACCGCGGCCGTCCCAGATCCGGGTGGCCGCCGGGTCGGGGTAAGGCTGGAGCAGCGTGACCGAGCCGCCCCCGGAGAGCGTGATGACCTCGCCGGGGACCCCGTCGCTGAGCCGTCGGGGCGCGGCCTGACCCTGCCTGAGTTCGACCAGCCAGGTTCCGTTATCTAGCTGGTTGGAGAGATGGACGGTCACCGCGCGGCCGCCGGCGCGCTGTGCGGGGAGCGCGGCGGCCAGGGTGGCGGAGGTGTTGACGACCAGGAGGTCGCCCGGGGCCAGGAAGCGGGGCAGGTCGCGGAAGCGGGCGTGGACCAGGCCGTCCGGGGTGGCGGCCAGCAGCCGGACCCCGTCCCGGGTCAGCCCGCGAGCCTCAGGGGGCTGGCTGGCGGCGCGGTTCACCGGGCCACCGCCGCACTCTGCTGCAGGCCAGCCGCCGGGTAGTCGCGGGCCAGGTAGCGGCCGCTGGGTGGCCGCTCGCCGAGCAGCCGCAGCAGCGCCGCCGCGGCCACCTCCGGCTCGGGCCGGTCGGAGATGTCCTCGCCGGGGAAAGCCTGCTGGTGCAGGGCGGTGCGCATGTCACCCGGGTCGAACGCGTAGCAGCGCAGCGCGGGCTCTTCGGCGGCGAGGACCGCGGTGAGCTGGTCGAGCGCGGCCTTGGCTGAGCCGTAGCCGCCCCAGCCCGGGTAGGCGTCGGCGGCCGCGTCCGAGCTGACGTTGACCACCGTTCCGCCGGCCGCCGTGAGCGGGCCGCCCAGCAGCTGGATCAGGGCCAGCGGCGCCAGCACGTTGGTCTGGTAGACCTGGGCGAGTTCGGGCAGCGGGTAGCGGCGCAGCACCGGCTGCGGGCTGGGCCCGAGACGGCTGGCGTTGTTGACGAGCAGATCGAGGCGCCCCACCGTGGCGATCGCCGTGGCGATCCGGGCCCGGTGCGCGGGGTCGGTCACGTCGCCGGGGATCGCGGTCACGGCGCTGAGCCCGCGGACGGCGGCGGCCAGTTCCCCCGCGTGGCGGGCGTCCACGACCAGGGACCAGCCGCGCTCGGTGAGGGCGCGGGCGACAGCCCGGCCCAGGCCCTGGGACGCTCCAGTGATCACAGCAGTAGGCATGGCTCCTCCGATGTTTTCCGGGTGCGTGCCCATACTGATAGCTGAAGTCAACTTCAAGTCAAGAGGGGGGTCCGGGCCGCTCCGCCCGGACGTCCGGCAGCGGCGCCGCGCCCCGGTGGACCGCCCCGGCGGCTCTCCCGCCCGCCCCGGCGGCAGCTGCCCCGGCGGGCCCGCCCGCGGCGCCAGGGACCGCCCGGTCCGGGGCGCGCGGGAAAGCTGAATCCGGGGCCACCAGGCCGGTCGTTTCGGTACACTCCGGACACTTCGGTTTCAGAACGTTTGCGGCGAGGGTCTGCCAGGGCGCTGCCGTCCGTGCTGCTGTTCTCCTGGCGGGTGCCCGATGCTCCTGGACCTCTTCCGTGCCCTGTGCGCGGCGGCCGCGGCCGTCGTGCTGCCCGGTTACTTCTGGGCCGCCCTACTGCGGCCGGCCGGGAGCCTGGCTGAGCGGCTGGGCTATTCCAGTGCGCTGTCACTGGCCACTGTCCCGGTCGTGGCGCTGGTGCTGGCCCGCCTCGCCGGGTCGGGGGTGACGCTGTGGATCGCGCTCGCGTCCGTGGTCCTCGTCTTCGGCTCCGGGGCCCTGGCCCTGCGGTGGAGGGGCGCCGCGCCCGGGACGACGGAGCCCGTCCTGGCCGCCCCCGGCGCGATCCGCGACCCGCGCGCGCTGGCTTTGCTGGCCGTCGCCTTCGTGGCCGCCCTGGTCTCGGTGCTGCGCTCGGGCCCGGCGCCCGGCTGGCTGAACGGGCTGATCCTGGTGCTGCTGGTGCTGGCGGCCGTCCTCGGCCGCGCCCGCCAGGCGCCAGGCGAGATCCCGGCCCAGGTCCCGCGCGAGGGCCCGGCCCAGGAACCGGCCCAGAGCCCGGACGGCGTCCCCGGCCAGGAGGTGCCGCGCGAGCCCGCCGGCGAGTCCCGCCCCGCCGCGGGCGCCCTGCGCGGGACGGCCCTCGCGATCGTGCTCGCGGCGACCGCGGTCCGCGCCTACGAGCCCGTGATCCGCTACGACTGGCCCTCCATCCGCGGGCTGGACCACTTCTCGCACGCCCTGATGGCTCAGCAGATGCTCAGCCACGGCTCGTATCGGTCCTACCTGATCTATCCGCCCGGGTTCCCGGCCGTGAGCGCCGTGCTCTCCCGGCTGTCCGGCCTGCCGCCGCTGGTGCTGTACCCGGTGATCGCCCCCGCGCTCCTGGTCCTCACCGCCCTGGGCCTGTACGTGCTGGCCACCCGGCTGTGGGGCTGGGGGTACGGGATCGCTGCGGCGGCCCTGTCGGGGCTGGTGCTGCACGGTGCCTACGGAAGCCTGGCCGACGGCCGTTACCCCGACCTGACCAGCGCCTACTTCCTGATCACCATGGGTGTCGCCGCCCTGCTCACCCTCTACGCGTCCCCGTCGCGGCGGTCCGCCGCGCTGGCGGCGGTGCTGGGCGCGTCCCCGATCCTGTACCACTCGGTGGCCACCCTGTACGAGGCGCTGATCCTGGTCCTGGCCGCGGCCACCTCCGTGCCGTTCCTGCTCTACCTGCGGCGGCGCACCGAGGTCCGCACGGTGCTGGCCGGGCTGGCCGGGCTGGGGGTGCTCGCCGTCGGCTACGGCTGGTACACCTACGGCGTCGGCTGGCCGGTGACCGGGCATTCCGCCTCGTCCGCCGCGGTGTCCCAGGTGCTCGGCAGCCAGTCGGTCCCGGCGCCGCTGCACCTGTTCTCCGCCCTGGCCGCGCCCATCATCTGGCTGGGCGTGTTCGGGCTGGCCCTGCTCGTGCTGACGCTGAGGTACGAGCGCAAGCCCGCGCCGGTCCTCGCCACGGTGACGGTGGTGGCCTGGTGCCTGGTGATGTACGCGGGAAGCCGGACCGCGGCCGACGGCTTCCCGCAACGGTTTGAGCGCGACCTCGGCGCGGTGTTCTCGGTCGTCGCCGCCCTGGGTTTCGGCGTGCTGCTGAAAACAGCCTGGCTGGCCTGGCGGACGTCGCGGCGGGGCACGGTGGTCCCGGTCGCGGTGCTCTCGGTGGCCCTGGCGGTCCTGGTCGTGCTGGCCGTCGCGGTGCCGTCGGCCCGGGAAGCCCGGACCGAGTCGAGCCCGGCCCGCCTGCTCAGCGCGCCGGTCGTGGCGGCCGGTGCCTGGCTGCGGGCGCACAACTCGGGCGGCACGATCGTCGCCACCCCCATGAATCACGGGATCACCGAGCGCTCCGTGCTCGCCCTGGGTGACTACACCGGCCTGATGTACTACAGCCCGGGCGTGTCGTTCGCCCGGGCGCGATCCCTGCCGCCCGCCGGGGTCAGGCCGCTGATCGACTCCCAGGAAGTCCTGGAGCACCCGGCTAGTTGCGCCGCGGAGCAGGCCATCGCCCGTGAGGACGTCCGGTTCGTGGTCGTCTACCGCACAACCGGGCCTGACGCCGCGGCCGACCTGGCGGCCTTCCAGGGCCACCCGGCCCGGTATCGCCCGGTGTTCGAGAACCGGTCCGTCGTCATCTATGCCCCCCGGGCCGGCCCCTGTGCCGGGTAGGCCCCAGCACCCCAGCCGGGCCGCGTGGCATACTTGGAGTTGAAGCCAGCTTTACGCCAGCGAGCCAGGTCAGGGAGGATCCGGTGCGCACCACGGACTTGCTCACGGTCGGTGAGATTGCCCGGCGCAGCGGTTTCGCCGAGTCGGCGATCCGCTACTACGAAGGCCTCGGCCTGCTGGCCGCGGACCGGACCGTGGGGAACCAGCGCCGCTTCGAGCGCAGCACGCTGCGCCGGCTGGCGTTTATCCGGGCGGCCCGCAACGTCGGGCTCAGCCTGAACGAGGTGGCCGAGGCGCTGTCGTCGCTCCCCGCGGGGCGGACTCCTACCCGCGCGGACTGGTCCCGGCTGTCCCGGGGCTGGCGGCACCGGCTGGACGAGCAGATCGAGGCGCTCACCGCGCTGCGCGACGGGCTGGACTCCTGCATCGGCTGCGGCTGCCTGTCGCTGCAGCGCTGCGCGATCTCCAACCCCGCTGACACCGCCCGGGCCGGCGGTCCCGGCGCCGCCTACCTGCCCCCGGGCCTGCGCCGCGACGACTCCCGCCTGGCCGGCGCGCGCTGAACTCCTCCAGCGGGGCGCTCAGCTCCTGGCGTTCACGCTCGTCGCCACGGGGCGCGATCTGGCTGAGTCAGCCGTGATCATGAGCTGCCGCCCGGCCGGAGCTGGCTGAGCGTCCAGCCGCGCCCCGCCGGGTCGAGCGGCCGGGTGACCTCGGTGAATATCTCGGCGGCGCGCCGGTAGGACAGCCGGGCCCGCCCGGTGAGCGGGCATACGTCCGCCGCGGGAGCCCCGGCCGGGGCCCGGCGGCTGGTCAGGAAGACCGGTCCCTCCGGGCGGCCCGCGGTCAGCCAGCGCAGTAGCTCGGTGCTGGCCGCACCCCACCGGATCCACCCGTCCGGCCCGGACGGGCCCCGGCGCCCGCGATGCTGGCCCAGGTCTAGCGAGCCGACACTGAGGCGGAGCACCTCGTCGGCGGGAACGCCGCTGTCGTGCAGCACCCGCCACAGGGCGTGCTCACGCAAGGTCGGTGCGGCCTGGAACAGCCGGGCCAGCCTGCCGCCGGTGAGCGCCGGCTGGGGCGGCGGGGGACCGGCCAGGTGGCGCAGGCCCGCGGTCGGGTCGTGGCTGATCCACCGCTGGTCCTGCCACCAGGCCACGGCGCTGCGCAACGCGGAGAGCTCCCGGTTCACCGTGCGCACGTCCGTTCCGGCGGCGCGGTCGCGCAGCGCGGCGGCCAGGGCCGGTCCGGTGCCCGGCTCGTCGAGCCGGGCCAGCGGGACGAAGGGCGGCGGCGCACCGCGGCGGCCCGCGCCCCGGGGCGCGGGCCGGCCGACCAGCGGCCAGGACCAGGAAGCCAGCGAAATCCGGTACACCCGGCGGGACGCGGGACCGAGGGCCGCCTGGCCGAGGAACCGCTCCACCGCGGCCGCGTACTCCACTGGCGCCGGACTGGACATGGTTAATCGTAACACTGGACATCGACCACATTTACTGCGGCAACTTTCCGGTACTCCTCGTATGAAAGCCAATTCACTATCGCTCCATAACGCCAACCGCCTGGCCTTAATAATTGGAATATGGCAAGGTGAGAAGGGTGCGAAGGCGAGTTCTAACGGTATTTAACCACCGCAGTAAATCACCGGCCGCTGGCCATTCAATTGTCGCGGTAAATGCCGCGGGACGACAGGATAGGGCCGGGACCCGGAGCGGGCCCGCGCCGCCGTCGCCCGCGGGCCTGGCCCGGCCGCAGGGGCGGGCGCGCGTGCTCCGTGACCGCGACTTCGCTCACTTCTTCGCCGGGTACGCCACCTCGCTCCTGGGCACCACGATGTCCGCGCTGGCAGTGTCCTTCGCGGTGCTGGACGACGGCGGCACGGCCAGCGACCTCGGCGTGGTCCTCGCGGCCGGGATCGTCCCGCAGGTGCTGTTCATGCTGGGCGGCGGGGTCCTCGCCGACCGGCTCGGCCGGCGGCCGGTCATGCTCAGCGCGGACGCCACCCGCTGCGCCGCGCAGGCCGCGCTGGCCGGGGCCGTGCTGGCCGGGCACCCGGCGTTGTGGGTGTTCGTCCTGCTCGCGACGGTCCGGGGGACAGGCGACGCGGTCTTCACCCCGGCCCTCAGCGGGCTGACCGTCGAACTGGCCCCCCGCGACGACCTGGTCAACGCCAACGCGCTGCTCAGCGCGGCCCGGTCCGCGGCCGTGGTAGTCGGTCCCAGCCTGGCCGGCGTCCTGGTCGCGCTGGCCGGGCCCGGCACCGTCATCGCGCTCGACGCGGCCTCCTACGCGGCCAGCGTGCTGGCCCTGGCGTCACTCCGGCTGCCCGCCGCCCGGACAGCCGCCGCGCACTCCTACCTGCAAGACCTGCGAGACGGCTGGGCCGAGTTCCGCGGGCGGCCCTGGCTGGTGATCACGACGGTCCAGTTCACCCTGTTCAACCTGCTGACCTGGGGGCCGTACCTCCTGCTCGGCCCGGTGCTGAGCCAGGACTACCTCGGCGGGGCGGGGGCGTGGGGCGCGATCATGGCCTGCTACGGCGGCGGGTCGGTGCTGGGGGCCGTCGCCGCCCTGGGCCGGAACCCGCGCCGCCCCATCGTCGCCGCGACAGTGGCGACGTTCGGCTACGGGGTGCCCTGCGCGCTGCTCGCGCTGCGCGCCCCGGTGGCGGCGGTCGCCGCCGGGGCCCTGGTCGCGGGGGCCGGGTCCGCCCTGGGCGGGACGTTCGCGGCGGCCGCCGAACAGCAGCAGCTGCCCCCGGGCGTGCTGAGCCGGGTGAGCGCCTTCCAGGCCGTCGCCGCCTTCGCGTTCGGACCGGTCGCGTTCGCCGCCGCCGGGCCGGTCGCCGCCGTGGTCGGGGCCCGGACCGTGCTCGGCTTCGGCGCCGCCTGGTCCACGCTGAGCTGCGCGGTCGTGCTGGCCCTGCCCGCGGTGCGCGCCGTCACGGCGCCGCCCCCGGGTTAGCCGGGAGCGGCCTGCCGGGCCCGGAAGGCCGCCGCCTTCACCCGGTTCTGGCAGGTCGTGGAGCAGAACCGGCGGGTCCCGTTGCGGGAGGTGTCCACGTAGACCCGGTCGCAGCGCGGCGCGGTGCATACCCCGATCCGGCCGTGCAGTTCGCTGCCCAGCACCACGGCCAGGCCGGTCGCGCAGCCGGCCGCCCAGCCGGTCGCCAGTTCATCCACGGTCCCGTGAAAGTGCAGGTGCCACGGCTCACCGTCGTGGCGGTCCAGCCGGGGATGGGCGCCGGTGGCCGCGATCACCTCATTGACCTGGCGGGCGGCGGCGTCAACGTCACCCGAGGCGACGGCGGCGAACACCACCCGGAACGCCGCCGCGAAACGGGCCAGTTCCCTGGCCTCGGGCAGCGTGACGTCACGGGTGCCGGGCAGGCCTGCGCGCAGCGCCGCGGTGGCGGCCGCCGGCAGCCCGGCCTCGTCCCGCGGCGGGTAGGGGTGGCCGCGTTCCTCGCCCGGGGTGAGCTGGTTGACCAGGCTGACCGCCACGGTCACCACGATGTCCATGTGACTGTTGAAATTCACTTGACCAGTTACACCCCGCGTCCTAGGTTGTGACTGGCGAAAGCATAGTCGTCAGTGACGAGGAGGCGGGCGTGCCCGACCAGAACCAGGACGTACTGGACCGCGAGACCGCGCAGCGCTGGATCGCCCGGTGGGAGGTCCAGCAGCAGGGGTACCTGCCCGACCGGGAGGACCGCTTCACCGCCCTCATCGACGCGGTCGAGGAGGCCACCGGGCGCCGCGACCCGCTCGTCCTCGACCTGGGCTGCGGTCCCGGGTCGCTGTCGGTCCGGCTGCTGGACCGGATGCCCGCGGCCCGCGTCGTCGCCATCGACACCGACCCGGTGCTGCTGGCCCTCGGCCGCACCGCGTACGGGGACCGGGACGGGCTGCGGTTCGCCGACGTGGACCTGCGCTCGGACGGCTGGACCGGGGCGCTCGGCCTGGACCGCCCCGCTGACGCGGCGGTGAGCACCACGGCGCTGCACTGGCTGCCGCCGGAGGCCCTGCACGTCATGTACGCGCGGCTGGCCACCGTGCTGCGGCCCGGCGGCCTGCTGCTCGACGGGGACCATCTGAAGGACGACGCGACGGCGGTACCCACCCTGGCCCGGCTGGGGCAGGCGCTGATCGAGCGGGAGGAGCAGCGCCGCTTCCCCGGCGGCCTGCCGGAAAGCTGGGAGGGCTGGTGGGAGGGGATCAAGGAGGATCCGGCGCTGGCTGTCCCGGTGGCCGAGCGTGAACAGCGCAGGCTGAGCGAGGACCACCACGGGTCGGAGTCCGTGCAACTGGCCACGCACGTGGACGGGCTGCGCGCCGCGGGTTTCGCGGAGATCGGCACCCTCTGGCAGCGTGGCGAGAACCGTATCCTGGCCGGCGTTCTCGGCTCCTGACCGCTGCGCGGGACCAGCGCGGCCCGCTGGCGGGACCTGTCCTCGTGGAAACCGCGATCTGCCGCTAACGTTCGTGATGACGCTGCGCGGGCCGCAGACCCGCTTCACTGTGGAGGCGCGCCATGGAAACGCCACTCAGCCCGCTCGAGTTCGCTCGCCGCACCCGCCGGCTGCACGGGCACCGCGAGGGTGTCGTGGACGGGGACCTGCGGCTGACCTATGAGCAGTTCTTCGACCGCTGCGACCGGTGGTCCTCGGCGCTGCAGGAACTCGGCGTGGCCCCCGGTGACCGGGTGGCGACGATCGCGCCGAACACCCACGCCCAGCTGGAGGCGTTCTACGCGGTACCGCAGATCGGGGCCGTGCTGGTGCCGATCAACTACCGGCTGACCGCCGAGGACTTCGTCTACATCATCAACCACTCCGGGGCCAGCGTGGTCTGCGCCGACGCGGACTACCTGGACGCCGTGGACTCGGTCCGGGACCAGCTCCCCGGGGTCCGGCACTTCGTCGCGTTCGAGGGCGCCCGGGACGGCTGGCTCGACTACGAGGCGGCCATCGCCGCCGCGAGCCCCGAGTTCACCCGCGTGGACGTGGACGAGCGGGACCTCCTCACGATCAACTACACCAGCGGGACCACGGCGCGGCCCAAAGGCGTCATGATCACCCACCGCAACGCGACGATGAACTCGATCGGCACCCTGCTGCACCTGCCGATGGCGGTGGGTGAGCGGTACCTGTGGACGCTGCCGATGTTCCACGCCAACGGCTGGACATATACCTGGACCGTCACCGCCGCCGCGGCGACGCATGTCTGCCTGCGCAAGGTCGAGCCGGGGGCGGTGTTCCGGCCTCATCCGCCAGGAGCGGGTCGGCAGCCTGTGCGCGGCCCCGACCGTGCTGATCTCGCTGGCGAACGCGCCGGCTGAGGTGCGCGGGGCGGTACCGGCCGGTGTCCGCGTGGTGACGGCTGGCGCGCCGCCGGCCGCCGCGACCATCGAGCGGCTCGAGGAACAGTTCGGCTGGGAGGTCACCCAGGTCTACGGCCTCACCGAGACGGCCCCGTTCATCACGGTCTGCGCCCCGCTGCCCGAGCACGAGAAGCTCACCCCGGCCGACCGGGCGGTGCAGAAGTCGCGGACCGGGGTCGAGCTGCTCACCTCGGGTGAGCTGCGCGTGGTCGAGGCCGACGGCGGGGAGGTCCCGGCGGACGGGCAGACGCTGGGCGAGATCGTGGTCCGCGGGAACGTCGTCATGTCCGGGTACTACCACGACCCGGAGGCCACCGAGCGGGCCATGGGCGACGGCTGGTTCCACACCGGCGACGCGGCCGTGGTGCATCCGGACGGGTACGTCGAGATCCGCGACCGGATCAAGGACGTGATCATCAGCGGCGGCGAGAACATCTCGTCCGTCGAGGTGGAAGGGACGCTGCTGCGTCACCCGGCGGTCCAGGAGGCCGCGATCGTGGGGCTGCCGGACGAGCGGTGGGGGGAGACCCCGCAGGCCTTCGTCGTGCTGCGGGACGGCCAGACCGCGACCGAAGACGGAGATCATCGCGTTCGCCCGGGAGCGGCTGGCTCACTTCAAGGCCCCGCGCGGGGTGACGTTCGTCACCGAGCTGCCGAAGACCGCCACCGGGAAGATCCAGAAGTACGTCCTCCGCGCCGGCGCCCCCAACCTGGCCCACCAGTAACCAGCGCCACCAGCGAGGAGCGCCCGCCAGTAGCCAGGCCAGCCAGGAATCAGGGCCGCCAGGAATCCGGGCCGGAACCCGGCCCGGACACCCTCAGGCGGCGAACGTCGCGCAGGCCTGCCGCGATGTCCGGGGTCGTCAGCCTGCCCCTGACCAGGTCGTACATGAACTGGAACGCCGCTTCCTCGTCGAGCGGCTCGGCCAGCGGGTGGCCGTTCACGCCGAGGAAGAACCACGTCGCGTTCCAGGTGAGCCGCTTGTTCCCGTCCACCAGCGCGTAACTGTGGCCCAGCGACTCCATCAGCGCGGCCGCCTTGTCCCAGATGCCGGGGAACAGCTCCCGGCCGTCCTCGGTCTGCTGCGGCCGGGCCAGCGCCGCGTGCAGGTCGGCGAAGTCACGGACCCGGGCTGGTCCGCCGGTGACCAGGCGGGCCACCTCCAGGGCGTCGTCGACGGTGAGGAACGCGGTGCCAGGATCAGACACGGAACCAGTCATGGGGGCCCGTCACAAAGCCAGGCGCTGGTTCAGCGCCCCGCTGATCCGGACTACCCGGGTCAGGACGTCGTGGCGCAACTGGTCCTCAGCCGGTACCGGGCCGGCCTGAGCGTCGCGGGGGTGTTCCCGCCCGCCGTTGCCCTGTTTCCCGGCAGCCGTCTGGAGCTGCCCGAATTCGTGGTCCGGCAGCGGTTCGTGGAGCGTCTTCTTATCCACACAGAGCATCATGACATCAGCCGGGTCATCCCGGCAGGTCGGCCGGGAGTGGACTGGATCACCCGGAAACGGCCGGCGGCAGCCGGGTCAGGCGCCGCCGGGGTTGGGCACCGCCCGGCGCGGGTCGAGCAGCCCCGGGTCGGACGCCATGAACACGTCGGAGTCCCCGTGGCGCCAGCCCGGCCGCGAACAGCGCGCGTACCGCGGGATGCGGGCCGGGCAGGCAGACGCGGGCCCGGCCGTCCGGGGCCTGCAGCCTGGCCAGCACGGCCAGCACCGCATCCCCGGCCGGGACGTCCGGTGCGGTCGCGAGGTGCGCCAGCCCGTACTCGGCCCCGCGCCCGGCGGCCGTGCCCGCCGCGGCCAGCTCACCGCGCCAGAAGGCCCGCACCGGCTGCCCGTGCGGCCGGGCCGCCCAGGCCCGGTGGTCGGCGGACCGGTCCAGCCCCGTCCAGCCCTGCTCGGCGGCCGCCACCTCGGCCGCGGAGGCCGGCGCCACCGTCCAGCCGTCCGGCGCGCGCACCGCGGCCACCTCGCCGGTCAGGTACAGCAGCGGCCACCACGCGTCCAGGCCGAACCGGGTGTACAGCGGCAGCGCGTGCGCGTGCTGGCTGCTGAACGTCATCCGGCGCGGCAGCGGCCCCGTCCGGCCACAACTGGCTGAGGATCGCCCGGCCGCAGCCCCGCCCGTGCGTCCCGGGGTGCACGAACAGGTCACACAGCATGCTGACCGCGGCCGGGCCGTCGCCGATCAGCCGGGTGGCACCGAAGCCCGTGACGGCCCCGTCCCGCCCGGCGACCAGCAGCGTGCCGTGCTCCAGCAGGTACGCCAGGTAGGCCGGATCCGACCCGGCCCACTCCTCGTCCTGGCCGGTGGCCACCGCGACCTTGGCGATGGCCGGGAAGTCGGCCGCGGTGGCGGGGCGGACCGTGATCGTGCTCATGCCTTGGTCTCCGTCATGACGTGGACAGTGGTTGTCGTTGCGGATTCTGCCAAAGAGCCTCAGCCGGCCAGCTCGCGGATGCGGCGGCCGATGAAGTCGCGCTCCGGCGCGGCCGGGGCCAGGTCCAGCGCCGCCTGGTAGGCGCGGACCGCCTCAGCGCGGCGGCCCAGGCGGCAGAGCAGCTCGGCGCGGGCGATGTGCAGCTGCGGCCAGCGGGCCAGCCGCCGGTCCGCGGCCGCCTCGTCGAGCAGGTCCAGCCCGGCCGCCGGGCCCTGCGCCATGGCCACCGCGGCGGCCCGGTTCGCGGCCACTACCGGCGTCGGCTCGTGCCGGAGCAGTTCGCCGTACAGCGCGGCGATCTCTGTCCAGTCGGTGTCCGCGGCCGAGCGGGCACCGGAATGGCACCCGGCGATCGCGGCCTGCAGCTGGTAGGGCCCGGGCCTGCGGCTGCGCAGGGCCTGGGTCAGCAGGGCCTCGCCCTCGGCGATCTTCGCCTGGTCCCAGCGCGAGCGATCCTGATCCGCCAGCAGCACCAGGTCCCCGGCCGGGCTGACCCGTGCGCCGCGGCGCGCGTCCGTCAGGAGCAGCAACGACAGGAGGCCGGTCACCTCGGCCTCGTCAGGGACCAGCGCGGCCAGCGCCCGGGCCAGCCTGATCGCCTGGTCACACAGGTCGCCCCGGACCAGGGCGTCCCCGGCCGAGGGTTTGTGGCCCGCGGTGAACACCAGGTAGACGACGCGCAGGACGCCGCTGAGCCGCCCGGCCCGCTCCGCGGCCGGGGGGAGGGCCAGACTGATGCCCGCCTGCCGGATCTTGCGTTTCGCGCGGACCAGCCGCTGAGCCATGGTCGGTTCCGGGACCAGGAACGCGGCGGCGATCTCCGCGGTGGGCAGCCCGCATACCGAGCGCAGGGTCAGCGGCACCCGGACGGCCGGGTCCAGGGCCGGGTGGCAGCAGGCCAGGATGAGCCCCAGCTCGTCGTCCGCGGTGGAGGCCAGTTCGCCGTCCGCGAGCGACGCCAGCTCGTCCGGGGCCGCGGCCTCCCGCATGGCCGCCGCTTCTTTCTCCGCGCGGCGGCTTTCCCGGCGCAGCCGGTCGGCGGCCTTGTGCCGGGCCACGCCGATCAGCCAGGCCCGCGGACGCTCCGGGACGCCGTCCGCGGGCCACTGAGTGAGGGCCGCGGCGCAGGCCTCCTGGACCGCGTCCTCCGCGATCTCGAGGTCGCCCACCAGGCGGGCGACGGTCGCGACCGCCGCCCACCAGTGGGCCCGGAACACCTCTTCCTGCGTCTGGCTCAGCCCGGCACCTCCCGGGCCGGAATCTGCACGACCGGCCGCACCTCGACCGACCCGTTGAACGCGGTCGGCACGGTCGCCGCCCAGCGCAGGGCCTCGTCCAGGCCTGAGCACTCGATCAGCGTGTAGCCGCCGAACTGCTCCTTGATCTCGGCGGCCGGCCCGTCGGTGAGCAGCGTGTCGCCGTCGCGCACCCGGACGGTGGTGGCGGCGGCCGGCGGCTGCAGCGGGCCGCAGTCGATCAGGACCCCCGCCCTGGCCATCGCCTCGGTGGCGGTGGACCATTCGCTGATCATCTTCTGCCCCTCGGGCGTCTCCGGGCCGGGCAGCGGCTCATCCGGCCCGTACAGCAGGAATAGGTAGCGCATGACGTCCTCCTGGTTCGCAGCGTCGCTGGCTTGCACCAGTAGGTCGAACGGCGCCGGCCCGGATCGACAGCCGCGGGCCGCGAATCGGGCCGGCCGGGACCCGCGGCGGGAGACGGGCCCGGCGTCCCGTTAGTCGTCCAGCACCTGGACGAACATCCTGGACCCGGTGGGCGCGATCTTCTGGAAGTCGGCCGCGGATGGCCTGGCCTTCGGGGGAGCCGAGCGCGGCGTTCATCGCCCCCTGGTCGGCGAAGTACAGCTCGGCGAGCCGGTAGAAGGTCTGGCCGCCGCCGTCGAGGGCCGCGGTGAACCGTCCGGCCTCGGCCCGCTGCAAGCCAGGCAGCGCCGCCACCAGCGGCATGTGCACGCCCAGGTAGTGCGCGTCGAACGCGGCCGGGTCGTCGGGCTGGGTGTACAGGACTACGAGTTTGACCGTCATCCCCGCACCGTACCTCCCGCCACCAGCCACGTCAGATGTCAGCCCAGCGGTCAGGGAGTCAGCAAGGGGATTGACGGGTCGATGGCCCGCAGGTCCGCTGCGTCGGTGGTGACGACGGCGTGGCCGCGGTCGCGTGCGCAGATCGCCACCGACACGTCGACGACGTCGGACATGCCGGTGGCGGCGCACAGTGCCCCGACGCGTAGCGCGGATCGCTGGTCCAATGGAACCACCGTGCACACGGAAGACCGCAGCAACCTGGCCAGCCGAGCCTGGCGGGAGCCGCCCCCCCACGCCTGAGCGAGGACACCCGCCGGGATCGCCAGCGGCGTCCTGTTGGTCACGGCTTCTTCCACGAGCACGGCCATCCGGCGATGCCCCGCTTCAAGAGCGATCAGTGCGCCGGTATCGAGGGTCGTGCCAGTCACGTGTCGAGCCCCAGTGCCTGCCGGGCCCAGGCCCGGTCGCTGGCGTCGGGCTGGCCGACCTCCGCGTAGATCTCGGCCAGCATTTCCCTGAGCTCGTCGTCTGCATCGCGGCGCGCCAGGGCCTGGGAGATGTAGGCCGAGACCGACGGGGACCTGCCTTCGGCGACCGCCCGTCGCGCCGCGGCGACCTGCTCCTCCGGCAGCGTGATGGCGATCTTCTTCCGAGTCATACCTAATATCATACCGCCGTACCTCCTCAACGCCCTGGTACGGAATCGGCATTCTATGTGGAAACACACAAAGAGAGGTTCTCGAGGAAGATAGCAGCCGGCTCCCGGAGCAGGGACTCCAACGCGCCGCCTGAGAACGTGGACTCCGCAGGCGACGCGAGCCGAGGGCGACGGATGACCAGGTGAGTCTGCGGATCTCGGGAGAACGCAGGCATCAGCCTGGGACTTGCCCGAGCCCGCCTGCCCGGCACGCTGAACCTCCACGGTGAACGTGAGCTCGAGATCGGCGTGGCCGCCCAGTACTAGTCCGCACGCTGGTGAACAAGCTCGACCCGGTCAGCGATATCAGAAGAAACGAGTACCCCTGGCCAGCTAGCCTCCGGGCGTGCGATCGTTGGCGCGTTGGTGCCAGACGTGCTGCGCAGAAACGGCCAGCGCCGCGCACACCTCGCAAGGGATAACCAGACACCGGCCTCGCCGGGCATCGCATCCGTCCCACAGTTCGGCCGCAAGGTCTGCCGGGCTCCTCGGTAGAGCAGCTTCAGCAATATAGCGCTGTGCATCGAAGTAGACCAGTGGCACTGGCTCAGCGCCAAGATCGTTCGCATGACGGTGCCTGACAGGGTGAGAGCGGCGCTGGCGCGGCCGACGCCGCCGGCGCGGTCAGGGGGCTGCCACGGACCGGGTCGCTGGGTCTGACTCCCTCGGCCGTACAGCCGCCTCCAGCGTCTGCAGTGGTGTTCAGGCCCATCAGCCGGGCGACACGGCACGCCCCGGTCGGTGATGACGACCTCATGACCGCTCGCGCTTGATCGAGCCAGAGGCTGAAGAGTTCGGCGCGCAGGCTGAGTGATCGCGACACCGGCATGAGAGGCGAGCCGTACACTCCTGCTACTATCAGCCGATGTACATTGCTTCGCCGGCCAGTAGCAGTCAGTGTAATGATAGGCCCGCGGAGAGTCGGCAGAACACCGCCGGCCCGGATGCTGGCAGACTGGGATCATGGCTGCCACCCCCCTGGCTGGTCACTGCGGCTGCGGCCGCCGCGTGCTGCGCCTCCCGTGTGCCGGGCCCAGCCCAGCCACGCCTCCGCCGCACCGCCCCCATCCCACCCGGGCGCCTGGGCGAGCCGTGCGTGGTGCTCAAGGTGGGCGAGATCGTGCTCAAGGGCGGCAACCGGCACCACTTCGAGCGCATCCTGCAGGAGAACGTCCGCCGGGCCGTCCGGGAGCTCGGCGTCGGCGTACGGCTCTGGAACCGCAACGGGGTCATGGTGCTCCGCCTGACTGGCCAGCACGGGCCTGGCCAGCACGGGCCTGACGAGCACGCCTGGCCGAGCACGGGGCGGCGACCGGGCCGCCGCGGAGGCGGCCATGGACCGGGTGGCCGAGCGGGTCAGCTCGGTGATGGGCATCGCCCGGGTGTGCCGGGCCGCCCGGGTGGCCAAGGACCCCGCCGCGGCCATCGACACCGCGGTCGCGATGGCGGCCGGCCGGACAGGGTCGTTCGCGGTCCGGGCCCGCCGCCGCGACAAGCGCTTCCCGATGACCTCGGCCGACCTGAACCGGGAGATCGGCGCCCGCGTCCAGCAGGCCTACGGCTACCCGGTCAACCTGTCCCGTCCCGACCTGACCATCGTCGTCGAGGTGGACCAGCAGGAGGTGTTCGTCTACCCCGACGGCGCGCCGGGCCAGGGCGGGCTGCCGGTCGGGATGAGCGGCCGCGCACTGGTGCTCATGTCCGGCGGGATCGACTCCCCGGTCGCCGCGTACCGGATGATGCGCCGCGGGCTGCGCTGCGACTTCCTGCACTTCTCCGGGATGCCGCTGACCGGCCCCGAATCGGTGTACAAGGCGTACGGGCTGACGTACCAGCTGGACCGGTTCCAGGGCGACTCGCGGCTGTACGTGGTCGCGTTCGGCCAGGCCCAGCGGCGGCTGGCGTCCTCGGGCGCGAACCGGCTCCAGATCGTGGCGCAGCGCCGGCTGATGCTCAAGACCGGGGAGGTGCTGGCCCGCCGCCTCGGTGCGGCCGCGCTGGTCACCGGCGACTCGCTCGGCCAGGTGAGCAGCCAGACCCTGGCCAACCTCACCGCGCTGGACGACGCCGTGTCGCTGCCGGTCCTGCGGCCGCTGATCGGCCACGACAAGATCGAGATCATCGACGAGGCGCGCCGGATCGCTACCCTGCCCCTGTCCGAACTACCCGATCAGGACTGCTGCACGCTGCTGACCCCGCGCCAGGTCGAGACGCAGGCCCGGATCGAGGACCTGCGCCGGATCGAGGCCCGGCTGGACGCGGGTGACCTCGCTGAGGAACTGGCCGCGATCGCGCAGGAATACCGGCCCGGGCACTCCTGACTTCGTCAGGATCCGCAACGAAGACCAGGCGCGGGGCCAGTGCCCCGCGCCTGGTTAGCGAGCGGCCTGCTAGCCGACCGGGGCGGGCTCGGCAGCGCGGTCAGCGGCCGGGCTGGCGTCCCGCGGCGGGGTCAGCGTCCGGCCCATCAGCGGCGGCAGGTGCGCGGCCACGCTGGCCAGCTCGCGGATGTCGGCGTCGAGCAGAGCCTGGTCGCCGTCGCACATCGCCAGCTTCGGCTCCGGGTGCACGTCCACGATGATGCCGTCCGCGCCGACCGCGATGGCGGCCCGGGTCAGCGGCAGCACCAGGTCACGGCGCCCGCCGGAGTGTGACGGGTCCACGATGACCGGCAGGTGGCTCAGCCGCTGCGCCACCGGGACGGCGCTGATGTCCAGCGTGTTCCGGGTCGCGGTCTCGAACGTGCGGATGCCCCGCTCGCACAGCACGATGTCGAGGTTGCCGCGCTGGGCGATGTACTCCGCCGCCATCAGCCACTCCTCGATGGTGGCGCTGAAGCCGCGCTTGAGCAGTACCGGCTTGCGGGCCTCGCCGACCGCCTGGAGCAGCGCGAAGTTCTGCATGTTCCTGGTCCCGACCTGCAGCATGTCGGCGTAGGAGGAGACCAGGTCCACGCTGCGGGGGTCGATGACCTCGGTGACGACCGGCAGGCCGGTCTCCTCGCGCACGTCGGCGAGGATCTTCAGGCCCGCCTCGCCCAGTCCCTGGTACGCGTACGGCGAGGTCCGCGGCTTGAACGCGCCACCGCGCAGCAGCGAGGCGCCCGCGGCCTTGGCCATCCGGGCCGCGGTCAGGGTCTGCTCCGGGGTCTCCACCGCGCACGGGCCCGCGATCACGGTCATCGTGTCCGGGCCGATGGGTACCCCGCCGACCTCGACGACCGAGCGGTGCGGGTGGTGCTCCCGGCTGACCAGCTTGTAGGGCACCGAGATCCGGACCACGTCGAGCACCCCCGGCCTGCTCTTCAGGTTGAGCGAGCCGAACTGATCCACGTCGCCGACCAGGCCGACAATGGTGCGCGAGACGCCCCGGGTCACGAAGGCCTCACCGCCTGCATCGCGCACCACATCGACGATTCCGTCCACGTCCGCCTGCGTGGCCTCCGGGGCCATGACCACAACCATTGGGTCCTCTTCTCTCGGCGCCGCGGCGGTTACCGCGGCAGTTACCGCGGCACCGCTGCTGGTGCCGCGACTGGTGGTTCCGGTACCGGGGCCGGGGCCGTACACGCAGAAAGCCCCGGGCCTGTGGCCCGGGGCTTTCTGGAAATCGCTCGCGTCAGCGCAGAGTCTGGCGGGCGACCGTCCGATTGCCGGGCCGGTAGCCATACCAGAACCAAAACTGCTGACGCATGGAAGGCAGCCTAGCGCATCGGTGGTGGGCGGGCGCGGGCGGTGCCGGGATACACCCGGGCATCCCGTCCACCCTCCGGTCAGCGGCCGCGTCCAGGCGGACGAGCGTGGCGACGTCGGCGGCGTGGGCCGTCTTCGGGCCGGGGGTTTCGACTACGAAGGGCACGCCGGCGGATGCCGGGTGGCGGAGCAGGGCAGCGAAGGGCGGCTCGCCGATCTGGCCCGCGCCGATGTTCTCGTGCCGGTCCCGGCGGGATCCGCACGGGTCCTTGGAGTCGTTGGCGTGCACCAGCCGCAGCCGGCCCGTCCCGCCCATGACCCCGGCCAGCTCGTCCAGGGCCGCGGCCGCGCCGCCCGGGGCGGCGAGGTCGGCCCCGGCCGAGAACGCGTGGCAGGTGTCCAGGCACACACCCGCCCGCGGATGCCAGTCGAGCATCTCCAGGTACGATCCCAGGTCCGCGGGGGAGGTGCAGAGCAGCTGGCCCTGGCCGGCCATCGGCTCGAGCAGCAGGTCCGGGCCATCGGCCGGGATCGAGTCCAGCACTGGCAGCAGGGAGTCCCGCGCGTGGAGCATGGCCTTCTCCCGGCGGCCGCCGGCCGCCGAGCCGGTGTGCACCACGACGCCGCGGGCCCCGATCGCCGCGCCGCGGTGCAGCGAGTGGCGGATCGAGGCCACGGAGCGATCCCGGATCACCGGATCCGCGGACCCCACGTTGATCAGGTACGGCGTATGCACGAACACCGGCAGGGCCGCCTCGGCCAGCCGCTTGCGGATCGCGTCCGCCGCACGGGCCTGCTGCGCCAGGTCACCGGCGGGCAGGGCCCAGGAACGGGGGTTCGACACGAACACCTGGATGGCCTCGGCGCCGATATCCGCGGCGTAGCGTAGCCCGGCCGCGAAGCCGCCGGCCACGGAACGTGCGCCCCCACCCTCGGCGCCCCGGGCCGCGGGCCGGGCGGGCGAAGGAGTTCAGGCACGTGTCGTCCGGGCGTACAGGGCGTCGTCCTTGCCGTCCTTGTACACCCGGGTGAAGTGGTTCCAGAAGTACGAGTGGAGAGCGGGGGTCCAGGCGATGCGCCGCTTGTTGAACCGCAGGGACAGCCATACGTACTGGGCGTGCCGGAACGCGCTTTGCCAGGTGCCGTCGACCGCCGGGAACCGGGCCGCCCCGGAGGTGGCGTCCCGGCCGTGGCCCAGCGCGTAGTCGGTGCCGATCGCGTCGACAATCTCCGAGCAGCCGGGCACGCTGGAGTAGAAACGGTCCGCGGCGATGAGGAAGGACGCCTGGTCGCTGAGGACACACGCGCCGGGAGGCACGATGCGCTGCACGGCCGCCAGCGCGGCCGGGCTGACCCGCGGCGTCACATTCAGGTCCGACTGTCCCTGCTGCACGGCCAGGATCACCACGCCGACGGCGGCCAGGCCCACCACGGCCCACTGCGCCCAGGAGCCGGGGCTCCGCTGGCTCGCGGGTGCCTCGACGCCGCCGGTCTGCAGGGCGCCGGCCAGCCGCCCGGCGGCCAGCCCGATGGACAGGCCCAGGAACGGCGCCAGGAACGCCGGGAAGTGCAGGAAGAACTGGGCGTACCAGAGGAACGCCACCACCACCAGCGTGCAGGTCGCGACCGCGAACCAGTCCAGGCTGGTCAGCGGCTGCCCGCTGATCCGCCAGGCCGCGATGAACGCCGCTACCACGAAGACCACGATGATCAGCGCGGCGATGAGCGTCCCGGTGTCGCCGAGGTGCAGCAGCTGGCCGATCCCGCTCATCAGCCGGAGCCGCTTTTGCACCGGGGTCCGGGTGGGCACGACCCGGAACACCTGGGCCGCGAAGAAGCTGTTGTAGAACCGGCGCGGGGCGGCCGCCGCGAACGGGATGACCGGGACGCAGAAGCCGATCGCCACCCCGGCCACGAAGAGCGCGGCCCGGCGGATCTCCCGGGCCAGCAGCACCGCGACCACCACGACCGGGATGATGGCCCACACTTCGACCGCACCGGCGAAGCCGAACGCCACCCCGCCCCACAGCAGCCGCCGGCCGCTGCGGGCCAGCTGGTCACGGTCCAGCACGGTCACCGCACCGAGCAGGCAGAACAGGGTCAGCCAGGGCTCGAGCAGCACGGTGTGCGCGGCGACCAGGCTGCCCGGGAAGATGGCCAGCACACCGCAGGACAGGGCCACGGCGAGCGGGCCGCGATGCCGGGCCAGCAGGCCGACCAGCACGATCCCCGCGGAACTTGCCACGACGGTCAGGATGCGCCCGGCCGCCATGCCCCAGGCCGTGCTGGTGACCTGGGCCAGCAGCGCGGCCGGGGTCATCAGCAGCGTGATGCCCGGCGGCTGCACGATGATGAAGTCGCGGTACGGCAGCGCGCCGTGGACCAGGCGCAGGGCGCTGCCGAAGTACGGCCCGTCGTCATACTGCGTGACGCCGAGCAGGTATCCGGGGCGGCTCAGCAGGAACAGGCGCAGCCCCAGGCCGATCACGGTGAAGCCGGTGATGATCAGGGCGACGGGGGAGAGCCAGCCGCGGCGGCCGGACGGCCCGGGAGGCCCGGTGGTGTCGCGGCTCGACGACCCGTCGGCGGCCGGCGTCACCTTGGTTCCGTTCACTGCTGGCCACTTCCTGCACGAGTGATGAACAGGCGGCCACAGTATCGCAACGCACCACGAGCCGGCCAGATCGGCGGACACTGCCGGGGCGGCGGGCCCGCCGGGGCCGGAGCCTAAGAATGGCTGGCGAGCATGGTGGGCTTGGCCACGGCGACCGAGGTGCCATGCCGCCGGACCCGGACCCTGACGATCGGGATCGCCTCGCCGCGGAATACGTAACGGTCCCCGAGCTCGCGGGCCAGCCGGGTGTGCATGATCTCCGCGTGGAAGCCGTGCGGGGTCAGTGCCCAGGTCAGACCTAGGGTCAAGCGCCCCACGACGGTCGAGTCGAAGTCGTGGACCGACAGGGCGATGGGCTGGCCGGGCAGTTCCGCACGATCTGCCGGGACGCGGCCCTCGTCGCGGCCATGGCCGGGTCGCTGGTCACGTCGCGAACGGTCTGTCCCTGCAGCGACAGGGCCAGGATCGCGCCTGCCACGACCAGCGCCGTGGCCGCGAGACCCGCCACCAGCCCGGCGCCGGGGACCGCCCGCCCGGCCCGCCGGGTCGTGGCCAGCCGGCGCAGGACCAGCCGTCCGGTGAGCACGGCCCAGCTGCCGACCACCAGCCAGCTCAGCACGCCGATGGGGAACAGCATCACGATCAGGTAGCTCAGCGCGTTCAGGCTGGTGTTGTGCACCGGGATCCCGGAATACGTCACCAGCGACCCGAGGCTGATCACCAGGGTCACGACGGCCAGGGCCCCGAGCGGCCGGCACCGGAGCGGGAGCACCGCCTGTACCGCGGCCACGGCCAGCAGGACCAGCACCGCCACCGCGAACCCGGCCGGCCGGTGACTGATCAGCTGGTAGATCGCCGTGGGCTGATCGCGACTTCAGCCAGATCGGCACCGGCTGTACCGCGGCGGACAGGGCCTTGAGGCTGAATGCCCCGCCGGTCCGCGGCCCGGTGGTGGCGCTGCTGCTGCGCAGCAGCAGACCCGAGGTTCCCGTCCGGGGAGGTGAACTGCTGGATGAGCGGCGCGCTCCAGCACGCGGCCCCGGCGATCAGGCCGGCCAGCGCCCACCAGTAGCTCAGCCGGCCGCGGATGCTGTCCGCCAGGCCGACGATGAGGGCCAGGACGGCCAGGACGCCGGACGGCACGGTGAACATCAGATGGGCCTGGGCCGCGATCGACGCCGTGATGACCAGCGCCGGCCACCAGCCCCGGTGCCCGGACATGACCGCCCAGGCGGCCGCGAGCGCCGCGATGAAGAACACCATCCCGAACCAGGGATTCCAGCTCGGGGTGACGGCGATGCCCGGCATCCACAGCGTCAGGCCGACGATGAGCCCGCTGGCGCACAGCCCGCCGGCCGCGCCGAGTACCGACCAGGCCGCCTCGACCGCCAGCGAGCAGGCCACCAGGCAGAAGAGGGCGGCGCCCCACAGCACCCCGTGCATCGTGTCGAGATGGACCGGGATGGCCAGCAGCCAGTACTCGAGCGGGCCCGGGTCGAACACCCCGTGGGCCAGCCGGGTGGCCTGGCCGACCATCGGGCCCTGCGCCGTCAGCGAGTTCCACGACCGGAGCGCGATGGCCGCCTCGTCGCCGACCGGCCGCCAGCCGTCGCGGATGAGACGTGCCGGGCCGAGGACGAACGGCAGCCACGCGGCCAGGTGCGCGACGGCGCGAAGCGCGGTCAGCCGGCCGGGCCGGCGGAACACGGTCGCTCGGCGGATTCTCAGCAGGGCCTTCTTCGGGTCAGGCCCCTTCACGCAGAAGCGGGCGCAATCACGGGGGCGCGGTCATATTAGTGCATTGACGACATTTGCCCGAACCGGAGCAGCGCTCATTAGGGTCATACCCGCTAAGGTCAGGTTTCTGACCATGAAAAACAATAAAAAGATCAACGCAAGGCAATAGCTCAGCAAAACTGGGTTGAGTGGAGAGCCGGGTGGCGGTGCTGAGGCTGCCCGCGGGATGGCCAGGTGGCCGGCGCCACCGGCTTACAGGTGCGGCAGGCCCACGTAGATGGTGATCGTGCTGCCCTGCGGGGCCTGGCCGCTGGGGTTGTAGCTGAACACCGTGTTCAGCGGCCCGACCTGGTCCACCTTGACCTGGAATCCCGCCTGGGCCAGGGCCTGAGTGGCCTGGGAGACCTGCTGGCCGTCCACGTTGGGCACATTGACCATCTGCGGCCCATTGGAATAGTCAATGGTGATGACTTCGTGGGCGGTGAAGGAACTGCCCTGCGGGACGGACTGCTGGGTGACCGTGCCCGCGGGCTGATCGCTCTTAGCGTCAGCGACCTCGTTCAGCGAGACGCTGTTGGCCTGGGCCCACTGCTCGGCCACCGCCTTCTGCTGGCCCACGAAGTCGGGCACCGGCTGCCCGGTGCTGACCACCAGTGAGACGGGGCGGTTCTGCGGCCACGACACGCCTGACGCTGGGGTGGTGCTGATCACGATCCCGCTCTGGATGGTGGTGGACGTCTCGTCGACCACCTTGCCCGGGGTCAGGCCCGCGTGCCGCAGTGCGGCCTGCGCGGTGGCCAGCGGGCTCCCGGTCACCTGGGGTACCGGGATCATGTGCGGTCCCGCGGACGCGATGAGCAGCACGGTGCCGCCCTTGCTCACCCGGGAGCCGATCGCGGGCTCGGTGGCGATGATGTCGCCCTTGGCCACCCGGACGCTGAACTGGGGCTTGCCCATCTTCGCGGTCAGGCCCTGGTTGCGGACTTCCAGCCGGGCGGTGCTCGCGGACAGGCCGCCCACCGACGGCACCGTGGTGTACTTGCCCGCCGACTGCCACCAGATGAGCAGGCCGATCAGGAGTACCGCGACCAGGCCGCCCAGCACGTAGTAGAGCCGGCGGCTGAACAGCCAGCGCTGCAGGCCGGGCTCGCGGGGGCCGCCATGCCCGCGGTGGCCCCGGCCCCGGCCGTAGTCCGTGACCGCGCCCGGGGCCACCACCAGGGTGTGGTTCGCCGCCGCCGGAAGGCGTCGTCGCCGGCCCGGCGGGCCAGGCCCGGGTTCCCGTCGCCCGGCGGCATGGCGAATCCGGTCGCGGAGAACGCGGAGGTCGACGAGCCCGCGCCGGACGAGCCTGAGGTCGGGAAGGCCGCGCCCACGCCGGTCGGGGCGGCGGCCGGGCTGCCGTTAGCGGCCGCGGGGTCCGCCGGGGCACGCAAGCCGGGAATCAGGTCGTCCACGTACTGCGACGGCGGGGGCTGGGCCGGCCAGCCGTCGGCTGGTAGCTGGCCGGGGCAGCCGGGGGTCCCGTAGGCGGCGCCCCGTAACCGGGAGCGTCGTGCCGGGGTCCTGGTAGCCCGGGCTCCGGTAGCCGGGGTCCGGGTACCCGGGCCGGGTACCCGGGGGCCGGATGGCCGGCGGCCACCGGTCGCCGGCCGGGGGAGCGGGCGGGAGACTCAGCCGGACCTCGTTGAGGCTGCGCATGAACTGCCCGCCGTCCCCGGGGCGGAGGTCAGGGTTCCGGCTGGTAGCCCGCAGGACCAGGTCGTCCAGGGCGGGCGGGATGCCGTTCACCAGCTGCGAGGGCACTGGCACGGCCTCGTTGACGTGCTTGTAGGCCACCGCCAGCGGCGTGTCCGCGGTGTGCGGCTGCTGGCCGGTGAGCATCTCGAGCAGCATGACGCCCGCGGCGTAGACGTCCGTCCGCGCGTCGGCGACGCCCTGCGACACCTGCTCCGGCGCCAGGTAGGCGGCGGTGCCGATCAGCATGCCGGTCTTGGTGTGGCTGGTGCCCGCGAGCATCCGGGCCAGGCCGAAGTCCGCGACCTTGACCGCGTGTCCCTCGGTCAGCAGGACGTTCTCCGGCTTGACGTCCCGGTGGGCCAGACCGGCGGCGTGGCGGCACCGAGCCGCCCAGCACGCCCTCCATGATGTCCAGGGCCTCGCGGGGCGGGAGGCTGCCCTGCTCATTCAGCAGGTCCCGCAGGGTGCGGCCGGGGACGTACTCCATGGCCAGGTAGAGGGTGCGCCCGTCGGCGCCCTGGTCGTACACGCCGACCACGTTGGGGTGTGAAAGGCGGCCACCGAGCTGGCCTCGCCGACGAAGCGGCGGACGAAGTACCTCGTCGTTGGCCAGTCCGCATGCATGATCTTCAGCGCCACGGTGCGGTCCAGCCGGATTCGGTGCCCAGATATACGGTGGCCATCCCACCGGTGCAATAAGGGACTCAACCCGGTACCGGCCATCCAGGAGCGGGCCGACGGGTGGGCGCGCGAGCGTCGTGTCCATCGGGTCGATCGAGGCCGCCTATCCCCGCGGGCACGGGGAACACCTGTACGGTGTCGCGCAGTGACCGGGAGTGACAAGGCCAGCCGGGTGTCCCGCCTAGCTGCGGGTTTCCCCCGGGCAGGCCGTAATCACCGCGGGGCCGGGAACGCGGTGGCCGGGCCACCGGCGGGAAGCGGCCCGCGCCAGCCCGGAAAAC
>CAWAES010000002.1:0-314052 GCA_963781085.1 uncultured Actinomycetes bacterium
GCCCGCAGGCCAGATTTCGCTGCCCCGGTTCTCTCAGCTGTCACGGTCATGATCCCTCCGTCCGCGCCACGACGAGAGGCCCGGTACCACGGATCTGGCCTCATAAAACGGGACGGTTCCGTCCCGCGAACGCCGGGAAGATGTTCGTCACGTCACCTGCCCCCAGCGTGCGTGGCGCTCTCGCCACAATCGGCCGCGTGAGATGTCCCGAGCATCCTCCGGATCGGATGAATGTGACGCCTGGCCGGGAGAGCGCGCCGCTCGCGGGCTGCCCGGAACGGCCACGAGCAATGAGGCAGGCTGATCGTGGGCGCCGACGACCAAGATCCAGCAGGCCTCAGGTTCATGGGTCTGTGGCCGCCAGCTGCCCGCGATAGAGCTGGCAGGACGGCCCGGCGGGCGCCGGGGGTCGATCCGTGACAGGGTGGCCGGCGTGAGGCTGCCGGACGAGTGCGGCGTCGTTTAGCCCTTCTCGCTTGATCAACAGTGTTCCTCCGGCGGGACCCCGAAAACGCAGGTGGGCCGGTCCAGGGGCAGTGGATGGTCGCCTGCGGCCGCCAGTCGGGGTGGTAACGGACGAGTGCGCCGCCGTAGGCGGGCCATTGACCCCGCACCGTCGAGTCTGCGGGTACCGGCGCGGCGGCCATCCTCTGCTGAGCGCGACGCTCCCAGCCAGGCAGCGACGTGGCCTGGCGGTGCGCCCATAGCCTCGCGGGCGCAGGTCCCGTATTGGCTGCGGCCCTGCGGCCTTGGACTAGGCGGGCGAGCGGGCGGCCCGGGCCAGGCATGGGATTCATCCATATGGGATGAAGCTCGCCGTCGGCACGCAGGGAAGGATCACGGCAGACACGGCCAGGCTGGACGGAGATCGGTTATGCCTTTCCACGGGGACGTGCGTGACTTTGCGTAGTGGTGATCGGTGCGGGCCCGGCCGGTACGACGGCTGCGGAGCTCGACGGAGTCCTGGGTTACTCGGCGGGGCTGGCCGAGCAGGACATCGCCGACGGCACCGAGGACAGCAGGGGTGACGGGCCGGCCGAGCCGGCCGTCTCGCCAGCAGATCGGGGGGGACATGCTCGTCCTTAGCCTGGTTCTCATCGGTTTGGCGATCACGCTCGATCCGATTCCGCTGACCGCGTTCATCCTGGTCCTGGTGTCGAGGAGCGGCGTGCGGAAGGGCGCGGCATTCATCTTCGGCTGGCTGGTGTCACTCGCGATCGTGATCGCGTTCACGGTGCTCGTCACCGGCAACAATCCCCCGAAGCCGAACACGGCTCCCTCACTGGCCGCACTCGCCGCCAAGCTCGCCATCGGGCTCTGGCTGCTGGTGGTCGCGATCCGGCAGTACCGCAAGCTCGGCAAGCCGAAACCGCCGAAAAAGCCTCCCCGGTGGCAGGCCGGTATTGACCACATGACGCCGTGGTATGCGATCGGGCTCGGCCCGCTCACCCAGCCCTGGGGGCTCATCGCTGCCGGGGTCACGGTCATCGTGGAGGCCAAGCTCTCCTCCTGGGAGGACTACCTCGCGCTCGCCCTGTTCTGCGTCATCGCCACTTCCTCGATCCTCGCCATGGAGATCTACGCCGGTTTCCGTCCCCAGCCCGCCCAGGAGTTCCTGGCCCGGTTGCGGCAGTGGATCGACACCCATACCGACCAGGTCATCATCATCGTGTCCCTGCTCCTGGGCTTCTGGCTGGTCGGCAACAGCATCTACTATCTCGTCACCTAGTGTGGCCGCCGCCGGGCTGCTCTCCCAGGCGGTTGGGCAGGGCCAGCTGGTCACGGATGCAACTGGTGGCCAGCCACCAGCTTGGCGCTCATCTTGATCGCCTTGACGGCGCTGGTAGCACCCGATTCCAGCGTGATGCCGAGGGCGAGTACGAAGATCCCCGGGATGAAAAGGGCAGGGGAGCCGAGCATGAGGAGGCCGATCCGGCCGAGAGCGTAGGGCGGGGAGCACACCACGCCGCCGATCACCCCGGCCACCGCCGTGGCCTTCAGCTTGTCCGCCGCCGAGTAGGTGGTCTTCATGCCGATCAGTCTTGACGGCAGCGACACGTAGGTCACCATCATGATGGCGATGACGACACTCATGGAGATGGGGAACCACCAGCGACCCCACCGGTCGGAATACAGGGCGGCTATTCCGAGCATCAGCCCGATCACGGCACCCCAGCCGAAGATGGTCGCGGCGTGTGACCGGGCCCGGGTGACTGCGGGCCGGATGTTGGGCCGACCTGGCGTGGCGACGGCAAAGGCGAACACGGCGTTCAGGAAAAAGCTGGCGGCCGTGATGACCGTAACGCCGATGATGGCGGCGACGAGGGCCGGCCCATGCAACGGGTGGAAAGACTTTCCGTGGAAGACGTGAGCCTTGAGGTCCAGCATTGCGGCCCAGATCCACATGGCCGGGAGCACCTGGACTATCGTGAGCCGCCAGTTGGAGAACAGCAGCTTGACTCCTTCGAACAGCATGACAAAGGCACCGCAGACTATTCCGAGCGGTGCGAAGATGCGCCGGCGACTGCTCAGCTGAAGGACCGCGGCCTCGACCGTGGCTTCGTCGCCCTCGTCGATGGCGCGGACCAGCCTCCGGATCTGGGTCATCAGGGCTGCACGGCGCGAGACCGGGCCAGCCGCCGGGCGGTTCTCCTCGACCGGGGCAGGATCGGCCGGGCCGGAACCGTCCTTCCCGACATTCATCCAGGCCGCCCTCTCTTGGACCGGCGTATCCGCTGAATCATCCGCTAACCTCTGCGCGGATCCGTGCCCGGGACAGGCTGCTGGCCCTCGCTCGGAACACAAGCAGTTCATCGCCGCTCCGGGCCGGGGGCATCCCCCCGATGGGTGAGTTCCGCCAGGTCATGAGGCACGACCTGGGCCAGCCACCCGAGGGTAGTCATTGCCCACTCGCTGTTTGCCATTGTCTACCCATTCTGGGTGATGCCGGTGATCGGCTCCCAGGCGAATAGTGAGCTATTCGGGGCGCTGGGCCCTGTTAGCTGGCTGCTATCGGCAGCCTCCTGGTGCTAAGGAGAGGTAATGTCACTCGCCGCTTCGTCCTATCCGTTGCTGAACCTTTTCTGGACGATCTTCATCGTCTTTCTGTGGGTCATCTGGATCTGGGTCTTGATCTGGGTGTTTATCGACATCTTCCGCAGCCGTGACCTGTCCGGCTGGGCCAAGGCCTTGTGGTTCTTGTTTGTGCTGTTGATCCCGCTGATCGGCGTGCTGGTCTACCTGATCGCGCGCGGCGGCTCGATGCAGGAGCGGGCCGCGCAGGATGCCCAGCAGCAGGACGCGGAGTTGCGCGGCTACGTCCGGGAAGCCGCGGCGAGCGCACCAGCCAGCACGGCGGATCAGCTCGCGAAGCTGGCCGACCTGCGCGACCAGGGAGTCATCTCTGCCGAGGAGTTCGAGCGCGAGAAGGCCAGGGTCCTGGCGGCCTGACCTGCCAGTTCAGTCACGAAACCTCGGGCCAGGTCGGCCGGGCATCTCACGATCTGAGGCAAACGCGCCCTGCCAGCGGGAATCCGCTCGTCTGACAGGCTCATCCGGGGATCGCAGTGTTCCCCCCAGACGTCCCGGTCTCCAGCCTGGCCGGGGCACGCTGGCGCGTAGCCGTTGAGTACAGGGGTGCTGGGGGTCGTCGAGGACCTGCGCGGTGCGGCCGTGTTCAACCACCATCCCGTGCTGGAGTACCACCGTCTCATCGGTGAGCTGGCGTACGACGGCCAGGTCGTGGCTGATCACGATATAGGAGACGCGGGTCTGGTCGCGGATGTCGGCGAGCAGGTTCAGCACCTGGGCCTGGATCGATACGTCGAGGGCGGCGGTGGATTCGTCAAGGATGAGCACGGCGGGCTCCGCCGCGAGGGCGCGGGCGATCGCCACCCGTTGCCGCTGGCCGCCGGACAGCGACCGGGGCAGCGCGCGCGACTGACGTGCGTCCAGGCCGACCAGGCCGGTGAGTTCGGCAACGCGGGCTCGGCGGCGTTCCGCAGGCCACCGGTGGTGCAGCCGGAGCACCTCGTCGATAGCGGCTTGGGCGCTCTGGCGCGGATCGAGGCTGGTGTAGGGGTCCTGGAACACGATCTGGACCTCCCGCCCGCGTCGGCGCCTGTCGCGGGCCGACCTCGGCGGACGGGAACGATCACGCCCGCAGGCGGTGATGACGCCGCGGGTCGGCCGCTCCAAGCCGACGATCATCCGCGCGATCGTGGTCTTCCCGGCACCGGACTGCCCGGCGATGGCCAGCGAGCGGCCAGGCTGAAGCTCGAAGGAGACATCGTCGACGGCGACGAACTCGCCATACTCCTTGCGCAGCCCGGCTACCTCCAGGACCGGCGCGCCCCTGCCGTCAGGCATCGGATGCCCGGAGAAGCTGGCCGCGCAACTCGCGGGCGCGGGCGCACCGGCTGAGCCCGTCGTTGAGTTCGGCGAGACCGGGCATGGCGGTGCCGCACACATTCCTGACATGGGCACACCGCGGCGCGAAGGCGCACGCCCCCGCCGGTGCCTCGAACGCGGACAGCGGCTGCCCGGGAATGGCGCGCAGCCGGTGTGCTGCCTGCGTGATGTCCGGCCGGGCGGCGGCCAGCGCGGCGGTGTAGGGGTGCAGCGGGTCGCTGTGCAGCAGGGCGGAGGTGCGGACTTCCACGATCTGCCCGGCGTACATCACGGCCGTACGGTCGCAGATGGCGGCGGCCAGGTCCAGGTCATGGGTGATGAACAGCATTCCCAGCCCGAACTCGCGGCGGAGATCGTCGAGGATCGCCATGACCTCCGCCTGGGTGGTGACGTCCAGGGCGGTGGTCGGCTCGTCGGCCAGCAGCAGGCGGGGCCCGGTGAGCAGCGCCGCGGCGATCATGACCCGCTGCAGCATGCCGCCGGACATCTGGTGCGGGTACTGCCGCAGCCTCCGGGCCGCGTCTTCGATGCCAACCTGGGCGAGCGCGTCTGCGGCGCGGCGCTGCGCCTGTGCCGCAGGCATCCCGAGGTTGGCCCGCAGCGCTTCGGTCATGAAGTCACCGATGCGCCGCACCGGATTGATGTGCGCCCTTGGATCCTGGAAGATCATCGCCACCTGGCTGCGGTACTGGCGGAGCTGCGCGCCAGCGAGCCGGCCGATGTCGGTGCCCCCGAACCGGATCGAGCCATGGACTTCGGCCCCGCGCGGCAACAGGCGGCCGATCGCCCGGGCGGTCATGGTCTTGCCCGACCCGGACTCTCCGACCAGGCCCAACGCCTCACCCTGGCGGACCATCAGCGAAACGTCACGCAGTACCGGGCGCTTCGCGCCTTTCATTTCCAGCATCACGCTGAGATCGCTGATCTCGAGCAGCGGCGCGCCAGCCTCGGCTGCGGGGGACTGTGTTGCTGCGACTGCCGCTGGGTCGTTCATCCTCGGGCCGCCTGACCGTATTCGAACAGCCGCTCGCCCAGTACGCTGACCGCGATCACCACGGCCACGATGCACACCCCGGCGGCGAGCGCGGGCAGCGGGTAGCCCTGGACGATACCGGCCTGGTTTTCTGAGATCATCACGCCCCAGTTGGCGGTGGGCGGCTGTACTCCCAGGCCCAGGAACGAGATGGCCGCCAGGTCGACCATGGCGTAGCCGAACAGGACTGTCGCCTGGGCCAAGATCAGCGGTGCGATGTTCGGGACCAGGTGCCGCAGGCAGATCGCGGTGGCCGGTACCCCCTGCACCTCCAGCGCCGCGACGTACGGCCGGCTCCGCTCTGTCAGCGCCGCGCCACGCAGCACCCGGGCGACATAGGGCAGGTACGCGACGGACAGGGCGATCGTGGCCGCGGGCAGGCCCGCCCCGAACACCGCCGTCGCCAGCAGTGCGAGCAGGATGGCGGGGAACGCGAACAGGATGTCCAGGCCAGAGGAGATCACGACGTCGGCGGCACGGCGCCGCCAGGCGGCGGTGACCGCGATCAGCGTGCCCACCGGCACGCTGATCATGACGACAGCCAGTGGACCGAGCATCGAGGACTGCGCACCGGCCAGCAGCCGGGATGCCACGTCGCGGCCCTCGAAGTCAAAGCCAAGCACGTGGCCGCCCACCGGACCCACCCAGGCCAGCGACAAGATTGGGCAGGGTGGGATCGTAGGGGGCGAGCAGCGGTCCGAACACGGCCGCGAACGTGGCGACCAGGAGGACGGCCGCCGACGCGATACCGGCTGGGCCGATGGAGCGCAGCAGGGCCAGCCCCCGACCAGGCGCGGCGGCCTCGTCGGCCAGCTGGACCGGGCTCACTGGGTTGGGCTTCCCAGCGCGATTCGCGGGTCAAGCGCCGCAGAAAGCATGTCCACCAGCATGTTGACCACTACGAACGCGGTGACCAGCACCAGCGAGATGCCTTGCACGACGGCGATGTCCTTGGACTGCGCCGCTTCGACCAGGGAAGAGCCGAGCCCGTTCAGGCTGAACGCGACCTCCACCACCGCGGCGACCGCGATCAGCGAGGCGACCGTAATCCCGGTGATCGTCGTGATGGGGATGGTGGCGTTGCGCAGGATATGCCGCCGGATCACCCACCGGGCCGGGATCCCGCGGCTGACTGCGGTCTGCACGTGCTCACGGTCGGCTTCGGCGCGGACCGCGGCCCGGGTGACCCGGGCGACGATCGCGAGCGACGCCGTGGCCAGCGCGATGGCCGGAAGGGTGAGGTGCCTGACATCACTGAGGAAGCCGGTGCCGTTGCCGAGCGCCGGGAACCAGCGGAGCTTTACCGCGAACAGGGTGATCAGCACGATCGCGGCGACGAACGCCGGGATGGCAGCCGAGATCGCGGTCACCACGAGGGTGCTGGTGTCGAACCTGCCGGTCCGCAGCCCGGAGACGACGCCTAGGCCGATGCCCAGCACCACGATGATGAGGGACGCGTACAGGACCAGCCCGGCGGTCGTCCAGATCCGGGACGCGATCAGCGTGGACACGTTCTCCTGCAGCGTGATCGAGATCCCCAGGTTCCCGTGCAGTGCGTTATCGAGCCAGTACCAGTACTGGGCGAGGAACGGCTCGTCCAGGTGGTAGCGCTGCTCCAGCACGTGGATGCTGCCCGGTGGCAGGGGGCGCCCGCCGGACAGCGCCGCGATCGGGTTCCCCGGTGCCAGATACAGCGCCGCGAAGATCACGAAGCTCGCCACCAGCAGGCTGGCCACCAGCAGGACCAGCCGGCGGGCCAAAAACCGCCAGCGCACTGCTCAGCCAGCCCCGCCCAGGCCGTCGGCCCAGGGGGAGAACAGGTAGGCGCTCGACGACACCGCGCCGGTCAGGCCCTTGCTGAGCACCAGTACGTTGTCCAGCTCGACGTCGGGGATCCAGGGAAGCTGCTGGGCGGCGAGCTTCTCGGCTTTCGCCACCAGCGCTGCCCGCTGGTCCAGGTTCGCCGTGCTGCGCGCCTGCTCCAGTGCTGCCGTGATGGCCGGATCGCTGAAGTTGTCGAGGTTCTGCAACCCACCCGGGAGGACGACCTGATTGAGCAGCGCCGCCGGATCGGCGTAGTCGCCGTAGTTGACCCCCGGGAGACCGTTGACGCCCGCCCTGAATTTGGGATCGACGAAGAGGTCGATGTATTCCTGGGCGGGCACCGACCTGAGCACCACCTTCAGGCCAATCGCCTGCGCCGCCGCCTGGTAGGCGCCCGTCAGCGCGGCGATGCTCAGCAGCTGGCTGGAGGTGCCGATCGTGATCGTCTTCCCGGTGGCCCCGGCCCGCTGGACGAGCTTCTTCGCCTCCGCGATGTTCTGGGTCAGGACCGGCGAGCTGTTGTAGGCCTTGTCGAACACGGACCTGCCATAGCCGAACGTGCCCGGGTTCGACAGCCACCGTGGCAGCTGCGCCGTACCGGCATAGACGGAGTTGATGATGCCCCGGCGGTTCAGCGCCAGCGACAGCGCCCGGCGCACGTCCAGGCTTCCTAGCACACCTTTGAGGCTGGTGATGGTGAACGCGTCGGTGGCCCAGCCAGGGCCCTGGTAGACCGTGACGCTCCTGCTGTTCTTCAGCTGGCCCAGAGTGGAAAGCCCCAGGCTGTAGTCCCCTTGGATGGCGCCGGTCAGCAAGCCCGCAGTGAGGGCGGCGATGCTCGGAACGCCCTTAAGGGTGATCTGGCCGACAAGCGGGCGGACCGAGGGGTTCCAGTAGTGCGGGTTGCGGACCGCTACCACGCCCACGCCCGGCGTCCACGACTTGAACATGTACGCACCCGTGCACATGATCGATCCGGCCGGGGTGCCATAGTTCTTGCCCTGTTTTTCGGCGAAGTTCTTCTCGATGACGATGCCTGGTATCGAGGCGAGTTCGCCTTCCAGCCAGTAGTCCGGCTGTTTGAGCTTGATCGTCACCTGGGACCGGCTGGTCGCGGTGACCGAGGCCACCCTGCTGAAGTCCGCCACATTGAATCCGCCCAGCCGGGGATTGATCTGGCGGTCGAGGCTGTACACCACGTCGGCCGAGGTCACCGGATGGCCGTCCCAGAACTTCACTCCCGGCCGGAGCGTGAACACCATCGTGGTGGGCGACGGATTCGAAACGGTGGCCAGGCCAGGCTCAAGCGCGCCGCCCGGTGCCTGGCGAAGCAGCGACTCACACATCAGCGAGTCGGCTGTGTACTCCGGGAAGGCGGCCGCATGGATGGGATCGAGCGATATCACGTCCCGGGTGGTGGCCCAGACCATCGGAGGACACCGGCTTGGTGGCCGCGGGAAGGCTCGACACCAAGCCCTTGACCGGTGAGGCATCGGCTGGCGCTGCGGCGGGCCGCCCGCATGCTGAAGTAACCAGCGCGCCCGCTACGGCGAAGGCACCTAGCATCCACCTGACCCGACTGGAGGTGGGCACACCATCCCCCCGACCGGCGCACCACCGATCCCCGGCCCCTCCGGCCGCGCAGTTTAGCCAGCCGTCACGCGGGGCAGGAGAATTGTACGCCTGTCAGCCTCATTGGCCTATTCGCCCAGTTCTTGCCCAGCCTCCTTGGCCTTGGCCTGCTGGCGCCATGTTAGGTTTCGAAGGGATTTGCCTGCCGGGCCCAGCGGCCGCTTGACCTGCTCTACCGCTCCGGCTGAGCATGGACGCAAGCTCTTCCGAGGTATCCGTCGGGGGCATGGACGTTAGTGAGGCGCGGCAACGGGGCGACCGCTCGCAGGATGCGGGCAGGTCGGTATTCGACCTCACGGTCTCCAAGTTGCTGCGCCCGCTGGCGCGGCCGGAGACCATCCAGCGTTGGCCGTTGATCGAGAGACTGGTCAATAGCAACGGCGTTCCTATCGTCTCGGTGGCGGCGCCGGCGGGCTACGGGAAGACGACGCTGTTGTCACAGTGGGCCGAGCGTGATCCGCGGGCCTTCGCGTGGGTGTCGGTTGACGAAGCGGACAACGACCCGAAGGTCCTGCTCACCTATGTCGCCGAAGCGCTCCACGCGGTGGAGCGCGTGGACAGGCGGGTATTCGATGCGCTCGCCTCGCCGGTAAGCTCGGTGCCCGGCTCGGTCGTCCCGCGGCTGGGGTCGGCGTTCGCGTCGATGACCTCGCCGGTAACGCTGGTCCTGGATGACGTGCACGTGCTGCATGACTCCGAATGCCGTGCCGCGCTATCAGTGCTCGCCGACCACGTGCCCAGCGGGTCACGGCTGGTGCTGGCCGGCCGGGCCGAGCCGCCGCTGCGGACCGCGCGGCTGCGCGCCGAGGGGAAGCTCCTGGAGATCGGCCCCGGTGACCTGTCGCTCACGGTGGAGGAAGCAGCATGGGTGCTGCGCGCCGCCGGGGTGCAGGTCGGCGAGGAAGACGTTGCTGAGCTGCACCGGCGGACCGAAGGGTGGCCGGTCGGGCTGTACCTCGCGGCGCTGTACCTGCGGGAGGGCGGGTCGCTGCCGCGCTCCGCGTTCGGCGGGGATGACCTGTTCGTCAGTGACTACGTGGAGTCGGAGTTCCTGGGGCGGATCTCGCGGCAGCAGCGGGTGTTCTTGAGCCGTACCGCGGTACTGGAGCGGATGTCCGGGCCGTTGTGCGACGCGGTGCTCGACCTGCCCGGGTCCGCCGCGGTGCTGGCGGATCTGGCCCGGTCGAACCTGCTGCTGGTGCCGCTGGACCGGCGCGGACAGTGGTACCGCTACCACCACCTGTTCCGCGACATGCTGCTCGCGGAGGCCGAGCGCCTGGAGTCCGGCCTGATCCCGGTTCTGCGCCGCCGCGCCGCCGCCTGGTACCTGCGCAACGGTCTGCCCGAGGAAGCGCTGGAGTACTCCATGGCTGCCGGGGACGTCGACATGGTGGCCCGGCTGGTGGAAGAACTCTGGCTGCCGACGTACCGGCGAGCCAGGATCACCACCTTGCAGCGGTGGTTCCAGTGGCTCCATGACCGGGGCGGGTTCGAGGACCACCCGCGGGCCGCCGCGTACGCCGCGCTTCTTGCCCTGACGACCGGGCGGGCAGCCGACGTCGAGCGAATGGCCCATGCCGTCGACCACTGGCGCTCACAGCACGTGGCCCAGGCCGGTAACCATCTCGATCGAGGGCCTCGCCGCTGCGCTGCGCGCTTTGCTGTGCCGCCATGGTGTCGAACAGATGCACGCGGACGCCGATGAGGCCACACGGCAATTCGCGGCGGCGGGCATCGTGCGCCCGATGACCGGGCTCCTGCAGGGGATCGCGCACATCCTCTCCGGCGATCTCGACAGCGCGGATGCCGTTCTTGACGAGGCGGTCAGAACCGGACAGGAAATCGGCACGCCCGATACGATCGCGCACATACTGTGCGAACGATCGCTGGTGGCGATGGCACGCAACAAATGGAACCAGGCCGAGGCCCTGGCAGGCCAAGCGCGCTCGCTGCTGGATCAGGCCGGGCTGGAGGAAGCTACCGTCTGCGCGGCGCAGGCCCGCGTGGCCCTGCACCGGGGCGATGTCCCGGCGGCGCGGCGCGAACTCGCCAGCGCTCAGCGGCTGAGGTCCTTGCTGACGTACGCGCAGCCCCACATGGCCGTCCAGGCCCGGATCGAGCTCATCCGCGCCCACATCGCCCTCGCCGACATCAACGGGGCCAGAACGCTCATGCGGGAAGTCGATGAGGTGCTCCGACTTCGGCCCGGGCTGGGAATCCTGGTCGGGGAGGCCGAGGTGCTCCGGGCCCGGCTTGCCCAAGAGCGCGGTTCGGCCATCCTCGGAGCATCGGCCCTAACCGCCGCCGAACTTCGCCTGCTGCCGCTGATATCCACGCACCTGACGGTCGCGGAGATCGCTACCGAGCTGTATCTCTCCCCGCACACCATCAAGTCGCAGCTGACGTCGATCTACCGCAAGCTGGAGGCCTCCACCCGGAGCCAGGCCGTCACCCGGGCCCGTGAACTGGGGCTCCTGGAAGGCTGACGACCGGGCCTTTACCTCCATCCGTGATTCTGTTGGCTTATTGGGTCGGCGCGCCAGGCTCTCCGGAGCGCGCCAGGGGGCCGACGTGCTGGAATGCGGCGCCACCGGGATTTGGTCATTGCCGTGCTCCTTCACGAGGGACGAGTTAGTCACGGTCACCGTGCGCGAGGTGGGTGACAGTAGATCGCCGAACGGCGCCGCCGGAGCCGCCGGGACGCGGACTTCACCCGAATCGTCTGATGTGCGGCCTGGCTGGATGGCATTCGGTAGTGGGGGAGGGCGGAACGCCCTCTAGCGCCGGGCAGGTAGCCCGCGCGGCGTCCCACCATGTCATCCCCTCACGGCGTGTGGCGGCCAGGCCGCCGGCCGGGGGTCGGGGGAGGTTTCCGTGGCGATATCCACTGCCAGCCGCGCGCTGGCCCGGACAGAGCCGTTGGCCGGTCCGGCCGACGATCCGATCCTGGAATCTAAGGTCACCGTGCCCGATGTGCCGGGCTGGGCGATCCAGCGCCCTCGGATCACCAGGCTGATCACCCGGGGCACGCGGTGGTGCCCGCTGACCGTGGTCACCGGCCCGCCTGGGGCGGGCAAGACGATGGCAGCGACGTTGTGGGCGGCGGCCCGCCCAGGGGCTGTTGCCTGGCTCTCCCTCGACGAATATGACAACCAGCCCTCAGGCTTCTGGTCGTATGTCGTCGCGGCGCTGCGCCGGGCCGGCGTTGCCGTTCCTGACACACGGCCTGCCCCTACCCGGGGGCGGCAGCACGTGTTCTTGCTGCGGCTTGCCTCGGTGCTGGCCGCCCAGGATCCGCCGGTGACGCTGGTCCTTGATGACTTCCATCTGCTGACCGAGCCGCTGGTCCTGGATGGGCTGAATTTCGTGCTGCGGAACGCAGGCGCCGGTTTGCGCCTGGTGGCCTGTTCGCGGATAGATCCGCTGCTGCCGCTGCACCGCTACCGGCTGGCCGGCCAGCTGGCCGAGATCCGGGCCAGCGACCTGGCGTTCAACGTCGCCGAAGCCGGCCTGTTGATGACCCAGCATGGCGACACGCTGTCGGCAGCCGCGCTCGAGTGCCTGACCCGGAGGACCGAGGGCTGGGCGGCCGGCATCCGGCTAGCCGCCATGTCGGTGGGCCCTCATCCCGACCCCGACCAGTTCGTCAAGGACCTGATCACCGACGACAGCGCGGTGACCGGCTACCTGGTCGGGGAGGTGCTCAACACCCAGCCGCCTGAGGTCAGGCACGTGCTGCTCGACACGAGCATCCTGGCACAGGTCAGCGCCGAGCTCGCCGCGGAGCTGGCCGGTGAGGAGCACGTCGCGGGAATGCTGCCGGCTCTGGCAGCCACGAACGCATTCGTCCAGCCGACCGGGGATGGGTGGTACCGCTACCACACGCTGTTCGCGGAAGTGCTCCGGCTCAAGCTTAGGCGCGAGAGCCCGGGCCGGACCGTTCTGCTGCACCGGCGGGCAGCCCGGTGGTATGAGAGTAAGGGCCTGCTCACCGAGGCGGTACGGCACGCCGCGCAGGCCGGCGACTGGCCGCTCGCGGCCGACCTGGTCATAGACGGGCTGGCGATCGGCGAGATCATCGAGCCACGGGTCGAGCCCTCGCTGGCCGGCGAATTCGCCAGCATGCCGCACGGCCAGGTCTGGGCCGATGCCGGGCCGTACCTGGTTACCGCCGCAGCGGCGCTGTCTGCTGGCCGGCCCGGATCCTGCACCGCCGCGCTTGATCTCGCCGAGGGCATCCTTGGCCGCCTTCCCGACGGCCAGACTGCCGCAGGCCGGCTGTCCGCGGCCGTGATCCGTCTCGCCGCCTCGCTTCGCACCGGAGATCTCGATACGGCGTCGGCCGCGGCGGGCGCTGCGGAGGCGCTGGTCAGCACGGTCAGCGGCGACAAGCCCGGCCGCCATGCCGCGATCGTGGCCCGGGTGCTGCTCGGCCGCGGGGTTGTCGAGCTGTGGTCGGGCAACTTTGACGAGGCGGCCCGCATCCTCGATTCGGGCGTGGCCGCGGCCGCTCCCGGTGCGGGATACGAACGAGCCGGCTGCCTCGGACACCTCGCGCTGATCGCGGCCTGGCGGGGCCGACCGCAGCGCGCCGCGAAGCTTGCCGCCGAAGCGACAGCGGCCGGCGCTCCCCAGTCCGCTGGCGCGCACCCAAGCCCTGCGGGACTCGTCGCGCTCGCGTGGGTCCACCTGGAACACGGTGAGCTGCGTGAGACGCACAACCTGCTGAAACAGGCGGATGCCGCCCTGGGCAAATGCCCGGACCAGCTGATCCGCTCGGTGGCCGGCCTGGTGGCCGCGCGCTGCGGCCTAGCCGAAGGGCGAGCTGACTTGGCCGCCCAGCGCGTGGCCAGAGCACAGGCCGGGTGGGCCATTCCAGACTGGCTCGGACAACAGCTGAGCCTGGCCGAGTCGCGGGCACATGCTGCAGCCGGCGACATCGGGCAGGCACTCGCCGCCGCTGAGCGGGCCGGCCCCAGTGATTCGGCGGAGGCAGCGGTGGTACTCGCGCACGCCTGGCTGGCCGCCAAAGACGTGGAGAACGCACGGCGCGCGCTCGCCCCCGCGCTCGCCGCCGCTAACCCGGCGCCCGGCCGGGTCCACCTGCAAGCCTGGCTGGCTGATGCCCGGCTCAGCTACGACAGCGGCGACCGCGCGCGAGCCCAGCGATCACTCACATCCGCGCTGCGGCTGGCCAAGCGTGACCAGCTCAGGTTGCCGCTGCTCATGGAGCGAGGCTGGATCGGCCCGGTGCTACAGCACGCTCCCGCGGTGGCCCATGCCCACCGGGACCTGTTCACGCCGGCCCCCAGCACCGATCAGCGCCCGACCGCGGCGGCCGTCCCTGGTCAGGCCGCGACCCTGGTGGTCGAGCCGCTCACCAGCCGCGAGCGGGAGGTACTACGAAATGTTTCAGCCATGCTCAACACCACTGAGATCGCCAGCCAGATGTACATCTCGGTCAACACGGTCAAATCGCACCTGAAAAGCATCTACCGCAAGCTCGCCGCAGCTCACCGCGGCGAGGCGGTCCGCCGGGCCCAGCAGCTCGGGCTGATCTGAGACCACGTAGCTTCCCGAGTCTCAGGCCACGGCTGAGACCAGATACCACATCCGCGGAGGCACTGGAATGCACCGACCGGAGAAGCGCAGAGCCGAATGATGATGACCCAGATCGAAGACCAGACGCCGGCGGATCGCGAGCCCAGGATCGAAGTCCTGCGCGTGCCGGAAGAGCTGGATCTCGCCAGCGCCGACGGCCTGGCCGAGCAGGCTTATGCGGCCATCGCCAGTCACGCATGGGTGCTGCTGCTTGACCTGACCGGGCTATTCTTTTGCGATGCCCGCGGACTCAGCGCCTTCGTCCGGATTGCCAACCACGCCGACGTGGCAGGCTGCCGGTATGGCCTCATCGCGCCGCGCCGCCAATAACGAAAATACTGCGGATCGGCGGCCTGGATTGGCGGCTGCCGGTGTATTCGACTATCGACGACGCGCTAGAGCACCTCGCACCGATAGTCAGGCCTTCGTGCGGCGAGAAAGGCAAGCCGCCAAATGATCGTTCAACCCGCAGTCAGTGGGTGTCTCCAGAGGCACTGCCGCCACGGGGCCGCCGGACGGGAGCCTTTCAATCGAGCCGTGGCTCATGCTGCTGCTACGGGTGCTGTGCCGGGATGGGGTGAACCAGATGCGGGGTGCCTCAGCGGAAATCACAGCCTGAAGGAACGGATAACCAAGCGCCGGTTTTCACACCCTGCGGATGAAAGGTTCGCTCGCTGCGCGCGAGATGGAATGGTGTGTTATGGCAGGTGAGCATATGGCCCAGACGCCGAGATTCCAGGAGACGCTGCGCAAGCTGGCGATGATCGAGGAGAGTTTTATAGAAGATGAAGCCGGGCTTGGGTTCGACCTGGCCGCAACGTCCGCCCTGGATCCGAAGACCGCGATGTTGCTCCGGGTAGGGGCATGTGTGGCCATTGCGTCGCCGGGAGTATGCCTGCAATGGGCCGTCGGACGGGCGATGGCAGCGGGTGCGAGCGAGGATGAGATCGCCGACGTGTTGCTGGCAATTACCCCGGTGGCCGGGCTCGGCCGGATCGTCTCTGCCGCTCCCGATGTGGCGATCGCGCTCGGCTATGACGTCGCGGTCGCGCTGGAGGAAATGGACGATCACTGACCGATTCCTGCCGCTCGTATCCCTGCCGACGGAGAGCGGAAGACCGGAAATCCCATCCGAACGAGGTCCACCTGGCCTTTCGGGGGTGACGACTATGACCGATCAGCCGTTCGGCCAACTGCCGTTGGCTAGACGGAGGCGACTGATCTTCTGGGCGGTGCTGCGGGGTGTCCTGACTACGACGGTGCTAGTCGTCCTGTACTACGTGCTTCCACTGGACCAGCCGTGGAACGGTAACACGGCGGTGCGTGTCCTGATCGGCCTGCTAGTCTTCGCCGGCATTGCGGTCTGGCAGGTCAGGAGCATCGCTACCTCGCGTTATCCCAGCATGAAAGCATTCGAGGCGCTAGGGTTGATTTTTCCTTTCTATTTGCTGGTGTTCGCCTCGACGTACTTCGTGATGCAGAGTGCGTCCGCGGCGACTTTCACCCAGCCACTGACCCGCACCGACGCCTTGTACTTCACTGTGACGGTCTTCTCGACGGTGGGTTTCGGAGACATCACCGCCAAGTCCGAGGCCGCCCGGGTGCTGCTAATCGTCCAGATGCTCGGCGACCTCGCGCTGCTGGGCGCGGGGGTGCGGGTGCTGCTGGGGGCGGTGCGTCGAGGCCAGCAACGAAGCCAGGACCCGGAAGACGAGGCCGGCCCGGCGGCCAGGTGAAGGGTACTGCCAGGGGAGTAGTCCCGGATGGGTCCCGGGAGACGACGCGGGTCAGCGGGCAGCCCATAAGCTCGGAGGATGCGCACCGATCGCGGCTGGAGACGGGTCTACGCGACGGGCTGGGTCGTCTCCGCGGGTATCACGCTCGTCGCCTTCCGCATGTGGCAGCTGCACCTGCACGAGGTCGAGCAGCGCGCCGAGGAAGCGGAACGGACCAGGGACGAAGTGGCGGGCCGGCGGGCCGTCGAGGAACGCCTGCGTATCGCCCGGGAGCTGCATGACTCCCTGACGCACAGCATCTCCGTAGTCCAGGTCCAGGCCGGTGTGGCCGTCCACCTCGCGCGCAAGCGCGGTGAGGAGGTTTCGCCGGCGCTGCTCGCCATCGCCGAAGCGGGCGCGGACGCGGCCCGGGAACTGCGCGCGACCCTGGGCGTGCTGAGGAGCCACGACGAGGACGACGGCAGCGGCCTTGACCGGCTTCCCGACCTCATGGGCCGGACGCGCTCGGCCGGGCTGCCCGCCAGCGTGACGGTCACCGGGACACCCCGCCCGCTTCCGCGCGACGTCGACCAGGCCGCCTACCGCATCGTGCAGGAGGCCCTCACGAACGTCACCCGGCACGCCGGCCAGGCGTCGGCCACCGTTCACCTCTGCTACGGCCCGGACGCCCTGACCGTCCAGGTTGACGACGACGGAACCGCCGCACCCCAGGCCGCCGCACCCCAGGCCGCGGCCCCCGGTCTCGGCCTCATCGGCATGCGGGAACGCGTCTCCTCCCTCGGCGGCCTGCTGCAGGCCGGGCCGCGCCGCAGCGGCGGCTTCCGGGTGTGGGCCGAGCTCCCGTTGCGGGCCTCGTCATGATCAGGGTGGTGCTGGTCAACGACCAGGCACTGATCCGCAGCGGGATCCGGGCGCTGCTCGACGCCGAGGACGACATAGAAGTGGTCGCCGAAGCGGCGGACGGGCAGCAGGGGGTCGCGCTGGTCAGCGAGCACCGGCCCGACATCGCCCTGATCGACGTTCAGATGCCCGTACTGGACGGCATCGAGGCGACGCGGCGGATCGTGGACGACGACCAGCTCACCGGCGTCCACGTCGTCATCCTCACGAACTACGGCCTCGACGAGTACATCTTCCGGGCGCTGCGGGCGGGTGCGAGCGGCTTCCTGCTGAAAGAGACCGAACCCGCCGAGCTGCTGCAGGCGCTGCGGGTGGTGATGCGCGGAGACGCGCTGCTCTCACCCGCGGTGACCCGGAGCCTGGTCAGCGAGTTCGTGGCCCGCCCGCCGGACGCCCTCGCGTCGGCCGGGATGGAGATCTTGACCAAACGGGAACGTGAAGTCGTCGCCCTGGTCGCCCACGGCCTCAGCAACGACGAGATCGCCGCCACGATGGTCCTCAGCCCGACCACGGCCAAGACCCACGTCAGCCGGGCCATGACCAAGCTGGGCGCCCGGGACCGCGCCCAGCTGGTGGTCTTCGCCTACCAGAGCGGGCTGGTGCATCCACGCGCCGCGACGACACCCATGTCGTGATCACGAACCAGGACCTGGCCGCGCCACGGCGTTAGGGTGGTCCGGGCAGCCAGCCCGACGACGCGCGGACACTCCCAGGAGCAGGCGGTGCACACTTCTCACGGGCTCTTCGACGGGGTGTTCGGCCGGGGCGCCGTGGACACCTCCGACCAGGCGTGGCTGCAGGCGATGCTGGACACCGAGGCCGCCCTGGCCCGGGCGCTCGAGCAGGCCGGGGTGGCCCCGCCGGGCGCGGGCGCGGCGGTCACCGCGGCGGCCCGGGCCGAGGCGTTCGACGCCGCGGAGCTGGGCCGGCAGGCCGCGCTGACCGGCAACCCGGTGCCCGCGCTGGTCCGGGCCCTGACCCCGATGCTGCCCCCGGGCCCGGCCAGCGCAGTGCACCAGGGCGCGACCAGCCAGGACATCATCGACACCGCGGCCATGCTGCTCGCCCGGCAGGCGCTGGGGGTCATCTCGGACGACCTGGCCGCCGCGGCCGCCGCGGCGGCCCGCCTGGCGGCGGTGCACCGGGACACCGTCATGATCGGCCGGACCCTGCTCCAGCAGGCCGTGCCGGTCACCTTCGGCCTCGTCGCGGCGGGCTGGCTGACCGGCCTGGACGAGGCCGCGACCGCGCTGGACCGGGTCGCGGCCAGCCGGCTCGCGGTCCAGTTCGGCGGGGCCGCGGGCACCCTGTCCGCGCTCGGCAGCCGCGGGCCCGAGGTCGCGGCGCTGCTGGCCGCGGAACTGGGCCTGCGCACGCCCACCCTGCCGTGGCACACCGACCGGCTGCGGATCACCGAGATCGCCGGCGCGTGCGCAGGGGTGAGCGGGGTGCTCAGCAAGATCGCCCGGGACGTCACCCTGCTGGCCCAGTCCGAGGTCGGGGAGGTCGCCGAAGGCGGTGGTGACGGCCGGGGCGGGTCGTCCGCCATGCCGCAGAAGCGGAACCCGGTCGCCTCCGTCGCCGTCCTCGGCTGCACCCGGCAGGTCCCCGGGCTGGTCGCCACCCTCGTCGCCGCCGCGGAGCAGGAGTACCAGCGCGCGGCCGGGGCCTGGCACGCGGAGTGGGAGCCGCTGGCGGACCTGCTCCGGCTCACCGGCTCCGCGGCGTCCTGGGCCGCGGACCTGGTCGGCGGGCTGGAGCCCGATCCGGGCCGGATGCGGCGCAACCTCGACGCGGCCGGCGGGTTCCCGATGGCCGAGCACGTCGCGTCGCTGCTGGCGCCCGCGCTGGGCCGCACCGCCGCCCACGACCTGCTGGCGCAGGCCAGCGCCGCGGCCGTGGCGGAGGGCCGGACGCTGGGCGAGGCGCTGCTGGACCGCCTGGACGCCGCCCGGCTGGCCGAGGCCGGGGTCACCCCCGGGCAGGTCACCGCCGCCCTGGACCCGGCCGGCTACCTGGGTGCGGCCCCGGAGTTCGTGGACGCGGCCCTGGCCGCGCACACCCAGGCCGCGGGCTGACGGGCCGCGGGTAGTCTTCCTGGCCGGCCGCAGCGCCCGCTGCGCAGAGCCGGAACCGGGCCGTGAAAGGCGGAATCATGGACGATGCTGAGCGCACCGCGCAGGGAATGAGGGTCCGCCGGGAGGTCCTGGGTGACGAGCACGTCGACCGCGCGGTCGCCTCGACCACCCCGCTGACCGAGCCGTTCCAGGACTTCATCACCCGGTACGCGTGGGGTGAGGTCTGGTCCCGGCCGGGACTGTCCCGGGCCGAGCGGAGCATGATCACGCTCACCGCGCTCGTCGTGCTCCGGCAGGAGCAGGAACTGGCCCTGCACCTGCGGGCCGCGCTGCGCAACGGCGTGACTCCCGACCAGATCCGCGAGGTGCTGCTGCACACGGCCGTGTACGCCGGGGTCCCCGCGGTGAACCGCGCCTTCGCGATCGCCCGGGACGTGCTGCCGGAGACCGGCTGAGCCGGGCCGCGAGGGGCAGGGCCGTCACGCCGGAGTGTCCGTATGACGAACGGCTGTACTTATCGCGACCACTTGGTCATTATGGTGTCCGGGAAGCGCGGGTGGCCGCTGCGGGCGTTTGCTGCGGGTGTTTGCTGCACAGGGCAGGAGGATATGGCGGAGATCGTTTCACTGGCCGAGGCCGTCGCACGGGCCGTCCACGACGGGGACTCGGTCGCCATGGAGGGATTCACTCACCTCATCCCGTTCGCGGCCGGGCGGGAAATCATCCGGCAGCGCCGGCGTGACCTGACCCTCATCCGGATGACCCCGGACGTGCTCTACGACCAGCTCATCGGGGCGGGCTGTGCCAGCCGGCTCATCTTTTCCTGGGGCGGCAACCCCGGGGTGGGCTCGCTGCACCGGTTCCGGGACGCGGTGGAGAACGCGTGGCCGGGACCACTCCAGCTGGAGGAGCACAGCCACGCCGGGATGGCGAACCGCTACGTGGCGGGCGCCTCGGGAGTGCCGTTCGCGATCTTGCGCGGCTACAGCGGCACCGGCCTGGAGGGCCTGCCGGGCCTGGACGGGCAGCCCGCCATCCGGTCTGTCACCTGCCCGTTCACCGGCGAGCGGCTGACCGCCGTGGCCGCACTGAACCCGGACGTGGCGGTCATCCACGCTCAGCGCGCCGACCGGGCCGGGAACGTCCAGCTGTGGGGGATCACCGGGGTGCAGAAGGAAGCCGTGCTCAGCGCCCGGCGGTCGATCGCCACGGTCGAGGAGATCGTGGACGAGCTGGCGCCCGAGCCGGGGGCGATCGTGCTGCCCGCGTGGGTGGTCAGCTACGTGGCCGCGGCGCCCGGCGGGTCGCATCCTTCCTACGCGCTGGGCTACTCCGCCCGGGACAACGACTACTACCAGGCCTGGGACGTGATCAGCCGGGACCGGGACCGGTTCGGCCGCTGGCTGGCCGAGGAGGTGCACGGCGAGGCGGGCTCGCTGGCCGGCGCCGGGGCCGGCGAGGGAGGATGTGGGTCATGAACGCCACCGGGGCAGCGTCACCGGTGACGGCGGATCCGGCCGCCTTCACCGCCGACGAGATGATGACCGCCTGCGCGGCCCGCGCCCTGCACGACGGCATGACCTGTTTCGTGGGCATCGGGCTGCCCAGCGCCGCCGCCAACCTGGCCCGCGCCACGCACGCACCGAACCTGGTGCTCATCTACGAGTCGGGGACGATCGGGGCCAAGCCGGACCGGCTGCCGCTGTCTATCGGGGACGGGATCCTCGCCGAGACCGCCGACGCCGTGGTGAGCGTGCCGGAGATCTTCAACTACTGGCTCCAGCCCGGCCGGATCGCGGTCGGCTTCCTCGGCGCGGCCCAGATCGACAAGTTCGGGAACATCAACACCACGGTGATCGGCGCCGACTACGCCCAGCCCTCGGTCCGGCTGCCCGGCGCCGGCGGCGCCCCGGAGATCGCCGCCTCGTGCCGCGAGGTGATCGTGGTGGTCCGGCAGAGCCGCAGGTCGTTCGTGGAGCGGGTGGACTTCGTGACCTCGGTCGGATTCGGTGACGGGCCCGGGTCCCGGGAGCGCCTGGGACTGGCCGGCGCCGGCCCCCGGAAGGTCATCACCGATCTGGGCGTCCTCGAGCCGGACCCGGCGACGTGCGAGCTCACGCTGACCGGGCTGTATCCGGGGGGGAGCGTGGCCGGCGTCCGGGCCAAGACCGGCTGGGAGCTCGCGGTGTCGGACTCGCTGACGGTGCTCCAGCCGCCCACCGCGGCCGAGCTCACCGCCCTGCGCCAGCTGCACGACGGGGCCGGCTGAACGGATGAGCCGACTTGCAAGCAGTGAGAATAAGGCGGACCAGCCCAGCCAGAAGGAGCAGTAGCCCGATGACCACGCACCCGCCGTCCCCGCCCACCGGGCTGGTCCTGCCCTCGTACGAGCGGCCCCGGGGACTGCACCCGCCGCTGGACTCACCGGGCTACCGGTCCACGGCGCTGCGGGCGCCGCGCCAGCCGCTGCAGCTGATCCCGCAGGGCCTGACCGAGATCACCGGCCCGCTGCTCGGCGAGGGACGGGTCGCGCCCGCCGACGCCGACCTGACCACCCAGCACGCTGGCGAGCCACTCGGCGAGCGGATCATCCTGACCGGGCGGGTGCTGGACAGCGACGGGCGGGCCATCCCGGACACCCTGGTGGAGATCTGGCAGGCCAACGCGGCCGGCCGCTACCAGCACAAGGTGGACAACCACCCGGCCCCGCTGGACCCGAACTTCTCCGGCGCCGGCCGCTGCCTGACCGACTCCGAGGGCCGGTACCGGTTCGTGACCATCAAGCCCGGCGCCTACCCGTGGCGCAACCACCCCAACGCCTGGCGGCCCGCGCACATCCACTTCTCGCTGCTCGGCCGGGCCTTCACCCAGCGCCTGGTCACGCAGATGTACTTCCCTGGCGACCCGCTCTTCGAGTACGACCCGATCTTCAACTCGATCCCGGACCCGAAGGCCCGCGAGCGGCTCATCTCCCGGTTCGACATCAACCTGACCGAACCGGACTGGGCGCTCGGCTACGAGTGGGACATCGTGCTGCGCGGCAGCGCCGCGACCGTGTTCGAGGACCAGCCCGCAGCCGGGAAGCAGGCCGGGCGGTGACCGGGCTCCCGCTCACGCCTTCGCAGACGGTCGGGCCGTTCCTGGCCATCGCGCTGCCCTGGCCGGACGGCCCGGCCGTGGTGCCTGCGGACACCCCGGGCGCGATCACGATCACCGGGCGGCTGCTGGACGGCGAGGGCCTGCCCATCCCGGACGGTCTGATCGAGACGTGGCAGGCCGACCCGGACGGCCGCTTCGATCATCCCGACGACCCGCGGGGCGCGGTGAGGCACGGGGGCGGATTCCGTGGCTACGGGCGCTGCCCGACCGGCCCGGACGGCAGCTATCACATCGTCACGCTCCGGCCCGGCGCGCTGCCCAGCCCGGACGGCGGCCGGGAAGCGCCGCACCTGGACGTGACCGTGTTCGCCCGCGGCCTGCTGGACCGGGTGGTGACCCGTATCTACTTCGCCGACGAGGCGCAGGCGAACGCCGAGGACCCGGTGCTGTCCGCCGTCGCCGACCCGGCCCGCCGGGACACCCTCGTCGCCACGGCCGCCCCGGACGACAGCTGCCGCTTCCGGTTCGACATCCGGCTGCAGGGCGAGCACGAGACCGTCTTCTTCGATGTCTGAGCTGATGTCGGGCCCGGTGCGGCTGGCCGCCACCCTGGACGGCCCGCAGGACGCGCCGGTGCTGGTGCTCGGCAACTCCCTCGGCACCACCCGGGACCTGTGGGAACCCCAGCTCGCGGCGCTGGGGGAGCACTTCCGGCTGCTGCGCTACGAGCATCGCGGGCACGGCGGCTCGCCCGCCCCGCAGGGCCCGTACACCCTCGCCGGCCTGGGCGCGGACGTGCTGCGCCTGCTCGACGACTTCGGGGTGGAGCACGCGTCGTACTGCGGCGTGTCGCTGGGCGGGATGGTCGGGATGTGGCTGGCTGCGAACGCGCCCGGCCGGATCGACGCGCTCGCGGTGTGCTGCACGTCCGCCCGCTTCCCGGACACCGACCTCTGGGTGCGGCGCGCGGCGGCCGTGCGGGCAGGTGGCCTGGCGCCCCTGTCCGCCCAGGTGGTGAGCCGCTGGTTCACGCCGGACTTCGCGGCGCGCCATCCGTCGGTACCCGCCAGCTTCGCCGCCACCCTGGACGGTGTCGACCCGGAGGGGTACGCGGGCTGCTGCGAGGCCATCGTGGCCATGGACCTGCGTCCCGACCTGGCCGCGATCACCGCGCCCACCCTGGTGATCGCGGGGTCGGAGGACCCGGCCACCCCGCCGTGGCACGGCGCGGTCATCGCCCGGGGGATCACCCGGTCCCGGCTGGCCGTCATCCGGGGCGCCTCGCATCTGGCCAACGTGTCCGCCCCCGGCGAGGTGACCGCCGCGCTCAGCGCCCACCTGGTCGCCATGACCCCGCCTCGCTGGTCCTGACCGCCCCGTGGTCCTGGCCCGTTATCCAGGCCGGCCTGTTGTCCTGGCTGGCTAGAGCGAACCCCGGGGCGCCACCCACTCCACGGGCTGCCCGGTCACCGCGGCGATGCGGTCATAGTCCGCGTCGTAGTGCAGGACCGTGGCGCCGTGTTCTTCGGCCGTGGCCGCGATGATCAGGTCGGGCAGCGGGAAGTGCCGGTGCTGGCTGCGCTCCGCGAGCATCCGGTGCACCGCCAGGGCCCGGTCCATGGCCGCGGCCGTGGTGTCCATCCAGCGCTGCCCGTGCAGGGCCGTCCACAGCACCTCGTACGCTGCCGGGCCGGGCGCGTTGTTGAAGTACTCCAGCGCGGTCATCTGGCAGACGGCCAGCCGTCCCTCGGTGAGCAGGGCCGCGAACCTGGCCCGGGCCCCGGGATGCCGGGCCTGGGCCACGTACGCCGAGGTGTCGGCGAGGTAGACCGGCCCGGCCATCAGCCGCCGGACCCGGCGTCCTGCTCAGCCGCCACGTCGCCGCGGGCCAGCGCGTCGAGCCGGCCCAGGTCCCGGCCGCCGCCGTAGCGGAAGCTGTCCGCGCTCCCGGAGTAGTCCATCTCCACGCTGTCCAGCGCGGCGAGGATCCCGGCGGCTTCCGCCTTCAGCGCCTGGATCCGCAGCGCCTCGTTGATCGTCGCCACTTTGGTGTCCGTGCCCAGCACCACGCGCGCGGCCTCCAGCCACCCCTCGTTGACGTCCACCGTGATGCGTGTCATGGAGGAAACGATACACCAAGATCTCTCATGTATGACGCACCAGATATTGCTCCTGATACACACCAGCGTTAGCTGCTGACCCGTGGTAAGCGGCTGGGGCGCAGGTGGGGGAGCACCGGCCGGATGACCGCGTCCGCCCCGCGCATGGGGCGGCTGCCGAGCAGCACCCGGGTCAGGTCGTGCCGGGTGTCCAGCAGCTCGTCCAGGGCCAGGTTCAGGTGCCGGGCGCTGACCCGCAGCGGCGCCGCCGGGTCCGCCGCCGCCCCGCCGGGCTGCGCCGCCGCGGAACCGTTGGCCCGGCCAGCCGACCGTGCCGTGGCGCCGCGGAACCGTTGGCGCCGCGCCTGGGCCCGCGCGAACCGTTGGCCGGGGCCAGCGACGGCCGCCCGGGCGGCCCGGCCGTCGGCCGCGCGCACGGCCGCGCGGCGGAGCAGTTCCCGGATGAAGGAGGCGTTGACCCCTTCGGTCCGGGAGACCACCTCGCTGGCGCTGGCCCGGCTGATCCGCAGGCCGCCCTGGTACAGGCGGAGCAGGCGGCGCCGGGCCACGGCGTCCGGCAGCGGCAGCCGCGCCGTGTGGTTGACCTGGCCCGGCCGCGCCGCCAGCGCCTCCTGCGAGCAGGTCGGCCCGGTTGGTGGTGAGCAGGAAGGTCACGTTGGCGTCGTCGCTGAGCTCTTCCATCTCGTTGAGCAGCTGCAGCAGCAGCGGGTCCAGCGGCGCGTGCGGGCCGCGCGGCTCCGCCGCGAGCTCGACGTCCTCCACCACCACGATCGAGGGCTGCAGGGCCGCGGCGATCGCGCAGGCCTCGCCGACGAACCGCAGCGCCGCGCCGGAGATCACGATCGCGGTCACGTCCGGCAGCAGGCCGATCAGGTACCGGACGGTGTGGGTCTTGCCGGTTCCCGGGGGCCCGTGCAGCAGCACGCCCCGCTTGAGATGCTGGCCGCGCCACGAGATCATCGCCCAGATTACGCAAGCGCGGGTGATCCCCTCTGGCCCGGCCGGGCGGCCGCGGTGATGCTGCCGATGCCCGGGTCCGTGATCCCGCCCGGCCCGGCCGGGCGGGCCACGGTGGTGACGCTGCCGATGCCCGGGACGCTGGCCGGCCAGCGCGGCGGCTCGCCGTGGTGAGGTCGGCCAGGTCGAGCGGACCGCGGCGGACTCCGGTCAGGCCGAGCAGTTCGTGCCGCAGGCCGGGACCGGCGAGCCACGCGTCCAGCCCGGCCTGCACGTTCACCTGGTCGAACGCCGGCCACGACGCGGAGGCTACCGGCCACCCCGCGGCCTGCGGGCCGAGGTGGCTGGCCAGGGCGCGCCGGACCGGTGCATCCTCGCCCCGGGCTGCGGCCACGGCCAGGCTGAGGACCCGCCCGGCCAGCCGGGCCACGTCGGCAAGTTCCGGCCGGGGTCCGAGCCCCACAGCGGGCCACGGCCGGATAGCGAAAAGTTCCCTGGGTATCCCCAGAATCCCCACGGGAGCAGCATAGAGCTCGGCCGGACCGGATTATCGGGACAACAGTGAGCGGGCCCGGGATTCGATGGCCGCCTCGGACAGCAGGACGGCCTGCGCGGCGTCCCCCAGGGGGATGAAGCTGTCTTCGCTGTTAACGCGGGCGATCGTCCCGGTGAACCCGGCGTCAACCAGGGTGGTGACGACGGCCTCGGACACCCCGCCGGTGCGCCTGGTCTCGTCGGCCACGAGCACCCGCCCGGTGACCGTGGCCTCGCGCAGGATGTCCTCGGCCGGCAGCGGCGCGATCCAGCGCAGGTCCAGCACCCGGCAGCCGATCCCGTCGGCGCCCAGCCGGGCGGCGACCCGCAGGCTCATCCGCAGCCCGTTCCCGAACGTGATGATGGTGAGGTCGCGCCCGTTCCCGTAGCCGCGGGCGCTGCCCACCGGGACGTAGCCGCCCGGCCAGAGTCCCGGCGGGTCGTAGCGGGCCAGCCAGCCCCCGTCGCCGGCCTGATGCAGGTCCCGGGTGTGGTAGAGCGCGATCGGCTCGAGGAAGACACAGACCCGGCCGTCTGCTTCCGCCGCGGCCAGGCAGGTCCGGAGCATGGCGGCCGCGTCGTCGGGCCGGGCCGGGCAGGCGACGATCAGGCCGGGGATCTCCCGCAGGCTGGCCAGCGCGTTGTCGTTATGGAAATGGCCGCCGAACCCTTCCTGATAGGCCAGGGAGGCGATGCGCAGCAGCAGCGGATTCCGGTACTGCCCCTGGGAGAAAAAGGACATCGTCGCGGCCTCGCCGCGGATCTGGTCGGCGGCGTTGTGCAGGTACGCCAGGTACTGGACCTCCGGGACCGGCAGCAGCCCGGCCAGGCCCGCCCCGAGGGCCAGGCCCAGGATGGACTGCTCGTCGAGCAGGGTGTCGAACACCCGCGTGGCCCCGAACCGCTCCGCCAGCCCGCGGGTGACCCCGTACACGCCGCCTTTGCGGGCCACGTCCTCGCCGAACACGAGCAGGCCGGGCCGGGCGGCCAGGGCGTCCGCCAGCGCCGCGTTGATCGACTGGGCCAGGGTGAGGCCGCCGGCCGACTCCGGGAGCCGCCCGGCGAAGGCCTCGTCCCGGCGAGCGGGCTCCGCGGCCAGGCCGGCCCCGGCCCAGACCTGCTCGGGGTGGTACGGCGCGAGGGGCTCCATCACTTGCGCGGCGGTGGCCAGGCGGGGGCTCCCGGCCACCTCGGCGGCGAGGCCGAGGATCGCGGCCCGCGACTTCTCGTAGCGCGCGGTCACCTCGGCCGGGGTCAGCAGGCCCGCCGTCACCAGCAGCCGGGCCGTGCCGAGCAGCGGGTCGGCGGCCAGGTCGGCGGCGACCGCGGCCGGGGCCCGGTAGCCGCTTTCCACGTCCGAGCCCGCGTGGCCGCCGAAACGCACCATGGCCAGGTGCAGGAACGCGGGGGAGCGCCGCTCCCGGACCCAGGCCGCGGCGGCCAGCGCCGCGTCGTACACGGCGGCCAGGTCCGACCCGTCGGCGTGGAAGTACCCGACGCCCGGCACGGACGCCGCCGCGGCCTGGACCCATCCGGGGGGCGTCCGGACGCTGATGCCAAGCCCGTTGTCCTCGATCACCATCAGCAGCGGCAGCGGCAGATGCTGGTAGGCGCAGTAGGCGGCGGTGTTGATCGCGCCCGCGGCGGTGGAGTGGTTGAAGGACGCGTCGCCGATGCCGGCCATGACGATCGCGTCCGCGGGCCACGGCGCGGGCCGGCCGAGCCGGGCCGCCCGGCCCAGGGCGAAGGCCAGGCCGACGGCGCGGGGGAGGTGCGAGGCGATCGTCGAGGTGAGCGGGATGACGTTCAGCTGCCGGTGGCCGAACACCTTGTGGCGGCCGCCGGCGATGGGCTCGTCCGCCGCGGCCACCAGCCCGAGCAGGACATCCCGGACGCCGTCCCGGGGTGGGCTGGCCTGCTGGCACCGGGCCAGGTAGAAGGCGCCGGAGCGGTAGTGCAGCAGGGCCGGGTCGGTGATCCGCAGCGCCGCGGCGACCGCCGCGTTCCCCTCGTGCCCGGAAGATCCGATCGTGTAGTACCCGGCGCCGCGGGCGCGCAGCCACCGGGCGGCCAGATCGAGATGGCGGCTGGCCAGCTGCGCGTCGAAGAGCTCGAGGGCGCGCTGCCCGGTCAGGGCGGAGCCGTCCCGGATCGGGTCCGCTCCGGTGCGGTCCGGCCCGGTGCGGTTCGGCCCGGCGCTCCGGCCGGGGTGGGCCTCCAGCGCGCCGAACGCCTCGCCCAGGTGGCGCTCGACGGCGTCTCGTTCGGCCGGACTTGGTTCCGCCGCAGCTTCCTGCGCCGGGGCTGGTCCCGACTGGCCTGGGCTCATCCCTCTACCGTAAGGCGGCTTGCTCTACGGTGGGTGCGGCACTGTTACTGGCGTTGTCGAAGGAGGTCCCATGCTGCCCTGGTCCGCCGAGCTGGCCGGTCGAATCGACGAGCACGTGATCACCAGCGAGTTGCTGCGCGGCAACCCGCTGGGCGATCCGTACGAGCGGCCGCTGTGGGTCTACGTCCCGCCCGGCTACGACGAGGACCCGGCCAGGCGGTACGCCACGGTGTACGTGATCCAGGGCTACACCGGTCACCTGGCCATGTGGCGGAACCGCTCGCCGTACCGGCAGCCGTTCCCCGAGACGGCCGACGCGGTGTTCGCGTCCGGGCAGGCGCCCGGGGCGATCGTGGTCTTCGTGGACGCCTGGACCCGTTACGGGGGGAGCCAGTTCGTGGACTCCCCGGGCACCGGCCAGTACCACTCCTACCTGTGCGACGAGGTGGTGCCCTGGGTGGACGCGCACTACCGGACCCAGCCCGCGGCGGCGCACCGCGCGATCACCGGCAAGTCCAGCGGCGGCTTCGGCGCGATGATCACCCCGATGCTCCGGCCCGACCTGTTCGGGGCCCTGGCCACGCACGCCGGGGACTCGCTGTACGAGCTCTGCTACGTCCCGGACTTCGGCAAGTCCGCGCGTCACCTCCGCGACTACGACGGCGACATCTGGCGCTGGTGGGACGACTTCAACTCCCGGGTCTCCTTCACCAAGGAGGCCGACCACGACCTGCTGATGCTGCTGGGCGTGTCGGCCTGCTTCTCCGCCACCCCCGACGGCCAGGTGGAGCTGCCGTTCGAGCCGCAGACCGGCAGGCTCCGGCCGCAGGTGTGGCAGCGCTGGCTGGACTGGGACCCGGTCCGGATGGTGCCGCGCTACAGCGAGGCGCTCCGCGGGCTGGGCGCGATCTGGATCGACGCCGGAAAGCGCGACGAATGGTTCCTCGATCTGGGCGCGGAGGCCTTCCGGGCCGCGCTGGGGGAGGCCGGGGTCGCTGACGAAGTGATCCATTTCGAGCTGTTCGAGGGCACCCACATGAGCATCGACTACCGGTATCCGGCCTCGCTGGCCTGGCTGGCCACCCGTATCGCGGTGTAGCGCCCGGGCCTGCACCGGAAACGGTCAGCCGACTTGGTAATAAAGTCGTAAGCCCAAATAGGGGTCCGCTCGTGGACGAGGGCGCGGGATAGTACGTGCTCGGGTTTAAATGTCCGCCCCTCCTCACGAGCGGAGACACACTATGCGTTACCGCAGATGGGCGCCGGCGGCCCTCGCCATTCCCGCCCTGGCGCTGGCCGCGTGCGGCAGCAGCACCTCACCCGGCACCTCAGCGAGCACCGTGAGCGGCACCAAGTCCGCCTCAGCCATGTCCACCAAGTCCAGCTCGATGGGCGGCAGTTCCGGGATGAGCCCGGCCGGCACCGTCGCGCTGGAGAAGGTCAAGACGGACGTCGGGCCGGTGCTGGCCGACACCAAGGGCTTCATCCTGTACTGGTACGCCAGGGACACCGCGATGACCTCGGCCTGCACCGGGTCCTGCGCCACCGCCTGGCCTCCGCTCACCGGAAAGCCCGGGGCGGCCATGGGCGTGCGCCTGGTCGGCAAGTTCGGCACCATCAAGCGCGCCAGCGGCGCGCTGCAGGCCACCTACAAGGGGCACCCGCTGTACACCTACGCCGGCGACAGCGCCCCCGGCCAGACCAAGGGCAACGGGCTGGACGGCACCTGGCACGTGATCCACGTCAACCCGAAGGGCGCCGTCGCGCCGCCAGGCGCGATGATGTCCTCGCCTGCCCCGTCGGCGTCCAAGTCGGGCAGCGGCGGTTACGGTGGCGGCGGGTACTGAAGCCCGGCCCGCACGGGGGAGCCCGTCCTTGATCAGCCGGGCCCCGGGCCGCCAGCACGGTTGAGGTTCGCCGCCGGGTGAAAGATAAGCCGGTATGGCCCAGTCCCAGGACGGTCACGCCCCGCCCCCGGTCACCCCCCGTGGCGGGCTGGTGCTGGTGTACGCGGCGCTGATGCTGGGCATCCTGCTCGCCGCGCTGGACCAGACCATCGTGTCCACCGCCCTGCCGACGATCGTGGGTGACCTCGGCGGGCTGAACCACATCTCCTGGGTGATCACCGCGTACCTGCTGGCCACCACGGCCTCCACGCCGCTGTGGGGCAAGCTCGGCGACCAGTACGGCCGCAAGCGGCTGTTCCAGGCCTCGATCGTGATCTTCCTGATCGGGTCCGCGCTGTGCGGGCTGTCGCAGACCCTGGTGCAGCTCATCGTGTTCCGCGCCATTCAGGGGCTGGGCGGCGGCGGGCTGATCGTGCTGGCCCAGGCGATCGTCGGCGACGTGGTGCCGCCCCGCGAGCGCGGCAAGTACCAGGGCTGGTTCGGGGCCGTGTTCGGGGTAGCCAGCGTGGCCGGGCCGCTGCTCGGCGGTTTCTTCGTGGACAACCTGAGCTGGCGGTGGGTGTTCTACGTGAACCTGCCGCTGGGCGCGCTCGCGCTCGTCGTGATCGCGTTCGCCCTGCCCGCCACCTCGGCTCGCGAGTCGCACCGCATCGACTACCTCGGTGCGCTCCTGCTGGCCGGCGCGGCCACGTGCGTGGTCCTGCTGACGTCCTGGGGCGGCACCACTTTTGCCTGGGACTCACCCGTGATCATCGGGCTGGGCCTGGCGGCGGTGGTCCTGGCCGTGGGCTGGTGGCAGTCGGCCCGGCGGGCGGCGGAGCCGGTGCTGCCGCTGCGCCTGTTCCGCAACCCGGTCTTCTCGGTCAGTTCGGCGATCGGATTCACGGCCGGGTTCGCCATGTTCGGCGCGCTGGCCTTCCTGCCCATCTATCTGCAGGTGGTGCGCGGGGTGTCGCCGACCATCTCGGGCGTCTACCTGCTCCCCATGGTGCTCGGGCTGCTGCTCACCTCGGTGGCCAGCGGGCAGATCATCTCCCGCTGGGGCCGGTACAAGGTGTTCCCGATCATCGGCTCGGCGCTGCTGACCCTGGGCCTGTTCCTGCTCTCCACGCTGTCGGGGAACACGCCCTCACTGCAGATGGACGTCTACTTCTTCGTGCTCGGCGCGGGCCTGGGCATGATCTTGCAGGTGCTCGTCATCGCGGTGCAGAACTCCGCCGACTACGCCGACCTGGGCGCGGCGACCTCGGGCGTGACCTTCTTCCGCACCATCGGCGGGTCGTTCGGCGTGTCCGTCTTCGGGGCGGTGTTCTCCAACCGGCTGGCCAGTGCGCTGGCCACGGCGCTGCGCGGGGTGCGGCTGCCCGCCGGGGTGAACCCGGCCGCGGCGGACAGCAAGCCCGCCCTGCTGGCCCGGCTGCCGGCCGCGATCCGGGCCGACATCCTGCACGCGTACACGGTGTCGATCGACACGGTCTTCCTGGCCGCGGTCCCCGTCGCGGCGATCGGTTTCGTCCTGGCCTGGTTCCTGCGCGAGGTTCCGCTGCGCTCGACGGCGGGCGCAGCCGACCTCGGCGAGGGCATCGGCGCCGGCCCCGCCGAGCGGTCCTCGGTCGAGGAGGTGGAGCGCGCGCTGTGCCGGCTGGCCGACGCGGGCATGCGCCGCCGCGGCTACGAGCGGCTGGCCGCGAGAGCCGGCCTCGACCTGCCCGCGGGAAGCTGCTGGGTGCTCACCAGGCTGGCCAAGCAGGGCCCCGTGGTCGGCGCGGAACTGGCCCGCCAGGCCCAGGTGAGCGTCGACTACGGCCGACCTTACGTGGACGCGCTGGTGGACGCGGGTCTCGTCGAGCGGGCGGACGGCGTGCTGGAGCTGACCCCGGCCGGGGATGCCGCCGCGGACCGGCTGTTCGCCGCGGGCCGTGAGGCGCTCTGCGAGCTGCTGCAGGGATTCGACCCCGAGCAGCACGCCGACCTGGCCGCCATGCTCACCCAGCTGTCCCGGGCTCTGCTCGGCGACGAGGCGGACCGCCCGCTCGTCAGCCGGTGAGCTCGTCTCCGGCTCGCTTCCAGCTCACCTGAAGACGCCTCCTTTCCTGAGGCTGGGCGTACGATCAGGGGACATGGCGGGTCAGGGTGGCACGGTGACCGGCGGTGACCCAGCAGAGGGTGCCGCCGCCGATTCCCCTCGCTACCTTCAGGTCCAGACGACCACCGACTCCCGGGCGGAAGCGGTCGAACTCGGCCGCAGCGCCGTGGAGGCCCGGCTGGCGGCCTGTGCCCAGGTGTCGGGCCCGGTGGTGAGCAGCTACTGGTGGGAAGGCGACCTCGAGCGGGCCGAAGAATGGCTGCTGTCCCTCAAGCTCCCGGCCGCGCGCTACCAGGAACTCGCGGACTTCCTCACCCAGCGGCACAGCTACGACGAACCGGAGATCGTCGCCACGGCGATCGTGGCGGGGTCCGCGGCCTACCTGAGCTGGATCGAGGAAGTAACCCAGCCGCTGTGACCGTGCGGCGGGCTGCCTCCGCGCACTCCTGACCTGGGGCCGGCTGACGCCTTACGGGCTGGCGGGCACCGGCGCGTTCCACATCACCACGACCGGCTGCTCGTGCTCGGTGCCGAGGGTGGACAGCGTCCCCGTGTCCAGCCGCAGCAGACGGCCGGACGCCGGCTCCAGGCCGAGCCAGCGGGCCGCGAGCACCCGGAGAAAGTGCGCGTGGGACACCAGCGCCACGTCCCCCCCGGCCAGCAGCGGGCGGACCCGGGAGAGCACCGCGTCCGCGCGGGCTCCGACCTGATCCACGGTCTCCCCGGGGTGCCCGGCGTCGCCGGGAATCACCCCGTCGCGCCACAGGTACCAGCCGGGGCGCTGCGCCTGGATCTGCGGGGTGGTCAGGCCCTCGTAGCCGCCGTAGTCCCACTCCTGCAGATCGGGGTCGGGCTGCGCGTTCAGCCCGGCCAGCTCCGCGGTCCGCGCGGCGCGCTGCGCCGGGCTGGTGAACGCGGCCCGCACGTGGCGGGCGGCGAGCGCCGGGGCCAGCGCCTTGGCGGCTTGCTCGCCTTCCGGCGTGAGCGGGATGTCCGTCCGCCCGGTGTGCCGCCCGTTTTTGCTCCACTCCGTCTGGCCGTGCCGGAGCAGGATCAGTTCTCCCATGGCCCCCATCTTCGCTGACGCGGGCCGCCGGTGGCGGGCGGGCCCGCCACCGGTCAGGCTCGCGCCTGAAAATCGAGTTGACCTGTCGGGCTTCCACATGTAAGTTTTTTCTGACAGGTGAAAGGAAGGCGACGAAGGAGTGACGCTGACCAGCGACGAGCTGCTTACCGTGCTCACAGCGGTGGCGAATCCGCACCGGATGCGGATCGTCGCCGAGCTGCGGGACGGCCGGGTGCACGTCAGCGAGCTGGCCCGGCGGCTCGGCATGTCCCGGCCACTGCTGTACATGCACCTGGACAAGCTGGAGAAGGCGGGACTGGTAAGCGGCCAGCTGGAGCTGTCCGAGGACGGCAAGGCCATGAAGTACTTCGAGCTGGCGCCGTTCGACCTGCACGTCAACGCCGAAACGATCATCACGGCGCTGCGCAACGGACGCGGCGCAGAAGGGAACGACGTGAACACGCAAGGGGCCGGCCCGGAAGGAAACGCCACATGAGCGCGACGCAGCTGACCGCGGCGCACGTGGCCGCGACGCACGTGGCCGCACTGACGAGCAGCGCGGAGGCAGGCATCCTCATCGGCCTGGGCATCCCGTTCTGCATCTGCGCGGCGACCGCCATCATCGTCTGGGCCTACTTCCGGCTGCAGAGTCACCGCGCCGACGCGGTGGCGATGGCCGAGTACCGCAAGCTGGCCGAGGAGGCCGTGGCCAACCAGCAGGAGCTGCGGACCGAGCTGGCCAAGCTGACCGAGCACGTGCGGGCGGTCGAGCAGCTCATGCGAGACGTGGGATGAGCGCGGCGCGCCCTGACGGCGCGGCGGGCTGGCCCCCGCCGCCTGTCCCGGGCGGTCTCCCGGCTCGCCGGCCCGCACCGTCCCCGCTGCGGTTTTATCCCAACCCGCTGCGGCAGGCCCTGTCGGGCAGCACCTGGCGCGCCGCCGGTTTCCTGGCTGTGTACGTGTTCGTCGCGGGCTGGCTGCTGTTCGCCGTCGCCTTCACCGCCACGGTGACCGCCGCCGTGTTCCTGATCACGCTGGCCGGGATCCCGCTGCTGGTCGGGGCGGCCGGGGTGCTGCACGGCTGCGCCGTTACCGAGCGCGCCCGGCTGCGGTCGGTGCTGGCCGGGCCCATCGCGGGTGGCTACCGTCAGGTGACCGGGCGGGGGATCATGGCCCAGGTCAGGACCCGGTGGCGGGACCCGGCCACCTGGCGGGAGATCGCCTACCTGATCGGGCTGTGGCCGCTGCTGCTCGCCCTGGACACGGTCGTGCTGAGCGTCTGGCTCACGCTTCTGGCCGGGGTGACCCTGCCGGCCTGGTACTGGGCCCCCCGGGGCAACGTCGGCCTGAGCTACACCGCGGGCGGCGTGCCGGTGCACGGCGTGGCGCTGGGCTACTTCCCGCACGGCCCGAACGGGCCTGGCTCCTGGGGTTTCTACGTGGACACCCTGCCCCGGGCCTTCGCCGCCGCGGCCTGCTTCCTGGTCGCGTTCCTGCTGTTCAACTACGTGCTCGTGGTCACGGCCCGCGCTCACGCCCGCATCGCGGCCGCCCTGTTGCGCGCTCCCGCTGACCCGCTCGCGCCGGTCAAGGAGGTGCTCGCCCACCCGGGCCCGCTGGGCCCGCTGCACGCTGCTCGCTAAGACCAGCCGGGTCAGATCAGCCAGTAAGGCTGCGCCCCCGCCCACGAGGGATCAGCTCGTGGGCGGGAGCAAACGACAGACTCACGCTCCGCCCTTGAGAGAAGGCCATGATGCGCCAGCCGTCCAGTTCAGTATTGCCCGAAACCGGGTCCGCCCGCGACGATCCGCGCCGCGCGCCCCGCCCGCGAGCGCCGATCGTCGAGCGCATCGCCGGCTGGAGTGCCCGGCACCGCAAGACCGCCGTCCTCGGCTGGCTGGTTCTGGTCGCCGCGGTGTTCATGGCCGGGCACAGCCTGCCCGCCAAGAACGTGCCCTCCTACGACGCGGGCCAGTCCGGCCAGGCCGAGCAGACCCTGCAGCGGCTCGGGGTGGTCGCCCCGCCGCAGGAGAACGTGCTGATCCAGTCCCGGGGGACCGGCAGGCTCGGCACCGACCCGGAGATGCGCCAGGCCGTCCGGCAGGTGGTGGCTGCGCTCTCCGCCCTCCCGCACTCCGCCCGGGACATCGCCGCACCCGCTCGCCACGGTCAGGCGGGGCTGGTGGCCGGGGGTGGCCGCAGCGCTCTGGTCACCTTCAAGGTCCCCGGAAATCCCAGCAACGAAGACCAGGCTGTGGCGCCGGCCCTGCACGCGGTGGCCACGGTCCAGGCCCGCCATCCGGGCCTGCGGATCCAGGAGGCTGGCGACGCCAGCACCGACCGGGCTGCCAACGCCCTGATCGGCCAGGACTTCCGCCGGGCCGAGGTGACGTCCGTGCCGGTCACGCTGATCCTGCTCATCGTGGTGTTCGGCGCGCTGATCGCGGCGGGCATCCCGCTGCTGCTGGCCGCGACCGCGGTGACGACCGCGATCTCGCTGCTCGCCCTGCCCGGCCAGTGGCTGCCGGTCGGCTCCAGCACGTCCGAGGTGGTGCTGCTCATCGGCATGGCGGTCGGCGTGGACTACTCCCTGTTCTACCTGCGCCGCGAGCGGGAGGAACGGGCCCGGGGAGCGGGCACCATGGAGGCGCTGCGCCGGGCCGCGGCCACCTCGGGGCGGGCCATCGTGGTCTCCGGGCTGACCGTCATGATCGCGCTAGCCGGGCTGTTCCTCTCCGGGTACGCGGTGTTCACCGGCGTCGCGATCGGCACCATCGCCGTGGTCGGCGTGGCCGTGGCCGGGTCGCTCACGGCGCTGCCCGCGCTGCTGTCCTGGCTGGGCCCGTGGGCCGACCGGGGCCGGATCCCGTTCCTGGGCCGGCGGCGCACCGCGGCCCGCCCGTCCCGGCTGTGGGCCGCCGTGGTCCGCCGGGTGGTGGCCCATCCCGCGGCCTGGGGCACCGTCGCCGCGCTGGCCATGATCGCGCTCGCGGCTCCCGGGCTGGGCCTGCGGCTGGGCAACCCGCCCAACGGCGGCTTCTCGGCCAAGGTCCCGGTGGTGGCCACCATGGACCGGATCGACCGGGCCTTCCCCGGCCGTCCCGGCCCCGCCGAGGTCGTGGTGACCGGGCAGCACCTTGACGGCCGCCCGATGATGGCTGCGCTGGCCGCGCTGCGGGACCGGGCCTCGGCCCGCGGCCCGGTTCTGGGCCCGGTCAGCGCCACCCCGGTCGCCCACGGCCGAGCGCTGCTCGTCAGCGTGCCGCTGGCCGGCGGCCAGTACGATTCCGCCGCGAACCGTTCTCTGCTCGCGCTCCGCGAACGGGTGCTGCCGCGGACGCTCGGCACGGTGCGGGGCACCAGTTACGCGGTGACGGGGAACACGGCGGAGAACTACGACGACATCGCCGTACTGCGCAGCCGGACCCCGCTGGTGCTGGCGGTGGTGGCCATCCTCGCGTTCGGCCTGCTCCTGGTGGCGTTCCGGTCAGTGGCGATCCCGCTGGTGTCGATCTCGCTGAACCTGCTCTCGGTGGGCGCGGCCTTCGGCCTGATCACGCTGATCTTCCAGGACGGCCGTCTGGAGGGGCTGCTCGGCTACACCAGCTACGGCGCGATCGTGCCCTGGGTCCCGCTGTTCATCTTCGTGTTCCTGTTCGGGCTGAGCATGGACTACCACGTGTTCATCCTGAGCCGGATCCGGGAACTGCGCACCGGCGGTACCCGGACTAAGGACGCGGTCGTCGGCGGCGTCGCGAGCAGCGCCGGGGTGGTGACGAGCGCCGCGGTGATCATGGTCGCGGTCTTCTCGATCTTCGCGACGCTGTCCCTGATCCAGCTGAAGATGCTCGGCCTGGGTCTCGCGGTGGCGGTGCTGATCGACGCCACCGTGGTCCGCGGCGTCCTGCTGCCCGCGTGCCTGGCCCTGCTCGGCGAGCGGACCTGGTACCTGCCACGCTGGCTGGCCTGGCTGCCCGGCCGGGGAGCGGCGGCGGGTGCGCCGGTCCCGGCCAGCCGGGTTCAGGCCCAGCCCGCGCCGGCTGAACAGGAGTCGTGGCCGGTGCGCTGAGCCCTGTCCGTCCCGGTCCGGCCGGCCCCGCCGGACCGGGACACCGGCCCCGCCGCCTCCCAGGGGGCTGCGGGGCCTCTGTCCCGCCTTCAGCCGCTTCCTGAACGTTTCCTGCGAGGTTGTGCATAATCTCTGGACACTGACGTCAGTGTCACAGAAGTCTGGCATGCTGGTGGAGATCCATGACACGTGCGTCAGTTAACTCTGCCGCGCGGCTCAGCCGCCCGCGATTCCACGAGGCCTGATGCGCGAGACCCTCAACCCGGCCCTGCCCGATGTGCGATCACCCCTCCCAGAGGTGGGCCGCCCCGTGCCAGGGAGTGCCGCGCCGGCAGATCCGGCGCCAGCAGACCAGGTGCGAGCAGAGCGGCCGTCCGCAGACCACGCGCCGGGAGAGCCCGAAGCCTCCCCGCCGTCGGCCCGGCACCGTCCGCGGACGCCGATGGTCGAGCGGATCGCCCGCTGGAGCGCCCGGCACCGGATCGTGGTGGTCGTGGGCTGGCTGGTGCTGGCCGGGACGGCGCTGGCCGCCGGGCAGTTGCTGGGCACGCAGAGCCAGCAGCAGTACGACCCCGGGCAGGCCGGTCAGGCCGAGCGGATGCTGCACCAGCTGAACGTGGTCAGCCCACCCCAGGAAAGCGTCCTCGTCCAGGCCCGGGGCACCTCAGCCGGGGACACCTACGCGCACAGCCCGCAGCTCCGGGCCGGGGTCGCCGACGTGGTCAGTGCACTCGAGCGGCTGCCCCATGCGGCCCGCGACATCCGGTCCCCACTGAGTCCGGGAGGGCGCGCGCTGGTCGCGGCCGACGGCCGCACGGCCCTGGTGACGTTCGACGTGGCCGGCCCGCACGCCAGCGCCGACACGACCGTAAGCGTGGACCAGGCCGCCGTGGCCCGGATCCAGGCCGCTCATCCCGGCCTGACCGTGTCCGAGGCAGGTGACGCGAGCACCGACCAGGCCGCCAACACGTTGATCGGCAAGGACTTCCACAAGGCCGAGCTAACCTCGGTGCCGATCACGCTCATCCTGCTGCTCGCGGTGTTCGGCGCGCTGATCGCGGCGGGTATCCCGGTGCTCCTGGCCGGCAGCGCCGTCATGGTCGCGGTCTCCCTGCTCGCGGTGCCCAGCCGGTGGCTGCCCGTCGGGTCGAACACCTCCGAGGTGGTGCTGATCATCGGGATGGCGGTCGGCGTCGACTACTCCCTCTTCTACCTGCGCCGGGAACGAGAAGAACGGGCCGCCGGGGCGTCTTTCCCCGAAGCCCTGGCCACGGCGGCGCACACCTCCGGACGGGCCATCGTGGTCTCCGGGCTGACCGTGATGGTGTCGCTGGCCGGGCTGCTGCTGACGGGGATCCAGTTCTTCACCGGTATCGCGGTCGGCACCATCATGGTCGTCGGTGTGGCGGTCATCGGCTCGCTCACGTTCCTGCCGGCCCTGCTGTCGCTGCTCGGGCCGTGGGCCGACCGGGGCCGGATCCCGTTCGTGGGCCGGCACCGGACCCAGGCCCGGCCGTCCCGGCTGTGGGCCGCGCTGGTGCGCCGGGTGGTACACCGGCCACTGCTGTGGGGCGGGGCCGCCGCGCTCGCCCTGCTGGCCGTGGCCGCGCCCGCACTCGGCATGCGCACCGGCACCCCGGCCATCGACCTGCCGGCCAGACTCCCCGTGGTGCAGACCCTGGACCAGATCCAGCACGCTTTCCCCGGCCGGCAGGCCCCCGCCCAGGTGGTGGTGACGGGCGCCGACGTGTCCGGGCCGCGCATGCGGGCCCAGGTGGCGGCCCTCCAGGCCCGGGCCTCGGCGCACGGGGTGATCCACCGGCCGGTCACCGCGCAGGTGGTGGGCGGTGGCCGCGGGATGGTGATCACCGTTCCGCTGGCCGGCGACGGCACCGACTCGGTGTCCCGGCACGCCCTCATCGACCTGCGCGACCACATCCTGCCCGCCACGATCGGAACTGTCCCCGGTGCCAGCTACGCGGTCACCGGCAACACGGCCAGCGGCTACGACTTCAACGCGGCGCTGCACTCCCGTACTCCACTGGTATTCGCCGTGGTCGCGGGGCTGGCCCTGATCCTGCTCATGGTGGCGTTCCGCTCGCTGGCCATCCCGCTGATCTCGATCGGGCTGAACCTGCTCTCAGTCGGCGCGGCGTACGGCCTGATCACGCTCATCTTCCAGGACGGGCACCTGCAGGGACCGCTGGGCTTCACCTCGTTCGGCGGGATCATCCCGTGGGTCCCGCTGTTCATGTTCGTGTTCCTGTTCGGGCTGAGCATGGACTACCACGTCTTCATCCTGAGCCGGATCCGTGAGCTACGGGCCCGCGGCAAACCCCACAACGACGCCGTGATCGGCGGGGTGGCCGCGTGTTCCGGCGTGGTGACCAGCGCCGCGGTCATCATGGTCGCGGTCTTCTCGATCTTCGCCACGCTGTCCCTGATCGAACTGAAGATGATCGGCGTCGGCCTGGCCTCCGCGGTGCTGATCGACGCCACCGTCGTGCGCGGCATCCTGGTCCCGGCCGCGCTGGCCCTGCTCGGCGACCGCAGCTGGTACTTCCCCCGCTGGCTGGAGTGGCTGCCGGGCTGGCGGCTCGAACCGTCCGGGCCGCAGGCGCTGGTGCGGTCAGTGGGGCCGGTCTCCCGGCAGGAGCCGGAGGTACTGTTGGCGGGTGAGCGAACCGGGTCCCGGGAGGGCGCGGCCTGACGGCCCAGCGTCGTCCTCCGCTCCGGCATTAACTGAGGCCACTGCGCCTCCCGGCCCGGTCTCTCCGGCGGCGGCGTCACCTGCCACGGCGGCGGTCCCGGCGCCCCGCGCCGGCTTCGAGCCGGATGTGGCCCCGGAGCCGGGCGGAGTTCCCGAGCCGCCCGGGGTTCCTGAGCCGGGCGCTGTTCCTGCCGCGAGCCGGCCGGAGTTCCCGGAGCCGGGCGGAGTTCCCGAGCCGCCCGGAGTTCCTGAGCCCGGCGCTGTTCCTAAGCCGGGCGCTGTCCCGGAGCCGGGCGGGGTTCCTGAGCCGGACGCGCTCCCGGAGCTGGGCACGGTCCCCGCGGCGGATGCGGTACCCGCGGCGGATGTGGTCCCGGAGCCGGATGTGGTCCCGGAGCCTGACCTGATGTCGGCACTGTCCGCAGGACCGGGCTCTGCCGTCCCGCCGCCCGCGGGCTCCCGGGGCCGCCGCCCGCTGCTGGTGGCCTGCCTCGTCCTGGCCTGCCTGGGCTGTCTCGCGGTCGCCGCGCTGGCCGGCCACGCGGCCGTCGCCGGGCAGACCCGTCCGCCGACCCCGGCCGAACGGGCCGCGGCCGCCGCGGCCGCGGTCGCCGCGCGCTGGCGGTCCTGGCCCGCGGGCCGGATCTTCCCGGCTGCCCTCGGCTACACCACCACCCTGCGCGGGCGGGAGATCGCGCGCCGCGTCGGCATCTCGCCGGACTACGGCTGCGCCGCCGCGCTGGACGCCGCGCTGGCCGGCCCGGCCCGCGCGGAGGGCTGCCGGGCCGGGATCAGGGCCAGCTACGTCGACGGGCTGAACGGTGTCGTCTACACCACGGGTGTGCTCGCGTTTCCCGGCCGGGCCCAGGCCGCCGCCTTCACCCGCCGCCTCCCGTCGTCGCGGCCCCCGGCCGCCGCGCTCCGAGCCCTGGCCTTTCCCGGGACAGCCAGCGCCCGGTTCACCGCCACCGCCCGGCAGACCGCGACCGCCCGGCAGGACGGCCCCTACGTCCTGCTCACCGTGGCCGGGTACGCGGACGGCCGTCCGGCCGCCGCCACCGGCGAGTACGACGCCGTCGCGTTCAGCGCCGCCGGGCAGCTCGCCCGCGAGATCCTGGCCCCGCTGAACCGGGCCGCCCTGGTCAACTGCGCCCGGCGGCAGTGGTCATGCTGACCGGGCCGGTCCGCTTCCAGGCCGTGCTGAGCGCCGCCGCCCTGGCGGCCCTGCCGTGGCTGGCCGGGCAACAGGGCGGCGCAGGGGGGCTGGCGAACCTCACTCGCGCCGGGCCCGGCCAGGGTGCCGGAACGCAGATCCGCGCGGCCGAACAGGCCCAGCTCAAGAGCATCGACGCCGCGGCGGCCTGGCGGCTGAGCCGGGGCCGCGGGGTGACCGTCGGCGTCCTGGACACCGGCGTTGACGCCAGCGCGGCCGACCTGTCCGGGTCGGTCAGCACCGGGCCGGACTACACCCAGGGCGCGGACCCGCCTGGCTATCAGCCGCCCCACCTGCACGGGACGTTCATCGCCTCGCTCATCGCCGGGCACGGCAGCGGGCCGGGCCGGGCCGGCGGGGTCATCGGCGTCGCCCCCGCAGCCCGGGTGCTCTCCGTCCGGGTCATCCTGGACGACTCCGAACCCGGCGTCGGCCCGTACAACACGGACCCCAAGTTCGCCGACGCGATCGGCCGCGGCATCAGGTACGCGGCCAGCCACGGCGCCGCAGTCATCAACATGTCCCTGGGCTCGGTCGAGCCCACCCGGGCCATGCAGGCGGCCCTGGCCTACGCGGCGTCCCGTGGGGTGGTGGTGGTGGCGTCGGCCGGCAACAGCGGCGCCCCGGGCCAGTCGTACACGCCCTACTCCTACCCGGCGTCCTTCGCCGGCGTCTTGTCGGTGGCGGCGGTGACAGAGTCCGGGACGCGGGCCGGGTTCTCCGACCGCAACTCGTCCGTGGTGCTCTCCGCCCCCGGGGTCAAGGTGCTCGGGGCCGGGCCCGGCGGGACCTACCTGCAGGCCAGCGGGACCAGCCCGGCGGCGGCGTTCGTGGCCGGGGTCGCCGCCCTGATCCGGTCCGCGTACCCGCGGCTCTCCCCGGCCCAGGTAGAGCAGGCGATGATCAGTTCAGCGGCGCGCCGCCCAGAGGCCGGCTACAGCCCGGCCACCGGGTTCGGTGAGGTCAACGCGGCCGCCGCGCTGCGGGCCGCGGGCCTGCTCAGCGCGGCCAGTCCGGAGCCGGGGCTGGCCGCCGGCCGCCACTTCGGCGGGGCCGTCCCCGGGCCGATCCAGGTCACCCACCGGGACGAGGCGCGGATCGCCGTACTGGGCGGCGCCGGCGCGGCGGCCGCGGCCGGGTTCCTGGCCGCGCTGGCCGTCCTCGCCACGCTCACCGTCCGCCGGGTCAGGGCAGGGTGAGGATCTCGTAGCCGTTCTCGGTGACCAGCAGCGTGTGCTCGAACTGCGCGGTGCGCCGGTGGTCCTTGGTGACGGCGGTCCAGCCGTCGTCCCAGACGTCGTAGGCGATCGTGCCGAGGGTCAGCATGGGCTCGATCGTGAACGTCATGCCCTCCTCCATCACCAGGCTGACCGCGGGGTCGTCGAAGTGCGGCACGATCAGGCCGGAGTGGAACGTGGTGCCGATCCCGTGGCCGGTGAAGTCGCGGACCACGCCATAGCCGAACCGGCGGGCGTACGACTCGATCACCCGCCCGATGACGTTGAGCGGGCGTCCCGGGGCGACGGCCCGGATGCCCCGCATCATGGCCTCGTGGGTGCGCTCCACCAGCAGCCGTGACTCCTCGTCCACCTGGCCGGCCAGGAAGGTCGCGTTGGTGTCGCCGTGCACCCCGTCGAGATAGGCGGTGATGTCCACGTTGACGATGTCGCCGTCCGCGATGACCGTATCGTCGGGGATGCCGTGGCAGATGACCTCGTTCAGCGACGTGCACAGCGACTTGGGGTAGCCGCGGTAGCCCAGCGTGCTGGGGTAGGCGCCGTGACCGACGAGGAACTCGTGCCCGACCCGGTCCAGCTCGTCGGTGCTGACCCCGGGCGCGACGTGCCGGCCGACCTCCTGGAGCGCGCGGGCGGCCAGCTTCCCGGCCACCCGCATCCGCTCGATCGTCTCCGCGTCCTTGACGTCAGGCTCGCCGGTCCGCGGGTACTTACGGCCCACGTACTCGGGCCGCGCGATGGTGGCCGGCACCTGACGTTGGGGCGAAATCCGGCCGGGATGGAGCAAGGTCACCATGGTCTGGGATTCTAGTGCGCATGGACGAAGACCAGAGCTGGTGGTACTGCCTGACGCACCGGACCGTGGAGCACGGCGCCGGGTGCCCCAACAAGGAGCGGCTTGGGCCGTTCGCGACCGAGCAAGAAGCGGCCCACGCGCTGGACAAGGTCCGCCAGCGTAACGAGGACTGGGACAAGGCCGACGACGATTGAGCCCGCAGGACAGCGGTGATCACGCCCCCGGCAGGTAATGTGGGGTTCTGCGACGATGCCGGAAGGGGCGCATGGTGGCGGATGACCGCGCGGGTAGCGACCTTCCGACGGCTGCCCAGGCCCGGATGGCCGAGATCCGCACCAGCGGGACCTGGGGATCGGCGCTCAGCATCGAGGAGTTCGCGGCGATCCGGAGCGCCGGCTTCGAGCCGGTAGGCCAGGTGCTGGGAGCGGCCGTCTACAACATCGGCTTCTCGGGCGGGTACAACTGCCCGGGAGCGTGGTCCGGGTTCGGCTCGTACGCGCAGGCCTACCGCAGCGTGACCCAGGTGTCCGGGCGGGGCGGCTACGGCTCGTTCGGTCCGCTCACCCAGGCCATGTACGACGCCCGCCACCTGGCCATCAACCGGATGGTCACCGAGTGCGCCGAACTGGGCGGGCACGGCATCGTCGGGGTGTCCCTGACCATCGGCTCCTTCCCGGCCGGCGGCCTGGAGTTCAAGGCCATCGGCACCGCGGTCCGGTCGGCGGGCGCACCCCCGCTCAAGCAGCCGTTCAGCTCCGACCTGTCCGGGCAGGACTTCGCCAAGCTGCTCTCGTCGGGCTGGGTACCGGCCGGCCTGGCCCTGGGCATCTCGGTGGGGGCCAGGCACGACGACTGGCTGACCGTGGGGCAGACCCGCTGGGGTGCGGGCAACGCCGAGGTGGTCGGCTACACGGAACTGGTGAACGACACCCGGCACGACGCCCGCCAGCAGCTGGAGAAGGACGTGCGCCGGCTCGGCGGCGAAGGCGTCGTGGTCCAGCGGATGGACATGCGGGTTCACGAGCGCGAGTGCCCGATCCAGGAGCACGGTAAAGATCACATCGTGGAGGCCACCATCGTGGGGACTGCTTTGGTCCGCTTTGCCGCGGTGGCCAAGCCGCCGCCACCGCTGGCGATCCTGTCGCTCGACCCGCAGCGCCGTCAGGCGGCCCGGGTAAAGCTGGGACCCTGACGGGCAGTATTCGGCTGGACTTGGCAGTACGAGCAGGTGAGGGGAAGCGATGACGGACCAGCAGGGCACTGGGCTGACCGAGAGCACTGAGCTGACCGACAAGCAGAGCGCCGAGCTGAGCGCCGAGGGCGTCCCGCAGGACGCCCTGCGCCGCCTGGCCGAGCTCCGCCCCGGACGCCCCGGTGGCATCTTCACCTCTGACCTGTCGGTGAACGAGTTCCTGCTCGTCCGCGAGGCGGGGTTCCGGCCGCTCGGGCTGGTGCTGGGCAGCTCCATCTACCACGTCGGGCTGCAGGTCGGCCGCTGGGGCAAGAACCAGGAGCTCGACGTGCTCTCCCAGGCCATGTACCACGCCCGGGAGCTGGCCATGACCCGGATGGAGGCGGAGGCGGACGCGCTCGGCGCGGACGGCATCGTCGGGGTCCGGCTGGACGTGGAGATGAAGGAGTTCGGCAACGACATCGCCGAGTTCATCGCGGTCGGCACCGCGGTCAAGGCCGAGCCGGGTGCGGGCGGCGGGGGTGTCTCGGACTGGCGCAACAACAAGCGGCAGCCGTTCACCTCGGACCTGTCCGGCCAGGACTTCTGGACGCTGATCCGGGCCGGGTACGCGCCGCTCGGCATGACGATGGGCTCGTGCGTCTACCACATCGCGCACCAGCGGCTCGGCGGGAAGATCGGCAACATCGGCCGGAACGTGGAGCTGGAGCAGTTCACCCAGGCCCTGTACGACGCGCGTGAGCTGGCCATGAGCCGGATGCAGGCGGAAGCAGAGGAACTCCACGCCGAGGGCATCGTCGGGGTGCAGCTGCGCCAGCACAGCCACACCTGGGGCTCGCACACCACCGAGTTCTTCGCCATCGGCACGGCGGTCCGGCCGCTGCGCGAGGACCACGTCATCGAGCGGCCGACCATGGTCCTCAGCCTCGACGGCTGACCCTCCGGCGGCTACGCCGGCCTTCCGTCCAGGCCGGGACTCAGGGGCCGAAAGCGGTGCGGGCGGCGGCGCGGCCGGCCGCGGCCTGGTCCAGGAAGCCGTAGCTGCCCTGTTCGCGCAGCTCGCGGGCGGCGGACACCAGCGCGCCCAGCGCCACGTTGGAGAACGCGGAACCCACCGAGATCCGGCGGACGCCCACCCCGGCCAGTTGCGGCACGGTGGGGGCACCCGCCAGGGTCAGCACGTTCACCGGGCGGTCCACCGAGCTGACCACGGCCCGGATATCGTCCAGGCTGGTCAGCCCCGGCGCGTACAGCACGTCCGCGCCCGCCTCCTGGTAGGCCTGCAGCCGGCCGATGGTGTCGGCCAGGTCCGCCCGGCCGTGCAGGTAGTTCTCGGCGCGGGCGGTGAGCACCAGCGGGCCGGCCGCGGCGGCGGCTGCCTCCGCGGCCGCCGCCACCCGCTCGCGGGCCAGGCCCAGGTCGTAGATGGGGTCGTCGGCACGCCGGGTGAAGTCCTCGACGGAGCAGCCGGCCAGCCCGGCCGCGGCGGCGAGCCTGACGGTCTCGGCCACCCCGGCCGGCTCGTCGGCGAACGCGTTCTCCAGGTCGGCCGAGACGGGCAGGCTGGTCGCCGCGGCGATCGCGGCCGCGTGCCCGAGCGCCTCGTCGCGGGTGACCCCGCCGTCCAGGCGTCCCAGCGTGGCCGCGAACCCGCCGCTGGTCGTGGCCAGCGCGGCGAAGCCCAGCGAGGCGAGCAGCCGGGCCGAGCCGGCGTCCCACGGATTGGGCAGCAGCAGCGGCTCGGGGCCCTCGTGCAGGGCCCGGAACACCCGCGCCCGCTCGGCCTGCGTCAGGGCAGTCCCGGTCTGGGCGGTCCCGGTCTGGGCGGTCTGGGTCTGGGCGGTCTGGGTCTGGGCGGCACCGTCCGCCGGGATGGTCATGCCCGCCACTCTAGGGGCCTTCGCCGGGGCGGCCGAGTGCTTTTTTGCCGCCGTCCTGGCCGCCGGGTACGTCAGGCTGGGTGACTTACGCGGCGCTCCCCGGGTGCTCCCGCGCCCCGGACGTGGCGATGACCTGGCCGGCCAAGGCGGCCGCCTGGTCGCGGATCTCGGGGATCGCGGTCGTCTCGTAGCGGATCCCGCGCAGCGTCGGTCCCAGGGTGAACAGGGTGGGGCTGGCCGTGCCCGCGGCGTCCAGAACGGCGCCGTCTGCGGTGGCGTCCAGGCCGAGCCGGAGCGGGTCTGGCCGGGCCAGCCCCTGGCTGAGCAGGTCCGCGAGCAGCGGGTCGGCCGTCCGGGTGAGGTCGGTGCCTGGCCCGGTCGCGTTGATCAGCCAGCCGGCGGGCAGGTCGGTGACGGACCCGTCCCGGTCCAGCCGGATCCGCAGCCGCTCCGGACCGGCGGTCGCTGACACGCCGGTGACCTGGCCACGCAGCACGGAGAACCGCCCGGTGCAGCGCAGCTCGGTGATCCGCCGGGCGGTCGCGGGCGGCATCCGGTGCCGGTGCACTTCCCAGTACCGGGCCACATGCCGGACGAACAGCCGCTTGTCGTGGTCCGGCAGCCGCCGCCAGAGGTCCGGAATGTGCGGCCGCACCGCGTCGACCACGTCCTGCCAGTGGTTCGGCCTGCTGGCCATCGCCGACCGGACCTGCCAGATGAGCTCGGGCAGCCGGACCGGGTCAGCGGTGTCTGACAGGGCGGGCAGCCACAGGGCGTCGGCCGGGCCGCCGCTGCCCCGGTGCACCTGGGGGAGCATCCCGTGCCGCGACACGGCCCGGACCGTGGTCTGCGGATGGTTGCCGGTCACCGTCGTGACCACGTCCAGCATGGTCAGCCCGGTGCCCAGGACGACGACGGGCTGGCCGTCCCGGACCGCGTCCAGCGCGCCCGGGGCCCAGGGGTTCGCGACACACCACGGGCTGTCCGGGAAGGGGACCGGCGTCGAGGGCGGCGGGTTCCCGGTGGCCAGGATCGCGACGTCGGCCTCGATGCTGGCGCCGGCCAGCAGCAGGCGCACCGGGCGGCCTCCGCTGCCCGGCCGCAGGCCCAGCACGTCCGAAGTGATCCGGGTGAGCCGGCACAGCGGCGCCGCCCGCCGCTCCGCGTCCGCCAGCGTGTCCTGGAGGTAGCGGCCGAACTCCTGCCGGGGCAGGAACTCCAGGTCGCCGAGCCCGGCCGCGTCCGCCCAGCGGAGCAGGTGGTCCGGGTCCCCGGCCACCGCGCTCATCCGGGCCGTGAGCGCGTTCAGGAAATGCGCCGGGTTGGTGGTCGAGTAGGCCTCACCCAGTCCATGCCGGCCCAGCCGGTCGATCAGCGCGATACGCAGCGGATACTGCCGGGCGGCCGCCTCACGGAGCAGGTGGATGGCGGTGAGGGTGCCGCTGGCCCCGCCGCCGACGACCGCGATCACCGGTCCGCGCCCTGGCACCGGGCCGTAAGCGGGGAGGTGTGGCGTCCTACTGATCATCAGGGCTTCCCGGTTCCGGGCGGGTGAACCGGCCCTGGTGGTGCAGCAGTGGCGGCTCGCCGGAGCCGATGACGGCGTGCTCGACCCGGCCCACCACCAGCTCGTGGTCGCCCACGGTCAGCATCGCGTGGGTGGCGCAGATCAGGTGCGTGGTGGCCCCGGCGAGCAGGGGAAGGTCCTCAGGGCCCGGGCACCACTTCGTCGCCGGGCCGAACCGGTCGGCGCCCTTGCGGGCGAACCGCGCCGCCATCGCCTCCTGGCCGTGATCCATCAGGTTCACCGCGAAGTGCCGGGCGGTCCGCACCGCGGGCCAGTTGGAGGAACCGTGCCCGATGTAGAAGGACACCAGCGGCGGGTCCAGGCTGGCCGAGCTGAACGACGTCACGGTGAGGCCGGCCGGGCCGGCCAGGGTCACGATGGCGACCCCGGCCGGGTGGCGGGCCAGCGCCTGGCGGAAGATCTCCGCGTCAACCTTGGGCAGGGCGGCGTCGCTGGCGGGGACAGAGGCGGCGGGGGTGGTGATGCTCACAGGACCTGCCTTCCGGCGATTCGTGGTCAGGCGACCGGTTGCGGGACACCGCGGCGGTTCGCGGTGAACTGCCTCATGCCACGACCGGAGCCCGGTCCGGCGCGGCCAGCGCGGCACAGCGCCCCAGGGCGGCGGCCACCCGGCCCGCCCACGGGTCCAGCACCCGTCCCGGCTCGTCCAGGTCCGGTTCGAGGAAGGCCAGCCCCGGCGCCGGGGTGGAGGCGCCCAGTTCCAGCAGCAGCGGCCGCAGGTGCAGGTCAACCGCGAGCGCGTGGTGGGGCAGCCGCAAGACCAGCATCGGCAGGGCGACTACCGAGGTCAGGGACTGGTAGTCCAGCCGGTCGAGGAAGACCTTGAGCAACCCGGTGTAGGTGCCCTTGTAGGTAGGGCTGGCCACGAGCAGCAGGTCGGCCTGCCTGACCTGCTCCAGCGCGTCCTCGACCGCGGACGACGGCTCGTCCAGCAGCAGCCGCCTGGCCAGCCCGGACAGGTCGACCACCTGGTGCTCGCCGGTCAGGCCGGCGGCGCGGCTGACCGCTTCGGCGGCCAGCCGGGCGACGTGCAGGGTTCTCGACTGCGGCTTGGGGTTGGCGACCAGTACGACGAAACTCAACTCGTCCTCCTCGGGTGGTGGTCACGGTGACGCGTGCGGGCGGGTTCCTCCGGATGGCTCCTCATGCCTTTGAGCGCTCGCCTTCCTAGGCGCTGGCCCGCAGGTGCGGCCGCGCTGAGTTGCCGGCGGCCGCCTCGCGCCGCCGGATCTCGGGCAGCACGCCCTCGCCGAACCAGTAGGCCTCCTCCAGGTGCGGGTAGCCGGACAGGATGAACTCGCTGATGCCCAGGGAGGCGTACTCCTCGATGAGGTCGGTGACCTTCTCGTGGCTGCCCACCAGGGCGGTACCGGCCCCGCCGCGGACCAGTCCCACGCCGGACCACAGGTTGGGGTAGATCTCCAGGTCCTGGGCGGAGCCGCCGTGCCGGTAGGCGGCGTGCAGGGCCCGCATCCGGTTCTGCCCGACCGACTCGCTGGCCCCCAGGACCTGCTGCGCCCTGCTGATCTCGGCCGGGTCGAGGTAGTCGAGCAGCCGGCTGGCCTCAGCCCACGCGTCCGCCTCGCAGTCCCGGGTGATCACGTGCAGCCGGATGCCGAAACGCAGCGTGCGGCCCTGGGCCGCGGCCAGGGCCCGGATCCAGGTGAGCTTCTCCGCCACCTGCGCCGGGGGCTCGCCCCAGGTCAGGTAGACGTCCGCGGACGAGGCCGCCACGGCGCCCGCCACCGGGGAGGAGCCGCCGAAGTAGACGCCCGGCACCGGGTCTGGCGGCCGCAGCACGGTCGCCCCTTCCACCTGGTAGTGCTCGCCGTGGAAGTCGAACGGCTCGCCGGTCCAGGCGCCCCGGACGATGGCCAGGAACTCCGCGGTCCGCGCGTACCGCTCGTCGTGGGACAGATAGTCACCGAACCGCCGCTGTTCCTCGGCCTGCCCCCCGGTCACCACGTTGAGCAGCAGCCGGCCGCCGGACAGCCGCTGGTAGGTGGCGGCCATCTGGGCGGCCAGGGTCGGTGAGGCCAGTCCGGGCCGGAACGCGACCAGGAACTTCAGGCGGCTGGTCTCCCGGGTCAGCGCGGCGGTGACCAGCCAGGCGTCCTCAGACCAGGTGCCGGTCGGCGTCAGTACCGCCTCGAACCCGAGTTGCTCGGCCGAACGGGCCACCTGGGCCAGGTACTCGATGTCCGGCGGCCGCTCCTGCGCGGCGGCGCCCCGGATGTGCGGGGCGTCCGGCCGTCTGGCCGGGCTGCCGCACGCCCCGGCCGGGGGCAGGCTGTGCCCCCGGCCCATGATCGACCGGCCGTCGCCGGTGGTTGGCAGGAACCAGTGGAACGTCAGCGTCATGAGGCGCCTCCGACGGCGCCGTGCGGGCCGGAGCCCGGGAAGGTGGCGGTGACCCAGACGGCCGGGGTGGGGGGGATGGCAGACATGGACAGACCTCGCTCGTGACGGCGGGAGCGTCGGCCGACCGCACGCCGGGGTGGCTGGACCCGCGGGCGGCCGGCTGATCCGGACGGGTTACGCCTGCTCCACGGCGAGCAGGCCGGCAGGCCGGGCGCAGCGGCCCTGGGTGCCTGCGCAGATCGGCATAGCGGCGCGGGACCAGTAGTGGGATGCGCCATGCCCCTATGGTGAAAGCCAGATCCCTATAATGTCAATAGGGAAAATCGAGATGAACGGGAAGCCTGGTGAGGGTGACCTGCCAGGAGCGACCCCTCGCGGTCACCTGGGCTGCTGGGGCTGGGCGCAGGAGCTGGGCGGGCGGCTCAGCGGCCGGGGGCGGGGCCGCTGACGGTGTCGAGCACCCGGTTGAGCCATTGCCGGAGTCCGCGCCGGGTCAGCTCGGCCGGGCCGCCGGCTGCCGAGCTGACCAGATGCTGTGCGCCGCCGAAGGACACCGGGGCCGTCCCGGGCTGGACGGTGAGGACTTCGTGGGCCAGCTGCTCCAGCTCCGGGTCGCCCTGGTCCAGGGCGAGCACCGTAGCGCGCTTGCGGGCGTCGCTGACCCGCTCGAGCAGTGAGGCTGGCGCCGTCTCGGCGCCCACGACCAGGACCGTCTCGCCGCGCTCCGCCCGTTCCAGGCGGCGGATGCCGATCCGCAGGTGCGGCGGGGCGTCCGGCGGCGGGGCCCAGCGGACCAGAGTGGGGGAGAGTCCGGGCACGCCGGACAGCCGGCTCTCCTCGTCGAGGTGCGCGGCGAGGTGCCACGGCTCGTCCCCGGGCGTCCCGACCACCAGTAACCCGCCTGGGGTCCGGGACCGCCGCAGGGCCCGGGCGAACACGGTGGTGCGCTCCAGCCAGCCGGTCGGGGCGAGCACGGCCCGCAGCGCAGCCACCTGTTCCGCGTCCATCGGCCCATGGTGTCACGCACGTCAGGGGTCTGGCAGGATCGGGACATGACCGCGGAGCAAGGATCTACCACTATGGGCAAAGATGTCGCCGACCTGATCGTGGGGGTCCTGGGCGGCACCGGTGATCAGGGGCGGGGGCTCGCGTACCGGCTGGCCGCCGCCGGCAACCCGGTGATCGTCGGCTCGCGGAGCGCGGAGCGGGCTCAGGCGGCCGCGGCGGAGCTGGGTCGCGGAGTCCGCGGGATGGCCAACGCCGACGCGGCGCGTGAGTCGGACGTGGTGATCGTGGCCGTGCCCTGGGAGGGCCACCGGGATCTGCTGGCCTCCCTGGCCGGCCCGCTGGCCGGCAAGGTGGTGATCGACTGCGTGAACCCGCTGGGGTTCGACAAGCGCGGGTGCTACCCGCTCCCGGTCCTGGCCGGAAGCGCCGCGGAGCAGGCCGCCGAGGTACTCCCGGACAGTCAGGTGGTGGGGGCGTTCCATCATGTGTCCGCGGTCGTGCTGCTGGACCCTGAGGTCACGACCGTTGACCTCGACGTCATGGTGCTGGGGGAAGACCGCGAGGCCACGGACCTCGTGCAGGCGCTCGCCGGGCGCATCCCAGGGATCCGCGGGGTGTACGCGGGACGGCTGCGCAACTGCGGGCAGGTGGAGGCGCTGACCGCCAACTTCGTCTCGATCAACCGCCGCTACAAGGCGCACGCAGGCCTGCGCATCACCGACATCTGATTACCGTCCGGCTCGGCCCTTGGTCAGCAGGTCTTCCACCCCTCCAGACTGACCGGGCACGTTTCACGCCCGACGTGCGTCGAGGTGGGTGATCTGCCAGGCTTAGGCGAACGGTCCGGGTGAAATGTTCCGGGTGGCACGGCGCCGGTGACCGGCGGGCCAGGGCGGGACAGTTTCGTCCACGGTGAAGGGTGCTTCGCGGGCCGCGAAGCGTCAATTCGACCTAGACGATCCTGCGCGCTGACACCTCCGAAGGAACAGACGTCGTGAGCTCAGCGGAGTAGTCCCATGAGCTTGAGTTCTCGCAGCATATCCTTCATGAACGCTTTCTCTTCCCCCGAAGGGGTAGGCGGGAGTTCTCTGGTTTCGTTCTTCGTGCAGTCAGGACAACGTCGCCAGTACTCAAGCATCCAGGGCTCCCACTTCTGCGGGCAGATGTCTGCATCGATGAACTGTAGGCGGGTGTTGTGCGAGGAGCAGAGCTCACCACGTATCCAGCCGTGCTTGTGGCAATGGTCGATGTACGTGTTGGCCGGCGGACACGCTTCACATTTTCCTGTGCGCCGAAACAGTAAGGATGCTCAAGTGTAATGGACTGGGCCGTGCTCAATGGAATCTGTCATGTACCAATGATAGCTTTAGAGCTTGCTCTCTCACCACCGTTCAGCGAATGGACCACCCCTTAACTTGACTACGTGCCTCCTGGTTTAGCTCGATATACGTCAATCTAGTATTGACGCATTGGCTTCGTCGTTTCCTCGACACGCCGATCACCTACGTGAAACCAGTCCGGCTCAGGAGCCCAGGACCTGGATCGTGGGCCGGAGCCGGGAGAAGGGCCGCATGAACCGCACCTGCTTCTGGGTGGCCAGCGTGACGTAGCAGGTCCGCCCGCCCGGCGCGGCGATGGCGTACTGCAGCGCGGTGACGCTGGCCGTGCCCACGCTCATCTGGTTGTAGACGAGCACCGCGGTGCGGCCGTCCACGGTGGTCTGGCCGAGCTGGGCGTTGCCGGAGTTGACGGCCGCGAACTCCTGTTCGGCCAGCATGTTCAGCCCGGTCAGCGCGTTGGTGCCGGCCGGGAGATGAGCGGCCGCGCAGCTCAGCGACATGACCGCCAGGTCGCCTCCGCCTCCCGGCCGGGGGTCGGCCAGGGCCACCGATCCGGGGCTGCCCCAGCCCGGCAGGACCGAGCGCAGCACGGCCGGCTTCAGCCCGCTCAGACCGACGTCGTCCAGCGCAGAGGGGCGGGCCGCCGGGGCCACCGTGACCCACTTCTTCGGGACTGCCACCCGCAGGCCGTCGGCGGGGCCGCCGACCCACTTGCCGCTGGCCGGCAGGGACGCGGTCACGCCGGCCGGCTTGCTGACCGCGGCGTACATGGCCTGCTCTGCCTGGGTAGAGCGGTTTCCGCCGCTGGAGCAGCCGGTGACGGCCAGGATGAGGGCCGCCGCGAACGCCGGTACCGGGAGCAGGGCCGCGATGCGCCTCATCAGTGATCCTCCGGGGATGCCGCGCGGAGCCCGGGGAAGTCCGTGCACCAAGCTGGCGGCAGAAGCATAAGTCGCCGGAACGGATATATCTCCCCGAATGGGTCATTCAGGTCGCTGCTGAGGCCCCGGCGGCCGAGGGGCAGCCGGAGCCTCAGTGTGCAGGTCAGCGGTAGGAGTACTCCTCGCTGGGGAACTGGCCGCCGACCACCTCGTCGGCGAAAGATCGCGCGGCCTGGCCGAGCACGCCGGCCACGTCCGCGTAGCGCTTGACGAACTTCGGGGTCCGCGGGGACAGCCCGGCCATGTCCTGCCAGACGAGGACCTGCGCGTCGCAGCCGGGACCGGCGCCGATGCCGACGGTCGGGATGGATAGCGCGCCGGTGACCCGGGCGGCGAGCTCGGCCGGCACGCACTCCAGCACGACCGCGAATGCGCCCGCCGCCTCCAGGGCCTTCGCGTCCTGCAGCAGCCGCTCGCCGTCCTCACCGCGGCCCTGCACCCGGTACCCGCCGAACACGTTGACGGACTGCGGGGTGAGGCCCAGGTGGCCCATGACCGGGACGCCGGCCGCGACCAGCTCCTCGGCCTGACGCAGCACCCGGTGACCGCCTTCCAGCTTGACCGCGTGCGCGCCGGCTTCCTTGAGGAACCTGATCCCGGCCGTGAGGGCCGCCTCGGGCGAGGACTGGTAGGAGCCGAAAGGGAGGTCGGCGACGACGAGCGCGCGGCTGGTGCCGCGGACCACCGCGGCGGTCAGCGGGATGAGCTCGTCCAGGGTGACCGGGATCGTCGTGTCGTGCCCGAAGACCACCATCCCGGCTGAGTCGCCGACCAGGAGCACCGGGATGCCGGCCTCGTCGAAGACGTGCGCGGTCAGTGCGTCGTAGGCGGTGAGCATGGGCCACTTCTCGCCGCGCGCCTTGGCCTTGGCCAGGTCGCTGACGGTGACCCGGCGGGTGGCGCGGCCGCCGTAGAGCGGCTCGCTCCGGCCCGGGCCGGACGAGGGGGGACCAGGCGGGGGAGTGCTGGCTGGGGTGCTGGTGGCCGCCGCGGAAGTGGCGGCAGGGGCTGGGGCACTGGTCCGCATCTCGGTAGCGGCCGTGCCTGCGCCCCCAGGGAAATCGTTCATCCTGGGTTCCTCCAGTCTCGTGGCGCCGTTGCGGCGTCCCCGGACGGTTCGATCATGACATGTGCGGGGCGGCGGAGGTAGCCCCCGTCAGGCGTGTGTTTCGCGGCCGCGTCCCTGCGCGCGTGACCGGGCCGTGCGCAGCCGGGGACGGCCAGGAAAAACTTTTGCGAGCCAGGAATCTTTTACGATACGGTCGGGTTCCGTATCGATAGCTTCCCTGGCGCGTTCTGCGCTGCCAGGGTCCCCGGGCGGCAGGGCAGCCGCCCGGACCACACGCAACTTGGGTAACGCCGCTTTCCGCGAGGGCCTTCCCCTAACCAGAAGGACGTTATGGATCACCGCAACGCAGGACCGGCCGCGGGCCAGCCAGCCGCAGGCCGGTCAGCCGCTGGTCAATCCGGCACCTCAGCAGCCCTCAGCCGGGCCGCCGACGCCGCCGCTGACCGGATCTACCGCCGCCGCTGGGCCATCCTCAGCGTGCTGGTCGTCAGCCTCATCGCCATCGTGCTCGACAACACGGTGCTGAACGTCGCGCTCAAGACCATCGCCGAGCCCAAGCCGGCGGCCTGGGCGCCAGCCAGAGCCAGCTCGAGTGGGGGATCAACTCCTACACGCTGGTGTTCGCCGGCCTGCTGTTCACCTTCGGGGTGATCGGCGACCGGATCGGCCGCAAGAAGATGCTGATGTTCGGGATGGCGGCGTTCGGCGTGTTCTCGCTGATCACCGCCTACTCACAGAACCCGGATCAGCTGATCTTCGCGCGGGCCGCCATGGGCCTCGGCGCGGCGGCCGTCATGCCGCAGACGCTGTCGATCATCTCCAACGTGTTCGACCCCCGCGAGCGGGCCAAGGCCATCGGCATCTGGGCCACCGCCGTCGGTATCGGCGTGGCCATCGGCCCGATCGTCGGCGGGCTGCTGCTGGCCCACTTCTGGTGGGGCAGCGTCTTCCTGATCAACGTCCCGCTCACCGCGGCGGGCGTGCTGGCCATCCTGGTGCTCGTGCCGGAGTCGCGGAACCCCAACCCGGGGCGGATCGACTACGCGGGCGTCGCGATGTCCATCGTCGGCCTGGTCCTGGTGGTCTACGGCATCATCCAGGGCGGCGAGAAGGGCTCCTGGATCCACTGGGACGTGCTCGGCATCACCGTCGCCGGACTCGCGGTGCTAGCCCTGTTCGGCTGGTACGAGACCCGGCTCAGCCACCCGTCGCTGGACGTGAAGCTGTTCCGTGACCCCCGGCTGTCCTCCGCGGTCGGCGCCCTCGGGCTGGTCTTCTTCGGCATGATGGGCGCGCTGTTCTTCCTCAGCTTCTACCTGCAGAGCGTGCGCGGCTACACCCCGCTGTACGCGGGCGTGCTCACCCTGCCGTTCGCGGCGGGCCAGATGCTGATGGCGCCGCGCAGTTCCCGGCTGGTCAGGCGGTACGGCACCAAAGCGGTCGCCGCGACCGGGCTGATCACGGTGGCGGTCGCGCTGGGCGGCTACCTGCTGCTCGGGGTGACCACCCCGATCTGGGTGCTGGCCGTGATCTTCTTCGTGCAGGGCGCGGGCATGGGCGCTGTCATGCCGCCGGCCACCGAGGCCGTCATGTCCGTGGTGCCCAGGGAGCGGGCCGGCTCCGGCTCGGCGCTGACCAACACCGCCCGCCAGGTCGCCGGGGCACTTGGCGTCGCGGTGCTGGGCTCCATCCTGGCTCAGGTCTACCGGGGCCAGCTCAGCCCGCACCTGACCGGCCTGCCCGCGTCCGCCCAGAACGCCGCGACGGGCTCCATCACCGCTACCGACACCGTGGCCGCCAAGCTGGGTCACGCCGGCCTGCGCCTCGACCAGTTCGGTGACGCCGCCTTCGTGCACGCCATGCACGTCACCACGGCCATCTCCGCGGTGATCACGCTGCTCGGCGCGGTGGTCGTGCTGATCTGGATGCCGGGCCGTGCCGCCCAGGCCGGGGCCGCGCAGGCCGAGGCCGCCCGGGACGAGCGTGCACAGCTCAGTGCCCCCGTCGCGCCGGACGCCGCTGAGGTCCCGGCGGGTGTCGCCGCCCAGGCCGGGATGGAAAGCTGAGTCCATGTCCGCAGCGAAGGCCAGCACCGTAGCTGGGCAGAGCGTCTCGGAGCAGGCTCGTACTGAGCAGGCTGGGGCCGGGCAGGCGGGGGCCGGGCAGGCCGCGGGGACCGGGCCCGGCAGCCCGGCCCCGGCGGCCCGGCCGCGCCGGCCCGGCCGGCCGCGCAGCGAGCAGGCCGACCGGGCCATCATCGACGCCGCGCTCTGCCTGTTCGCCGAGCACGGCGTGGAAGGCCTGTGCATCGAGAAGGTGGCGGCCAAGGCGGGCGTGGGCAAGGCCACCATCTACCGTCGCTGGCCGGGCAAAGAGGACCTGCTGCTGGACGCGCTGGCCGCGCTGAAGACCCCGCTGCCTGAGCCGCGCGGTGGCTCTGTCCGTGAGGACCTGGTCGCCCTGATGCAAGCCATGGCTTCTGATTACGCCGACCCGGCGCCGGGCCCGGGAGTTCGCGCTGCTGCTGGGTGAGGGTGCGAAGTACCCCCGGCTGATGGCGAAGTACACCGAAACTGTGGTGGAGCCACGCCGTGAGGTCATCCGGTCGGTGCTGCGCCGCGGTGTCGCGTCCGGGGAACTGCGGCCCGACGTTGACGTTGACGTGGCGCTGTTCATGCTGACCGGCGCGGTGATCGCCCGGGGCAAGGACCAGCCCGAGGCGATCTCCGCCAGCTACGCCCAGCGCGTCGTGGACGAACTGCTGGCCGGCCTCACCCCCCGCTGACTCAGGCCGCGGCCGCCGACGGCCGGGCCTCGTCGTCCGGCCGGACTGACGGTCCCGGCCGGAGCGACCTGGCGGGCAGCTGGCCCGCGAGCCACCGCAAGGCCAGGACGGCCAGCCCGGCGGCCGCCCCCACCAGAAGCCAGGGCAGCCACACCGCCACCGAGAACAGCGCCACCACCGCCGGGGCCATTACCCCGGGCACCGTGAACGAGTACTGGAAAGCGGCCAGGTAGCGGCCCCGCGCCCGGGCGGGGGCGGTGGCCTCAGCGAGCGCGTTCACCCGCACCCCGAACGCCAGCCCGGCCGCCGCGAGCACCACGGTCCCGGCCAGCAGGTCCGCCGCCCGCCACCGCGCCGGGATCGCCACCGCGGCCACGCTGACCCCGCACCAGACGACCAGGAGCGCGGCGCCCCAGGCCATCGCCGTGGTCCGGCGCAGACGGCGGGTGGCCCACAGCGCCGCCGTCGCGCCCAGGCTGTTCAGACCGGTGTACAGGGCCAGCGCCGCCCCGGGCAGCCAGGGCTCGGCGTGCAGTTCCCCGAGCACATAGACCGACATCCCGCTCAGATAGAAGTCCAGCGGCAACGCCACCAGGCCCGTGACCACGATCAGGGCCAGGAAAGGCCGGTCCGACCACGGCCCCCCGGACCCGGCCCCCGCGGCGCGGGCGGCCGGATGCGCAGGCCGCGGAACCCGGACCAGAAGCCCCAGAAGCAGCGCGCACGCCGCGAAACTGGCGGCGTCCACGACCACAGCCACCCGGTAGCCGCCTGTTCCGGCCCAGCTGAGCAGGGCCGCGGCCGCCAGGCCGCCCAGCCCGAAACAGGCCGAGCGCACCATGGCCGCGACCGCGAAAGGCCGGTCCCTGGGCACGTCGCCTGCGACGTCAGCGATCAGGGCGAACAGCGAGCTGTAGAACAACTGCTGTCCTGCGGCCAGCAGGACCGCCGCGGCCGCCACCATGACCGTGCCCCGGGCCACCAGGTAGGTCACCGCCCCCAGCGCCTGCAGCAGCTCGGCGCAGATCACGACGCGCCGCGGCCCGACCCGGTCCACGAGCGGCCCGCGGCGGGCGGCACCCCCAGTCCCGCCACCGTGCCCAGGGCGACCACCGTCCCCGCGGCGGCCAGCGGCAGCCCGACGACCCGGGTCACGTACAGCAGCACCACCGGCAGGAACAGACCGGACCCGAAGTTGTTGACCCCCAGCGCCGCCAGCAAGGCCATCCGGCTGCGACGCATGGCCCCGACCCTACGAGGCCGGGGGAGCGCGGGAGCCTGCTTCGTGAGCCGGGTTCCCAGGTGGGCGGGACGGAATTTCCTCAGAGCTGGGTCAGCTTCGTCGATCTGGAAGGTGCCGAAGCTCAGCTCGGTCCGGGCGGGTATCGAGGCGGGATTGATTGTCACGGCCGGGTGCGGGCCAGGCGCTCGAGCTGGATCGGGATGGACACAGCCTGCGAGAAACCGGTGGGCGTCGGATCGGAGGAGCAGAGCGGCCCACCGTCACCTTGGCCGGGATGACTGCTTTCGGCGAGATCTTTTTGCAGCGAGCCGGGGTCGAACAGCACGTGAGGCTGAACGTCAGCGTGGCGGTGCCGTGGCGTTGCTTGACCAGGGTGAAGGCTGCGGTCCGGATCGTACCTGTGCGCTGTCTGGCGTGGAGCCGATCAGATGGATAGGCCAAGACCAGGACCAGGGCATGGCTGGCGCTGCGGCGGTGATGCTGCGGGGAGCGCCGGTTCGAGCGTCCAGGGTGGTAATCGGGGCGGAGCAGCCGCTGAAGGGCATGTCGGGGATCGTGATCTCTGCAGCAGCCCCTGGCGAAGGTTCTGCGGAGCTCATTCTCGAGTACGTCGATGAGCATCTGATGCGACCGTTGATTCGCGCTGTGGAGTGGCGGGATCGAGCCGGCCCGGGGCGGGCGAGGGTATCGGCTAGCCGTACTGCAGCACGGGATGCGGTGCACTGGACCGTCGCGGCAGAGCAGCCAGAATGTCGGCGCTTCGGCGACGCGCAGGTCGCCCAGTACCGCAGCACGAGGACGGCTCGTTGACGCGCGGGTAGTTGGGCCAGCGCCCAGCGTAACTCCGTGAGGTCGTCGATCTCCTGCAGCACGCGTGCCGCGTCCGGTAGGCAGCACGATCCCCGCGCCTTGCGGCCCAGGCTGCCTTTGCCGTGATCGGCGATCACATGGCGCAGCACCAGGTTGATCAGGATCGTGCGCGCGTATGCTCCCGGATGGTCATCGATCGCACGTGGTTCCACGCCGGGCTACGCGCAGAAAGGTCTGCTGGATCAGGTCCTCGGCGTGCTTGGAGTCTCCTGTCATCAGGTGACTAGTGCGGAACAGGGTGTCGACGCCTCGGCAACGAAGCCTCGAACTGGCGATTGGACGCCGCGTGGGTGACGAATCTCGTGGAGGCCCTGCGGCTGACTGGCCTGGTGCACGACCTATATGAATCCCGCGAAGCGGGACGAGATTGAGCACAACCCGCGGGCAAGTAATGTTGCAGCGTCATAGCAGTGCAGTTGTTCACGATCGGCGTCGTCAGTAATGCCACCCAGCTGCGTAGGCGGCCGCCATGACCCTACGAGCGCGGCGGGGCGAACCGGGGGAGCATGCCGGGCGAGCCGCCCGGGGAGCGGCCGGAAAGGGCTTGCGGGCGATGGCAGACTCGGAGGTATGCAGCGCCGCTTCCGCGAGGTCAACGTGTTCACCGCCACGCCCTTCGGGGGCAACCCGGTCGCGGTCGTCCTCGACGCCGACGGGCTGAGCACCAGCGAGATGCAGCGCTTCGCCAACTGGACCAACCTGTCCGAGACCACGTTCGTCCTCCCGCCGTCCACTGAGCAGGCGGACTACCAGGTCCGGATCTTCACTCCCAGCCGCGAGCTGCCGTTCGCCGGCCATCCGACCCTGGGCACCTGCCACGCCTGGCTGGAGTCCGGCGGGAAACCGGCCCTGCCCGAGGTGTTCGTCCAGGAATGCGGGGCGGGCCTGGTCGAGATCCGCCAGGTTCCGGCCGGGCTGGCCTTCGCCGCCCCGCCGCTGATCCGGTCCGGGCCGGTAGACGAGCCGGTCGCCGAGCACGTCGCCGCGATCCTGGGCCTCAGCCGGGCCGACATCATCGACCTGGCCTGGGCGGACAACGGGCCCGGCTGGGTGGCGGTGCTGCTGCCGAGCGCGGCGGCTGTGCTCGCCCTGCGGCCCGGCGCGGTTGACATGGACATCGGGGTGGCCGGCCTGCATCCGGCCGGCTCACCGGAGGCCATCGAGGTCCGGGCCTTCTTCCCCAGCGGCGGCGCGACGATCGAGGACCCGGTGACCGGGAGCCTGAACGCGTCGCTGGCGCAGTGGCTGCTGGACACCGGCCGGGTCAGCGCCCCCTACGTGGCGGCTCAGGGGACGGCCCTGGGGCGGTCCGGGCGGGTGCACATCTTCCGCGAGGGCGACGGCCAGATCTGGGTCGGGGGCGGCACCCCACGTGCGTGTCGGGATACGCGGAACTGTAGGGGTAGGAAGGCCACCCCACGGTGAACTCGTGCATGAGACCAGGAGCGTAGACCAGTAACTGCCGTCTCAGATGCGAGATCCCGCCGTGTGAGGCTCCCAGGCGGCCTGACAAATGGATCTATCCCGTCGGGGTCAGCGCCGCTTAACGAAGAACCCACGGCCGGGGACGGCAACGGCCAGGCCCTCGTCACGGACGACGCCCAGGGCCTTATGCGCGGTCCCGTAGCAACCCCGTACCGCTGGGTCAGGGTGTTAATGCTCGGCAGCGGAGACTGCGGGATCGCGCGGACTTGATCATGTCGCGCAGGATCGCCGCCAGTTGCTCGTAGGCGGGAACTTCGCTGAAATGATCAACACTCACACAGCCAGCGTAAGTAACCGCAGGTCACCGTGAGTGGGGTGCCCTCAGCACCTAAGAACACTAGGATCCATGACAGTTGGGATACTATGCGACCATGGGTGGTGACTACGGGTCAGGGTTAAGCGACGACGCGGCCAATCGATCGAGCTGGTCTCGAAACGGCCAGATTGCGACATAGTGCAGGACTCCGAAACCGGGCATGGGGCGCAACGATCTGGTTCAGCGCGACCGGCTCCCGCTGCATCGTCGGCCCGTCGCTGCCAGACCTACAGCAGAAGCTAGTGATGAAGCTAAACGTCGAGGGGAGACAGGCGGGATGAGCATCGAGGTCGTGCCCTGCCAGGCCATCGCGGGGCCGTTGACCTGGTGGACCGCGTAACGGCTCAGACATTGACCTGCTTCATGTCTCGATACCTGAGTGGACCGAGTTCGTCGCGGTTGTCAAGCAGGGCAGATACGACGACGTGCCTACCGTCGTAGAGGGCTAGACCCCCTGCTGGCACCGCCGAGCGAGCAGGGATAGGGGAGGCGCGCACCTAAGTCCTCCCAGGTTGAACCCCCGGGTGTGGCCCGGGGGTTCTGCTGTCTGGTCGGCGGAGGCACTTGCACGTGTGTGTCGGGCACGCGGAACTGTAGGGGTAAGAGGGCCCCGTCCCGGGAATTCATCTCGTGGCATGTGCCGGGCCACCCCCCGGCAGGCCAGACCCCTCGGCAGGAAAGGTTGGAGACTGTGGACCTTACGCAGGAGTCAGCTGACCTGCTGCACACCGAGGCGGCCGGGTACGCGGTGGCCGCCCTGGCCAACATCAGGCACGAGTTCCCGGCGGCCATGCAGCACACGATGACCGCGCCGGGTGACTTCCCCTACCGGCCCCGGGCGCGGACGCCGGTGTTCTACGGCAGCGTCGACTGGCACTCCTCGGTACAGATGCACTGGACCCTGCTGCGGTTGCTGCGCACCGTGCCCGCCGTGGTGCCCGGGAGCGAGATCCGGTCCATGCTCGGCGCCCAGTTCACCCCGGTCGCGATGGCGGCCGAGGCTGAGTTCGTGGCCAGCGCGGACGCCCGGCCGAGCGTCCGCAGGGCTGGGGCTGGGCGCTCGCCCTCGTCCATGAGACGCGGACCTGGGACAACCCGGACGCCCGGAAGTGGGCGGACGCGATGGCCCCGCTGGCCGAGGCGCTGGCCAGCGCCTTCCTCGGCTGGCTGCCCGGGCAGTCCTACCCGGTCCGCTACGGCACCGAGCAGGGCAGCGCGTTCGGGCTGTCCCTGGCCTGGCCCTTCGCCGAGGCGCGGGCCAGGGCGGGTGACCCGGCGCTGCGGGACGCGATCGTGGCCCGGGCCCTCGCGTGGTTCAGCGCGGACAGCATGTACCCGGCCGACTGGGAGCCGTCGGGCGACGACTGCCTCTCCCCGGCCCTGACCGAGGCGGAGCTGATGGCCCGGATCCTGGCGCCGCACGAGTTCGCGGAGTGGCTGGCCTTCTTCCTGCCCGGGCTCGAGTGGGGGCGGCCAGGCACCTTGTTCACCCCGGCGGCGGCGGCGATCCCGCCGGACGGAGCAGGCCAGGAGCCTCGCCGGGTGCACGGCCTGAACGCCACCCGGTCCTGGTGCTGGCGGCAGATCGCGTGCGCGCTGCCCGCGGGTGACCCGCGGATCGAGCCCGCGCCAGGCCGCCGCCCGCCAGCACGCCAAGGCGGTGCTGCCCTACGTCCTGGGCGGTGACTACCGAGCTGGAGCACTGGCTGGCCGGCTACGCAGTGCTCGATGTCTGAGCTGGCCCGGCTTCCCGGAGCGGCCGTGCTACCCCGAGCTGGCCCGGCTACCCTGAGCTGGCCCGGCTTACCCGAGCTGGCCGGCTACCCTGAGCGGCCCTGCTCCCCGGACTACGCTGGGGACGGGTTCGCGCCAGCGGTTGGTGATCGGCAGGCGGCGGTCGCGGCCGAAGTTACGCGGCGTGATCTTCGGGCCGGGCGGGTACTGGCGCCGCTTGTACTCGGCCCGGTCCACCAGCTGGACGACCCGGTCCACCAGGCCCGGGTCGTGGCCGGCCGCGACCAGCTCGGCCGCCCCCATGTCCTTTTCCACGTAGTCGTCCAGGATCGCGTCGAGCACCGCGTAGTCCGGCAGCGAGTCGGTGTCGAGCTGTCCCGGGGCCAGTTCCGCGCTCGGCGGCTTGGTGATCGAGTTCTCCGGGATGGGCGGCGTCTCGCCCCGCTCCACCGCCTGCGCGTCGCGCCACCGGGCCAGCTCCCAGACCAGCGTCTTCGGCACGTCCTTGATGGGCCCGAACCCGCCGGCGGAGTCACCGTAGAGGGTGGAGTACCCGGTGGCGATCTCGCTCTTGTTCCCGGTGGTCAGGACCAGGTGCCCAGCCGCGTTGCTCAGCCCCATCAAGATGACGCCCCGGATCCGGGACTGGAGGTTCTCCGCGGCCAGCCCCTGCAGGTTCAGTTCGGCCTGGAAGGCGTCGACCATGGCCGCGATCGGGACCGTGCGGGCGTGCAGCCCCTGCCGCTTGGCCAGCTCCTCCGCGTCACCCACCGAATGCTCCGAGGAGTACCGGCTGGGCATGAGCACCACGTGGACCGCGTCCGGCCCCAGCGCGTCGGCGGCGATCGTGGCGACCAGCGCGGAGTCGATCCCCCCGGACAGGCCCAGGATGACCGAGCGGAAGCCGTTCTTGCGCACGTAGTCCCGCACCCCGGTGACCAGCGCGGAGTAGACCTCGGCCCGGGGGGCCAGCCGGGCCAGATCAGGGGCTCGGCGCAGCGGGGGGGCCGGGGCGGCGCGGCGCCGGCCGCGCGGGCAGGCGCGACCCGGTGGATGCTCATCACGGTCCCGTCGCTGGCCTGGGCAGGTGTGTCGGCAGGCGGGGGGCTGCCGGGTCCGGCCGCGCCGAGGGCAGATCGAGGTCCGCGACCAGCAGCGCCTCCTCGAACTGGGGTCCCCGGGTGATCAGGCCGCCCTCGGCGTCGACGATGATCGAGTCCCCGTCGAAGACCAGCTCGTCCTGGCCGCCCATCAGGTTGACGTAGGCCAGCGCCGCGCCCGCCTCGCGGGCCCGGCGGACGCACAGTTCCAGGCGGGCCTGGTTCTTGCCCCGCTCGTACGGGGAGGCGTTCGGGACCACCAGCAGCCCCGCGCCGGCCTGCCGGGTCACCGCGACCGGGCCGCCGTCTTGCCACAGGTCCTCGCAGATGGCGATGGCCACGTCTACCGCGTCCCCGCCGCCGGGCACCGGAACGCGGACCACCGGCAGCCGGTTGCCGGGCACGAAGTAGCGGTACTCGTCGAACACGCCGTAGTTCGGCAGGTGATGCTTGGCCGTGGTGACCGCGACCTTCCCGCCGTACAGCAGCGCCGCCGCGTTCTGGGCCGAGCTGACCGGTTCGCCGACCCGGGGCGTCCCGCCCGCCCGCCGGCCCAGGTAGCCGGTGACGACGGCGACGTGCCCCAGCCCCGCCTCGCCCAGCTGCTGCGCCGTCGCCTCGAGCGTCTGCATCGAGGCGTCCACGAACGAGTCGCGCAGCGCCAGGTCCTCCACCGGGTAGCCGGTCAGCATCATCTCGGGAAACACCACGAGGTCAGCGCCGGCGTCCGCGGCGCGGCGGGTCCAGTCCGCCACCGTCGCGGCGTTTCCCGGCAGGTCGCCGACGGTCGAGTTCACCTGGGCAAGGGCGATCCGCAGCCTGGTCACCCTGTCACTTTAATCGGGCGGCCACTTCACTCTCGCCGGGCGGCCAGCCAGTCGGGCGGCAGCCTGCGCTTCCACTGGCCGGCGCGGACAGCGCTGCGGCCTAGCCCCCGGGATCCTGCCGCGGGCGGACGGCCACGATGTAGCGGAGCAGCGGCAGCTGGCGGCGGAGTTGACCTGGTATCCGGCTGCGGCGGCCAGGTCCTGCAGCGGTCGGCCGCGGTGGTGTGCGGCCGCGGCCGCGCGCGCAGGTGCAGCAGCGGTGCCAGGTCCGCGGTCAGCAGGCGGCCGCCGGGTCTGGTTACCCGGTACATCTCGGCGAAGGCAGCCTGGCGCTGGCGGGCAGGAATATGGTGCATCGCCAGCGTGCAGGTGACGATGTCGAACGACGCGTCCAGGCAGGCCGAGGTCCTGCGCGACGCCGACGGTGAATGTCATGCCCGGGGCGTGCGTGCCGCCGCGCGTAGGCGATGGCCGGTTCCGACGGGTCCACTCCGGTGACCCGGCCCGACGGGCCCGCGGCGGCGGCCAGCCGGCCGGTGAGATACCCGCTGCTCGATCCGACGTCCAGCACCGAGTCCCCGGCTGCACTCCGCTCAGCACGACGATCCGGTCGTACACGCGGCCGCGGCGCCCGGCAAACATGAGGTGATTCACGCCGCGTTGAGACGGAAGGCGCGGAGCGTTGATGCCAGTGTCGGCCCTGGCCCTCAAGCAAGCCACGCATGACGTCCTCCTCGGTCGGAAGCTGGCGAAACACGCGAGGCGATGCGCGCAGCCGCTCAGGGCCGGACCTGGAGCGGTGCTGCCGGCGCCAGATGTCGTCATGGGATCGATGCTGCCGGACCACGGCGGCCTTGTCGTCATGCGGCGGAAGCGACTGCTGCCTACTCCGAGCGGATACGGCCGAGCGCCGGAATGCGACGCGGGAGTAGGAGCCCGCATCCTGCCAGCTGGGCGGCGGCAGTGACGCGCGCCAGGTTTCGGCCCGGCGACCGGCCTGTCCAGACCCGCAACGGGTAGACTCACCGCAGGTTTGTAACGCCCTGGTAACACGCCTGGGAGACACTGGGCCAGGGCAGGCTCGGTCAGCCGTTACGCTGTGCTGCCCGCCGTCAACACAGGTAAAAGTCGCTGACCAGCAAGGACAGGCCGTCATGGACAGGCAGGAAGAATTCGTCCTCCGTACCCTGGAGGAGCGGGATATCCGTTTTGTCCGGCTTTGGTTCACCGACGTACTCGGCTACCTGAAGTCGGTCGCGGTCGCCCCCGCCGAGCTCGAAGGAGCCTTTGCCGAGGGCATCGGGTTCGACGGCTCGGCGATCGAGGGCTTCGCCCGGGTCTACGAGGCGGACATGATCGCCAAGCCCGACGCGTCCACGTTCCAGCTGCTGCCCTGGCGCGGCGAGGCCTCCGGGGTAGGCCGGATGTTCTGTGACATCCGGATGCCAGACGGCTCGCCCTCGTACGCGGACCCCCGGTACGTGCTGAAGCGCGCCCTGGGTCACGCCGCCGATCTCGGCTTCACCTTCTACACCCACCCCGAGGTGGAGTTCTTCCTGCTGAAGGAGCGGCCGGTGGCGGGCGACAAGCCGCAGCCGATCGACACCGGTGGCTACTTCGACCACACCCCGCACAGCGTGGCCCACGACTTCCGGCACGAGTCCATCCAGATGCTGGAGAGCATGGGCATCTCGGTGGAGTTCAGCCACCACGAGGGCGCGCCGGGCCAGCAGGAGATTGACCTGCGCTACGCGGACGCCCTCACCACGGCGGACAACATCATGTCCTTCCGGCTGGTCATGAAGGAGGTCGCGCTCCAGCAGGGGGTGTACGCGTCCTTCATGCCCAAGCCGTTCACCGAGTACCCAGGCTCCGGCATGCACACCCACATGTCCCTGTTCGAGGGCGACCGCAACGTCTTCTACGAGCCGGGCGCGGAGTTCCAGCTCTCGAAGCCCGGCCGGGCGTTCGTCGCCGGGCTGCTCCGGCACGCCGCGGAGATCACCGCGGTGTGCAACCAGTGGGTCAACTCCTACAAGCGGCTGTGGGGAGCGGCGGAAAGCGCCGCGGGGGCCGGCGGCGAGGCCCCGGCCTACATCTGCTGGGGGCACAACAACCGGTCGGCTCTGGTGCGGATTCCGATGTACAAGCCGCACAAGGGAAACGCCACCCGGGTCGAGTTCCGCTCGGTAGACTCGGCGTGCAACCCTTATCTTGCGTTCGCGGTGATTCTCGAGGCCGGCCTGAAAGGCATTGAGGCTGGTTACGAGCTGCCGCCCGGCGCGGAGGATGACGTATGGGCGCTCACCTCGGCCGAGCGGCGGGCGCTGGGCATTTCACCGCTGCCGCAGAGCCTGGATGAGGCGATCACTGTGATGCAGGACAGCGAGCTGGTGGCCCAGGCGCTCGGTGAGCATGTGTTTGACTTCTTCTTGCGCAACAAGCGCGCCGAGTGGCGCGAGTACCGGCACCAGGTCACCCAGTATGAGCTGGACCGTTACTTGCCCGTGCTATGACTGTGTGAGCCAGGGCCGTGCCAGGGAGCAGTGCTGAGGCATCGGGCGGGGCCGGGGTGGGCAGCGCGATCAGGGATCGGGGTCGGGGCACAGTGTTCTGGGTTGGCGTACTCGGGCCATTACTCGTCCGCAGTGGCGGCGAGCCGGTGCCCGTGCCCGCCCCCAAGCAGCGGGTGATCCTGGCCGCCTTGGCGTTGCGCGCGGGCCAGGTCGCCTCCTACGACGAGCTGGCCGAGATTGTCTGGGACGGGGTACCGCCGTCCGGGGCCCGCGTGGCCATCCGCAACTACGTGAAGCGCCTGCGGCAGATCCTCGGCCCGGACGCCGGGCGCCGGATCGTCACCCGTGATCCGGGCTACGCCCTCGAGGTCGGCCCGGACGAGGTAGACGCGCTCCGCTTCACCGCGCTGTGCACCCAGGGCGGTGAGGCCATCCGCCAGGACGCCACCTCCGGCAGTGACCCGGGGGCGTGGGAGCTGCTGGGCGAGGCGATCGGCCTGTGGCGCGGCAACCCGCTGGTGGACGTGCCCTCCAACGTGCTGATCACCGCGGAGGTACCGCGGCTGGACGCGCTGCGGATGCAGGCCCAGGAATGGCGGATGGACGCCGGGCTCGCCCGGGGGCTGCACTCGGAGCTGGTGGGCGAGCTGACCCAGCTGGCGCTGGACCACCCGTGGCGCGAGCGGTTCCACGCCCAGCTGATGCTGGCGCTGTACCGCTGCGGCCGGCAGGCCGAGGCGCTGGCTGCCTACCAGCGGACCCGGCGGATGCTGGTGGACGAACTGGGCGTGGAACCCGGCCGGGAACTGCGCGACCTCCAGGCCGGCATCCTGGACGCCGACCCCGACCTGGCCGCCCCCGGCCCGGCGCTGGCCCGGTTCCTGACCGCCCCGGCCGCGCCGGAGCCAGGGTCGCCCGGCCGGGCACGCAGCGCCGGCGAGCAGCCCGCCCGGGCCAAGCGCGGGGCGGCCACCCTGCCCGGCCGCGCGCCGGCCGGCCCCGCGAAGGCCGGCCAGGGCGCCGCCGCCGCGGGCCGCGCCCTGGCGGGCGGCCCGATGGCAGGCAGCCCCGGGTCAGGCGGCGCAGGGTCAGGCAGCACTGGGTCAGGCAGCACGGGTGTGAGCGGCACGGTCACCACCGGCGCGGCCGCTGCCGGGACGCGGGGCGCCCGGCCCGGCGCGGGCCGCGGCCACCCGGCCGACCGCGCTGCGGCGGCCAAGGGCAACCCCACGGTCGGGGCCGGCCCGTCCCGTCCCGGCCGGGCCGGAGGCGCGCCCGCCGCCCAGTCCACCGTGGTGCCCCGGCAGCTGCCGGCCGGCGTGGCCCACCTCGCCGGGCGGACCGCCGAGCTCACTGAGCTGCAGGCCTGGCAGCACGAGGCGGTCTCGGCCGACGGGGCGGTCAAGGTCCTGGTCATCGGGGGAACCGCCGGAGCGGGCAAGACAGCCCTGGCGGTGCACTGGGCGCACCAGAGCGCTGGGGAGTTCCCGGACGGCCAGCTGTACGTCAACCTGCGCGGCTTCGACCCGTCCGGCACCCCGGTGGCCCCCGGGGACGCGCTGCGCTGGTTCCTCGGCGCGTTCGGGGTCACCGAGGAGCAGATACCAGACAGCGTCAACGCGCAGTCCGCCCTGTACCGCAGCGTGCTGGCCGGCAAGCGGGTGCTGGTCATCCTGGACAACGCGCGGGACGCCGCCCAGGTCCGCCCGCTGCTGCCCGGCAGCCGGTCCTGCCTGGCCCTGGTGACCAGCCGGGCCCGGCTGCCCGGGCTGGCCGCGACGGAAGGGGCCCGGCTGGTCCCGCTGGACGTGCTCACCGCCGACGAGGCTCATGAGCTGCTGGCCAGCAGGCTGGGGGAGCGGGCCAGCGCGGAAGCGGACGCGGCCCAGCAGCTGACCGAGGCGTGTTCCCGGCTGCCGCTGGCGCTGAGCATCGTGGCGGCCCGGGTGGCGGCCCGGCCCTACCTGCCCCTCGCCGACCTGGCCCGCGAGCTGGCCGACGCGCAGGGACGGCTGGAGGCGCTGGACGCCGGGGACCCGGTGGCCAGCGTCCGGGCCGTGTTCTCCTGGTCGTGCGAGCAGCTCAGCGGGCCGGCGGCGCGGATGTTCCGGCTCCTGGGGCTGCACGCCGGGCCGGACGTGACGATCGCGGCGGCGGCCAGCCTGGCCGGGGTGGACCGCGCTCAGGCAGCCGCGGCGGTGGCGGAACTGGCCGACGCGCACCTGATCGCCGAGCACGCGCCCGGCCGGTACGCGTTCCACGACCTGCTCCGGGCCTACGCGGCGTATCTGGCCGGGACCACCGACACCGAGGCGGAGCGTCGTGACGCGGTGCGCCGGGTGCTTGATCATTATCTGCATACGGCGTCGGCGGGGAGCAGTCTGCTGAATCCGGCGCGTCCGCTGCTGCCGCTGGGTTCGCCGCGGCCGGGGGTGACGCCGGAGCCGCTGGGCAGCGTGGGGGACGCGCTGGCGTGGTTTGAGGCGGAGCGGCAGGTGCTGGTGGCGGTGATCTCGCAGGCGGCGGAGGCGGGGCTGGACGCTCCGGCGTGGCAGCTGCCGTGGTCGGTGTGGCTGTTCTTTGACCGTGAGGGTTACTGGCATGACCAGGTGGCGATCCAGCGGATCGCGATCGCGGCGGCGGGGCGGCTGGGGGACCGGGCCCGGCAGGCGCACGCGTACCGGGATCTGGGTTGCACGTATGGGCGGCTGGGGCAGCTGGCGGAGGCGCGTGAGCTGTGTACCCAGGCGCTGGACCTGCACCGGGAGGTGGGGGACCGGATGGGGGAGGCGCGGGCGCACAACGAGATCGCGATGCTGGCCGAGCAGCAGGGGCGGATCGCCGAGGCGCTGGGGCATGCGCAGCTGTCGCTGGCGCTGTACCGCGACGAGGGGTATGAGCCGGGGCTGGCGAAGATGCTCAACGGGGTGGGCTGGATGCACGCCCTGCTGGGTGACTATGAGCAGGCGCTGGAGTTCTGTGAGCAGGCGCTGGGCATGTACCGGGGCCGGGGTGACCCGCTGAACGAGGCGGCGACCTGGGACAGCCTGGGGTACTCGCTGCTGCACCTGGGGCGGCTGGAGGAGGCGATCAGCTGCCTGCGGACCGCGGTGGGGCTGATCGAGGTGCTGCGGACCGGGTACTACCAGACGACGATGCTGGTCCACCTGGGCGACGCGTACTACGCGGCCGGGCAGCTGCCCCAGGCCCGCCAGGCGTGGCAGGAAGCCCTGGCCATCCTGGAAGACCTCAGCCACTCCGACGCCGACCAGGTCCGGGCCCGGCTGGACGGCGAGGAACCGCCGGTACCCGGCGTCCCGGCGGCCTCGGCCAGGTCAGCCCTGGGCGGCCGGCTGCGCGAGGACCACGCGGTCGGGGCCTGACATACCGTCCCCAACCGCGCTACCGGGACGTTACCGGCGGGTCAGATACTTCAGATGTGCACCTACCCCCCCCGGTGCACCCCCCTGCCGGGGCCGTCTACGGACGGCCCCGGCGCCGGATTTCTGCCCCGTTCGGAACCGGGGGGCGCGGTCTCTCCCCCCTGACCCCGCCTCCCGGTTCCAGGCTCAGGGCGCTGCCGCAGGCCTCTGGCCGCCGTATCCGCGCCCACCCGTGCCCCGCCGCCGCGCTGAGTCCGGCCAGGGGAAGCCAACTGTGCACCCGGCCGTTACGGTGCAGGGGTGAGCGTGCGCCGAAGGACGACCCCGGCCGGGGAACTGGCCCGGATGGGATTTGCTGACGCGACCCGCGCGGAACGGCTGCTCAGTGAGGACCTGGCCCTCGACGCCGAGGGCGCCGACGCTGACCTGCTGGCCTCGCTCGCCGCGGCCGCCGACCCTGATCTGGCCCTGACCACGCTGGCCCGGATGCCGCTCGACGGCGACCTGCTCGCCGCGCTGCGCGCTGACGCCGGGCTGCGGAACCGGCTGACCGCGGTGCTCGGCGCGAGCGCCGCGCTCGGCGACCACCTGGTCCGCCACCCCGACGACTGCCTGGTGCTGAGCGGGCCGGACGCGCTGCGCAGCCCGGGGGCCGCCGAGCTGCGGGCGGACCTGCTGACGGCGGTGGGCGCCAAGCCCGGCGACCCGGAGCCGGTCGCCAACCAGGCCGGGGCGCGGGACGGGAACCTGGCTACCGCCTTGCCCGCCGCCTACCAGCGGCGGCTGCTGCACCTGGCGGCCCGGGACCTGACCGGCGCCATCACGGTCAACGAGACCGCGTCCGAACTGGCCGACCTCGCCGCCGCGGCCCTGGAGGCCGCGCTGGCCATCGCCCGTTCCCAGCTGCCCGAGGGCTCGGCCCCCGCCCGGCTGGCGGTGATCGCCATGGGCAAGTGCGGCGGGCGCGAGCTCAACTACGCCAGCGACGTGGACGTGATCTTCGTCGGCGCCTCCGCTGAGCCCGCTGGCACCGAGCCCGCTGGCACCGGGGCCCGCCGGCGCCGACGCGGACGCAGCCGCGCTGCGTACCGCGACCCAGCTGGCCGCGGGCCTGATCCGGACCTGCTCGCAGAGCACCGCCGAGGGTGCCCTGTTCCCCGTGGACCCCAACCTCCGCCCCGAAGGACGCGACGGGCCCCTGGTCCGGACCCTGGCCAGCCACGTCGCCTACTACCAGCGCTGGGCCAAGACGTGGGAGTTCCAGGCGCTGCTGAAAGCCCGCCCGGTGGCCGGCGACCGCGAGCTGGGCCAGGAGTATCTCGAGGCCCTCAGCCCCATGGTCTGGCAGGCCTCCCGGCGGCCCAACTTCGTCGCCGACGTGCAGGCCATGCGCCGCCGCGTCATCGGGAACCTGGCCCCGGGCGAGGCGCCGCGCCAGCTGAAGCTCGGCCCGGGCGGGCTGCGCGACATCGAGTTCGCGGTCCAGCTGCTCCAGCTGGTGCACGGGCGCACCGACGAGTCGCTGCGGGAGCGCGGCACGCTGCCCGCGCTGGCCGCGCTGGCCCGGGGCGGCTATGTGGGCCGGGAGGACGCGGCCAGCATGGCCGCCGCCTACCGGTTCCTGCGCACCGTGGAGCATCTGCTCCAGCTCCGCCAGCTGCGCCGCACCCACACCCTGCCGGAAGACCCGGCCGCCTTGCGCCGGCTGGGCCGCGCGCTGCGCCGGGCCCGGACCCGCAACGGCGCGGCGGCTCCCGCCCCGCCGTCCCGGGCCGACCCGGCCGCGGAGCTGATGGCCCAGTGGCGCCAGCACGCCCGCGAAGCCCGCCGCCTGCACGAGAAGCTGTTCTACCGGCCGCTGCTCGACGCGGTGGCGCGGCTGCCCACCGGCGCGGTCCGGCTCACCCGCGAAGAGGCCGGGGCCCGGCTGGAGGCCCTCGGGTACGCCGACCCGGCCGGCGCGCTGCGCCATATCGAGGCGCTGACCTCAGGGGTGTCCCGCCGGGCGTCGATCCAGCGCACGCTGCTGCCGGTGATGCTCGGCTGGTTCGCCGACGCCGCCCAGCCCGACGCCGGGCTGCTGGCCTTCCGGCAGGTCAGCGACGCGCTCGGGGACTCCCCGTGGTACCTGCGGCTGCTCCGCGACGACACGAACGTGGCCCGCCGGATGGCCCGGCTGCTGGCGTCCAGCCGGTACGCGACCGACCTGCTGATGCGGGCGCCGGAGACGGTGGCCCTGCTCGGCTCGGACGAGCAGCTCACGCCGCGTCCCGCGACGGCCCTGCACGCCGAGGCGGCCGCGGTGGTGAGCAGGCACGCCAGCGCCGCGGACGCCGCGCAGGCGGTCCGCGCCCTGCGCCGCCGTGAGCTGCTCCGCACCGCGGCCGCGGACCTGCTCGGGGTGACCACGGTGGAGGAGACCGAGGAAGCGCTGACCGTGATCACGGCCGTCACCATCGGCGGGGCGCTGGCCGCCGCGATCGCCCAGTCCGAGCGCGAGTCAGGCCCGCTGCCGACCCGGGTCACGGTGGTGGGGATGGGCCGCTTCGGCGGCCGGGAGACCGGCTACGGCAGCGACGCCGACGTCATGTTCGTCCATGATCCGCTGCCGGGCGCCGCCGACCAGGAGGCGTCCCGTGCCGCGCACACCGTCGCGGAGGAGGTGCGCCGCCTGCTCGGCCAGCCCGCGCCCGACCCGCCGCTGGTCGTCGACCCGGGGCTGCGCCCCGAAGGCCGCCAGGGGCCGCTGGTCCGCACGCTCGCCTCCTACCGCGCGTACTACGAGCGCTGGTCGCTGGCCTGGGAGGCGCAGGCGCTGCTGCGCGCGGACCCGGCGGCCGGCGACCGTGAGCTGGGGGAGCGGTTCAAGGCCCTGGCCGACGAGTTCCGCTACCCGGCCGGCGGCATCAGCGCCGCGGCGGTGCTGGACATCAGGCGGCTCAAGGCGCGGATGGAAGCCGAGCGGATGCCACGCGGCACCGACCCGGCCATGCACCTGAAGCTGGGCCCGGGCGGCCTTTCTGACGTGGAGTGGGTGGTCCAGCTGCTCCAGCTGACCCACGCCCACGAGGTGCCCGCGCTGCGGACCACGCGCACCCTGACCGCGCTGACCGCCGCCCAGCAGGCCGGCCTCATCGACCGCAACGACGCGGCCGCGCTGGCCGCCTCCTGGCGGCTGGCGACCCGGATCCGCAACGCGGTCGTGCTGCTGCGCGGGCGCTCCTCCGACGTGCTCCCGGCTAAGCAGGCCGAGCTGGCCGCGGTGTCCCGGATCCTCGGCTACCCCCCGGACGCCAGCCAGGACCTGGTCGAGGACTACCGGCGCACCGCGCGCCGGGCCCGCGCGGTGATGGAACGCCTCTTCTACGGCTGACCCGCCGTCCGCCGGCGGGCAGGTCAGCGGCCGTTGGCGCGCAGCCGGGCCAGGGCGGTCACGGTCATCGAGCCGCGCCACTCGGCCGCGGCCACCGGGGACCAGGCCTGCCAGTTGACGGTCCAGCCGCCGTCGTCGCGCTGCGCGCGGGCCAGGTGGTCCAGGTGCGCCTCGATCACCGCGGGCTCGAACAGCCCGCGGGCCAGTGACTCCGGCCGCGGCGCGAAGTCCAGCGGGGTGTGGACCTCCCCGGGCGCCCCGGGATCCAGCGTCACCGCCTCGGGGCTGGTGATCAGCGGCGCGAGCTGGTCCAGGGCCTTGACCGCCCGGTCCCGGTCGGGCACGTGATCGAGGAAGTGCACCACCGCGCGCAGGTCGTACGGGCCGGCCGCGTCCAGCCCGCCGATCCGCGCCCACATCAGCTCGGTGGCCCGGTCCAGCCAGGGATGCGCCATCCCGCGGCCGTGCAGCGTGCCAGCCAGCAGGCCGGTGGTGATGAGGGACGCGGGGCCGCCTGCTTCCGGTACCCACCAGGGCGCGTGCGGCCATCCGGCAATATTTTCCGCAACGAAGACCGCGCCCCCCTCGTCAGGCTCGTTCGCCTGGAGCCAGCCGAGGGCGCCGAGGGCCAGGTCGTCGTCCCAGGCCCCGGCTTCGTCCAGGGTGTCCAGGGCGAACTGGATCGCCAGCGGCTGGGTGCCGGGGCAGCGGCCGTCGGGCTCCAGGGCGTGGCCGAAGCCGCCGTCGGGGTTGCGGTAGGCGGCGACCGCGTCGCGCACGTAGCCGGCCTGGCCGTCGTCGAACAGCCGGTCGAACCGCCGCCGGTCCAGCACCCGGCCGTTCTCGGCGAGGAACTGGGCGGCGGCGCTCCATGTCCACGTCAGGTGAAGTCATGGCGCCCATCCTGCGGCCTGTGCCCGGACCGCGTCTTGAAGGAATCGGACACGCCCGGTACTGAAGCCAGGCGGCGGCGGCCGCCGGGAAGACCGGGCCCGTGCCAGACTCGTGTCATGGACTGGTCGCCGGGTTACCGGGAGTACGCGCCTCCCGCGTCCCTCGCCCGCGCCGTGTCCTGCCTGTGGGTGGGGGTGACCCCGGCCGCGGGCGCGCCGCCCACCCGGGTGCTCCCGGACGGCTGCACCGACCTCATCTGGCGGGGCGGCAGCGGGGTGTCCCTGGCCGGGCCGGACACCGGGCCGGTGCTGGCCCCGGTTCGCGCCCGGCACGGTGCTGGCCGGGGTGCGGTTCCGGCCGGGAGCCGGCGGCGCGGCCCTGGGCCTGCCGCTCAGCGCCCTGCTCGACCAGCAGCTGGACACCGGCGCGCTGCGCACCGGGCTGCCCGGCGGCCGGGGTGGCAGCCTGGTGACCCAGGTGCACGGTGATCTGGCCCCCGGGGAAGCCGTCCGCCGCCTGGTCCGGCTGACCGGGGAGATGGTGGCCGGCGCGCCGCCGGACGCCCTGGTCACCGAGGCCGTGGCACAGCTCAGCCGGCCCGGCGCCCGGGTCGGGCAGGTGGCCCGGCAGCTGGGCGTCAGCGAGCGCCAGCTGCACCGCCGGTGCGTGGCCGCGGTCGGCTACGGCCCCGTGCTGCTGCGCCGCGTGCTGCGTTTCCGCCGTGTCGTGGCCCGGATCGACGCGGGCGGGGCCCTGGACGACCTGGCCGGGCTGGCCGCCCTGGCCGGCTACGCCGACCAGGCGCATCTGACCCGGGAGAGCCGCGACCTGGCCGGCCTGGCCCCGGCGGCCCTGGCCCGGCTGAGGCGAAGCCCGGCTGCGGGCTACGGATGAGTGCGCGGAGCAGCGGCCATGCGGCTACGTTGTGTTCAGCGGCCAGAAGGCCAGGGCCACCAGGGCGAGGAGCGGGCCAGTGTTGGGGTCGGTAGCCTGGCCGGTCAGGATCCCGCCGAAATTCTCGCCGACCGCCCAGATAGACAGGGCCGCGGCAATACTCAGCAGCACGGCAAGCCGGGCCGCGGCGGGAACGAAGATGGCGACACCAATCGCCGCGAACACGCCGGCCAGCAGGACCGGGAGGAGCGTTCCGGCGCGCCCGGCCGCGCCGGCGGAGGCAAGGTCCATCGCAGCGATCCAGTGTGGCTCTCCAGCGGCCAGCCCAGCGATGCTGGCGCGCAAGGTACCGGGTGCCCGGTTGGGGGCTTGCAGCATCAGGTAGGCAGAACTGCCCCACAGCACGAGCCACAGACGCCGTGACCAGCGGGCGCCGAACGGGCTGCCGCCCGCCACGGTGGCGTGCTGCCCGTCACCGCTGGGGGACGGCCACGCCAGGATCGCCACCAGCCCGTAGAGGATGACCGCCCCAGGGGCGCCGCTGAGCGGGCTGGCTGCCCCGGTAAGGATCCCGCCGAGGCTTTCGCCCAGCCACCAGACCGCCACGGACCAGACGATGGTGGCCGCCAGCGCGGCCTTGACCGTCAGCCGGCACAGCAGGCCCGCCGCGAGCGCCAGCTGGGCAGTGGCGAAGACGGCGTTCCAGGCCACCACGTTGTGCAGCATCAGGCGGCTCGCCATCATGACCGGCGCCGCGACCGGGCCGGGGCTGCCCACAGCCGAGGCCGAGAGGATCTTCGTCGGGAACGCCGGGCTGAACATGTAAGGCTGATACTGCAACGCAGCGTCCAGCAGCCACAGCAGCCCGAGGGCGATCTGAATTCTCCGTCTGGGACCGGTGGACTCCAGGTCCGCGGACCACGCCGTGAAGCGGCGGATGCGGCGAGACAACCCGGCTGACAGCTGCGGGCCAGCCCGGTCCGGCTGGGCGGTCACTGGGTTAGGTGCGCTGGTCATGGGAACTCCCAGGCACCGCCCGGCGCAGGTCCCTGCCCGGGGCCTGCGCCCTGGCCGTGTCTTATGCGATGTTGGTCCCAGGTAGCCCTGCGGGACCCGTCAGGCGGGCCACAGCGGCCGCCCGTCACCCGGCCGCTGTGGCCCCGTCAGCAGTCAGTCACTTCACGATGTGAATGACGCGTTCCATGCCGAGCAGCACGTGGTCGCGGCCGTCCTGAGTTTCCATGAAGCAGGCCAGCACGTAGTAGCCAGGATGGTTGCGGATGACGAGCTGCTGGAAGGAGCCGTGGGACAACGGCCCGGCGAAGGTTCCTCCTCCGGTAGAGAGGCGGTTGGCCAGGCCGTTGCGGCCATCCTTCAGCGCCCGGGCAAGCCTTCGGGCATTTGTCGCGTTGCGTGCCGTGGCGAACACGATCATGTGGACCAGGAACCCGTGGTTAGCGAAGCGGACCAGCGCCCCATCATGCAGCGTCCCCGGGCCGCGGAAGCCGAACTCGATCGCAGCGATGGTAGCCGCCGGGGTGGGCAGGTGAGCCGGATGCGCAGCGGCAGAGATCGTGAAGGTCGTGAACGGCCACCTGGCCGGGTTGCCCCGCGCAGAGTCGAACGCCACGTACTGCCCGCTCTGCAGCTTGGCCTGAATGGTGCTGGTGCCCTTCGGAGCCGCTGCGTCGGTCACGATCGAGGCGTACCCATCGAGGTAGTTCGGGTCACCCGCAGCGGGACCAGACAGCAGCTTGAAGAACCGGGCCACAGTGACGCCGGGATCGAGCCGGACGAAGATTGGCGCTCCCTCGCGCTCGCCGGTGACCCTGGACACGATCCGGACGCCGCCGGACTGCAGCATTCCGCCGACCGTGATCTTCTTGCCAGTCATCGCCACCGTGATCGCGGGCAGGCTGGCGGCGACCCTGGCCGCGCCGGGTCCCGCAGGCGACGCGCTAGCGATCGCGGTGGGCAGCGCTACCCCCCCGATAGCCATGATCGCGGTGCCGGCGAGGGCCGTTTTGATTTTCAGCTTGGTTCGCATGGTGAACTCCTCCGCTCATCAGACTGTCCCCGTAGCGTCCGGCTCCCGCGCCAGCCGCCGGGCACGGAGTCAGGGTGCGTGCGATGGCCCGGCGGGGGCACCGGGGAGCACCCCTAGTCCGCAGAACTAGGGTGGTTGTCCGAGACGCAGGTGCCGCCCGACTCCCCGGCCGCGCGGAGCTCGTCCTCGAGGACGCGGACCAGATCCAGCCATCCGGTGAACGGCACGGTCTGCCCTGATTCCTTGCGCAGGCGGCCAACCGGCTGTCCTTCGGGGCCGCGTTCCAGATTGATCACGATTACAGTCATCGACTTCCCCGGTTCAGGCCTTGCCCCAGCAGTGTCTCGGCCAGCGGGGTGCCCGTGCGCCGGCAATTGCCCCTAGCCCGCCGGGCTAGGGTGCCCCGGCGCCCGTTGGGGAGGTAAAGCCGTTGCTAAGCCTGCCTGGATTGGTCAACGTAACCCCCCGGTTTGGGCAGACTGGGTGCGGACGCCACCGAAGGGGGGAACGGTGGAAGAGTCAATCATCGGCAGAACCGGCGAGCTGGAGACGCTGAACCGGTTGTTCACGCGCGCCGCCTATGGCGACAGTCAGGTTGTCCTGGTCGTGGGGCCGGCGGGCATCGGGAAGACCGCCTTAACCCGCCACTGCCTGGCGTCCTGGCAGGCCCTGGCCGTGTCCGCTTCGGGAGATCCTGACGAGACCTGCCTCTCCGGTGGCCTGCTGGATCAGCTGGCGCAGGAGGCGGCGGTCCCTGAGGCCAAGGAACTGGTGGGGTTGCTGGACCCAGGCGCCGCCGACCCGCTATCGGCTGGATCAGCACTGCTGGGCATGTTGCACGCCATGGCCGCCAGTGAGCCGCTGGTCGCGCTGGTTGACGATGTGCAGTGGGGCGATGAGCTGTCTCTCAGGGCACTGAGCTTCGCGGGCCGCCGGCTGCGCCGTGACCCGGTCCTGTGCATCCTGGTCACCCGGGGCGAGGATCTGAACAGGCTTCCGCCCGGACTGTTGAGACTCGTCGACGACCGGGGAACCCGGCTCGATCTAGGTCCCCTTAACGCTGCGGATGTGGCCGCGCTGGCTGAGCAGGCCGGCCTGGGGCGGCTGCCGCACCGGGCGGCCGAGCAGCTGCGGGAACACGCCGCCGGCATCCCCCTGCACGTGAAGGAACTGCTGCACGACTTGCCCGCTGATGTGCTGCGAGCTCCTGCGTCGGTGCTGCCCGCGCCGCGGTCGCTGGAAGCGCTCGTGCTGTCGCGGATAGCCGGCTGCGCGCCCGAGACCGAGCGACTGGTCGTGGCGGCGGCGATCCTGGGCGCGGAGGCAAAACTTACGGACGCCGCCACGCTGGCCGGCCTCGCTGATCCGCTGCCGGCCTTGCAGGAAGCGAGCTCGCAGCGGCTGCTGGAGCTGGACACGGCCGGCGGGCGCCGCTGCGTGTTTCCGCACGTCCTGATCCGCGCCGCGGTGTACCGGGACATCGGCGTCTGTCGCCGCGCAGAACTGCACCGCGCAGCCGCCAGGCTGACCACCGGCCCGGCCGCCCTCGCGCACCGGGCCGCCGGATGCTGTGGCACTGATCCCGGCCTCGCCGCGGATCTGCATGCCCAGGCGATCGAGGAGCTGGACGCAGGCCGCCGACGGAGGCGGTCGAGCACCTGCTGGCCTCCGTGCAGATCGACAACCGCGGACCCGGCCGTGACCAGCGGCTGCTGACGGCCGTCAGCGTGCTGATCGATCTGGGCGACGCGGCCAGGGCCCGGCCCTACGCCGACGAGATCATGGGTCTTCCGCCGTCCGCGCTGCGCAGCCTCGTGCTTGGGCGGCTGGCCATGCTCGCCGGGCAGTACCGCCCGGCGGAGGACTGGCTCGCCGACGCGTGGTCCGCGCTGGCGACGGGACCGCCCGCCGAGGGAGAGGCCCGGCTCAGGGAAAGTGCCGCCGCCGCGGCCTGCCAGCTGGCGCTGATGCTGCTCGGCGAGCACCGCATCGAGGATGCCGCCGCCTGGGCGCAGCGAGCCGCGCAGACTGCGGTCACCCGGATCGCCCGCGCCTGCTCCTGCGCCGTCCGCTCCGGCTCGCTGATCGCGGCCGGGCAGGCAGATGAGGCCGCCGTCTTGCTGGAAGCTGAACTGGCCCAGAGTGATGAAGGCCCCGCCGGCGCGATGATCCGGGTCGCCCTCGCCGCCGTGCGGCACCGCAGCGACGATCTGGACGGTGCCTGCGCGCAGATGGACGCCGCAGGCGCAGGCATCTCCGGCCTGCCCATGGCGCACCAGCTAGAAGCCATGCTGCTGCGGGCAGCGGTGAACTACAGCTCGGGTGCGTGGGAACAGGCCGCCGCCGAGGCCGAGCGCCTGGTGATCCTGGTCGATGACCTGGACCAGGGCTGGCTGCGTGCGCGCGTTCACCTGATGGCGGTCTACGTCGCGGCCGGGCGCGGCGAATGGGACCGCGCTGCGGATCACGCTGACACAGCCGCTTCCCACCTGGTGGCCGCACCGGGAGCCGGCTCGCTGGAACTGGCCAACGCACGGACAGCGATCGCCGTCGCCAGCAACGCCCCGGCCGCGGTCGTTGCCGCGGTCGGCGAGCTTGGCGACCTCGGCCGGCTCGCGCGGCTGGAACCCACCCGGCTGATGTTCTGGCCTGCTTACGCCTACGCCCTGGCGCGGCTGGGCCGGCCGGACGAAGCCGACCAGGTGCTGCGGCCGTTCGAGGAACTCGCCCAGCTCCGGACCCGGCGTTCGGCAATGGCTGCCGCAGGCCGGGCCCGAGGTTTCCTGGAAGCCACCCGGCACCGGCCGGACGCCGCGCGTGCGGCGCTCGCGGGCAGCGTCGAGAACCTGGAGGGGCTGGTCCTGCCCTTCGAGGAGGCGCAGACGCGGCTCGAATACGGCCGGTTCCTCAGGCACATCGGCGCGCGCCGGCGCGCCGTCCGCGAACTCAGCGCGGCGCGATCCCTGTTCGCCGCTCTTGGCGCACAGCCATTCCGGGACCGCTGCGACAGCGAGCTCGGCCGGGACGTGCAGTCACTGCCGGGTGGCTCCCAGCCGCCGCTGACTCCCCGGCAGCTGATCGTGGCGGGGGCCGTGGCCAGCGGAAAATCCAACCGGGACATCGCGGCAGAGCTCTATATCAGTGTCAAGACGGTCGAATTCCACGTCAACCAGATACTCATGAGGCTCGGCGTTGACTCCCGGGCCGAGGTAGCCACGGCCCTCGCCGCGGGCAGGCACCCGGACGGCATGTGATCGGCGGTCTGTTCGTGCCGGTTCCACATCGTTGCCCTGCCTCTGGTTCAGCCGCCTGACCCTCACTGAGGTCCGTGACCTCAGTCCGAGGGCTGCGGGTCCAGGCCGCTGATACGCAGCACGACGGTGATCCGGGCTGCGGCCAGGACCGGGTTGGTGGCGGGCGCGATGCGGGCGGCCCAGGGTCTACGCTCTGGAAGCACGGCAGCGCGCACCGCCGTTTTGTCATCAGGCGGCGGGAGGCTGTCAGGGACGCGGGGGCCGGGTCAGGGCCGCCACGACGAAGCAAGGACGGGCCATGGGCCGTGACGGTCAGGTCAGCGCGCTGGCCTTATTTTCCGGGGAGCTGCGGCGGGCCCGCCCGGCCGCCGGGCTGACCCAGAACCAGCTGGCCGAGCGGGTCGGTTAGAGCCCGTCGCTGGTCGCCCACGTGGAGACCGGGAGCCGGGCGCCCAGCCTGGACTTCGCCCGGCGCGGTGACGAGGCGCTTGGCACCGGAGGATTACCCGCCTGGCTCCAGCCATTCGTGCGCAGCGGGGTCTACCCGGCGTGGTTCCGGCACTGGGTGGAGATCGAGCGCGAGGCGGTCTCGCTGCGCTGGTCCGAGCCGTTGCTGATCCCGGGGCTGCTGCAGACCGAGGACTACGCCCGCGCCGTGCTGGCCGCGGCGCATCCGGCTTCTCCGGAGGACGAGGTCGAGCGGCTGGTCAAGGCGGCCCGGCGGCCCCGGATCGTGCTCCAGGGTCGTGCCGTGGGGTACGGGGGCGCACGCGGGACTGAACGGCCGGTTCGCTATCGCGAGTTTCGACGGTCCGGCGGACGTCGCGTGTCTCGACAATGCGTTGGCTGGTCAGGTCCCTGAGCGTGCTCAAGACGTCGCCCGGGTGGCGTTGCTGTACGACATACTGAAGGCCGAGGCGCTGTCCCCGCGTGCCTCGGCAGATCTGGCGAGGAAGGCGATCGAGAGATGGACCTGACCGGCGCCGCGTGGCGCAAGTCCTCCTACAGCGGAGGGAACGGCGGTGCATGCGTAGAGGTCGCGGTCGTGCCCGGCTCCAAGGAGGGCAGCGACTACGTCATCACCATGCGCGACTCCAAGGACCCCGACGGGCCGGTGCTGACCTTCACCCCCGACGAGTGGAAGGCGTTCACCCTCGGCGTCCAGGACGGCGAGTTCGACGTCGAGGACGACAGCCCCGCGGCGGGCGCCCCGGACAATGCCGGGACCTGACCGCGCCGGCGAACCTGCGGTCACCGTGCGTGACCCGGGCGACATCGCCACCACTGTAAGACAACTTGTCTTACAGTGGTGGCATGACCGAGACCATTACGATCCGTACCGACGCCGACACCGAGCACGCGCTCGACATCCTGACCCGTGACGGCAGTTCCCGGTCCGTCGTGATCCGGCAGGCGGTGCTGGAAGCGGCAGCCCGTCGTGAGCGGGCGGCCGAGATGCGCCGCGCCGTTCTCCGGATGGATCTCGGCGAGCCCGACGGGGTCAACATCGCCGACGAGATGTCCCGGTCCCGCGAAGAAGAGCGTTAGTGATCTACCTGGACTCTGCCGCCGTCGTGAAGCTGGTCCACGCCGAGGCAGGGTCACAAGCGCTGCGTGACTGGCTGGGCGACCGCTCCAGTCTGGGCTGGGTCAGTTCGGTCCTGGTCGAGGTGGAGACGGTCCGGGCCCTGGCCCGGTATGCGCCAGCGGCCATCGGGCGGCTCCCGCTCATTTTTGACCTCATGCTGCTGGTAGGGATCAGCCCGGAGGTCCGTGCTCTCGCCCAGAGGGTAATGCCGTCGGCCGTGCGCACCCTGGATGCGATTCACCTGGCCACCGCGGTGCGCATCAGTGATCAGCTGACCTCGTTCGTGACCTACGACCGGCGGCTCGCCGGTGCGGCTACCGCCGCCGGACTCACCGTCGATAGCCCGGCAGGATAGGCGCCAGCCAGGCGATGCTAATGACTCCCGGAGACAGGTCCGCCGGGCGTGGCCGTCCGGCCCGCGGGTTCGGGCTGGGGGTGGCCGGGCGGAGCCGGAGCCGGGTCGCCGGACTTGGCGGGTGCCGGGGTCAGCCGCGCCGAGATCACGTAGGCCACCACGACGGACACGATGACCAGGGGCATGACGGCCAGCCCGTCCGAGGCCAGCAGCAGGGAAGCCAGCAGGACCGAGGTCAGCGGGAGCCGGAGCATCACGACGGACATCGCGCCGATGCCCATGGCCACGCCCGCGACCAGCGGCAGCCCGGGCAGGTGCGACAGCGCGACGCCGCCCACCCCGCCGAGGAACAGGGCCGGGAACGTCGGGCCGCCGCGGAAACTGCTCAGCGAGATGCCATAGGCGAGGCCCTTGCAGGCTATGAGCAGCAGCAGCGCGCCGACGGTGTAGCTGGCGCTGTGCTGGATGAACGGGCCCAGCTGGTCCTGGCCGGAGAACAGCACCTCGGCAGAGCCCTTGCCGGTCGCGGCGGCGAACGCGATGGCCAGGCCCGCGACGGCCAGGCCCATCAGCGGGGTGACGACCAGGATGCGGCGCTCGGAATACGGCCGCAGGAACAGGCCCAGCCAGCGGATGGCGCTGCCGAGCGGAACGGCCAGCACGCCGATGGCCAGCGCCCAGCCGAACTCGGCCGCCGTCGGCGAGCCGAAGTGGGGCAGGCCGGGGATGGCCAGCGAGAACGTGCCCAGCCCCGTCCACGCGTCGAGGCCGATGAACACGAGGGAACCGATGCCCGCGGCCAGCAGGCCGGGGACCAGCACGAGCTCCATCATGGCCCCGCCCAGCCCGGTGGCCTCCATCAGCAGGAAAGCCCCGGTCAGCGGGGAGCCGAGCAGGGTGGCGATAGCGGCGAAGCTGCCCGCCGCCGCGACCACGGTCTGGGTGCGGGCCGGGGCGTCCTTTCTGACCAGCCGGACGGCGATGACCCCGAGCCCCCCGCCGATGGCGATCAGCGGGGCCTCGGGGCCGAGGACCACGCCCAGGCTCAGGGTCGCGAAGGCGGCGAGCACGATGCCGGGCAGCTCGATGGGGGTGGCCGGCCCGGCGCCCGCCTTGAACCCGTCGGCGGGGGAGTGGCCGCCGGTCCCGGGCAGGTAGCTTGAGGGTGAGGGCGACCAGCACCCCCGCCACCGCCAGCGGCAGCAGGGGCCACCACAGCGGCTCGGCGTGGAAGCCCAGGCCCTTGGGCAGGTCGGTGAAGACCCAGCCCTGCATCTTGCTGACCAGCGCGAGGAAGAAGTAGGCCACCGCCGAGACCGGCGCCCCGATGATCGCGGCTATCACCAGCAGCGCGACATAGCTTCGGGACCGCAGCAGCGCCAGCGGGTCGGATGGCATCGTCACCGCATGTCCTCCTCAACGGCTAGATCGCTGGTCATGTGACGAGCAGGTAGATGCTCTTGCCGGCCAGCCAGAACCCCAGCAGCAGCGAGATCACGATGATCACCTGCTCCTGATGGGTGTCCAGCCAGGTCCGCAGCTTCTGGACGAGGGCGTCGGCGGCGGCCGGCCGGAAGGCCGCGGACAGCTCCAGGTACAGGAAGCTGGAGGTGGCCAGCAGGCAGAACAGCAGCAGGATCAGCCACTCCCCGACGTTCGAGAGCTTGGCCTGGCTGACCGTGGCCGCGCCGGCCGCGACCAGGGTCCACGGCTGGAGGAAGGCGGCCAGCCCGGCGGCGCTCCACGCCGAGAACCCGTCCAGCCGGGCCATCCAGGCCGGGGTCTTGCGCGGGCGGCCCCGGCGGCGCTGCTGCCGGACGGCGTAGAGGATCAGCACGACGCCCAGGGCCAGCTTGATGGCCAGGACGGCGGTCGACGGCGCGGTGGCCGGCGCGGGTGGCTTACCCCCGGTGAGCAGGATCACGGCGCCGATCACCACGACCAGGCAGGCCAGCCAGCCCAGAATGAAGGCCAGGCCTTTCCGGGTGCCCTTCTCGGAACTCAGGATCAGCAGGAACGCGATGAGCGGGAAAGGCTCAAGGGTAATGCCCAGGCCGATCAGGAGCAGGTCAAGTACCACCTGGCCCAGCTCTCCTCATCGACACCACCCCTGCCCTGACCTTGCCGGGCCAGCGGGGTGTCTGCTTCACCCGCCGGGGGTGAGGAACGGCCCCTCAGCCCGGCTCGCGTGCCCGGCCGGACCGGTCGGGCACGTTGGCCCGGTTTGCGTACGTTTTGCGGCTGGTATGCCCTCCAGGAAGGGCAGGCCGGCTCGATAGAGTGGGCTACAGTCCGTAGAACTTCAGCGCCATTCGCGGTCACCGGATGTGAGCGCGTGTCGCTGTGGAGCGCAGGCATGGACGGTGGTGCGGACCGGCCAGCCGGGGTGCGTGGCAACGCCGCCGCCCAGGGATTCCCGCCCGGCATGGGCCCGTTAGTCGGGCGGGGCGACGCGCTGCGCGCGTTCACGGAGGCCCTCGACGCGTCGGGCACCGGGTCGTGCTGCTTCCTCAGCCTGGTCGGCGAGCCGGGCGCGGGCAAGACCCGCCTGCTGGGCGAGCTGGCCGCGGAGGCGACCCGGCGGGGCGCAGTCGTCCTGGCGGGCCGCGCGGCCGAGTTCGAGCAGGAGATGCCCCTCGGGGTCGTGGTCGACGCGCTGGAGGACCAGGTGGAGTCCGGCCTGCCCAGCCTGGCCACCCGGCTGGGCGCGGGCACCTGCGGGCTGCTCGCGAGCGTCCTGCCGTCCCTGCGGGCCGCGGCACCCGGCCCGGACGGGCCAGCCGGAGCCGGGACCCGGGCGTGACCTGACCGGCCGGTACCGGATCTACCGCGGGATGCGGCGCCTGCTGGAGGACCTGGCCGGCCCGCACGGCCTGGTGCTGATCCTCGACGACGTGCACTGGGCCGACAACGCGTCCATCGAGCTGCTGGACCACCTGGTCCGCCACCCGCCCCGCGGCCGGGTGCTGGTGGCCGTCGCCTACCGCCCGGCGCAGGCCCCGGCGCGGCTGGCGGCGCTGCTCACCTCGGCCGCCGGGCCCGCCCGCCAGCTGCCGGTGGGACCGCTGACGTTCGCCGAGACCGAGGAACTGCTCGGCCCCGGCCTGAGCCGGCCGCGGTACCAGGCGCTGCACGAGGCCAGCGGCGGCAACCCGTTCTACCTGGAAGCACTGGCCCGGATGGACCAGCACACGCCGCTCACGGCGGAGAGCGTCGACGGAAGCGAGCTGCCGCCCGCGGTCCGGGCCGCGCTCCAGCTCGAGCTGGACGGCCTGTCGCCGGAAGCCCGGCAGGTGGCGCAGGCGGCGGCGGTGGCCGCGGACGAGTTCGAGCCCGGCCTGGCCGCGGTAGCCGCCGAGGTCAGCGAGGACGAGGCGCTCGCCGCGCTGAACGAGATGGCCGCCCGCGACATCGTCCGGCCCGCGTCCGCGGGGCGGCTGCGGTTCAGGCACCCGCTGGTGCGCCGGGCCACCTACGACTGCGCGGCCGCGGGCTGGCGGCTCGGCGCGCACGCGCGGATCGCCGCGCACCTGGCCGACGTCGCGGCCCCCGCGGCCTTGCGCGCGCACCACGTGGAACGGTCAGCACCGTTCGGTGACCAGGCGGCCATCACCACGCTGCTCGAGGCGGCCCGCGAGGTGGCCGCGCACGCGCCGGCCACGGCCGCGCACTGGCTCGAGGCGGCCCGGGACATCATGCCCGCCCCTGACCGCCAGCTGGAGCTGGCCCTCGACGTGGCCCGGCTCCGGGCGGTGAGCGGCCAGCTGGCCGAAGGCCGTGAGGCCGCGCGTGAGGTGCTGCGGCGCCTGCCGCTCGGTGACCACGCCCGGCGGGCCAAGGCGGCCCGGTTCTGCGCGCTGATGGAACGCCAGCTTGACCGGCCGCAGGAAGCCCGGGCGGTGCTGCTCGACGAACTGCGCCGGATCCCCGACCCCCAGTCCCCGGCGGCGGTGCCGCTGCGGACCCGGCTGGTGGCCGAGAGCCTCATGCGCGGGGACGTCCGCGCCGCGCAGGCGGTCCTGGACCTGATCCCCGAAGACCCCGGCGCCCTGGAGCCCAGCGTCGCGGTGGCGATCGCGGCGCTGCGGCCGCTGCCCGCCTTCGCCCGGGGCCGGGTCGCCGACGCGGCCCGGTTCATCGAAGCGGCCGGCCAGCTCGTAGCGGCCGCGCCGGACGAGCATCTCGCCGAATGGCTGGACGCGGTGGCCTGGCTCTGCTGGACCGAGACGATGATGGGCCGGGACCAGAGCGCCCTGGGCCATTTTGACCGGGCGGTCGCCATCGCCCGCTCCACCGGCCAGGGCTACATCATCAGCAACCTGCTGGCCGGGCAGGCCCGGGTGCTGACGCTGTTCGGCCGGCTGGCGGAGGCCGCCGCGGCCGCGGAAGAAGCGGTCGAGGTGGCCCGCCTGCTCGGCTCCGGTCATCAGCTGGTCTTCGCGCTGACCCAGCAGTGCCTCGCGGCCAGCTGGTCCGGTGCGGACGAGACCGCGATACAGATCGGCGAGGAGGCCGCCCGCACCGGCAAGGGCAACGGGGAATGGTCCGGTGCCCAGGCCCAGTACGCGCTGGCGGTCGCCCTGATCAACGCGGGACGGCGCGAGGCCGGCCGGGACACCATGGCGCAGGCGTGCAACAACCTGAAGCGGCCCATGCTCGATCAGCGCAGCCTGCTGGCGGCGTGTGAGGTGATGGCCGGCGTGGAGGCCGGGAGTGGCCGTCCGGACGAGGCCAGCCACTGGGCCGGTCACGCGGTGAAGGTCGCCCGGGCCGGGCAGGAGGCCAGCGCCGCGCTCGCGGGTGCGCACGCCCTGCGCGGGACGCAGCCCCGGGCCGCGGCCGCGAAGGCGGCCGGCGCCGCGCAGTCCCTGGCCACCGCCGGCCTGCTCATCGACGCCGGCCGGGCCCGGCTGTGCGCCGGGCAGTCCTACGCCGCGGCGGGCCTGCCCGGCGACGCCCGCACTGAGCTCGCGGCCGCGGCTCAGGTGTTCTCCGACTGCGGCGCCCGCTCCCTGCTCGCAGCCACCGCACGTGAGCAGCGCAAGCTCGGCGTCCGGGTGCCCGGGCCGGCCAGCACGGGCCGGGGTCCGGGCCGCACGGCCTGACCCAGCGCGAGCTGGACGTGGTCAAGCTGGTCCGCGAGGGCTACACGAACCAGCAGATCGCCGGGTCGCTGTTCGTCAGCGTCCGGACCGTGGAAACCCACCTGTCCCACGCCTTCGCCAAACTCGGCGTGTCCTCGCGGACCGGCCTGCTCAAGGCGCTCGGCGACGGGTAACCGCACTGGCCATCCTCCCGCGGGCCGTGAGCCGCCGGTGGCGCGCGGAAGTCAGGGTTTACCACGATGCGGCCGGGTCCCCCCAGACGGCACAGTGGGGGCAGCAACTGGGGAAGCACAGCAGCGGAGTCCGCAGGGAGCTCAGATGACGATCCGTATCCCGCGCTACACCCTCGACGGCGTGCGGGACGCCGAGGTGTCGGTGCACCCGTTCGCGACCGACGACGGCCTCGGGCTCGGCCTGACCCGGTTCCACCGGGCCGACTGCGACGACGTCGTCCTGCTCGTGCACGGCCTGACGTCGTCCAGCGACCTGTTCATCATGCCTGAGCACCGCAATCTGGCCAGCTACCTGCTGGACACCGGGTTCACCGACGTCTGGGCGGTCGACTTCCGGATGAGCAACCGGTTCCCCTACGACAGCGAGACCCACCGCTACACCCTCGACGACGTCGCGGACTACGACCATCCCGCCGCGCTGGCCGAGCTGCGCCGGCACGTGGGGGACCGCCGGGTGCATGTCGTGGCCCACTGCCTCGGCTCGCTGTCGCTCACGATGAGCCTGTTCGCCGGCCGGCTCCCCGGCCTGGCCAGCGTGACCTGCAACAGCGTCGCGCTCACCCCCCGGGTGCCGGGCTGGTCCCGGTGGAAGCTGCGCTACGGGCCGCCGCTGCTGGAATACCTGGTGGGAGTGGTGTCCCTGGACCCCGCGTTCTCCGGCAGCCCGCCGCTGACCCGCGGCGGGGCGCTCGGCCGCCTGGTCGACCTGGCCCACCGCGAATGCGACGTGAGCGCGTGCCACATGCTCAGCTTCATGTGGGGCAGCGGCCACCCGGCCATGTACGAGCACGCCAACCTGCTGCCCGAGACCCATGAGCGGATGGGTGACCTGTGCGGGGCCGGCGGGACCTACTACTACCGGCACGTGAGCAAGATGGTGCAGGCCGGGCACGCGGTGAAATGTGACCCCGGCGACCCCCGGCACCGCGACCTCCCCGAGGACTACCTGGCGGACGCCGCGCAGCTGGCCACGCCGATGCTGCTGCTGACCGGGGACCACAACCGGGTCTTCGCCGACTCCAACATCGCCTGCCACCAGCTGCTGGCGAAGGTCGCGCCGGGCATGTCCGAGCTCGAGATCCTCCCCGGCTACGGTCACGTCGACCCGATCGTGGGCCAGAGCGCCCACACCGACGTCTTCCCGCGGATCGGCGAGTTCCTCAAGCGGCAGGCGGCCTGAGATGGCGACCGGACCCGGGACGGCGAGCCCGGCGGCCCTGCCCCCGAACACGCCGACGCGGTAGTGGTCGGGTCCGGTTTCGGCGGCGCGGTGACCGCGTACCGGCTGGCCCAGTCCGGGCTGTCGGTCATCCTGCTCGAGCGCGGGCAGGCGTATCCGCCGGACAGTTTCCCGCGCACGCCCGCCGAGATGAGCCGGGCCTTCTGGGACCCCGCGGCCGGGCTGCACGGGATGTTCGACGTCTGGCACTTCAGCGGCTGCGACTCCGTGGTGTCGAGCGGGCTGGGCGGCGGCTCGCTCATCTACGCGAACGTGCTGCTCCGCAAGGACGAGCACTGGTTCGTCCAGGACGACCCGCTGCCGCACGGGGGGTTCGAGTCCTGGCCGGTCACCCGCGCCGACCTCGACCCGCACTATGACGAGGTCGAGCGCATGCTGGGCGCGACTCCCTACCCGCTGGAGGTGGCCCCGTACGCCTCGACGCGCAAGACCCGCGCCATGCAGGACGCCGCGGCGGAACTCGGCCTGCCCTGGCAGTTGCCGCCGCTCGCGGTCAGCTTCGCGCCCGCGCCGGGGGCCGCGCCGGGCCCGGGGCTGCCGATCGTGGACCCGCCGTACGGCAACCTGCACGGGCGGCAGCGGACCACCTGCCGCCTGTGCGGCGAGTGCGACATCGGCTGCAACATCGGGGCCAAGAACAGCCTCGACTACAACTATCTGTCCGCCGCCCGGCACCACGGCGCCGACCTGCGCACTGGTCACGAGGTGCGGGCCATCCGCCCCCGGCCGGCCAGCGGCTACGAAGTGGACTATGTCCGCCACGAGCCGGCCGGCGAGGGCGCCCCGCGGGCGCCGCGGCGCCGCCGTCCGGGACCATCGTCTGCGAGCGGCTGGTGCTGGCCGCGGGTACCTACGGCACGTCCTACCTGCTGTTGCGCAACCGCGCGCACTTTCCCGGCCTGAGCCCGGCCCTCGGCACCCGGTTCAGCGGCAACGGGGACGTGCTGAGCTTCCTCGTCAACGCCCGGGACCGCAGCGGGATCCGGCCGCTCGACGCCAGCCGCGGGCCCGTCATCACCAGCGCCATCCGGCTGAGCGACAGCCATGACGTCCCGGCGGGATCCGGCCGCGGCGCGTACCTCGAGGACGGCGGGTACCCGGCCTTCGTCGACTGGCTGGTCGAGGCGGCGGACGTGCCGGGGGAGACGCGGCGGCTGGCGCAGTTCGTGCTCGAACGCTGCCGGGCCATCGTCACCCGCACGCCCGACCCCAGCCTGTCCAAGGAGATCTCCGACCTGATCGGCACGGACTCGCTCTCGGTCGGCTCGCTGCCGCTGCTCGGCATGGGCCGTGACGTCCCCGACGGCGTCCTGCGGCTGCGCGACGACCGGCTGGACCTGGTCTGGTCCACCGCCACCAGCGAGGCGTACTTCGAGCGGGTGAACGCGGCCATGCGGCGTATCGCGGCCGTGCTCGGCGCGCGCTGCGTGAACAACCCGCTATGGCTGAGCAAGCGGATCATTACCGCGCATCCGGTGGGCGGCGCCCCCATGGGGCGTGACCCCAGCGCCGGGGTGTGTGATCCCTACGGCGAGGTGTTCGGCTATCCGGGCCTCTACATCGCCGACGGCGCGGCGATGCCGGGGCCGGTCGGCCCGAACCCCTCGCTGACCATCGCCGCGCTGGCCGACCGGATGTGCACCCGGCTGCTGGACAAGCCGCCCGCCACGACCGTGGGCGGGGCGGATCTGGTGCGCGCCGGGGCGGCGGCTGACGCCGAGCCCGGCCCGCCCGCGCGCCGCCCGGACCGCACCTGGCTGTCGTTCTCCGAGGAAATGAGCGGGACCTGCTTCCCGGGTGCGAGCAACGGAGGGTCCGCGGCGGTGGCCCGGCTGCTGCAGGAGCCGCTGGCTTTCCGGCTCACTATCACCGCCGACGATCTAGAACGTTTCCTGGATGAGCCCGAGCACTCCGCCCGGGCCGAGGGATGGATTGACGCCGAAAGCATCGGGGGCCGGCGCCAAATCCAGCGGGGCTGGTTCAATTTGTTCGCGCCGACCGGGGTGCCGGACCGCCGCCTCATGTGGTACCGGCTGCACTTCGACAGCGCGCTGGGCCAGCCCCGCACCCTCATCGGCTGGAAGAACGTGTGGCACGGGGCGCTGACCCGGATCTGGCCGGACACCTCGACCCTGTACTTCCGGCTGCTGGCGGGCCATGTGGCGGCGCAGGAGGACGACCAGGCCCGGATCCTCGCGGCCGGCACCCTGCACCTGCACATCACCGACTTCGTGCGCGAGCTCACCACCATCCGGGTGGAAGGCCCGCACGGCGCCGCCGGGACTGGAGCGGTTCGGCCGGTTCTTCGCCGGCCAGCTCTGGGACGTCTACGGGCCGGACCGCAGCCACGTCTGACCGGGACGGCATCCGGGGCCGCCGGACTCTTCTGTCACCCGGGCCGCCGGGCTCTGCTGCTAACCGGGCCCGGGACTATCCGCCCGGCTCTGGCCGTTCGCGGGCCCGCCAGATGATCCGCTGCAGGCGCAGGGCTCCGGCGCCCACCGCGATCAGCAACACCACGTTGAGCAGCAGCTGGAACGCCGACCCCCGGGCCTCGCCCCAGCTGGCGTAGGCCAGGGACAGGCCGATGTCGGCCGCGGCGGGGATGGTCGTGACCGAGATGAACACGCCGATCAGGGCGCTGGCCCGGGCCTCGGTCAGCGACACCACGCCGACGATCCCGGCCAGCACCGCGACCACCACCGAGAACAAGTTCGGATTGTTGATCAGGTCGGAGACCGGCCGGACGCCGGCCGAGTACAGCTCCGGCGTGTGCCCGGACCAGCGGATCGCCAGGCCGAACAGCAGGGTGATCACCACGGCGGCCGCGAATCCGGCCAGCAGGGCCAGGAGGCCGCGCAGCACCGGCCGCCGGGCCCGTTTGTCGATGCCGAGCGCCACGCCCATGATCGCGTTGTATTCCGGCCCCACCACCATGGCCCCGACGATCAGGATCTGCGAGTTGGTCAGGATGCCGACCGCGCCGATCAGTCCCGCGATAGCCAGCAGGATGTAGAAACTGGGTGCGTAGACGGCGTCCGAACGGATCCTGGCCTCGACCAGTTCCCAGACCGGAGCCACGTCCCGCTGCATCACAAAGTATCTGGAGGCAGGCTCCGGCGGTTCCCCGAGCGTGGCGTCCACGTACTCGACGGCCACCGCCTTGCGCGGGCCGCTGGTAAAGCTTTTCAGCTGCTGGAACACGGTGTTCGCGGACCCGGGCCGCACGTCGAACTGCACCGCGTCGCCGCCGGGCCGCCGCGCGGCGCCGGGGAGGACCACCAGGCTGGAGACGCCCGGGTCGGAAGCCGAGCGCCTCGAGCAGGACGTCGGTCCGGTCGGGCGCGCTGACCAGGCGTACGTGAAAATTCATGACCGGCTCAACCCCTCAGCGGGCTGCGCTACGGGCACTTGTCCCAGCGACACGATCGTGTCGCCCGCCTCCGGTGCCGGGGTGCCGGTCTGGGTGACGGCGGCGAGCTGGCCGTCTGCGCGGACCAGGAACAGGAGGTCGTGCCCGGCGGGGAGCACGCCGTCAGGCGGCTGCGCGACGATCCGGGCGCCGTCGTGATACCGGCCGCTGACCGTCCCCCGGGTCACGCCCGGCACCGAACAGGATCTCCCCGCTGGTGTACGGAGCGACGACCCCGTGGCTGCGCAGCGGTGGCGCGAGCCGGTAGACCCGGCCCTCGACGTTGCCGGTCAGCAGTACCGAGGCCAGCGCGTTGAAGTCGTCCTCGTCGGTGAGCAGCAGCACAGCCGTGATCTCCTCGAGCCGCGCGCCCCGGCCGGTGGCGGCCGCGAGCAGCTCACCCGGCGCCAGCTCGAGCCCGGCCCGCCGCACCTGCTCCCGCTGCGAATCCAGTCCCGCCCACATCAGCACCTCCAGGCCCGCGGACCGCAGCGCCCGGCCGAGGTCGATGACCCAGCGCTCGCCGCCGACCAGCAGCGGGCGGGTCCGGGCCGGGCGGGTGACGTGCAGTCGCCGGGCGACTGGCACCGCGGTCAGGCCGTACAGGACGACCGTCGCCACGATCACCAGGAACGTGACCGGCAGGATCTTGGCCGCCCCCCCGACGCCCTTGGCCACCAGGCCGGCGGTGAACGTGGAGGCGGTGGCGGCGGCGACGATCCCGCGCGGGGCCATCCAGCCGATGAACGCGCGCTCGCCTTTCCCCAGGTCCGTCCGGAGCGTGGACGTGAACGCGGCCAGCGGGCGGGCCACGACGACCAGCACGGCGACCAGGCCGAGCGTGGGCAGGACCAGGTGGCGCAGTGACTGCGGGGTCACGGTCGCCGAGATGGAGACGAACAGGACGCCGATGACCAGCTGCACCAGCGTCTCGAAGAACGGCTGGCGGGCTGGCAGGTCAACGCCCCGCATATTGGCCAGGGCGAGCCCCATGAATATCGACGCGATGAGCCCGGTGTCCGCCCGGATCGCGTCGCACCCGGCGGCGACCCCGATCACCGCGGCGAGCTGCGCGGTGGTGCCGAGCAGCTCACCGAGCTGCAGCTTGCGCAGCAGCAGCCAGAGCACCGCGGTGCCGATCACCCCCCCGGCCAGGCCGACCAGGACGCTGAGGGCAAACTGCCCGAGCTGGCTGCCCGGGCCTTTATGGGTGCTCGAGACGACGGCATGGAAAACAAGAGCCCCCAGGATCCCGCCGACTGGGTCAATCAGTGACCCTTCCCAGATCAGGACCTGCTGCAGTCGTTCGGCCGGCCGGACGAAGCGCAGCAGCGGGCCCACGACGGTCGGTCCCGAGACGACCAGGATGATGCCCAGCATCACCGCTGCGCCGCGCGACATGCCCAGCAGCGGCGCGGCGACCGCGGCGGCGAGCACCCAGGTGATGAGCACGCCCAGGACAATCAGGCGGATCACGACCTTGCGGACGTGGCCCTTGAGCTTCCGCAGGTCGAGGCCGAGGCCCGCGTCGTACAGGATGACCGCCACGGACAAGGACACCAGCGGCTCGAACGCGGGCCCGAGCAGCTTGTCCGGGTTGACGTCGGACGTCAGGGCGCCCGCGATGAAACCGGCCGGCAACAGCACGATGATGGCCGGGATGCGCAGCCTGCTCGCCAGGACCTGGGCGCCGACCGCCAGCACGAGAATGAGGCCGATGCCGATCAGGATCTGGTTAGTTGTCACCCAAGCCTCCGGTAATGCCCGGTCCACCCTTTGTTCGCCGGGCGTTCACTATGCCGTGGCTAACGCCGAACCTTAGGCCACGGCAAAGGCAGCGCCCGGAAAATGACCCGTCGCCTCACGGTTCCGGCTGGGCAAAGGAAAGTCATCACCCCTGATAGGTGATGAGCTTGTCGTTTCGGGCGGTTAGAAAGGCATTGGGACCGGCGGTGATTGCGGTATCCGCAATCACCGCGCCGGGCCAGAGCCGGGGCCGGGTAACCAGTGCCGCGGTGCATCGAGACGACAGGGGACGACCGTGGGTGCGGAACGGGATCGGGTAGCTGGGTTCGGCCGGCTGGAGGACGGGCTGCTCCAGGCGGGCGAGTGGTACCGGTGGGGACCGTATGTCAGCGAGCGCCAGTGGGGCACGGTGCGCGAGGACTACAGCGCGGACGGCGAGGCGTGGGACTACCTGCCCCATGATCACGCCCGGTCCCGGGCCTACCGCTGGGGGGAGGACGGGCTGGCCGGGTTCTGTGACGTGGAGCAGCGGCTGTGCCTGGGCCTGGCCCTGTGGAACGGCAAGGACCCGATCCTGAAGGAGCGGGCGTTCGGGCTGACCGGGGCGCAGGGCAATCACGGCGAGGACGTGAAGGAGTACTGGTGGTACCTGGACGCGCTGCCGAGCCACGCGTGGAACCGGTGGCGCTATCACTATCCGCAGGCTGCGTTCCCGTATCAGGACCTCATCGACACGAACGGGGCGCGTAACCGCGAGGAGCCTGAGTACGAGCTGCTGGACACCGGGGCGTTCGACGACGACCGGTACTGGATCACCGAGGTGCATTACGCCAAGGCCAGCGCCGATGACCTGCTGATGACCGTGCAGGTGACCAACGCCGGGCCGGAGACGGCGACCCTGCACGTGCTGCCGACCGCGTGGTTCCGCAACACCTGGTCCTGGGACGTCGGCGCGCCCAAGCCGGAGATGCGGGCGGTGGGTGACTCGGAGGTGGGTATCGATCATCCGTTCGCCGGCCCGATGGAACTGCTGGCCGGCCCCGGGCCGGACGGGACGCTGCCGACCGCGGTGTTCTGCGAGAACGAGACCAACGACCAGCGGCTGTTCGGCTCCGCGCCGCTCACGCCGTACCCGAAGGACGGCATCAACGACCACGTGGTCAACGGGGCGGCCACCGTCAATCCCGAGCGCACCGGCACCAAGTGCTCGTTCTGGTACCAGCTGACGGTCCAGCCCGGCCAGACCGCCGAGCTGCGGCTGCGGCTGCGGACCCCGCCCGCCAGAGCGCCCCGCGGGAAGGCGGACGACCCGCTCGGCGCCCAGTACAGCCAGGTCGTCGCGCAACGGCAGGCCGAGGCGGACGAGTTCTACGCCGAGCTCACCCCGGCCGGGGCGAGCGCCGACGAGGCCCTGGTGATGCGCCAGGCGTTCGGCGGCCTGCTGTGGAGCAAGCAGCTGTTCTACTACGACGTCGCCCGCTGGCTGGACGGGGACCCGACCCAGCCGGTGCCCCCGGCGCAGCGCCTGACCGGCCGGAACTCCCGGTGGCGCAACTTCGACGCGTTCGACATCATGTCCATGCCGGACAAGTGGGAGTACCCGTGGTACGCAGCCTGGGACCTGGCCTTCCACTGCGTCGCCCTGGCCCATGTGGACCCGGCGTTCGCCAAGTACCAGCTGATCCTGCTCTGCCGGGAGTGGTTCCAGCATCCCAACGGCGCGCTGCCCGCCTACGAGTGGGACTTCGGTGACGTCAACCCGCCGGTGCAGGCGTGGGCGGCCGCGGAGGTGTTCGCGATCGACGGCGCCCGCGACATCGACTTCGTCAGCCGGATCTTCGACAAGCTGCTGGTCAACTTCACCTGGTGGGTGAACCGGGAGGACTCCGAGGGCAACAACCTGTTCGAGGGCGGCTTCCTCGGCCTGGACAACATCGGCCCGATCGACCGCTCGCATCTCCCGGTGGGCGGCATCCTGGAGCAGTCCGACGCCACCGGCTGGATGGGCTTCTACGCGATCGCCATGGCCTCCCTGGCGATAGTCCTGAACCGGTCCGGCCAGCGGCCGGGCATCGATCTGATCCTCAAGTTCCTCGAGCACTTCGCCGGCATCACCGAGGCCCTCGAAGGGCTCGGGCTCTGGGACGAGACCGATGGGCTCTACTACGACCGGCTGCTGACCCCCAGCGGGGACGCCGTGCCGGTGAAGGTCCGGTCGATGGTCGGCATCATCCCGATCCTGGCGGCGGCGGTCATCGAGGAGAATGACCTCCAGACGGCACTCACGGTGGGCAAGCAGTTCGCGGAGTTCATGGACCGCCACAGCCTGCCCGACCGGGAAGACCTCACCGAGACCGGCCTGCTCCGCGGAGAGCAGGGCCAGCATCGGCTCCTGCTCAGCCTGGCCGGCGTCGGGCGGCTCGAGAAGCTGTTCGCGAAGCTGTTCGACCCCGACGAGTTCCTGTCCCCGTATGGCCTGCGGGCCCTGTCGGCCTACCACCGCGAGCATCCGTACGTCCTCGACGTGGAAGGCATCCAGGCCAGCATCGACTACGAGCCGGCCGAATCCACCACCGCCATGTTCGGCGGGAACTCCAACTGGCGCGGCCCGCTCTGGTTCCCGCTCAACTACCTGGTCATCAGCGCCCTGGAGCGCTACCACCGGTTCTTCGGTGACGAGTTCACCATCGAGTACCCGACCGGGTCGGGCGTGCGGCTCACCCTGGACAAGGTCGCCGCCGACCTGCAGGACCGGCTCATCTCGATCTTCACCGACGGGCCCGACGGCCGGCGGCCCTGCTTCGGCGGGACCGAGCGCATGCAGCACGATCCGGCCTGGCATGACAACCTGATCTTCAGCGAGTACTTCCACGGCGACAACGGCGCCGCGATCGGCGCCTTTCACCAGACCGGCTGGACCGGGCTGATCGCCGACATGATCCGCCGCCGCCACGGCGCGGTTGATCCCATCGGTGACGTCATCCGGGCCATGGGGCGGGAGGCCGGGCAATGACCGCCGTCGCCGGGCAGGCCGTGACCGCGCGGCCCGGAAGCCCGTTCCCGCTCGGGGCCACCCTCCGGGACGGCGGCGCGAACTTCGCGGTGGCGTCCGCCGTCGCCGACGGGATGACGCTGTGCCTGTTCGACGAGGGTGGCGCGGAGACGCAGGTCCCGCTGCTGGACTACGACTCCGGCGTCTGGCACGGCTTCGTGCCCGGGATCAGGGCCGGGCAGGCCTACGGATACCGGGCCGCCGGGCCCTACGACCCAGCCCGGGGCGTGCGCTGTAATCCGGCGAAGCTGCTGCTGGATCCCTACACCCGGGCCGTCAGCGGATCCGTCACCTTCGGGCCCGACGTACTGGGGTACGCAGCCGACGACCCGGACCTGCCGAGCGGCGCGGACTCGGCCGCCAGCGTGCCGCGAAGCCTGGTCCTGGCGGGCGACACCTTCCGCTGGCGGGACGCCACCCATGTGCGTCACCGCTTCTCCGACACGATCATCTACGAACTGCACGTCAAGGGCTTCACCATGCGCCATCCGGGGGTCCCGCCGGAGCTGCGCGGAACCTATGCCGGGCTGGGCCACGACGCGGCCATCGCCCACCTGACCGATCTCGGGGTGACCGCCGTCGAACTGCTGCCGGTGCACGAGAGCGTCCCCGAAGCCTTCCTGCCGGCCCGCGGGCTGACCAACTACTGGGGCTACAACACGATCGGCTACTTCGCGCCGCATCAGGGCTATTCGGCGGCGGTCCGGGCCGGGAAGCCGGGCGGCCAGGTTGACGAGTTCAAGGCCATGGTGGACGCCCTGCACGCGGCCGGGCTCGAGGTGCTGCTCGACGTGGTCTTCAACCACACCGCGGAGAGCAACCAGACCGGCCCGACGCTCTGCTACCGCGGCCTGGACAATCCGGCCTACTACCGGCTGGAACCTGATGACCCGCGCTCCTATGTCGACACGACGGGGTGCGGCAACTCGCTGAACGCGGGCGATCCGGTGACCCTGGCAGCTGATCATGGACTCGCTGCGGTACTGGATAACGGAGATGCGCGTCGACGGCTTCCGTTTCGACCTGGCTACCACGCTGGGCCGTCAGGACGGCCGCTTCGAGCAGGTGTCAGCGTTCTTCGACCTGGTCTCCCAGGACCCCGTGGTGTCCAGGGCCAAGCTGATCGCCGAGCCCTGGGACGTCGGCCAGATGGACAGCTACGACCTCGGCCGGTTCCCGCCCCGGTGGCGCGAGTGGAACGGCAAGTACCGCGACACCATGCGCGACTTCTGGCGCAGCCATCCGGTCGGCCTGCGTGAGTTCGCCACCCGCTTCTGCGGGTCCGCGGACCTGTACGCGGGCGACCGCAGGCGGCCCACGGCGTCGGTGAACCTGATCACCGTGCATGACGGCTTCACCCTGCGCGACCTGGTCTCCTATAACGACAAGCACAACGAGGCCAACGGGGAGTCCAACCGCGACGGGACCAGCGACAACCGGTCGTGGAACTGCGGCGCGGAAGGCCCGACCACAGATCCCGCCATCCTCGCGCTGCGCGAGCGGCAGTCCCGGGCCATGCTCGCCACCCTGCTGCTGTCCTTCGGCGTCCCGATGCTGCTCGGCGGCGACGAGCTCGGCCGGACCCAGCAAGGCAACAACAACGCCTACTGCCAGGACAACGAGATCGCCTGGGTCGACTGGTCCCAGCCCGACACTGAGCTGCAGGACTTCACCCGGGCGCTGGTCGCCTTCCGCAAGCAGCACCCGGTGTTCCGCCGCCGCCGCTTCCTGGCGGGCGCCGAAGCAGCCGGAGCTGTGCTGGTACACCCCGTCCGGCTCGGCGATGACCGCCGGCGACTGGTCGGACCCGAGTGCCCTGGCTACCGCGTTCTACCTGGACGGATCGGACGCGCCGGACCGGGCCGCCGACGGCACGCCGCTGCTCGACGACGACTTCCTGGTCCTGGTGAACGCCTGGTGGGAACCGCTCGCGTTCACCCTCCCGGCCACCAAGGAGCAGGCCGCCTGGCACGCCGAGATCGACACCTACGACGCGACGGTACCCGGCAGTTCGGCCAAGCCGGCGGCCGCTGGTGACCAGGTCACCGTCGGCCCCCGGTCCGTTGTCGTGCTCCGCGACCCGCGCCGGAGCTGACGAGCCGGCGGATACTGGCGGCTACTGCAAGATGTTGACCGCCCGGGCGATGACCAGGCCCAGGATCAGCAGGGAGCTGACCGCCTGCACCGTCATGGCCAGTTTGGCCCACCGGGTCAGCGGCATCACGTCGGTCGGGCTGAACGCCGTGGCGTTGGTAAAGCCGAGGTAGAGGTAGTCGAAGAATTCAGGGCGCCAGCCGGGCGGAGCCACCCCCGGGTTGAGCTGCGCGGGGAAGGCGAGCTCGGGGAACTCCCGCGGAGCGAGGAAACGCGATTCAGGGCCTCCTCCGTCCAGCACCCAGTAGAGGAAGGCAAAGGCGACGATCGTATAGAACCAGACCAGGAACCCGGTCTTGAGCAGATCCGTCGGTCGTCTGTCTCCGGGCCGCCCTTGAACCAGATCAGCCGACCAGCCGGGTGGCGACCCAAGCGGCGTCGGCGACCAGCACAGCGACCAGCGCCAGCGACAGCACGCGGCCAGCCGCCGACCAGCGGTCGATGCGACCCCGGTCGATGGCGACGATGGCCACCAGCAGCACCGCCTCCACTAGCGGGGCGGCCCAGGGCGGCCCCAGGCTGAACCTGGGCGAAAGCACCAGTGGCACGGCCATCGCCAGGAGCAAGGTGAACGCAGCCGGCGGCCAGCGCGCTGGCCCGGGCCCTGGGACGCCTGCCCGCAGGCCGTGCCCACCGGGCAGCCGCCGCGCACGGCGGCGCCGTGCACCAGCGCGGCGACAAGGCTCGGGCGCAGCTCGATGAAGCGGGATTCAGGGCCTCCTCCGTCAAGCACCCAGTAGAGGAAGGCAAAGGCGATGATCGTATAGAACCAGAGCAGGAACCCGGTCTTGAGCAGATCCGTCGGGTTGTCTGTCTCCGGACCGCCGTTAATCACGCCGCCACGTCCGCCGGGTCACTGCGGGCCGGCACGTTGACGACCACCCAGGCCCGGTCATCGTGGGCCTGGCCCTGGACGGACATATCCCGGGCTAGCGCCAGCTGCTGATAGCACTGAAGTCCGGCACCACCCTCGCGGGGTGGGTCCCACCGCGGGCGGCCCCGTCGCGGCAGGTCAGGGGCGGACCAGAGCGGCGAGCAGGGCCTGGAGCTTCAGCTGGGTCTCCTCCAGTTCAAGGCCGGGACGAGATCCGGCCACCACGCCGACGCCGGCGTACATCGTGGCGCGGTCGCCAGCTACGTAAGCCGACCTGAGCCCGATAGCCCAGCTCCCGTCGCCGTCAGCGTCCATCCAGCCGACTGGGCCGGTGTAGCGGCCGCGGTCAAACCCCTCGACCTCGCCGATGTAGGCCACCGCCTCGTCGGTGGGCGTGCCGCCGACCGCGGGCGTGGGGTGGACCTCCGCCACGAGCTGGAGGGCGCTGGGCACCCGCAGGCCCGGATGCGCGGGCTTGCCCCCGGACGGCTCCGGGCCGGCCGACAGCACCCCGCTCAGGCGGGTGGCGAGATGGGACACGTTACGCAGCTCGAGCACGGTGGGCTTGTCGGGCACGTCCAGGCTCTCGCAGAGCGGGCCGAGGGTGCGGCGGAGATCGTCGACGACGTAGGCGTGCTCCCGGCGTTCCTTGGGTGAGGCGAGCAGCCCGGCGATGAGCGCCTCGTCGGTGGCCAGGTCACCGCTGCGGCCGATGGTGCCGGCCAGGGGATGACTGGCGACGTGCCTGCCCCGGCGCTCGATCAGCAGCTCGGGGCTGGCGCCGAGGAATCCGTCGACCCGGAAGACCATGCACGTCGGGTACAGGGCGAGCAGCCTGGACAGGACGTCGGAGGTGACGAACGGGCGGTTGGCCGTCACGTCGACCTGGCGGGCCAGGACGACCTTGCCCAGCGCTCCGTCGTCGATGCGGGCGACGGCGCCGGCCACGAGGGCGCCCCAGTCGTCGTGGTCCATCACCGACGTCAGGGTGAACTGGCTCGGCGCGGGCCGGGGAGCGGTGAACCCGCCGAGGGCGTCGGCGACCATCGTGTCAGCCAGGCGGGCCGCGGCCGGGCGGTCCCCGGCGCGGGCGACGGTGGTGAGCCAGGCCTCGCTGTCGTGGCGCCCGATCACCACGCGAGGGACGACGAGCGACCCGGGTGCGCCCCGCACGAACGGCAGCGCTCCGAGAGCTACCGCCCCGGTTCCCGGGCCGGCCACGTCACTGCCGCGGTGGATGGCGGCCAGGGTGCCGGCCACGTCGGCCACGGCCGCGGCGTCGGTGAGACCGCGGGGAAGCTCGATCCGCAGGGCGACGCCGCGCCCGGCCAAGCCGAAGCCCTCGTGCTGCCACAGCACTCCGTCGCTGCCCGCGGCGGCGAGGAGGCTGACGTCGGCGGCGTCGAGGCCGGTTCCCTGGCCGGCCAGGCGCACGGTCGTGGCTACGAGGCGGTCTGGTGACAGCATGAGAAGTCTTTCGGGTCGTCGGTGCAGGGGGCGGGGCTGGTGCTCTGATGATCCTTCACCCGCCCCGGCCCGGAGCGCGCGGGGTCCACCGGCCCGCACCTTTCGTGAGCGGACTACCTTCACCTGGCCCTCAGGTTACCTGGGGGTAACATTCAGGAAAAAGTCAGTGTCATTGGTGATACTTCAGATGGTTCCTCCCGGCGGCGCCGATCAGGCCCCGGCCCGGAGGTGCCGAGAGCGCCCGGCCGGCTGCGCCTTCCCCCGAGGCCCGCGGCCCCCTGGGCGCATGAGAGCGCCCCGTCGGCTGCGCCTTTCCCCCGGAGGCCCACCCCGGCCGGCGGGGCGCCTCACCAAGCGTCCCGCCATCGTCAGCACCCCAGGACCTGCCGGGCTGCGCCCGCCTACCCGTAGGCGGCCGCGTTGTTGGCGGCCTGCTCGGAGTCGATGAGGAGCGAGACGGCTTCGATGAGCGCCAGGTGGGTGAACGCCTGCGGGAAGTTGCCCATGTGCTCGCCGGTGCTGGTGTCGATCTCCTCGGCGTAGAGCTGCAGCGGTCCGGCGAACGACAGCAACTTCTGGCACAAGGCGCGGGCGCGATCGGTCTCGCCGATCATGGCCAGCGTGGTCACCAGCCAGAAGGAGCAGATGGTGAAGGTTCCTTCTTTGCCCTCGAACCCGGTGTCGGTTCCGTCGACCTTGTAGCGCAGGACCAGGCCGTCCTCGGTCAGTTCGTCGGCGATGGCCAGCACGGTGGCCTTGATGCGCTTGTCGGTGGGGGGCAGGAATCCCATGATGGGCAGGAGCAGGAGCGAGGCGTCGAGGTCGTCGGTCTCGTCGTGCTGGCGGAACACACCCCGCTTGGACACGTCCTTGTCCAGGATGTCGGCCTTGATCTCGTCGGCGCCGGCCCGCCACCGCTTCGCCCGTTCGTCGTCGCCGCGTTCCTCGGCGAGATCGGCGCCGCGCGAGGCCGCCACCCAGCACATCACCTTCGACGCGGTGAAGTGCTTGGGGTCGCCGCGGACCTCCCAGATTCCCTGGTCGGGCTCACGCCAGTGCTCCAGGGCGGCGTCCACGAAGGTGGCGAGCCCTTCCCACACGGGGGTCACGATCATGCCGGCGCCGGTATGGAACTGGACGTCGAGGGCGTCGAGGATCATTCCCCAGACGTCGTGCTGCTGCTGATTCCAGGCGCCGTTGCCCACCCGGACCGGGACGGGCCCCGCGATAGCCGGACAGATTGTCGAGGCTGTGCTCGGTCAGGTCGCGTTCCCCGCCGATGCCGTACATGATCTGGAGCTCGGGCTTGCGATGCAGGTCACCCCCGGTAACCGCGTCGAGGATAAACCCCCAGTACTCGATCGCTTCCCAGTCGAAGCCGAGGCGGTACAGCGAGCGGAGCATGAACGCTGAGTCGCGGATCCAGGTGAAGCGGTAGTCCCAGTTGCGGGCGCCGCCCCAGGTTTCCGGCAGCGAGGTGGTCAACGCCGCCATGATGGCGCCCGTCGGGGCGTAGCTGAGCCCCTTCAGGGTCAGCGCGCTGCGGTCCAGGTAGGTCTTCCACGGATGGTCAGGGATCTTGGCTGAGCTCAGCCAGTCACGCCAGAAGTTGACCGTGCACTCCAGCGAGGCCTGGGCGGCGTCCAGGTCCGCCGGGACCTGGTTGCCGCCCCAGGACAGCGCGACGTAGGCCGACTCTCCTGGGGTCAGCGTGGTGCGGCCGTAGCAGCGCGCGCCGAGGACGCCCAGGGGGACGGTGCCACTCACCTCAAGCCGCAGGTCTCCTTCCGCGGGGGTGAGGGTCATCGCGTCGTAGCTGTCGCCGTTGTAGCTCCACGTGCCACCAGCCCGGCCGTAGTCGAACAGCGGACCGCAGTTCACGGCGACCTCGACCCGGCCGCTGATGCAGGTGGCGATCCGGACCAGCGCGCCGATGGCGCCGAAGTCAGCAGGCGCCCGGTGGTAGTCCGGCCGCCGTGCCTGGTGCTGGACCGGGCCCATGGCCAGGAAGTCCTGGACGACCATCCATCCGGTGGGCGTCTGCCAGGTTGTTTCCAGCACCATGGTGCCCGGCACGTACCGGCGATGCTGCGGGACGCGCGTATTGCCGGGGCCGAACCTGAACAACCCGGCTGAACGGTCCAGCAGCGCCGCGAAGACACTCGGGGAATCAGGTCGGGGCAGGCACATCCACTCGACCGACCCGTCCGGGGCGATCAGGCAGCTCTGCTCGCAGTTCGACAGGAACCCGTAGTCGGCAATAGGCGGGAAGGTGCTCATCGGCCGAGGCCTTTCGCAGTCGGGACAGGAATATCTGGCCGCTGGAGGGTTTTCCGGCAGTCGGGTCGGGGCGCGGTCATGCCATCCGGCTCAGCAGGTGCTCGCCGACGCGGATCGCGTTGGCCATGGCGGTGAGCGCCGGGTTCACCGCTCCGATGCTCGGGAAGAAGCTCGTATCGACGACGTAGAGGTTGTCGACCTCGTGCGCCTTGCAGTTGACGTCGAGGACCGAGGTGGCCGGATCGGTGCCGAACCGGCAGGTGCCCGACTGGTGGGCCACGCCGGCCACCGGCACGTCCATGCTGGCGTAGAAGTTCTTGCTCAGCACGTGGTGCTCGGCGATGCCGATGTGGTTGAGCACCTTGCGGAGCTCGTGGTACAGCCCGTCCGCCTCGGTGTCGTTGGTCGCGGTGTAGGCGAGGTGCACGTGACCGTCGCGGTCCACCGTCACCCGGTTGTCCGGTTTGGGCACGTCCTCGGTGGTCAGCCAGAAGTCGACGGCGTGCCGGGCCACCTCTTCCAGGCCCCATTTCGGGGCCAGCTTGGTGAGCTTGGGCTCCTCGCCCTTCATGGCCATCGCGTTGGACTTCCCGAGCATCTGGATGTTGCCCAGCGGCCATTCCCGGCCGTTCCCCGCGAGGTAGAAGTCGTTCAGGCCGAGCGTCTTCTGGAACACCGTGTCGTTGCGCTCCTTGTCGAGCGCCACGATGGCCTTGCTGTTGTGGTACATGTAGTTGCGGCCGACCTGGTCCGACCCGTTGGCCAGGCCACCCGGGTGCTGGTCGGAGGCCGACCGGAGCAGGATCTTGGCGCTGTTGGCCGCCCCGGCCGAGATCACCACGACGTCGCCCTCGTAGAACTCCTGGCTGCCATTGCGGTTCACCTGCACCCGGGTGACGGTCCGGCCGGACGCGTCCGTGTCGAGGCGCTCCACCTCCGCGTTCACCAGCAGCGTCACGTTGGGCTGGTCCAGCAGCGGGCGGACGGCGATGATGTCGGCGTCTGACTTGGCGTGCACCAGGCACGGGTAGCCGTCGCACGTGGCGCAGCGGATGCACGCGCTCAGCGCCCGGTTGGCCTCGTTCAGCAGGATGCCGACCGGCGCGTGGAACGGATGGTAGCCGCCGGCCGCCAGCGCGTCGGAGATCTGCTGGACCCGCGGCTCGTGCGACACCGCAGGCCAGGGGTAGTCCTTCGAGCAGTGGCCCTCGGTGGGGTCTTCGCCGTGGGTGCCGTGGACCTGGTACAGCCATTCGGCCTTCGTGTACCAGGGCTCGAACTCGTCGTAGCTCAGCGGCCAGGCCGGCGAGGGGCCGTCGGCGTGCTTGATCTCGCCGAAGTCCTCGGGGCGCAGCCGGTACAGCGCGGCGCCGTACAGCTTGGTGGCCCCGCCGACGTAGTAATGCACCTGCGGCTGGAACGCCTTGCCGTCCGCGTCGAACCACTGCTCGGGTGAGATGTATCGCCCGTCCACGAACACCGGGCCGGGATCCCAGTTCTCCACCTCGCGCGGCAGGAAATTGCCCCGCTCGAGCAGGAGTATCCGTTTGCCCGACGAAGCCAGGGTGTGCGCTAGCGTTCCGCCGCCCGCACCGCTGCCAACAATGATCACGTCATAGTTCTCAGCCACGCATCTGAATGTCCCGTGTCGGGGCACGCGGCACATCACACCTGCAGGGTGACTCCGGACGGAAATCGGGTGACGGTGAGCGCGAATTCAGCCTGCCGGCCGAACGCGGCGCGGCTGAGGCGGTTCGCCCCGGGTACTCGCCAGCCGTTTACCGGGGGTTCACTAAGTCTTTACCGGGTGCCGGGCCGGCAGGCACTGGTGGCTGGTGTCCATAGGCGAGATCACCCGAACTGGGTGACTCGTTTCCTGTGCAGCCGCCCTATGTTGCGCCCCATGACCGCCGATCCATTGCCGAGCTGGCGTGAGACTTCTGCGAAACGATCGATCGTGGACTTCGTCGCGGCCGTGACCCATCCTGATTCGCCCGATTTCGTCCCCGGGCCGGATCGCGTCGCGGTCTTCGACAACGACGGGACTTTGTGGACCGAACAGCCCGTGTACGCGCAGCTGGTGTTCGCACTCGACCGGGCGGCTGCGCTGGGTCATCCCACCAGTCTCGAGGAGCTGCACGCGGGCGGCATGCCGGCCCTGATGGAGCTGCTGAAACTCACGCACGCCGGCGTCACCACCGATGAGTTCACCACCGCGAGCCGGAGCTGGCTGGCCTCGGCCCGGCATCCGCGGTTCGGGCGGCCGTACTCCGAGCTGGTGTACCAGCCGATGCTCGAGCTGCTGGGCCTGCTGGACCGCAGCGGTTTCTCCTGCTGGATCTTCTCCGGCGGCGGCACCGACTTCATGCGCACCTGGGCGTCCGGCGTCTACGGCCTGCCGCCGCACCGGGTGATCGGCAGCGTCGGTGAGACCGAGTTCCGCATCGGCCCGGACGGCCCTGAACTCGTCAAGGGCGACACCGTGCAGGTCATCAACGACGGCCCGCAGAAGCCCAGCTCGATCCACCGGCATGTCGGGCAGCGCCCCATCGTGGCCGCCGGGAATACCGACGGTGACCTGGCCATGCTCCAGTGGGCCGCAGCGGGCCCAGGCCGGAGCCTGGAGCTGGTCGTGGACCACACCGACAGCGATCGCGAGTACGCCTACGACCACGATCCGATCCTGGGCGCTGGCACGGACGGGGTCCGCGCAGCCGCCGCCGACCAGAAGTGGACCGTGATCGACATGGCCGCGGACTGGTCAGTGGTCCACCCGCCGGCCGTCTCGCCGTGCCCGGCGCAGGCGGCCGGCCGCGAGGACGCGGCCCAACCACCCATCAAGGGGGATGCCCGGAGATCTAGGGGCGGGAGACAGTGAAACCCAACGACTAACGGCCGGGATGGTGGCATGTCTACTAACACGGAGAACAGCAGCAGCTGGCCGGAGCTCAGAACCGGCCCGATCGTCACCGGCGCCGCGCTCTTCGGGGCCGGCGCCCTCATCGCCCTGGCGGGCCTGGCCGTCGGCGGCACGCATCTGTTCGCGGCCACCCGGCGGTGGATCCAGCAGATGGACGTGCCGCCCAGCGAGCAGGCCAGGATCAAGTGGGCCCAGGCCAAGACAGCTGCCGCCGCCGGCGCCGCCGCCTGGCAGAACGGCACCTCGGCTCGCGAGGACGCTCAGAACTGACTCGCCGGCTGCCTGGCCGTGCCGTCGGCCGGGCAGCCGCTCTGAGTCAATCCGGACCGGGGGAGTAGATGACGAACGTCGATCTTGCGCGGTGGCAGTTCGCGTTTGTGACGATCAATCACTTCTTTTTCGTGCCGGTCACGATCGGCCTGGCTTTCCTGACCGCCTTGCTGCAGACCGCCTGGTTTCGCAGTAAGCGCGACGAGTACCTGCGGCTGACCCGGTTCTTCGGCGTCCTGCTGGTCATCAACGTGGCGATCGGCGTGGTCACCGGCCTGGTCCAGGAGTTCCAGTTCGGGATGAACTGGTCGGCCTACTCGCGGCTGGTCGGCAACGTCTTCGGCGCGCCGCTGGCTATGGAGGGGCTGGCCGCTTTCTTCCTGGAGTCCACGTTCCTGGGGTTGTGGCTGTTCGGCTGGGACCGGCTGTCCCGCCGGGTGCACCTGCTGACGATCTGGCTGGTCGCGCTGGGCAGCGTCCTGTCGGCGGCGTTCATCATGGCGGCCAACTCCTGGATGCAGCATCCGGTCGGCTACCAGATGGTGAACGGGAAACCGCAGCTCAACGACATCTGGGCCGTGTTCACCAACCAGGTGTTCGTCTGGGGATACTCGAAGGTGCTGCTGGCCTCGCTGGTCACCGGCGCGACGGTGATGCTGGCCGTGTCGGCGTGGCAGCTGCGGCACGGCTCCGACCGCGAGGTGTTCACCCGGTCGGCCCGGCTCGCGCTTATCGTGCTGGTCCCGGCCATCTTGTTCACCATGCTGGTCGGCGACGAGCTCGGGGTGATCGAGGCCAAGTACCAGCCGATGAAGATCGCAGCGGCCGAAGCCCAGTGGACCACCTGCCAGCCCTGCTCGTTCTCGCTGTTCCAGATCGGCGGCGGCAACAACGACCAGACGCCCACCCAGATCATCGAGATCCCGCACCTGCTGTCGCTGCTGGCCACCAACCACTGGAACGGGAAGGTCGTCGGCCTGGACCCACTGCAGTCCCAGTACAGCAGCCAGTTCGGGCCGGGCTACTACGTGCCGAACGTGTTCATCCAGTACTGGTCCATGCGGGTGATGGCCTATGTCGGGGTCCTGGTCTTGCTCATCGGGCTGTACGGGCTCTGGCTACTGCGGCGCGAGAAACTCGCGACGTCGCGGCGTTTCCTGTGGGTCGCGATCTGGGCCGCGGTCCTGCCCTTCCTGATGAACACGGCAGGCTGGCTGCTGACCGAGAGCGGCCGGCAGCCGTGGATCGTGCAAGGCATCATGCTGACCAAAAACGGGATCTCCTCCTCGGTCAGCTCGACGTCCATCGTGATCAGCCTGGTGATTTTCGTCCTGCTGTACGGCGTGCTCGCCACCGTCAACTTCGCGCTGATGCTCAAGTACTCACGCCAGCAGCTCCCGCCCGCACGAGCCGAGGCCGACGCGGACGCGCCGGTGCCGGCCGTGCAGTATTGAGGCCGCGATGCAACTCGTGCCGTTCTGGTTCATCGTCATCACGATCTTGTGGACGGGTTTCTTCGTCCTGGAGGGCTTCGACTTCGGCGTCGGCATGCTGCATGGCGTGGTCGGCAAGGACGAAGCGGGGCGCCGGGCCGCAATCAACACGATCGGGCCACTGTGGGACGGCAACGAGGTCTGGCTGATCGTCGCCGCCGCCGCCATCTTCGCCGCGTTTCCCGGCTGGTACGCCACCATGTTCTCGGGCTTCTACCTGGCGCTGGTCGTACTGCTGGCCGCGCTCATCGTCCGGGGCGTGTCCTTCGAATACCGCGGCAAGCGCCACGCGGCCCGCTGGACGAGCACCTGGGACGGGCTGATGGTCGCAGGCAGCGTGGCGGCCCCGCTGCTGATCGGGCTGGTGCTGGGTGACCTGCTGCACGGGCTGCCCATCAACTCCAGCCAGGAGTACACCGGGTCGTTCTGGGACCTGTTCCAGCCGTACGGGGTGTTCACCGGGATCACGTTCGTCCTGATCTGCCTGCTGTCCGGCGCGACGTTCCTGTGCCTGAAGACCACGGACGACCTGCGCGAGGGGGCCTGGCGCCTCGCCCGGCGCATCGCCCCCGTGACCGGCGCCGCCGTGGTGGCCTTCGCGATCTGGACCCACGTGCAGTCCAGCACCACCTTCTTGCTCAACCCGGTTGAGCTGCTCGCCGTGCTGGCCGTTATCGCTGCTGTCTGGCTGGTCTACGACCACCGCGAAGGCTCCGCCTTCGCCGCGACCACGGTCACGATGGCGGCCTGCGTCGTGTCGATCTTCACCGGCCTCTACCCCAACGTGATGGTCTCCAGCACCAAGGCGGCCTACAACCTCACCGTGCACAACACGGCGTCCGGGGCGTACTCGCTCAAGGTGATGTCGGTCGTCGTCGTCATCTTCCTGCCGTTCGTCCTCGCCTATCAGACCTGGACCTACTACGTGTTTCGCAGGCGCGTCAGCAAGCGCGAATTCCAGCCCTCACCTCGGTGGGGTGCACGACCGGACGCGCCTGCACCGGCGTCCGCAAACCCCGACGGGGTGGTCCCGCCGGCGGGACCGGGAACGTGACCGAGCGCAGATGACAGGCAGGGAGCGGATATGACTACCAACCGAGTTGACGCACTGGTGATCTTCGGGGCCACCGGTGACCTGGCTAAGATCGAGACCTTCCCGGCGCTGGTCGGCCTGGTCGACCGGGGCGTCCTCGACGTGCCGGTCATCGGGGTGGCCAAGAGCGGCTGGGGCCTGGAACAGTTCCGCAAGTATGCGGAGGCCTCGCTGGTACTGAACCACATGGACCCCAAGACTCCGGCCGCCCAGAAGATGCTCGGGCTGCTGCGCTACGTCAACGGGGACCTCGACGACGACGCCACCTACAAGGCCATGTCGGACGAAATCGGCGCCGGCACCCAGGTCTTGTTCTACCTGGAGGTGCCGCCCCCGCTGTTCGGCCGGATCGCGAAGGGAATCGCCACGGCCGGCCGGGCCAAGGACGCCCGGGTGATGGTGGAGAAGCCGTTCGGTACCGACCTGGCCAGCTCCCGGCAGCTCAACGACACCATGCACCAGTACTTCAGCGAAGACGCGATCTTCCGGGTCAACGACTGGCTGGCTTTCGACCCGGTGGAGAACGTGCTCTTCGTCCGGTTCGCCAACTCGGTGATCGAGCCGGTGCTCAACCGGACCTACGTGGAGGGCATCCAGATCACGATGGCCGAGGCGTTCGACGTCGCCGACCGCGGCCGGTTCTACGACCGGACGGGCGCCATCCGGGACGTGGTCCAGAACCACATGCTCCAGGTCCTGGCCACCGTGCTGGCCGACCCGCCGGACGGGACGGGCCTGGCCGCCTGGCGGGACGCCAAGTCGCGGGTGATCAAGTCGCTGCGGCCGCTGACTCCTGAAGACGTCGTGCGGGGCCAGTACGACGGCTACCACGAGGTGGACGGCGTCGACCCGAAGTCCACGACCGAGACCTACGTCGCGCTCCGGCTCGCGGCCGACAGCTGGCGCTGGCAGGACGTGCCGATCCTGATCCGGGCGGCCAAGTGCATGCCGGTCACCGCCACCGAGATCGACATCCGGTTCAGGAAGCCGCCGCACGACGTATTCGGCATCGACCCGTTCGCCGTCCGGAACTCACTGCGCTTCAGGGTCTGGCCGGAGACGGCGGTCAGCCTGACCCTGGCGGGCAAGAAGCCGGGCGGCGGGCTGGAGCCGATCGAGGAGGACCTGGCCTTCGCCGGGCAGGAAGGCTCGGACATGCGGCCCTACGACCGGCTCATCGGCGCGGCCCTGGACGGCGACCGCTGGCTGTTCGCCCGCCAGGACACCGTCGAAGCCGCCTGGGAGGTCGTGAACCCGGTCCTGGGCGACGTCACACCGGTCCACTCCTACGCCCGCGGAACCTGGGGTCCAGAGGAAGCAGACCGGTTGCTGCCCGCCCGGGAGACCTGGCACGACCCCGCTGGCTGAGCGACGGACTGGAGCAGGCAATGACAGACCCATCTGGTCCGCGCCGCGTGGTGATCGTGGGCGGCGGCTTCGCCGGCCTGTTCGCCGTGCGCGCCATGAGGCACAAGAACATCTCGGTGACGATGATCGACCGGTCCCAGCACCACGTGTTCGCACCGCTGCTCTACCAGTGCGCGACGGGCATCCTGTCCGAGGGGAAGATCGCCACCCCGCTGCGTGATCTGCTCAAGCGGCACAAGAACGTGGACGTCGTGATGGCCGAGGTCACCGACTTCGACGTGGCCGGGCGCCGGGTGATCGCCCGGCGGGTCGGTGGTGACCAGCTCGAGTACGGCTACGACGAGCTCGTCGTGGCGGCCGGGGTGCGCCAGTCCTATTTCGGTCATGACGAGTTCGCCCGCTGGGCTCCGGGCATGAAGACGATCTCGGACGCGCTGGGCATCCGCCGCCGGATCTACGGCGCGTTCGAGATGGCCCAGACGGCGGCGACCCCGGAGGAACGCCGGGCCTGGCTGACGTTCGTCCTGGTGGGGGCGGGCCCGACCGGTGTCGAGCTGGCGGGCCAGCTCCGGGAGGTGGCCACTATCACGCTGCGCAACGAGTTCCGGACCCTCGAAGCGGAGGACGCGCGGGTCCTGCTGTTCGACGGCGGGAGCGCGCCGCTGGCCGTGTTCGGCTCGAAGTTGTCGCAGAAGGCGGCCAGCAGCCTGGACAAGCTGGGGGTCGAGCAGCACATGGGCTCGATCGTCACCCACGTGGACCAGGGCTGGGTGCTCGTCCGCGACCACGACGGCGAGGAGACCCGCTACGACGCCAACACGGTGCTGTGGACGGCCGGGGTCGAGGCGCCGCCGGTCGCGGCCGCCCTGGCCGCCGCCACCGGTGCCCACACCGACCGGGCCGGGCGCATCATGGTCGAGAAGGACCTGACCATCCCCGGACATCCCGAGATCTCTGTCCTCGGCGACATGATGAGCCTGGACAAGCTGCCCGGGGTCGCCGAGGTGGCCATGCAGACCGGGCTGTACACCGGCCACCGCATCAAGCACCGGGCCGTGGGAAATATGGCCGAGAAGCCATTCCGCTACCACGACCTCGGCTCGGCGGCCTACATCTCCCGCGGCCGGGCGGTCGTCTCCGCCGGGCCGCTCAAGGTCGGCGGGTTCGTCGGCTGGGTCATCTGGCTGTTCATCCACATTGCGTTCCTGACCGGCTTCCGTAACCGCGTCGGTGCCCTGCTCACCTGGTGGCTGACGTTCGGCCGTAACCTGCGCCGCGAGCGGGCCTTCACCACCCAGCAACTCGAGACCCGGGACGTCTACGCACACCCGCTCGGCCGGGCAGAACCAGAGTCAGCCGCTCCAGCGTCCCCGGCTCCCAGCGCGGTGACCGGCGGCGGAAAGGAGATCCACCCGTGACCATAGGCGGAAGTATCGCGCTGCTCGTGATCGGCGCCATCCTGCGCTTCGGCATCACCTGGAAGCCCGCGCACGTCGATCTGCAGGTCATCGGCGTCATCCTGATGATCGCCGGGGCGATCGGCCTGATCGTCGCCCTGGTGTTCCTGTTCCGGCGCCGCCGGCGGCCTGCGACTGAGGTCTACCAGCAGCGCCGCTACACCGAGCCGCCGACCTGACCTGAGGCAGGTAGCCACCCGGCTGCGGGACGGCCGTCAGCCACCGGCTAGCCCGAAGATGCCGTTGCCCACCATGATGGCCCCCGCCGCGAGCAGCACCACGATGAGGATCTTGTTGCCGTTCGCGCGCAGCCAGCCGTTGAACGCGGTCAGGCGGGCGGTGGTCGCGCCGGGCGCGATCAGGTGCAGCAGCAAGGGCAGCCACACGAAGGCCGCGTTGATGACCACGACCACGACGATGGCCGTCGCGGTGTACTCGATGTCCGCGTTGGCGGTGGCGATCACCTGAAGCGCGGCGATGAACGTGAGGCCCGGGGCGAACAGGAGCAGGCCGACGACGAACGCGCTGGCCGGGGCGGGATCGGCGATCATCCGGGACACGAGCCCCTGCTTCTTGTCCGGGTCGGGCGGCTTGGGCTTCCGCCTGGCCAGCACGGCGCCCGCCGCGAGCAGCAGGATGCCGAGGCCGAGGCGCAGGCCGTAGCGGGGGGTGTGCCCGCTGCGATGGCTGAAGCCGGTGTTGCGCAGGATCACGAGCACGACCAGGCCCATGACCAGGCTCATCAAGATCGCGCCGGCCAGGTAGAGCGTCCCCACTAGCCGCGGCCGGGCTGAGCCGAGGTAGACGGCGGCCACCAGCAGCGCGGTCGGGGAAATGGCGGCCAGCGCCGCCAGCCCGGCCGCTTGCAGGATCACGAGATCCGCCTCCCTTCTCTAGGAAGGCACAGGGTAGCTGGCGCAGCCCTCACGGGTGGGCCGCTGTCGCTGGCGCAGGGGCCGGCTTGCTGCCGATCAGTTCGATCAGCCCGAGCAGGACCAGCAGCAGGACGGCGATCACCACGACGACGACGGCCGTGGGCCGTCCCCAGAACACGAAGAGCAGCGCGGCCAGGCAGACCGCACAGATCCGCAGTCCCTTGCGGTGCGCGTAGGTCCAGATACCCACCGGGCCGGTCCGCACACCCGCGTGCTCGCCGGTCTGCCGCACCCAGCCCAGGCCCGACGAGAACGCCTTCCGGGTCTTGACCGCGCTGACCGAGGGCCCGGTCAGGAACGCGCCTGCGGCCACGACCAGGCCGACGACCAGGATCGTGCGGAGCCCTTCCCTGATGAACCGGACGAGCGTGTCGAACAGGGCCGCGGCCGCGTCGGCCGGCAGCACGTCGCCCGGCACGCTGTTCAGGTAGACACCGCGGAAGATCACCAGCCCGGCCCCGAGCACCAGCATGGACGCGGCCAGGCCGAGACCCGCCCCGATCAGGGCCCGGCGGTGGCCGCGGGCCACGTACACGCCGAGGGCCAGCAGCAGCAGGGCCACGATCGGCAACACGATCTTGAGGTCGTTGACGAGCCGGTATCCGGACTGTGCTTTGACCAGGTACTTGGCCGAGAACAGGCTCAGCGTCGGGTTGATGGCCGGGAGCTTGCTGACCAGCGTGAAACCGCGCTTGACCAGGTCCTGCTTGATCAGGTTGATGAACGGGCCGAGGCTGAGGACGACCTGCCCGTTGCTGACGCTGACCGAGCTGCCGCCCTGCCCGGACAGGGCCTTGACCAGTTGCTTGTGCACCGCGGTGTTGGCCTGGACCCAGACCCGGGCGAACTGCGGGCTCGTCACTATCTTGTGCACCTGGCCGTGGATGAACCCGGCCGCCGCGCTGCTGATCGACGGGCCAAACGACTGCAGCAGCGTCCCGACCCGCGGCAGCCCATGGCTGGTCAGCGCGGCGGCGGCCTGATCGGTGTGCCCGGTCACGTTCAGGTGGGTGGTGATCTCGGTCGTGATCTTGCCGGTGAGCGCGTTCTGCACGGCCGGATCGTGGACCAGCGGTTCCACGTTGGCCACGTAATGGCTGGTGCTCGAGACCTCGTTGGCGGTCCAGACGGCCAGCACCGAGAGCGGAGCCAGCAGGCAGCCGACCACGATGAGAACGACCGAGACCGGAGCCCGCCAGCCGGTGTGCGGCGGCGGCGCGGGGTGGCCTGCCCGGTGTGCGGCGCGGCGGCCTCGGCCCGCCGTTCGAGTTCGGCCTGCTCGTCCACGCTGGGACCGTTGCCTGTCCCGGCCGGCGGCTCCGCCGCGCGATCCGCGTCAGACATCCCTGGCCCCCTGGCTGATCGCTCCGGTCCCTCGCCGCCGGTCACGGCCTGCCGGGCCGGCTTGCCGCGTGGTCCGTCCACGGTCTCCCGCGGAGGCCGTGCTCCGCCTCCCCCCGCAGGGGTGAGTCATTGTGCGTCCGGACGGCTACTCGCTGACCTCAGGCATGTGCGCTGATGCGGCGGGCGAGCGGTGGTCGAGCAGGTCAGCCACGGCCAGGCCGGTGCTGGCGCCGATGAGGGAGCCGATCACGGTGTCGCCCGGGTAGTGCACTCCGGTATGCACCCGTGAGTACGCCACCGCGGCGGCCAGGAATCCCGCGCCCAGCGCGACCCAGGGCTTGTCCCGGCTGATCGCGGTGGCAAAGGCGAACGCCGACGCGGAATGGCCGGAGGGGAACGAGGTGGAGTCGGGCATCCGGACCTGCCGCACCCCCGGCACCCCGGCGCCGGCCCGGTCCGGCCGGGCCCGGCGGCCGAGCGGCTTGACGCCCAGGTTCACCAGCGCCGAGGTCGCCCCGATGGCCAGTGTGCCGCGGACCGCGGCCCGCCTGCCCGACGGACCGCCCGCCACGGCCAGCAACGCGGCCAGCGACAGCCAGATCCGGGACTTGTCGGCGGCCCGGGACAGCCGCCGCAGCGGCTCGTCCAGTGCCGGGGTCGGGGTGGTGGCGATCGCGTCGTATACCGCCCGGTCCACCGCCGCGAGCTGGTGGGCCGCTTCCCGTGTGGTCACGCGCGTATGCTAACACCCAGTAAAAAGCGCCACGGGAAGCTGCCCGGGCCCCTGGGCTGAGGTGCGCACGTGCCGGGGGGATCGCTTGAGCGCAGGCCACGAACCGGATCGTCCGACCGCGGGGGAGCGGCTTTCCGCGGTCGGTGCCCTGCTGGCGCTGGTGGCTTCGGCCGGTCTCGCGCTGGTGGGCGTGGCCGTGCACCTGCTGGCCGTCCTGGTCGTCACCGCCGCGCTGCTGATCTGCGTGACCGGCAGCTGGTACGCGGTGTCCCGGCGCGGGCTGATCCGGGTGATCTCACTGCTGGTCGTGCTGGCCGCGCTGGGCGGGACCGTCACCGGGCTGTTCTTCGCGGGGATCCGCTGGTTCCTGGTCGTCCTGATCGCCGTCCTGGCCGCCGGGTCGGTGCTGGCCGCGCGGTACGCGCTGCGGCGCACCGACCGGGCCCTGCGGGCGGGCGCGGCCCGGCTGCCCCGGGCCCGGCAGCCGGAACATCCGGTGCTGATCATGAACCCGAGGTCGGGCGGGGGGAAGGTGGAGCGGTTCCAGCTGGTGGTCGAGTGCCGGAAGCGGGGGATCGAGCCGATCCTCCTGGAACCCGGCGACGACCTGAGGGAACTTGCCGAGGACGCGGTCCGCCGCGGCGCGGACGTGCTGGGCATGGCGGGCGGCGACGGCTCGCAGGCGCTGGTCGCCTCGGTCGCGGCCCAGGCCGACCTGGACTACGTGTGCGTTCCGGCCGGCACCCGCAATCACTTCGCCCTCGACCTGGGACTGGACCGGGCCGACGTGGTGGGGGCGCTCGACGCCTACGCGGACGCGCGGGAACGGCACATCGACCTGGCCGAGGTGAACGGCCGGACGTTCGTGAACAACGCCTCGCTCGGACTGTACGCGCAGGTGGTCCAGGCCCCCGAGTACCGGGACGCGAAACTGCGGACCGCCGCGGCGGTGCTGCCGAGCCTGCTCGGCCCGGACGCCCGGCCACTGGACCTGTGCTTCTCCGGGCCGGATGGCGTGCAGCACGACACCGCCCACCTGATCCTGGTCTCCAACAACCCCTACCAGCTGGCCCCGACCGGCGGGGGAGTGGGCACCCGGGAGCGGATCAACGGCGGCGTGCTGGGCGTGGTCACCGTGATGGTCACCGACGCGGCCCAGGCCCGCCGGTTCCTCGCCCTTCAGGCCGCCGGCCAGGCGCAGCGGTTCAGTGGCTGGGCCGAGTGGGTCGCGCCCGGCTTCGAGATCCGCTCGGCCGGCCCGGTGGCGGTCGGCGTGGACGGTGAGGCGCTGATCATGGATCCCCCGCTGGTCTTCAGGTCCAGGCCGGCGGCGCTGCGGGTCCGGCTGCCCCGCCGGACGCTCCGGCGTTCACCCGCGGCCCGCACCGTTCATGTGCTCTCCCGGTCCACCCTGACCAGCCTGGCCCGGGTGGCGGCCGGGGTCAGCCCGGGCTCAGCCGGGCCCGGATCGGCAGGTGGTCAGAGCCGACCGGCTCCAGCACCTCCGCCTCTGACGCGCTGACCGCCCCGCGAAGCAGCATGTGATCGAGCTGGATCAGCGGCCGACCGGCCGGGAAGGACCGGCCGCGGACCACCGAACGGTAGCCCCGGGCGACCAGCGTGCCCGGGCGGGGCATGTTGAGGTCGCCGGCCAGGACCGTCGGCAGCGAGCTCCCAGCCAGCCTGCGCACCAGCAGGGCGAGCTGGACCGGGCTGCTGTAGCGGTGCGTCAGGTGGGTATTGACCACCCGCAGCGCGGTGCCGTCCGGGGTGGCCAGCGTGAGCACCTGCGCAGCCCGGCCGATCTGGTCGCCAGGCGCGCGGCCGAGCTCGATCTCCTGATAGCCGGTGACCGGGAGCACGCTCAGCACGGCCAGGCCCCAGGTGCCCGCCCCTGGGTCCGTCCCGAGGCCGAGCCGGGCCCGGCTGGTGCCGCGGGCCAGCCCCCTGTGCCGCACCTCGGCGCCCAGCGCGGCGGCCACGCTGGTCACGACGTCTGGCTCCGCCTCGGGCCGCCAGGCTTCCTGCAAGGTGATGACGTCCGCCTTGAGCCGATGGCACGCCCCGGCGACGTCGAAGGGCTCGCCCTGACTGGTCAGGCCCCCGTGCAGGTTCAGGCTGGCCAGCGTGACCGCGCCGGCCGAGGTCAGCTCCGCCCGCGGTAGCTCGTCAGTCACCGCTCCATCCTGCCTGCTCCCGGCCACTGGCGAGTCCGGGCCGGAAACGCAGGAGGCCACCGGGCCCGCCGCGCTGCCGCGGCGGGCCGGTGGCCTCCCTGCGGAAGTTAGGCAATCAGCCGCGCCGGCCGGGTCAGGTAGGTAACGACCCCCGAACGTCCGGAGTGGGATGTGGGGGACTCCGCAGTGCGGCCGCGGACCCTTACGAGCCCGGACCGCTCCAGCTGCCCGAGGACATCCTCGACCGTTTCAGGTGGGTTCTGATGTGAGTTAGCGATCTGCTGGACGCAGGCCCACACCATCCGGTCATTGATGTCGATCTGGTCCAGGACAAAGTCGTCGGGGTGCTTCGCTTCGATGTTCCACGGCGCCAGATCCTCCACGGTGAAATCCTTGTCCGCGGTGACGATGACCTGAGCGCCGGACTTGATCGCCGCAGCCAATACGTGGCGATCGTCAGGGTCCCGCAGATGCAGCCCCTCAATCAGCGGTTCATGCCCTGACACGAGGCAGTCGGCGACGGCCTCGACCATCAGCTGGCGCGTTCGGCTGATCTTATCGGGCAGGATGTCGGGCCGGCTCTTCTGCACTGCCGCGAATGCCTCGTCGAGGATGCGGTCAGTCCACTTCGCCTGGACGAGGCCTGTTAACGCGATGCGCACCAGCAGGTCTCGCTGGGCGTTGCCGACCAGCACGTTGGCGTCGTAGATCACGATGAAGGCCATGGCCTACAGCCCCAGCTCCTGGCCGAGGCGGGACATCTCGTCTGCTGCTGCCCGTGCGCGGTAGTCAGCACGCAGCTTGTACTCGCGGAGCGCCCGGAACGGGATGCGCCTGTGCCTGCCGACCTTTGTGTACTCGATCTGCCCCGACTCCAGCAAGCCGATCAGGTAGGGCCGCGACACATTGATCATGTCGGCCGCCTGCTGGGTGGTGAGCTGGGCGTCGGACGGGACGACAGCTACCCCCTGGCCACCTTCGAGTGTGCTCATGACCTGAGCGAGCATCGCCGCGCCCGCGCGCGGCACAACCAGTACCTCGTTGTCGTCACCTTCGACATGGATCTCAAGCGGATCCTCATCGGGGTGGGTCGCCAGGTAGTCCCTTATGCGGCGAGCGGTTCTGCCAGCTATCTCGGCGTCAACCTCCCCCGGGTCGATCGAACTGATCGATGCCGTGCCTGCCATTGCAATCACCCTCCCTCCTATTCGCAGTATCCGCAACAAACGCAAGGGCCGCAACCATCCCACAGAACCTTCTGGTGAAATCCAGCAGCCTGGTTTTCCATTTTGCCGTGATTCCTGGTGTGCCCGGAAACGGGCAACCTAGCAGGTCAGAGGGTGTAACCGGGGGCTGCTGACCAGCGCCCAAGGCGGCCAGCTCGGGCCCGTGGCAGCCACAGCGCGCCATGCGGGATGCCAGGCGAAGGTGCCCGGCTTGCCGGAGGGATTCCGCTACCAGGACCTGCGGCACTACCCGGCATCGCTGCTGATCGCCTCAGAGGCGGATGTCAAGACCGTGCAGGCCCGCACACGGCTCGCCTCGGCGACGACCACGCTCAACACCTACAGCCATTTGTGGCCCGACAAAGACGAGTCCACCCGGGCCGCCGTTGATGCTGTGTTGGCGGCCCGGGCGGAACAGATCCGGAACAGGGGACAGGCCTAAGTGAGCGCGCCCCAGGTCAGACGCTACACGTCGTAGTACATCGCGAACTCATGCGGCGACGGGCGCAGCCGCACCGGGTCGAGCTCGTTGGTCCGCTTGTACTCGATCCACGTCTCGATGAGGTCCGGGGTGAACACGCCGCCCTCGAGCAGGTAGTCGTGGTCCTCCTCCAGCGTGTTGAGCACCGTCTCCAGCGAGCCGGGGACCTGCGGGATGGCCGCTGCCTCGTCCGGCGGCAGCTCGTACAGGTCCTTGTCCACCGGCTCGTGCGGCTCGATCTTGTTCTTGATGCCGTCGATGCCGGCCATCAGCATGGCCGAGAACGCCAGGTATGGATTGGCCGACGGGTCAGGCACCCGGAACTCCAGCCGCTTGGCCTTGGGGTTCGAGCCGGTGATCGGGATGCGCACGCAGGCCGACCGGTTGCGCTGGGAGTAGACCAGGTTGACCGGCGCCTCGTAGCCGGGCACCAGGCGGTGGTAGGAGTTCACCGTCGGGTTGGTGAACGCGAGCAGCGAGGGTGCGTGCCTGAGCAGGCCGCCCACGTAGTACCGGCCGACGTCGGACAGGCCCGCGTAGCCCACCTCGTCGTAGAAGAGCGGCGCCCCGTCCTTCCAGATGCTCTGGTGGCAGTGCATGCCGGAGCCGTTGTCACCGAAGATCGGCTTGGGCATGAACGTGGCGGTCTTGCCCGCCGCCCGCGCGACGCTCTTCACCACGTACTTGTAGAGCATCAGGTTGTCGGCCTGCTTGAGCAGCGGGCCGAACAGGATGTCGATCTCGGCCTGGCCCGCGGTACCGACCTCGTGGTGCTGCATCTCCACGGTGATGCCGACCTCGATCAGCTTGCGGACCATCTCCGACCGCAGGTCGGTGTAGTGGTCGACGGGCGGGACCGGGAAGTAGCCGCCCTTGTAGGGAGGCTTGGAGCCGAGGTTGCCGCCCTCTTCCTCGCGCCCGGTGTTCCACGCGCCCTCGACCGAGTCGATGTAGTAGTAGCCGGCGTTGGCCCCGGTGTCGTAGCGGACCGAGTCGAAGATGTAGAACTCGGCCTCCGGGCCGAAGAACGCGGTGTCCCCGATCCCGGTGCCCTTCAGGAACGTCTCGGCCTTGCGGGCGATGTTCCGCGGGTCACGGGTGTACGGCTCACCGGTCAGCGGGTCGTGCACGAAGAAGGTCAGGTTCAAGGTCGGGTGCTGGCGGAACGGGTCCATCACGGCGGTCGTCGGGTCGGGCATGAGGAGCATGTCCGACTCGTGAATCTGCTGGAACCCTCGGATCGAGGAGCCGTCGAACATGCGGCCCTCGGTGAAGACCTTGTCGTCGAAGGTCTCCGTCGGGACCGTGAAGTGCTGGACCGTTCCCAGCAGGTCGGAGAACCTGACATCGACGAACTCGACCTTGGTATCGCCGATGAACTTCAGGACCTCGTCGGCGTTGTTGAACATCAACCCTCCCTGGACGGAGCTGGCACCGCGTTAGCTGGCACGTGTTGCCTCCCTGGGCTGCCGCGGCTGACGGCTGCGCGAAGACGGCCACGCAGAAGTTGGCCGCTTGGGGGGTCTGCCTGCGGCAGGAACGCTTCGGACCATAGTTCCCGGCGATTTCCCGGCCGTGTCTCTAGTGTTTCACACGTGTTACGCCTTACCCTCCGTGACGCGCACGCGCAGGCAGAACGGCCCGCGTGGCCGGCGATCGGGCTCCCGGCCAGCGCCGGCCGGGGCGCGGGTACCGTGAGGGGGTGACGGAACGACGCTGGACCGGGCTGCTGCCGACGCGGGACCCCGCGGACAAGGAGAAGTACCCGGGAGAGAAGTTCGGCCTGCCCGAGAGCGGCCCCCGGTCGGTCGCCGGCATGGGGCGCCGCCTGCTCGCCCTGCTGATCGACTGGCTGGCGAGCACCGGCGTGGCGCTGGCGCTCTTCCACTCGGCGGGCTGGACCCTGGCGGTCTTCTCCGTGGAAGTCTGGCTGCTTACCGCGCTGACCGGGTTCACCCTGGGCAAGCGGGTGCTGGGCATCCGGGTGGCCCGGCTGGACGGCAGGCCGGTGGGGTTCGGCTGGGCTCTGCTCCGTACCCTCCTGCTGATCACCGTGGTCCCGCCGCTGGTCACCGACCGGGACCTGCGCGGGCTGCACGACCGGGCGGCCAACACGATCGTGCTCCGCAGCTAGCGAGCCCCGCCCGCCGATCCGGCGCCGCGCTAGCGGGTCCGGGGCCGCGGCGGCCGGGGCATCCGCCCCGACTTCGGCATCGGCCCCTTGGGGGCCTGCAGCGACTGCGGCAGGGCCTTGAGCCGGTAGTTGAGCTCGGTCACCTCGGCGCCCTTCAGGTTGCGGGGCAGCCGCATGATCTTGCGCTGCAGCTTGCGGATCGGCACCTGGCCGTCTTCGCTGCCGACCTGGAAGTCGTAGATCGGCGTCTCGTAGGCGACCCGGGAGATCCGCTTCTTCTCGGCCGCGAGCATGCTGGGCAGCCGGGTCGGTGATCCCTCGCCGACCAGCACCACCCCGGGCTTGCCGACAGCCCGGTGCACCACGTCCATGTTCCGGTTCGCCGACACGGCCGGGGTGACGGTCCAGCCGCCGCGCATGCTCTGCAGGATGGCGGCGGCCGCGCCGGGCTGGCCCTCCACCACCGAGTACTGCGCCGACTGGGCGAACCGGCCGAACATCAGCATCGCGGCGCCCAGGCCGGCCACCACGCCGAGCGGGATCAGCACGCCGGCCAGGCCGGTGAGCAGGCCGACGACCACGAAGACGGCGATGATCCCGACCGCGGTCAGCGCGATGATCGGGAGTGCCCTGGGGTTCTGTTCGCGGATTATCCCCGCGACCATGCGGATCTGCTTGATGCGGCCGGGAGGGACCCCGTCTGCGCCGTCTTTCCGGTTCGCCGTGCTGTTCGCCATGGAGGGCAGGATACGAGTCAGCGGGCCTGGTGGGAAACTGCGGCGCCCGGCTGGCCCCGGCGGGCCATCGCCTCCCGGTACAGGCGGCCCGCCCGGTACGACGACCGGACCAGCGGCCCGGACATCACCCCGGAGAATCCCAGCTCCCTGGCCTGCGCGCCCAGCTGGTCGAACTCCTCCGGCGGCACCCAGCGCTCCACCGGATGATGCAGCGGCGACGGCCGCAGGTACTGGGTGATCGTGAGCAGTTCGCAGCCGGCCGCGCGCAGGTCCGCCATGGCCTGGGTGATCTCGTGCGGTTCCTCGCCGAGACCGAGGATCAGGTTGGACTTGGTGACCAGCCCGGCTTCCCGGGCCAGGGTGATGACCTGCAGCGACCGCTCGTAGCGGAAGCCGGGCCTGATCCGCTTGAAGATCCTCGGCACGGTCTCGATGTTGTGCCCCAGCACTTCCGGCCGGGCCGCGAAGACCTCGGCCAGCCGGTCACCGGCCGCGTTGAAGTCGGGGATCAGCAGCTCGACCCCGCAGCCGGGCACCGTGTCGTGGATCTCGCGGACGGTCTGCGCGTACAGCCACGCGCCGCCGTCCGCCAGGTCGTCCCGGGCCACTCCGGTCACGGTGGCGTAGCGCAGGCCCATGGTGGCGACCGACTCCGCGACCCGGCGCGGCTCGTCGGTGTCCAGCGGCTGCGGCACGCCCGTGGCGATCTGGCAGAAGTCACAGCGCCTGGTGCACTGGTCGCCGCCGATGAGGAAGGTCGCCTCGCGGTCTTCCCAGCATTCGAAGATGTTCGGGCAGCCGGCTTCCTCACACACGGTGTGCAGGCCTTCCCGGCTGACCAGGCTCTTCAGCGCCGTGTACTCCGGCCCGGTCCGCAGCCGGGTCTTGATCCACGGCGGCTTTCTCTCGATGGGGGTCTGGCTGTTGCGCGCTTCCAGGCGGAGCAGCCTGCGTCCTTCAGGTGCGAATACCACTCTCTCAGGGTACGTCCCGGGCGGAGGCGCCCGCGCGCCGCAGCCGGGCGTACCGGGCCCAGCCCAGCGCTCCGGCGGCGATCCCGCCGGTGCCCGCGACGACCAGGACCACGCGCGGGTTGAGCGGGGCCAGCAGTCCCCCGGCCGCGGCCATGCCCACCGACGCCGCGCCGAACAGCACCCCGGAGTACAGCGCGAAGACCCGCCCCGAGATGGCCCCGGGGACGCGGTGGTTCAGGAAACTGCGGGTCGCCACGACCTCGACGCCGTTGGCCAGGCCGCCGATCCCGTAGCAGGCCGCGGCCTGCCAGAGCGTGACGGCGCCGCCGGCCAGCGCGACCCCGGTGCCCGCGACGATCGTGCCGGCCAGGGTGGCCAGGACCAGGCGGCGGCGGCGCACGAGGCCGCCCAGCAGCGTGCCGCCGAGCATGCCCGCGGTCCAGGCGGCGACCAGCACGGAGTAGCCGGAGGCGCCCGCCTTGAGTACTCCCTCGGCGAAGGCCACCTCGGCCACGCTGGCCATGTTGCCGAAGGCCACCATCACCGCGACCACGAGGACCAGCAGCCCGGCCTCACGGTCGGCGCGCAGGAACCGCAGCCCGGCGCTGAGCTGACGGCCAACCGACTCGCGCGGGGTGTCCGCGGGCGCCGCCTGGCCGGCCAGGCCTGCGGGCCCGGGTGCCAGCGGGAGCAGGCGCAGGCCGATCGCGCCCAGGCCGTACACCGCGGCGACCGCGCCCAGCGCCAGGCCGGTGCCGCCGGCCGCGGTGAGCACCCCGGCCAGCAGGGGGCCCACGGTGAACCCGCCCCAGGTCGCGGCCTGCAGGTAGCCGTTGGCCCGGATCACCCCGGTCCGGCCGGCCAGTTGCGGGACGATGGTGCTCAGGCCGGGCTGCAGCACGGCCGCGCACACGCCGAAGCCGAGGGACAGCCAGAGGATGGCCCCGGTACCGGTGAGCCGGGTCAGCAGCAGGGCCACCGCCGTCTCCGCGGCGGCCGCCGCCACCAGGACAGGCCGGGGCGACAGGCGGTCGAGCAGCATGCCCGCCGCGGGGGCCAGGGCCGTGATCGGCACGGTCACCGCGAGGAAGACCGCCGCCACCGCCCACGAGGCGTGCGAAGTCTGGTACACCCGGCTGGCCAGGGCGACCATGGCCAGCCCGTCCCCGGCTGAGATCAGCACCTGCAGGACGATCGCGAGGCTCAGCGCGTGGCGCGGGGCGGCCCGGCCCGGCTGGCCCGGCGTCTGCGTCTCCGCCAGGGCAGGCCCGGCCAGATCAGGTCCGGCCGCGGAGGGCGGGGTCAGCTCAGCGGAGGACGCGGTCGCGTCAGCGACCTGCGGGAGGGACACGGAAGACTCCTAGGACGAGGGCAGGCTACGGCTCGGGGCGCTGATAGCGGGGGCCGCTGGTCCTAGTACACGCCGACAATCGTACCAGGACAGCCCCGGTGGCCTGGACATTTAGTCCGGCGGCCGGGCCGGCCGGAACGCCCGATTGGGTCTGGCTCCCGGCTAATCGATGTGACGAGTGGTGCCTTCGTCGGGGACCATGGACACATGCCAACGCAGTTCGATCCCCCGTCGGGGACACGTGACTTTCTGGCCGCGGAGGTCGGGGCGCGCGAGCGCGCCTTCGCGGTGATCCGCTCGGTGTTCTCGCGGTACGGCTTCGAGCCGCTGCAGACACCGGCCTTCGAGCGCCTCGACGTGCTGCTGGGCAAGTACGGGGAAGAGGGCGACAAGCTCATCTTCAAGATCCTCCGGCGCGGAGAGCACGAGGCCTCCGGCGAGGCGGACCTGGCGCTGCGCTACGACATGACGGTGCCGCTGGCCCGGGTGGCCTCCGCGTACGGGAGCCAGCTGCCCACGCCGTACAAGCGTTACGCGATGGGCCCGGTATGGCGCGCGGACCGGCCCGGGCGGGGCCGCTTCCGCGAGTTCGTGCAATGCGACCTGGACACTCTGGGCACGGCGTCGGTGCTCGCCGACGCGGAAGTGATCTGCGCCGTGCACGACACGCTGGCCGAGCTCGGCGTCCCGGACTTCCGGTTCCTGCTCAACTCGCGGCACGTGCTGGCCGGCCTGCTGGAGGCCTTCGGTGTGCCGGGCGACCTCGGCCCGGGCGTGCTGATCAGCCTGGACAAGCTGGACAAGATGTCAGCCGCGGACGTGACCGCCGAGCTGACTGGCCGGGGCCTGGCCGCCGGCGCGGCCAGGGACCTGGTCGGCGCGATGACCGCCCCGGACGCGGAGGAGCGGATCCGGGCCGCGCTCAAGCTCAGCGACGAGGGCTCGGCCGGGCTGGACGAGGTGGACGAGGTGCTGTCACTGGTCACGGCGCAGATCCCGGGCCAGCGGATCGCGTTCACCCCGCGCCTGGTCCGCGGGCTGAGCTACTACACCGGCCCCATCTGGGAGGTCGTGGCGGACGGGGTGCCCGGGTCCATCTCCTCAGGCGGCCGCTACGACCACCTGATCGAGGAGCTCGGCGGCCCGGACGTGCCGGGCACCGGCGGCTCGCTGGGCATCGAGCGGATCCTGCTGCTGCTGCCGGACAGCGATGCGGCGGGCCGCGCGGGGCGGCTGGACGTGGCCGTGACGGTCCTGGGCCGGGAGTTCGAGACCCGGAGCTTCTCGCTGGCCGCCGCGGCGCGCCAGGCCGGGCTGCGGGCCAGCGTCTACATGGGCTCGTCGGGAAAGCTGGGCCGCCAGCTGAAGTGGGCCAGCGACCAGGGCGCCCGCTGGGCGCTCATCTACGGCGGTCACGAGGAGGAGGCCGGAGCGGTCACCGTACGGGACATGGACAGCGGTGAGCAGGCCGTGGTGCCGGTCGCGGAGCTGCCGGGATACCTGGCCGGGCAGGCCCGCGACAGCGGGCTCGAACCAGGCGGGACAGCGGGCTAGCCAGGACCGCTAACAGGCCGGCACGGCCGGCTACGCCGGTGCGGGGCTCATCGCCGAGCGGCGCCACCGGGCCGCGCCGAGGACCCCGGCGAGGTGGCGCTCCACATCGCCGAGCATGTCCTGGACCCCGACCGGCCGCCCGAGCTCGGCCGTCAGGCTGGTCACCCCGGCGTCCGGGATGCCGCACGGCACGAACCGGCTGAACCAGTCCAGGTCGCAGTCGCAGTTCAGGGCGAAGCCGTGCATGGTCACGCCGCGCGACACCCGGATCCCGATCGCCGCGATCTTCCGCTCCGGCTGGCCGGGCACCCACACGCCGCTGCGTCCCTCGACCCGGACGGTGCTGACTCCCGCGTCCGCGCAGGCCCGCATCAGCGCTTCCTCGACGGCCCGCACGTAGGCGATCACGTCAACCGGCTCGCCGAGCCGGACGATCGGGTACCCGACGAGCTGCCCGGGGCCGTGCCAGGTGATCTTGCCGCCGCGGTCCACCTCGACCACCGGCGCCCCTGCGTCGCCAGCGGCCGGTCCAGCGGGCTGGTCCGCTTCCCGGCCGTGAACACCGGCTCGTGCTGCAGCAGCAGGCACGTGTCCGGGATCTCGTCGTTCACCCGCTGCCCGTGGATCTGGCGCTGCAGCTCCCAGCCGCGCAGGTAGGGAATGGGCTGCTCGCCGAGGCCGAGATGCACGTAGACCAGCTCGTCTCTCACGCTGCCCACGATATCCGCGGGCCCGGGCGTCAGCTACCAGCCACCCTCCGGGCAACTCCCAGTAAAAGCACAGGTGCGGGCAGGGGAAGTAATACGGCCTGCGGGGTAGTTAGCGCCTAGGGAGGTACTTCGCGTGATCAATATGGACGAGCTCCGCCGGATGAGTCCGGACGAGCGGGCTGAACTCGCCTGTGCCCTCGCCGCCCTGGAGGCTGCTCCTGACGCGGACGCCGCCGCCGGCCCGGACCAGCCCGGCCCGTTCGCCGAGTCCGACCTGCCCGGGAACCCGCGCACCCGGGCCTTCGCGCTCATCGCCGTCATCGGCTGTGGCCTGGTGCTGGCCGCCTGGATCGGGGTGCTCGCCGTCACCCTGCCCCGGTACTACCGCTCGGGTGGCTGGCGGGGGGCGTGGGTGGGCTTCGACCTCGGCCTGCTCATCACGTTCGCGATCACCGCGTGGGCCGGCTGGCGGCACCGCCAGCTGGTCATCGTCTGCCTGGTGGTACTCGCCACCCTGTTGTGCTGCGACGCCTGGTTCGACGTGACCCTGGATCTGCGCACGAGCGACTTCCTGGTCAGCGTGCTGATGGCGCTGTGTGTCGAACTGCCGCTGGCCGCGCTGGCCGTCATCGCCGCCCGCCGCCTGATGCGGCTGAACATCCGTACCGTCGGCCGCCTGGCGGGCCGCTCCGGACGGGTGCCGCCGCTGTGGAAGGTCCCGCTGTACGGGATGGAGTCCCGCGGATTCCGCACCCTCATCCCGGCGGCGCCGTGCCCGCCACCGGCGGCGTCACCGGTTCTGCCACCGGCAGCGTCCCTGGTCGCGCCACCCGGGGCGTCGCTGGTTCCGCCACCGGCCGGACCAGCGGGCCGGGCCGATCTGGTTCCGCCGCAGGAGCCCGGCGCGCCCAGCAGGGCCGGGGCCAGCGTGGACTGACGTCCCCGGTCCCGCCGCCCGGTCTTCTGCTCACTGCGAAGTTCCCTGGCCCGGCCGGCCAGCGCGCCGGATGATACGGGGATGGCGCACTTCACTTCCTACGACGGCGCGAAGCTGGCCTTCCACCGGACCGGGTCCGGCCCCCCGCTGGTCTGCCTGCCGGGTGGTCCCGGCCGGACCCCCGGCTACCTGGGCGACCTCGGCGGGCTAGGGCGTTCCCGCGAGCTGATCCTGCCCGACACCCGGGGGACCGGCGACAGTGAGGTGCCCGCTGACCCGGCGGCCTACCGCTGCGACCGCGCCGCCCGCGACGTGGAAGCGCTCCGGGCCGAACTGGGCCTGGACCAGATGGACCTGCTCGGTCATTCCGCGGGCGCGAACGTGGCCCTGCTGTACGCGGCCGCGCATCCAGAACGGGTCGGGCACCTGATCCTGCTCACGCCCGGCGTGAGCGCGCTCGGGCTGGCGTTCAGCGACGAGGACCAGCTGGCCGCCATGCGGCGGCGCGCCGCGGAGCCCTGGTTCGAGTCGGCCTGGGCCGCCGTGCAGGCCGCGGAGGGCGGAGACGAGTCAGCGCAGACCACGCTCGGCTGGCAGCCGTTCCGCTACGGCCGCTGGGACGACGCGGCCCGGGCGCACGCCGCGGCCGGCCTCGCCGAGCAGGCCCCCGGGGTGCGGGCCGGCTTCTACGCGGAGGGGGCGTTCGACCCGCCCGCGGCCCGGGCCGCGCTGGCCAGCCTCGCGGCCCCGGTGCTCGTGTACGCGGGCGAGCTGGACGCGGCCGCCCCGCCCGGGCTGCTGGCCGGGGTGGCCGGGCCGGCCGGGCTCTTTCCCCGCTGGGAGCTCACGGTGCAGCCAGGCGCCGGTCACTTTCCCTGGCTGGATGACCCGGCCTGGTTCACCGCCGCCCTCACGGCGTTCCTGGCCGGGGCGCCCCGCAGCTCCAGCTAGGCGGCCGAGCCGGCCGGGTGCAGCTCAGCGGCGAGCGCGCCGGCCAGGTCCGGGTAGGTGAACTCGAATCCGGCCTCGCCCAGCACCCGGGGCAGCGCCCGGGCGCTGGTCATCAGGTCGCTGGTCACCCCGCCGAGGGCCACCGACAGCACCGGGGACGGGATGCTCAGCAACGCCGGGCGGTGCAGCGCGCTCGCCAGCGCCGCGGTGAAGGCCGCGTTGGTCACCGGGTCCGGCGCGGTGAGGTTCACCGGGCCGGATATCTCCTGGTGGCCCATGAGGAAGCGGGCCGCCCGGATCCAGTCGTGCAGGCTCACCCAGCTCATGTACTGGCTGCCCGAGCCGAGCTTCGCGCCCAGGCCGAGCCGGAACGGGGGCAGCAGCCTGGCCAGCACCCCGCCGTGGCGGGAGATCACCAGCCCGGTACGCAAGGTGGCCACCCGGATCCCGGCCTGCCGGGCCGGGTCGGCGGCGGCCTCCCACTCCCGCACCACGCCAGCCAGGAACCCGCCGCCCGCCGGGGCCGACTCGTCCACTTCCCGGCCGCCCGTGTCCCCGTACCAGCCGACGGCGGAACCCGACAGCAGCACCGCGGGCGGCTGATTCATGGCCGCCAGGAACTCGGTGAGCCCCCCAGTGCCCTGGACCCGGCTGGAGCGGATCTCTTCCTTGTAGGACTCGGTCCAGCGGTGGTCACCGACCCCCGCGCCGGCCAGGTGCACGACCGCGTCCGTGCCGTCCAGGACCCCAGGGACCAGGCCGCCCAGGTGGCTCAGCGGGTCCCAGGCGATCTCACTGGCAGACGCCGGCGTCCGGCGTACCAGCGTGACCACCTGGTCCCCGCCCGCCCGCAGCGACGCGGTCAGGGCGCTGCCGATGAGCCCCGAGGCCCCCGTCACCGCGACTTTCATAGCTGCCCCCGTCTCCTCGCCCGCGGCCCGTCCGGGCCCCTCGTGAGAGTCTTCGTTGGCTGCGAGCCTGGCGGACGCCCCTGGTCGGTCAGCGCTGGCCGGTAGTTACCTGCCCGCTACCTCCGGCTCCGGGCCGGTGCCTACAGGCCCAGTTCCGCCTCGAAAGCCCCTTCCTCCAGGCGGGCCTTCACCGTGCCCAGGAAACGTGCCGCGTCCGCCCCGTCCACCAGCCGGTGGTCGTAGCTGAGGGCCAGGTACACCATGGACCGGACCGCGATCACCTCGCCGAGCGCCGGGTCCTGGACCACGACCGGTCGGCGCACGACCGTGCCGGTGCCGAGGATGGCGACCTGGGGCTGGTTGATGATAGGCGTGTCGAACAGCGCGCCCCGGCTGCCCGTGTTGGTCAGCGTGAACGTGCCTCCGGCCAGGTCGTCCGGGCTCACCTGGCTACCCCGGGTCCGCGACGCCAGGTCCGCGATCTTGCGGGCCAGGCCCCCCACGTTGAGGTCGCCAGCGTTCCGGATGACGGGCACCATCAGCCCCCGCTCGGTGTCCACCGCGATGCCGAGGTGCTCGGCGTCGTGGTAGGTGACCTCGTTCCCGTCCGGCTCGATGCTGGCGTTCAGCCGCGGATGCACCTTCAGCGCCTCGACGGCGGCCAGCGCGAAGAACGGGAGGAACGTGAGCTTGACTCCCTCACGGGCCTCGAAGTCGGCCTTGGCGCGTTCCCGGAGCCGGGCGATCGCGGTCACGTCGACCTCGACCACGGTGGTCAGCTGGGCGGACGTCTGCAGGGACTCGACCATCCGGCGGGCGATCAGCTGCCGGGCCCGGGACATCCGCTCGGTCTTACCGCGCAGGTGAGACGGCTCGATGGCCGGCCGCGACGTGCCCTGGGCCGGTCCCGCAGGCGCCTGCCCGGCCGGCGCCTGCGCGGCGGCCGCCTGGCCGTCGGCGGCAGACTGCTGCGCGGCGGCGATGGCCTCGCGCCGGACCCGGGCCGCGTCGATCACGTCCTGCTTGCGGATCCGCCCCCCGACCCCGGTCCCGGCCACGGTAGCCAGATCCACGCCGTGCTCGGCGGCCAGCTTGCGGACCAGCGGCGTGACGTAGGGGCCGTCCGCCGTGCCGAGCGGAGAGGCCGGCCGGGCCGGGCCGTTAGCGCCAGGCTGCGGCGGAGCCGGCGGCGCGGGAGCCTGCGGGGCAGGAGCCTGCGGTGCCGCGGCGGCGGGCGCGGGCGCCGGAGGAGCCGGGGGAGTGGCGGGCGGCTGGGACCGCTGCCAGATGTCACTCACTGACGCTCCGCCGGCCGCGGCCGGCTGCTGCGGGGCGCTAGCAGGCTGGCCCTGGTCTGCTGGCGGCGCGGCAGGCGGCTCCTCGACAGTCTCAGGGTCCGCCGCGCCTGGCGACCCGTAGCCGACGGCCTCGTAGGCGGCGGGCCGCTGGTACACGGCGGTCTGCTGGTCCTCGCCACCCTGGTACTCGCCCGACGCGGGGTACGGGTATCCCGGCTCGGCCGCGGGCTGAACGTCGGGCTCCTGGCCATCTGGGGAAGTGCCGGGCTCCTGGCCACCTGAGGAGTAGCCGTCCGCCGGGCTCTCGGCGGGGGCGGCGGGAGCAGCCGGCTCGGCCTGGGCCTGCGCCTCGGCGCCTCCGTCGTCCGCTGCCGGGGCTGCGGCACCGTTCTCGTCGATAACCGCGAGTTCGGCCCCGACCGCGACCGTCTCGTCCTCGGCGACCGTGATCCCGCGCAGGATCCCGGCCACCGGCGACGGAATCTCGGTGTTGACCTTGTCTGTGGAGACCTCGAGCAGCGGCTCGTCCGCCTCCACACGCTCGCCCTCCTTCTTGAGCCAGCGCGTGACGGTGCCCTCGGTCACGCTCTCACCGAGCTGGGGCATGGATACGGAGACCGACATGGCTTCCCGTGACTCCTTCGCTGTTCGACACTCACAGTTGCTGCTGTGCTGGGGGTGCGCAGCCCGGCCCGGGCTGTGCGTGCGTCTGCACGTGGCCCTGCCCGGGCTACGCGTGCATATGCAATGGCTTCCCGGCGAGTGCGAGGTGTGCCTCGCCGATCAGCTCCGACTGGGTGGGGTGCGGGTGGATGAGCTGGGCCACGTCATACGGCAGCGCCTCCCAGTTGTAGATCAGCTGGCCCTCAGCGATCAGCTCGCCGACCCGGGCGCCGACCAGGTGAATGCCCAGCACCGGGCCGGGCGTGCCGTCCGGCCCGCCGGTGGCCGCCGCGATCACCTTCGCCGCGCCCTGGGTCTGCAGGATGACGCTCTTGCCGTTGCCGCCGATCGGGTAGGTGATCTCAGCGACCTCGATGCCGCGTTCGGCGGCCATCTTCGACGTGATGCCCACCGACGCGACCTCCGGGTCGCTGTAGGTGACCCGGGGCACGCCGTCATAGTCGATCGGCGTGACCGTCAGCCCGGCCAGCCGCTCGGCGACCAGGATGCCCTCCGCGAACCCGACATGGGCCAGCTGCGGGCCGGGGATCAGGTCACCCACTGCGGAGATCGTGGGCACGCTGGTCCGGCAGTACTCGTCAACCGTCACGTAGCCGTGGTCCACCGCCACGCCCGCCGCCTCGTAGCCGAGGCCCGCCGACACGGGCCCGCGGCCCACCGCGACGAGGAGCAGGTCAGCGTCCAGGGTCTTGCCCCCGGCCAGGCTGACCGTCACGCCGCTGCCGTTGTCCTTGACCCCCTCGAAACGGGTGCCGAGCTCGTAGCCGATGCCGCGCCGCCGGAAGGCCCGTTCCAGCAGCTTCGAGCTGGCCTCGTCTTCCCCCGGCACCAGGTGCGGCAGCATCTCGACGATGGTGACCTCGGCGCCGAACGAGCGCCAGACGCTGGCGAACTCCACCCCGATGACCCCGCCGCCGAGGATGACGGCCGACCGCGGCACCCGGTCCAGCCGGAGCGCGTGGTCACTGCTGATGACCCGCTCGCCGTCGATCTCCAGGCCGGGCAGGCTCCTCGCCTCCGACCCGGTGGCCAGCACGACGTGCGCCCCCTGGTAGACCGTGTCGCCCACCTGGACCTGGGTCGGCGAGACCAGCGTGCCGTCGCCGTAGACGATCTCGATCTTCCGGCTGGCCAGCGTGCTCTGCAGGCCTTTCCAGAGCCGGTTGACCACCTTGTCCTTGTAGGCGTTCACGCCCGGCATGTCGATCCCCTCGAAGGTGGACCGTACCCCGAACGTCTCACCCTCCCGGGCCTGGTCGGCCACTTCCGCGGCGTGCAGCAGCGCCTTGGTGGGAATGCAGCCGCGATGCAGGCAGGTCCCCCCGACCTTGTCCTTCTCGATGAGCGCCACGCGCTTGCCGAGTTCGGCGGCGCGCAGCGCGCAGGCGTACCCGCCACTGCCGCCACCCAGGATGACGATGTCGTAGGAACCGTTACTGTCCGCCACTGATGTGCTCCTTGCTCCGATCAGTCTGTCGTCCCCGGCCGTCAATAACACCCGGGGGCGGCTAGAGCCTTCCCTCCGCGGCGTCCACCGCTATCTGCACGAGGGCCCTGGTCGCCGCGCCTGTCCCGCCCTTCGGGGTATACCCGTGCGGCTGCCCGTCATTGAACGACGGGCCGGCGATGTCGAGATGAGCCCAGCGCACCCCCGCGGGCACGAACTCCCGCAAGAACAGCCCCGCGACCAGCATCCCGCCGTTGCGGTCCGGGGCCACGTTGGCCAGGTCCGCGACGGCCGAGTCCAGGCCCTTGCGCAGTTCCGCGGGCAGCGGCATGGGCCACATGGCCTCGCCGGCCCGGTCCGCCGCGGCCACCACCGCGTCGCGCAGCGCGTCGTCGTTGGCCATCACTGCGGAGATCCGCGTGCCGAGCGCCACGACCTGGGCCCCGGTCAGCGTGGCCACGTCCACCACCACGTCGGGGGAGTCCTCGGCCGAGCGGGCCAGCGCGTCGGCCAGCACGAGCCGGCCCTCGGCGTCGGTGTTGAGCACCTCGACGGTCTTGCCGCCGTAGATGGTGAGCACGTCGGAGGGACGCTGGGCGCTCCCGCTCGGCATGTTCTCCGCGATCGACAGGTAGCCGATGACCCGGACGGCCGGGGCCAGGACGGCGATGGCCTGCATCGCGCCGATGATCGCGGCCGCCCCGCCCATGTCCGACTTCATGGTCTCCATCGACTTCGGCGGCTTCAGCGAGAGCCCGCCGGAGTCGAACGTGATGCCCTTGCCTACGAACACCACGGTCTTGTCCGCCTGCGCTGGCGCGTACTCCAGGCGCACCAGCCGCGGCGGGTTCACCGATCCCTGGCCGACGCCCACGATGCCGCCGTAGCCGTTCTCCTGGAGCGCCTTCTCGTCCAGCACCTCGGCCTGCAGCCCGGACGCGGCGGCCACCCGCTCGGCCTCGTCGGCCAGGGTGGCGGGAACCAGGTCCGAGGGGGCGGTGTTGACCAGGTCACGGGCGAGCGACACGGCGCTGGCGATGGCCTCGGCGCGGCGGCGGATGCCGTCCGTCCCGCCCCCCGGCCGCGACCCCGCCGGGACGGACCCGGCCGGGCCTGACTCCGCCGAGGCGAGCTCCGAGGGGACCAGCACGGTGATCGCGGCGCGGCGCCCGGCCTGCTGCCGGTACCGGGTGAACGTATAGGCGCCCAGCAGCGCGCCGACCGCGACGGCCTCGGCCGCGTCCGGGTCGGCGGCGGGCAGGGCGAGCGCGATCCGCAGGTCGCCCAGGTCCCCGTTGGCCCCGGCCTGGCTGGCTGCGGTCAGCGCCCTGACCGCCGCGCCGGCCGCACGGCGCAGCGTCTCGGGGTCGAACGAGCCGCCCCCCGCCGCGTCCGGGCCTGCGGGTCCGGCCGGGCCCAGGCCGACGGCGGCGATCACCGGTGCGGTGACCGGTGCGCTGGCCGGCAGCCGGGTGACTTCCTCGGCGCGGCCGGTGGCGCCCAGGATGGCCAGGGTGGTCGCCAGGCCGCCACCTAGACCGCCACCGAGGGCTTCGTCCAGGTCAGCGGCGCCCGGCGCCAGGAGGGGCCCATCCGGGCCCTTGATCACACCGATGACAACGGCGTCCGCGTCGATGGTGCGGGGCGCGCTGGTACTGATGCTGAGCGTCGTGGTCACGGCTCTGATGCTAGTCCCTGCCCGGGCGCGACGATCACGCGTCAGGCATGGTCTGACCCAAGGTGAGACACAGTGAAGAGCCGGGACAGCCAGTCGCGCACGTGGGCGGCGTTGTGCACGACGTGACCTGCGCCGGCTGGCGGCCGGCTGAGGGCGGCCGGGCCGCCTCTTCAGGCCCGGCGCTGAACAGGTGGCAGCCGCGCGGGTCTAGCCGCAGCCTGACGTGCTCCCCGCGCTCCGCCCGGGTGCCGGAGAACACGCCGGTGAGGCGGCCGTGCCCGGGGACGTCGATGGCGTGCTCGTAGCCGCGGCCACGGAAAGCCACGTCGGCGACGGTACCCGCGACGTGACGCTCACCGGCGTGGCTGGCGCACAGCTGCACACCGGTCGGCCGGACCATCAGCAAAGCGGCCGCCGCGCCGGCGGGCCGGCCCCGGGCGCGCAGCGGCCGGGCCTGGGCCGGCCCGGCCAGTTCCACCTCGACCGTGCCGTGGGCGGCCCGCCCGCGCACCCGGGCCGCCAGCTCCCCGGACAGCCCGGTGAACCGGGCCGCGAACGGCGTCGCGGGCTGGGTGTTGGTCTCTTCCGGGGTGCCCTGCTGCACCAGCCGCCCGCGTTCCAGCACCCCCACCCGGTCGGCCAGGGCGAACGCCTCGGCCTGGTCGTGGGTGATGTAGACCGTCGTCGCCCCGGCTTCGCGGACCAGCCCGGAGATCTCCAGTACAGAACAGATCTAACAGTCGTTACTTCTAAGATCTGACAAAGGTTAGGCCTATTGTTGGCCCCAGGGTGGGGTCTGCGGGTATGCAGGAAGGCCGGCCGGGATGCCGGGCCGGCCGACCGGGACTTTGCGCGAGCAGGGAGGTGGGCAGTGGCCAGCAGGTACCGCCCAGGACGGTCAGTGGCCGTCTTCTTCCTCCGCGTACACCCGCGCCGCGTAGTCGTCCAGCGACTGCTGGCAGGTCTCGAGGGCCTTCTCCGCCTCGGGACGGCCGGTCGCGCCGAACGCGTCCCGCGCCCGGACCCGGGCGAACCAGGTCCGCAGCTTGACCAGATCGACCTCGTTCTCCTCGAGCTCGGCGTAGGTGAAGTGGTTGGCCACGTACTCCTTCTTCACCTGGCCCAGGAAGTCCTCGCAGCGGTCGACGATCTCCTCGTACTCGTCGTTCCGCGCGGCCTGGAACGTCGCCCGCACTTCCTGCTCGCCCGCCAGGACGCGGCAGGACAAGAGCGCCGCCGTGCCCTGCATGTCGAGGATCTGGCTGCGCAGCTTGCGCAGCGCCCGCTCGTTGCCCACGCTGACGGGCAGCGCGGCGGCGGAGTTCTGCAGGTAGATGGCCCCGAGGCTCTTGAGCCTGCGCCATACCGCCGACCGGAGGCGGCTGGGCTCGGACGGGACCCGGTAGATGAGGACCAGCCAGCCCTCGTCCGGCGCGCGGTTGGCGTCAGCCATGCCGTCATTCTCGCAGAGGTCGACGCCCGCCCTGTGCTGACCGGCCACGTGGTCAGCGCCACGCTGGCCAGCACCGTGCGGACGAACGCTGTGCCGTTTGACGCTGTGCCGTCCCCGACGGCGACACTGGAGGTTCCGTGAACGCCGCCGCCCTCGTCCTGACCGTCTTCGTGGCCTGCGCCGTCGAGGCTGTCGAGGCGCTCACCATCGTGCTCGCCGCCGGGCTGACCCGGGACTGGCGCTCGACCTTCCAGGGCCTGGCCGTGGCCCTGGTCGTGCTGACGGCCGTGGTCGCCGCGCTCGGGCCCGCCCTGACCCTGTTCCCGCTGGCGGTGCTCCGCCTGGTGGTGGGCGCCCTGCTCGCGATCTTCGGGCTGATGTGGGTGCGCAAGGCCATCCTGCGGGCCTCGGGTTACAAGGGCCTGCACGACGAGGCGGGCATCTACGAGCGCCAGGTCGCCGCCGCCCAAGAGGCCAGGACCGAGAGCCGCTTTGGCGTCCGCGACTGGTACGCCTTCACCCTGTCCTTCAAGGGAGTGCTGCTGGAGGGGCTGGAGGTCGTGTTCATCGTGATCACCTTCGGCGACAACCAGGGGAACGTGGGCCTCGCCGCGCTGGGAGCGGCCGCGGCGGTGCTGGTCGTCGCGGGTGTCGGCGTGGCCGCCCGGGCGCCGCTGGCCCGGGTCCCCGAGAACACGATGAAGTTCGTGGTCGGCATCATGCTGACGTCGTTTGGGACGTTCTGGGGGGCCGAGGGAGCCGGTGTCCACTGGCCGGGCGGCGACGCCTTCCTGCTGGTGCTCATCCCGGTCTACGCGCTGGTCTGCGTGGGCTACACCGTCCTGCTGCGCCGGTCCCGGGCCGCCGCGCCGGTCCCGGACCCGCGCCCCCGGCCGACCCGCGCACCTCGGACACCCTTGCCACCGACACTCTCAGCACGGGGGAGATGCCCCGATGACCCGCTGGCTGCGCTCGTTCGGCGCGTTCTGGTACGACTTCGTCATCGGCGACGACTGGCGCGGCGCCGCCGCCGTGGTCCTCGCCCTGGCCCTTACCGCCGTGCTGGTGCACGTGGCGGGCCTGAACGCCTGGTGGCTGCTGCCGCTCGCCGCGATCGCCGCCCTGGGCTGGTCCCTGCGCCGCGCCGTCAGCAAGCCCTGACTGACCGGCCGGCCGTAGCCCGCCGGCGGGAAGCCGGCCGGTCATCCGGCCGGGGTCAGGCCGAACGTTATCCGGTAGTCACACCGCCCCTGGCAGACGAACGTGCTCGTCGCGTCGTCGTCGGCGTAGGAGTAGGCGTACGGCTCGGCCTTCTTGAACACGGCGGCGTAGTCCACCGGCCACTGGGCCGGGTTGCACGCCGACCGGGAGGCCCAGGCGCCGCGGCAGCAGTACTGGTCGGTGCCGAACCGTGCGCACGCGGACTCGCAGCCGACCACTGCCCCGGCCGCCTTCACCCGCAGCACGCTGGGGCAGTTCACCGGCGTGGTGCAGCCGGCCGCCACGCAGCCCTTCCGGTTGACCCGGTTGGCCGCGGTGCCGTGCGTGACGTTGATGAACATCGGCAGGTTCGAGCCGTCCACCATGCTCACGTCGTAGAAGTCCAGCCCGTCCCAGGCGTTCATGTCGTACTCGGCCAGGGTGGCCGGGATGGCCCCGTTACCGGTGCACTGGTAGCGGCCGCCGCAGTCCCCGGACTGGCAGTGGCCCCGGCCGGCCCGGAACACGCAGCCGGTCCGGCCCCAGAATCGGCCGTTCCAGTGCTTCGGGACGGTGATCGTCAGGCTGTGCCCGGGCCGGAGTTTCCACCCGGTCCGGGCCAGTGGGTGCGCCGGGTTCTGCGCGGCGCCTACCCAGACTGTCTGGCTGACCCGGTTCACGAACGTCACCAGGTGGGCCCCGGCCGCCGCGTCCGCGCGGGCGGGGGCGCGGGCTGGGGCGGCGGCGGCCGGGGAGCCGGAAGCCGCGGCCGGGCCAGCGGGGCTGGCCGCCGCGGTGCCGCTCTGGGAGGGACCAGACGAGGAGTGCGGGGCGGGGGCGGCGGGCGTGGCAGCGGCCTGGCTCAGCGCCGCGGCCCGGACGTCCGCAGCGGGGGCGGCGGCGTGCGCCGGGCCGGTGACCGGGTACGCCCGCGCGGTGGCCCCGGCGCCGGCCGCCCCGCCCGTGACCGAGCACGCCGCGACCAGTGCCACGGCCGGTCCCGCCGCCGCGACCAGCGCGACGATCCGCAGCGAGCGCCTCTTCGTCCGCCCAGCAACCATGGGGCCCGTCCTCCTTGCGCAGGAAGTGCTGTGCCGTAGGCCGGCTGTGCACCCTGCTCTGGGAGACGCTCCCGCCCACTGCAGATAACCAAAACCCGCCTGGCCCTCGCGTCCCGCCCCGGCGCGGGTCCCTGCCCCGGCCCGCCAGCGCCTCTGATCAAGCCTGCGCGGCCAGGCGCGTGCCTGGCCGCGATCCCGGTCAAGGATCCTGGCGCTTGGCCTTCTAATGTCACTCTGGGCACGGGCATTGACAGCCTGCTGGAACTCGTGGCCACGACGGGCCTGAACGGACCTGGGGCGTCTGTCTGGCGTGCCAGGCAGACCCCATCCGGCGATCAGTGGGCGGTGGACTGGCAGCCGCTGGGCAAACCGGGCCGCGGTGACCCCAGTTCACTGTCTGTTATCCAGCAGCGCCCCGGCGGGAGTCTCGAGGCCTTCGTGATCGACGGGAAGGATGAGGCCGTCTGGCACTCCTGGCAGACCGATCCTGACCAGGGCTGGTCGGACTGGGACTTGCTGGGCAACCCCGGCGGGGGTCGCGCCCACGACCCGGTGACGCTCACGCAACTTCCCGATAACCGGGTTATGGCCGTCGTGGTCGCGGACGGAAGCGTGTGGCACGTCAGCTCACCACAGCCGGAGGCGAGCGCGTTCTGGCCGGCGTGGACTTCCCTCGGCCAGCCGGGCGGCGCGGCAGCGGTGGCTGCGTCCGCTGCCACCCTCGCCGACAACAGGGCAGAAGTGTTTGCGGTGGAAATCCCAAGCGGTACCCCGGCTGTCGGGTTCGGGACTTATGGCAAGTTGTGGCACCGCTGGCAGGTGGCACGCAGTGGTCAAGGTGGGAACCGCTCGGCATGCCCACCGGGAAGCCCGTTAGCGCGCCGACGCTGGCGGCACACCAGGACGGCCGGCTCGAATTGTTCGCCGACACTGATGACGCCCGTGTGTGGCACCGGGTGCTGCGGACAGCCACCGATCCCCGTTCCTGGTCGCCCTGGGCTGCCCTGCCCGCAACGGGACCGCAGCCCGGGGCCATGTGGCTCGGGGTGGCGGGGGACGCTACCGGCAGGCTAGTCCTGATCGGCAGCGCCGGCTACCAGGTATGGCACACGGCGCAGACCGCCGCCGATGCGGACACCTGGACGCAGTGGTCCAGACTAGCGACAGTGCCAGGTTCCAGTGGCGCGGCTGACGGGGGAAAGCTGGGCGCTCCAGCGGTCGGCTTCAACCAGGCCGGGCTCGTGGAGATATTCGTGGTAGACGGGTCCGGAGGCGGGCTGTACCACCTGCAGGCAACAGCATCAGGCCAGCTCACCCTCGGTCCCCAAACCTTCCCACCGCCATAACAGCCACCTGCCGCAGACCGCGGGCCGAGGCCGTCACTTCGATCTGCTGGTCCAGTTGCGTGGACGGCTCGCTGCGATATCGCCGACCGCAGCGCGGATTTGACGCTTCAGCGTTACGGCCTCTCTCTGTTAGGCCAGCGCCCGGCAGAGAGGGGATCGCCATTCCGCCTGATGGTCTGATAACAGCAAGAGGCGGGGCGGACCGGAAAGGGCCCGCCGGCCGCGCGGCGTCCCCGCCCCGCCGGCCGCAAGGCATCACAACGCCGGGTCCCGCGGCGGCAGGCCCAAACCACCCGCCCCGTCCGCCACGGCGCGGGATCATGCGGCTGGCGGGTTTTCTGTTATCCGGCCCGGTGTTGCGGCGTCTCCCCTGAGGGCGGACTCCTGCCGCCCACACCGACGAGGGTGAGGTGCCATGCACATGCCGCGCAGCGGCGGGCCCGGGGTGCAGACGGTGATCGCCGCCCAGGCCGGGGACGCGGAGGCGCTGGACAGCCTGCTGTCCAGCTACCTGCCCCTGATCTACAACATCGTTGGCCGCGGCCTCAGCGGGCACGCTGACGTGGACGACGTGGTGCAGGAAACCATGCTCCGCGCCGTGCGCGGCCTGGGCGACCTGCGCGACCCCGCCGCGTTCCGGTCCTGGCTGGTCGCGGTGGCCATCCGGCAGATGCGCGATCACTACCGGGCCCGGCAGGGCGTGGCGGCCGCCGACCTGAGCGACGAGGTCGCCGACCCTGAGGCCGACTTCGTGGAGCTGACCATCCTCCGGCTCGGCCTGTCCAGCCAGCGGGAGGAGACCGCGCAGGCCACCCGCTGGCTCGACGCCGGGGACCGCGAACTGCTGGCGCTGTGGTGGCTGGAGGCCGCCGGGGAGCTGGACCGGAACGAGCTCGTCGCCGCGCTCGGCCTGCCTGCGACCCACGTGGCGGTGCGCATCGGGCGGCTGAAGGAGCAGCTCACCACGTGCCGGGTAGTGGTGCGCGCGCTGCGCGCCGAACCACCGTGCCCGGGCCTGGAGTTCACCGTCGCGGACTGGGACGGGGTGCCCAGCCCGCTGTGGCGCAAGCGGATCGCACGGCACATCCGCGCCTGCGGGCGTTGCGGGGCGCAGCACGACGGGCTGATCCCGGCCGAGCGGCTGCTGGCCGGCCTCACCCTGGTGCCGCTGCCCGGAGCCCTGGCCCGGGCCTTCATCCCGCCTGCGCCGGGAACCCGGGCGCCCGGGACCCATGCGCCCCGGACCCATGCGCCGGGGACCGGCGCGCACGCGGCCCACCCGCCCGGCACCGGTACGCCCCCGGCCGGCACTCGGCCCGCCGGCGCGCACGCGGCCCGGGCGCTCCGGCGCGCCGCGGGTCATTCGCGCCACGCGCGGATCCTGGCCAAGGCGGGCGGGGCGATGCCGGCCAAGCTGGCCGCGGTCACGGTCGCGGCCACCTGCGTGGTGGCCGGCGGGGCGGCCGTGGTCCACCTGCACGGGGCCCACCCGGCCGCGGCCACCCGGCCCGTGCAGGCCGCTCCGGCGGCCCCGCCCACGCCGGTCACCCAGGCTCTGGCCCGCTCGTCCCCCAAGCCGGTCCGCAGCACCCGCCCGTCCCGCAAGCCCGCCCCGCCCGCTCCGGTCAGCAGCGTCAAGAAGGGCGTGGCCGCCTGGGCCTTCACCGGGGCCGGGCAGGCCCTGGCCCAGTCGCGAGCGTCCTGGTACTACACCTGGTCTGCCTCACCCGCCGCGGGGGTCAGCAGCGCCGGCGGTCCTCGTTTCGTGCCTTTGATCTGGGGGTCGGCGAACGTGAACGCCAGCACTCTCAGCGAGGTGCGCGGCGAGGGGCCTGACCTGCTCAGCTTCAACGAGCCGGACATGAGCGGCCAGGCGAACATGAGTCCCGCCCAGGCTCTCAGCCTGTGGCCGAAGCTGATGGCGACCGGGCTGCGGCTGGGCAGCCCGGCGGTAGCCACCGGCGGGGCCACCCCGGGCGGCTGGCTGGACCAGTTCATGTCCGGTGCCGCGGCGCGCGGTTACCGGGTCAACTTCGTCACGCTGCACTGGTACGGGTCTGACTTCGCTACCGGGCCCGCGGTCAGCCAGCTGGAGAGCTACCTGAAGGCCGTGCACGCCCGCTACCACAAGCCGATCTGGCTGACCGAGTTCGCGCTGGCCAACTTCGGCGGCTCCCCGCAGACCCCGTCCCGCAAGCAGCAGGCCGCGTTCCTCACCGCCGCGACCGCGATGCTGCAGCGGCTGAGCTACGTGCAGCGCTACGCGTGGTTCGGGCTGGAAGCCACGCCGACCGACGGCAGCATGGGCCTGTTCCGCAGCGGCCCGGCCGTCACCACGGTCGGCCGCGCCTTCGAGGCGGCGGCTGGCAGCGGCAGCGCGGCGGCTGAGCGGCGGGCGGCTGAGCGGCGGGCGGCTGAGCGGCGGGCCGGGGCGGGTCAGCCCGTCCCGCCCGCCCGGACCAGGCCCGTCTCGTAGGCGAACACCACGGCCTGGACCCGGTCGCGCAGCCCGAGCTTGGCCAGGACGCGGCCCACGTGCGTCTTCACCGTCGCTTCCGACACGAACAGGCGCTGGGCGATCTCGGCGTTGGACAGGCCCTGCGCCACGTGGGCCAGGACCTCGCGCTCCCGGCTGGTCAGCGTGTCCAGCCCTGGCGGCGCGGGGGAGCCGGCCGCCGGGAACAGCGGCGCGAACCGGTCGATCAGCCGGCGCGTCGTCGAGGGCGCGACGACCGCGTCCCCCGAATGCACCGCCCGGATAGCGAACAGCAGCTCCTCTGGGGGGACGTCCTTGAGCAGGAAGCCGCTGGCCCCGGCCTTCAGCGCGGCGTACGCGTACTCGTCCAGGTCGAACGTGGTGAGCATCAGCACCCGCGGCCGGTCGCCGGCCGCGCAGATCTGGCGGGTCGCCTCGATCCCGTCCAGCCGCGGCATCCGCACGTCCATCACCACCACGTCGGTGGGCCGGGACTGGAGCAGCCGGGTGGCGGTCAGGCCGTCGCCGGCCTCGCCGACGACGGTCATGTCGTCCTGCGCGTCGAGCACCATGCGAAAGCCCGTCCGGACCAGTTCCTGGTCGTCGACCAGCATGATGTTGATCATGTTGTGCTTCCTCTGCGCCTCCGCGGCGCGCTAAGCCGCTCCTTCAGCCCGCTCACGCAGCGGACTCGGGTACGTGGGCAGCCGGCTGCGGGGGCGCGGCGGGCGCGGCCTGGCCGGCCACGGGGAGGGAGCTGAGCGGCAGGGTCGCGGTGACCTGGTAGCCACCGACGGCGGGCAGCGGGCCGGTGCGCAGCGTGCCGTTGTAGAGCGCGACCCGCTCACGCATCCCGGTCAGCCCGTGACCGGCGCCGTCCGCCACGCTGGCGCCCTGCCCGTCGTCAGTGATCTGCAGCAGCAGCACGTCCTCGCAGTAGCGCAGCAGCACCGTCGCTCTCGCCCGGGGACCGCCGTGCTTGCGGGTGTTGGTCAGCGACTCCTGGATGATCCGGTAGGCCGCCAGGGCCAGCCCGCCGGGCAGCGCCCCGGGCACCCCTTCCACGGTGAACGAGACCTCCAGCCCGCTGGCCCGGGTCTGGTCGAGCAGCTCGCCCAGCTGGCCGAGGCCAGGCTGCGGCACCACGCCCGGGCCGCCGTCGTCGCTGCGCAGCACGCCGAGCATGCGGCGCATCTCGGCCAGCGCCTGCCGCCCGGTGCTCGCGATCGCGCCCAGCGCCTGCCGGGTCCGCTCCGGCGAGCTGTCCAGGGCGTAGGACGCCCCGTCCGCCTGCACCACCATGACGCTGACGTTGTGCGCGATGACGTCGTGCAGCTCGCGGGCGATCCTGGCCCGCTCGGCGGCCGCGGCCATCTGGGCCTGCGCGTCGCGTTCCCGCTCCAGACGGGCCGCGCGGTCCTCCAGCGCGGCGTAGTAACGGCGCCGGTACCGCATCGAGTCGCCGAGCACCCAGGCGATCAGCGAGGACCCGGCGAACATGATCGAGCCGACCATGAGCCAGTGCGTCAGGCTGAGCCCGGTCGGGGCCCAGCGGGCTACCGCGACGGCCGACCCGGCCAGGCAGACGGCCAGCCCGGCCACGGACACCCGGCGCTGGCAATAGGCGGCCAGCGTGTAGAGCAGGATCAGGATGACCACGTCGATCAGGTTGACGTGGATGTCCAGCGCTACCTGGACGGCGCCCACCACGACCCCGGCGGTGAAGGCGGCCACCGGGTGGTCCCGGCGGAAGACAAGCGGGATGGTCAGGGCCAGGGCGAGCGGGACCAGGCGGTATTCGCGGGCGGCGAAGGCCGCCGCCACGACCGGGATCGCGAGGACGGCGGCGAGAACGCCGTCCACCAGCTGGGGATGTCGGCGCAGCCAGAGATAGATAGCGGCCACTAGCCCAGGGTACGGGCGCGTCCGCCGGCCGGGCGTCATCCTGCGGTAGGGCTTGGGGTCAGCCCCCTGGGTGACGCGAGTCCGGGGTCTGGGGGCCGGGCGGGCGGCCGGGCTGACGCGCCGCTGGGCCGGGCCCGGTGCGCGGGCCCGGCCCGCCGGACTGTCCTTCCCCCTAGCCCCCCTTGCCCGGGGCGGGCACCGGATGCCCGGCTTGCCGGAGTCCCCCCGGAGAGTCCCAGGATGACGCGGCTAAGCGAATCCTCGTGCACCCAAAACCCATACCGTGGTCTCCCACGGCACGGACCCGCCTGCCACCAGGGCAGGCCCACCTGCGAGCCGTTTCCGGGCTCGCCCCGGGCTGGGTCATAGCTAACCCCCTCCGGAGCCGGGCCGCTATCCCCGGACTAGGGGATCCGGGTTGTGCCGCGGCAGGCTCTAGAATGCGCGTCACGGGACGAGTGGCTGCCTCGCCGCCACTCCTCGCACTCCTCGCACAGCTCGCTCAGGAGAGACCCAAGATAGGCAGGCAGGACAGGAAGGCGATGGCGGTCGGGCAGGCCACTTCCCCGGCAGCGCGGGTCAGCACGCCGTCCGGGCTGGTTGTCGGTGTCCCCGAAGGCGGTCGCCTGGTGTTCGGCCGGGGCCCGGACGCCGACCTGACCGTCGCGGCGGGCCGGGGGCTGTCCCGCCGGGCCGGGGTGATCAGCGCCATCGGGGACGGCGTCTGGATCGCCAACATCAGCCGGACCCACGCGCTCTACACCGAGGGTGAGGGGTACCGGATCAGGCTGCCCCGGATGGAGGACCAGGGGGAGCCCTCGGGCGGCTGGTTCCTGCGGGCCGGGATGACCCTGGTGGGCTCCCGGGCCATGCTCGACGAAGGCCAGCCGCTGTGCGTGATGGTCACCGGCCAGTCCGGCGCGGGCGACTCCGCGCCCGAGGGCATGCGGGTGTGGCAGGACGAGGACGTCACCTTGCTCCCGCTGTACCTGGACCCGATGACGAAGATCTTCCTCGTGGCGCTCATGTGGTGCCGTCCCTGGCTGCTCGACCCGGCCGGGGCGAGCCCGCTGCCGCGCACGCCCGAGATCGCCAAGGCGGCTCTCGAGGTGACCGGCGCGTACCACGAGATGGAGCGCTTCGACACCGACCCCGCGTTCCGGGACCGCCTGTCCGCGCGGGTGGCGGAGCACATCAAGGTGCTGCGGCGCAAGATCACCGACCGCGGCCTGGTCCGCGCGGAGACCAGGCTCTCTGACGAGGTGGTCGTCCGGGTGCTGATCGAGCACGGGATCATCACCGCTGCGGACCTCGGCCGGCTCAACGACCCGGCCTGGTGCTCCCGCCAGGAAGACCTCTGGTGGACTCAGGCGCCGTGAGGACGGCGGCAGGCCGGCGGCCGGTCCTGGTGCGCCAGCCCGGTGGTCCTGGGCGGCTGTGCCCCGGTTCCAGACCGCCTGCCGGAAATGGCGGCGAACGGCTAGCCTGAGCCTGCGAACGGACGCAGTGGGGGGTGTCATTTGCGGTTTCGGGGACATATCGTCACGGTTATGACCGCGCTGACCTGCATGAGCAACGTTCTCGGCCGTTCCGCCACGGTCGGCACGGTGCCAGCGTGAGCAGCGTGCGCGGGGCCCGCAAAACCTCACTACGACGATTGATGGCCCGTTCTGCGAGCTCTGGTCCCCAGGCAGTGCAGGATGGAGACATGAGGGATACCAAAACCACAGCCGTCGGGCTGCGGTCAGCCATCGAGCGAAGCGGTTACTACCCCGGGCTAGTGGCGGACGCCGTGTTCTCCGCCCTGGGCGCGGAGGCCGTGGTGTCTTACGTAGTCCAGGCCGACGCCCTGTTTGACCCGGCCATGGAGGTCCGCCGCCACATGACCGTCCTGGTGCTGACCCCGTCCCGGCTGGTCTACTCCCATACCGACGAGAATCCCGCGGACGATGAGCCAGGAGCCCGTCCGCAGGCGGAGACCAGTACCGAGGCCGTGCGGTTCTCACGGATCTCGTCCGTGGCCGTGACCCGGGTCGTCCCCGACCCGGCCTCCTACGTGCCCGGGGTGACCATGCCGACCGAGGTCGTGCTCACCATCGGCTGGAACGTCCTGTCCCACGTCGAGCTGGAGCCGGCTCACTGCGGGGATGAGAACTGCGAGGCCGATCACGGCTATACCGGCACCATCACCGCCGACGACCTGGCCATGCGGGTGAGCGAGGCGGCGGACGGTGACGAGGCCGTCCGGCAGGTACTGGACTTCGCGGTCGCGCTGACCGAGGCGACCACCCACCCCGGCCACTGACGGGCAGCAGCATGACCGACGAGCCGATGACCTCGGCCACTGTGCCCGATTACGGTGAGGGAACCCTCTCCGACCTGGCCACCTCGCTGCTCGCCTCGCTGGGAGTGGGCGACGCGGCCAACCCGCTCGCGCTGGCTCCCACCCGCCGGGTGTGCCTGCTGATCGTCAACGGCCTGGGCTGGGAACTGCTCCGCGCCCACCAGGCCGCGGCCCCGTTCCTGTCCGAGCTCACGTTCAGCGGGCGCGCGCTGACTGCGGGATTCCCGGCGACCACCGTGACCAGCCTGAGCTCCCTGGGCACCGGCCTGCCTCCGGGCCGCCACGGGATGCTCGGCTACCGGGTCGCCGTGCCGGGCCAGGACCGGCTGCTCAACGGGCTGCGCTGGGACGAGCACGTCAACCCGCTGACATGGCAGCCCGCCCCGACGATCTACCAGCGTGCGGCGGCCGCCGACGTCGCCGCCTTCCGGGTGGCCGCACGAGGGCTGGAGAAGACCGGCTTCTCCGTCGCGGCCATGCGCGGTGCCACCTACCGTCCCGCGGACAGCATGGGCGCGCTCGTCGCGCAGGCGTCGTGGGCGCTGGCCGACTCAGACCGGGCCCTGGTCACCGTCTACCATCCGGACCTGGACGGCACCGGCCACGTGTTCGGGTCCCAGTCCGAAGCCTGGTCCTACCAGCTCTCCCACGTGGACAAGATGGCCGAGCAGCTGGCCAGCTCCGTGCCGGCGGGCACGATGCTGTACGTCACCGCCGATCACGGAATGGTGGACGCGGGGCCGGACGACCGGATCGACGTGGACCTGGTCCCCGGGCTGCGGGACGGGGTCGCACTGCTCGGCGGCGAGCCGCGGGCCCGGCACGTCTACACCATGCCCGGGGCCGCGCCCGACGTGCTGGCCACCTGGCAGGGCGTGCTCGGCAGCCGGGCCTGGGTGGCGTCCCGCGACGAGGCCATCGACGCGGGCTGGTTCGGCCCGGTCGAGCCCCGGTTCGCCCCGCGGATCGGGGACGTGGTGGCGGCGCCGGCCGGCCCCTGGGCACTCGTCGCGACCAAGGCGGAGCCGCTGGAGTCCTCACTCGTCGGGATGCACGGTTCGCTGACGCCCGGCGACCAGTTCGTCCCGTTGCTGAGCGTCACCAGCATCTGACGACGATCACGGGCTGACCCAGGCCGATAGACTCCCGCAGCACCGGGAAGGCCCGCTTATCCACAGTTACGCACCGGGAAATCAAAGCAGGCGCAGGTTCATCCACAGATCAGGGGTTAGTTATCCACAGAACGATCCTGGCCTGGAGGACGATCCGGGCAGGATCGGGATGTTACGCCCAGTAGGGGCGGAAGGGATATAACGGTGGATTCAACCCTCGAACCCGCGGCGCTGGCGGCCGTACTCGCGGCTGGCCCGGCACCGGTCCTGCTGGACGTGCGGTGGCGGCTCGGCGGCCCACCTGGTCTCGACCGCTACCGCGAAGGTCACCTGCCCGGCGCGCGGTTCGTGGACCTGGACCGCGACCTGGCCGGCCCGCCCCGGGTCAGGGGAGCCGGGGGGCCCGGGTCCTCCGGCCCCGGGGGCCACGGGGGACCGGGGGGACGGCACCCGCTGCCGGACGCGGACGCGTTCGAGGCGGCGATGCGCCGGGCCGGCGTGGACGACGACCGGCCCGTGCTGGTCTACGACGAGAACGACTCGGTGGCGGCCGCCCGGGCCTGGTGGCTGCTGCGCTACTTCGGGCACCAGCAGGTGCAGGTCCTCGACGGTGGCTACCAGGCCTGGGTGGCCGCGGACGAGCCGATCGAGACCGGGCCCGCCCCGGCCCCGGCGCCCGGGACCTTCACCGCCCGGCCCGGTCACCTGCCGCTGCTCGACGCGGCCGGCGCGGCCCGGGTCGCCCGCGAGGGCGTGCTGCTTGACGCCCGGGCGGCCGAGCGCTACCGGGGCGAGGTGGAACCCGTCGATCCGGTCGCCGGGCACATCCCGGACGCGGTCAGCGCGCCCACGACCGGGAACCTGGGGCCCGGCGGCCGGTTCCTCGATCCGGAGGCGCTGCGGGCCCGGTTCGCCGGGCTGGGAGTCGCTGCGGACGGGGCGGTGACGACGGGCGTCTACTGCGGCTCGGGCGTGACCGCCGCCCATGAGGTGCTGGCGCTGAGCCTCGCCGGGATCCCGGCGGCCCTCTACGTCGGCTCCTGGTCGGACTGGATTACCGACCCCGCCCGCCCCGTCGTCACCGGCCCCGCGCCCCGCTAGGCCCGTCCCGCTAGGCCCGCGTCCCGCTAAGCCTGGTCCCCGGCCAGCAGGGTGCCGAGCTGCCGGATCAGGTGCCCGCGCCAGCCCCCGCCCAGGATCCCCATGACCATGCGCTGGCCCGGGTCGGTCTCATCGAAGCCGTCGTGCGTGATCAGCAGCCGGGTGCCGGTGCCCTCGGGTACCAGGGACCAGGTCACGACGGTGTCGAGGTCCCCGCCGCGCCAGCTGAAGCGCATCAGCCGGGGTGGCTCCAGGTCGAGAACCTCGCAGTGCACGACGCCGTCGAAGCCGTGCTGGGGGACCGGCTCGGTGCGGAACGTGAACGTGTGGCCGACCACCGGCTTGAAGTCGTTCGGCATCAGCCACCGGGCCAGCAGGGCCGAGTCGGTCAGGGCCTGCCACACCCGCCCGGGTGGCTGGGGCAGGAACTCGCCGACTTCGATGGACGCCATCAGCTGTCCTCCTCCAGGAGGTCGCGGAGCAGCCGGGCGTGCCGCTGCCAGAACTGCTCGTAGTGAGCCGCCCAGTCCGCCACGGCCCGCAGCGGCCGGGCGTCGAGCCGGTAGTGCCGTTCCCGGCCGACTCGTTCCTCGGCGACCAGGCCCGCCGCACGCAGGACCCGCAGATGCTGGGACACGGCCGGGCGGCTCATCTGGAACGGCGCCGCGAGGTCGTGCACCGACCGCGCGCCGCCGGTGAGCTCGTCCAGCAGGGCGCGGCGGACCGGGCTGGCGATGGCGTCGAACACGTCCGGGCCAGGCATCGCCGGCCTCAGCCGCCGGCCGGCGGGGCGGCCGCGGTGGCCTGCAGGACGAGGCCATTGCCGTCCGGGTCGTCGAAGGTCACGAAGCGCCCCCAGGGCGCCTCCTGGATACCGGCGTCGATGACCACGCCCCGGGACCGCAGCGCCGTCACGTCGCCGTCCAGGTCGCCGGTCTCCAGCACCGTGCCCTTGACGGACCCGGCCGGCATGGTCGGGAACCAGGTCACCAGGGTGATCGAGGTACCTGACCCGGGCGGCCTGACCTGGACCCAGCGCTGGTCCGGGCCCATCGAGGTGTCCGCCACGAGCTCGAAGCCGAGCGTGTCCACGTAGAAGTCCCTGGCCCGGTCCTGGTCGGTGACGGGCAGCGAGAAGAGTTGCACCTGGCTGATAGTCATGTCGCCGATAATAGGTAAGAAATCTCTTACCGGTAACCCGGTCGGCTGTTTTGCCGCCGCGCCGCGCGCCGGGGAGCGTCCCCACGTCCCAGACGTCGCTTGCGTCCCTCACCCCCCCAGAGCAACGGCGCTGTGACCGTTCGTGTTGCCAGGCAACCGATGCTGCCCAGGCGCATCAACGTTTGGTCCGCCGACGGGCCGGGGGATGAGGTGGTTTGAGGGACTGGGGTGATTTGCGGGATTGGTGTTGCTAGCAGGACGGGGCCGGGCTGGGAGGGCAGGGCGGGGCTCCGGGGTGGGCGGGGCTCGGAGCGTGGGTGGTGGTCAGGGGGGCGGGGCGAGGTCGTGGCGGGCGGTGAGCAGGAGCCAGGTGAGAGCGCCCGTGATCAGCGCGGGCGTGGCGGGCTCCGACCCGGCCACGGCTACCGCCACGGCGCTCAGCGCGGCGGCGATCAGCACCCGGAGGGCCAGGCGGGCCGGGCGGCCCCGGCGGACCCGGGACAGCAACCGGGCCGCGCTAAGGCGCCCCGGCCCGGTCACCCGAAGGGCTCCCGGCCGGGCCGCGCCATCTGGCCGGTCCAGGGTGTCCGGGCGCCGACGGGGCCGGGAAGCCGGCGTCCGGGGCTGGCCTGGGGCGGGGGAGGGGGACGCCAGGTCGGCGAGGGCCTCACCACGCCCGGACCGGGTCCGCAGGACCGTGTAGGCCGCCGCCGCCACCGCGAACCGCCCGGGGTCACCGCCATCGGCCCGGTCCGGGTGGGTGGCGGTAGCGATCCGGCGCCAGGCGGCCCGCACGTCGTCGTCGGTCAGGTCCACCCTCGGCGGCAGGCCGAGGGCGGCGAACGGGTCGGCGCCACCGGCCAGGCCGCTCACGGTTCCTCCCCGAACGCCTGGTCCAGCAGCGCGCCGAGCTCCGCCGGCCGGACCGGGCCGGGCTCGTCGGCTGGTGCCGCGAGCGGCTCAGCCGGGGTCACGCTGGCCCGCTCCGCACCGGTGCTGCCGGCTTCGGGTCCAGCGCCCGGAGCCGGGCCAGCCAGCTCGGCCGGCCCGGCCACCAGCCGTTTCACCTGCACGTAAGTGACCCCGCCGCGATAGATGTAGGCGGCCTGGCCGACGTCCAGGCCGCGGATGATCTCGGGGTCGACGACCGGCGTGCCCTCGGCCCGGGACAGCCCCTCGTGGGCCCACCCCCGCTGGGCCCACAGCGGCACGCCCAGCAGCCGCCGGGCCGTGTCGACCACCCGCCGCGCGCCGGCCAGGGCAGCGACCGGTTCCGGATGCGGGGTGCGCAGCAGCCAGATGCCGCCGTCCGCCGTAGTCGCCACCCGGTACCGCTCGTCCTCGTCGGCGGCCAGCCCCGGCCAGGACTGGGCTGACACCTGGACCGCCAGGCCGAGCGAGCGGGCCCGCTCGTACAACTGCCAGATCGGCAGGCGGCGGCTCACCGCACTGAACTCGTCCACCGCCAGCAGGATGTCCCGCCGGGCTCCCGCGGAACCGGCTCCCGCGGGACCGCCCGCCGCGAACCAGGCCAGCAGGTTAACCAGCGCCCGCGCCTGCGCCTCGGCCACGGCGATCTCGGCGGTCCCCTCCAGGACGCAGTACCAGGCGTCGGCGTCACCGAACCCGCCCGGCCCGTCCAGGCCGGCTCCAGCCGGCGCAGCAGCGCCCGGTACCGCAACGCCACGTCGCCGACGTGCCCGGCCGAAGTTCGCAGGAGCCCGGCGGATGCGATGTCCGGTGTGCCCGCGTAGGCCACCGCCAGCCAGTTCGCGTCCAGCCGCGCGAGGAAGTCGGCCGTGCTGGCCGGCGGCCCGCCCGGGGCGTCCACGGCCAGCCGGACGATCTCTTCCAGGACGTCGGCGTAGTAGGCGGCGCCGCCGGTGCCCGACTCGACCATGTCCACCAGGGTGCTGACGAGCTGGCGGGGCGGCAGCGCCCACAGCGACAGGCTGGCCTCGTCGGGCCAGATCGCCGTGGCCGTGGCGCCCGCCCCGCGCAGCACCCGGCGGGCCCGGTCGGCGATCCGGCGGGAATCCGCCCCGCCCTTGCAGTCCAGCACGACGAGCAGCGGGCGCGGCGCGCGGCCCGCCGCGTGCAACTCCATCCCCCGGGCCATGAAGCCGGCCCACAACCTCAGCAGCAAAGTAGTTTTGCCCGTCCCTGTGGTGCCGAGCACCACCTGGTGCGAGCGCAGCCGGGGGTATGGCAGGACGGACAGCGGCCGGGCCGGATGGCGCACCGTCCGGATCGTGGCCCCGGCCACCACGCTCCCGTCGCGGAGCAGCAACGGCACGGAGCCAGGCGCGCTGATCCGGGCCCGGGCGGTGCGCACCTGATGCCGCCACTGGCGCTGGTCGAAGGCGGCCGGGGCGCTGGGCGCCAGCCCGCCGCTGCCCGTCTCCATGGTGTAGATGCGCCAGGACCAGGCCAGGCCGCCGGCCACCAGGCCGAGCGGGATGGCCAGCGGCGCCACGGTCACCGCGGCTTTGAGGTAGCCGCCGGCCGCGGCCTCGTGCCACGCGGCCAGCCAGGTGAGGTACGGGGCGGCGGCCAGCCGCGACCAGGACTGGCCGCTAGCGGCCATCGCGGCCAGCCACGCGGCGAGCATCGGCAGGCACCAGGCCGCCGCCCGGTACAGCTGTCGCGGCGGCCAGCCGAGGAACCACGCGAGGGTGGCCGAGTAGGCCGCGACCAGGACGGCGGGCGCGGCCAGGATCATTGCCGCAACGAAAACCGTCCCCCGCAGCAGCCGCCAGATGATCCTCGCGACGCCGCGGGTCAGGGAGAAGCCTGCGTAGCGGCGGGTCACGTCGCGGCCCTGTCGCTCAGTCCGGCGCCCGCGGGCAGGCCCCTGACCTCCACCCGGGCGGCCAGCGCGCCGGGCAGGGCGGCCCGGGCCCGGATGACGGTCGGCCGGGCCGCGGACGAGCACAGGTACAGCACCCGGGCGTGCCGCGGCGGGGCCCCGGGGACCCGGACCTCCGCGGCCGGGCCGCCGTAGTCGCCGGTCCGGGTGAGGATCTCGGCCATGATCGCCGTGGTGCGGCGCACGGTCTTGCGGGTGAGTTCCGCCTCGATAGCCCAGCATTCGCCAGCCCACGGCGGGGCGGCGCCGGGACCTCCGGGCGGGGCTCTGCCGTCCTGGTCCGGGCCGCCAGTGTCCGGGCCACGAGTGTCCGGGGCGCCGGTGTCTGGCCAGTGCACCTCCCCGTCCGGCAGGTGCTCGCGGAGCGGCACCCTGCTGCCCATCCGGGCCCGCAGCCGCCGCTCGCTGCGCCAGTACGCCCCCGCGGCCAGGTACCCGGGCGTGGACTCCAGCGCCAGCCGGACGGCGGTCACGGCGCGCAGGTGCGCCAGCCGGGACAGGGCGGGCGGCGACGGCCGGTACGGCAGCCCGCAGGCCAGCAGCCCGTCCCGGGTCAGCCAGACCCACGGGCGGCCTGGCCCGAGCCGCGCCGACTCGGCGTAGCCCTGCTCCCGCCACCGGGCCGCGAGGCCCCGGGCCCGGACCTCGCTGACCGCCAGCAGGACGGTTAACTGGTCCAACTGCACGCCGTACATCTCGGCGGTGAATAACAGCCCGGCGACATCCCGCTCGCTCACCCGACCACTACATCATGCCGGCGCGCCAGGACGTTAGGGCCTATCTGGGCGGTTTGGTCATCGAAGTCTGGCCGGCAATGTTAGCCAAAAGCGCCGCTGCCCTGGTGCTTCGGCGCGCAGTGAGGCACAATTTGGCGCGGGAACGCGGATCGCTCCCGGTAGGCAGGCCCCAGGCGGGCTTGCCGATGTGCCGGGCAGGCATAAGCTGTTCGCTGATATCCGGATCACCGCTAGCGCAGGGGTCCGAGGTCGTTGGGGAAGACGCACCTCGGTCACTCGCAGGGAGGTCTGGTGTCAGTTCACGGCGTGCTGCAGGTCCATTCCGCGCCCCCGGCGCTGTGCCCGCACATCGAATGGGCGGTCGCCGGGGTTCTTGGCGTACCCGTCGATCTGGCCTGGGTCGGTCAGCCGGCCGCGCCGGGTACGCTGCGCGGCGAGCTCAACTGGCAGGCGCGGCCCGGCACGGCCGGGTCGATCACGTCGGCGCTGTCCGGCTGGAACCGGCTGCGCTTCGAGGTGACCGAGGAGGCCAGCGCGGGCTGCGACCCGGTCCGGTACAGCTACACCCCGGCGCTGGGCACCTTCTCGGCGGTCACCGGGGCCAACGGGGACATCATGATCCCGGAGAACCGGCTGCTCGCGGCCATGACCGTGGCCACCGCCGCCCAGTCCGGCCTCCAGGTGGCCGCCACCACCACGCTGGAAGAGGAACTCGACCGGCTGCTGGGGCGGCCCTGGGACGCGGAACTCGAGCCGTTCCGGTGCGCGGCGGAGGGCGCACCGGTGCGCTGGCTGCACGCCACCGGCTGAGGCCAGGCCTGGCCCGGGCCTGCGGCCCGGATGAGAGCTGTCCGGCCCGTCCCGGCCCGCCTACGATGAGACGGTGAATTCGCCAGCCCGGGTGCTCCTGGATTGTGATCCGGGGATCGACGACGCGTTCGCGATCGTCTTCGGCTGCGGCCATCCCGGCCTCGACCTGGCCGGGGTGACCACGGTCAGCGGGAACGTCAACCTGGACACGGTGACCGCCAACGCGCTCAGCGTGCTGGAACTGGCTGGCCGCCCGGACGTGCCCGTGGTGGCGGGCTGCGCGCGCCCGCTGCTGCGGGCCACGCTGGACGCCCGCGAGGTGCACGGCGAGGGCGGCCTGGGGGCGGCCCGGCTGCCCGCTGCGCAGGCCGCCCCGGCCGCCGGCCACGCGGTGGACTACCTGATCGAGACGATCGGCGCGGCCCCCGGTGAGATCACCCTGATCGCGACCGGGCCGCTGACCAACATCGCGCTCGCGGTCCGCCGCGAGCCGCGGCTGACCGGCTGGGTCCGCGACTTCGTCATCATGGGCGGGTCGGCTGGGCGGGGTAACGTCACCCCGGCCGCCGAGTTCAACATCGCGGCAGATCCCGAGGCCGCCGCGATCGTGTTCGAGGCCGGGTGGCAGGTCACCATGGTCGGGCTGGACGTGACCCTGCAGGCCCGGGCCACCCCAGCCGTCCAGGAGCGGATGCGCGGCCTGGGCCGGCTCGGCGCGGACCTGCTGCTCCCCGGGCTGCTCGGCTACCGGGGGGAACCGGCCCAGGGCGACGCCGCGGCGGGCGGCCCGCCGGTGCACGACGTGTGCGCGCTCGCGCTGGCCGCCGAACCGGGCCTGTTCGGCTGCGACCCGGCCCGGGTGGACGTGGAGACCGCGGGCCGCTGGACCGCCGGGATGACCGTGACCGACTTCAGCGCGCCCGCGCAGGCCCGCAACGCCCTGGTCGCGATGACGGTGGACCAGCCCGCGTTCTGGGACCTGGTGCTCAGCGCCTACGCCAGGATTCCCGCGGCCAGCCCGGCCGCCTGAGCGCCTGGCCGGGCCACCTCAGCGCCGGGGAGTCAGTTGGCCTCGACGGTGACCACGATGTTGCCGCGGGTGGCGTTGGAGTAGGGGCAGACCTGGTGCGCGGCCTCGGCCAGCCGCAGCGTGGTGTCCGCGTCCACCCCGGGGATGGAGACCTTGAGCGCGACGGCCAGGCCGTACCCGCCGCCTCCGATGGGGCCGATGCTGACGTCGGCCTCGACCAGCGAGTCCTCGGTGTCCACGCCGGCCCGGCGGCCGACCACCCCGAGCGCGCTCTGGAAGCAGGCCGCGTACCCGGCGGCGAACAACTGCTCGGGGTTGGTGGCCCCGCCCGGGCCGCCCATCTCCTTCGGCGGCTTCAGGTGCACGTCGAGCAGGCCGTCGTCAGTGACGGCGTGGCCGGCCCGGCCGCCGGTCGCGGTGGCCCTGGCGGTGTAGAGCGGCTTGGCCAGCACAGTCGGCCCAGCTGGAGCTGACACGTTTCCTCCTGGTGTCCGGGCGCGCCACCCGGGAGACGGCGCGCCGTCTCCCGGGCCAACAGCCGCCCAGGCGGTCCTCATTCCGCCGAAGCCCCGCCAGCCCGGGAGGGCGGCCCCCGGCGATCTAGGTCGTCTGGGCCATCGACCGGTAGCGGAGCGTCCGGAACAGGAAGGCCAGCGCGTACAGCACGCCCACCAGGATCAGCAGGAACCGGTAGCCGGTGATCAGGGCCAGGTACTCCAGGGCCCCGCCGACCATGGCCCCGAGCAGGTTGGCCGCGAAGGCCGTGGTGGTGGTCTCCACGTCGCTGAACCGCTGCGCGAAGATCAGGTTCGCGATGAACACCGGCGCGAAGGCCAGCGCCCCGCCGGCCAGGAACCGGGCCGCGATCGGCAGGGTGAGCAGGTCGTCCTGCGGGATCAGCCAGGTCAGCACCAGGCTGGCGATCAGCGCGGCGTAGAGCACCACCGGTGGTGGCAGCTTCACGTGCCGGGCGGTTTCCACCGCCAGGTACACCGCGACCAGGATCGCCACCGTTACCAGCGCGTTGACCAGCCAGGTACTGCCGAACAGCAGCGCGAACTGGACGATGTTCTTCGTCTCCAGCAGCAGGAACGCCGCGCCCATGAAGGCCAGGTCGATGTAGGCGCCCATCTTGCGGAACGAGCGACTGCCGAAGAGCCAGACGGCGACGAGCGAGGCGGCCAGGATCAGCGCCAGCATCCACACGTAGTTCGAGGGAATGGTGTTCTTCAGCAGGTACGGGAACGGATGGTCGTCGGTGGCCGGGGCGACCTGGGCGCCGTGCCACACCTTCCCGTTGCCGGCCCCGACGCAGTTCGGCACCGTCTCCCCGGCGGGCTTGTCGGTCAGCACGGCCAGCCGCCGGCCGCCCAGCGGCGGTCCCACCTGCGAGCAGGGCGCCTGCCCGAACGCGTCCAGCATGGTGGTCGCGTAGCGGTTGTACAGGTGGTTCGAGTAGTAGTTGTACATGGACATGGTGCCGCCGGGGGCCAGGTGCGCCCGGGCGGACTGGACCGACTGCTCGGTGAGCAGGTAGCTCTCCAGCCGCAGGTTGGACTGCCCGTTCACGGCGGTCAGCGAGTCGGGCAGGGCGAACAGGATCAGGTTGTAGTGCTGCTTGGTGTTCTGCAGGAAAGCCCGGCCGTCAGCGTTGTGCAACGTCACCCGGGGGCTGTCGTACGGGTGGTTCGGGTGCTCGCTCTTGCCGAGCTTGATCAGGACCGGGTCGATCTCCACCGCGTCCACGTGCTGCGCGCCCTCGGACAGCGCCACCGCGACGTCGTTACCCGTGCCGGCCCCGACGATCAGGACGTTCTTCAGCGACGAGCGCGTCACGTGCTGGTACGGGTAGAAGTAGAACTTCTTCTGCTGATGCAGCACGGTCAGCGAACGGGCCGCCTGGTACGGGATGTTGTTGGCCGACACGTACAGCGCGGGGTGTGTCTTGCCGCTGACCACCGCGGAGATCTTGTAGTACGGGGACCACTGCTGGTGGGGGACCGCCGACTCGACGGCCAGCAGGACCACCACGACCACGGCCGCCGCGTACTGCCACCACCGGGCCGACCGTCCCAGCAGCAGGACCAGGCCGCCGGCCGCGATCACGCCCCAGGCCACCGGGGGCAGTTCCAGGAAGGCCAGCACGGTGAAGACCGCAGTGCCCAGGATGCTGCCGAAAATGTCCAGCCGGTAGGCCTTAAGTGGCTCAAACGTCACGAACAGCCGGGCCACGGCCTGGCCGAACCCGGCCATCACCGCCGTGCTCAGCACGAAGATCACTGCCAGGCTGACCGGGCGGGGGAGCGCCTGGGTGCCGAACAGGCCCTGATAAGGGTGCGGGCCGGCCAGGGTGGCCAGGATGACCGGGAAGGCCAGCACAAACGCGACCAGCAGGACCATCGCCAGCGGGGCCCAGCGCACGAAGTCCCGGTTGGACTTGGCGTTCAGGAAGCCGAGGCCAATGCCGAGGAAGCTGGCCAGCAATACGAAGTTAGTGGCGTTGGTGACGTAGACGTTGTTCGCCGCCGTCCACCGGATCAGGGCCAGTTCGACAAACAGCATGAGGAAGCTGGCGAAAGCCAGCTGCGTCGGTCTGTCCAGCCACCATCGGCGGGTGCCCTTGGTCCCGTCGGCCGGGGTGTCCCCGGCGATTCCGGCGTCGGCGGTACCAGTGCCAGCCGTACCATCGGCGCGGGTGCTAGCGGCGGCGCTGCCGTTAGCAGCGGTGCCGTTCCCGGCTGCGGTACCGCTCCTGGACGCGGTGCCGTTCCCGGTGGTACTGGGCACATGCGCCGCATCGTCGGTTTCGGTCTGCTCGGCTACGCTTTCAGGGCGTTCATCAAGGGGCATAGATCGCCGATCGTACGTGGGGCTCAGCGTCCCGGTCGGGCGATCGGGGAGATTTTCCCGCCCGATCCGTTACTAATTTGGGGCATATCTACGGCTCTGGCTTTACCGCCCCCTTACTGCTGCCACCTTACTGGGCCGCGACCGCCGCCGGGCCGGGCCCCGGCCCCGGCGGCACCAGGGCGAACTCGCCGTCCAGCCAGGCGGAGAACAGCATCCCGGCCTCGGCCGTGGTCCGGTCGCCGGCGTCCTGCCAGCCCGCGCTGAGCCTGCCCGCCTGGGCGGGGGTGAGCGGCGGCTGGGTGGCGCGCAGCCAGGCTCCCGTGATCGGCTCGGTGGCCTCGGGATGGAACTGCAGGCCGAGGTGCGGGCCGATCGCGTAGGCCTGGACCGAGACGCCCCCGGTGGCGAGCTCCCGGGCGCCCGGCGGCAGGTCGAACCCGTCCCGGTGCCACTCCAGCCAGGGGCCGCCGGCCAGGCCTGGGTGCTGGCTGGCCAGCCGCACCCAGCCGATCTCGGGCTCAGGCAGCCGGTACACCCGCGCGCCCAGCGCGCGGGCCAGGACCTGGCCGCCGAAGCAGATCCCCAGCAGCGGGACCCCCTCCGCCAGGGCCTGGCCCACCAGGTCCAGCTCGCCGGCCAGCCAGGGGACGCCGTCGTCGAACGCGGTCCGCTCCGACCCGAGGACCACCACGCCGGCGGCTTCCGGCAGCCGGGCGGGCAGCCGGTCCCCGCCGCCCAGGTGGACGGTGCTCAGGGCCAGCCCGCGGGCCCGGGCCCACGGGCCGAGCAGGCCGGCCGGCGCGTCGAGCTCGTGCTCGATCACCAGCAGCCGCCCGTTATCTCCCATGACGCTGCTCTCCCAGGTCGCTCTCTTCACTGCTGGCTCTACCCAACCACGGGCGCCGCTGCGCCGCGGGTCTGCTCCACGGGCGCTACCCAGCCGCTGGCGGTCAGAGCGGGATGTTGCCGTGCTGGCCGCGGAGCTGCGGGGCGGCCGCGATGGCCCGGGCGAGCGCCGCCCGGGTGCTGGCGGGCTCGATGACCTCGTCGACCACGCCCAGGGCCCGGGCGCGTTCGAGGCCGCCGGCCTCGCGCTCGTGTTCTTCGGCCAGCCGCGCCTCGACCTCCTGGAGCTGGTCCGCGGGCACGTCGGCGAGCGTGCGCCGGTGCAGCACGCGCACGGCCGCCACCGCGCCCATCACCGCGACCTCGGCGCCCGGCCAGGCGAACACCCGGGTCGCGCCCAGGGCCCGGCTGTTCATCGCGATGTAGGCGCCGCCGTAGGCCTTCCGGGTGACCAGGGTGACCCGGGGCACCGTGGCCTCCGCGAACGCGTGCAGCAGCTTGGCGCCGCGGCGGACCACCCCGTCCCACTCCTGGCCGACGCCGGGCAGGTACCCGGGCACGTCCACCACGACGACGAGGGGGATCCCGAACGCGTCGCACATCCGGACGAACCGGGCCGCCTTCTCCGCCGAGGTGGCGTCGAGGCAGCCGCCGAGCCGCAGCGGGTTGTTGGCCACGACGCCGACCGTACGGCCGGCCAGGCGGCCGAGCATGGTGACCACGTTCGGCGCCCACCGCGGGTGCAGCTCGACGCCCGGCGCGTCCAGCAGCCCGGCGAGCAGCGGGTGCACGTCGTAGGCGCGACGGCGCGACTCTGGCAGCAGCTGGTCCAGCTCGGCCCCGTCCTGCCCGGCCAGCAGGTCCGTGTCCACCGCGCCCTGCTGGCCGAGCAGCAGGGCGAGCCGCCGGGCCTGGCCGAGCGCGTCCGCGTCGGTGGCGGCCACCAGGTGCACCACGCCGGAGCGGCGGCTGTGCGGCTCGGGACCGCCGAGCCGGGCCATGTCCACGTCCTCGCCGGTCACGCTGCGGACCACGTCCGGCCCGGTGACGAAGATGCGGCCGTGGTCGGACAGGATCACGACGTCGGTCAGGGCCGGCCCGTAGGCGGCTCCGCCGGCCGCCGCCCCGAGCACCACGGAGATCTGCGGGATCTTCCCGGAGGCCCGGGTCATGGCGGCGAACACGGTACCCACCGCGTGCAGGCTCTCCACGCCCTCACGCAGCCGGGCCCCGCCGGAATGCCACAGCCCGATGACCGGGGCGCCCAGGGCCAGGGCCTCGTCGTAGGCGGCCACGATCGCCGCGCAGCCCTCACTGCCCATGGCCCCGCCCTGGACCCGCGGGTCGCTGGCGAACGCGACCGCGGTCATCCCGTCGATGGTGCCGAGGGCCGCGACCTCCCCGCTCGAGTCGTGCGGGGTGAGCAGGCGGACCGAGCCCGGGTCGAACAGCGCCTCGAGCCGGACCTCGGGATCGCGGGAGATGAACGGCGCTGGCGCAGCGTCAGGAGACCGGGGCGCGGCGGCCACGCTCGCGGCCCGCACGGCGGTCTGCTCGCCGCCCCGGCGCGTGCTGGAGCTCTGCTTGGGGCTGCTCTGCTGGGTGGGAGCAGCCGGGGTGCCGCCGGCGATGACCGTCACGGGATGTCTCCTTGCGGTAGGCGGAAGCACGCGGGCAGGAGAGGCGGGACCAGGGGTGCGGGCCTAGGCCGCCGTGAAGGCGAGCGTCACGTTGGCCCCGCCGAACCCGAACGAGTTGTTCAGCGCGGCCATCGGGGCGCTGGTGTGCGGGGTCAGCTTCCGCGGCTCGGTGGCGATGTCGACCCCGGCCTCGTCGTCCGGGTCGTCCAGGTTGATGGTGGGCGGCGCGACCTGCTCGCGGAGCGCGAGGATCGTGGCGACCGACTCGACCGCGCCGGCCCCGCCGAGCAGGTGCCCGGTCATGGACTTGGTCGCCGACACCACGACGCCGCCGGCCGCGTCACCGAGAGCCCGGGCGATCGCCTGGCCCTCGACCACGTCGCCCGCGGGCGTTGACGTGGCGTGCGCGTTGACGTGGACGAGCTGCCCGGCGGGCAGGCCGGAGTCGGCCAGCGCCCGCTCTATCGCCTTCACCAGCCCGGTCCCTCCCGGCTCGGGCTGGGCGATGTGGTGGGCGTCCGAGGAGTAACCGAAGCCGGCCGCGACCGCGTGCACGGTGGCCCCGCGCCGCGCGGCGTGCTCGGCTGACTCCAGCACTACCATGCCGGCGCCCTCGCCGAGCAGGAAGCCGTCCCGGCCCCGGTCGAACGGCCGGGACGCACGCTCCGGCTCGTCGTTGCGGGTGGACAGCGCCCGCATGGCGGCGAACGCGGCCACGTTCAGCGGGATGATCGCGGCCTCGGTCCCGCCGGCCAGCACCACGTCGGCCCGGCCGGCCCGGATCATGTCGATGGCGTAGCCGATGGCCTCGGCGCCAGAGGCGCACGCGCTCACCGTGGTGTGCACTTCGGCGCGGGCGCCGAGCTCGATGGCGATCCAGCCGGCTGAGCCGTTCGGCATCAGCATGGGGACCGTGTAGGGGGACAGCCGCTGCCACCCCTTCTCGTTCATCGTGTCGTAGGCGGCGATGGTGGAGGCCACGCCGCCGATCCCGCTGGAGACGACGACGGCGAGCCGGTCGGTGTCCACGTCCGGGGACCCCGCGTCGGCCCAGGCCTCCCGCGCGGCCACGATGGCCAGCTGTTCGCAGCGGTCCAGCCGCCGGGCCTGCACCCGGTCCAGCACCGTCGCCGGGTTGACCGCGGCCGGGGCCGCGATCTGCACCGGCAGCGGCACCTCGGTCCAGTCGGCGGGGAGCTTGCGCGCCCCGCTCCGGCCGGCCAGCAACGATTCCCAGGTTGAGGCTACGTCCCCGCCCAGCGGCGTGGTCGCGCCCAGTCCGGTGACGACGACGCTTGGTTGATCTGCCCGCACTGTGAATCGCTCCTCTTGCGTACGTGGTGCGCCCGGCTCGCGGTAGCGACGGCGCACCGGATGGGTCCCGCGGGAAGGCGGCGCCCCCGGCTCAGGCCGATACTTCGGCGTTTTGCACGTAGGTGACGACGTCCTGCACGGTCTTGAGGTTCTTGAGCTGGTCGTCCGGGATCTCCACGCCGAACTTGTCCTGGGCCGCCACGGCGATCTCCACCATGGACAGCGAGTCGATGTCGAGGTCGTCGACGAAGCTCTTGTCCGGGGTGACCTGGTCCGCGGGGACGCCGGCGACCTCGTCGACGATTTCGCCGAGGCCTGCGAGGATCTCCTGCTCAGTCATGGCCATGTGCCTGTGTTCTCCTTCGGGTGATGGATATGTCGGCCCCGGGCGCACGCCCGGGGGCCAGGGCGCGGTCAGGGTACCGTGATCACCTGGGCCGCGTAGCTGATGCCGGCTCCGAAGCCGAGCAGCAGCACGGCAGATCCGGAGCCCACCTCGCCGCGCTCGATCATCGCTGACAGGGCGAGCGGGATGGACGCCGACGACGTGTTGCCGGAGTGGACGATGTCGGTGGCCAGCAGGGCCTGCGGGGCCCCCAGCTTCCTGGCGATGGCCTCGATGATGCGCAGGTTGGCCTGGTGCGGGACGAACGCGGCCAGGTCGGTGGGGGCCACCCCCGCCCGCTCGCAGGCCTTCAGGGCGACGGGGTGCAGGGCCGTGGTCGCCCAGCGGAACACCGCCTGCCCCTCCTGGACGATGAACGACTGGCGGTCCTTGATGAAGATCTTGTCCGCCATGCCGCCGTCACTACCCCAGACCACGGGCCCGATGCCGGCCTCGCCGGCCTCGGCCGGGCCGACCACCGCGGCCCCGGCGCCGTCCGCGAAGATGATGCAGGTCGAGCGGTCGGTCCAGTCGACCCACTGGGAGAGCTTCTCGGCTCCGATGACCAGCACGTGCCGGGACGTGCCCGACCGGACCGCGTCGCTGGCGGCGCCCAGCGCGTAGCAGAACCCGGCGCAGGCGGCGTTGAGGTCGAACGCGCCCGGGGCCACGATGCCGAGCCGGGTCGCGACGGTGGCGGCCGTGTTGGGGATGGGCGCCTCGGGAGTGCAGGTGGCCACGATGACCAGGTCGATGTCGGCGGAGGACAGGCCGCTGGCGGCCAGCGCCTTCCCGCCCGCGGCCGCCGCCATGTCAGCCACCGTCTCGTCGGGGCCAGCGATCCGGCGGCTGGCGATGCCCACCCGGCTGCGAATCCACTCGTCGCTGGTCTCCACCTGCTCGGCGATCTCGTCGTTGGTGACGACCCGGGCTGGCTGATACCCGCCGAACGCCAGGATCCGCGCACCGGCTCTCGCGTCGGTGACTCGCATCAACGTGGTTCCTTCCCGTGCCGTTCGGTGTCTAGTTGGGGGTCTGCCGGTCGGGGTGGCCCATCGGGTGCTGCTACCCAGGCCGGGCGGAATTACCGGCCGGCGGCGGCCGGATGCGGCTGCAGCCGGACGAGCGGCTGTCCCGCACTGACCGGGTCACCGTCCTCGACCAGCCACTCGATCACGGTGGCCGCGAACGGCGGGGTGATCAGGTGCCGTCCGCCGCGCTGCTCGACGTGCCCGATGTCCGTGCCCGCCGGCAGCGCGGCGCCCACGGTAGGGGCCGCGCCAGACGACCCGGAGCGGAACGTGCCGGCCAGCGGCGCGACCAGCAGCCGCCACTCCGGGGTGTGACCGTCGTCGGTCGGCGCGTCATAGGGGTCCAGCGCGCCGTGCTCGGCGATCAGCTTGGTGGCCCCGGGGATGTCGTCGGGGGTCTTCAGGGCGGCCAGCGCCACGCCGGGCATCGCCCGCCGGGCCAGTCCGGTCAGCGTGCCAGGCCGGCGGCAGCTCGATCAGCGCCCCCGCCTCCAGGTCGGTCATCGTGCGCATGCACAGGTTCCACCGCACCGGCGCGCTGACCTGGTTGACGATGCGTTCCAGCCAGTCCGCGCCGCTGGCGACCGCGGCGCCGTCCTGGTTGGACAGCAGCGGCAGCACCGGATCGCTGACCGTGACGGTGGCGGCCGCCTCGCGCAGCGCGTCCACCGCCGGGGCCATGTGCCGGGTGTGGAACGCCCCGGCCACCTGGAGCGGCCGCAGCCGCGCCTTGGCGGGCGGGTCGGCGGCGAACGCCGCCAGCTGCTCCAGCGTGCCGGCCGCGACGACCTGCCCGGCGCCGTTGATGTTCGCCGGGGTGAGCCCGTGCGCCTCGATGGAGTCGAGGACCTCGGCCTCGTCCCCGCCGAGCACGGCGGTCATCCCGGTAGCCTCGGTGGCCGCGGCCTTCGCCATGGCCTGCCCCCGGACCCGGACCAGGCGCATCGCGTCCTCGGCGGTGAGCACCCCGGCGATCACGCCCGCGCCCAGCTCGCCGACGCTGTGCCCGGCTGTCGCGCCGGTGTGCACCTGGGCCTGGCCGAGTCCGCCGAACAACGTCTGCGCGGCGGCGATGGCGGCCGCGACGAGCAGCGGCTGCGCGACCGCCGTGTCCCGGATCTCGTCCGCACCGGCCGTCGTCCCGTACCTGATCAGGTCGACACCGGCCAGCTCCGACCAGGCGCCGACGCGCTCGGCGAAACCGGGGAGTTCGAGCCAGGGGGACAGGAAGCCAGGGCTCTGGGCGCCCTGGCCCGGGGCGGCGATAACGAGCATTCTCTTACCCTGCACTGTAGGAGTCCGCTACCTGGGTCACAAAGAGCACGAAGTTTGCCCTAGAGACCCTGTTGGTTTCCTACAATCTATGTGCGATTGTGCATAAGCCGGCCCAGTACGATGCCGACCCACAGGGTGAATCCGGCCCGGCCGTCCGAGGGAATCAGCCCGGTCAGCTCGCTGATCCGGCGCAACCGGTAACGGACGGTATTTGGATGAACAAACAGCATCCGCGCGGTGGCCTCGAGCGAGGAACCCTGCTCCAGGTAGGTGGTGACCGTGTCGAGCATGGCCGTGCCGCCGTGCCGCAGCGGTTCGTACACGTCCCGGATGAGCTGGGCCCGGGCCGCCTCGTCGCCGTCCAGCGCGCGCTCGGGGAGCAGGTCGTCGGCCAGCACCGGGCGCGGTGAGTCCGGCCAGCCGGGCGCGGCGCGCAGCCCGGCCAGCGCCGACGCGGCCGAGCGGGTGGCCGCGTGCAGGTCGGCGACGACCGGGCCGACCACCACCGGGCCGGGGCCGAAGCGCCCGGCGATCTGGCCCGCGGCGCCCAGCGGGTCGTCGGTCCCGCCCAGCACCACCACGAGCCGGGTGCCGTGCACCCCGGCCAGCAGGTCGAGCCGGGAGCGCCGGACGATCACGCGCAGTTCCTCGATCAGGCCCTCCGGCTCGGAGCCGTCCGCGTGGCCGACGATCACCGCCACCGGGGAGTGTGACCAGTTCAGGGCGGAGGCCCAGGACTGAAGTCCCTCGCCCATCTCGCCGCGCACCAGCGAGTCCACGACCAGGGCCTCCAGCCGGGCGTCCCAGGCGCCGCGGGCTTCCGCGGTCCGCGCGTAGACCTGGGCGGCGCCGAAGGCGACCTCGCGGGTGTAGCGGAGCACCGCCTCGCGCAGTTCCGCCTCGCCGCCGGGGGCGGCCAGTTCGTCGACCCGGGCCTCGACCACGTCGATGATGATCCGCACCATCTCCACGGCCTGCTGCAGGCTGACCGCCCGGGCCAGTTCGCGCGGCGCGGTGCCGAACACCTCGACGGCCACCGAGGGGCGGCCGCGCTTGGGGTGCTTGACCCAGTCCACGAAGGCGGCGATGCCGGCCTGGGCGACCAGGCCGATCCAGGAGCGGTTCTCCGCCGACATGGAGCGGAACCAGGACAGCCGCTGCTCCATCGAGGCCATGGCGGCCGTGCCGAGGGATCCCATGGCCCGTTCCAGCCGCGCGACCGTCTCGGGCCGGACCCGGCCGGGCGGTGCCGCGCCGTTTCCCCCGGTCACCCGATCGGCTGCCGTCATGCTCTCAGGGTGCCACGGCCCGCGGGCGCCGGCGCCGCGACGGCGTCGAGCCAGCGGGTGACCACGATCTCGATGAACTCGTCGCTGGCCTCGCCCCGGTCGAAGAGCAGCCGGGACAGCACGGGTCCATACAGCAGCGTGTACTCGCCGGCGCTGACCTGGCAGCCGGAGGGGGCCAGCAGCCCGTTGAGGGCGGCGAGCCGGTCGTCGCGGAGGCGGACCAGGGCCTCGGCGCAGTCCGGGTCGTAGTCGGCCTGGGCGGTGACCGCCAGGACCGCGGTCCGGCTGGCCAGGTCGTCCATCCCCTGCCGCAGGCTGGTCAGCCACGCGGTCAGCACCTGACGCGGGTCGCTGCCGGGCTGCGGGTAGTCCGCCTCGGGGCCGGTCAGGATCAGGTCGACGAGCAGCGCCGCCCTCCTCGGCCAGTGCCGGTACAGCGTCTGCCGGGTCACCCCGGCCCGCTCGGCCAGCAGCGAGTACGACAGCCCGGTCGGCCCGACCTCGGGGAGCAGGTCGCGGGCTACGGCCAGGATGCGGTGGCGGGTGCGCTGGACCCGGGGGTTGCCCGGGTCCGGGCGGCGGGCGTTCGGCACGCCATGATCATAGCGGGGAATCATCCACGATGTGTGATTGAGGTCACAGGCAAATCATACGAACTGGATGAAACAGCGGAACATGAATCATACAGAGTGTGTTATCCGGGCCGTACACCCATCCTGCACCAGGTAAGGAGCCCTGATGACTGCCGTGATGTCCGACGCGATCGCCTTCTCCCGGTACGGCCAGCCGGACGTGCTGGCCCCCTCGAAGCTCGAAGTCCCCCGCCCGGCCCGGGACAGGTCCGGATCCGGGTCCACGCGGTGAGCGTCAACCCGATCGACGTGAAGATCCGCAGCGGGATGATGGACGGGATCTTCCCGGTCCGCTTCCCGGTGGTGCCCGGCTGGGACGTGGCCGGCGTCGTGGAGGAGGCGGGACCGGGCGCGGCCGCCGCGGCCGGGGACGAGGTGTTCGGCGTGGCCTCGGTCGGCGGGTACAGCGAGTACGCGCTGCTGGACCGCCCGGTGGCCAAGCCCGCCGGGCTGTCCTGGGCGGCGGCGGCCGCTCTGGTCACGGTCGGCGAGGCCGCCTTCCGGGGGCTGAAGCACCTGGCCCTGTCCGCGGGCCAGACGCTGCTGATCCTCGGCGCCGGCGGCAGCGTCGGCACGATCGCCACCCAGCTCGCCGTGGCCCGCGGCCTGACCGTCGTCGGGACCGCGAGCCCGGACGACGCCGGGCGCCTCGCCTCGCTCGGCGCCACCGCCGTCCGCTACGGCGACGGCTGGGCGGACCGGGTCCGGGCCGCATCGCCAGGCGGCGTCGACGCCGTGTTCGACACCACCGGGCCGGCCTGCTGGCCGGCGCGGTCAGCCTGGCCGGCGACCCGGCCCGGGTCATCACCATCGCCGACCCCGGCGCGGCGGAGCATCAGGTCCGCTTCACCGGCGCGGATCCCGCGGACCGGGCCCCGGAGGCGCTGCCTCAGCTGGCCCGGCTGATGGCGGGCGGCCAGCTCACCGTCCCGGTCTGGCGTGGCTACCCGCTGGCCGAGGCGGCCGCGGCGCACGCCGACCTGGAAGCCGGGCGCAACCATGGGAAGATCGTCCTGCTGCCGTGACCGCCGCTGGCCGGCCGGTCTGGAGGAGGTGCCGCGTGGCGCAGGTCAGGGCGCTGCTGTTCGACGTGTTCGGCACGGTGGTGGACTGGCGCAGCGGCGTCATCCGGGACGTCACCGTGCTGGCCGCCGAGCACGGGGCGGACATCGACGCGGCGTCGTTCGCGGACCGCTGGCGGGCGGCGTACCGCCCGGCCATGGACCAGGTCCGGACGGGTGAGCTGCCCTGGACCAACCTGGACGGCCTGCACCGCCGCGCGCTCGACCAGTTGCTGGCCGGGACCGCGCTGGACGGCCTGGACGAGGCCGGCCGGGCGTGGCTCACCACCTGCTGGCACCGGCTCGACCCCTGGCCCGACGCGGTGGCCGCCCTGCAGCGCCTCAAGGAGCGCTACGTCGTCGCTTCTCTCTCTAACGGGAACGTCGCGCTGCTGGTCAACATGGCCAAGTGGAGCGGACTGCCGTGGGACTTCGTGTTCAGCGCGGAGCTGTTCCGCCACTACAAGCCCGACCCGCAGACCTACCTGGGGGCCGCTGAGCTGCTCAGCCTGGCCCCGGCCGAGGTCATGCTGGTCGCCGCGCACAACGACGACCTGATCGCCGCCGGCGGCCTGGGCCTGGCCACGGCCTTCGTGCCCCGGCCGGGCGAGCTCGGCCCGGACCACCAGGCCAACCAGGAGCCGGCCCGGCCGTACAGCTACGTGGCCGCCGACTTGGGCGAGCTGGCCGGCCTGCTCGGCGGGTAGGGAACCGGCGGGCAGGAAACGCGTGGCCGGTGTCCCGCGGGACACCGGCCACCGGTTCTCCAACCCTGTTCTTCCCGCCCGGGAAGTCCCGGGCCAGCTGCGCCGCGGCTGCCCGGCCGGGTTGGTCTAGCCTGCGGCCGGGGTTGGGGCAGGCGTCGAGACCGGGGCGGCCGTCCCGGTCGGCATGGCGGTCGCCGTCGGTGGCGCGGTGCTGCCCGGCGCGTCCGTGGCGGTCGTCGTCGGCGCGGCCGTAGCGGTCGGTGCCGGCGCGGCCGTAGCGGTCGGTGCCGCCGTGGCTGTGCCGCTCGCCGTGGCCGTGGGGGCCACCCCGCCGGGCAGCGTGCCGATGGCCAGCGGGCTGAAGGTGGCCGCGGTGGCCACACCATTCGCGTCGAGGGTCAGGTTGACCGGGTCCGGCGCGTTGAGCAGCGCGCCGCAGCCCAGGTTGCCCCACGACGCGGCCAGCCGGGCGGCCAGGAACGTGAACAGGTTGTTCCCCTCCTCCGGCACGGGCGTGGTGAACGCGGTGAACTGCTTCTCGGCCCCCGACGCCCGGGCCATCCCGACCTGCATCATGTGCTTGCAGTAGTTCGCGGGGGTGTCCGCCCGCTGCCTCGCGCCCAGCAGGGGCTGGTCCACGCCCAGCCGGAACAGGTTGGTCTTCAGCATGCTCGCCGCCCCGTTGACCTGCGTCATCGGGTCGTTCAGCGGGACCAGCGCGACCGGCGCGGCCTGGTCGGCCGCGGCCATCAGTTCGTCGGTGATCTGCGAGCCGGACTTCCCGGCGGCCGCCGTCATGTCGCGGAACTCATACGGGGTGCAGCCCAGGGCCGGGTCCATGAACTTGTTGACCAGCGCGTTGTCGCTGCCGTTGTTGATCGCCGTGGCCCCGGCCAGGCCGGCCACGTTGGCCGCGGAGTCCTGCGCGGTCTGCCCCTGCGCGTTCATCAGGTAGGTCGTGACCACGTTGTCGCTCTGGTCCTGGTCCACCACGTCGAAGCCGCGCACGGTCGGGCAGGCCTGCCCGTCGTTGCCGGTGCCCAGGGCCGGGATCCTGAGCAGCCCCCGGGCCACGTCCCGGTTGGCGGCCCGGTAGAAGGCCGGGCTGTTGCAGTAGGCCACCTGGGTGAACAGCGACTGCCCGGCCCCGTTGACGCACCTGCCCTGCCGCAGGGAGTGGCCGGTGCCGGTCAGCAGCAGGTTGTCCCCGTTGAAGCCGAACATGATGGCCACCACGGCGCCCCGGGCCAGCACGGGCCGGACCGGGGCTGCGGCGGGCTGGGTGCCTTCGGTGATGACGAGCGGGTTGTAGACCTTGATGTGGCCGTTACGCGGGTTGATGATGTCGGCCTCGACGAACGCCTGCAGATCCGGGTTGGACATCTCGCACCCGTCGCCCAGGACGTACGGGCTGGCCAGGCCCTTAGCGCTGAGCGGGTTGGCCGGTACCTGGAGGGTGCAGTTCGTCGAGTCGGCCGCCTGGTCCGGCGTCTGGCCCAGATCCACCCCGGTCCCGGCGGCTGACCCCGTGGCGTAGGGAGGGAACTGGTGGTGGCCGAACCCGGAGCCCTGGGCCGAGAGGCTCAGCTGTGACTGGGGGCTGCCCGAGTGGTTTGCGGCGATCACGCCGACCGCGAGCCCGGACGCCAGCGGTATCGCGATCAGCGTTGCGATGAGCATGGGCCGGACCCTGGATGTGCGCCGCCATGTCGTGTTGCGGCCGAAATGCATTCGCCCGACCTCCGTGTCCGCTTCGAATGTCCTGTCAGATCCCCAAGCTCCCGGACGGCACGCTAGACGCTTCCGTGACCAAAATGTGGCCAAACGGCAGAGGTCAGTCCTTACCGAAGTATTACGTGGTACACGGACGGCCTGCCGCCACGAGGAGGCGGTCATCCATGATCGTCAGGACTTCGCCCGGGGTGCGCCGGGTGGCCGCGGCCAGCGGAAACGCTTGATCACAGAGCGGGCGGCGTCACGCCGGTCATGGGAACGGGGCCCGGCGCCGCAGCGCCTGGGCCCCGTTCCTGACGACCGTATTGGGTAGTTCCGGCCGGCCCGGATCAGCCTGCCGGTGAGTGGATTAGCTGTCCTTGGCCAGCGCCGTGCTGACCGGAATGTCGAGGCCGTACTTCTCGATGGCCTCGCCGAGCGACTCGGGCTTCACCTCACCGCGCCGGGCCAGCTGGCTGAGCACGGCCAGCGTGATGGACTCCGCGTCCACGTGGAAGAACCGGCGGGCGGCGGCGCGGGTGTCGGAGAAGCCGTACCCGTCGGTGCCCAGCGAGCTGTACGGGGCCGGCACCCACCGGGCGATCTGGTCGGGAACCGCGCGGATCCAGTCGCTGACCGCGACGACCGGGCCCGGCGCCCCGTCCAGCATCTGCGTGACGTAGGGCACCTGCGGCTCCGCGTCGGGGTGCAGCATGTTCCACTCCTCGCAGCACAGCGCGTTGCGGCGCAGCTGGGTCCACGACGTGGCCGACCACACGTCGGCGGCCACCCCCCAGTCCTCGGCGAGCAGCCGCTGCGCCTCCAGGGCCCAGCGCATGGCCACGCCGGAGGCGAGGATCTGGGCCCGCGGCTGCTCCGCGGCGTCCTGGCCGTCCTGGCTGGCGTGGTCGTTCTCGCCGTCCTGGCTGGCCCCGTCAGACTGGCTGGCCCCGTCGGACTGGCTGGAACCGTCGGGCTGGCCGGCCGGGCTGGGCGCGGGCGCGTAGCGGTACAGCCCGCGCAGCACCCCCTGCTCCAGCGCGGCGCTGCCCCCCGGGTAGTCGGCGGGCTCGGCCGGCTGGACGTAGGGCTCGTTGTAGAGGGTCAGGTAGTAGAAGATGTCCTCGCCGTCCGGGTGGCCCTCGGTCGGGCCGTACATCCGGCGCAGCCCGTCCTTCACGATGTAGCCCAGCTCATAGCCCCAGGCCGCGTCGTAGGCCACGCAGGCCGGGCTGACCGAGGCCAGCAGCACCGAGTGCCCGTCGTTGTGCTGCAGGCCCTCCCCGGTGAGCGTGGTGCGGCCGGCGGTGGCGCCCAGCAGGAACCCGCGGCCGAGCTGGTCGCCCAGCGCCCACATCTCGTCCCCGGTGCGCTGCCAGCCGAACATCGAGTAGAAGACGTACACCGGGATCATCGGCGCGCCGTGCGTGGCGTACGACGTGCCGGCGGCCATCACCGAGCCCATCGCGCCGGCCTCGCTGATGCCCTCGTGCAGGATCTGGCCGCGCTCGGACTCCTTGTAGGACAGCAGCAGGGCCCGGTCCACGGCCTCGTAGGTCTGCCCGTGCGGGGAGTAGATCTTGGCCGTCGGGAACAGCGAGTCCATCCCGAAGGTGCGGGCCTCGTCCGGGATGATCGGCACGAACCGGGCGCCGATCTCCGGGTCCTTCATCAGGTCCTTGAGCAGCCGGACGAAAGCCATCGTGGTGGCCACCGGCTGCTTGCCGGAACCACGCTTCATCTCGGCGTAGACCGGGTCGCCGGGCAGCTTCAGCGGCTTGCCCCGGACCACCCGCTTGGGCAGGTAGCCGCCGAGCGCGGCCCGCCGCTCCTGCATGTACTGGATCTCCTCGGACTCCGCGCCCGGGTGATAGTACGGCGGGAGCTGCGCTTCGAGCGCCGCGTCCGGGATCGGCAGGTAGAGCCGGTCGCGGAACTCCTTCAGCTCGGCCACCGTCAGCTTCTTCATCTGGTGGGTGGCGTTCCGGGCCTCGAAGTCCGGGCCGAGCGTCCAGCCCTTGATCGTGTGGGCCAGGATCACCGTGGGCTGGCCGACGTGCTCCTGCGCCGCCTTGAACGCGGCGTAGACCTTGCGGTAGTCGTGGCCGCCGCGGGACAGGTTGCGGACCTCGTCGTCGGACAGGTGCTCGACCATGGCCCGCAGCCGCGGGTCGGTGCCGAAGAAGTGCTCCCGGGTGTAGGAACCCGGCTCGACCGAGTAGGTCTGGAACTGGCCGTCCGGGGTGTTGTTCATCTTGTTGACCAGGACGCCGTCGGTGTCCTTGGCCAGCAGCGGGTCCCAGTCCCGGCCCCAGATCACCTTGATCACGTTCCAGCCCGCGCCGCGGAAGAACGCCTCGAGCTCCTGGATGATCTTGCCGTTGCCGCGGACCGGGCCGTCCAGCCGCTGCAGGTTGCAGTTGATCACGAAGGTGAGGTTGTCCAGTTCCTCGCGGGCGGCCAGGCCGATCGCGCCGAGGGCCTCCGGCTCGTCCATCTCACCGTCGCCCAGGAAGGCCCAGACGTGCGAGCGGCTGGTGTCCTTGATCTCCCGGGCGAGCAGGTACTGGTTGAACCGGGCCTGGTAGATCGCGTTGATCGGGCCAAGGCCCATGGACACCGTGGGGAACTCCCAGAAGTCCGGCATCAGCCGCGGGTGCGGGTAGGACGGCAGCCCGCCGCCCGGGTGGGACAGTTCCTGCCGGAAGCCGTCCAGCTGGTGCTGGCTGAGCCGGCCCTCCAGGAACGCCCGGGCGTAGATGCCCGGCGCCGCGTGGCCCTGGAAGAAGACCTGGTCCCCGGACTCGCCGTGGTCCTTGCCGTGGAAGAAGTGGTTGAAGCCGACCTCGTACAGGCTGGCCGCCGAGGCGTAGGTGGCGATGTGCCCGCCGACGCCGAGGCCCGGCCGGTTGGCCCGGGACACCATGACCGCGGCGTTCCACCGGATGTAGGCCCGGATCCGGCGCTCGACGTACTCGTCGCCGGGGAACCAGGGCTCGCGCTCGGGCGGGATCGTGTTGATGAAGTCGGTGCTGCGCAGGCCGGGCACCCCGACGTTCTGCTCGCGGGCCCGCTCCAGCAGGCGCAGCATCACGTACCTGGCCCGGGAACGGCCGCGGGTGCGCACCACGCTGTCGAAGGAATCGACCCAGTCCCTGGTCTCCTCAGGGTCGATATCAGGCAGCTGCGTGGGCAGTCCGTCGCTGATGATCGAGAAACGCTGGCGTCCGGCAGCCACGGGATGTCCTCGCCTTCCGGAGGTCGGGCGGCTGTTCGCCGCCATGTCCGCAGAGCTGGGCGGCGGGTGGCCGCCCGGGTGAGCGTGAGTTGTCCAGACCAATTCTGGTCCTTGTGCCCCGGAAACGCACCCGGCTACCTGGGGGTAACCAGCGGCCTGATGCCGACCCCCTGGCCGGGGAGCCCATGCCGGGGTCCTGGGCAGGGGGCTGGCGCAGGCAGTGACCTCCGGCCCTGCTTCCTGGTCGCCGGCCGGTGCCAGCCTGGGTACCACGGTGAGCGTAGGCACGCTCCGATTGCACCCCTAGCGTATGCGGCGGGCGGCACCCGGAGCGAACGGGCACGAGGAGGTGCGGCTGCTGTCGCTGGCGCCGGGCCCGGGGCTTCTTCGCGGCGAACTTCGGGTTGCGAGGAGGAGGCTGGCCCGGAACAGTCGTTAGGTATGGAAACAGCGATTGTGCGGGTGCGGACCGGCACGAAACCGGCGGTGCGCGATATCACCGGGGAATGCGCGGAGTTCGCGGCGAGCGCGTCAGGGGGCGGGGACGGGCTGCTGCACGTCTTCGTGCCGCACGCCACGGCGGGCCTGGCCCTGATGGAGCTGGGCTCAGGCAGCGACACGGACCTGCTGGCCGCCCTCGACGACCTGCTGCCCGCCGATGATCGCTGGCGGCATGCCCACGGGTCGCGCGGGCACGGCCGCTCGCACGTGATGCCGGCCCTGATCGCCCCGTTCCTGGTGGTCCCGGTCCTGGGTGGGCGCCCGGCGCTGGGGACCTGGCAGTCAATCGCCCTAATCGATCTGAACGTGGATAATCCGGACAGGCAGATAAGACTTTCCTTCCTCGGGTAGCCGCCGCAGCAGGCGGGGAAGATCAAACTGTGACATGGTTTTCGCTTCCAGGGCCTATTTGGCACTTGCGCGAGCGCGCGACCCAGTGTGAACTGTCCCGCAAGTAGTGCCCACGCGGCCAGCGCGGCGCAGAAGCGCGAAGCTGCGGCGGCACGTCGTGATGGGCCGGCGCGGGATGCGGGGCCGCGGGAAAGGAAATGAGGAGGACGTCAGTGAGCGCGACCGCGCGCCAGGCGCAGGATCAGCCGGGCCTGGCCGAGCGACTCGGCATCAAGCCGGGTCAGGTGGTGCAGGAACTCGGGTACGACGACGACTGCGACGAGCAGTTGCGGGATGAGATCGCCGAGCTGAAGGACGTCGAGCTCGTCGATGAGGACTACGACGACGTGGTCAACGTAGTGCTGCTCTGGTGGCGGGACGGGGACGGTGACCTTTTCGACGCCTTGGCCGACGCCCTGACACCGCTGGCCGACGGCGGCTATATCTGGTTGCTCACCCCTAAGGCCGGACGACCCGGGCACGTCGAGCCGAGCGACATCGGTGAGTCCGCGCCGACCGCGGGACTCTCCCAGACCTCGAGCGTGAGCGCGGCGCGGGACTGGCTGGGTACCCGGCTGGTCGCGCCGAAGGCGCGCAGGTAGGTAGACACGGCGCCCCAAGGCGCGTAGGGGGTCCTTATCCAGCACGACGAAACCGGCGCCCGGCTGGGCCAGGCCGATCGCGATCCAGGGTTAGCGTCCTGTTGCGGTCCGCGCGGATGGCAGACTGATCCTGTCCGCAGCGGAAAGGAATAGTCCATGTCGGTTGAGGTTGGCGAGCAGGCACCCGATTTCGAGCTCAAGGACCAGCACGGCAGCCCCGTGCGGCTGTCCAGCTTCCTGGGCACGAAGAACGTGGTGCTCGTGTTTTACCCGCTCGCGTTCAGCGGGGTGTGCAGCGGCGAGCTTTGCGCGCTGCGCGACGACTTCCCGGAGGTCAACCGGGAGGACGTCGAACTGCTCACCGTCTCGGTCGATTCCACGTTCGTGCTCCGTACCTGGGCGGACCGGGACAACTTCGGCTTCAGCCTGCTGTCAGACTTCTGGCCGCACGGCGATGTCGCAAAGCTTTACGGAGTATTTGACGAGGACCGGGGCGTAGCCACGCGGGGAACGTTCATCATTGATAAGGCCGGAGTCATCCGGTGGAAAGTGGTGAACCCCATTCCCCAGGCGCGTGACATCGCCGACTACACGAAGGTGCTCGCCGACCTGAGCTGACGCGGTTCGCCCGCGCCGGGCCGGCGGTGAGCCAGGCCACCCGGAGAGGATCGAAGCAGCCGAGGATGCCCTGCTATCGATGTGGTGTGCGGCAAACCGACCCCAGCCGCGGGCAGAGTCCCTGGAAACGCGGTGTGCGGCGGCAGAGCCAGATTCTCATCTGTCCTGGGTGCCAGGACACAGTGGACTGGATGTCTGAGATGGACCGCTGCTCGCGGTGCTCCAGCGTGCATCTGGTCAAGCGGTTGGGTGAGGTCGAGTGCCGGGACTGCGGGGCGATCGTGGCGCCCGAGGGTCCCGGCGAGACCGGCGTGGCTGAGGCTGGCTTCACCGAGGCGGCCCTGGCTGAGCCGCCTGGCGAGGAGCCGGGTGCGACGTCGGGCGGGGCCGGCCCGGTGGTGGCCGGCCGTGGCCCTGACCTGTCCGAGGAAGTGGCCCGGGCTCTGGACCGGGTGCTAAGCCGGAGCCTGGTCAGCCAGAGCCTGGTCAGCCAGAGCGTGCAGCGGGCGGCTGCGCCAGAGGGCCGGTCTGGTGGCGGCTCGGGCGCGGGTTCCGGCTCTGGTTCTGGAGCGGGGCGGCATCGCCCGGCGCGCGCCCCGGCCGACCATGCGACGGCTCATCCTGGCGCGTTCGCTGGGTGATGGGTCCGCCGCGGGTGGGTGCGAGGCGAGCGCGGTGCAGGCGCGGGGTCAGCGTGGAGCAGGCCCGAGGTACGCGTGAGATGAGGAAGCCAGGCCGCCGGTGAACGACGCCGCGATCGTGGGCCGGGTGCTCCGCGAGTATCACCTGCGGGGGATCGAACCGTCCGCGCTTCGCCGGGTCGGCGGAGCGGTCGCCAGCGGAGTCGTGACCTACCTGGTCGGCGTGGACGAGACCACGCCGTGGGTGGTGCGGGCGTGCCGGGAAGACACGCCGGTGCCCGTCCAGGCCAGCGGTGCGGCCGCCATGACCATGCTGGACTGGCTGATGGCCCAGGCTGGCACCCTGGACTGCCTGGAGGCGGCGGGCTATCCGGCGCCGCGGGTGATCCGCACCCACTCCGGTGATCCGGTCGGCCTGGACGGAGCCTGGCTCACGCTGGCTACTTCTTTCGTCGAGGGCCCGGTGATCCGGCCCTCGCTGGCGCAGCTCCGGATGCTGGGGGAGGCGCTGGGCAGGTTGCACGCCCTTGATGTCGCGGGGGAGCCGGGCGGTGGCGCGGCGGGGGAGCGGGGCGGACGCCTGGCCGGCGAACTGAGCGGTGGACTGGCTCGGGAGCCGGGGCGCGCGTCGTGGTATCCGGAGGTGGCCATCCCGGCCACGCTGGGCCGGCTCGACGCGGTCGAGGCGCTGGTCCCGGAGGAGTTGCGGGACCTGTATGCGCAGCTTCGCCAGACGGCCCTGACGGTCCAGGCGGGGCTCAGCTCGCTGCCCAGGGGAATCGTGCACGGGGACGCGTGGCCCGGCAACGCGGTGCAGAGCGGCCCGGACACGGTCACCCTCATCGACTGGGAGACCGGCGGCCTGGGCCTGCCCGTGCTCGACCTGGGCACCTGCCTGATCGAGAGCCTGCTCGACGCCCAGCCGTCGAGGCCGGGGGCTGCGGCGTCCGGGCCCGCGTCTGGGCCTGCGGCGTGGCTGGTCGAGCCCGATGAGGACCGGATCGCGGCGGTCGCCCGGGGATACGCTTGCGCAGCGCGTGCTGGGTGCGGCCGAGCGCGCGCTGCTGCCCGCGGCGGTCCGGTTCGGTGCGTGCTACGTGGGGGCCATCCACCTGCATCAGGCCCTGGCCGAAGGGGTGCGCGGCGCGTCGATGGAGGCGCGGCTGGAACGGTTGCGGAACCGGGTGTCGGTGAGCGAGGCGGTGGCCCGCCTGGCCGTCCCTCATCTCGTCGGTGACCCAGAACTCGCGGATGGCGCAGACTTCGCGGAGCGGCACAGACTTCGCGGGCGGCGCAGAAACGGTACGCTGAGGCCGGTCGCCTGCTGGCAGTAGGCGCGGGCGCATAGCTCAGTGGTAGAGCACTCGCCTTACAAGCGAGGGGTCGCTGGTTCGAAACCAGCTGTGCCCACTCCCAGGTCAGCGCGTTGCGGGTGAGCAGCGGAGAGGCTTGGCGGCGGGTGAGCACTCGCTGCCAGGAGAGTGCTCCGGCGTCGGACTTAGCGGCATTCGTCCAGGTCAGCGAGGGTCTCGGGCCGACCTGCATTGCCTTGGTGCAGGCTACTGGGAGCGCAAGTCCTAGCTAGTCTCTGGTTAGACGCCCGGCTCTGGCGGTGCGTCGCAGGTCTTTGGGCTGGTCATGGGCGTGGCTCAAGGGCAGGCCCTGGGAGCGCAAATGGGAGCGCAATCTGGGGGAGCACTCTCCCATGGGCTATTGAAGCGCCAGTCCCTCGTCTCGAGGCGGGACTGCCGACCGGGTTTGGCGCGCCCTGGTCTTGATCAATCCAGCTTCTTGTACTGACTGCGCTGTGTAGTCGGCGGGTCGGGCGGACATCAAGGTCTGGTGATCGTGACCCCTGTCCGGTGGAAGGCAGGGCCGGGCGCGCCGGGGATGTTGTTCGCACACCGATGGCGCGCGGGCTAGCGTGGGTAGCAGTCCTATGCAGGCGCTGAACGGAGTGGGCTGTGACTGCGCATTCGGTTGATGATCATGATCCTGATGACCCAGTCGAGATCCTCGCCGTGCTGGCTGAGGGCTACCATGCGCAGTTCCTGGCCGAGTACACGGCCGCCGTGGAAGGGGCGCGGCGTCCGGAGCAGTTCCGTCAGCTTCAGGAGCTGCTGCGACTGTGGCGGCTGCGGGCCGTCGCTTACTCCGGTCCAGGGTATGAGGAGCGCTTGGCCGCCGCCCGTCATGGCCGGGCGGGCGGTAGCGCGCCTGCTGAGCAGGTGATCCCCGGCTGGCCTGGCCGCGGGTCGGCGAGGTGAGTTACCGGGTCGAGTTCGGCGGCGGGGCCCAGGTTCAGTTCCACTCACTGCCTGGGCATGCGCGTGATGCGCTCGTGGACTGCGCTGCGGAGTTAGCCGGGCAGCCCTGGGATGCGGTGGTCCGGCCTCCTGGAGATGATCCCCGCTTCCGTGAGGCCGTGTTCGGGTCGGGCAGCGGCATCCTGGGTTTCTACCTCGACGAGGATGCACAATTGATCCGGATCTTCGACATCGTGTGGATCGGATAGGAACGAGTTGATGTCGAAGTGCTCACACTTACCCGAGTTTCAGCCGTGCCGTTCGCCGCCAACTGCTGGAGCGTCGGTGTGCATCAACTGGGCAGGACACCAGGGCGGTCCGACCGATGCGAGCATCGCGGCCGCAGTCGAGACGACCCCTCATGCCGATGACAGCGCGTCTCCTTTAGCGCATGGTCATGCGCGTTTGCGCACACTCATGCGCGGTTGGGCCGATCCATGCCGCAGCATCGGCGAACGCAGCCCTCGCCTAGGTTTCGGGTGTGCGACGTTCGGTGCTCGCGCCGGTCGCTGATCCTGGGCGGCCAGTAGTTGTAGTGCCCGCATGCATGACGGCGCGTATTGACCGGTTACCGTGACGCAGGACTAGTCACGTTTCTCGAGGGGGCGCAATGACTGCGAGACGGCGAACGTTTCTGGCGGGAGTTGCGCTGGCGCTGGCCGCCGGACTTACCGTTCCTGCCGGCGCGGCGGCCACAGATGCAGGTGCCGCCCAGGTTGGTACGGGTCACGGTGCCGGAGGTGCGCTGGACCGGGCTCTGGCCCGCCTGGTCGGGCACGCCGATGGGCCGCCGGGAATCGTGGTGGTGGTGCAGCGGGGACGGCGGGCTGTGCTGCACCGGGCGGGCACCGCCAATGTGGCCACCGGAGCGCCGATCCGGCCGTTTGACTCTATGCGGCTGGCCAGCGTGTCGAAGGCGTTCAGCGGCGCGGTGGCTTTGTCTCTGGTTGCTGACGGCAAGCTGTCTTTGGGTGCCACCGTGGGCAGGGTGCTGCCGGGCCTGCCCCGGGCCTGGTCGAAGGTGACGCTGCGGGAACTCTTGCAGCATACGAGCGGGGTCCCGGACTACACCCGGACCAAGGCGTTCGCTAAAGCCCTGCTGAAATCCCTGCTCAAGGCGCCTCCGCCGCGGGCGCTCCTCTCCTTCGCTCCGAAGAAGCTCAATTTCCGGCCGGGGTCAAAGTATAAGTATTCGAATTCCGACAACATTATCGTCGGCCTGATGGCCGCGGCGGTCACCGGGAAGTCCTATGTACGCGAGCTGCGGCAGCGGGTATTCGGCCCGTTGCGCCTGCGCCACACCAGCCTGCCGCGCGGTGCCGCGCTGCCCGTCCCGTACATCCACGGCTACGACGTGGCCCCGCCGCAGCCTCCGACAGACGTCAGCCACCTGTTCGCCGCCGGGTGGGCGTGGGCATCGGGCGGAATCGTCTCCACTCCGCGCGATGCCAACACCTTCATACGGGCGTATGTCCGCGGAGCCACCACCAGCCCTTCGGTCCGCAGGGCACAGTTCACGTTCAGGGCCGGAAGCTCCGAGCCGCCCGGCCCGGGCAAGAACTCGGCGGGCCTGGCGATATTCCGCTACCAGACCCGGTGCGGAACGGTGTACGGACATACCGGAAATATCCCCGCCGGCTATACCCAGTTCGTGGCGGCCAGCAAGAACGGAAAACGATCAGTGGTGGTGTCTGTGAACGCGCAGATCACCCCGCACGACCACCCGGCCAGGTTTAGGGAACTGCGGCAGATCGAAACGCTCGCCGTCTGCACAGCGCTCGCCCGGTGACCTACCGCCGTAGCAGGTGACGTGTGCCCGGCCGGGCGCTTTCCCCGGGGCCTTGATCTCGCAGACTGGGCCAGTGACCGACCGGCTGCGGATGGGCGAGATCGACAATGAGGAGGGCCGGACGCGCGCTGCCAGCGGTTCCCCGTGTACCGTCCATCCAGGCTCTGGCCGCACTCGACCGGGCCAGGATCTGCATAACTATACGCATCCGTCAGGATGCGCAAACGCACGGATCTGCCGCGATTCGCGCGCTGTCCGGCATTGGGCCGCAGGCGGATCATGGCGACCATGACCGGCCTGGCCATGATCATCCGGCGTACCGCAGTCGGCTGTTCGGCTGAAGGTCGCGCCCCGGGTAGCCAGCTGGGACAAGGCGGCCACTCCCAGCCAGCTGCGCCTGGTTGATTTGCCGCACATTTGGTTTCATCATCGTGCGTCATTCTTGGGCAGCTGGCGGGAGAGTGATCTGAGGTCGGACCGAGCGGCATTCGCCATGGTCAGCCGCGCAGCGGGGCAGCTCCCGCTCGCCGCGCCCCGGCCAGGGGCGTGGTATAGGCGGCCGCCGTTGGCGCGACGGGGATTCGGCTGGTGGCGGGGCGGCATTGACTGAACACATTCAGACTGGTGGGCTGGGCTTGTGGCCGGGTCGGCGGACTTTGTCGGTCGTGAGCACGAGCTGTCCAGCCTACGGGGGGCGCTCGGCGGTGACACGCGGCTGCTGCTGGTGACAGGGGATGCCGGCGTCGGCAAGACGCGGTTTGTCGCGGAGGGCATGCGGTCGGCTGCAGCCGGGGGGATGGTCTCGGTCTTGGGAGGGTGCCTGCCTCTGGCCGGGAAGCTGCCGCTGCTGCCGGTCGCGGATGCGCTGGGTGAGCTGAGCAGGCTGGATCACGGTCGGCTGCTGGAAGCTGCGCTGGACACGGTGCTGCCGTACGTGCGGATGGAGGTGGCGCGGCTGCTGCCGCAGCTGGGGATCGGTGAGCTGGGTCTGGGCAGCCGGGGTGAGGGGTGGCAGCAGGAGCGGCTGTTTTCTGCGGTGGCGGAGCTGCTGGGCGCGGTGACCGGGCGGTCTGGGCTTGGCGTGGTGATCGAGGATGTGCACTGGGCGGACAGCGCGACGCTGGACTGCCTGACCTACCTGGCGCGGCCCGGCCGGAGGGACCCGCTGACCATGGTGGTGACGTTCCGCAGCGACGAGGTGCCGCTGGACGCGCCGGTGGCCGATTGGCTGGCGCATGTGCGTGGTGGTGCCGGAGTCGAGGAGATCGGGCTGGGGCCGCTGTCCCGCGCTCAGGTGGCGGAGCAGATCGCCGGGCTGGTGGGCGGGCGGGCGCCCGGGGAGCTGGTGGATGACCTGTATGCCCGCGCTGAGGGTAACCCGTTCTTCACGGAGCAGCTGGCAGCGGCTGCGTTGGCTGAGCCAGCGGGGGACGGGCTGGGCCCGCCGTTCGGATTGCCGGCCCGGCTAGCGGAGCTGCTGGCAGCGCGGGCGGGTGGCTGTGGAGAGAACGCCGGGGCGGTGCTTGCCGGGCTGGCGGTCGCGGGCCGCCCGCTCAGTGAAGGGTTGCTCTGTGAGGTCACCGGGCTGGATGTGGATGTAGTGCGCGACGGGCTGCGGGAACTGACCGTGGCGCGGCTGCTGGCTGCCAGCACGGCGGAGGGGGAGCATCGGCCCCGGCATGCGCTGCTGGCCGAGGCCGTGACCGCGGGACTGCTGCCCGGTGAGCGGGTGGTGTTGCATGAGCGCACGGCGCGGGCGCTGGAGGCGGCGGGCGGCGGGATGCTGGCTGCGGACGTGGCCGGCCACTGGGCCGCCGCGGGCCGCGCTGCCGAGGAGCTGCCGGCCAGGGTGGTGGCAGCCGAGGCCGCCGAGCAGGTGTTCGGCTTCACCGAAGCAGCGGTGCACTGGCAGCGGGCAATCGAGTTGTGCCGGGCCGCGCCTGCCGTGACGGCCGGCGTCGATGTGCCGCGGCTGTATGTGCGCGCCATCGACGCGCTTGAGGTATCCGGCGACAGCGAGCGCGCCGGTGCACTGGCGGAGGATGCATACCGCCGATTCGCTGATCACCCCGACCATGCCACCGCGGCGGTCATATGCCAGCGCGCCGCGGCTTTGCGGAGGTCTGATGCACCGTCCGCTGGGCTGCCGCTGATCAAGGAAGCGCTGCAGCTGTTCGAGCAGGCTGCGCCGTCGGCCGACCACGCCGAAGCCTGGCTCGTCTACGGCCTGACCTTCCTGATCGGCGAGGGGCGGCTGGCGGCCAGCTCCGCCGCGGTAAATCGCGCACTGCAGATCGCCGAAGCGGCCAGCGCCGCAGCCGAGATCCCCCGGTGCCTGGCCGTGCTCGCCGACCTCGCGTTCATGCGCGGGCAGGTCCAGGAAGGTTTCGCCCTCCTGGACCGGGGGCGGGCCCTGGCCCACGCCTCAGGGGAGGACGCCACGCTCCTGGGGTTGGCGGCCATTGAAAGCGACGCGCTGCTGAAACTGGGGAAATTCCAAAACGCCACCGAAGTGGCACTGCGCGGCCTACACGCCGCTGGCCAGACCGGCCTGGAGGACAGCTTTAACGCCCTCATTCTGGCCGTCAACGCATCCGAGGCACTGCTCGCCCGGGGGTGCACAGCCGAGGCAGCGGCACTGATTGACCCGCTGACCACCGGGCCGCCAGATCGCGGTCACCGGGTCGTGCACGAGAGGCGCGCTGAGATCGACCTGCTGCGCGGCGACATCGGTGCGGCCAACGGTCGGCAGCAGCAGATCAACATACTCATCGGCCGTTCCGGGATCATTGACCTCGCCCGGGAAGCCGGGCAGCGGACGGCGGAGCTGGCCTTGTGGGGGGACCGGCCTGAGGATGCCCTCCAGGAAGCCAGGCGGGTGCTCGCACTGTTCGAGGTCGCGGACATGACGATCTTCTGCGGGCGGCTGCTGGCGACCGGAATGCGCGCCTGCGCGGATCTAGCCGAGAGAGCCCGGGCGCGCCACAACGACCACGCAGCCGCACTCGCGGCAGGCGCCGAACTGGTCTCGTGGACGGACAAGATGGGAGGTACCCCGTTCAGCGACCACCCACTCGTAGCCACGATCCCCGCTGAACGCGCCACCTGGGACGCAGAGCGCACCCGGCTGGCAGGAGCAAACGACCCCGCGGCGTGGAGCGCGGCCGCGAAAACCTGGGAGGGAATGGGCTGCCCCCACCCGGCAGGATACGCCTGGTGGCGGCACGCCGAGGCGCAGCTCACCGCCGGACTGCCCCGCGCGGCCGCCACCGCGGCCCGCGCCGCGGCGGCCGACGCGGCGGGTCACGCGCCGCTGCTCGCCCAGATCCGCGCGCTCGCGCAGCGGGCCCGCATCCCGCTCCAGGCACCGCCTGCCACCTCCTCCCAGGCACCACACGCGCCCAGCCTTCATACCCCGTACGGGCTAACCGGCCGTGAGCTGGACGTGCTGCGCCTGCTCACAGCAGGCCGTACCAATGCGGAGATCGGCGCCGAGCTGTATATCAGCCCCAAGACAGCCAGCGTCCATGTGACCAGCATCCTGCGCAAGCTCGGCGCCTCTGGCCGGGTACAGGCCGCCGCCCTGGCCGAACGCGCCGGACTGCTCCGGGCCGGCAGCCCCTAAGGCCTGTCTCCGGCCAATCTAAGGGCCCGCCAGTCTCACAACGGCGCGGTCACCCGATGCGCGCCTCCAAGCCTTAGCCGCATTCTCGGTGACACGGCCCACATCGATGGGCGGCTAACTCGCCAGCTATCGGTGGACCCCCCAGAAGGATCAGGGCAGGGCGCACGCCAGCGCCCCGATCGCCAGCAGTCTCAGAGGAGATCCTGATGAACACCATCTACCGCATCCGTCATCCCGCAACCCTCCTGGCCGGGCTTGCCGCCGCCCTGGCGTGCTACGCCACCGCCACGCCCGCCGCCTTCGCCATGGAGGCTCCGCCGCCCGGAGTCGGGGACCCGGGAACACAGCCGGGCCTGACCCCCGTCCAGACCCTCGCCGCAGGTGGCATGCCCGGCTGGCAGATCACCCTGATCGCGATCGGCGCCGCGCTGCTCGCCGCGACCATCGCGGTAGTCCTTGACCGGCTGAGGGCGGCCCGCCGGGCACAGGTGACGACGGGCATTGGGTGAACCCTGACCGCCTCAGGCCGCGCCGCCACTGACGGCCGCGGCCTGAGGCTCCACCGCGGACAGCGTGTCGGTCCCGGCGGGAAACGCCGCCATCCATCCGTAGGCATGGCGGCCAGAACCGGCTGATCTGCGCCCGGCCACTCGCATGACCCTCCAATTCCCTAAGCGCTAATAGGCGGCAGGGAGGATGTGGGGGTCCGGCTCGAGGTTGAAAGGGTGACCCTGCGTTACCGATCGAGACGAGGCCCGCTGTGCAAGAGCGTCACCAAGTTGCGCACGTCGGTACGGCCGAGCCGCCCGTGTCGGACCGCCCCAGTAATCAGAAGCTGGGAGCGCGATTGGGAGCGCACTTTGCTCGCGGCTGCTCGGTGGTGCTTGGCTGTGCTCGCTCCTGCTCGAATCTGACCTGGGCTTATGAGACGAGCCGCAGGCCGGGGGAGTGGTGGTGGCAATCCTTACAAGCGAGGGGCCGCTGGTTCGAACCCAGCTACGCCCACTCAGGTCAGAGCGGGGGGGACGGGGTCGGAACGGCCTTAATTGCGTGGACTCAACGATCTGGGGCGAGCCGGAGGGTCGTGGCCGCAGCAGCGGCCGTCACCATGGATTCTGAGCCGTGCTGGCCATACTTGGTGCGGTATGCGGCGTTGACACTGGCGTGAAGGTCAACTTCCCCTTGACCGAGGTCTTCGACGGTGACGTCGGCTGCCAGACCGGGAATGCGGATGCGGGCTCGGCGTGAGAGGAGTGCGTGACCGAACCATCCGGTCTCCCGCCGGTACCAGGTCCGCACGTATACCTGCCCATCGACGCAGACGACCCAGATCGGCGTCGAACGCTCGTAGACGCCCGTCGGGGCGCCTGACGGCGATGTGCAGTTCGACGGCCGAACAGATGGAGTCCAGCTCTTCCGGCGACCACTTGGCAATCACGGGGAAAGTCCTTCCCTGCGCGACCGGCGAATGGTTGTTCTCACAGGTACCAGGGGACTGACCAACCCCTCAGGAGTGGGGAGACCCTCACCATGAGACGATCCCAGTGTCGTCGAACAATCCACCGTTCGGGCCGTCGTCCGGCAGGGTCGCGAGTCGGATTGCGATCGCTGCGCCCTGCTCGGGGGTCTGGGTTCCGTTGAACGCGTTGAGGTCGGTCGCCACGTATCCGGGGCAGGCGTTGTTGACCAGCACGTCGAGCCGGCCAGCGCGTTCCTCGATCCGCCGCGCGGCGGCCCGCCACGCTCGCATCGTCCGTCACGTCGAGGGCGACTCCGAACGCTGCGACCCCCGCCGCGGTCAACTTCGCGACTGCCTCCTCCCGGCGTTGGTCATCCTGCGCGCCTACGCCTACGCCGACGCTACAGCCCAGCGCGCCGAGCCCGGCCGCGACGGCGTATCCAATTCCCTTGTTCGCGCCAGTGACCAGCGCGATCGCCTGTTCGCTCATGCGATCAAGCATGAGTGCGGCCCCGCAGGCCGCCAACACCGTCTCAGTACCACAGCGATACCCAAAGGGTAATGATCGAGTTTTTGATGCCGCCTAGCCTGGTTGCACGGAGACTCGCGGGCTGCGGTCACACCGGGTGGCCGGGTCCGCCTCACCCCCTCGGGGGTGATGACAGCCGCGACGGTGTCCCCCGATGATCGGGGTCGTGGCCTCATCATCTCCCCAGCGGTTCGGCGTCGTGGTCATCGGCGCAGGACCGGCCGGTGTCGTGGCGGCGCTTCGCGCCGCCCGCCTCGGTGCCACGACGGCGCTGATCACCCGCGATCAGTTCGGCGGAATGGCCGCGAACGACGGGCCCGTGCCGGTCCGCACGCTCGCCCAGGCGGCACGGCTGATGCGCGAGGCCAGGCAGCTCCCTCTCTACGGGATCACGGGGGGCGAGCCCTCGCTCGACTACCCTCGGCTGCTGGCACGGGTACGTGACGTGACCGAGGATGTGCGCCGGCACACGCTGCTGCGCGACGATCTCGAGCGGGCCGGGGTGACCATCTACGAGCAGGCCGGACTGGCCCGGTTCGCCGACGCCCACACCGTGGAAAGCGACAGCGCGCCGCGGCTTGAAGCAGGCAAGATCATCATCTGCAGCGGAGGAACGCCGCGGCCGCTGGCGGTCCCAGGCTTCGACTTGACCGCCACGCACAGCGATGCATGGCACCTTTCCTCGGTGCCGCCGTCGCTGATCGTGATCGGCGCTGGCGCAACGGGCGTGCAGGTAGCTTCGATCTTCAACGCGTTCGGCACGCACGTCCATCTCGTCGAGATCGCTCCACGCATCCTGATGAGCGAGGACCACGAGGTCTCCGAAGCCGTCCGGGCCGCGCTGGCCGCGGCCGGCGTCCAGGTCCTCGAGAACGCCGGGACTATTGACCGCTTCGAGCGCTGTGCGACCGGCGTGCGGCTCATCCGTTCGGCCGACGATGGCCCGCAGAGCCTCGACGCCGCGCTGGCTGTGGTCGCGGCCGGATGGGCCGCCGCCACCGCCGGGCTGAACCTCGGCCGGGCCGGCGTGGAGACGGACGAGCGCGGGTACGTCCAGGTGGACAGGTACCTGCGTACCAACGTGCCGCACGTCTTCGCCGCGGGCGACGTTACCGGGCGCGCGATGGTCGTGCACGAGGCGGTCCGTGAGGGACTGGTGGCCGCGACCAACGCCGTTCTCGGGCCTACCACGGTCCTCCCTGCGGGGGTGAGCCCGATCGGCAGCTTCACCGACCCCGAGTACGCCTCGGCGGGGCTGACCGAGGCGGCCGCCCGACAGACTCATGACGTGGCTACGGCAACGGTTTCCTTCGACTCGCTCCCGCGGCCGATCATCGATGGCCGCCCGACCGGGTTCTGCAAGCTGGTCGTCGACCGCGAGCTGCATACGATCCTGGGTTGCCACGTCGTGGGGGAACGCGCGGTCGAGCTCGCGCAGCTGGCGGCGACCGCGATGGCCTCCGAGATGCGCGTCGAGCAACTCGCGCTGGTCCCGTTCTCGTTCCCCACATACGCGAACGCCCTGGGTCGTGCGGCGGTTGTCGCCGCGATCGAACTCGATCACACCGGAATGTGGGCGGTTGAGCATCTCGTGACGCCAGACGAGGTCGGCGTGATCTGAGCCCGTGACGCCCTTACCGAGAGGAGAAAGATCTTGGCTACCCCTTCGACAGGAACGCCCAGGCCTGGAGTCCGTGTTGGCTCCGCGAGCGAGTTCAGCTTGTTCTTCCGCGTCAGGCCGGGCCACGAGAACGACCTGCGGGAAGCGGTCCAGGCGCTGCAGGACAGCCCGGGTTACCGGCCCGGGGACTACAACCTGCCGATCGCGACGATTCACGAAGCGAGGTTCGTGCTGTTCGACGACGACACGCGCTTGCTCTTCGCGACAAGCTTCGATGGCCCGTGGGACGCCTACATGGAGGACTTCGCCGCCAAGCCGCTGCAGCTCTTCGACTCGATCTTCCGGCACGTCGAGGGCTACGAAGGCCTTCCCGATCTCGCGGCGGTGAAGGATTTCATCCTGAGCGCTCAGGTGACGGCCGGAGCCTACGCGCGGAATTACCCGGGCACGGTGAAGGAGATCCGGAAGGCTCGGCGGGTGAACGAGGCGTTCCAGCAGGTGCTCGACGATCCGCGGGCTGCGGAGGCGCTGCAGCATCCGGCACTGAAGCCGCTGCTCGACGAGGCCGCGGACGCCTGAGCGGCCGCTGCGAGCAACCACAGACCAATGTCACATCACATCTCCGGGCCGCGAGCCATGGCCGAGCCAGCAGCAGACATCACCGACCTGTACGCGTTCCCCAGCCCCGAGCACCCGGGACGTCTTGTGCTGGTGCTGAACACGCTGCCGTTCGCGCTGCCCACGGCGGCGTTCTCCGACGGGCTCATCTACCGCTTCCGGCTGCGGCCGCTGACCGCGGATGCGCGCGAGGATGTCACGCCGTTCACGGTGGCCGGCGAAGAGATCGTGATCGACTGCGTGTTTTCGGCTCCCGTGAACGGACCCGGTGCGAGCGGCCCGGAGCAAGAAGGCACGTGCTCGGTACGGGGCGAGACGGTCTCGATGAGGGTGAACGACGAGCGCGGAGGCCAGGCCGACGGCATCCGCGTGTTCGCCGGCCCGCGGTGGGATCCGTTCATCATGGATGCCCCGGCCGCGCTGAAGACGATCGCCACGGGCGAGCTCGCGTTCACCGATCCGAGCGCGATCTACCTCGACGGCAAGAACATCCTCAGCCTGGTCGTCGAGGTCGACCGCACGGTACTTGGCCGCGCTGAGCTGTATGGCGTGGTGGGGGAGACCCTGACGCGAGGCAGGCTCAACATCCGGCTCGAGCGCGTCGGGCGGCCCGAGGTGCCTAACCTGATGCTGGCGCCGAAGCAGTTCGACCCGGTTAACCGCGACCTTGAGATCCGTGACCTCTACAACATGGAGGACGCGTTCCATCTCAGCCGCGCCTACGAGGGCGCGTACCGGGCCCGGCTGAACGCGAACCTGGCGTTCTGGGACAGTCTCGACGGCAAGACCGACTGGCCGGCCCGCGAGGATGACGCGCACCCGCTGACCGAGCTCATCCTCGCGGACTTCCTCGTCCTCGACGTCACGAAGCCCTACGCGGAGCTGGGTTCCTTCCTCGAGATCGAGCTCGCCGCCAGGCGCGGGGAGGCCCACCAGACCTGCGGTGGCCGGGCGCTTAACGACGACGTGATGGACACGATCTTCACGCTGCTCGTGAACGCGAGGAAACGGTCCCGTCATCCGCGACGGCGTCGATCAGGCGACCCGGCCCGCGTCGCGCACGTTCCCATACCTGGCGCCCCCGAATCCGGATCCCCCGGAGGTACCCGGGCATGTGTAGCGATCGTGCGCCCGCGGGCACCGCTCTCGAGCTCGACGACATTCAGTTCGGGGTGATGAATCAAAGACCGGCCTCCTACGTCGGCGCGTACCTCCTGCTCCGCATCGACGACCGCCAGGCGGGGCGCAAGCTGGTCAAGCGGCTGCTCCCGGTGATCGAGTCCGCCCGGTCTTCATCAGATCCGGCCCAGCACGCCTGGGTCTCGGTGGCGTTCACCTATCAGGGGCTGAAGGCGCTGGGTGTGCCCCAGGACTCACTCGACAGCTTCGCGCCGGAGTTCCGGCAGGGCATGGCGGCCCGCGCGGCGGAGCTGGGCGACGTCGGCGAGAGCAGCCCTGACCACTGGGAGAAGCCACTCGGAAGCCCCGAGGTGCACGTGGCGCTGTCGGTGCTGTCAGCCGACGCCGCGCGGCTGGAGAGCCTGCTCGAGCGGGCGCGCCGCGCGCACGCCGAGCTAGCCGGTGTCGAGCTCATCTGGCGCCAGGACTGCTACCAGCTCCCGACCGGACGCACCTCCTTCGGCTTCAAGGACGGAATCGGGCAGCCGGCGATGGAGGGGACCGCAATCCCCGGCTCCGACCCGGACGAGCGACCGATCAAGGCGGGCGAGTTCATCCTCGGCTATCCAGACGAGACCGGAAGCACAGGGCCGGTGCCGACTCCCGAGGTGCTCGGGCACAACGGCACCTATCTGGTTTTCCGTAAGCTGCACACCCGGGTCGCCGCCTACCGGCAGTATCTCCGGGCCAAGGCGGCCAGCCGCGAGGAGGAGGCGCTGCTCGGCGCGAAGATGGTCGGCCGCTGGCCCAGCGGTGCGCCGCTCGCGCTCTGCCCGGAGCGGGACGATCCGGACCTCGGCGCGGATCCCGGCCGCAACAACCGCTTCGGGTACGGCGACGACCTGCGCGGATTCAAGTGCCCGGCCGGCGCGCATGCCCGGCGGGCGAACCCTCGGGACGCGCTTGATCACGAGATGAGCACCGACGTCCGCCTCCACCGGATGTTCCGGCGCGGGACGAGCTACGGCCCGATGCTGCCCGAAGGCGTCCTGGAGGACGACGGCGCGGACCGCGGCATCGTCTTCGTCTTCGTCGGTGCCCACCCCAAGCGCCAGTTCGAGTTCGTCAAGACACAGTGGCTGAACGACGGCATCTTCATCGGCGCGCCCGCTGAGAAGGACCCGCTCGCCGGAGCGAACGACGGATCGGGCACCTTCACCGTCCCTCAGCGGCCGATCCGGCGGCGCCTGAAGAGCATGCCGCCGTTCGTGATCACCCGCGGCGGGGAGTACTGCTTCGCCCCGGGTATCCGGGCCTTGCGCTGGCTAGCTGAGCTGGACACCCGGAACGACTGAACAGGAAAGAAGGGGACGTGGCTACGAGCCCAGCACGCACCGACCGCTGGAAGGCACTCGACTTCGGCGCCGCCGCTGGCGGATGCCGAGGAACCCGACCTGCCTGTGCTCGTCGAGTACACGCAGGACACGAGGGTGGCGGTCATCACGCTGAACCGGCCGCACGCGGACAACGCGATCACTACTGCGATGGGGGCGCGCCTGACCGAGATCCTGGAGACGATCGCGGTTCGCCCCGCTGTCCGCGCCGTCATCCTCACCGGAGCTGGTCAGCGGGCCTTCTCCGTCGGCAGCGACCTCCGCCAGCGCAAGAACATGACCAAAGAGGACTGGCTGCGGCAGCGCCAGGACTTCGACCGGACCCTCTACACCGTGCGCCAGCTGCGGAAGCCGATCTTCACCGCCGTCAACGGGATCGCCTACGGGGGCGGCTGCGAGCTCGCCCAGAGCACCGACTTCATCATCGCGTCCGACAACGCCACCTTCGGCCAGCCTGAGGCGATGGTCGGCCTGGCGGCCGGGGGCGGCTCGCCGGCGCTGCTGCCGCGCCTGCTCCCGCCAGGCAAGGCCATGCAGATGCTGATGACCGGCGATCCGATCAGCGCGCAAGAGGCGCACCGGCTGGGCATGGTCAACGAGCTTTACGCACAAGATGAGCTCCTCGATGCCGCCTACCGGATCGCGGGGAAGATCGCGAGCAACTCACCCACCGCAGTGCAGGCCGTCAAGCAGGCGGTCCGGATGGGCCAGGGCGAGCCGATCGAGCAAGCCATCGCGATCATGATGGAGGAACACTGGCGCTCTGCCGTCCATCCCGATCGCATCGAAGGCATTGGCGCGTTCAACGAAGATCGCGATCCCACCTTCGCCGATCCCGACCACTGATGGGCCTGCGCCCTCGGCAGGTACGCGGTCCTCATGGCCCTGATCCAGGTCCGGCTGCCGCCAATGGCGCATCGCCTGGGTGCAGGCCAGTGGGAGCGCTAGTCCGATGTGCTCTCTGGTAAGACGCCCGGCTCTGGCGGTGCTCTCCAGGTTCTTCGGCCTGGTCCGGGACTGTCCCGTCAACGCGGGTATGCAGCGGGGGTCTACGTGGAGCACTCTCAGCGCGCAGCGCGAGGGAACGACGTTGATCCCCGCAAGTTCGGGCGTAGGCTCGGCTGGCCCGGGGAGGTTGCGAATACCACTCCCAGGTAATGTGCCCCGGCGGTCAGTGCGCGGTCTGCAGGTCGGCCAGGTGCCGGCAGGGAACCCGGTCACCTGCCGGCCGCGCGTGGTGCACTCGTGTTCGTCTTCTGGAGTCGCGGGAGCTGGGTTGGCGACCACCCGCCGTGGGCGGTGAGCGGAAACCGGCAGGGGGGTAGCGTCGGGAGCGGGTTGCCGGTTGACCGTCGTGGATAGGACTGAAGCGATGCCGGTTGATCATGTGAACGGGGTGGATCTGTACTGGGAGCACCGCGGCAGCGGTCCCCGGCTGCTGTTCTGCAACGGGTCGGGCACGACCTTGCAGGTCGTCCGGCCGCTGCTTGATTCACTTGCTGGCAAGTTTGACCTGCTGGCGTGGGACTACCGTGGCCTGGGTCGTAGCGTCCCGCTGACAGGTTCTTATACGATCGCCGATCTCGCCGCTGACGCTGCTGGCCTGCTGGCGCTCGCTGGGTGGGACACCTGCCGGGTGTTTGGGGTGAGCTTTGGCGGGATGGTGGCGCAGGAGTTCGCCGTCACCCATCCGGAGCAGGTAGAGCGCCTGGCTCTGGCGTGCACCTCAGCGGGTGGCGGCGGCGGGTCCTCCTATCCGCTGCAGAAGCTGCAGGGGCTCGCGCCCGAGGAGCGTGCTGTGGCGGGACGCAAGCTGGCTGACAGCCGCTGGGACGAGCGCTGGCTGAAGGCCTACCCAGCAGATCGCGCGCTGGCCGAGGGCCTCACCCGCGCTGGGCAGGGTCAGCAGGACCAGGCCGCCGCAGCCCCCTCCAAGGCCCAGCTCGAGGCGCGCGCAGGCCATGACGTGTGGGACCGGCTCGGCGCGATCACATGCCCGACGCTGGTTGGCTACGGCAACTACGACGGAATCGCGCCAGCTCAAAACAGCGCCGCGATCGCATCGCGCATTCGCGGAGCCCAGCTGCGCGGCTACGACGGAGGGCATTTGTTCCTGTTCCAGGACCCGGCCGCGCTACCAGAATTCGAGGAATTCCTCCAGGCACCATCGAGCTGATCCTCCTGGATGTGCTGGCGCGCGACCTGGATGCCACCGCGGCTGGAGACCCGCCGCTGGATGGTCAGATCGCGTTCTGGCAGCGGGTCGGGTCCGGTGAGCCGACGCCTTGGAACCGGTGCCGCTGGCCGGGCTGAATCGGGCACGGCGGGCCTTCATCAGGACGACTGATCACGATCGGGATGCTGCTCGCGCGACTAGGCTCGGGCCAGCTTCACGGAGCCCGCTCATGTCCCGGGGGCTGGGCAGTTCCCGCGGCCGGAGGCCGACGGGGACTGGCTCTGTGCGTGCTGCTGTTAGCCTGCTGGAGACGGCGACGGGTGTCACCAGGTCGCGGGAGGTAGCCATGGGCGGATATGGACTTCAGGTCGGCCGGGCGGACATCCGGTCGGCGGGGCCAATCACCTTCGGGCCCGGCGGGATCTTGTTTCTGGCCGACAACGCGGCGGCGAGAGTGCACGCGGTCAACGTTGCCGACCCTGGCGCGGCCGCCGGGTCTGAACCATTCGACATGGGCGACGTGGATGCGCGGGTCGGCTCGTTCCTCGGCTGCGCGGCTGGCGACATCGTCATCAGGGACATGGCGGTCCATCCGGTGTCGCGCAACGTGTACCTGTCGGTCCAGCGGGGCCGCGGCGATGCGGGCCAGGCCGTGCTGGTCCGGATCGCCCGGGTTTACGGCGCGATCATCGACGTCCCCCTCGATCATGTGCCGGTCGCGGAGGTGAGCATCGGCGATGCCCCGGCCAAGGACGACGAGCGGCTGGACACCACGCTCCCGCTCGGAGAGGAGGGTGAAGAGTTCCAGTTCGGCGCGCGGACGATCCGCCTGCTGCGCCGGCCCATCCGCACCTCGACGGTCACCGACATGGCATACGTGGACGGGACGCTGCTGGTCGCCGGGCTGTCGAACGAAGAGTTCTCCTCCCGGCTACGCCGGATCCCGTTCCCGTTCACCGGCGAGGTCAGCGGCACCAGCCTGGAGATCTTCCACGTCTCGCACGGCAAGTGGGAGACCGCGGCTCCGATCCGCACGTTCGTGCCCTACGACGGTGGCGCGAGCATCCTGGCCAGCTACACCTGCACGCCGGTGGTGCACTTCCCGCTGGCTGACCTCGCGCAGGGCGCCAAGGCCGTGGGCCGCACCGTCGCCGAGCTCGGCGCGGTAAACCAGCCGCTGGATATGGTGTCGTTCACCCAGGACGGCGAGGAGTACGTGCTGGTCGCCAACACCGCCCACGGGCTGGTGAAGATCGCCTGCCGTGACATAGACGGCCAGTCACCGCTGACCGAGCCCGCCGAGCCCGTCGGCGTGCCGAGGGAGACCAAGGACCTGCAGGGCATCCGCCGCCTGGCCGACCTGGGCGGCGCCCACGTGCTGGTCCTGCAGGCCGACGACGCGGGCCGCCAGCATCTGCGCTCGCTGAAGACGGCCTCGCTGTAGCCCTGGCGCCTTGTCATCTGCCGGCGTCAGCGGGGGCCGTCTATGGCTGAGGTGTCGTGGTCGCTCTGCGGCGGCGCCGACTGCGTCCGCCTCAGTGGCATGGCCGGGGAGACCGCAGTCCACGTGCGGCCAGTCCCAGCCGCGCCAGACCGGACGCCGGCCGTCGGGGCCGGTGCCGGGGCAGCCAGGCTGCCGCCCATGGCCGGGCAGCTAGTCCGCGACGGCGGCGACCTGTGCTTCGTGCCGCGTTTCCCGTTCGTGGCAGGTACGGCGTACGCGGTCAGTGTCGCCGGTGCCGATGCGGTGGTCCTCGTCCGGCCGGAGCCGGCCCTGGCGGCTACGACCGAGGTGCTCGGCATCTGGCCGACTTCCGCCGAGGTGCCGCGTAACTTGCTCCGGATGTACGTGCTGTTCTCCGCGCCGATGAGCGAGGGCTACGCGGCCGCGCAGGTCCTGGTCGTCGACGACGCCGGCCAGCCGCTGGCGGGGGTGCTGCTGCCCGCCGAGTACGAGCTGTGGGACGCTGCCTGCCGGCGGCTCACGGTCTTGCTTGAGCCGGCCCGGATCAAGCGAGGACTGTCCGCACACCGCCAGTCCGGCTACCCGCTGCAGACCGGCAAGCCGTTCCGGCTCGTCGTCGGCGACGGACTCCGCGACGCGGCCGGCGGCCGGCTCCGGGCCCCCGCGGAGCGGCGCTACCAGGTCGGGGCCGACCAGCGCAGCCACGTCGCCCCGGGTGCGTGGACCGTGACCGTGCCGGCGGCCGGCGCCAGCGGGGCGCTGGCGGTCACGTTCGACCGGCCGCTCGACCATGGCCTGCTGCGGCACTGCCTGCGCGTCACGGACCCCGCTGGCCAACTCGTCGACGGCGTGCCGGAGACGGGGCCGCAGGAGCGGTCGTGGCGCCTGCTGCCGCGCGAGCCGTGGGCGCCAGGGACCCACCAGCTCATCGTCGATCCGGTCCTTGAGGACTTGGCGGGCAACTCCGTAAGCCGCGTGTTCGACCGGGACCTGGCCAGAGCCGGGGACGCGCCACAGCCGGTCGTCCCCGTCGCCGTGCCGTTTCGCCCGCGCTGACCCCGGCCGCACATCCCCGCCGGCGCCTGGTGCTCCGACGCGCGCTCACCGCCGTTAGGAATCCCGGCCGGCGTATGGGCAGATCAGCGCGCCCCGGCGCAGAGCCGGACGATCTGAGTGCAGCTACGGGCGACTGTGAACCCCAAGGACTCGCCAACGCTGGCCTGACCTACCCGTTTGGGATCAGCCGTAGGTATCGCACAGGCTTGCCCTGGAAAAAGGCAGTCAGCTCACTCAGGTGAAAGACGCTTGGATCAGCAGAGGAGCCGTGGGAGGCGCACTTGGGATCGTCCACATGGCTGCCTCCTTCAAGCATTACGACGACATGGTCGCCGTCGCCCGGACCGAATACTACGAGGTCGCCACGCCAGGTGTGCGTGCGTTCGATAGCAGGCTTCAGATGGCGGAGTAGGTCGCCAGTGAACCCCTGGCCGTCATAGTCCAACCCGTTGGGGTCAGGAGCTCCCGCTGCCTTGGCGCACATGGTCACGAAACCAGAGCAGTCCGTTGTTACCGGCAGGATGCTGTCGGTTAGGCCGCGGCCCAGGGCGATCCCGTTCAGAGGGATGGGGCGTACCTCGGCGTACTTAAAGTGCTCCTTGTTCGTGACCGCCCATCTGGCCGACTCCACTACGCGCTTGCGGACGGTCATCACGTCAATTGTCATGAAGCGATCGTGGCACGAATAGATTTGCTCCAGGAAGTGTGCTACCCCCCAGATGCTGGTGGTGCCGGCCTGCGTACGTTCGAGACGGCAACCTTGACCGCGCGAAGGGACAGGCCCGGGCTGCCGAACCCGGTCGGCAGGCCCGCGGTTGCGGAATCGCTGGTCCGGATCAGCGCCTGGTGGCCGGGCGCGGCGGTCAGCGCCAAGGCCGAGGCTAGGCGGGCACCCTGCCGCCCGCGCCCAGGTGCTGGAGGTCGGCCAGGCCGCTGGTGCTGGCAGCGGTTTGATCATCGGCGGGGATTAAAATCACTTGGCGGCCAGTTGCCCGGCCCGTTAGAGTCGTCGGCTGACCTGCTTTGATCGGAGTTTCTGGTGTTTTCGCGTGCGCTGGGGCGCCGTCTGCCGGGGGCGCTGCGGCGCTTCCCCGTCCTGGGTATCCGTGATTTCCGGCTGCTGCTGGCCGACCGCCTGCTAGCCCCGGCTGCCTATGGGTTCTCGCTGGTCGGGGTCTCGTTCGCGGTGCTGCACACCACCGGGTCCACCTTCGACCTGTCCCTGGTGCTGGCGGCGCAGATCCTGCCAGCGCTGATCTTCACGCTGGCCGGCGGCGTGATCGCCGACCGGATCCGGCCCCAGCTAGTGATCATCGCGGGCAATCTGATGATCGCCCTGGGCGAGGGCACGTTCGGGATCTTGGTCCTGGCCGGACATCCGCGGCTCTGGCAGATGATCGCGCTGGAGACCATGACCGGGACGGGCATGGCGATCTTCTACCCAGCTTCCCAGGCGCTGCTGCCCCGGCTGGTTCCCGGCGTGCTGCTGCAGCAGGCCAGCGCGATCAGCCGGATGGCCATGAACGGCGGCCAGATGGCCGGGGCTGCGCTGGCCGGACTGGCGGTGACCGCGTTCGGGCCGGGCTGGGCGCTGCTGACGTGCGGGATCGGCATGCTCGGGACCGTGCCGCTAATGCTGAGCCTGCGGGTGACGGCGCATGAGCGGGTCCAGGAGAGCGGCATGCTCCGGGACCTGCGGGAGGGCTGGTCGGAGTTCCGCTCGCACACCTGGCTCTGGGTGATCGTGGCGCAGTTCGGCGTGATCCTCATGGCCTGGTACGGCTCGTTCGAGGTCCTCGGGCCCGTGGTCGCCCTCGCCCACCTCGGCGGGGCGGCCGGCTGGGGCGCGATCACCGCCTCCGAGTCGATCGGCCTGATCGTCGGCGGGCTGGCCTCGCTCAAGTTCACGCCGCGGCGGCCCATGCTGTTCGTCGTGGTGATCGGCGGGGCCATCGCGCTCTCGCCCGTGTCGCTCGCGGGGCCCTGGCCGCTGCCGTTGGTCTGCCTGGCGTCGCTGGCCCTTGGCGTCACGATGGAGATCATGATGGTCCAGTGGACCGTCGCGCTGGCGCGGAACATCCCGCCGCGCATCCAGGCCCGGGTTTCGTCCTACGACGCGCTGGGGTCCGTCATGGCCATGCCGGCCGGGGCGCTGGTGGCCGGCCCGATCGCCAGCGTGATCGGTGTGTCGGCGACCCAGTACGGTGCCGCCGCGCTGATCATCGGCGTCTCCCTGCTGGCGCTGATCCCGCGCGACATCCGCCAGATGCGCGCCGTTCCCCACAGCGCGAGCCCGGCCAGCCCCGGCCTCGCTAGCCACGGTGACGGCCGCCCGGTTCCGGACGATGTCCCGGCCCTGGGCGACCAGCCCCTGCCTGCCGCAGCCGGGCGCCCGTAACCGCTGCCCGCACGCGCCAGCCGCCCTCCTGGCGGGTGTGCCAGCCGAGAATCCATCCGTGGCGGGTCCATGCGGCAGGGCCCGCCGCCCGGCGGCGACTGATCCGGGGGAAGCCCGCGACCTTGCCCTGCTCGTTCCCGGCATCCCCCGCGGGCGCATGCCGTCGCCAAGGTCGCGGGGGGTGGCGGAAAAGGCACGTAACCTTGCCCAGCGACTAGCAGGGAGGCATGCGGGGCCAAGGCGTACCTGCGGGTTGACGGAAGCTCCGCCGATTGCAGCTCACGGCCGATCCGCTGCGCCGGGCGCCCGATGGTCTGCCCGGCCGGGATTAAGAGTGGTCAAGTTAAATGCGACGACTTCGGACATCTGGTTGAGACTCGCTGCGAGACGTTCAATCAGCGATTGCGTCTCCACTCTGATGCCCCGCATCTCATTGTCTGAGTAGAGGGGAGGGCTTGCTGGATGTGCTGGCTGGCGATCTGGTCGCAGCCGAGCAGATCGGCAGGCCTTTCGCAGGTGCCCCCTACCAGTTTCTTAGCGCATCGATGGGCCAAATTCCCACCAGTTCGTCTCCGGCCACACAGTGATAGACAGAGTAGAGTGTCACAGTCTGGTAGCAGTGAGGCGGCAGCAATTCCAATTTAGCACCAACAGGCAGACTATCGCGTGCGCTGGCAAAGTCGATCCGGCCCAGGTCATCACCAACGAGAGAGTAACTGGTCTCAGAGGGTGCTCCGCTTATCACGGTGGGGCTTATAGGACCGAAGGCGCCATCGATCTCCTTTAGTCCAACATCAGTGATAACGAAGCCCGGCTGTGCTGCACTGACGACCGTTCCCAGCACTGTCAGTGCCGGCGCGAAGGGGTGTGGCTCATTTCTGCGCATGACAGTGTCTTTGTAATATCCATCCAAGATTACGTAAGAGCCAACCTGCATTTCAGTGAAGACACCGGTCTCGGAGTCGATATCATGGCTTCCCGTGCCGCCGCCGGAGACGATTCGCGGATGTAGTCCCTCCGCCTCGAACTTAGCAACAATCTGGGAAACTCGGTCGGCGCGCTCAAGTACCACGGTGCGCCGAGAGTCGTAATCCGGGTCAGAAAGTCCCAGGCCGTTGTAGGCTTGTATCCCTACGAAGTCCAGTCCGTCCGTCTCCTGGATGTGACGAGTTAGCGCTACAGCCTTGTCTTGATCGGCTAGGCCCGTGCGCCCGCCTCCCAGCTCGAAGTCAATCAAGACCTGAAGAGCTTGCCCGGTTGCGCGAGCGACCCTGCCGAGTTGGGTAACATTGTCGAAGTCGTCGGTCGCGACGATGAGATCCTCGGCCCGTGCGTTAAGTGCCGCTAGTCGTTGCAGTTTCGCCTCCGAGACGACCGAGGTGAACAACAGCACACCCGGTATTCCCGCTTCGACCATTGCCTCAGCTTCGCTGAGGGTTGCGCAGCACACGCCGACAGCACCAGCATTGACCTGGCGGCGGGCAATCGCCGTTGACTTGTGGACCTTAACGGTTGGCCGAAGTTGATAGCCGTGCAATTCTGCATGCGCAGCCATCGAACGGATATTTGCATCGAGCCGATCGAGATCCAGGACAAGGGCCGGGGTTCCGAGAGCCCTCCTAGACCCAGGTTGGCCGATGAGGCTTGCGTTTGGACCCCGCCAGTCACTCATTTAGAGATCTCCCGCGTCACGACGAAGTTGGGGTTCATTTTAAATCCTCCAGAGACACCAGGTAGCCCATCTGCTGAAGCCGGATTCTCAGTCACACATTGCATCCCCGAACTCATGGACGGCGGCGCGCCCGGCTCGGACATCACGCCATCGGACTCGGGCGTCTCATCTCGTACTGGCGGCCGACTCCCTGCGGGCGGCTCGTCTTCGGCAAGGGCGTCGGCTGGATGTCGCGCGGGAACCGTGTTGACGCCCGGTTTACGGGTGAGTCCGCTCTGAGCGGATCGGTAATCAGCCGCATGCGCCGACTGTATCTCTCGCTGCGGGAGGTCCCGATCGACTACAGCTGGAACGGCCCGATCGACTATTCGCCGACTGGGTTTCCGTACTTCGGCCCGCTGACCGACGCTAATCCCGCGTTTCCGGTAGGAACGGGCTACTCCGGAAACGGCGTCGTTCCGACGGCGCTGCCGTGTCGCGTTTAACGAGCCGTGGCCTCCCGGACGGCTGGACGTCGTCCGGAAAGCCACGTGATCGCTCGGTGCCTGCCTAGTGTCAGACCTTGACCCGGAACACCTGCCCGGTCAGTTCGCCCACGTAGACGTAGCCGTGGTGCAGGCCGAGGCCGACGGTCGGCGCGACGAAGCCCTTCAGCAGCGGCCTGAGTACGTGGCTATTCAGGCAGAGGGTGAACACCTCGCCACCCGGTCCCTTGCCACCCTGGCCCGCGAAAGAGGTCATGTAGAGCGTCCCGGCGTGCACCGCGATGCCCATCAGGTCGGTGTGGGGGCCGAAGCGGCGGAACGGCTTCGTGAAGCCCTGGCAGTGCGCCGGGACAGTCCCGTTGCACTTCGGGAAGCCGTAGTTGTCGCCGGCGTTCACGTGCAGCACGAAGTCCGGCGGGTTCTTCGCGCCAGAGTCCTGGCCAAGGTCAGTGACGAACGGCGCGTTCGAGCCTGGCTGGAAGGCAAGCTGCCACGGCTGCCGCATGCCCTTCGCGAAGACGTGCAGATCCTTGCCGTTGGCGTTGAACGTCAGGATGTCGTAGAGGTAAGGCGACGTGCTGGCCGGGCCGTGGTCGTTGCCGTCGGTGAGGCCGACGTCCACGCCGACATACAGGCGGCCGTCGGCGCCGAAGCCGATGCCGTTGAAGCCATCGAACTTCTTCCCGGCCACGAACAGCGTCTTGCGGACAGTGAACGTCCTGCCATTCCAGCCGCTCCACGAGATCAGCCGCCAGCTCGGGCGGCCGCCGGCGAGCACCGCGCCGCTGATGTACAGCTTGTTGTCGTGCCAGGCCAGGCCAGCCACGAACTTGAGCGCGCTGGGGATCTTGACCGCGGTGCCGTGCTTCAGCACGTAGACGCCGCCGTTCGGTGGCGCCGAGCCTTCGGAGTTGCCGCCGTCGCCGACGAATACCCTGCCGTCTCCGAAGGCGAACGACGTCGGCGTCTTCAGCCCGGACGCGACGAGCTCAACTTTGTGACCATTAGTCGAGACGGGCGGTGGCGGTGACCCGGAACTCGCGCTGGCGGCTGGCGCCACCAGCGCGAAGGTCAGGGCGGTGGCCACCCCGGCCACCGCGATTACTCGTTTGAACATGACTACTCCCCGATCTGAACAAGGGGCTCGCTGCGGACTGGCGACGGATGACCCCATCCCCTACACGGCTTTGCTGTGTGCCTGACGCGGCGTCTGTGCTCATCCAGCCACTCCGCTAGCAGGCCAGCAAGGGTAGTAGCACCAGCGGCGCTGGGAGTGGCAGCCGCACCGGGGCATTGGGCTGAGCCGGCGTGAGCAACCACAGGTGACCCTCATCAGTGGTCGCGACGTAAGAGCTCACAGAATCAGGATCGCCGATTTGAATGTCGCCACGAAGCCATCGACCTGTCCGGCCGGGAGAGTACGGACATCGGCAGCGGCAGGCCGGCGGCTCAGCGGCGCGCCCGGCCGGGTCCAGGAGGCAGTGGGGCGGTGAGATGCAGCTGGACTCAGGTGGACTTGACGGGACATGATCCAAAACCTGTGTCGCGCTGGCCAGGCACACTGCGGGACTACGGACGCCACACGAACAGAGCGCGGTATTCACGCAGTGAAAATAGGGGAAGGTCAGGTCAGTGGCTATTCCGATGGGCCGGGATCATTCCCCGTCTCGCAGGCTGTTTCTTTTGGGGCTGCGAGGTCCCGCTGTCTCCATCGGAGTCGCGCTGTCACGGCCGAGCAGGTTCATTCGAACCAGTAGTCCAGGTGCACCTGTGCGCTCTCGCCGAGACTGGCACGGAAACCGCCCTCCCCGCGAAGCCCGGACAGCTCACCGGTCCCGGAGTTCGGGATCACGAACCAGTCGCCGCTGACGATGTTCCCGTTCACCGTCCCCGCGTCCTGCAGCAGGAACGTGCCCTCCCGGTCGGCCACGCTGCCGCTTACTCGCTCGATCCCGACGAAGCTCGCCGACCCGTCAGCGTGCGCAGCTTGCAAGAACTCGACGGCGCCGCCGCCAGCGATATCGCCTGAAAAGCTTTCCTCAACGTGGATCCGGGTCAGCGCTGGGCCCTGGGCTGGCTCGTCATAGCCCGCCGGCTCGTACTTGTGCACTGTGATCAGCGCGTTCGCGCGGGTCCGCGTCGCAGCTTCGGTCATGCGCCTGACTCCTTCGAGGTTACTGTGGTGGTTTAGGGATGGATGTTGCCAAACGGACCACTACCGGGACCGGAATGGCCCGGCCTGGACCGGCGGAGGCAGATGGTGATAGCGTCCCACCTGCCCGGCCACCCTCGCCTGTCCCCACCATGGCCCGTGTGAGGTCATTCGATCAACGGCGAAGTTCGCAACGACCAATGCTCCCGGTGAATCAATCGACGCTTGCAGAGGCTGGCCAGCGGCGGCCTGCTATTAGACAACTGATTATGGGTAATACGCGACGCACTGCTGCGGGACTGTGGACACCGCCGACATAGAGATCTTTCTGACCCTCGCCGAAGAGCTGCACTTCGGCCGGACAGCCGAGCGACTCCACTTGGCTCAGTCGCGGGTCACCCGGGTCATCGCCGCGCTTGAAGGCCAGGCTGGCGGGAAGCTTTTCGAGCGGACTAGTCGCAGGGTCAGGCTCACCCCGCTCGGCGCACGGTTGAGAGACCAGCTGCAGCCCGCCTATACCCAGCTCATTGCGGCATTCGACGACGCGCGGCACGCGTCTAAGGACAAGGCCGGGGAACTGCGGATCGGCTTTACCCTCACTACTCAAGGGGAGGCGCTGACCCGCCTGGCGTCGGCGTTCGAGGCGGACCACCGCGGTTGCCGCGCTGTCCTGTCAGAGGTTGACCTCGCCCGCCCGTACGAGGCGCTGCGCAAGGGGGACGTCGATGTGCTCGTCAACTGGCTGGCAGTGGACGAGTCCGACCTTACGGTGGGCCCTGTGATCGACTACCGGGAGCGAGTCCTGGCGGTGGGTCGCACGCATCCCTTCGCGAAACGGCGCATAGTCGACGCTGAGGACCTCGCCGACTATGCGAACACGGGGTTCATCCAGTCCCTCCCGCTTGCCTTGGTCAATGCGATCATGCCGCCGCAGACGCCGTCTGGCAGGCCAGTGCGCCGTCTCCACTCCCGGGGCATCTATGAGATGCAGGACGAGGTCGCCCGGGGTCGCAGCGTCCACCCCACGCTGGCCGACGTCGTGCTCTTCCGGCGCGACGACATCGTCCTGGTCCCCATCGACGGCCTGCCGCCGCTGCCGCTCGGGCTGATCTGGTGCACCGGGCACGAGAACGCCCGGATCCGGGCCCTTGCCGACACCGCCCGCCAGCCCCGCTCCGGGAAGGGGCCGCAGGGCGCAGCGGCGAAGTCGCGGACCCCGACGTGACCACTGTGCCCGACCAAGGTCTGCGACCTGGCCCATTGCTCGGTGGCGGTTCGGCCTCGCGCTGGCTCTGGCAGTCTCTCGCTCTTGTAACCGGCAGCGCGCAGGATCTTGCGGGCCGGGTGGGCAGGCGCACCGTGCCGCGAACGCCGGCCAGGGCCGGGTAGCCCTGGCCGGCGTCGCTGCTGGCCGGGTTGTTCAGCCCGCGTGGACCGCGCCTGCTTTCTGGAGGGTCTGGTAGACGGTAACTGCGAGCGTGCCGAGCTGGTCGTTGGCTGCGCCGGTTGCGCTGTTGACGGCGAGGGCGATGACGATGCCGGAATGGGGGAAGTAATAGTGCTCGACCCGGTACCCGAGGGTGCCGCCTTCGTAGGTCCACACCGTCCCGATGGGCTGGTAGGTGAGCTGCTGGACGCCGAGTCCGTAGCCGGCCGGATCGGTGGGCGTGGTGGTGGTGATCGGTTTGCCGGTGGTCTCCGAGACGAGGCTTTTGAGCTGGCGCTGCTCGCGTGGCGGCAGTTCCCGTCCGAGGTAGAGGGCCCGGTCCCAGGTGGTCATGTCCTGCAGCGAGCTCACGATAGCCCCGGCGCCTTGGGCCCAGGTCAGGGCGAGCGGCGGCATGGGCTGGCCCAGCAGCGATGGCGCGCCGGCCATGTAGAAGTAGCCGGCAGGCAACCGGGCGGCGTCGGCTGCGGGGCAGGTGTAGGGCGCGTAGCACATGCTGCGCAGGCCGAGCGGGGTGATGATCCGGCGGGTGAGCTGGTCGGCGTAGGAGTCGTGAGTGACCTTCTCGATGATCATCTGGGCGAGGATGTAGTTGGTGTCGGAGTAGCTGTATCCCGCCGGGACGGGTGGGAGCCCGGTGACGTAGGAGACCAGGCGGGCCGCGGAGAAACGCGCGGCCGGCGCGGCCGCGATCGCGGTGACGAAGGCGGGCTGGATGGCGTAGTCGGGGATACGGCTGGTCATGTCCAGCAGCTGCCTGATTGTGACGTTGCGCCAGGCCGGATACTGGGGAAGCCATTTCCCGAGTGTGTCGCCGATCGACAGCTTGCCTCCGGCTTCCAGCTGCAGCAGGATCACGGCGGTGAAAGCCTTGGTGTTGCTGCCGATCTGCCACAGCGCCCGGGTGGATACCGGCCGACCGCTGCCGAGGCGGGTTGTCCCGGTGGCCAGGTCGATGCTGGGCTCTCTTCCGGGGAAGCTCACCCGCAGCGAGACCGCGGAGATGTGCTCGGCCTTGCTCTCGGCCGTCAGGTACTGGCTAATGTCGTGGCGCAGCGCGGCCTGCACTCCGGTGCCGTCGCCGCGGCCCGTCCCAGCGGAGGCGCTGGCTGCGCCGCCTGAGAACAGCCCGGCCGCGGCGAGCAGGGCGCAGGCAGCCCCGGTGACCGGCAGTCTGCCCCGGGTGCTTCTTCGGGTCTGGTGCAAGTTTGCGGATCTCATGCCAGCTCCTTGGGGTCTGTCCGCCGCGGCGTACCGGCGGAGGGTTTGCTTGTGGCTATGGACGGACGTCTTCACGGGTTGCTCACGGGCACGGCGACGGGCTCCGGGATGCGGCTGGCCGGCGGCGCCGCTGCCCGCCAGATCCGGGCGGCCAGCAGGACCATGGCCACCGCAAACGGCAGGGTGAGCACGACGACACGGACCGGGCCGATCGACCCAAGCTGCTGGGCGAGTTCCAGGCCGGCGAAGAACAGGACCGCCAGCCAGCGCGGCACGCTCCGGCTCCGCCACAGGGCGAACCCCATAAGCACCGGCCCGGCGAAGATGCCGATGAAGTAGATGGCGGCGAACACCTGGTAGGCCCGGGAGCCGAAGGTGGTGACAAGGAACTGCGCAGCCGCGTCCGGGGACATGTGAGCCGTCGCAGCGGCGGCGAGGTTGTACCCGACCAGGACGTTGATGAGGGCTCCGCAGAAGGCGCCAATTCCCCCGGTCAGCGCGGCGACGGTCGCGAGGGCCGAACCACGGTTCCTGACCAGGGTGGCGATCGCCGCGTAGGAGACGGCCAGGGCCCCCAGTGCGAGGAGGGTCAGCGAGCCTGAGACGTAGAGCTGGCTCGGGTGATGCACGGCGATCGGCAGTTCCTTCAGCGCGACAGCCCGGGTGGTGATCGGCTGGTCGGTGCCGTGGGGGTTGAGGGCTTCGGCACTGATATACAGCGCGGCGGCGATGGGAAGGAACAGGGCTAGCACCCGCTGGCGGGCCCGGCCCGCCCTATCCAGAACGGCCGGCATCGCCGGCTGACGCCGGTCCCCGTCAGCGAGGGTTGGATTTCGCATCGGGCTCTCCTTACTGGGTGTTTCTCCGGGAACGGCTTGCTCTAATTCAGCCATTGACGCCCCGGCGCATCGCCCGTAAAAGCTTGGACCCCAGCGCACCGGAAAGTCTGAGGCCGACGGCCTGCCTTCACAGCACGCGTGTGACCGTCGCTGAATCAGACTTGCCCAGTGCCATTGCGCATCTTGTGTGGCTACAAGGGAACGCTACGAGTCCCGCCATCTCCCGGCATCTGCCCGGAGGCCACTGTTCGTCTGGCTCCTATGCCTAAAGGCATAGGCAGAGGAGCAGTCCCGGCTGCCCGACGAATAGCCCGGCCAGGTGCCGGGCCAGTCCGGCCGGGAGAGTGGGAGGCACCGGCTGCGGCAGGCTGGTGGCTCTCGTAGCGTGCCCAGCCGCGTCCAGGGCGGCGGTGGGACGGTGAGCAGCGGACAGGCTGGGCGGCGGGTGAGCACTAGCTGCCAGGAGAGTGCTCCGCTGCCGGACTTGGCGGCGTTCGCCGAGGCCAGTGACACCGTCGAACACCGGCATCGGGATTCCCCCCGGGGTCGTCGCCGGCGGAAATCAGGTAGGGGGAATCGGCGAGACGTGCACCGCCTTGCTGACTCGGCCGGACCGTACCGGCCGAGATAGCGCGTGACGTCCCAGTTCGCATCGAGTGGCCGACGAGCGCCGCGTCACGAACCAGCTTCTCCATCAGGGAGTGCGGGTCCGTAGCGAAGGTGTCGCGGGCGTGACCGCAGGCGCCTGGAAGGGCCTTGGCGGGCGCGCTGGTTCCTGTCATATCTCAGCACGTATTCGGCACAGCCGCGTGCGAGGGCTGTTTGGACAGCCCTCGCACGCAACTCCAGGGCGATGCGCGACCCAGTCGGGGTGCGATACGTGACTCATAGCTCGTGCAGGTTCCAGCTGCCGATACGTGACCGGGTTACTGGATGACCTTCACCGTGATCGACGCTCCGGCACCCGCCGAGCTGATCTTGATCTCCACCGCCGCGGTGCCCTTTATGGCCTTGTATTCGACGGCGCCGCCGGACTTGGTCGTCTTCTCCACCTGCCAGCCGCCCGACTGCAGCGCGTTCTTGTAGAACGCCGTGACCTTGTCCGCTGAGTCGGGCGACGACAGCTCCGTTTTGCTGGCCCCGCCTACGTGTTCGCTGCTGGTGACCGTCGAAGGCTTGTACTCGGGTACAACCTTGCCGCTCGTCGCGGCCGCAGCTGTTGTCGCGGGCGCTGACGTCGGGCTGGGAGGACTGCTACCGGAGCTGCAGCCCACGACCCACGCCGACAATAGAAGGATCAGCGGGACCGCCGCCCAGTGCCATCGCGCGTTCACGGCGTCGCGCCAGGCGGCGGATCACTGGGGGCTAGGTAAGCGCCGATGGCCCGGAAGATGGGGTCGCTGGAGTTGGTCCAGTTCCCGTGTGCGTCGAAGGCGCGCGGCGCGAAGGTGATGGAGACCGCGATGGCGATCTTCTCCGATGGTAGGTAGGCCTCTGCTGCTGCGTAGCCCCCGAAGCTGGGGGTCTCCACGAGCCAGGAGCCGGTACGGACGATGCCGAGCCCGAAGTTGTAGCGGTTTGTCTGTTTGACGCAGGCGCATCCAGACTGTGCGTGCCCGAAGCCGAGCAGGTTCGGGCCGGTCTGCGCTTGATAGCTGGACTTGGACAGGAGGGCGCCGCTGCCGATGCCTTCGGCCGTCTTCGTCATGTCATAGATGTTCGTTGTCTCGGCAGCGCCAGCAGGCGTTGTCCAGGCCGGATTCCAGAAGGTGGACTCTTCGTAGAAGGGGGTCGCCGGGGGGATCCCTAGTGCGTCTCTTCTTTCTGAACTGAACGCATGCAGCACCGGATCCGGGATGGCGGCGGTCTGGGAGGCGACGGTGTTGGTCAGGCCGAGCGGGCCGAGGACGTTCTGGCGCAAGAGGGTGGCCAGTGGCCTACCTCCGACCATCTGGAGGATCTGGCCGAGGATCACCATGTTGGTGTGCGCGTAGCCCCAGTTTTTCCCTGGCCGGAAAGACACCGGGCGGGAGAAGGCGAGGGCCAGGAGTTCAGGCATGGTGAACTGGTGAAATGGGTTCCGGTAGAACTCGGCGATGAACTTCGGATCGGTCACGTAGTCGGGGTACCCCGAGGTCATGTTGGCCAGCATCTTCAGGCTGACTCGCTTGGCTTCGGGCAGCTTCGGCAGCCACCGGGCGACCTTGTCGTTGAGGCTGACCTTGTGCTCGTCCACGAATTTCATCAGCAACGTGGTCAGGTAGGAAAAGGCAACTGAGCCGTTGCGGAAGTGCATGGCCGTGGTCGCGGGCACCCCTGTCATCGACCTGCCGAACGCTCCAGTGACGACCGGCTTGCCATCGACGGTGACCCGGAAGATGGCCGCGTTGAGATGATCGGCCTTCATAGCCTTCCGGACAATCTCAGCAATGTGCGCGGCCTGATTGTTCTGCGTCCCTGATACCACTGCAGTAGCGGACGAGGCGCCCGCCGCCGCCGACGTAACGAGTGAAGCGCCGAGTGCCAGCACAGCCACGCCCACAATCCACGGCGTGCGCCGTCGATGCTTATGTACTCTCATGCGTCCGACCATGATTCCTTCCCCGTTTCTGATGAGCGACTAGCGGCAGCAACCCGACGGAGCACATGATGGCCAGCGCGTCTCTAACTCCTTCGCTTGAGATCGTTGACAGGGCTGGCCAGGATCGGCCTGCTAGAACTCGCCCCACCGCTGGCCGGGGCTGCATATGGCCGTCGGCACCCCTTGGGGAGACTCTCGCCGAAGCCCCGTTGGCGGACAATTGACCTGAGTGCAGGGACCTGGGCCTGTACCTAGGTACAGCTCCGGCAGGTAGCTAGTGCCGTTTCAGGCAACGTTCGCCCCGAAAATCACGGCCGTGAGCGGAGCAGCCGTCGCGTAGGCTCCTCGCTGACCGGGCGAGGTTGGGAGTAGCGGCATGAGTGCTGGCTTCGCGGCAGGCGAACAGCAGTGGCGGGCCCGGCTGGGAACGCTGCGGCAGGTCGTGCGTCAAGAGGTCGTGGCGCGGCAGCTCGCCGGGGGCATGCCGGACCTGCCGCCGCGGCGTGTGCTCGACATCGGGTGCGGCCAGGGCACGCAAGCTCTGCTGCTCGCCCGACGCGGGCACGTCGTCACCGGGCTGGACTCCTCAGCTCAGCTGCTCGGCGACTTCCGCTCCGCACTGGCGGCGGAGCCCGCGGAGACCGGCGGCCGGGTGCGGCTGGTCCAGGGCGAGGCCGAGGCGATTACTGACTTGTTCGCGCCATCGAGTTTCGATGCCGTCTTGTGTCAAGGCGTGCTGATGTACGTCCCGGACCCCGATCCGCTGCTGGACGCAATCGCGCAGGTCGTGACCCCCGGTGGGGTCGTGTCGCTGCTGGTGCGTAATGGCGATGCCCTGGCGATGCGCCCCGGCCTGCTGGGCGACTGGGACGGTGCCGGCAAGGCGTTCGACGGGGTCGCCTACCTGAACCGGATCGGCGTGGACGCCCGTGCTGACCGCCTGGAGGACCTGACGGCCGCGCTGGCCCGGCGGCGGATGCACGTGGCCCAGTGGTACGGAGTCCGGGTGTTCACCGACGCGATCGCCTCCGATGCGCCACTTCCCGCTGCCGCGACACTTGATGCCATCTTGCAGTGCGAGGAGCGGGCCGGCAGAACTGACCCGTATCGGCGCGTTGCCGCGCTGCTGCACCTGATCGCCGTGCGCGGGGACAGAGCCTTTGGTTCCTGACTCAGGCGACGTTGGCTCTGGCGACGATCTGAACTGCAAGCACCGGGCGCTCTTGCGGAGCCAACTACAGGGCGAACGTTGCCTGACACGGCACTAGGTCATATGAGCTGCAATGTGGACTCGATCGTGCCGCCGGCGGGCCTCTCCCGGCCGGCCGTCACGACGAGAGGAAACGGACTACGGCCAGGACGCGACGGTGGTCATCGTCGCTGGGAGGTAGAGCGAGCTCGTCGTAGATGTGCGAGGTGTGCTGGACCACCGCCCGCTCGGACACAGATAGGGCGCGGCCGATCGCGGCGTTGCTCCGGCCCTCGGCCATAAGCGCCAGCACTTGCTCCTGCCGCGGTGTGAGGCGTCGTAGCGCGTCGTGGTCAGTGCGGGCCCGCGCCAGCAGGAGCTGCACCACCTGGGGATCGAGTACGGACGCGCCGTCATGCACCCGGCGCAGGTCGTCGCAGAACGCGTGGACGTCACTGATGCGCTGCTTCAGCAGGTAGCCGACCCCCGCAGTCGGCTGAGCGAGGAGTTCAATGGCGTACCGACGTTGCAGGTGCTGGGAGAGGACTACAACGGGCAAGGTTGGGTGACTCCCGCGGATGTCCAGCGCCGCCCTTAGTCCCTCGTCGGTGTGCGAAGGCGGCATGCGGATATCGGTCACCAGCAGCTCCGGCCGGTGCAGCTCGACGGCCTGGACGAGCTCGTCCGCATCGCTTGCTGCGGCCACCACGTCGAACCCACCCCGCTCGAGCACGTGTGACAGTCCGGCCCTCAGCAGCGCCTCGTCCTCGCCGATCACGATCCGCATGGCAACTCCGCGACGAGGTGGGTGCCGTGACCGGGCGGACTGTTGATCGCCAGCTGTCCCCCGAGGACGTCGACCCGGTCCAGCAGGCCGCGCAGGCCGGTGCCCGCGCCCGGGGCGGCGCCGCCCACCCCGTCGTCAGCGACCTCGATGAGGAGCTGTGATCCGGTCCGTTCCAGCCGCACCGAGAGCGTGGTAGCCCCGGCATGCTTGACCGCGTTGGCCAGCGCTTCGGCCACCACGAAGTACGCCGTGCTGCCCACGGTCGGTGACAGTGGTTCCTCGACGTCGATCACGACGAGGTTGGTCGGTAGCGGCATACGGTCGACCAGGTCCTCGACCGCGGCCGTCAGCCCGCGCTCGATCAACCCGGCTGGCATCACGGCGTGGACTAGCTCGCGCAGGTGGTTTGCGGCGTCATCGATGCCGTTGCGCAGCTGTGTGGCGGCGACGTCAAGATCGGCGGCCGAGCCAGCGTGGCGGAGCTCTTGCGCCCCGATGGCCAGCAGCACCAGCTCGACCTGGATGCCATCGTGCAGGTTCTGGGCGATGCGCCTGCGCTCACGGTCTCCGGCTTCGACTATCCGGGCGCGGGAGAGCCGCAACGCGACCTGGTTGGCGATGAGTTCGGCGGTGAGCCGCTCATTGTCTATGGCGATGGCCGCGACGCGTCCGGCCGACCGCACCAGCTCTGGATCGTCGTTCATCGCCCGGTCGTACACGAGCGCGCCTATGAGCCGGTCGCCCAGCGTGATCTCGACAATGCCTCGACCCGTTTCGCCAGGCACCGGCAGAGAGATCGACTGGCCGAGCGCGTCGACGAAGCGTCGACGCTCGGGCGCCCAGTAAACGACGACGAGGGTCTCGTCGCCGAGCGTCCGCCGCAGTGCGTTGACGAGGGGCATCCGCTCCGAGGCGGTGCCTCCCAGCCACGTCCCCAGCTCTGCGACTTCTCCAGTGCGTGCGAACCCGCCCCGGAGCATGGCCAGAACGAACGCCACCGGTACGCCGGCGAGGAGCACGAGCTGGCCGGCGGTCACGCCCAAGAAGGAGAGATTGAACACGGGCTCGATGAGAGGCCCAAGCGGGACCACGAGTACGGCCACGATGCCGTACGCGTAGAGCGGGGCGAGCACCCGGCGCTGCTGCGGCGCCGACTGCCGCAACCGGGTGAGCAGCACGACCGCGGTGACCAGCATCACGGCGATACCGGCGACACGCTGCAGGTGGAGGCCGAGGGTGGCGAGGTCCGGCCGGTCGGCGATCGACAGCAGGTCACCGCTACTCCTCGGCGCGAACAGGTACTGAGGCGTCTGCAGCCCGAGCGTGACCACGAAGGCGGCGACAACGGTTGCGACGGATATGTTGGAGCGCAGCCGCCCCGATGGGAAGGCGTGAAGGAGCCAGACCGCGACGGCCAGGGGACCGGTCGCCAGGATCAGCCCGACTGCCACGAGCGCAGTGACGCCGGTGTTGACAAGTGCAGCTGCGAGCCACACTCCGCCGCTCAGTACGATGATCGCGCCGATGTAGTTGCTCGGTCGCCGCCACCAGGCCGCCAGCCCGGCTGCCAGGTAGACCAATCCGGCCAACGAGAACAGCGAGAACAGCCACACCGGACCCTCAAGCGGCCAGAACAGCGCGATCTCGACGGCGGCAATGGCCACGCCGCCTACCCCGAGCAGGAGAAGCGCGCTGCCAAACGCCCGCGCCATCGGTGATCGTCGCTCGCCCGCAGCGCTCACTGGCGGACCATCCTGGTACCGCCGATCTTCTGACTACCGGCGCACCCCTGGTTCTCACCGGGACACAGCATCAGACGGCCGCCGCCCGCCGGGGCGTCGTCCAGCAGCAGCATGACCCGAGCCAGCTCGCGGTCACGGCCCACCATCGGCCCATCGCCGTGCGCGCCCCCCACCAGGCAACCATAAAGCCGGAGGCCACCGGCGCCCTACTGCTGAACAGGATCATCGGCGGGCCGCATCACCACGGGCAGGCCCGGCAGCGGTGACGAAAGGGCAGAGGTGAGCCTCGGTCGCTGGCTGACCTGCGCCGGAACATGGGCGGCTGAGCATCGCCCGGTGCCGGAATGCGGCACAAGGAGGGAGATCCGATGCCGCCCTAGGCCGATTCGGCTGCACGACCGGTCTCATCCAGCGCACTGGCCAGCTCTCGGCGCGAGCCCCGAACTTCCTGAACACAATGCGCAGGTGCCATTCGACAGTCCGGGGGCTGAGGAACAACTGGGCGCCGGTCCCGGAGTTGCTGCGCCCAGCCGTGGCAAGCTGCGCGATCTGCGCCTCCTGGCCGGTCAGCTCGCCGGGCGCACCGACGCCCGGCGCTGCACTCGTTCCCCGGTGGCGGCCAGTTCCCGGCGCGCCCGCTCGGCGAACGCCTCCATGCGGATCTCGGGCGGCAGTGGGGGCGTCCCGCTCAGAGAATGAGTGCCTCCGGTATCCGCGCCACTGGCCTGCGAGTTCGGCTGGGGTGCTAACAGGTGACGATCACGGTCACGGTGCCCAGCGGCGTTGTCCCTCTCGGGCGCGGACAGAGCGTTGACCACAAGGGAGCAGCCGACCACGTAGGTGAGGCTCAACGGCGCCCCTCGTCGCGCGCCGCGAGAATGTCGTCCATGGTCAGGTCCACCGGTTCCCGGTTCCGGGCGATGACCTCCGCGTCGGCGTTTGCCGCCTGGGTGGCTGACCGTCGTTCGCACGTGACGGCGTACGGGCTACCGTGGCTGGCAGTCCCCTGCAGACACTGAAGGGAGCGGGCTGTGACGGCGCATCCCGTTGATACTCATGATCCTGATGTCCCGGCCGAGATCCTCGCCGTGCTGCCCGAGGGTTACCGTGCGCAATTCCTGGCCAAATACACCGTTGCCGTGGAAAGTGCGTGGCGTCCGGAACATTTCCGTGAAGACTTCGCGCGGCGCACGGCCGCCGCCTGGGCCATGGAGGAGACTTAATGACGGCCGTCGGAGACCTTGCCGACTTCCGGGCCCTGGACCCGTTCTTCCGGATCATCGAGGAAGGCGTGGCCGGGCTGGCAGACGGAGAGCACTTCTTCGACCTGCTGGCCGAGGACGTCGTCTTCGAGTACGTCATCACGGTCCCGGGCTATCCGCGCCGTGTCGAAGGCCGCCAGGCCGTCGCCGAGCTGTACCGCCCGTATGGCGCCACATTCTTCCTCGATCGTTGTTACGACCTGGCCATCCACCACGATCAGGTCACGGGCGTCGTCGTGCTCGAATACGCCTCGCAGGGCCGCGTCGTCAAAACCGGAACCGCCTACCGCAACCGCTACGTCTCGGTGCTGTCAATCACCGATCGCAAGATCACGCACTGGCGGGACTACCTCGACCCGATAGCGGTCTTTGACGCGATCGGATGGCCCGCCGCGGCGGATCGCTAGGTGAAGACTCACGAACAACTGGACCGTTGGTGCGCGGCTTGAACAGCCCGTGCCAATGAGTCCCGTGGCCTTGCCGCGGCATACGCGCTGCCCTGCCGGAATCACCACCGCGGGGATCATGGTCGTGGCCGCCGTCACCCCGAAGCCCGCGTGGCAGCAGCCCATCCTCCGGCTGGCGGACACCGTCGTCGGCGTTGCCGTCGGCGCGCTGGCCGCCTGGACCGGCATGCAAGTCAAGAGGCTTAGGCCGGCTCGATCTGTTCTCTCTGCCCCGCCCAAGACCAAGGTCGGCTAGTCCGAACGGGACATGGGTGCGCAGGCCGCAGTGGTCCGGCCGTCACGCCAGGGATAGCGTGGCTGAGGGCCAGCGAGACCCCCGTTAACGCAAGTCGTAACGGCTCGGAGGGAGATTCAGATGGCGGCAGAGACCCCGGGCGGGAATGTGAACGTCGCAGTACTGGGGATCGGCATCATGGGCTCGGCGATGGCCCGCAATCTGGTCTCCGCCGGACTGCGCACCACGATCTGGGATCGTTCGTCCACCGCGACCGCACCGCTGGCCGACGCCGGGGCGCTCGTGGCAGCGTCGCCGGCCGAAGCCGCGCGTGAGGCGCAGGTCGTGGTCACGATGCTGCCGACCGCCGACGTGGTCACCTCGGTGATCTTCGATGGCGGCGTGGCCGGGGCGCTGCCCGCAGGCGCGGTGTGGGCACAGATGGGCACGATCGGCCTGGCGGAAACGGCCGGCGTCAGCAGCCGGCTCGGCGAGCTGCGGCCCGACGTCATGTTCGTGGACGCGCCGGTGTCGGGCAGCAAAGGCCCCGCCGAGGCCGGCCAGCTGCTCATCCTGGCCTCCGGCCCGCCCGCAGCGGCAGCGGCCGTGCAGCCCGTGTTCTCAGCGATCGGCCGCCGGACCGTATGGCTGGGCGAGGCCGGCCAGGGCAGCCGGATGAAGCTGGCCGTCAACGCCTACATGTCCATCTTGATCGAGGGCGTGGCCGAGGCCCTGGAACTGGCCGGCCAGCTGGGCGTTGACGGCTCGAAGCTGGCCGAGGCCATCGAAGGGGGACCGCTGGACGCACCGATCGCGGACGCCAAGCTGCACAAAATGGAGCGAGGCGACTTCGCGCCCGAGTTCCCGCTGGAATGGGCGCTGAAGGACGTGGACCTGGCGATCAGCGCCGCGGGTGACGACAACCTGCCGCTGCTGGCCGCGCTATCCCGCCAATGGCACGCCGCCGTTGACGCCGGGCACGGCCGGGAAGACGTCAGCGCCGCCCGCCTCGCCCTCGGCCCGGTCACGACTGGCGAATAGCTCACTGTCGCTGGGGCCCGGCCGCGCGTCCGCGTCCGTCACGCGGTGCCGGGATTTCACCACCGAGCCCGCCCAGGGCACGCTGGGGCGGCGGCCTGCCAGACGGCGCATGGGAGGGAGCCGCAGCCAACGGCCCGGGCAGCGGCGTCAACGCTGGCATACACGCAGAACAGCCCGGCCAGGCCGGTCAGGTCCAGGACTCTCAGCACAGCTGCCTGGGGGGCGGCCAGCAGGACCCCGCCCCCGGCCCGCCGGGTCCGCTTCGCGGCCACGGCCAAAGCGCCCAGCGCATGGCAGGCAGCGAACTGCACAGCCCCAAGGTCCACGATCACGCGCCGCCCGGGCCCGACGCCCTCCTGGATCGCCGCCGCGGCTGCGGGGACACTGGCCGCGTCCAGATCCCCGGTCAGGGCCACGACCGCAAAGCCAGGGTAGACGCGTGAACTCAGCTCGATGCCCACTACGGGGCCGCCCTTCTGCCGCAGCAGCCAGGCGGGGACTAGACCCAACAGCTTCACTATCGGCCTGCACGCCGACCCTACCCCTTTACCGTCTCAGCCACCGGCCCGTCCGGCCAGACGTAGCGGCCCGGCGGGATCTGCGGGTCGCGTCCACGCGCTAGCCGCCGGGGCCTGCCCGGTCTGTGTGGCGGTCCGGTGCTCTCGAGACAAGGTCATGGTCGAAGGCGTAGACCACCGCGGCAGCACGGTCGCGCAGCTGCAGTTTCGTGAACACGTGGTTGATGTGCGTCTTCACCGTGCCCTCCCCGACGAATAGCCCGGCGGCGATCTCGGCGTTCGTCTTGCCCTGCCCGATGAGCGCTAGCACCTCGCGTTCGCGGCCGGTCAGTGCGTCGAGCCTGGCGTCTGAGCCTGCCGGCGCGGGCGCGGCGGTGCGGTAGATGGCCAGCACCCGCCCGGTGACAGCCGGGTCGAGCCACGCACCGCCCTCGGCCACCACCCGGACGGCTTGCTGCAAGTCCTTGGCTGGCACGCCCTTGAGGATGAAACCGGACGCCCCCGCCCGCAAGACGCCTGCCAGCACTTCGTCATCGTCGAACGTGGTCAGGGCCAGCACGGGCGGGCTGCCGTCGCGGCCGCGCAGCGCGCGAGTCGCCCGCACGCCGTCGACCGCCGGCATCCGCACGTCCATCAGGACGATGTCGGGCGTCAGCGAGTCCACCGCCGCGATCACCTCGCCGCCGTCGGCGCACTCGCCGACGACGTCGAAGCCGAACTGTGTGCGCAGGATGCCGCGCAAGCCGGTTCGCACGAGCTCCTGGTCGTCGACGAGCAGCACCCGGATCATGTCGCGCCCTCTCGCCGTCGGCTGGGACTCAGCGGGAGAACGGCCCTGACCAGCCAGCCGTGGCCGCCGGGCCCCGCCGTGCAGGTGCCGCCCAGCGACTGGGCCCGTTCGCGCATGTTCAGCACCCCGAATCCGGTTCCGGTGCCGGTCCTGGGTTCGGCCGCGGTGTCGACAGCCAGCCGTACCTCGTCGTCGCCGACCGCGACATGCACCGCAGTCCGTGATCCGGGTGCGTGCTTGATCGCGTTGGTCAGCGCTTCCTGCACGATTCTGTACAGCGCCAGGCTGGTCGTGGCCGGCAGCCGCGCGACGTCCCCGTCCACGGTGAACGCGGCGTCGGCGCCGGCGGACCGGAACTGCTCGATCAGCACCGGCAGGCCCTCGGCGCCGGGCAGCGGCGACGTCCGGCCGGCGTCACCGTCCTGATGCAGCATCCCGACAGCCATCCGGACCTCGTCCAGGCTCGCCCGGCCGAGGCGCTCGGCCTCGGCCAGCGAACGCGCCGCGTCGTCCAGGTCGTGCTCCACCGCCAGCCGGGCGCTGGTGACATGCAGGAGCGACACCGTGAGCGTGTGCGCGATGACGTCGTGGAGCTCGCGGGCGATGCGGTTGCGCTCCTCTGACCTGGCCCGTTCGGCCAGGCTCGCCTGGGCTTCCCTGAGCTGGGCCACCAGATCGCGCTCCCGCCGGACCACCAGGCCGGCTCCGACAGACAGCGTGACGCCCGCCATCCAGGCGGCCCAGCCCGGGTCGGCGTCAATCCACAGCCACTCGGCAGCGAACAGGACCAGAGCGCCGGCCCAGTACACCAGGGCGTCCCGGCGTCCTCCGGTGAGCGCGCACCAGCCGCCGATCAGGCACAGGGCGAACCAGCCGAGGTTGGTCGAGGTGGCGTGCCCCAGTACGGCCAGCCCCGCGGTCGCTACCGCCGCGCCCGGCAGCAGGTATCGCCGCTGCCGTTGCCAGAGAAGCGACGCACCGCCCCCGACGGCCGCCGCTGCCGCGACGGCCGCAACCGCGGGGTTCATGCTCAGCGGCAGGAGCCCGATGCCGACCAGGACAGCGAACAGTCCAAGAGCCAGCCAGCGCGTCCGTCTCGCCGAGAACTCGGCGGGACGGAACGCTCCCGGATCGTGGCTCATGTCTTGGATGCTACGGCTGGCGCAATGGGCCGGGCGGCCGCGAACGGTCCCCGCGGCCGGCCCGGGCCGGCCGTCGCCCTCCGGCGCACGGCGGCGTCTCGGGTCACAGGGCCGTCCGGCGCGCCGCGAGGGCGGTGGCGGCCACCGCCAGGACGGCTACTGCCGCCAGGGATCCGGTCGCCGACCCGAGGCCGAGCCAGGGCTCACGTACTGCGTTGGTCAGCAACGTCAACGGCAGCGGCCCGGCCACCTGCCGCACGACCGAGCCCATCACGTGCGGTGGCGGGCCGCCCGCACCGAGCAGGAACGACGGGAAGAAGATCAGCAGGCCGACAGCCTGGGCGGAGCGCGCCGACGGGAGCACCGAGCCGAGCAGCACGCCGAGGCTGACGAAGGCGATCGAGCCCAGGGCCAGCGCGGCCGCGACTCGCCACCACGCGTGCACCGGGGGAATGCCGTAGACCGGCGCGGCGACCAGGAGCAGCAGCGCGCAGCTGACCGCAGTCGTGGCCAGCCCCACGATGAGCTGGGATATGGGGAACGACCAGCGCGGGAACCCGGCCGCCGCGAAACGGCGGAGGACGCCGCGCTCCCGGTAGGACGCCAGGTGGACCGGCAGCATCACCAGGCCCATCGCGGCGATCACCACCGTCAGGTAGGACGCCACGTACCAGTGCGCGGGATTGACGAAGTCGAACGCCCGGTCTGGCTGGGTACCGAACGCGCCGCCGATGATCAGCATCGTCACGATCGGGAAGGCGACCACGAACGTCAGCACGAGCGGATCGCGCACCATAAGCCTGAGCTCGGCCTGGACGAGTCGTCCGACGGCGCTGTTCATCGATTGCCTCCTACTAGCTCGTGCTGCGCTCCCGATGACGCAGTCGTCTCCGGCGGTCCTGCCTCGAGGAGGGTGAGCAGCGCGTCCTCAAGATCAGGGACGTGGACACCGAGATCGCGGGGGACCGTTCCGTGCCGGACCAGGCTGGCGCCGACGTGCGCGATGATGCGGCGGTCGCCTCGCACCGTCACCCGCGTGCCGGTTCGCTCCACCTGCGCCACGCCGTCCAGCTGCCCGAGCTCGTCCAGCAGGGCCACGGACAGGCCGGGCAGCGTGAACTGGACTGTCGCGGTGGCCGCGTAGCGATCCACCAGCTCGGCCGGCGTGCCGGTGTCGACGACGCGGCCGGCGCGCATCACGACCACCCGGTCACACAGCGCCTCGGCCTCGTCCATCTCGTGGGTCACCAGCAGGACGGTGGTGCCCGCGTCGTGCAGCCGCCGGACGGCGGCCCATACCTCGCGGCGCGCCGCCGGGTCGAGGCCCTGGGTCAGCTCGTCGAGGATGACCAGGCGGGGCCGGTTGAGCAGCGCGAGCACGAGGAAGAGCCGCTGCCGCTCCCCGCCGCTGAGCGAGGAGAACGCCGAGCGCCGGCGGGCGCCCAGCCCGAACTGGTCAAGCAGCTCGCCGCCGTAAGGTCCGGCTGAGGTGGCGAAAAGGCGCAGCGCCTCCGCCACCCGCAGCCGGTCGGGCAGCGCCGAGTCCTGCAGCTGGCTGCCGATCAGCGGCCGCAGCTGCGCTGCCTGCGTGCCCGGGTCGTAACCCAGCACCCTCAGCGATCCGGCGTCCGGACTCCGCAGGCCCTGGATGCACTCGACGGTCGTCGTCTTCCCGGCGCCGTTAGCGCCGGCCAGGCCGACGATCTCGCCGGCCCGGACGTCGAGGTCAAGTTCGTGGACGACAACTCTCGTTCCGTAGGCCTTGCGCAGCCCGCGGACGGTCACCACATCGCGTTCCGTCATGTGTTCTATCGTCGCGACGTGGGGACACGCGCGCGTCAGCCCGAAGGTAGAGCCGCGTCTCTATCCGGGGATAGAGACGCTGAGCTAGCCGGCGCGTCAGATGACACCGGCCGCGGTGTGGCAATCTGATTATCAGATACCATGGTCGTATGCGAACGATGACCGCGACGGAGGCGTCCCGGAATTTCTCTGACCTTCTTGACGCGATCGAGCGGGGAGAGACCGTCACGATCACGCGGGGGAACCATGTGGTCGCGGAGATAAGGCCTGCCCGGCGCCGTACCGGGGCTGACCTGCGTTCCGCGCTGGAACACGTCCCGCCTCCGGATGAGCGGTTCGCCGACGACATCGCTGCGGCGCTGGCTCATATTTCTGCTGAGGGGACCGATCCGTGGGCAGGCGCCTGATCCTGGACACCAACGTCCTGATCGCCTACGAGCGCGGCACGATCGACCAGGGCGCCCTGGATTTCGATGAGCTCGCTATCGGGGCCGTGTCCGTCGCCGAGTACCGGGTCGGCATCGAGCTGGCGGACAGTCCCGAGCGTGCGGCTGATCGTGCACGGGCGCTGGTCGCTATCACCTCGGCGGTGGACGTGCTCGACTACACCGAGAGGACCGCCGCCTGCCACGCGCGCCTGATCGCGCACGCCCGCCGCACGGGCAAGCCGCGCGGCGCACATGACTTGATCATCGCCGCGCACGCCCTGCAGACCGATCGCATCATCCTCACGTTCGACGCGAACGCGCGGTTCGGTGACCTGCCCGGAGTAAGCGCGAGTTCGCCATGACCCAGCGTCCGCCGCCGCGCCGGCTGGCCAGTGGCCCGGGGTGCGCGTTGCCCTGAGCTGCGCGCATCATGACCACCGGGCCTGCGCGGCCTCGGTCACCACGTCACCCGTCATGAGCCGGGCCCCCACAGCGCTCGCGAGCTGGGCTGTCGCGCCGGCGCCGGCCAGGGCGAGCGGCGCTCGCCGGGCGAGCCCGGCGAGCCCGGGCCGCAGCGACTCGAGAGGCTCCGGGACGGTGGCCGCCAGGACGACCAGGTCAGGATGCGTGGCGTCCACGGCCCGCTCCAGTTCCCCGACCGGGGTGTTGGCCCCGAAGTAGTCGACGCTCCACCCGTTGCGGTTGAGCACGATGCCGAAAACCATCAGCGCCATGTCGTGCTGCTCTCCCGGCGGGCAGGCCAGGACGGCGCGGGGCCCGTGGCCGCCACCCCAGCCCCGGGCCAGGCCCGCGAGACGGCCGCGGACGATGTTCGTGGCGAAGTGCTCCTGGGCGATGCTCGCCGCCCCGCGCTCCCAGCGCTCGCCCAGCTCGGCGAGGTAGGGGAGGACGACGTCCCGCAGCACAGCAGTCAGCGAGAGGTCTGACACCAGCCGGTCGAGCACGGCCTGGGCAGACGGCTCGTCGAAGGCGTCGAGCGCCTGCCGCAGTGCCGCGGCGAGTTCGCTCACCGTGGCCGCGGCGAAGTCCGGCCCGGCGGCCAGGACTGGTTCGGTGCTGGCGCTGCCGTCCTCGCGAAGCACGGTGCGCGCCGCCTCGGCGGCGGACAGCCCCTCCGCGAGGTGGGCCTGCATCTGGCGGATCCGTCCTTCGTCCGCTGCGGAGTACAGCCGGAAGCCGCCTGCTGACCGCACCGGCTGGAGCAGGCCGTAGCGGCTCTCCCAGGCCCGCAGCGCGTGGTCGGTGACACCGACGCGCCGGCTCAGCTCGCCGATGCGCAGCAGCGGGCGACCGCCGGGACTCTCCATGAGGGGCACTATACAGTCCCTAGACAAATATTTGACAAGCTCAGGAGGCGTGTTTAGGTTGAGTCTAGACAAACCCTAGACAGAATCTGGACAATGAATTCCATGGCTGCTGGCCCGACGTCCCACTCGCCGCCTGCCCCAGAGCCCGTCACCCGAGATGCCCGCGCCGGCTCCGCGCGCCCGTCCGTGGCCGTGATCGGCGCGGGGGTCTCCGGGCTTACCGCCGCTTACCTGCTCTCCCGCAGCCACGACGTCACCTTGTTCGAAGCCGAGGACCGGCTCGGGGGACACGCGCACACCCATGACGTCGCCGACGCTGGCGGCCGGCGGCACGCCGTCGACAGCGGGTTCATCGTCCACAACGACGTGACGTACCCCTGGCTGCGCAAGCTTTTCTCTGAGCTGGGCGTCGAGGCGCGGCCCACCGAGATGAGCATGAGCGTTCGCTGCGACGGGTGCGGCCTGGAGTACGCCGGCGGCCGCGGCCTGCGCGGTATCTTCGCCCAGCCACGCCGCCTGGTCGACCCGCGGTTCGCCCGGCTGCTGTGGCAAGTCGCCCGGTTCCACCGGCGCGCCCTGGCCTTCCTGCGCAGCAGCGAGGACGAAGACCTCACGACCTACGGCGAGTTCCTGGCCCGCGAGCGGTTCAGCGACCATTTCGTCGCTCATTACGCCGTCCCGGTCGTCTCGTGCGTCTGGTCGGCCGGGCGCGAGACCGCGCTGGCCTACCCGGCGCGCTACCTCTTCCGCTTCCTCGACCACCACGGCCTGCTCGCGGTGGCCGGGTCTCCTCAGTGGTACACCGTCGCCGGCGGGTCACGGACCTACGTCGAGCGGCTCGCCGGGAGGCTGCCGGACATCCGCGCGGCCCATGCCGTCACCGACGTCACCAGGCGCGCGGACGGCGTCGAGGTCCGGGACATCACCGGGCAGGTCACCCGGGTGGACCGGGTAGTGATCGCGACCCACGCGGACCAGGCGCTCAGCCTGCTCGCAGACCCGGGCGACGCGGAGGCCGCCACCCTCAAGCAGTTCGGCTACAGCGCCAACGAGACGGTTCTGCACACCGACAGCTCCGTCCTCCCGCAGGCCCGCAACGCCCGGGCGTCGTGGAACTACCGGATGACCTCCTGTGACCGCCCCGACCAGCCCGCCGTGGTGACGTACTGGATGAACCGGCTCCAGGGGCACCAGTCGCCGGAGGCCTTCCTCGTGACGCTCAACGACCGCGAGCGTCTCGACCCGCGCTCCGTCGTCGCGGTCATGGACTACGAGCACCCCGTCTACACCCCCGAGATGGTGCGCGCCCAGTCGCGGCTCGCCGGCCTGGCCACGGACCGCACGGTCTACGCCGGGGCTTACCACGGCTGGGGCTTTCACGAGGACGGATGCCGCTCCGGCGTCGAAGCCGCCCGGCATTTCGGGGTGACCTGGTGAACGCCGTCGCGACGGCCGCTGCGCAGACGGCCGGGCCCGCACCCGGGCGGACGCCGCTGCCCCCGCTGCCGGCCCTTGTCGTCGGCGAGGTCACGCACCGGCGCCCCGGCCCGGTCCGCCATTCCTTCCGGCACCGCATCTACCAGTGGCTCATCGACCTCGACTCGGTCCCCAGGCAGCCGGCCTACCTGAGCCCGTTCGCCAGCTTCAGCAGCGCGGACCACCTCGGTGACCGCCGCCTGGCCATCAAGGTCAACGTCGAGAACTACCTGGCCCTCAACGGCGTCGACCTCGGTGAGCGGAGCCGGGTTCTCATGCTCGCCAGCGCCCGCGTCCTGGGCCACGTCTTCGATCCGCTGTCCGTCTTCTGGTGCTACGACAGCAGCGGCGCGGCTCGCCTGCGTCGTCGCGGAGGTGCACAACACCTACGGGGAGCGGCACGCCTATCTCCTGCGCCCCGACGAGGCGGGGACCGCCGTGACGGGCAAGGACTTCCACGTCTCCCCGTTCTTCGACGTGACTGGCACCTACGGGCTGCGGTTCGTGCTGAGCCCGGACCGGGTGTCCACCACGGTGACGCTGCGCCATGAGGGCGCCGTCGTGTTCTCGGCGGCCTTCCGGGGCCGGCCGCAGCCCGCCAGCCGCCGGGCCCTGGCCCGGCTGCTCGTCCGCCAGCCCCTGATGACCCAGCGGGTCTCGGCCCTGATCCGGGTGCACGGCATCTGGCTCTGGCTGCGCGGCCTGCCCGTCCGTTCCCACCCGACCCACATCCGTCAGGCAGGTGTCTGAACATGACCGTCTCTTCCTCCGTGGTCTGGCCCGCATTTACCAAACGCCCGCGGGCGCCCATGCGCGCCACCGTCGCGCGGCTGGTCTTCGAGCGGGCCGTGGCCAGGGTCCCCGTCCGCGTCACCTATCCCGGCGGCCGGGTCGTCGGCGGCGGCTCGCCGGCGTCGCCCGAGTTCGAGGTCGTCCGCCCCGCCGCGTTCTTCGCCCGGCTCGGCCGGGACGCGAAGATCGGATTCGGTGAGGCCTACACGGCGGGGGACTGGCGGGCCGGGCCCGGCACCGACCTGGCCGACCTGCTGACGCCCTTCGCCTCGCGGGTGACCACGCTGATCCCGGCCCCCCTGCAGCGGCTGCGTGTCCTGGTCGACCGGCGCGTGCCAGCGAACCAGGAGAACACCCTCGACGGCTCGCGAGCCAACATCGCGGCTCACTACGACCTCAGCAACGACCTTTTCGCCGCGTTCCTGGACCCCACGATGAGCTACTCGTCCGCCTGGTTCGACGACAGCGAGCCGATCGCGGCCGCCACCCCGCTCGAGCAGGCGCAGCTACGCAAGATCGACGGCATCCTCGACCTCGCAGGTGTCCGGGAAGGCAGCCGCGTGCTGGAAGTCGGATCAGGCTGGGGATCACTGGCCATCCGCGCCGCGCAGCGTGGTGCCCGCGTCACGGCGATCACCCTGTCCCGCGAACAGATGCAGCTGGCCCGTGAGCGGGTGGCCGCCGCGGGCCTGTCCGAGCTCGTCGCGGTGCGCGTGCAGGACTACCGCGAGGTCGACGGCGAGTACGACGCCATCGTCAGCGTCGAGATGGTCGAGGCCGTGGGGGAGGCCTACTGGCCCGCCTACTTCGCCGCCCTCGACCGGCTCCTCGCTCCCGGCGGCACGATCAGCCTGCAGGCCATCACCATGGCGCACGACCGCTTCCTCGCCACCCGGCGCAGCTTCAGCTGGATCCAGAAGCACATCTTCCCGGGCGGCATCATCCCGTCGCTGCAGGCGGTCGACGACGTCCTCAGCGCTCACACCACGCTGCGCGTGACGGCGCAGCGTGAGCTGCGGCCGCACTACGCGCGGACCCTGCGGCTGTGGCGCGAGCGCTTCCTCGGCCAGTGGCCGCACATCCAGGCGCAGGGCTTCGACGAGGCCTTCCGCCGCACCTGGGAGTTCTACCTCGCCTATAGCGAGGCCGGCTTCCGCAGCGGGTACCTGGGGGTCAGCCAGCTCCAGCTGACCAGGGGCTCAGCGTGAATCTGGCCGGGAAGACCGCCTGGGTCGTCGGCGGGTCCAGCGGAATCGGCGCTGCCGTGGCCCGCGAGCTCCTCCGCCGCGGCGCGACCGTCGCGATCTCGGCCCGCCGCGAAGACCGGCTGGCCGAGGTGTCGGGAGGGGCCATGCTGGTCGTGCCCGCCGACGTCACCGACGCGGCCTCGGTCACGGCCGCCGCCGCCCGGGTCCGCGAGCGAACTCGGGCCCATCGACCTCGCGGTGCTTGTCCGCGGGCTACTGGAAGCAGATGGACCCGGCGGACTGGGACACCGCGCTGTTCGACCAGCACCTTCAGACCAACCTCAGCGGGATGAGCAACTGCATCGCGGCGGTGCTGCCCGGGATGCTGCAGCGACGCCGCGGCGTCATCGCCGGCGTCGCCTCCGTGGCCGGCTTCCGCGGCCTGGCTGGCGCCGAAGCCTACGGGGCGACCAAGGCCGCCCAGATCAACCTGCTCGAGTCGCTGCGCGTCCACGTCGCCCGGACCGGGGTGCGCGTCACGACGATCTGCCCGGGCTTCGTGCGGACCGAGCTCACGGCGGGCAACCCCTTCCCCATGCCGTTCATCATCGAGCCCGGCCAGGCCGCGCGGTCCATCTGCGACGGCCTCGAGCACGAGCGGACGGAGATCGTCTTCCCGGCGCCGATGGCGCTGCTGGCGAAGGCCGCACGCCTGGTCCCCGCCCGCGTCTGGACGGCCCTGTGGGCGCGCACGTCCATCGCCGGACCCGCCCCGGCCACAGACTCCGCCCTGGCCAGGAAGATCTGAGGATCCCCGTGAGAGTGCAGCAGACCGTCGTCGTCGGCAAGCCGCTGGAGGCAGTGTTCGGCTACCTCTCCGACTTCACCACGACCACCGAATGGGACCCGGGCACGGTGGTCACCGTGAACCAGCAAGGGGACGGCGGAGTCGGCACCACCTACCTCAACACCTCCAAGTTCCTGGGCCGGGAGACCCAGCTGACGTACGTCGTGCATGACTTCGTCCCCGGCAGTGCGGGTTGAGCTGTACGGGGAGAACAAGACGGTGATCGCCGTCGACACCATGACCTTCCGCACCGTCGGCGCCGCCACCGAGGTGACCTACACCGCCGAGTTCACCTTCAAGGGCCCGGCCCGCCTGCTCGCCCCCTTGCTCAGGCCCGCCTTCGGCCGGCTCGGCGCCGAGGCGGAGACCGGCCTGCGCCAGGCGCTGAACCGGCTCTGAGCGACCGAAGCCAGCCCCGGCGCCAGCGGCCAGATCGGCGCGGTCAGCCCCGGCGGGCCGCCCAGTGCTACCTGATCGGCGAACTATTCCGGTAAACGCTGTCGCTATGGAACGATCATGCGGTGATCCACCCATTCCGTAATGGAGGCAGCAGAATGTCCTTAACCCTCCGTAAGGCTGCTTCGTCGCTCGGTGCGGCCGCGCTCGGCGTCACAGCGCTGACCGGCGTCAGCCTGGGCAGCCAGTTCGACCGCCCAGGCCAGTGCGGGGCCCAGCTTTTCTAAGCTGAGCCCGAGCCAGGTCAAGTCCCGCTCGTCCGGCAAGCAAGAGCGCATGGTGGTCGTGTTCGACAACCAGCTCCGCAACCTGCCGGCGAACCGGGCCCACCGGCACGCCCGGGCCGCAACGGCCGCGTCCATGCAGGCCCCGCTGGTAGCCCAGCTGAAGCAGGTCGGGGCCACGCATATCACGCGCCTTTCGATCCTCAACGCTGTCGCGGCGGCCATGCCGGCGGCCGAGGCAAGGCCCTCAGCCACGCCCAGGGCGTCAAGGAGGTCGTCCCCGACGGGACCATCATCATCGGGGACGCCACGTCGAAGACGAGGACGGTGGCTGCCTCCCGGGTGCGAAGTCGGCCATCCCGGCCAAGGCGGCCGACGGGCAGCAGTTGTGCAATAGCTCTTCGCAGCAAGCCGCTGGTGGAGCCCGAAGCCCTCACCAGCATCCACGACGCGTCCAGCAACCCGAACGACCCGAACGAAGCGGCCTCGATCGCGACGGGCCAGGGCGTCATCGTCGGGAACGTCGACGCCGACACGCTGGCCGGGAACCCCAACCTGATCCGGCCCAACGGGCAGCACGTGGTCATCGACGCCCCGGACCCGACCGAGAACGTCTTCAGCGACGAGTTCAACGGAGACGTCTCCACCATCGCCGCCCAGGGCACGGTCACCTATACCTACGCGTCTCAGCTGCCCTTCTCGAACATCCCCGCGAACTGCAGCTTCCGGATCGTGGGTGACGCCACCGGCGCCTCCCTGCTCACCACCGGTTTCTTCTCCGACACCAACTCGGCGGGTCAGATCGTGGCTCCCGAGTCGCAGGTCATCGCCGGGCTGCAGCAGGCGACGAACGAGGGCGTCAACGTCGTGTCGGAGTCCTACGGCTTCGGCGCCCTGCCGGGTGCCAACGACGACCTGCTCGAGCCGACGAACGACGCCATGGTCGCAGCGGGCGTGGTCGTCGTCGAGAGCGCGGGCGACAGCGGCTCGTCCGGCACGGTCGAGGCCCCTGCCGATGACCCCAACGTCATCGACGCCGCCGGGTCGAACGACCTCCGGCTCCTGGCCCAGGCCGATGGCTACACCAAGGGCTGGGAAAACGACAACATGACGACCCTGTCGTCGGGCGGCACCGCTCCCAACGGCGCCGTGGTTGACCTGGTCGCCCCCGGCTACCTGGCGCTCGCTGCCGCCGGCGCCGGCCAGGACCCGCCGCTTCCGACCGAGGCCTTCGGCGGCACCAGCCAGTCGGCCCCGTTCATCTCCGGCGCCGCCGCTGACGTGATCCAGGCCTACCGTGACAGCCACGGCGGCACTACCCCGACGCCAGCCATGGTGAAGCAGATCCTCACCAGCACGGCCACCGACATCGGCGCCGAGTCAGACCAGCAGGGCGCTGGCCTCCTGAACATCTACGCGGCCGTCGAGGCGGCCCGCCAGATGCCGGGCACGACGGTGACGCGTCCAGCACTCCCGAACTGGTGGACACCCCCACCCAGGTCGACGTGCAGGGCCAGGGCGGCTCAACGGTCCACAGCTCGGTCACGCCTGTACAACGCCTCCTCCCGCACCGAAAGGGTGACCGGCACCTACCGGGTGCTCGGCGGCGAGACGGCCTTCGGCAGGCCCGTCACCGAGAACGTCAGCGCCCCGGCGGCGGGCGCCGCGCTTCCCGCCCAGGGGGCGACCGCGGCGGCACCGATCACCTTCACGGTGCCGAGGGGCGCCAGCGTGCTCGACGCCGACATGCGCTGGCCGGACCCGACCAACAGCGATGACAACATCCTGACGTTCATCCTGACCGACCCGGCCGGGAGGCTGGCCCAGATGTCGTACGACTACGGCGCCTCCAACGGGGACAACGCCAGCCCTGACATCCAGCACAGCACGGTCGAGCATCCGATGTCCGGAACCTGGACGGCCCAGATCGTGTGGGCCAACGGCCGCGGCCACGTGCAGACCGCGCCGGACATTCCAGGGCCTTACACCGGAACCGTGACCTTCCAGGCCAGTGGCCAGAACTTCACGGCCAGCCCGGCGTCGGCGCCCGTCACCATCGCGCCTCGCAGCTCGGTGAGCGTGCCGCTCAGCATCGCCCTCCCCCGGGCTCCCGGCGACGCCCCCGAGTCGGTGCAGTTCACCGGGTCGAACGGGCTCGAGAGCTCGGTGCCGATCGCCCGGCGTACCCTCATCCCGTCGGCCGGTGGCTCGTTCGGCGCCACCTTGACCAGCTCGGTATCTCGCGGTGCCGGGCAGATCAAGACGTTCTACGTGGACGTGCCCAAGGGTGCGAAGGACATCGACGTGTCGTTGTTCGCGCCGGACCACGCCACCGACGACCCGGTGTACTACTACCTGTTCTCGCCGGCCGACCTCGAGCCTGCCGTCACCGAGTCAGGGAACATTGATGTCACGGCCGTCGACACCACGCCGACGCCGGACAACCCGACCGGGAACGCCTCGCTGATCGCCCCCGATCCCCAGCCAGGTCTGTGGGAGATCGACGTGATGCAGGGCGCGACGACCGACGGGACGAGGTTCTCCCAGACCGTCACCGGGGTCGTCTCGTACAACCGGCTCGCGCCCGTCACCGAGACCGGACTGCCGACGTCGGCGTCGACGACCGTCGACTACCGGCTCCAGCGTCCCGGTCACGGTGACGGTGAAGAACACGACGAACCACGTCGGGCTCTTCGAACTGCTGCCGTCGGGCAACGACATCAGTGGCGGCAGCACCGCCACGCCGGTGGAGCTGGCGCCCGGAGCCACGGGGACACTGACAGCGACCCTGTCACCCACGGCGGCTGCGGGTACCGCGGTGAACGGCACCCTCAGCGTCATCGACTCGACGGACTTGACCGATACTGAGCCCGCCGTCGGGTTCCCGGCGTCGTTCTCCGACTTCCATGATTTCGCCTACGCCTACACGGTCGGGAGCTAGCCCCAGCGGCTGGCACTAGCAACAACGGCACGGCCCGGGCCTCGTCGCAGGCCCGGGCCGTCGCTGTTCCCAGATGATGTCGGCCCCGGGTGCGGCGTCGTCCGCAGATGCCGTCGGCGTTCATCTCCAATTCGCCTAAACATCCGCCCTCCGCCTACTGCCGGCCGTTGTATGCGGGATTCGCATTGCCTTGGATTGTCTCGTTGCGGCACTGCCGAGAGGACGTGGGTGTCATCGACATGGACAACGCAGACCAGCGCGGGGAAGCGGCCAGCCCCGCCACCGACTACCGCTCACCGGCGCCGTTCCGGGCCGCGGTCAGCCGTCGCCGGTTCTTCCAGCTAGGCGGCACGGCCGCCGGGGTGGCGGTCGCTGCGGGCGCGGGCACCCAGCTCGGCGGGATGACCAGGGCCGCCGCGGCGGCGAAGCCGGGTCACCGCACCGGGACGATCGCCGACCTCAAGCATGTCGTGATCCTCATGCAGGAGAACCGCTCGTTCGACCACTACTTCGGCAGCCTGCGGGGCGTGCGCGGCTTCGCCGACAAGCAGGCGCTCAAGTACCCGGACGGCACCACCATCTTCGAGCAGCCGGACGCGGCCCGGACGGACCTCGGCTATCTGCTGCCGTTCCACATGGACTCGTCGAAGGTGAACGCGCAGAACGCGGGGGACCTGGACCACAGCTGGGACGGCGACCACAGCGCCCGCAACAACGGCCTGTGGAACAACTGGGTGCCGGCCAAGACCGAGCAGACGATGGGCTACTTCACCCGCGCCGACATCCCGTTCCAGTACGCCCTGGCCGACGCGTTCACCATTTGTGACGGGTACCACCAGGCGATCCTGGCCCCGACGAGCCCGAACCGGATGTACTTCTGGACCGGCACGAGCAGCGGCTTCATTACCAACCCGGACGACTACGTCTCGGACTTCCCCGCAGGCGCCGTCACCACCTACCCCGAGCTCCTGCAGAAGGCCGGGGTCACCTGGCAGGTCTACACCAACCACGAGGTCGGGGACGGCGGCGGCGTCGACGGCTGGGTCGGCGACTACGGCGACAACCCGCTGTGGTTCTACCAGCAGTACGAGAACTCGGAGAACGCAACCACGCCGGCGGGGCAGGAACTCGCCAAGCGCGGTGCCGTCCAGCCCTGGCTGCCCAACGCCGGCGTGCCGCTCGGCCCGAACCACGTCAACCACGTGCTGGCCCAGTTCATCGCCGACGCCACCGCGGGCACCCTGCCGCAGGTCTCCTGGATCGTGGCGCCGTACGAGTACTCCGAGCACCCGCGGCTAGCCCGAGCTACGGCGCCCACTACGTCCGGACGGTGCTCGAGGCGCTGATGGGCAACCAGGACCTGTGGAACAGCACCGCCTTGTTCCTCACCTACGACGAGCACGACGGCTACTTCGACCACGTGCTGCCCCCGGCCCCCGAGCGAGCGTGACGAACGAGTTCATCGACGGGCTGCCGATCGGCTTCGGCAGCCGGGTGCCGATGATCATCGCCTCGCCGTGGACCCGCGGCGGCTACGTGGACTCCAACACCTACAACCACACCTCGATGCTGCAGTTCCTGGAGACCTGGACCGGGGTGCGGGCCCGCAACATCACCGGCTGGCGGCGGTCGGTCGCCGGTGACCTGACCGCTGCCTTCGACTTCGCTCACCCCGACTTCTCCATCCCGGACCTGCCGGACACGGTGCCGCTGATCACGCAGTCGGACGAGGAGGAGAACTTCCCGCCCGTGACGACTCCGCCCGAGGGCGGGCAGACGTTCCCGGTCCAGGAATCCGGAGCCCGGTCCCACCGGCCGAGCCTCCACCAGCCGCACGCGGACGCGGTCGTCAACCGGGCCAGCGGCCGGGTCACGGCCACCATGTCCGTCCGCGGGAAGCTCGGCGTCTCGCTCGCGGTCTACCCGGACGACTACCTGGCCCTGACGGCCACTCCGTTCACGGTGATCGAGGGCAGCCGACAAGACCTACACCTGGGACACCAGCCAGACGGCCGGCAAATACGCCTTCTCGGTCCACGGCCCCGACGGCTTCCTCGCCTCGTTCGCGGGCGCCGTCGTCCCGGCCGGCCACAACGCCGGGCAGGTGCCGGCCGTCGCCGCGACGCTGGTCACGCGGCCCAGGCCCGTGGTCAGGCTGGCCCTGGCCAACGACGGGCACGAGGAAGTCGTCTTCACCCTCACGCCGAACGACTACGCGGGTCAGTCCCAGACCGTCCGCGTGGCTGGCGGCCACCCGAAGACCGTCAACTGGCCCACGGACGCTGACGGGTACTACGACGTGACCGTTACCGCCGGCAGCGGCGACGGCTTCACCCGCCGCTACGCGGGCCGCATCGCCTAGCCGCCAGCTCGCCGGGGTCCATTTCTCCCTTCAGCCGCCGGGCAGCCAGGGACCGAGCGGATCAGCCTGATCGCTCGGCACGCAGTGCCCTGGCTCGCTCGGTGACCTGAGCGAGCACGCGGCGGGTGGTTCGCACGTCGTCCTCGCCGAGCCCGTCGGTGAGCGCGTCCTCGGTGGCGCGCATCACGCCCTGCAGGCGGTCGATAAGCGCCTTGCCCTCGTCGGTCAGCCCCACCAGAGACGCCCGGCGGTCTTCGGGGACCGGGGACCGTAGCGACCAGGCCGGCCGACTCGAGCTGGTCGATGCGCTCGACGATCGACGGGCCGATCATGTTGACGGACTTGGCCAGATCCTTCTGAATGGCTGGCCCGCGGGCGCTGAGCGCAGCGAGAACGGTCCAGCTCGAGAACGTGGTGCCGGCCTCGGCGAGCACAGCGTCGAGCAGGCCGCGGGTGGCCCGGGCCGCGACGTTGATCTGGCCGGCCAGTGGTACGAAGCCCCCCTCGGGCTGCGGGCTAGGCACGCGCCGCGGCTCTCGAGGGCGGGGCCGGTGACGGCGTCTGCGGGAACGACGTCACCCGGCCCCGGCGAGCGGCGAACCCGGAGCAGGCCCTTGACAGATCATGTCCACGCGGCAAGTATAGCTCGGGACCAGTTAGATTGGTTCCAATCTATATGGAGCCAGCTAATGGTTAAGGAGATGATCATATGAAGATCGCAGTGTTCGGATCGACCGGCGGCAACGGGCGGCTCGTCCTGGCCGACGGAATCCGCCGGGGCCATGAGATGACGGCGTTCGCCCGGGACGCCGGCGCTCTGGCTGACGTGGGGGGCCTGGCCGAAGTGATCGAAGGCGACGGGCGCGACCGGGTCACGGTCGAGAAAGCCATCGCCGGTCAAGCCGCCGTGATCGTGACCGTGAGCGGCCGGGGCGAGGCTGACGTAGTCGCTGGGATCGCCCGGACCGTCACCGGCGCCATGGAGTCTCTCGGTGTGTCCCGGCTCGTGGCCGCCAGCGCCTACGGAATGGTCGCCACCCGGCCTTACGTCGTCGCCGGGCTGGTGCGGAGGATCTTCGCCCAGGGGTTCGCCGACCAGGCCGCCGCCGACCGGGTTATCGCCTCCAGCGAGCTGGACTGGACGATCCTGCGGGGCACCCGGCTCACCGCCCGGCCAGCCCAGGGCGAGGCCCGGCGCAGCACCGAGCTGTTCACCAAGGGCCCCTACAGCCTGGCCCGGTCTGCCTTCGCCGCGGCCCTGGTCGACCTGGCCGAGGACCGCACGGCCGCCCGCCAGATCGTGAACATCACCGGCTGAGCGGCCCCGGCAGTCCAGAGGAAAGGAGTCCCCTATGGCCAGTCCGACCCTCCAGGCCGCTCCCCTCGTCGAGGGGCAGGCTGCGGCGAGCCCACTCGGGAGGCTGGGCGCGTGGAGCTACCGGCACCGGCGGGCCGTCCTGCTCGGCTGGGTCCTGGTGCTGCTGATCGCCTCGTTCGCAGGCCAGTCCGCAGGCTCCCAGTTCAAGAACGACTTCAACGGGGGGAACACGCCGTCCGGGCAAGCACAGGCCTTCCTGAACACGCAGTTCCCCGCTCAGGCCGGAGACAGCGCCCAGGTCGTGTTCAAGACCAGCGGCCCGGTCAGTTCCGCCGCCAACCGGGCGCGGGTGGCCCGGACCCTGGGCCGCCTGGAGCATGTTGCCGGTGTCGTCTCGGTGCGAAGCCCCTTCGGTCCGGGCGCGTCAGCCCAGATCAGCAGGGACCACCATCTCGCCTACGCCACGATCCAGTTCGACCGGGTCAGCGACCGCCTCCCTGACGCCTCGATCCGCCAGGTCGTCAGCCGGGCCCAGGCCATGGCGCGACCCGGATTCGAGGTGCAGCTCGGTGGTGCGCCGATCGAGAAGATCGAGAAGGCCGCCTTCGGGGCCAGCGAGGGACTCGGGATTCTCGCCGCCGTGGTCATCCTGCTGCTGGCCTTCGGGTCGGTGATCGCCATGCTCCTGCCCATCGCCTCGGCGATCCTCGGCGTCGCCGTCACCTTCGGTGCCGTCGACCTGATCAGCCACGGCCTCATCGTGCCTACCTTCGCCCCCGAACTCGCCGCCCTCGTCGGGCTGGGCGTCGGGATCGACTACGCGCTCTTCGTCGTCACCCGCTACCGGTCGGCACTGCACGAGGGGTCGGCGCCCGAGCCCGCGGTCATCGTCGCCCTGGCCACCTCCGGCCGGGCGGTGCTCTTCGCCGGATCGACCGTGGTCGTCTCGCTCCTCGGCCTGTTCCTGCTCGGCTTGCCGTTCATCTACGGCGCCGCGCTCTGCGCCGTGATCGCCGTGCTCGTCGTCATGGCCGCCTCCATGACCCTGCTGCCCGCCGCCCTCGGCTTCGCCGGCCACAGTATCGACCGCTTCGGGTTCCGGCGCTCCGCCAGCACGCGTGCCCCCGGACCGACGCCGTGGGCTCGCTGGAGCCGTCTGATCCAGCGCCGGCCCTGGATCACCGGCGGTGCCGCGCTCCTCGTGCTGGCCGTCCTGGCTGTGCCGTTCCTGTCGCTGCGCCTGGCGTTCAGCGACGCCAGCGACGACCCGGCAAGCTTCACCACCCGGCAGGCCTCTGACCTGCTCGCCACCGGCTTCGGGCCCGGTACCGACGGCCCGCTGATCATCGCGGTCAAGGTTCCCGGCGGCCACGGCAGATCAGTGGCCAGCGCCCTGGCGGCGCGCCTGGCCGCCGAACCTGACGTCGAGGTGGCCAGCCCTCCCCACTTCAACCGGACCGGGGAGGCAGCCGTCATCACCGTCATCCCGGCCACCTCACCCCAGGACGCCCGAACCTCAGCGCTCGTCCGTCGCATCCGCGACCGGGTCGTACCCGCCGTCGTCCAGGGCAGCCACGTCAGCGCGCTCGTGGGCGGGGTGACCGCGGCGTCGGTCGACTCGGCCAGCGTCACCGCTGACCGGCTCCCGCTCGTCATCGGCGCCGTCGTCGCGCTGTCGCTGCTACTGCTCATGGCGGCCTTCCGCTCCGTCCTGATCCCGGTCACCTCCGCCTTGATGACCTTGATCTCGACGGGCGCCGCTTACGGTGTCATCGTCGCCGCGTTCCAGTGGGGCTGGCTCGGACCGGGCCTCGACAACGGGCGGACCGCTCCCATCGATCCATGGGTCCCGCTCTTCCTCTTCGCCCTCCTCTTCGGGCTCTCCATGGACTACCAGGTCTTCTTGCTCTCCCGGATACGCGAAGCATGGAGACGCGGCGAGAACAACGCGACCGCTGTCGCCGGCGGCCTGGCCTCCACCGGGCGGATCATCACCTCCGCCGCCGCCATCATGATCTGCGTCTTCGGGTCATTCGTCCTGGGTGACCTGCGAGTCCTCAAGCTGTTCGGCCTGGGCATGGCCGTTGCCGTTCTCCTGGACGCCACCCTGGTGCGGATGGTCCTCGTCCCCTCCGTCATGCAGGTCCTGGGCCCAGCGAACTGGTGGATGCCCCGATGGCTGGACCGTGCCGTTCCGCAGCTCAGTGCCGAGGTCCAGACCGGACCACCAGACAGCCCGGCCAGATCAGTTCCGGGCGCCAGCCGAAAGGGATGAGAGATGAGCCAGATCAAACTGTCCGCTGGGACGATCGACTACCAGGACACCGGTGGCGACGGCCCGACGCTAGTGCTGTTGCATGGGCTCCTGATGGACGCCTCCCTCTGGGACGACGTGATGGCCGACCTTTCCGCCGATCACCGATGCGTAGCGCCGACCCTGCCGCTGGGGGCGCACCGCCACGGGATGCACGCCGGCGCAGACCTGTCGCTGGGCGGGATCTCGCGGCTCGTGGCCGAGTTCCTCGACGCCCTTGACCTGCGCGACGTCACCGTGGTCGGGAACGACACCGGGGGAGCGCTCGTCCAGCTGCTCGCCTGCGAGCGTTCCCCTCGGCTCAGCCGGATCGTTCTCGTCTCATGCGACGCGTTCGACAACTTCCCCCCTGGGCTGACCGGGAAGACGCTGGTCCTGGCCGGGAAGCTCCCGCCCGCGATGTTCGGCCTGTTCATGCAGCAGATGCGGCTGCGGGTGCTGCGGCGGCTTCCGATCGCGTTCGGGTGGCTGACCAAACGAGGGGACGCCGCCACCGCGCGGTGGGTCAAACCCCTCCTGCGGCAGCGCGAGATCCGCCGCGACACCGTCGGAGTCCTGCGCGCGGTGGCGGCCGGGAAACACCTCATGCTCGACGCGGCCGACCGCCTGCCGGCCTACGACCGGCCTGCCCTGGTCGTCTGGGCGAGCGGAGACCGGGTCATGCCGCCGGACCACGGTCGGCGCCTCGCCGGGCTCCTCCCCTTGGGACGTCTGGTCGAGATACCGGACAGCTACACGCTCATTCCCCTCGACCAGCCCGCACGGCTCGCGCAGAACATCCGTGACTTCACCAGCCCGGGTACGCGGGGCCAGGCTGCGCAGGAAGCCGCGGCCGGCCCGTCCTCGGCGCTGGGCTGACGGCCGTACCTGGTCGTGCCCAGGCTGCCTCGTCACCCTCGGCGGGTGGTCCTGCACCGTGCCACCGGGGCGGATCATCGAAGTGACCCGACGGGAGGGGTGGCTTCCGGCGCGGGCCGCCAGGGGGCTGACCGGATGACAGGTGGACTTCAACACACGAACGTGCTGGCGCCCGATCCGCCGGCTCACGGGGCCCGCGCACCCAGCCGACGGTGGCGCACATGCTCGTCCTGAGCCTCGTCCTCATCGGCTTGGCGATCACGCTCGAACCGATCCCGCTCACCGCGTTCATCCTTGTTCTCGCGTCCAAGGGCGGCGTCAGGAAGGGCGCCGGGTTCATCTTCGGCTGGCTCGTCTCGCTCGCGATCGTGATCGCCGTCACAGTGCTCCTCACCGGCAACGACCCCCCGAAGCCCAGCACCAATCCCTCGCTGGCCGCGCTCGCGGCCAAGCTCGCCATCGGCGCCGGGCTGCTGGTGATCGCGATCCGCTACTACCGCAGGATGGGCAAGCCCAAACCGCCTAAAAAGCCCCCCAAGTGGCAGACGCACATCGACAACATGACGCCGTGGTACGCGATCGGGCTCGGCCCGCTCACCCAGCCCTGGGGTCTCATCGCCGCAGGCGTGACGGTCATCGTCGGGGCGAAGTTGTCGTCCTGGGAGAGCTACCTGGCGCTCGCGCTGTTCTGCGTCATCTCCACATCCTCGATCCTGGCCATGGAGATCTACGCGGCCTTCCGCCCCGAGGCGGCGCAGGCGTTCCTCGTCCGGACGCGGCACTGGATCGACACCCATACCGACCAGGTCATCGTCATCGTGTCCCTGGTACTCGGCTTCTGGCTGGTCGCGACCAGCATCTACTACATCGTCACCTAGCTGGGGTCAGGGCGGTTCGGCTATCCCTCGCCGCCCGCGCGCTCCGCTGGACTGCTAGCGAACCTGGGCCTGCTCGGGGGCGTGGCCGGGTCTTGGGCAGAGGTTCGGAGCAACTGCAGCGAGACGATGGGAAGATGATGACGCTGAAGAGCCCGGCGGCGACGAGCGCGGCGGCGTTGGCCGGGGAGATGGCATGGACCTGGAGCCCGATTGTGGTCGCGGCGACGATGAAGGGCAGCGACGTCGCTTGGAGCAGTCCCGCCGCGGCGACCTCGCGGACGCTGGGCAGGGCGGACCGGTAGAGCACAGCGGGCAGCGGACGATCAGCAGGGCCAGCAAGAACAGCGGCACCCGCAGCAAGGTGGCGGTGCTGGAGAACAGCACCGACAGGTTGAAGGTCAGCCCGCTGGTGACGAAGAAGACGGGGATGAGGACCCGGCGGGGTTGCCCCCGGCCTGCAGCAGATACGGCGGGATCGGGGCGGCCAGCACCCCCTTGGCCACCCGCGCCGAGCCGTACCGGGCCAGGTAGCGGGTCACCTCACCGGTGCCCATCGAATGCCCGGCCAGCACCGCGTCGTATAGGTCGAGGTGCTCCAGGAGGGTGTTCAGGTCGGCGGCGAACGTGTCGTAGTCATACCCGCCGGCGGGCTGGCTGGACTTGCCGAACCCCCGCCGGTCATAGGTGATGACCCGGTACCCGGCCTCCAGCAACACCGGGACCTGCCGGTCCCACGCCCGCCCGCTCAGCGGGTAGCCATGGATCAGCACCACCGGCTGCCCGGTAAGGTCCCTGGTGCAGCCCCCCATGGGGCCCCGTCCGGGGTCACGGGTGTACAGCGCCAGCCTGGGCCTGACTGTGGCGGGCGAGGGGCTGGGTGCGGCGACGACGCCCGGTCACGTGGCTGCCGTTGTGGCGAAGAACCGTTGCTCGCGGAGAGGTGGCCTGACGTGCGGGTTCAACGCAAATGGCTGACGGCTGCCCGCCTGGCCCTGGCGCTGGCCATTGCCATGCCGGCGGTCGTGGCCGCCGCAACCGGAACGACTGGCGTGGCCAGCCGTTCTGGCCGCGCGGTGGCTGGCGCGACACAGTCCAGGGTCGTCCGGCCGGCGCTGGCGGCCGTCCTGCCGGGACTGTCGGCGCAGCAACTGGCCGGCCAGCGGGTGATCTACAGTTACGGGGGCCTGACTCCGCCGTCGAGCTTGATCTCGCTGATCCGGCATGGTGAGGCCGCCGGCGTGATCTTCTTCGGGCAGAACATTTCCAGCGTGGCGCAGATCGCGGGCGTCATCAGGCAGCTGAATCGGGCTAACGCCAGCTCGCTGAACCCGGTCCGGGCCCCGCTGCTGCTGATGACCGACCAGGAGGGCGGTCAGGTCCGCCGCCTGCCGGGCCGTCCGTACCTGTCCGAGAAGCAGATTGGCGCGAACCCGCTGGCGAAGGCGAAGGTTCTGGCCACCCAAGCGGGCCAGGGCGCCGCGGCCAGCCTGCGCGGTGTGGGGATGAACGTCAACCTGGCGCCCGTGCTGGACGTGTACCGGCAGGCCGGGAACTTCGACGACGAGTTCGGCCGCTCCTACAGCAAGAACCCCACTGTCGTGTCGGATCTGGGCGCCAACATGATCAGGGCCGAGCAGGCCAGCGGGGTGGCGGCCACGGCCAAGCACTTCCCTGGCCTCGGGGCCGCTACGGCCAGGCAGAACACCGACATCAGGCCGGTGACGCTCAATCTGCCGCTGGCCACGATCCGCCGCACCGACGAGCCGCCGTTCCAAGCCGCGATCAACGCCGGAGTCAAGCTGATCATGCTGTCGTGGGCTACCTACCCGGCAATCGGAGCACGGCCCGCCGGGCTCTCGCCCAACGTGGTCCAGGGTGAGCTGCGGGACCGGCTCAAGTTCACCGGGGTCACGATCACCGACGCCCTCAAGGCCGGCGCGCTGCGGTCCTACGGATCGACCCAGAACCGCGCGCTTTTCGCCGCGCAGGCCGGCATGGACCTGCTGCTCTGCTCCGCCCAGAACGTCACCCAGGGGGAGCGGGCCAGCGGCGAACTGGCTGCGGCCTACCGGAACGGAACGCTCAGCGCCTCGGCCTTCCTGGCCAGCGTGAGCCGGATAGTAGCCCTGCGCCAGTCAGTGAAGTAGCCCTTGATGAACAAGGCGACGGAACCAGAGCAGTCCTGATCCGCTCCGCAGGGCTGCCTACGTGTTTGCCAGCCACGGATAACGCGCGGTGTCCTTGGCCGCGTAGTCCGGGTCGAGATAGATGAAGCAGCGCTGGATCTTCCAGTCGCGGATCTCGAAGACGTCGCACCACCGGCCCGCCGCCCACTCAGGTACCCCAGCCCGCCAGGGGCCGTCCTGATGCTCGCCATGGCTGGTGCCCTCGCAGACGACGACGTCGCTGCCGGAGAAGATCCAGTTGAAGTTCGAGTAATGATGCGTGATCGACTTGAGGGTCGCCCCCACGTCGGAGAAGAGTTTGCCGATCTCCTCCGTGCCATTCGCCAGTCCCCATTTGGGGAAGTACACCTGCGCGTCTTCGGCGAAAAGGTCCAGGATGCTTCCGCCTGTTGAGGTCACGCCACCATTGTCGAATGCCTTGAGGTACTCGATGGCTACTGACTTCCGCTGTTCGTCGGTCATCGTTTCATGTGTCAGCGCCATTGCTGGACTCTTCGCTCCTCGCAGGTGTGTCATCCTGCCGCTGCGCTGGAAGTTGACGGTGTGGCCGAGCCGGCGTCCGTCGCTTTCGCAGGGCGCTATGCGGACTAAATTTCATGTAGCGAACGGGCGCAGTATTTCTTCCGGCAGTAGCGTTGTCAAGGGGCACGCTGCCCCTGCAGCCGCAGAGCCGGTACCGGGTTATGTGTCCTGTTCAGGGTCCCGCCCTAGGGCGGTGCCACGCGCCGCCGTGACAGCGGCTCAGCAGCCGGTGCGGCGGACTTCGAGCAGTTCAAGGCCCAGTGCTTCGATTTGGGCCAGCAACCCGTACAGTGCCGCCTGATCGAGCGCCGGGCCGGGGAGCACGGTCTCCGGCCCGCGCGTCTGGGCCTGCAGACCGGGGAACGCGTCGAGCAGCACGCCGTCCAGCTCCCGCGGACGCGGATCTCGTAGCAGACCGATCCGGGCGCTTCATCCATGACGTCAGGTCCGTTTCTGTTCGCCGTCCCGGCCGGGCCGTACTTCATGGTTCCGCATGGCTAGGTGAGCCGGCATCGCGTAATTCTGGTGATCCGCAACGGCCGGGTTGTGCCTGCGGAACCACGCCGGGGGATGGGTTCGTGACGAGTGGCCAATGGACGAGAGGGTCACGGCCTACCGTCTGCGGCGGTGATGCAGGCGCGGCGCCCACAGCCTGCTGGCGGCGTCTCCCCGCGCGCCCTGACGTTTTCCTGGTTCAGGCGCCGCCTGCTTCCACCAGTCTGGTGACCCGGACCAGAACCGGCGGGGCTCCTTTCGCAGGCTGGTGTCGTGCCAAGATCTGGGTCATGGGCGCCGAAGAACCGGACGCCGTGGCCGGCTGGGCCGCTCATCCTGGTGCGGAAGGAGTCGTGTCCCGTACCGGGCTGTTCAAGCGGCTCGGGACGTCGGCCCGGGTGACCGTGGTCTCGGCGCCGCCGGGTAGCGGGAAGACGGTGCTGCTGAGGTCGTGGATCGGCGAGGAGGGCCTGAAGGACAGCACCGGGTGGGTATCGGTCGGGTGTGACGATCGTGATCCGCAGCGGTTCTGGCTGTCGGTGCTGGGCGCACTGCGCCGGACCCCAGCCGGGTCCGGGCTGGTCAGGGAGCTGACGGCGGCGCCAGACCTGGACGGGTGGGCGGTGGTGGAGCGGCTGCTGAAGGACCTGGCGCCGCTACAGGACCGGCTCTGGCTGGTGCTCGATGACGTGCAGGAGCTTGGGTCGGCGGAAGCGTGGCGGCAGCTTGAGCTGCTGTTGATGCGCGGCCCGCCGAAGCTGCGCCTCGTGCTGGCGACCCGGCATGATCTGCGGCTGGGGCTGTACCGGCTGCGGCTGGAGGGGGAACTCACCGAGATCCGCGCGGCGCACCTGCGGTTCAGCCTGGCTGAGGCCCGGGAGCTGCTCGCCGCGTCGGAAGTGGAGTTGCCCGAGGCAGCCCTGGGGAAGTTGTACGAGCGGACGGAGGGGTGGGCGGCGGGGCTGCGGCTGGCGGCGCTGTCGCTGGCCCGGCACCCGGACCCGGAACGGTTCGCGGCCGAGTTCTCCGGCAGCGAGCGGACCGTCGCCGAGTACCTGCTGGCCGAGGTATTGGAGCGGCTGAGCGCGGAGGTGCGGCGGCTCCTGCTGCGAACCTCGATCCTGGAACAGGTCAACGGCGAGCTCGCCGATCTGCTGACCGGAGACAACGGCGGCGAGCAGGCCTTGCAGGAGCTGGAGGATTCGAACGCATTTGTGGTGGCGCTGGACATGGCGCGCTCGCGGTTCCGGTACCACCAGCTGTTCGCGGACCTGCTGCGGCTGGAGCTGCGCCGGGCCGCAGCGGGTGAGATCCCCACGCTGCACCGTACGGCTGCGCAGTGGTACGCCGACCATGGATACCCGATGGAAGCGATCCGGCACGCCCAGGCGACGGCTGACTGGGCGTCGGCCGCGCGCCTGCTGGCCGACCACTGGCCCGGCCTGCAACTGGACGGGCAGGCGGCCACCGTGCACACGCTCCTGGGCCGGTTTCCCGCCCACGCCCGATCGGCGGACGCCGAGCTTGCGGTCCTGGCCGCGGCGGATGAGCTGGCGCTGGGATCCCTCGCGCAAGCAGAGCGATTCCTGGGGCTCGCGGCCCGGGGGATGGCGTCGGTGCCGCCTGTCCGCCGCGGCCAGCTGGACGTACTGCTCGGCATGGTTCGGCTGCTCCTCGCCCGGCAGCGGATGAACCTTCCGGCGGCGGCCGCAGAGGCGCAGCGGCTGCGGGTGGTCGCCGACGCTCCGGATACGGCGCCGCTCGGCCTGAGCGAAGAACTGCGCGCGCTGGCGCTGGTGAACCTCGGTATCACCGAGTACTGGGGTGGACGCCTCGCGGAGGCCGCACCCCATCTTGAACAGGGCATCATGGTGGCGCGGCGGATCTCCCGGCCGTACCTCGAGTTCATCGGCCTGGCGCACCTCACGTCGATCACCAGCGTGCGGTCAACGCCCTACGCGCTGGCGGAAGAGCGCGGCAGGCAGACGATCGAACTGGCCCGGCGGCACGGCTGGACCGACGAGCCTGCCGTCGGCATTGCCTACATATCGCTCGCCGCCGGGCTGATCTGGCGTCGGCGGCTTGAGGAGGCGGCGGACTGGGTGCGGCGCGCCGAGCGCACCCTGCGGGCGGAAGCCGAGCCCACGACGGCGATCGCGATCCGCTATGTCCGCGCGCTGCTGGAACTGGCGCGCGGCCGTGACCAGGAGGTGCTGGCCACCTTCCAGGCTACTGAGCGGCTGTCCAGGCTGCTTGACGCACCAGACTGGCCGCTGACGCGGACCCGCGCGTTGCGGCTGCACGCCCTGGTGCGGCTGGGCGAGCTCGGGCGCGCGGAGCAGGACATCGTGGAAGTCGGCGAGCCAGGAGAGCGGCGAGATACGCCTGGCCGTGGCCGCGCTGCGGATCGCCCAGGATGATCCGCACGCGACGACGGTCGCGCTCGCGCCGGTCCTCTGCGGCGCCGCGCCCGTCCCCCCGACGACCTGGCTCGCGTACGCCTGGCTGCTGGAGGCGATCGCCCAGGACGGGCTCGGTGACCCGGCCGCAGCCCGGGACGCCCTGCGGCGCGCCCTGGAGATAGCCACGCCCGATGGCGCGCTCACCGCCTTCCTTTTCCATCCTCCTACCCGGGAGCTGTTCGATCGCTATGCCCTGGATCAGGGTGATCAGGGTGATCAGGCCGCTCTGGCCGCCGAAATCCGTAGCCTGCTCCCCGCAGGACCACCCGAAGAGCCACCGGAAGGACCGCTGGCAGAACCGAAGCTAGGGGCGCATGAAGACTCACCCCGGCCAGCAGACTCCTTCCGCCTCATAGACCCGCTGAGCAAGACCGAGATCCGGGTGCTGCGTTACCTGCCGACCAACTTGACCACGCCGCAGATCGCCCGCGAGTTGTCCCTGTCAGTGCACACAGTCCGGACGCATGTACGCCACCTCTTCGCCAAGCTCGGCGTGCACGGTCGTACCGAGGCCGTCACGCGCGCCCGTGCCCTCGGCCTGCTCGCTCCATCGGGCCGCACCGCCTGAGGATCTGCGCACTCAGGCTGCCAGGCCAGCCAGACCAAGGCGGCTGGGGGTGACGGCGCGGCCGGCGGCGTAGCGGACCGGGGCGCTGGCCTGGCCGGGTCTGCGGTCAGTGGGCCCGCTCCCGGGGATCGTGATCATGGCCGGCGGCGGGCTGCAGCACGGACGAGCCGAGCCAGCGGCTGGCCCGCAGGGCCAGTTCCACCTCATACCGGTTCTCGCCCATCGGCCTGCCCAGGCTCTCCTTCGCCTTGCGGATCCGGTACTGGACCGTGTTCTTGTGCAGCATCAGCCGCTCCGCAGTCGCCTTATAGCTCCCCCCGGTCTGCAGGAAGACCAGCAGGGTCTCGCGCAGCCGGGCGTGGTGCTCGTCCTCGTCGGCCAGACCCGCCAGCGTGCCGAGCACCCAGGCCCGCAGCAGCTCAGCGGACCCGAGCATCATGGCGATCGGCGCGACCTCGCCGAACGCCACCGCCCGCGGCGCGTGCGACCCCGCGGCGAGCGCGACCGCCTGGGCCGCGAGGGCCTGCCGGTGGGTCAGGCGGAACCCCGCCGCCCCCTTCGCCGCGTCGCCGAAGGCGAAACGGATGTCCGCGTCCACCCCGGCCGCGGCCGCCGGATCGAAGGTGTCCCGGATCCCCAGCGGCAGCCACGCCCACGCACTGGACTCGTCGCGCGGCAGGAACACCGGATCACCCGTGCAGACCGCCTTCCCGGCCACGTGCCCGATGGCCTGCTCCAGCCGGGTGATCTCATCCGCGCTCACCGCGTCGTCCACCCAGCACACCAGGCCCACGTGATACTGGCGCAGCCGGTAGCCCAAGGTGGCCTCCGTGGCGGCCAGATCGATCCGCCCGCCTGCCAGCAGGTCACGGATCCGCGCGGCCCGCGCGGTGCTCCGGTTCCGCAGCCAGTTCTCCCGGGCCTGCCCGTAGGCGACGACCATCTCCTCCGAAGTCTGGTCGATGTAGCCAGCCACCACCCGGGACATGCTCAGCGTGGCCGCGCTGATCATCTCCGCGTTCCCGGCCTGGCGGGCCAGTTCCCTGAGCATCCAGTCGGAGAAGCACACGTGCCCGAGCCGGTAGGCGCGCAGCAGCGCGGTCAGCGGCGTCCCCCGCTGGGCCAGCCGCCGCGCGTACTCGGTCGCCGCGGCTGGAGCCCGCACCGCGGCGAGGTCGATCCGGTGCTGCATGATCTGCAGGCAGGTATCCACGTTGCTGTCCACGCTCGAGGCGAGCAGCGTGAGGACCGGCTTGTCGTCGCGTAGCTGCGGGATCTCCTGGACTATCGCCTCGTAGACGTCCGCGGACACTGCGGCGGCCCGGCGGGCGACCACCGCCGCGACGTCGGCCACCAGTTCGGCGACGTCGGGACGGTCGATCTCCACCTGCGGATTCTCGCACATTCCGGAGCACCTGCCGAGCGACAGCCGATCGCGCGCATCTATGGCGCGACAGCTACTACCTGTCTGGCCGTTCGTCACGAACCCCCCGACCGGCATGGTCCTGCAAGCACAGCCGCGCGGCCGATCCAGCCGGCGATCCGCAGCTGAATGCGAGCGGCCCGCTATGCCTGTTCCTCCAGGACCACAGGGTGGTGCGGAAGTTTGATCGGCAGCGCAACCAGCTCCTGGATGCGGTGGTCTCCCCGCCGGGAGCACAGCGAAACCCCCTGACCAAGGCTCCCCGAGCATGCCCCGGTCAGGGGGTTTCTGTGTCGCCGCCCAGCCCGAGCGGGATGGGGGACCAGGCCGGCGACAGCTTTAGGTGACCAGGTGAAGATGCCTCGGTGCTTTCGGCGCGGGCTCTGGCTGCCGCGCTGGCTCTGCTGGCGCCTGCGCGAAGCAGCGATCCGTGAGCGCGCCGAGCGCAGCCTCATGTCTGGCTAGCAAGATCTCATCTGTACCGGTCATCACGTTTGACTCTCAAGTCGTGATCTTGGCTGCGGGTGCTGCAGGACTCTCTAGCCCTTAACACGGCTGCCGGGCGTGTTCGGTTTCGACTGGCGCAGAAAATCCGGGCGGCCGGGAAGAATCAGCGTGCTCGTGGCAGCCGCGCCGCCCGGCCCGCCCGCACGCCCGCCGTGACAAAGCCGAGCCCGGCGACGACGCAGATCAGCCCGGCCAGCGCCCAGAAATGCTGGCCGTTCATGCCGCCGGACTGGCCCAGCAGGTTCAGGCCCTGCCCGACCCAGAGCAGGCCGACGAGGGCGAGCAGCACGCCGAGCAGGAGAAAGATCCAGCGCCTCATCCGTAAACCCCGCTAACTCGTCCGGGCGGCCTGAGGCTCCGGGCCCTCCTGGAGGGCCCGGACGTTCCTGGAACGAGCAGTAGCCAGCAGGCCTCGAAGCTATACACGAGAACGCTGGCCAGCCGGTTCAACTGAGGGGGACGTGCCCGGCAGCCGGGCGTGACCTCCCGCGTGGCGCGGGACGTCGGATCACTCACAGGCGGGCGTCTCCGTGACCACGCGGGCGGGTCAGCCTGCAGTCCGGACAGCCGGGCCTGGATGTCTGCGGTGACGGAATCGGCTGGCTGGTCCGCGTCCACCGCGACCAGGATGCCCCGCTCGGTGTAGTAGTTGACGAGCGGCCCCGTCGTCTCGGCGAACACCCGGTGCCGGTGCCGGATCACGTCGGCCACGTCGTCGGCGCGGCCTTCCTGGCTCGCCCGGTCCAGCAGCCGCCGCGTGAGCACCTCCTCCGGCGCGTACAGGTAGACCACCACGTCCAGCGTCACGCCGAGCCGGGCCGCGAGTTCCGCCGCGGCGCTGGCCTGCGGCAGGGTTCGCGGGAAGCCGTCCAGGATGTACCCGCCGCCCGCGGCCGCCTCGACGACGGCCGGGGTCAGCGCGTCGAGCACGATCTCGTCGGGGACGAGATCACCGCGGGCCTGGTAGGCGGCGATCTCGCGGCCTGCGCCCGTGCCGGCCTGGGCTTCGGCCCGCAGCAGGTCACCGGCGGCGATGTGCCGCACCCCGTATGTGGCTGCCAGCCGCTCGCCCTGGGTGCCCTTGCCCGCGCCCGGGGGAGCGAGCAGCAGCAGTTTCACGGGCCGGCCAGGTCGGCCGGGATGACGATGTCCCGCTTCTGGATCTTGCCGGTCGGGCCCTTGGGCAGCGCGTCGACGATCCACACGTGGCGCGGGTACTTGTAGGCGGCGACCTGGCTCTTGACGTAGTCCCGCAGTTCCTCGGGAGTGATGACGGCGCCCGGCTTGAGAGCCACCGCGGCCCCGACCTCCTCGCCCAGGGCCGGATGCGGCAGGCCGATCACCGCGGCCTCGGCGACCGCGGGATTCTCGTAGAGCACTTCCTCGATCTCCCGCGGGTAGACGTTGTAGCCGCCGCGGATGATCAGGTCCTTTTTCCGGTCCACGATGTAGAAGTAGCCGTCCTCGTCGACCCGGGCCAGGTCACCGCTGTGGAACCAGCCGTCGCGGATCGCCTCGGCGGTGGCTTCGGGACGTTGCCAGTAGCCCTTCATCACGTTCGGCCCGCGGATGACGATCTCGCCCACCTCACCCTGCGGGACCTCGTGGTCTTCGCCGTCCACGGCCCGCATCTGGACGTCCCGGATGGGGGTGCCGATCGAGCCGGGCTTGCGCTCGCGGCCGGGAAGGTTGAACGACGCGACCGGTGAGGTCTCGGACAGGCCGTATCCCTCCAGCACCGGGACGCCGAACGCCTCCTCGAACCCGCGGAGCACCTCGACCGGCAGGGCGGCGCCGCCGGAGATGCACGTCCGCAGCGAGGAGGTGTCGTAGTCCGCGCGGTCAGGCTGGTGCAGCAGCGCCACGTACATGGTCGGCACGCCCTCGAAGACGGTGACCCGGTGATCGGCGATGATCCGCAGGGCGTGCTGCGGGGTCGAACCGCGGCAGCAGGGTCAGGCACGCCCCGGACGCCACGGCCACGTTCAGCGCGACGGTCTGCCCGAACACGTGGAACAGCGGCAGCCCGCCGAAGATGACGTCGTCCGGGCCCGCGCGGACGATGTCGGTCCGCGACACCTCGGTGTTGCTGCGCAGGTTGCCGTGGGTGAGCTCGGCGCCCTTCGGGTGGCCCGTCGTGCCGGAGGTGTAGAGGATCACCGCGGTGTCCTCGTCGTCGGCGTCCGCGACCTGGTCATCGGGGGTGGCGGAGGCCAGCAGATCGGGGAAGCTGACCCCGTCCACGACGATGGATTCCGCCTCGGCCTGCTCCGCGCCGGCGCGGGCCTGGTCGGCGAACGCGTGCCACGCGAAGATCAGCCCGGCCCCGGAGTCGCCCAGGTAGTAGGCGACCTCCCGCGCCTTGAGCAGCGGGTTCATCGGGACGACCACACCGCCAGCCCGGAGCACGCCGTAGTACACCACGGGGACCTCGGCGACGTTGGGCATCATGAGGCCGACCCGGTCGCCGGGCTTGAGGCCGCGCTCGTGCAGCAGCCCGGCGACCCGGGCGCTCGCCTCGTCCAGGGCTCGGTACGTCATCGCCGCGTTGTCCACCCGCACGGCCACCCGTCCGGCCTGGGTACGGGTGGTGTCCGTCAGGTTCCTGGCCAGGTTCGTCACGCTGCTCATTGTCCGGCTGGCGACCCAGGCGGTCGTCGGTCCCCGGTATCAAGTCTGTCCCCGGGCGTTGGTACGGCGGCACAAGCGTTGTGCCGGCGGCCTGAGGAAGGGGCCCATCCTCGTGTTGCCAGCACGTTATCGCCGGGTTCGGTGCGGCCTAGCGTCGTGGATCACACCGCGAAAGGGGGCGGGATGGACACCATCCGCCGCTACTCGATGGTCATCGGCGGGGACTGGGTGGACACGGACGAGCAGTTCGAGATCCGCAGCCCGGCCACCGAGGAACTGGTGGCCACCGTGGCCAAGGGCGGCCTCGAGCACGCCGACCGGGCAGTCGCAGCGGCCAAGGCCGCGCACGCCGACGGCCGGTGGCGCCGGATGCCGCCAGCGGAGCGGGCCGCCGTGCTCGACGCGATAGCCGATCGGCTCACCGAGCGGGTCAACGAACTGGCCGTCCTCGAGGCGCTGGAGAACGGCTCCCCGGTCCGCCAGGCCGGGGCCTTCCAGATCGGCTTCTCCATCGCCCACCTGCGCTACTTCGCCGGCCAGGCCCGCACCTACGCCTTCGAGCGGCCCGGGCCGCTGATGAGGGTGCCCACGCTGGCCACCGGCCTGGTCCGCCGCGAGCCGGTCGGCGTGTGCGGGGCCATCGTGCCGTGGAACTTCCCGCTGCTGCTGGCCATGTGGAAGATCGGCCCGGCGCTGGCCGCGGGCAACACCATCGTGGTCAAGCCCGACGAGCACACCCCGCTGACCCTGCTGGAGTTCGCCAAGATCGCGCAGGAGTGCGGGCTGCCGCCCGGCGTCCTGAACGTCGTGCCCGGTGAGGGGGCCGTCGTCGGAGCGCGGCTGGCCAGCCACCCGGACGTGCGGAAGATCGCCTTCACCGGTTCCACGGCCGTCGGGCGGGAGATCATGCGGATGGCCGCGGGCAACGTCAAGCGGCTGACGCTGGAGCTCGGCGGCAAGGGGCCGAACATCGTGCTGGACGACGCCGACCTGGACCTGGCCGCGGACGGCACGCTGTTCGGCTGCCTGATGAACCAGGGGCAGGCGTGCGAGTCGGGCACCCGGATCATCGTGGCGGCCGCCGTGCACGACAAGTTCGTCGAGCGGCTGATCGAGCGGACGAAGACGATCTCGATCGGGGACCCGCTCGACCCGGCCACGGACTTCGGCCCGGTCATCTCGGCCGAGGCGCGCGACCGGATCCTGCGCTACATCGACTCCGGCCGCGCCGAAGGCGCCACGCTGGCCTACGGCGGGGGCGTGCCGGCCGGCCCGCGGTTCGACCGCGGTTTCTGGGTCGAGCCGACGATCTTCACCGACGTCCGCAACGACATGACGATCGCGCGCGAGGAGATCTTCGGCCCGGTCCTGGCGGTGATCCGCTCCGAGAGCACCGAGCAGGCGATCGGGATCGCCAACGACACCGAATACGGGCTGTCCGCCGGGGTCTGGAGCACCGACAACCAGCGGGCCCTCGACGTGGCCGCGCAGCTCGAAGGCCGGCACGGTCTGGGTCAACGACTGGCACATGGTCAACGCCGCCTACCCGTTCGGCGGCTACAAGCAGAGCGGGCTGGGCCGTGAGCTCGGCCCGCACGCCCTCGACGAGTACACCGAGGAGAAGTTCGTCCACGTCGACCTGTCCGGCCGTCTGGACCGCCGGGCCTACCCGCTGCTGCTCAGCACGCCGCCGGACTGACGCGCCATGGAATTCGACGTCCTGATCGAGATCCCGCGGGGCAGCCGGAACAAGTACGAGGTCGACCACGAAAGTGGCCTGATCCGCCTGGACCGGACGCTGTTCACCGCGACGCAGTACCCGGCCGACTACGGTTTCGTGCCGGAGACCCTGGGCGAGGACGGCGATCCGCTCGACGCGCTGGTGCTCGTGCAGGAGCCCACGTTCCCCGGCTGCCTGATCCGCAGCCGCCCGATCGGCATGTTCCGGATGACCGACGAGAAGGGCGGCGACGACAAGGTCCTGTGCGTGCCCGCGGGCGACCCGCGCCAGGAGCACCTGCGCGACCTCTACGACCTGCCCCACTTCGACCGGCTGGAGATCGAGCACTTCTTCCTGATCTACAAGGAGCTGGAGCCGGGCAAGAGCGTCGAAGGACGCGTCCTGGGCCGACCGCGCCGCCGCCGAGGCGGAGGTGGAAGCTTCCCGGCGCCGCCTGCGGGAGACCGGGAAGCCAGAGTGACGACGCTGGCGGGCAAGACCTTGTTCGTCTCCGGCGGCAGCCGTGGCGTCGGCCTGGCGATCGCGATCCGGGCGCGCGGGACGGTGCCAACGTCGCGCTGATCGCCAAGACGGCCGAGCCGCACCCCAAGCTGGAGGGGACGGTATACACCGCGGCCGCGCAGATCGAGGCGGCGGGCGGCCGCGCGCTGCCGGTGGTCGGCGACATCCGCGACGAGGCCCAGGTCGTGCGGGCCGTCGCGCAGGCCGTCGAACGGTTCGGCGGGATCGACGTGTGCGTCAACAACGCCTCGGCGATCAACCTGTCCGGCACCGAGGCGCTGGAGATCAAGCGTTATGACCTGATGCAGTCGGTCAACACCCGCGGCACGTTCGTGGTCAGCCGGGCCTGCGTCCCGCATCTGAAGCGATCGGCGAACCCGCACATCCTGACCTTGTCCCCGCCGGTCAGCCTGGAGCCGCGCTGGCTCGGCCCGCACGTCGGCTACACGATCGCCAAGTACGGGATGACCTTGTGCGCCCTGGGCTTCGCCGCCGAGTTCGCCGGGGACGGCATCGCGTCCAACGCGCTGTGGCCGCGGACGCTGATCGCCACCGCCGCGGTGCAGAACCTGCTCGGCGGCGACCAGGCGATGGCCCGGGCGCGCAGGCCCGAGCTGTACGCCGACGCGGCCTACGCGGTGATCACCAGGGCCAGCCGGGACTGCACCGGGAACGCGTTCCTGTGCGAGGACGTGCTGGCCGCCGAGGGCGTGACCGACTTCGACCGGTACGCCTATCAGCCCGGCGCCGAGCCCGAGGCCGACCTCTTCGTCGACCACGCCTGACCAGGCGGCGCCTACAGCATCGCCTTCTGGGGCTGCGTGGACACCACGATGACCGTCGTGGTGTCGGCGCTCAGCGCCGTCTTGAACTCGCTGCTCCAGCTCCTCGGCGGTCCCGACGTCGGCCGCGCGGCAGCCGAACCCGCGCGCCAGGGCGGCGATGCCGAGCCCGGGCAGGTCCAGGCCCGGGACTCCCGGCGTCTCCTCCAGCACCGCGAACGACTTGAGGATGGAGTACTCGTTGTTCCGCATGACCACGTACACGATCGGCAGCTTGTGCTGAGCGGCGGTCCAGAGGGCCTGCACGGAGTACTGGGACGAGCCGTCGCCGATCAGGCCGATGACCGGCCGGCTGACGCCCCGGTCCCGGTCAGCCAGCGCGACCCCGACCGCGGCCGGGAGGCCCCAGCCGATGCCCCCGCTGGCCGTGGCGAAGAACGATCCGGTCCTGACCGTCGGGAGCCACTCGATCTGCTGGGCCATGGTGGAGGTCGACTCGTTGACGATGACCGCGTCGGGTGGCCTGACCCTGCTCAGCACGGCGTAGACCTCCGGCGGGGTAAGCGGGCTGCTCGGCACCTGCGGCAGCAGGCGCGGCCGGGCCATCGGCTCCGGGGCGGTCCGCGCGGAGCCCTCCGCGACCAGGTCCAGGAGCAGCTCGATCGCGATCCTGGGGTCGGCCAGCAGGGCGTCGCCCACCCGCGCGGCCGCGGCGGCCTCGGGGCTGGCGGTGATCTGCAGCAGTTCCGTGCCCGCCGGAAGGAAGTCGCCGGGAACGTAGGGGTAGTACCGGAACACCTCCGCGCCGATCACGACGGCCAGGTCGTGGCCGGCCAGCCGGTCGCTGATCGTCTTCACCGACATCCCGAGCGGCCCGCGGAACAAGGGGTGGTCCTCCGGGAAGGAGGCCCGGTCCAGCAGCGGCGCCCCGTAGACGGCGGCGCGCAGCTTCTCCGCCAGGGCGACGGCCGCGTCCCACCCGCCGCTGCGGTCCACCTCGGGCCCGAAGACCAGCGCGGGACGGCGGCTGGCGGAGATGCGGTCGGCGAACAGCCGCAGCCGCTCCGCGTCGGGGGCCACCCGGTCGCTCACCGTCCGGACGCGGGCCGGGCCGGCCAGCGGCTGGTTCCAGTCGTCCAGCGGTATCGACAGGAAGACCGGTCCGGCCGGCGGCTGCAGCGCCATCGCGTAGGCCCGCATGAACGCCTCGGGCACGTCCTGCGCCCGGTACGGCTCGTAGGACCACTTCACCCACGGCTTCGGCATCGTGGTGGCCTCGCGGTTGCCCAGGTACGGTTCCCCGATCATCAGCTCCCGGTGCTGCTGTCCCGCGGTGACGATCAGGGGCGTGTTTCCGTGGTAGGCCGCGACCAGGTTCCCCATGGCGTTTCCCACGCCCGCCGAGGAGTGCAGGTTGACCAGGGCCGGGCGCCGGGTGACCTGAGCGAAGGCGTCGGCCATCGCGATGGCGGAGGCCTCCTGCAGCGCCAGCACGTAGCTGAAGTCGCCGGGGAATTCCTGCAGGAAGGTCTCCTCGGTCGAACCTGGGTTACCGAAGATGGTCGTCAGCCGGAGGGATCGCAGCAGGTCGTAGGTCACGGTCCGGACGGTGGATTTCTCGGTCATCGGGTCAGTTCCTCCAGCAGGAATACGAACGACTCGTACGGGTGGCCGGTGGCCTGGCGAAGGCCCATCTCGCAGGTGCGGTTGGCCGACAGGTAGGCCTGCGCCGGCGTCTCGGCCAGCCCGGCTTTCTCCTCGCGGGTGGCTGAGGTGACCAGTTCGGGGTGCAGGAGCCCGCGGTCACCGGCGGTGCCGCAGCAGGTCGTGCCGACCGGCACGAGGACCTCGCACGGCGAGCCGGGCGGCGAGGCGCTCCAGGGTCTTGGTCAGCCCCATGTGCGTGGTGGAGCAGGTCGGGTGGAGGGCGGCGCGTTCGACGCGTGCGGGTGACGGTGAGCGCCGGGAGCAGGCTGTCGCACCAGGCGATGGAGTCCAGCAGGGTGATCTGCCCGAGCCGGGCCGGCGGGCTGGGTCGAGGTAGTTCTTGACGTCGTCCAGCAGCCCGTTCGTGCACGAGGCCGCGTCGATGACGACCGGCAGCGCGCCGTGCCCGCTCCACTCCCACAGCGCGTCGCAGGTGGTGGCGGCCATCCAGGTGTGTCCCCGGCTGTAGCCCTTGCTGCTCCACGGGGTGGAGCAGCACTTGCCCGCGACGTCGCCGGGGATCCAGAGGGGCTGGCCCGGCGCGCGCCGATACCTCGACCAGCGCCTGCGGCAGTGACGGGTGCCGGGGCTGGCCCGGGTCCCGTCCGAAGATGCGGTTGATGCAGGCCGGGAAGTACACCGCGGCGGCGCCCTCCCGCGTGGTCGGGGGCAGCCTGCGCAGCTGGGCGCGCGGCATCGGGCCGGGCACAGACGGGACGAGGTCGTCGCTGACGACCAGCCGGGCGGCCGCGGTCAGGCCGGTCAGGGCCCTGACGCCGACGGTGCGCTGGATGACGTCGGCGGCGCCGACCGCCGTCCGGGCGAGCTTTTCCGCGGTGGCCCACCGCCGGGCGATCACCAGCGCGGCCTTCTCCCGCCTGGGGGTCGACTCGGCGCGGCGGAACGTCTTTTCCAGAGCGCCGGTGTTGATCTGGAGCGGGCAGGGATCGCGCAGCTGCCGTCGGCGGCGCAGGTTTCGATGCCGTCGTATTCGTACTCGTCCTGCAGCCGGGCCAGCAGGGGCGATCCTTCGGGCTGGCGGGCCATTTCCCGGCGCAGCACGATCCGCTGCCGCGGGGTGGTGGTGACGTTGCGGCTGGGGCAGACCGCCTCGCAGAGGCCGCACTCGATGCAGTGGGTCGCCACGTCCTCGATGGGCGGCGCCGACTTGAACTACTTCAGGTTGATGCCGTCGTCGCGGGTCAGGATCACGTTTGGCGCGAGGACGCCGTGCGGGTCGGCCAGGGCGCTTGATCCGCCACATCATGTCCGTGGCCGCCTCGCCCCACTCGTGGCGGACGAACGGTGCCATGTTGATGCCGGTGCCGTGCTCGGCCTTCAGCGAGCCGTCGTACTTGTCGATGACCAGCGTGACGAGGTCGGCCATGAACGCCGCGTACCTCTCCCGGTCGCCGGGGTCGGCGAGCCTGGGGGTCAGCGTGAAGTGCAGGTTGCCGTAGGCGGCGTGCCCGGCGGGGTTCGGCAGGAAGCCGTGCTTGGACAGCAGTTCCTGGAGGTCCTGGGCGCCCTCGGCGACGCGGGCCGGCGGGAAGCACACGTCCTCGATAACCAGGGCGGTGCCGTCGGGACGCTGCTGCCCGACAATGCCGAGGAGCCCGTCGCGGATCTTCCAGTACAGCTCGATCTGGTCCTCGTCACGGGTGAAGTCGGCGGGGTGGACCAGGTTCGCCCCGGCGACGAGCCCGCCCGCCCGGGCCTCCGCGGCGTCAAGCCCGGCTGGGCTGTCCGCGCCGAACTCCACCAGCAGCGCCGCCGCGCCAGGATCGAGGCCGCGCCAGTACGCCGGGGTGCCGGGGAAGGCCTGAGCGGCCGCGGCCAGCGCCGGGGCGAGCATGAGCTCCACCGCTTCGGCGCCGAGCCCGACCAGGCCGGGGACCAGCGCGGCCGCCTCGCTGATCGACGGCAGCACGACCCAGCTGACCGTCGTCATGGCTGGCGCGGGAATGGTGTCGATGACGGCCTCGGCCACGAACGCCAGAGTTCCCTCCGAGCCGACAGGAGCCGGCGGAAGATCCCCAGCGGCGTGTCGGCGTCCAGCAGGGCCGACAGCGCGTAGCCGTTGGTGTTGCGGATGCCGAACTTATGACCTACCCGCCGCGTGAGCTCGTCGTCGGCCAGCAACTGCGAGCGCAGCTGCGTCAGCCCGGCGGCCAGGTCCGGCTCGGCGGCGGCGAACGCCGCCTCGGCGCCCGGCGCGGCGGTGTCTATCACGGTCCCCGAGGCGAGCACGAAGGTGAGAGACGACACGGTGTGGTAGGCGTTGCGCTCCAGGGTGCAGCGCATGCCGCCGGCGTTGTTCGCGATGACCCCGCCGATCGTGGCCACGTCGGCGGAGGCGGGGTCAGGGCCGAGGCGCCGCCCGAGGGGGCGCAGGACGGCGTTGGCGTGTCCCAGGATCGTTCCGGGGCGGGCCCGCAGCCGGGCTCCGCCGTCCTCGGCTGCCATGCCGGTCCAGTGCCGCCGCACGTCGATGAGGATGTCGTCGGACTGGGACTGCCCGTTCAGGCTCGTGCCGCCGGCCCGGAACGTGGCGTGCCGCCCGGTGCGGACGCAGTAGTCCAGGATCGCGCGCACGTCGTCGACGGTGCGGGGCAGGACGACGACCTGCGGGAGGTAGCGGTAGGGACTGGCATCGCAGGCGTAGCGGACCAGGTCAGAGATCCGGTGCCGGACCTGTTCCTGGCCTATCAGCGCGACCAGGTCGTCCTTGAGGGCGGCCGGGGTGCCTTCGCGCGCGGGCGGGATCGACGGCGTCGTCCTGCGCCGGGCCTGCGGGCCGGCCGATGGCCGCTGCGTGGGGCGTGAGCATCTTCCGCAATGACTGCCCGCCTTCGTCCGGAGAGGCACCCGATACGTCTCACCGTGCCAGTGGCCAGCCGGCCGGGCATCGTACTGGGCACACGAAACCAGGCTGATGGTTCGTGCTCTGCTCACGATGAACGCGCCGCCGGCGGCACTTACCGTCAAGGCACTGACCTCGGGGAGAGACCATGCCCATCTACCAGTGCATCTGTCCCGAAGGACTCCTCGATGAGTCCGCCCGCGGGAAGCTCGCTGAGGAGATCACCCGTATTCACTGCGATGCGACCGGCGTCCCGCCCGCCTTCGTCAACGTCATGTTCCTCGACGTGCCGGACGGCAGGTACTTCGTCGCCGGGAAGCCGTCTGGCCACTCCGTCCTCAACGCCGCCATCCGCGTCGGGCGGGACCTCCAGACGCGGCAGCGGATACTCCGGGAGCTGTCGCAGACGTGGACCCGTCTTACCGGCCAGGCCGAGGGAGAACTTCTCATCTCGCTGTGGGAGAACCCGGCGGAGAACGTGATGGAAGCCGGACTGATCTTCCCGGGGCTCGGCCAGGAACAGCAGTGGTTCGAGGAAAACCGCGCCGGCTGACTGAACTGGGCATCCTTTAGGAGCGAGCTCGCTGTCAGGTCTGCTCGAACTGCTCCCGTATCTTGCGCGACATCGCTTCTGCCTCGCTGTAGGAGGACGTAAGAGGGGGCTGCTGCGCCAGGTAGGCCACTCCCCGGAGTTCTCCCTCGTCCTTCCTCGGTACGAGCCAGAGGTGGAAGTGCGGCGCGCGCTCCATCACGGCCAGGTAGTAGACGCGCTGGACCCCCGTGGCCGCCTTGATGGCCGGAACGAGCCGGTGCAGGACCGAACCGAGTTCGGCGCTCTCGGCAGGCGTCATCTCACCGAAGTCCAGGAGATGCCGCCTGGCCTCGACGATGACCGTTCCGGCACCGGACTCCTGCAGCGGGGCGTGCTCGGCGAGGAAGTGCTCGCCTTCGACGACGTAGCCCCCCGGGCGGGGGGCGTCCAGAAGCTTTGACCCCGTTTTCAGGCCGTCTTGCTTCCGGCAGATGTTGCAGTCCGGCCGGTGATAATACGGAGGCGGGCCGATCTCGCGGGACGCTCACTGGATGGCTTCTCAGAAGGGACGGACATTTATATCCTCCATTTATTGTGAGCGGCGATATTGAGGACGGTGCTCAGTTCGCTGGCCTTTTAGCTTAGTTTCCGCAGATGCTACAGAAATGTAGCGCTTGCCTTCGGCATCTGGTAAGAACTATCAGCAATCGGGCTATCGAAAGTGCCTATCCATGGGCGCCCAGCCGGGGCCGTCCGCATACCGGCCGGTCTGCCGGGCAACCTCGATCCAACCGACGAGCTCCTCCCCTGGGGAGCTTTCTCAATCAGGTCAGCTCGCGAGGAATGGCAGGAACTCGGCGAGGAACTGGCCAGGGTGCTCAAGGTGGGGGATGTGCCCGCATTCGGGTACGACCACCCGGGTGGCGCGGGGGATGTCACGGGCGGCCGCCGCGGAAAGCTCCACGAAGTCACCGAGTGTGGCGGCGTCCTCCGGCGTGGCGTACTGGCCGAGCGGCACGGTGTGGTCCTCGGCCCCGACGATCAGCAGTACCGGCGGCGCGATCTGGTGATACTCGTAGCGCACCGGCTGCTGGTAGATCATCTGGAAGGTCAGTGCCGCGGCCCGGGCCCAGCGGTGGTAGTCCGGGCCCAGTGTCACCCGGACCAGGACGTCGGCCAGCGGCTCCCAGACCTTGGGGTCGGGGTGCACGAAGTACCCCTTGACGTAGCCGCGGATGACCGCCGGGTCGGTCCAGTGCAGTTCGTGGTCGTATAGCGTCTCCTCGGACTGCGGGGGGACGCCGGTCCGGTAGTCGGCCAGGCCGAGGGGGTCTTCCAGGACGAGGTGGGTGACCCGGCCGGGGTAGGTCAGGGCGAAGCGCACCGCGGTCATGCCGCCGGTCGAGTGGCCCAGCGCCGCCACGTTCCCGGCACCGAGGTGGTCCAGCAGGGCCGCGGTGTTCGCGGCGAGCAACTGGAAGCTGTAGTGGACGTCGGGCTTGGGTGACTTGCCCCAGCCGATCTGGTCGGGGGCGACCACCCGGTACCCGGCCCCGGTCAGGGCCTCGATGACGTTGGCGAAGTAGTAACAGCCGAACGCCTTGCCGTGGAACAGCACGACCGTCTTCCCGTTCGGCTCGCCGGCCGGCGGGATGTCCATGTACGCCATCGCGACCGGCTGCAGGTCACTGCTGAGCGGCAGGAACCGGACCGGATACGGATACTCGTACTCTTCGAGGCAAATACCCAGAGCGGGCATCTCATTGGTCATGACGGAACACCTTTCGCGGTTCTCGCCCCGGTTCCTGGCGCTCGCGGCCGGCTACGTGAAAGCTCCGATGCCGGTGATGGCCCGGCCGACGATGAGCGTCTGCATGGTCTCGGTGCCCTCGAAGGTGTGGATCGCCTCGAGGTCGGCCATGTGCCGGGCGACGTGGTAGTCGAGCAGGATGCCGTTGCCGCCGAGCATGTCGCGGGCGTCAGCGGCGATCACGCGCGCCTTGCGGGTGTTGTGCATCTTGGCCAGCCCCGCCACGGTCGGGGTCAGCCGGCCCGCCTCGGCCAGCCGGCCGATCTGCAGGCAGTACAGCTGCATCGCGGTCAGGTCCGCGAGCATCGACACCAGCCTCTGCTGGATGATCTGGAAACTGGCCAGCGGCTCGCCGAACTGCCGCCGCTGCAGCGCGTACCGCAAGGCGGTGTCGTAGACGGAGGTGGCGTGGCCCAGGGCGGCCCAGGCGCAGGTGCTGCGGGTGGTGGCCAGGACCCGGGTGGTGTCCTTGAACGAGCGCGCGTCAGGCAGCCGGTTCTCGGCCGGCACCCGCACCTCGTCCAGGGTGATGTCGGCCTGCCACACCGAGCGCAGCGACACCTTTCCCTCGATGACCTGCGCCTGGTAGCCCGGCGATCCCTTCTCCACCACGAACGCGTTGACCTGGCCGTCCTCGGTGTTGCGGGCCCAGACGACGATCAGGTCGGCGACGGTGCCCAGGCCGATCCACCGCTTGCGGCCGTTCAGCACCCAGCCGTCGCCGTCCGGGCGGGCCGAGGTCTCCAGGGCGACCGAGTCCGAGCCGTGCTCCGGTTCGGTCAGCGCGAAGGCCCCTAGCTTGTCCATCCGGGCCAGGTCGGGCAGCCAGCGCTCCTTCTGCTCCTCCGAGCCGCACATCGCGATCGACAGCATGGCCAGGCCCGCGTGCACGCCGAGGAACACGCCGAGGCTGCCGTCGCCCCGGTGCAGTTCCATCGTGACCAGCCCGCACGCCATCGGGCTCATCCCGGCGCAGCCGTATCCCTTGATGTCCTCGCCGACGACGCCGAGCTCGGGCAGCCGCTTGACTACCGGCCAGCAGATCTCGGCCCGTTCCCAGTACGGCCCGACGACCGGCACGACCTCCTCGTCGACGAACCGCCGGACGGTGATGAAGTGCGACCATTGCTCCTCGGTGAACTGCTCGCGGACGGAGAAGAAGTCCGTCCCGAGGGACTCACCCAGATGTGCGCTCGTCACCTGCGTCATCGCTGGCTTCCTTCCTGGGCCTGGCTCTCCGGTGCGGTGGGGTCGGCGTCGAGGAACGCCTCCACGACCGGAGCGATGTGTTCGGCGTCCGCGGCCAGCTCGAGGTGGCCGCCGTGATAGACGTGCAGCTCGCTTCCGGCTATCAGCCAGTGCATGATCCGCGCGTTGACCAGCGGGATGATCGGGTCGTCGTCACCGGCCAGGATCAAGGTGGGCTGCCGCAGCCTCGGCAGCCACGGCAGGCTGGTCCAGCCGGCCCCGGAGAGCAGCTGGTAGTAGTAGCCCCGGGCCGGGCCCAGGCGGGTCGCCCCGTGCAGCAGGTCACGGGCCACGACCGGGTCGCTCCGCGCGCTGCCGCCGTACAGCTCCCCGGCGATGCGGGCCGCGTACCCCGGGTCCCGGTGGCGCCGCGGCGTGAGCATGCGCAGCAGGATGCGCGGGTGCGCGGGGACCATCAGCGCGCCTGTCCCGGTCGCCACCAGCACCAGGCGGCGCACCCGGTCTGGGCGGCTCAGCGCGAACTGCTGCGCCAGCCCGCCGCCCCAGGAGATGCCCAGGACGTCGGCCTGCTCATAGCCGAGCTGGTCGAGCAGGCCGGCCAGCAGCGACGGCAGCGTGTGGAGATGGTACGGGACCGCCGGGGCGGGGGAGCCGCCGATGCCCGGCATGTCGAACCGGATGACTGCCCGCCGCGGGTCGAGCGCGTCGACGAACGGCTGGAGCAGTTCCATGCTCGCGCCGATGCCGTTGCACAGCAGCAGCGGCGGCCAGCCCGGGGTCCCCTCCCGGACCGAGACCCGCAGCGAACGGCCGCCGACCCTCAGGATCCTCATCCGCTCGGCCGGCCGGGGCCGGCGCAGCCGGCCCACGCACGACCCGGCCCAGGGCAGATCCCGGGCGCTCTTCCCCGGCCGGTGCGGGATCGGGCGCGTCAATGGTCATAGACGTAGGTTCCAGGCGCGTCGCAGATCGGCATCAGCCCGCCACCACCGGGCTCGTCCGGGGCGGCCTTCTCCTCGCCGCACCGCTCGGCCAGCCAGCCCGCGAAGTCCGGCCACCAGGTGCCGTGCGCGGTCTCCGCGTGCCGGAGCCACTCCTGCGGATCGTCCGGCCAGTCCTTGGCCACCTGGTATCTCGCCTTGTCGTTTCCGGGCGGGTTCACCATCGCGGCGATGTGCCCGCTGCTGGACAGGACGAACCGCTTGCGGCCGCCGAGCAGCTGGGTGGACCGGTAGCAGCTCTGCCAGGGGCAGATGTGGTCGGTGATCCCGGCGACCAGGTAACTGTCGCGGTCGACCAGGCCCAGGTCCACCGGTGAGCCCAGCATCGTCACCCCGCCCGGCTGGGCCAGCCCGTTCGTGGCGCCCAGCTCGAGGAAGTCCCGGTGCAGGCCCGCGGTCATCCGGGTGGTGTCCGCGTTCCAGAACAAGATGTCGAACGGTGACGGTTTGCGCCCGAGCAGGTAGTTGTTGACCCAGTAGTTCCAGATCAGGTCGTTCGGGCGCAGCCAGGCGAAGACCTCGGCCAGCGACCGGCCGTCCAGGTACCCGCGCGCCCGGGACGCCGCCGCGGCCAGCCGCGCGGTCCGCTCGTCGATCACGGCGCCAGCCAGGCCCGCCCGCGCCTCGTCGAGCACGGTGACCATGAGGGTGAACGAGGCGAGCCGGTCCTGCTGGCCTGTGTGCGCCAGGTGCGCGGCCACCATCGCGGAGATGATGCCGCCGGAGCAGGCTCCCATGAGCGCGGTCTGCTCGCTCCCGGTGATCCGCGCCGCCGCGTCCATGGCGTCCAGGACCGCCTGCCCGTAGGTGTTGAAGTCCCATGACGCGTGCCGGGCGTCCGGGTTGCGCCAGGAGATCATGAACACCTGCAGGCCGCTGCCGGTCAGGTACTCCACCATGCTCCGTCCGGGCGCCAGGTCCATCACGTAGTACTTGTTGATGGTCGGCGGCACCATCAGCAACGGGACCTGGCGCACCGCGGCCGTGGTCGGACGGTACTGGATCAGCTCGAACACCGGAGTCCGCAAGACCACCGACCCGGGCGTGACGGCGAGGTCCACCCCGACCTCGAACGCGTCCGGCTCGACCATCGACGGGATCCGCGGCGCGGCCGCCATGTCGGCCACGAAGTTCCGCAGGCCCGCCAGGGCGCTGCCGCCGCCGCTGTCCACGGCGGCCTTCAGCGCCGCCGGGTTCAGCAGCGGGTTGTTGCTCGGGGCCAGCGCGTCGATCAGGTTGGTCACCGCGAAACTGACACGCTCGGAGTCCGCCCAGTCCAGTCCGGCGTCGGCGACCACACCTTCCGCGGTCCCCGCCGCGGCCAGGTACGCCTGCATCGCCCGGCGCAGCAGCGGATTGCCCGCCCATCCCGGATCGGCGAACCGGCGGTCGCGCCGGGACGGCTGCACCTGCGAACTGCCCACGGCGATGCGGGCCAGCTCACCCAGCAGCTGACCGCCCCGCCCGGCGACAAGCCGGGCCGGCCGGCCAGCGCCGCAGCCAGGCGCAGGCCGGAACCACCCGGGTTCACCCGGCGCAGCGCGCCGATGGCCGCGTCGGTGAGCAGCAGGTCTAGGGGCGCCGCCACCGCTTCGGCCGCGGCTTCCGCCGCCGCCGCCGAACTGTTCGTCTCGCTGTCCTGGCTCATGATCTCTCCTCCAGAGGAGCCTAAGCAGCCGGGCGCGTTCTTCCATTGGTCGCTGGTTACGAACCCGGGGCCAGGCATGGTCCTGCGGGCACAGGCTCGCCCGGGGAAGCCCAGACCAGCGCCGTGCCCGCGCTGGGCGCCCGGCGGCCGGTGACAGCCCGGCTGGCGAATCACCGGAATCGCGCGATGTCTATCACCGTCCTGGCGGTCACACTGAATGCGTTGCGAAGACCCGCCCGGGGCGGCCAGGCTGATGCCCCGGCCGCCACCTGCGAGGGCTGGGAGGCTCTGGTGAAGCTGACCGTGAACGACGCCGGCGGTGGGATCGACGGCCTTCACCTGAAGTCTCCGTTGCCGCCGGGCCGGCCGAAGTCCTGCGACCGCCCGGACAGGATCGGTGGCTGGCCCTGGACCGCTCTCCCGTCGCCGAGCTGGTGGCCGGCGTCGCAGCGGCGGTGACCAGCCGGGCGGCGGCTGTGTCCGAGGACGTCTACCACGTGATCCTCCGGGACATCCCGCAGCTCCGCGACGACAAGCCGATGCTGGCCCTGCTCGCCTCGAGCGTCGGCAGCAACGTCGACACGTGCCTGCAGATCATGCAGCATCAGATCGACCTGGCCGATGTGCAGGCCCCGACCGCGGCCGTGGAGTACGCGCGCCGGCTCGCGCAGCGCGGCACGCCGCTGACCGCGCTGCTGCGCGCCTACCGGGTCGGGCACGCGTGTTTCTCCGGCTGGCTGCTCAGGGAACTGGCCCGGCAGGCAGACGACCCGCAGATGATCACCGCTGCCACGCTGGGCATGTCCGGGATCGTGGCCGGGTACATCGACCAGGCCTCCGAGAAGATGGTCGCGGCCTACACGCGCGAAAGGGAGAGCTGGCTGCGTAACCGGAGCGCCGCACAGGCCGCCCGGGTCCGTGACCTGCTGGCGGGCGAGCGCGCCGACGTGCGCGCCGCGGAGGCCACCTTGGGCTACCGGCTGCGGCAGTACCACGTGGGCGTGGTGTGCTGGACGGGCGAGGCGGCGGGCACCGCGGACCAGGTCACCCGGCTCGAGCGGGCGATCAGCCGCGCGGCGGCCCAGGCGGCCTGCTCCGGCGACCCGCTGTTCCTGCCCCGGGACGAGTCCAGCGCGTGGGCGTGGCTGCCGCTCGGGATCCGCGACCGGTTCGACTTCGGGCCGGCCAGCACGGCCGGCGTGGACGGTGACGTCCGGTTCGCCTTCGGCGCCGTCGCCAGGGACCTGGCGGGTTTCTGCCTGACCCACCAGCAGGCCGTCGCGGCCCAGGCGGTGGCGCTGGCCGCGGACTCTCCCGCGCCGCGGGTGGTGGCGTTCGGCGAGGTCGCGCCCGTGGCGATGATGCTCGGATCCGCCGAGCTGCTGCGGGCCTGGGTGCTCAGCACGCTGGCAGGGCTGGCCGCCGACGACGAGCACCACGCCCGGCTGCGCGACACCCTGCTGGTCTTCCTCCAGGCCGGGGGCAGTTACAAGACGACCGCCGGACAGCTGATGCTGCACAAGAACACGGTGCAGTACCGGATCCGCAAGGCCCGGGAAAGTCTCGGCCGGCCGATGGACGAGAGCCGCCACGACGTGGAACTCGCGCTGCAGGCCAGTCAATGGCTCGGCTCGTCAGTGCTCCGGCGAACGTCGAGCCCACGGTATGCCCTGACGGTGCGAGGCGTCAGGGCACCGACGGCCGGGTGTCGGTCCAGTTGACCATCAGGCGGCGCTCGGCGAACAGCCACGCCCCGTCCTGCTTGACGAACGTGTCCAGGTAGCGGATGGACGCCACCATCAGCGTCCGGGTCCCGTCCTCAGCCTCGGTCAGGTGGTGGGCCAGGCAGTAGCTCTCGCCGGTCGCCCGGTCCCCGTCCAGCTCGACCGTGCTCTGGCCGTTGAAGTGCATGGTCGCGGCGTACGCGTTGAGGGCGTCGAAGACCGGCGCCAGCGCTTCGCGGCCGTGCAGGTCCTGCGTCGGCTCGGGGTCGCGGGCGTCCATGTAGACGGCGAAGTGGGTGTCGTCGGTGAACAGGGCCATCTGGCCCTGGGCGTCGCGCTGGTCCGCGCAGTGCGCGTAGGCGTCGAACAGCTCCCGGATGGCGAGCCGGTCAGCGGCCTCGGCGCCGGTGATCGGCGGATGGATGCTCACGGTGCTCCTTGACGGTCAGGGACCGGTACCGGTCCTCACCGGACGCCGCTCGTCCGGCCGAGCGAAAGTGCCGGGTCAGCTCGGCGTGGGCCGCGCCGTCGAGCCGGACGTCGCAGGCGCCGAGGTTCTCGGCCAGGTGGGCGCGGGTGCGGGTCCCGGGGATGAGCAGGACGTTGGGGGCGAGGTCCAGCAGCCAGGCGAGCGCGACCTGCACCGGCGTCGCGCCCAGCCGCGGGCCGCCGCAGCCAGCACGGGGTCGGCGAGCAGCCGGCGGCGCACCTCGCCGGGCCAGCCCAGCGGGCAGAACGGCACGAACGCGATGTTCCGCGCTTCGCACTCGGTGAGGACGTCCAGGGACCGCTGGTCGGCCAGGTTGAAGAGGTTCTGCACGCAGGCGATCTGGGTCTGGGCGACCGCCCGCAGCAGGTGCCGGCGCGAGACGTTGCTGATCCCGACGCCGCCGATCAGCCCTTCCTCACGGGCCTGGACCAGCGCCGCGAGCTGGGCGTCGAACTGCCTGCCCGGGATCTCGGACGGATCCGTCATCCGCAGGTTCACGGCCGCCAGCCGGCCGGCGCCGAGCGTGGTGAGGTTGTCCTCGATGCCCTGGCGCAGCTCACGGGGTTCGTCGAACCGCAGCGGCGCGCCGTCCGCGTCGCGGCGGGCGGCCACCTTGCTCACGATCGCCAGGCCGTCCGGATAGGGGTACAGCGCCTCGCGGATGAGCTCGTTTACCGTGCCCGCCCCGTAGTACTGCGCGGTGTCGATGTGATCCACCCCGGCCGCGACGGCGGCGCGCAGCACCGCCAGCCCTTCCCCGCGATCCCGCGGCGGCCCGAAGACACCGTCGCCGGCCAGCTGCATGGCGCCGTACCCGGCCCGGCGCACGCGCCACCGGGCCGAGCGGAAAGGACCCGCCGAGTTCCCGCCGGTTCCCGGTCACGCTGCTCAGGCGCCGTAGGTGGGCACAATCGCCCCGCTGACCGGCGCGGCGGCGTCGCTCACGAGGTAGACGATGATGTCGGCGACCGCCTCCGGCGCGACCGCGTGCGCCAGCAGCTCCGGCGAGAGGTACGGGCGGTTCTTGGCGGTGTCGAGCAGCTGCGGCGCGACGGCGTTCACCCGGATCCCGAGCGGGCGCAGCTCCAGGTCGAGCACCCGGGTGAGGTGGACGAGGGCCGCCTTGCTGACGGCGTAGGTGGCCATCCCGGCGGTCGGCTCCAGGCCCGGGCGGGCGGCGACATGCACGATGGAACCCGAACCGCGTTCCCGCAGGTACGGGACCACCGCCTGGGTCAGCCACAGCGCCGGGCCCACGTTGACGTCGATCATGAGCCGCAGGTCGTCGGGCGTCGCGGCGAGCGCGTCGCCCAGGTGGTACGTGCCGATGGTGTTCACCAGCACCTCCGGCGGGCCGACCTCGGCGGCGATCCGGTCGACGACGCTCCGGGCCGCGGCAGGGTCGGTCGGGTCGGCCGTCTCGCGCCTGATGCCGTCCGGCAGCTCCTTCATCCCCTCCTCGCTCCGGTCGACCCCGGCCACGGTGAACCCGGCCGCCGCCAGCTTCTCCGCCGTCGCGCGGCCGAGCTCGCCACCCGCGCCGACCACGATCGCCACCCGCTCGCCACTCATGCCGCCACCTCCGTGGAAACGACGCCGAAGACGGATGTCATGGGTTCTCCCTCCAGTCGTCAGCGAACCTGGTCTTTCCAGGCTGTGTCCAGGTTCGCCGCCCGGCAGGTGAGAGGTCGTCACCGGATCCTGGTGATCTCCCTGGGTTACGCTGGCCGGGTGCCCGGAGGAGATGGCGCGGCGACCGGCGGCCCGGCCGCGGGAGGGCGGCCGGCGGTCGCGGCGCGGCCGGGGCTGATCGACCGTCACGACCTGGTCGCCGCGCTGGACCGCGCGGCCGGGAAACGGGTGACGGTCATCTCGGCGCCCGCCGGCAGCGGGAAGACGTCGTTGCTGCGGGCGTGGGCCGGCCAGCCGGGCCAGGACCGCCGGATTGCCTTCGTGTCCGTCCAGCGCGGCCAGCACGACGCGCAGCTGTTCTGGCTCGCGCTGCTGGGCGCGGTCCGCGCCGCGACCGGCGGCGCGCAGTCCCCGCCCGCGGCGCCCGGGTTCCAGGGTCACGCGATGGTGGGCACGATGCTGTCCGAGCTCGCGGCGTCCGGCGGCCGGTTCGTCCTGATCATCGACGACCTGCACGAACTGAGCTCCGCCGAGGCCGCCGGGCAGCTCACGTCGCTGCTGACGAACCTCCCCGCGGGCGTGCATGCGGTCGTGGCCACCCGCCGCGACCCCCCGCTGCGCCTGCACCAGCTCCGGCTGGCCGGGGAGCTGGCCGAGATCCGCGCTGCCCAGCTGCGCTTCACCGAAGACGAGGCCCGCGGGCTGCTGGCCGCCGCCGGGATAACGCTGCCCGACCCGGTGGTGGCCATGCTGTACCAGCGGACCGAAGGCTGGGCGGCGGGGCTGCGGCTGGCCGCCTTGTCCCTTGACGGGCACCCGCACCCGGAACAGTTCGTGGCCCAGTTCTCCGGCAGTGACCGTACGGTCGCTGAGTACCTGATGGCCGAGCTGCTGGACCGGCAGCCGCCGGAGGTGCAGCGCCTGCTGCTGCGCACCTCCCTGCTGGACCGGGTCAACGGCGAGCTGGCCGACCTGCTCACCGGGGCCACCGGGTCAGAACGGATCCTGCTGGACCTGGAGGACGCCGACGCGTTCGTCGTGTCGCTCGACCCTGGCCGGACCTGGTTCCGCTACCACCACATGTTCAGCGGCCTGCTCCGGCTGGAGCTGCGCCGCACCGTCCCGGGGGACATCCGGAGCTGCACCGCCTCGCCGCGCGGTGGTTCGCCGGGCACGGCGAGATCGCCGAGGCCATCGGCCACCAGGAGGCCGCCGGTGACTGGGCCGAGGCGGCCCGGCTGCTCACCGACCACGCCCTCAGCCTGACCCTCGACGGCCAGGCGGGCACGGTGGCGGCGCTGCTGCGCTCCTTCCCGGCCCGGGCCGCCGGGGACTCCCCGGGCCTGGCCCTGGTGTACGCGGTCGCCGACCTCGATCAGCTCCGCCTCGACCAGGCGGACGCGCACCTGGAGGTGGCCAGGGCGTACGCCGCCACGGCCACGCCCGACCGGCAGTACCGGCTGCGGATGGCCGTCGCGTCGCTGGACCTGCTGTCGGCGCGGCTGCGCGGGCACTTCGGCGGCGTGTTCCAGCAGGCCAGCGCCCTTCCTGCCCCGCCCGCCGCCCAGTCCAGCGCCGACGTGGCGCTCGGCAGCGACCTGCGGGCGCTCACCCTCCTGAATCTCGGCGTGACCGAGGCCTGGTCGCTGCGGCTGGGCGACAGCGAACGGTACCTGCGGGAGGGCGCTGCCCTCGCCCGCGACATCGGCCGGCCGTACCTGGAGGTGGCCTGCTCCGCCCACCTGGGGTTCGCCGCTGTCGGCCGTTCTTTCTCCCAGGCCCGGCAGGCACTGCGAAGAGGCCATAGCGCTGGCGGAGCGGCACGGCTGGGGCGCCGAGGCGGTGATCGCTCCCGCGCTGGCAACGCTGGCCGGGATCCTCGTCTGGACGGGCGAGTTCGACCACGGCGGGCAGTGGCTGGACCGGGCCAGGCGCGCCACCCAGGCCGGGGGTGAGCCGGGCATCCAGTTGCTCATCCACCTGATCTCGGCGAACCTCCCGGCGGCGCGCGGCCGGCACCACGAGGCGCTGGCCGAGTTCGCCGCGGCCGGGCGGGTGCAGGAGCTGATGGCCGGGGAGCACGCGCTGACCTCCCGGGTCGCCGCGTGGACGATCGCCACCCAGGCCCGCCTCGGGAAGACCGGGCGGGCGCGGGCCGTCCTCGGCGCTCTGGACGAGCGGATGGCCAGCACGGGCGAGATCCGCAACGCGGCCGCGGTGGTCTGCCTCGCCGAGCAGGACCCCGCCGGGGCCCGCCGCGAGCTCCGCGCCGTCCTCGACGGCCGCGCCCGGGTCAACCCCTACCTCACCCTGGTCGAGGCCCATCTGCTCGACGCGCTCGCCTGCCACGACCTGGGCGAGGAGCAGATGGCGCGGGCGGCCGTGGAGCAGGCCCTGCACCTGGCCGAGCCGGACCGGCTGATCCTGCCGTTCGCGATGACCGGCGCGTGGGAGCTGCTGACGGCCCTGCCGCCCCGGGCGACGTCGCACGCCGCGCTGGTCGCGGACATCCTTGACGCCGTCACCGGCGGCGGTCCCGGCCGCATCGCGACCCCGGCCGAGGGGCTCAGCCCGAGCGAGTTGCGCGTGCTGCGCTACCTGCCGACCAACCTCACCCGGCTCGAAATCGCCGGGGAGCTGTCCGTCTCGCTGAACACCGTCAACACCCACATCCGCCGGATCTACGCCAAGCTCGGCGCGACCGACCGGTCTTCGGCGGTGCAGCGCGGGCGCGAGCTGCGGCTGCTGTCGTCCGGCCGCGCCTGAGGGGGCGGTGCAGCCGGGGCGGCGGGCAGCCGCTTCAGCCGGTGAGCAGCGCCCCGGGCACGCTGAGGTTCAGGTGCTCCAGCAAGGCGGCCAGCTTCTGGTCAAGCTCCACGCCCACGGCGGTGATGCGGGGGTCGCCGAAACTGCCGAACTGGTCGCTCGGCTTGTCGAAGGTGAAGTAGCCGGGACCCTCTGGATCTCCCCAGACAACGGTGTGCAAGGGCGCGTACATCAAGACGGCGGGCTGGTAACGGTACATCCGTTCCATGATGGTGTGATTGCCCATCAGGTACGCCACCCCTGACGCCCGGTCGCCGGCCAGCGCCACCACGGGGCCAACGTCGTTCCTGAAGTAGATCAGGAAGCCGTGGGGCGCCGCGGCGGCCACCAGGTCCAGCATCTCCTCCCACGGAGCCTGCTGCTGCACCAGGGCGGCCACCCGCGCGGCGGGCAGGGGCGGCACCGCCTCCTCGTACCGCCGCTGGAACTCGGCCGGCGTGCAGCCTGTCTCTACCGTCAGGCGGCTCACGCTGTAACGCACGGCGCTTTCTGGCCCGCTGGCCATCACGTTCCTGCCTGGAGCCGGGCGATCTGCTCGCGGGCGGCGGTGACCAGCTCGGCGTTGGTGTTGGCGTGACCTTGCAGGCCCCAGCCCCCGTCCGGCGCCTCAGTCAGCATGACCCAGGTGCGGGCGGCCAGGCCGGGGTCGCCAGCCGCGGTGGCGACCAGGTCGGTGAGCTCGCGGACCACCAGCAGCTGCTTGTCCCGGTCCAGCGCGCCGGCGTTGGTGAGCACCTGGACCCGGACGTAGGTGCTGTCGCCGTCGACGTTGGACAGGCAGCCGGCCGGGAGCTCGTGCACGAAGGCCGCGGTGTTCTGGCGGAACATCGGGATGTCGGGTACCTGTTCGACGCGCATCACGGTACCCGCCGCGTCGGCGGCGAGCTGGTGGGTGTCGGCGAAGGTGCCGGCGGCGGCGTAGATGTCGATCATCGGCATGGTGACCTCCGTTAGAGAAACTTGAGTACGTCGCCCGCGAACTCCTCCGCGTGCTGGAAAAGGAAGCCGTGAGCGGCGTCGGGGTACAGCCTGACGAACGCGTCGGGCAGGAGGCTGGCCACGAGGTGGGAGTACCACGGCAGGATCATCCGGTCGTCGTCGCCGTTCGCGACGAATACCGGCTGCCTTATCGCGTTCAGTCTCTGCAGCAGGCTGTAGTTCGGTGTTCCCCACTTCAGGACCGCGTCGTACTGGGCGTTGCGGGTCTGCCAGCTGGTGTCGGTGTCCCGGCCCTGGGTCCGGCTGTGGCTCCGGCCCAGGAACGCCGCGCCCGCGGCCCGGCTCGCGGCCGAGTCGGTGAAGAAGCCGTGCAGGAAACCCGCGGCGTCCGTGGTGGGCTGGCCGATGGCCTGGATGATGTCCGGCGCCCAGCCGTGCATGCCGGGGGCGCCCTGGGGGGCGGTCGACGCCAGGACCAGCTTCCCGACCAGCGCCGCCCGGGTCAGGGCGATCTCCTGGGCGACGAAACTGCCGATGGAGAACCCGAGCAGGTCGACCTGGTCCAGGCCGAGCGCCTCGAGGAAGACGATCGCGTCGTCCGCCATCTGGGCGATCGTCGTGGGAGTGGCCCCCGTGGTCGCGCCCACGCCGGTGTTGTCGAAGACGATCACGTCGCGCGACGACGACAGGGCGTCGATGAGGACGGGGTCCCAGTTTTCGAGATTCCCGCGGAAGTGCTGCAGCAGTACCAGCGGGGGGCCGCTGGCCGGGCCGGGGCGCCGGTAGGCGTAGCTCACTCCGTTCGCGCCCTCCGCCGTCAGCGTCCCGGCCTCCAGGTACCTGGTGCTGTGCCCCATGACCGCCCTACTGGGTGTTGGCTGTGTCTGGGAGCTGACGCTAGCCTCGCAGCCTCTCCGGCCGCCTCACCTATTCAGGTGAGGGAGGCCCAGGCCGGCCCGGGATACCCGCGAAACCCGCAGAAAACGACCAGAAGGAGGCAAAAGCCGGGCGAGCCCGGGTGGCCCGCGGGCCGCGGGAAGGCAAAACCCGGCTGTGCGGTCATAACCTTGGCCTATGCCGTTGACGACGCGGGCGCCGGGCCTGGCCGGCGGTGACCTGACGCTCAGCGCGGCGCACCGGGGCGGCGCGCGGATCGCCAGCCGTCAGCCGAACGGCCCCTGGTGAGCCTGCAGGGGCTGCGGCCGGGGGGAGCGGTGTCCGCGCAGCCAGTCCGCGGCCGCGACGGCGAGCTCTCGGCCTTGCGCCGCCACCTTGACCAGGTCCTGTCCGGCGCGGGAACCGTCGCCCTGGTGGAAGGCGGGGCCGGCCTGGGCAAGAGCCGGCTCCTGGCCGAGGTGGCGGCGATGGCGCGCGGCCTGGCGATCAGGGCCGGCGTCGGGGTGGCTGACCCCGGGGACAGCGTGGTCCAGCTGTCCGCGCTGATGGAAGCCTTGTTCGCTGGCCCGTCGCCGATTCTGGGACGTGGCGGTCTCGGCGACGCGCACCTGTCGCCCGAGCAGAGATACTGGCTGCTCCAGGATCTCCAGGCGCTCCTTGAGCGGTCGGCCCTCGAGGCACCGTTGCTGGTCTGCCTGGACGACCTGCAGTGGGCCGACAGCGGGACCGCGGCTGCTCTGCGGACCTTGCCCGCCCGGCTGGCGACGGTGCCCGTCGGCTGGGTCCTCGCCTGCCGCCCGGGCCAGGGATCACCCGGGATCCGGAGCGCCATGGACCGGCTGGAGCGCGAGGGCGCCGAGAAGATCGTTCTGGCTCCGCTGGGTCAGGCCGGGGTGGCCCAGGTCGCGGCCGACGTGCTGCAGGCCGAACCCGGCCCCGCGCTGCTGGAGATGGCCGGACGCGCCGGCGGCAGCCCGTTCCTTCTCGTCGAGCTTCTCTCCGGCCTGCGCGAGGAGAAGCTGGTCCGGGTCGAGTCCGGGCGGGCGGAGCTGGCCGAGTGGCGGCTTCCGCATCGGGTCAGCGAGAGCATGCGCCGGCGGCTGGAGCGGATGCCCGATCCGGCCCGGCAGGTCGCGACGGTGGCCGCCGCGCTCGGCCGGAGGTTCTCGCTCAGCGACCTGGCGGCGATGCTGGACGTCTCACCGTCAGCGTTGCTCGGCCCGGTGGAGGAGCTGATCAACGCCGGCCTGCTGGCCGAGCGCGACGGCCAGCTCAGTTTCGGGCACGACCTGATATTCGAAGCGGTACGTGCCAGCGTGCCGCTCTCGGTGCGCCGCGCGCTCGACCGCCAGGCCGCGGCGGTGCTGCTGGCGGCGGGCGCGCTTCCGGTCGAGGTAGCGACGCAGCTGGCCGCCAGCGCCGAGCGTGGGGACGAGGTGGCCATCACGACCCTCCAGAAGGCGGCCCAGGCCCTCGCGGCCACCGATCCGGGCGCCGCCGCCGACCTGAGCCGGCGCGCCCTGGAGCTCGCACCCAGGCAGCATCCGCTGCGCGGGCCGCTGGTCGCCGAGACCGCCCTCTGGCTGCACGCTGCGGCCCGTCCTGGTGAGGAGGCCAAGGCGTTCGCCGACACCGCGCTGCGTGACGTGCTTCCCGCCGCGCAGGAGGCGGAGGTCCGGCTGAGCATCGCCGGAATGTTCGCGATATCCCCTGACGTGCGCGCCGAGACCGGGCGTCAGGCCCTGGCCCTTCCGGGTCTGCCGGAAGGTCTCCGGGCCCGGCACCTGGCTGTCCTGTTTCACAACCTGGTGACGGCCGGCCGGGTCGAGGAAGCGCGCGCTATCCAGGCGGAGTCGGGGAAGGCTGTGCACGCGTGCGACGACGAAGCCGGGCGGTTCGTGCTCGAGCTGGCCGAGTCAGGCCTGATGTACGCCGACGGGCGCTTCGGACCCGCGCTCGAGCTGGTCGAGGCGGCGCTGCGGAGCAGCCTGGGCACCGGCGACGACACCCGCGGGCATCTCACCCGTCAATGGCGTTGTGACGTGCTGACCGCGCTCGACCGGCTCGGCGAGTCACTCCAGATCTCGACCGAGAACGTCACCGCGGCACAGCGTGACCGGCAGGGCTGGGCGCTGGCCGTGTTCGAGACCGGGCGCGGCAGGCAGTTGCTCCAGCTGGGGCGGCTCGCGGACGCGGCCGCGGTTCTCGAGGAACACTTCACGCTCGACGCCGCGCGGGAGGTGGTCAGCGTCCTGGACGCGGCGGGGGTGGGTGCGCTGGGACGCGTGGCGCTGCACACCGGGGACCGGGGGCTGGCCCGGCAGGCGGCCGGGATCGCTGCGGTGATGCTTGAGCACGGGGTCCCCAGCGTCCGGGCCCACGCGGTCTGGGCTCTCGTGCTGCAAGCCCTGGGAGACGGTGACCTGGCTGGCGCGTACCGGCGGCTCAGCGCACTGGGCGCGGACGAGCGCAGGTCGGTCCTGCCCCTGTTCCCGATGGACGTGACGGACGACCCGCTGCTCGTCCGCGTCGCCCTGGCCGCCGGCGACCATGAGCTCGCGGCCCATGCGGCCGCTTCGGCCCGGCGCCGTTCGGCCCTCAACCCCGGCGTCCCGTCGCTCGCCGCCGCTGCCGCGCAGACCGACGGGCTGCTGCGCGGCAGCCGTCCGCGCCTGGCCGAAGCGGTGGACCTGTTCGGGGCCGGCCCCCGCCCGCTGGCGCTGGCCCTGGCCCTGGAGGACCACGGCGCCGTCGCGCTGGCCCAGGGTGACGCCCAGGACGCGGCGGGCAGCTTCAGCCGGGCCCTGGAGCTCTACGCTCACGCCGGGGCGGCCTGGGACGCCGGCCGGGTCCGGGGCCGGCTGAGGGGACTGGGCGTGCGGCGCCGCCTGGTCCCGGCGCGGCGGCCCGACCGAGGCTGGGCAGGGATGACCGACTCCGAGCTGGCCGTGGCGCGGCTGGTGGCCCAGGGACTGAGCAACCGTGAGGCGGCGGAGCGGCTGTTTGTCTCGCCGCACACCGTCAGCAGCCATCTTCGCCACGTCTTCGCCAAGCTCGGCGTCAACTCGCGGGTCGAGCTGACCCGCCTGGCCGGTCAGTTCGACCTGAGTCCCTGAACCGCCCGCCCGGCCCGCGTCAGCGTCTAGATATGACGCGATCATGCGATGTGAGCCCGCGCACCCGGCGGGGACAGTGCTGGCATGGATCCCAACGAGACTTCTTTTGAGCCCGAGTTCACCCTCCATGACGGCCTGCGGATCCGGTACGTGAGGAGTCCCAGGCCCGCGGCGGAGTCGGTGCTGCTGCTCAGCCCCTGGCCGGAAAGCGTCTACGCGTTCGCCCGGGTGTGGCCGCGCCTGGCGGAGCGGTTCTCGCTCGCCGCCGTGGACCTGCCGGGCTTCGGCCAGTCCGACGGGCGCGCGGATGTGATGTCGCCCCGCGCGATGGGGGACTTCGCCGTCCAGATCGCGGACGAGCTGGGCCTGGGCCAGCCTCATGCGGTAGGCCCCGACGTCGGCACCGGCGCGCTCCTGTTCGCCGCGGCCCGGCATCCGGGAGCGTTCGCGAGCCTCGTCGTGGGGGCCGGGGCGGCCACCTTTCCGCTGCACGTGGACGGCGCGCTGAAGGACTTCGTCAACGCCGCGAGCGTCGAGGAGTTCCGGGGGGCCGACCCGGCCGCGGTCATCAGCGGCGCGATCAGCTCAATCCGCGACTACGACGTGCCGGACGCCGTGCGCGACGACTACCTCCAGTCCTACTCCGGCGAGCGATTCGTCAACTCCATCGCCTACGTGCGCAGCTATCCAGCCGATCTGGCCGACCTCTCGCCGCTGCTGGGCAGCCTGCCGGTCCCGGTTCAGATCATCGTCGGGCGAGACGACCCGTACGGGCTGGCCGCCGACGGGAAGCTGCTGCACGAGCAGCTGCCGCACAGCCGGCTCGACGTCTTCGACTGCGGGCACAACGCCTGGGAAGAACAGCCCGACCGCTACGCCAGCGTGGTCAGCAGCTGGGTCGAGGGTGGTTTCCGGGGTGCCTGACCCGGCCCTCCAGCCCGCGCGGTGCCCTGGCTGGCCTAGATATCGCATGACCGTGTGTTGTGCGCGGGACTGGATCGCCGCGACAGTGCCAGGGTGACGGCGACGACAGTTCTGAGCCGGGCAGCGCCGGTGGCCAGAACCGTGCTGCGGGGACGCTCGCAGGCCATGGCCACCGCGCTGGGCGTGATGCGGCGGGTCCGCAGCCACGGGCGCGGCGGAGTGCTCGTGCTGGAGGGCGAACCAGGAATCGGCAAGTCAGCGGTGTTCGCGGCGATCACCGAGCAGGCGGCTGCGGCGCAGTTCACGTGCGGGGTGGGCAAGGCCGACCAGATCGGGCGGATCTCACCCGCCGCACCGCTGCTGCTCGCGCTGCGCTCTGGCGCACGGCCGGTCCTGTCCGCGGCGGAACTCGCCGGACTGGCCGCCCGGACCGCCGAGCCGCTGCTGCTGCTCGAGGAGGTCACCGGCCTGCTTGAGCTCCGGTCGCAGAAAAGCCCGCTCCTGATCGGAATCGACGACACGCAATGGGCGGATCCGGTGAGCCAGTTCGTCCTGCGGGCCCTCCCGTCCCGCCTGGCCGGATCCGCGATCATGTGGCTGTTCGCCAGCCGGAGGCCGGGGGAAGGCCTGGCTGAGGACCTCAAGCGGCCGGGCTTCGCCGGGTCCCGGACCGACGTCGTCGAGCTCAGTCCCCTCAGCCCGGCCGACATCGCGGCCCTGGCCCAGGACCGGCTGCACGGCCCGCCGTCGGCCGGCCTGAGCCGCATGCTGGAGGGCGTGGGCGGTAACCCGTTCTTCGCGACCCAGATCCTGGAGGGCGTGGTCCGGGCCGGGACGCAGGACGACCCCGACATCCCCGCCGAATTCGTCCTCGGCGTGCGCCGTCGTCTCGGGGAACTCGGCCCGGCCACGGCTGAGCTCATGACCGTCGCGGCCGTCTTCGGCCAGCCGCTCGCCGCCGAAGACGCGCGAGCCCTGCTGCCCCGCCATCCCGCCGCGCAGATCACCCGCAGCCTGGGCGAGGCAGTCCGCTCCTGCCTGCTGCACCACGACCGGGACGGCCGCCTTACGTTCCGGCACGACCTGATCCGCGAAGCGGTCTACGCCGACCTGACCGAGCGCACCCGCCGGGCCCTGCACCTGCGCTGCGCCCGCTACCTGCGCGACGTGGCGGCGGAGCCGCTGACCACCGCGGCCCACGCCCGGGCGGGTATCAGCCCCGGCGACGAGGCGACCGCGGCTCTCCTCGCCGGCGCGGCCGGCCGGGCCGCCGCGGGCATGCCTGAGGCCGCGTGCGAGCTGATCCTCGCGGCCTTCCGCTCGGTGCGGCCCGGCCAGGACTCCTGGCTGGGGCTCGGCCAGCAGTGCGTGGAGCTGCTCGGCCTGGTCCAGCGGTGCGCCGAGGCCATCGACGTGGCCGACGTGCTGCTGGCTCACCTGGACGACGACGAGTCCGCCGTGCGTGTCGAGATCGCCGTGGCCCGCGCGCTGTGGCTCAGCGGTCAGTGGCAGGCGTCGGTGGACCGCAGCTCGAGGGCGCTCGCCCGTCCAGGCGTGTCGGCTGCGCTGCGGGCGCGCCTGGCGGCCGTGCGAGCGCTCGCCGTGTCCCGGGTGGAACCGGCCGCAGACGCCGGGCCCATCGCGGCGGACGCGCTGCGCGAGGCCGACCGGCTGGACGACGACGCAGCCAGGCTCCTCGCCTGGCACGCCCTGGCCGAAGTCGCGCGCAACCGGGCCGACCATGAGGGATCGCTGCGGCACTACCGGGCCCTGCGGGCGGCGTCGGGACCGGCCTACGTCGCCCAGGAGATCCAGGGACTCCAGCATCTCGACCGCTTCCACGACGCCGCGGTGATGTTGCGGGAGGCTCGCCGCGACACGGGCCTGGACAAGGGCATGACCTTTCTGTCCCTGATCTACTCCCAGATCTGGTGGGACTACAACCTCGGCCGCCTGGACGAGGCCGGGGCCGGCGCTGCGACCCTGCTCTCACTGGCCCTGGAGCGGGGCAGCTACACCTGCGGGATCGACGCGGCGTCGTTGCTGAGCCTGGTCGCGCTTCAGCGCGGGGACGTCGCCGGGGCGCGCCAGAGCCTGACCCGCGGCTTCGGGCCCGCCGGCCCGGAGAACGAGCGCCGTGTGCCCTCGCTTCTGCTGGTCCGGGGCTGGGTCACCGCGGCCGAGGGTGACGTCGGCGAGGCCGTCTGCATGCTGTCGCCGCTGGTGTTCGCGGGCCGTGAGGAACGGGACCCGTGGCCGTGGAAGGCCGGCTGGCTGCGGATGCTCGCCCAGCTCGGGATGCGGGCTGGAGCAGACGCTTTCACCGAGGAAGTCGTCGCGCTGGCCGAGACCGGGGCCGGGCGGAACCCCGGCGTGCCGAGCCTGGCGGGGACCGCCCTGCAGCTTCGCGGCGTGACCCGCAGAGACCTGCCACTGCTGCGCCGGGCCGCCGACGCGCTGGCTCGCAGCCCGCGCCCGCTGGTGCGGGCCGGCGGGTACGAAGACCTGGGGTTCGAGCTGGTGGCCCGGGACCGCAGACGCGAGGGAGCCGCCGTCCTGGACCAGTCCTGGACCATCTACCGGGAAGCCGGGGCCACCGGCCCGATGCGGGCGCTGCAGGACAGGATGCGGAAGGCCGGGTTCCGTCGCGCTCAGTGGCAGTGCGCCGGGCCCCGCCCGGAGTCCGGCTGGCCGTCCCTGACACAGGCCGAGACCAGGGTCGCCCGCCTCATCGGGTCCGGGTACACCAACAAGGCCGCCAGCGAGGCGCTCGGCATCTCGGTCAATACCACCGGCACCCACCTGCGGTCGGTGTTCGCCAAGCTGGGCGTGCGGTCCCGGGTTCAGCTCACCAACGTCATGCACCAGGAAGACATGGCTGAGCGCGTCCGCGACGTGAGGAACCGGCAGTGACAGGCACGCACATGATCGTCCTTCCCGGCGGGGGATACGCGGCGCACGCGGCGCACGAGGCCGAGCCGGTCGCCGGCTGGCTGCGCGGGCTCGGGATCGCGGCCAGCGTGTTCCGCTACCCGCTCAACGTCCGCCACCCGGTGCCCCGCGACGCGCTCCTGCGCGAGATCCGGGACCGTCGCGCCGCCGGGGCCGACCGCGTCGGCCTCACCGGCTTCTCGGCCGGCGGCCACCTGGCCGGCCTGGCCGCCCTCGCACCCGGCGCGGGGTCAGCTGAGGCGGTCCAGTTCGCGGTGCTCGGCTATCCGATCACGTCGATGGAGACGGAGACCTACCGGCCCTCCAGGCTGATCCTGCTCGGCGAGGGCGCCAGCCCGCAGGCGCGCCGGTCGGCGTCACTGGACGCGCTGGTGACGCCTCAGTCACCGCCGTTCTTCGTCTGGCATACGGCCGAGGACGCCTACGTGCCTCCCGAGCACACCTACCGCTTCGCGGCCGCGCTGGCGGCCAACGGCGTGCCGCACGCGGTCCACGTGTTCGCCCACGGGCCGCACAGCCTCGGTCTGGCCGAAGGCGCGGGAGACACGGCGGCCTGGACCAGGCTGGCCGCCTCCTGGCTACGCGAGTACGCCTGAGCCTCGCGAAAGACAGGCAGCACCGGCCCCGGAACCGGGCCTGCCGTCCCAGCGGTGGGGCGAGGGCGCGGCCCCGGCCCGGTTTTCGTTATCTGCAATTTTCTGTGAGCTATCGCAGAGCTGGCCTTCAGCAACCCCAGGGGCGTGACCGCCATGATTGCGTACCAGTACGTGGCAGAGCCGACGAGCCGGCGCACGGCAGACAAGGGGCAACCACGGTGAACAGACCTGCTGAGCCCAGGTGGCGGCGCGTGTACCAGCGCCCGGGCCGTGGCATCCGGCTGAACATGGCCGGACCCTCCCAGCCGTCCGGCGCCCTGGCCAGGCGGGTGCTCGCGGTGCTGCTCGCCCTGGCCATCACCGTCCTGGCGGTGGCGCAGTACCGCTTCGGCCGGGGCCCGGTCGTGGTCGCGTGGCTGGCGGTCGGCCCGCTGCTGGGGTCGCTGCTGCTGCGCCCGCTGGTCACCGCCGTGCTGGCGGGCTGGGCGACGCTGCTGGGCGTCGGGCTGATCGTGGACCAGCCGGCCCGGCCCGGGAGCCTGGTGTCGCACCTGGGGGTGTGCGTGCTGCTGGCCGCGTTCGCGGTGGCCAACTCCGTGCTGCGCACCGCGGCGCAGCGGCGGCTGAGCCGGGTCCGTGCGGTGGCCCGGGTGGCGCAGAGCGCGCTGCTGCGCGAGGTCCCGGCCACAGTCACCGCGGGCCGGATGGCCTCACGCTACGTCTCGGCCGCGGCCGAGGCCCGGGTGGGCGGGGACATCCTCGAGGTCGTCTCCGAGGGGGGCCGCACCCGCTGGCTGATCGGGGACACCCGCGGGAAGGGACTGCCCGCGGTGCGCCTGGCCAGCGTCGCGACGACCAGCTTCCGGGACGCCTGCGCCCAGCCGGGGTTGTCGCTGGCCGAGGTCGCCCGGGTGGTGGACCGGTCGGTGACGCTCGCCGCGGGCGAGGAGGACTTCGTGACCGCGTTGTTCGCGGAGTTCGACCCGCGGGGCTGGCTCGAGCTCGTCACCTGCGGTCACCCGCCGCCACTGCGGCTGGACTCCGGCGGCGGGCTGCAGGCCCTGACCCCGTCGGCGTACGCGACCCCGCTCGGCCTGCACCCCGCCATGACGACGTCCACGTTCAGCGTCGGCGAGGGCGACCGGGTGGTGTTCTACACCGACGGCCTGCTCGAGGCCCGCGACCGGGCGGGCCGCTACTTCCGCCTGGAGGACTGCGCTGACCTGCTCCGTGGCCCCGACCTGGAGGCCGCCGCGGACGAGCTGCTCAATCGCCTGGTGACCCACACCGGCCGCAGGCTCGACGACGACGTAGCCGTGCTGCTCTTCGAAGCGGCGCCCTGGCCGGCGGTGGACCAGCCGGCTAGGGCTGCGGGAGCAGCCCGGGGCAGCAGGCCCGCGCATGATCTTGTGGCGGCCCGGCCGGGACCCTGAACCGGGCCGCGGCGCAGGCAGAGACGGCACGGCGTCCGCGGCTTATTCCTGCGTTGCCGCGCCTTCCACGATCCTCCATAGCGTGGCGTGGAAGGCGGTCCGGTCGGCCGGGGGGATAGCGGCGAGGCGATCGTTGATGGCGGCGTCCCGGGCGATGGCGACGTCCCTGACCACCTTGAGGCCGGCCGGGGTGGCCTGCGGGATGCGCACCCGCCGGTCGCGCTCGGAGGTGGCCCGGACGATGAGGCCGTCCCGCTCCAGGCGGTCGAGCAGCGGCACCAGAGTCAACTTGTCGATGCCGAGCTGAGTCGCGATCTCCAGCTGGGTGCGCTGCTTCCCGTCGCCGGTGATCAGGGCCAGCACCAGCCAGTCGCGCAGATCCGCCAGGCCGGCCTCCCGGGACACTTTGTTGAACGCCTCGCCCAGTGCCCCGGCGGCGCGGTAGGCCAGCCAGGTCAGGTCATCGACTCCGGGACCCGCGGCGGCGGCAGGCGGCACGGCCGGCGTTGCGGGGTGATCAGGATGGGCGGGCATGGCAGAACTATACGAAGGTACGCCCGGGATGGTCCACCGCCCGATCATCTTGTACAAGACGATCTTATGTCATACGTTTAGCGGGACAGCAACCTATCGCCGCGGGAGAGCGTCCATGACGACCGATTTCGAATCCCGCCTCCGCCAGCTCGAGGACCGCACCCAGATCAGCGAGCAGGTAATCAAATACGCGATGGGTGTCGACCGCCGTGAATGGGTGATGTTCGCTGGCTGTTTCACCGACCCGGTCTACGCCGACTTCTCCGGCGGCGGCGTCCCCGCGGCCACCTTCTCCCGCGCAGATCTGGTCGCGCGGATCTCTGCTGTGCTGAACGGGTTCACCGCCACCCAGCACCTCAGCCCCAACCACGTCGTCGAATTCGACGCCGCCGACCCGGACCGGGCTGTCTGCTACTCCTACATGTACGCGCAGCACCTGCTGAGGGGGTCCGGCAGCGGCGAGTTCTACCTGCTGCGCGGCTCCTACACCAACCACATGCTCCGGACCGCGGAAGGCTGGCGCATCGAGCGCATCATCCAGCACCGCAGCTGGGGGTACGGAAATACCGCCGCCGTCGGCGAAGCCTTCGCCCGCTCCCAGGCTCAGGCCCCGCCGGCCAGTTCTCTCTCATGATCCGCGGGACTCGTCCGGTACCTGGCCATCAGCGGCGTGGTGCGTGAGCTCGTAGCGGGCCTGCTCGAACGTGATGAGCCGATGGGCCCGGTTCTTGGTGAAGGTCAGCCCCCGGCCCCAGGAAAAGACGGCCGCCACCCGGTTGCCCCAGCCGACCAGGTAGAGGACGTGGACGAAGCCCCACATGGTGTAGCCGATCACGCCGGTAAACCTCATGCCGAACGCCTCTGTGACCGCGGACAGGTGGCCGATCGTGGCCATGCTGCCCTTGTCACGGTATTTGAACGGCTTGGCCGGCGAGCCGCCGTCCAGCCGGGCCGAGATCAGCTTGCCGACGTACTTGCCCTGCTGAATGGCGGGCTGCGCGACTCCGGGCAGCTGGTTCAGCGAGATCATGTCCCCGACGGCGAACACTTCCGGATGGCCAGGCAGGCTGCAGTCGGGCCGCACCGCGATCCGGCCGGCCCGGTCGGTCCCGGCGCCGGTGGCCCCGGCGAGCATCGTAGCCAGCGGCGAGGCCCGCACGCCGGCGGCCCAGATCTTCGTCCGGGCTGGAACCTGCTCGTCGCCCCCGGCGTCCCGCACGGTGACGCTGTCTTTGTCCATCCCGACCGCCGCGGTGTTCAGCCGCACCTGCACGCCCATCTTCTCCAGCCGCCGCTGGGTGTAGCGCTGAAGCTTCGGGTGAAACGCGCCCAGCACCGCCGGGCCCGCCTCGACCAGCAGGATCCGCGCCTCCGCGGTGACCACTGACCGGTACTCCCTCGGCAGCACCTGGTGGGCCAGCTCGGCCAGCTGGCCGACCAGTTCGACCCCGGTCGGCCCGGCCCCGACGACCACGAAGGTCAGGTACGCGGCCCGCTCTGCGGGGTCGGTGGCCAGCTCGGCCATCTCGAAGGCGCTGAGAATGTGGCTGCGCAGGTCGCGGGCGTCCTCCAGGGTCTTCATCCCGGGCGCGAACTCAGCCCACCCGTCGTGCCCGAAGTAGGCGTCCGTCGCCCCGCTCGCGACGACCAGCGTGTCATAGGGCAGGAGCAGCTCCCGGCCGTCGGGGGCCACCGCCGACACCACCCGGCCCTGCACGTCCAGGTCCTGCACGTCGGCCAGCACCGTCCGGGTGTTCTGCTGGGACCTGACCACGCTGCGCAGGGCCGGCGCGATCAGCCCCTCGGCCAGGATCCCGGCGGCCACCTGATAGAGCAACGGCTGGAAGAGGTGATGGTTGGTCCGGTCCACGATCGTCACGTCGGCGTCGGCGCGAGCCAGGGCGCGCGTCACGTTGATGCCGCCGAAACCACCACCGACGACGACGACGCGGTGCCGTTGACCCGTCATGCGCCACCTCCCCGGGCGTGCGCTGTGCTGCCGCCCACCCTGACCGATCCGGGGGCGGAACCCGCCCGGATCCTATCCTCGCTCAGCCCGCCGGGGCCTGACACCGGGCTGAGGGGCCCGCGCGCCCGGAGGAGCCTGCGCAGCCTGGCCCAGCCGGCGGGACGCCGACGCCTACGTGGCCTTGTTCACCCCGGACGCCGTGCTGGACGGCACCCAGGGCCGGCACGCCGGCCGGGAGGCGCTGCGCGCGTCGGTCACCCCGATCTGGCGGTCTGTCTCTGACCCGGCGGCGCCCGGGCCGGTCCCGGCGCCCGGCCAGCCGGCCTAGGCGGAGTCCGCCCCCGGGGACGGGCCGTTATTTCTGCCGGAGCCGGCACGGTGCGCGGGGGCGGTCGGGGTGAGCCAGTGGGTGACCGCTGCGGGGTGCCCGGGGTCGGTCATGGACCGGATCCGGTCGTAGCGTGCCTGGTCCCGGACGGTGACGCGGCCGTGCTGGCGGAGGTGTTCCTCCCATGAGGCGACGACGAACTGCTCGAGGATCCGGCCCGGGTCGGCGGCGTCCTGCCAGACCCGCCAGTCGCTGGCCCCGGTGCGCCGCCGGCTGAACCTGGAGTCGCGCAGCGCAGCCAGCAGGTCGGCTTCCAGCCCGGCGCGGGGCCGGTACTCGACGGTGACCATGACCGGCCCGGTGGCGGGGTCGCCGGTGGCCAGGTTGGGCACCGGCCACTCGGCCGCGGGCAGGAGCTGCGCGGGCGGGATGGGGCGGAACCGGTAGCGCAGTCCGATGAGCGGGCCGAGGGCCAGGCCGGCCGTGGTGATCAGCAGGGTCGGGGACAGTCCCAGGTGCTCGGCGGTGACGCCCAGGACGGCACTGCCGACGGCGTTGCCGCCCTGGAAGACGATGAGGTAGAAGGACAGGCCGCGGGCCTTGATCCACTGCGGCAGCGTCAGCTGGTACAGCGAGTTCAGCGTGGACAGGGCCAGGATCCAGGCCACGCCGGCCACGGCCAGGGCCACCGCGACGAGCGCGGTGACGTGGACGTAGCCGAGGACGAGCGCCACGCAGGCGAGCGCGATCGAGCCGGCTGTGAGCTGCGCCCCCGGGCCGAGCCGGTTCCTGAGCGCGGGCAGCAGGAGCGCGCCGGCCACCGCGCCGACGCCGACACACCCCAGCAGCAGCCCGTAGCCGCCCGAGCCGAGGTGCAGCTGGGACTGGGCGGTCACCGGCAGGAGGGCCCAGATCGCGCTGGCGAAGAAGACGAACACGCCGGCCCGCAGCAAGATGACCCGCAAGTCCGGGCTGGCGCTGACGTACCGGGCGCCGGCCCGGACCGCCTCGCCGAAGCGCTCGCGCGGCAGGGCGTTCTTGCGGTGGGTGCTCGCGTCGCCCCGCCACCAGAGGAGTACCCCCAGCACGGCGAGGAACGTCGCCGCGTTGATCAGGAAGACGGTCCCGGCGCTGGTGGCGGCGAGAATGATGCCGCCGATCGCCGGGCCCACCGCGCGGGCCAGGTTCTGGTTCACCGCGCCGAGGGAGATGGCCTGCGGGCGTTCTTCAGGCGACACCAGTTCCGGTTGCAGGGTCTGCCAGGTCGGTGAGGTGAGCGCCTGGCCGGTCCCGACCGCGAAGATCAGCGCCAGCAGCAGCCACGGCGTCACCAGCCCCGCGATGGCCAGCGCGCCGAGCGCGGCCGCGGCCACCAGCATCAGGACCTGGGTGATCAGCAGGAACTTGCGCCGGTCCACCAGGTCGCCCAGGGCTCCGGCCAGCACCGCGAACAGCACGATGGGCAGGCTCGCCGCGGTCTGGATGAGCGCGACGTAGGCCGTCGACCCGGTGAGCGCCAGCATCAGCCACTGGGCGCCGACGGTCTGCATCCAGCTGCCGACGTTGCTGACGAACTGGGCCCCCCAGAGGGCCGCGAACGCTTCGTGGCGGAACGGCCCCCACGCCGACCCGGATGACCGTGGCCTGCTCACCGGGCTAGGCCCGGGCCCGCGAGGGCCAGCGCGCCTCGGCCGTGAGCCGGCTGCCTCGGTTCGTTGACCGCGATGGGGGTGCCGGGCACGGTTCCGTTATACAGGGCCAGGGTTCTGGCCTGGCGGCCTGGCCGGTCTCAGGACCGGGTGCGCGGCAGGCCCTCAGCAGGCGCCGTCGCCGGGTTGCGCCCGGCCAGCCCGGCGAGGGCGAACACGAAGGACACGACGGCCAGAAAGGCCCAGCCCGTGTCGAAACTCGTATGGGACACGAGGTGCCCGAAAGCGACCGGGATGAAGAAGCCGCCGACGGCGGCCAGCGTGAGCATCAGGCCGGTCGCCGTGCCGACGTACTGGTGCTCGACGTCGCAGACCCGGGCGGGTACCGCCAGCCAGGCGGCGAAGCCGAAGATGAGGAAGAACCCGACCCCGATCCCCAACGCCCACAGCGCCCTGGTCGGCACCACCGGGATGAGGGCCAGCAGGGCGGCGACGACCACGAGCGGCCCCACCACGAATGCCCTCAGGTTCCCGCTGCGGTCGGCGCAGTAACCGCCCAGCAGGCTGCCCGGGATGCCAGCCAGCCCGATGAGCGCGGACAGCAGCCCGCCCGTGGCCGGATCCAGGTGCCGGGTGACCGTCACGTACTCGCTGAACAGCTGGGTGGTGGCGAAGTACGCACCGTACCCGCCGAAGAGCGCCACCCCGTAGAACCACAGGTCTCTGCTGGCGAGCACGGCACGCAGGGCGGCGCGGTCAAAGCTCACCCCGGCCAGCGACCGGTGACCGCCGGGCACCCGGAAGGCCACCAGGGTCACCACCATGACGAGCAGCTCGAAGACGCCTGCCAGGACCAGCGAGGTGTGCCAGCCCGTCGCGCGCTGCACGAACAGCCAGACGTACAGCGCGAAGGCGGCCCCCGCGCTGAAGGCGGCGCCGCCGGTGACGCCGAGCGCGAGCGTGACGTTCTTCTCCCGGAACCAGACGACCACCGCGGCCGTCCCGACGGCGACGAACACTGACCCGCCGACGCCGCTGACCACGCGGAAGAAGGCGAGCTCGGCGTAGCTGCCTGACAGCCCGGACATGACGCCGGCAGGGATCACTTTTATCGCGGTTTAGCTAATCGCGTCTGAAGCGATGGGGCGCTAAGGGACTCGAACCCCTGATCCCCTGCTTGCAAACAACAGGCAGCCCGTCCACCGCCGTCCATCCCCGCAGGTCACCGTCCCGGAGCGTGTACCCGCGTCCCTCCAGATCCGTACCTGTTGCGGTACTTCTGTGCTGTACCCGGGCGCAAGATCAGGGGACGGCTCCGCGGGGCACCACCCAGGCCACTGGCTGGCTGGTGACCTGCGCGATGAGCTCGTAGTCGCTGTCGTAATGGAGCACCGTGACGCGTTCCCGCTCCGCGACAGCCGCGATCAGCAGGTCCGGGAAACCAACCGCCCTGACCTGGCCGCTGCGCCATAGCGCCGCCTGCACATCCAGAGCTCGGCGCCAGTCCTCGTCATGGGTAGGCAGCCACTCATAACCGGCGTCCCGGTCAGCCCGCAGCTCGTCGAACTCTTTGCCGCTCCTGGTCGCCCAGCCCAGCTCGAATTCGATAACCCCGCAGGTGGCGACCAGCCCAGCCTCGATCATCGGTCCCAGGACCGCAGCGACCCGGCGGTGCCGCAGCCGGGCCAGCGCGCTGGTATCCGCGAGATGGCTGGCTACTGCCGCCATGCCCCGCGCATCACCTCCTCGTCCTCCAGGTCTGGCAGGCCGCCGGACTCCAGCCGCTGCAGATCCCGCCGCCGGGCGGCCAGCGCGGCCACTTCACGGAGGGCCGCATTCACGGTGTCCTTCTTCGTCTCCGTGTGCAGCACCTCCTGAGCCGCTGCGAGATACTGCTCATTCACGTCGATCAAGGTCTTCGCCACATTCCACCTCCTCCGGCACCAGTATATCCATACCAAGGCTGTACGGATATCCGACTAGTCTGGGTACCGAAACGCCTACAGGCCAGGCCTGGCACGCACCCGGTCTTGGCGTGACCGCCGGGTGGGCCGCGGCGGCGCTCCTGGTCGGAGGCCTACTGCTGCGCGTGCGCGACACCTAGCACACCTTGCGACGGCCCGCGGCGATCTCACTGCGGGTGATCATCGAGCTGTCTGGCGGCCGTCCGGAGTTGGGTGGCTGCGCCCTGGGTGAGGGGCTCTCCGTGGCCGAAGCAGGCGACGTCGGTGTCGAGGCGGGCCAGCTGGCGGAAGGACGCGGCGGCCTGGGCCCGGTTGGTGTTGAACACGCCGGGCATGACCTGCCCGCCGGGTCCGCGGGCAGCGGTGTCGCCGGCGAGCAGGACACGCCGGGCGGGAAGGTAGAACGCGATGCTGCCCGGGGTGTGCCCGGGTACGGCGACGGTGATCGCGCCGCCGCCGAAGCTGAGCTCGTCACCGTCGCGCAGTTCACGGTCGATCCGCACCGGTGCCGGGAAGGCGGCTGGTAGCTGGCGGCTGACCTGCTCCAAGAGGGGCCGTTCCCAGTCGGCCAGGTCCGGGGGCGGCGCGGGTGCTTCGCCGCGGAGGAACGGCGCGTCGGCGTGGTGCGCGCACACCTCGGCGCTGCCCCAGGACGCGATCTCGGCGGCCGAGCCGGCGTGATCGGGGTGGAAGTGGGTGAGCAGAAGTCGCTGCAGGTCAGCCGGGTCGTGGCCGAGCGTGCGGATGGCTGCGGCGATCTGCGGGGCGGAGCCGGGGACGCTGGTGTCGATGAGGGTCAGGCCATCTGGGTCCTCGCACAGGTAGGCATGCCCGACCGGGAAGCGCAGGAAGTGCAGGCCCGGGATCAGCTCGATGACGTCCATACCATGACGCTAGGCGGACCTGGACGAGGCGTGCCCTGGTGTCTGCTAGCAGCAGATCGGCTGACCGAGGAAGGCCCGGTCGGTGCCCGCGCGTACTATGGCACCCCCGCCGCCGGGGCACTGACTTCCACACCCGGGATGCTGACACTGAGGGGAACCGAACTCGGTGGGCCCTGGTCAGATCGCCTGGAGGGGGCGGTCTGGGAGCTGCGGATCCGGCTTCGCGATGTTGCAGCCCGGACAGCGCACTGGGTGTACTCCTGATGGGACGATCGTGCTCCTCACGGTGTTCCGCAAGACCAGGCAGCATGACCAAGGCAGATCGACCGGACGGTCTGCGCGCAGAAACTGTGCGAGAGCAACCACCACGGACCGACCGCCGGGATTTACGAGAGGCAGGTGTGATGACTGGCTACCACACCCGCTGGGAGCGCCCCGAGACCGAGGCTGACGATCCTGAGCGGCTCGCCATCAGGGAGGCCCTGGCCTTCGGCAAGGCACTCTATGACCGGCGCACCGCCCTCGGCCTGAGCGTCACCGACCTGGCCGGACGCGCGGGCATGACGGCCGACGAGATCGAGTGCATCGAAGAAGGCGGCACCGAGCCCACCGTAGCCCTGCTACGGCGCCTGGCCGCCGCACTCGACGCCGACGTGCGCCTCACCGCCGGCCACGACCTCGGGTCCGTCTGGTTCGAAACCCACGCCGCCTGACCCCCCGGGCCACGGCTTGCCCCGAGGGTAACCGGGAAGCTGGCAGCACCCGCATCCAAAGGTGCCCCGAACTCTGCCGCAGGTCCACACTTCGTCAGGCGAGTCACCAAAATCGCGCTGACCGACGCCAACGCCGGGGCGGTGGCGGAGATCTGCCGCCGGGTGGACGGGCTGCCGCTGGCCATCGAGCTGGCCGCGGCCCGGGTCAGGCTGCTGTCCCCGCAGGCGCTGGCCTCGCGGCTGGACCAGAGGTTCAGCGTGCTGACCGGGCAAATAGGTTGCTATTCGCTGACCCTCTGTATGGGCGGCAGCAGCCAGCCTTGAAACGGCAGATTCAGCACGCTGCCCATTGGCCGCCGGGCAAGCGGCACTGGGGCCTCCAAGGCGTTCTTCCTGCTCAGTGGCCGAACTCGGCCCCAAGACCTGGGATCTGTGCGCCGCCGCCCGCGAGGGCAAGGCTCTACTCGAACGCGTGTCCGACATCTCATGCAGTCCCGGTTGCTGTACTTTGCTGCTGTACTCTCGCTCCGCCTGTTCGAATTATGTCTCTGACCAGTGGAGCTAAGGGGACTCGAACCCCTGACCCCCTGCTTGCAAAACACGGGGTCGAACCTAGGGTGCCACCCTGGGGACAGTAACGCCTGGCCCGCGTTGACTGTGAGCCATGGACGCCTCACCAGCGCCGGGGCAGACGGTTCGCCTTCTCCTCGACCTCAGCCGGACTTCGGACGGACGGCTCGAGGGATGGGTTCGCGCCGACGGCGCCGACGCCTGGAAGCCTTTCTCCGGCGTTCTCGAGCTGCTCAAGGTGCTCGAGGAACGCACGTAGAGACCTCCGGAACATAACCGTCCCCCATTTTCAGGAACGTGTTGCCGTCGCTGTGCGAAAGGAACGTCATGAATCAGCCCGCCAGTCATTCCATATTTGAGCGGTGGGGGCGCACCGCGTTCCGGCGGCGGCTGATCCTGGTGATCGCCTTGCTGACCGCGGTGCTCGGAGTCGTGTGGGGAACCACCGTCTTCGCCAAGGTGCAGACCGCCGGCGGGTTCGACGCGCCGAACAGCCAGAGCCAGCACGAAGCCACCCTGGCCACGAAGGCGTTCGGCCGCGACGCCGGGGACGTGGTGGTGCTGTACTCCAGCAAGACCCTCACCACCGCGCGCCGGCGTTCCGGTCCGCGGTGACCCGCGCGCTGGCCGCGCTGCCGCACGGCAAGGTCGGTCGTACGCGTCGTACTGGTCGACCGGGTCCCGCCGGTTCGTCAGCGCCGGCGGGCGGCAGACCTACGCGGTCATCGAGCTGGCCGGGGCCAGCGACACGGCCCGGCAGATCAACTACGACGCGATCAAGGCGGACCTGAGTGCCACCGGCCCCGCCGCGGCCTCACCGCGGCCGGACTGAGCAGCCAGGTCGGCGGCGTGGTCCCCACCAACGAGACGATCGGCCAGCAGACCACCGCCAGCATCACCCGGGCCGAGGGCCTGTCCTTCCCCATCCTGCTGATCCTGCTGCTGGTGATCTTCGGCGGCCTCGCGGCGGCCAGCCTGCCGCTGGCGATCGGCGCGCTCGCGATCCTCGGCTCGTTCACCGCGCTGCGGCTGCTGACCCTGGTCACCGGCGTGTCGGTGTTCTCGCTGAACATCACCACCATCCTGGGCCTGGGCCTGGGCATCGACTACGGCCTGTTCCTGGTCACCCGGTTCCGTGAGGAACTGCGCCAGCGGGACTCGGTCGAGGACGCCGTGGCCCGCACCGTGGCCACGGCCGGCCGCACCGTGCTGGTCTCGGGCGTCACGGTCGCCATCGTGCTGGCCAGCCTGATGCTGTTCCCCGAGACCATCTTGCGGTCCATCGGCTACGGCGGCGTGGCGACCGTGCTGGTGGACATGCTCGCCGCGCTGACCGTGCTGCCCGCACTGCTGGCCGTCCTGGGCCCGAAGGTGAACGCCCTGCGGATCCGCCGCACCGTGCCCGCGCCCGGCCGCGGCGGAGAACAGCGGCGGCTGGTACCGGCTGGCCCACAGTGTGATGCGCCGGCCGCTGCTCTACGCGGTGCCGATCGTGGTGCTGCTGCTCGGCCCTCGGCGTCGCCGTTCCTGAAGGTCGTCTGGGGCGGGGTGGACGCCACTGTGCTGCCCGTCCAGCGCCGCGCCCCGCGTGGTCACCGAGGCGCTGAACCGCGACTTCCCCGGCAACCCGACCGCCCCGATCGAGGCCCTCGTCCAGTTCCGCGGACCGGTGGCCGCCTCGCCCGCCCGGGCCGCTGGCCTGGCCGCCTACGCCAGCCGCCTGGGCCATGTGCCCGGCGTCACCGCCGCGCAGGTCACCGGCGTCCACGGCGACGTCGCCCGGATCGACCTGAGCTACGGGCCAGGCCCCTATACGCCGCAGGCCCGGGCCATCGCCGGGCAGGTCCGCGACGTCGCCGCGCCGCCTGGTGCCACCGCCCAGGTCGGCGGCCAGACCGCCGCGCTGGCCGACGAGCTGTCCAGCATCGGCCACACCCTGCCCGTGGATGGCCCTGGCCGTGGTCGTCGCCACGTTCGTGCTGCTGTTCCTGGCCTTCGGATCCCTGGTCCTGCCGCTCGAGGCGATCGTGGCCAACGTCTTGTCGCTCTCGGCGATGTACGGGGTGGTGACGTGGATCTTCGCCGGACGGGCACCTGTCCGGGCTGCTGGGCTTCACCCCGAACGGGACGATCAGCCCGACCATCCCGGTGCTGATGTTCGCGATCATGTTCGGCCTGTCCATGGACTACGAGGTGTTCCTGCTCTCGCGGATCCGCGAACGCTACGTCGCGACCGGCGACAACACCACCGCGATCGCCAGCGGCCTGCAGCGCACCGGCGGCGTGATCACCAGCGCCGCGCTGCTGCTGGTCATCGTGATCGGGATGTTCTCCTTGTCCAGCGTCACGTTCATCAAGCTGCTGGGCGTCGGCATGATCGTGGCCCTCGTCCTCGACGCCACCCTGGTCCGGCTGCTGCTCGTGCCCGCCACCATGCGGCTGCTGGGCGACGCGAACTGGTGGGCGCCCGCGCCGCTGCGCCGCCTCTACGCCCGGTACGGCATCCGTGAGGACAGCGGCCCCGGCCCAGCCCCGGTCACGGAACCCGAAGCCGAGCCGGTCCGCACCTAGCGCCGCGCCCCGCCGCGACCCAGCCGAGCCACCAGACCACGCAAGCCCGGAAGGAACACAGAGATGAATCTGGACCACACCACCTCGACGGCACCAGCCGGCGCCACCACCTACCTCACCCGTCCCGGCGGGCGCATCGGTTACGACGTTGCGGGCACCGGCCCCCTGATGGTGCTCGTGCCCGGGCTGGGTGACCTGCGGGAGGGTACCGCTTCCTCGCCCCGGCCCTGCGCGCGGCGGGCTATCGGGTCGCGTGCACTGATCTTCGTGGCCACGGCGACAGCGACCCGACGTTCGCCGCCTACGGCGACGAGGAAACCGCTGGCGATGTGGTGGCCCTGATCGGGGAACTCGGCGGCTCCGCGGTCGTCGTCGGCAACTCGATGAGCGCCGGGTCGGCCGTAGTCGCCGCCGCCGAACGGCCTGAGCTCGTGTGCGGCCTCGTGCTCGTCGGCCCGTTCGTCCGCGACCCGGCGGTGAGCACGCTGCGGCGCGTGCTCCTGCGTGCGGCCATGGCCAGGCCGTGGGCGGCGCTGTCCTGGAAGTCGTACCTGCCGAAGCTGTACGCGGGCCGGCGGCCCGCCGACTTCGGCTCGTATCGCGACCAGGTGGTGGCCAGCCTCCGCCGGCCGGGATACGCGCGGGCGTTCTCCCTGACCACGCGGACGAGCCACGCGGCAGCGCAGGCGCGGCTGGCCGCGGCCACCGCGCCTGTCCTGGTCGTGATGGGGGAGCGGGACCCCGACTTCCGGGATCCGCGCGCGCGAGGCCGGCTGGATCGCGCGGGCCATGGACGCGGAGGTTGTCATGGTGCCTGAGGCCGGGCACTATCCCCAGTCGCAGCGGCCCGACATCACCACCGGAGCGGTGCTGCGGTTCCTGGCCACGGCGCCCAGCGGCGCCTAAGTCGTGCTCGTGGAGGTGCCGGGGGGTGGCTGCCCACCCGCCGGGCGGTCGAAGACCGTGTCCGGGATATCCCGGATGGCCTGGTCCAGCTCGTCCACCGCGTGGCGGATCTTGCCGTTCGCGGGGTGGCCGGCCGTGAGTCCCAGCGCGGCCTGCAGGTCTTCGCCTGCGGTGAGCAGCCGGCGGACCACGACGTCGTTCAGGCCCGTGGCGATCCGTTCGCGGTCTTCGGCCTGGCCCGGGAACCGTACCGGAGGCACAGCCGGTGCGGACGTGGTGGTCTGTCGCGAATAAGCACCTGGTATCCGGTACATCGTGGCGGCTCCTTGCCGTAGTAGGGCCAAGCTGGGCCGTGCCGTCAGGGTCTGGAGCGACGGCGTACCTACACCGCCCGGCCAGCCGCGAGAAGGGGCGCGATGTCCCGGCCGGCGGGCTCCCGCCGCTGGCAACCCGGGCACTCGGCCAGGGACAGCCGGATCGCGGACGGCCAGTAGACAAACCGGTCTGTCCGGCAGTAGATGCACAGCGCGTTCCGGCTGGCATTGGGGGCTGGCCCGGGGCGTGGCTCTCCGCCGGTCCCGGAGGGATGGCTCATCCCAGGATTTGTCATAGCTTTCGCCACCTTCAACGCAGGGCTGCCAGCGGCGAGGGAGCGCATGGTCTGGACCGATCCAGGCTCGCTAAGTGCTGCCAGCGTTGCACGAACCCACGGCGGTGGCAACACGCCGGACCGCAGCCCGCGACCGCTGGGCCGGGCTGGGCCATCGGCTGGCCGCCCGCTTCTACCTGCGCAGACGCTGCTTCTGCCTACGCAGCAGCTACTTCTGCGTGCGAAGCGGCGGCCCCGGTGCCGGCGTGGCCCCGGATCAGCCGAAGGTGAAGTCATAGGCCTGGACTCCCGGTGACGCACGCAGCCGGAGCGTCCCGGTCGACGCCGAGCCAGCGTGGAGCAGGGTGTAGAGCCGGGGAACTCCGCCGACGTGGATGGTCTGCGTGTGGCGGCCGTCGACCGAGACGTCGAGGCTCCCGGTCCCGCCGAGCACCAGGTACACGTCCTGGGCCAGGAAGCTCAGTTCCATCTCGGCCCCGGTGCCAGCGGTCGCTTCCTGCGCGTGGTCGGTCCACGTTCCGGACAGCCCCAGCGCACCGAGCGGAAGCGAGGCCGGGAAATGGTAGGTGGCGGGCGTGTTCCGGGCCACCTGGTCAGGGTCGAGGTACTGGAGCCTGCTCGTAGCCGACGTAGGTCTCCGGACTCAGCTCGCCGGCCGGGGTCTTGGACGGGACGTCGGTGGGGGGCGGCAGCGTCACGCCGGGATGGGCGTCGTGGAGCAGCTGGCGGATCAGCTGCTCGGTAGTTCCGTAGTCTCCCTCGCCGAAGTGGACGTGGCGGACGTCGCCGTGGGCGTCGATCAGGTAGTCCGCTGGCCAGTACTCGTTGTCGTAAGCGTTCCAGGTGCCGTAGTCGTCGTCGATCGCGACCGGGTAGTGGACACCGAGCGCCGCGGCCTGCGCCCGCACGTTGGAGACCACGTGCTCGAAGGCGAACTCGGGGGTGTGCACTCCCACGACGACGAAGCCGTCCTTGGCGTACTCCTTGTACCAGGCCTCGACGTGGGGCAGCGTCCGCTGGCAGTTGATGCACGAGTAGGTCCAGAAGTCGACCAGGACGACCTTGCCGCGGAGCGCGGCGAGCGAGAGCGGCTTGCCGCCCGGGGTGTTCAGCCAGCTGGTGATGCGAGTGAAGTTCGGAGCTGAACCGCAGTTGACCAACCCGCTGGCGTTCGCGTTACAGCTGGTCAGCGACGTATGAGCGGCGCCGGTGAGCCCGTTGAGCTGCTTACGGATCTTGCCCGAGCCCTGCAGGGCGGTGGTGTACCCGGGGAGGTCGCGCTGCAGCCCGCCGAAGACGTTGAAGGCGATGGCCACGGCTATGACGATGAGCACGGCCCCGCCGACCCGGCGCACCTGGGGAGCCCGCTGGCGGATGGCACCGACCCGGCTGGTGAGCTGGCTTCCCGCGACGGCGACCGCCAGGAGCGGCACCGCGGTCCCCACGGCGAACGCGGCCGTCAGGATGACCGCTGTCAGCCCCACCCGGTGCGTCGCCCCGACCACCGTGATGGCGGCCAGAATCGGCCCGGCGCAGGGGACGTACAGAACGCCGAGGGCCAGCCCGAGGACGAACCCTCCAGCCCGGCCGCTCGGCCGGCGGGCGCCCAGCCGCGCGAACGGCCGCTCGAGCAGCGCGCCTGCCGACGGGATGAGGTAGCCGAGCCCCACCACGACCAGCAAGACGATGCCCGCGTCGCGCAGCGTGTCTTGCGGCAGATGCAGCAGCGAGAGGATCTCTGACCCGGCCAGGACCACGAGGCTGAAGCTCACGACGAGCCCGGCGACCACGGCCAGCGGCCGCGCCAGGCCGGCCCGCGGCGCCCGGGCCAGGCTGACTCGCGGGGTCTGCGCCAGACCGGCTGGCGGCGTCCGCACAGCCGGTCCGGCGCTCCCCGCCGGCGAGGACGGTCCGGGGCTCCCCGGCGGCGGGAGCGCCCCGGTGCTTCCCGCCGGGGGGACCGCCCCGGCCCGCCCCGCTGGCGGGGCCGACCCGGCGTTCCCGGCCGCCGCGGCTGACCCGGCGACCAGCACGACCGGCAGGACCGGGAGGATGCACGGCGAGATGCCGGCCAAAAACCCCGCCACCACGCCGACTACGACGAGCACGACCATGCCGCTCCCTCTCCGCCGCACCACGCCTGAGTCGGCCCGGTCCCTACCGTCTATTCGTTGCCGGCCACATTCTGTCTTGGCCGGCCCGCTGACTTAGTAGCGGCAGCCGGGCAGAGACTTACCGCTGAGGCTGGCGGCCAGGCACCGGCTGGTTCCGTCCCGCTGTTCACGTCAGCCGGTTGTTTCAGATCTCAGATATCTAAAGGCGGAGCAAAGCGGTCCGCGCCGTCCGCAACCACCCGCAAGTACTCGCCGCTGAGCGTCGTTGCCCCAGCCTGATCAGGACAATGAAAAAGGCCGAGCCGATGACAGTCATTAAGATCTGATATCTTCGTTGCTTTCGTGCCGGTCTCACCCGAACCCGATCAGGCGGAGGCGTCGTGGAGCTGCGCGACCAGGTAGTGCTCGTCACCGGCGGTGGCCGTGGTCTCGGCCGGGCTATCGCCTGTGCCTTCGCCCGCGAGCAGGCCCGGCTGGTGATCAACTACCGGGACAGCCGGGCCGCGGCTGAGGCCCTGGCTGCTGAGATCGGCCCCGACCGGGCCCGGGCGGTCCGCGCCGACGTGACAGATCCGGGCGAGGTGGCGGCGATGTTCGCGTCCGCGCGCGCCGCGTTCGGCCGCCCGGTCACGACTGTGGTGAACAACGCGCTGGCCAGCTTCTCGTTCAACGGGGACGCCCGGTCGGGCGCCGACGCCATCTCCTGGGGCGAGTTCGCGGCCCAGCTCGAAGGGAGCGTCAAGGGGGCGCTGAACACCACCCAGGCGGCCCTGCCCGGCCTGCGGGAGCAGGGCTACGGCCGGATCGTGAACATCGGCACCAACCTGTTCCAGAACCCGGTCGTGCCCTACCACGACTACACCGCGGCCAAGGCCGCGCTGCTCTCGCTGACCCGTACCCTCGCGGCTGACCTCGGGCCGGACGGGGTGACCGTCAACATGGTCTCCGGCGGCCTGCTGCGCACCACCGACGCCAGCGCGGCGACTCCAGACGCCGTCTTCGACCTCATCGCCGCCTCGACCCCGCTGCGCCGGGTGACCACGCCCGAGGAGTTCGCCGACGCTGTCCTGTTCTTCGCCTCCCCGTGGGCGCGCTCGGTCACCGGCCAGAACCTGGTGGTCGACGGCGGGCTGGTCAAGAACTGACCGGCCGCCCCGCCCCGGCGCCGTCGCCACGGACGGGGCGCGGACGCTCAGCCGCCCGCACCGTAGGCTGGCCATTCCCGGCCCGGCGTGCACCGGCACGACCAGCAGTATCGACGCGCTCACAGCTACCGACGCTAGACCCGGGTCGCGCGACGCGGGTCGCGCATGCGGAGGCCTAACAGGCCCCGCCCCATCCCTAACGAGCAGCTCACGGCGGGCCCTCAGCCCAGGGCGATGCCAGTGCCCGTGACGAAGAGCAGCAGCAAAGGCCCGGACACGTAGGCCAGGCCGGCGAGCCCCGGCAGGAGGAGCAGGTAGGCCACCGCGGAGCAGGTGATGGCGAGGGCCAGGGTGATCCCGGCGTAGCGCAGCCAGCGGGGCAGCACCCCTGAGGTGGCGCCGGCCACGCCGAGGACGGCCAGCGCGAGCATCTTGACCCCGTCCAGCCGGTTCACCGACTCATACAGCAGGTGCGCGGCGGCGGGGCTGGCCGCCGCGGCGAGGGCGGTACCGAGCACGAACTGCACCAGCGAGATGAGGGCGGCCGTCAGGCCGGCGGCGAGGAGGACCCGGGCGTGCCCGGCCGCCCCGGACCGGCGTGCCGCCCGGGCCAGGGCGATCGAGATGACCGCCAGGCCCACGGCGGGCAGCCCCTCGGTCAGGGCGAACTGCCACACCACGGCGGCCTGGTGCCCGGCGAGCGCGGCGGTGATCGACGCCCCGGACGCGGTGAGCTTCGGGCTGGGTGCCGCGACGGCCAGCCCGGCGATCCAGGACAGCGTGTAGGCGATCCCGGTCAGGCCCGTGACCGTCAGCAGACGGCGGTGGCGCACGTCCCGGGAGGTGGTCAGATCCATTTTCGTGTTCCTGAGCTGGTCGGGCTTGAGAGCACCCATGTCTTTCCTCCGGTCGGCGCGGCTTCTGGACTTCCGACGTTAGGAAGGCCAGGGGAGCTCGGCGTCACCCGAAAGTGGATCGGCCAGGTGGAGTCTTTGTGACAGAACCCGGGCACCAAAGTGCCGCCGGCCCGGCGAGGACGGGCCCGGGCCGGCGGCCAGCCAGCACTGGCGATCCCCGGGGTCGGGTCCAGGGTGTTACCCGGGGTCGATCAGGGGCGTGCGGTGTGACTCTGGATCAGGCAGGCCCCGGATCCCTGAGCGCCTAGCTGCCCGAGGTTGCTCACATGACCACACACGCCCGAGTGCCCGCCGCACCCGGCCTGTCGCCGTGGGCCGAACTGATCAGCCACGCTCGCTGTGCCAGCAGCGTCCTCGATTCCGACGCCTGGTTCCCGGTCAGCCCTAAGCCGGAGACCGCCCGCCGGGAGGCGGACGCCGCGACCGCTGTCTGCATGGCCTGCCCGGGACGCGCCCTGTGCCTGGACCTGTCCCTGCGGCACTGGGACGTCGGGCAGCACGGCGTCTGGGGCGGTCTCGTCCCGGCCGAGCGCGCCAGACTGCGCCACCGCTGGCCGGTCCGCGAAGGGATGGGCTAGACCCGCCCTGGCGTTACCAGGTCGGCCGCGTTCCGCTCCGCAGCGGCTTCGGACAGGGTACGCATGTTGCCGCGCGGGAGCACCAGGGCGGCGGCGACCGCGGCCACCACGAAGATCAGTGCTGAGTACACGAACGCCGTGGTGTAGCTGTGCAGCGCCGCTGTCTGCAGGTTCAGCGGTGTTGGCGCCCGGCCCACCAGGTATGCCGTGGCGGCCCCGGCGGCCAGCGTGTTGAGCAGGGCCGTGCCGACCGAGCCGCCGACCTGCTGGGAGGTGTTGAGGGTAGCCGACCCGACCCCGGCGTCGGAGGGCTTGAGCCCCAGGGTGCCGGTGCTGAACGAGGGGGCCAGGCTCAGGCCGAACCCGATGCCCAGCAGCAGGAGGTAAGGCAGCACGTGGCTTGCGTACGCGCTGTGCAGGCCGACCCCGTGCAGGAGGTACAACGCCACGGCGTTCAGGAGCAGCCCGATCGGCACGATCACCTTGGGACCGAACCGGGGCAGCAGCGCCCGGTTGGACACCTGGGCCATGCCCGCCAGCGCGGCGATCATGGGGAGAAAGGCCAGGCCAGTCTTGACCGGGCTGAAGTGGAGCGTTTCCTGCAGGTAGTAGGTGAGGAACAGGAAGACCCCGAAGAGCCCCATGCTGGCCAGCAGCATGGCCAGAATCGAACCGCCCCTGGTCCTGTCCAGTACCACCCGGGGCGGGAGCAGCGGGTACCGCACCCGGGGCTCGAGCAGGGCGAAGCAGGCCAGCAAGATCACCCCGACGACCAGGAAACCAATGGTGAAGGGGTTGCTCCAGGCGGTGGTCTCGGCGTGAGAGAAGCCGTAGACCAGGCAGAACAGGCCCGCCGTGACGAGCAGGAGCCCGGGAATGTCCAGTGGGTCGCGGTCGGCAGCCTTGTCGTTCTTCAGCCAGAGCAAGGCCCCGATGGTGGCCACGGCGGCAAAGACCAGGTTGATGTAGAGGGTCCAGCGCCATGAGGCGTAAGAGGTGAGGATCCCGCCGAGCAACAGCCCCAAGGCCCCGCCGGCTCCGGCGATGCCGCCGTAGATGGCGAACGCCTTGGCACGTTCCCGGAGGTCGGTGAAGGTGGTGGTCAGCAGGGCCAGGACCGACGGGGCGAGCAGTGCGCCGAAGGCGCCCTGCACGGTCCGGGCGGTCACCAGCATGGCGAAGTTGACTGAGGCTCCGCCGATAGCCGAGGCGACGGCGAAACCCACCAGCCCGATGACCAGGGTCCGCTTACGCCCGAAGATGTCACCGATCCGGCCGCCGAGCAGCAGCAGGCTGCCGAAGGCGAGCGCGTAGGCGGTCACGACCCACTGGCGGTCGGCGTTGGAGAAGGCCAGCGCGTGCTGGGCGGTCGGCAACGCGATGTTGACGACGGTGTTGTCCAGGATGACCATCAGCTGGGCGATGCCCAGCACGCCCAGAATCCACCACCGCATCGTGTGGTTCGCGGCGTGGTCAGTCGTCTCAGCCACGTTCACCGGCGAGGTGCCGGAAGGGCTCGTCGATTCCTTCTCTGACTGGGACACTGTGAACTCTCCGCTCGTTCAGGCTCCGACCCTCATCACGACGTAACAGCCGCCGGCCGGAAATCGTTGCCGCCTGAGCGTCCCCAACCTGACCGGCCGTCCCGGTCCCTGCTGGGGACGTCAGTCAGGCGGCGTGGTGACGTCCTCCGGAGGGCTCATGCGTTAGCCGGGTTCGGGTTCCGGTACCAGGCGACGGTCGTGGCCACGGCGGCGGCCAGCGGGGTGCCCGCCGCCCCGAAGGCCGACTCGTACTTGCTGGTGTCCAGGACGAACGGCTCGTCGAACTGGTAGGCCATCTCGGCCAGCTCCCGCATGGTCGGGTTGACCAGGCCGAGCGCGCGCAGGGCCAGCTTGGGGACCGAGCGGATCGTGACCGGATGCCCGACCTCGGCGGCCACCACGTCGAGCAGCGCCCGGGTGGTGCCGGTCGGCGGGCCGGGCAGGTGCCAGGCCTGCCCGGCGGCCCGGGGTCGGTGCCGAGGGTGGCCAGGCCGGCGGCGACATCGGGGACGCAGCTGTAGGTGTGCGGCAGGTCAGGGTTTCCGATGAAGTCGGCGCGCGCAGCACGCCGCGCTGCAGCGGCGGGAAGAGCTCGGGCCACTGCGGGTACGGCGCGTTCAGGCACTGGTAGACGACTGACGCGCCTTTCGCCGCGGCGCGCGCGGCCTCGGGGTCGGTCACATCCGCGGCCCGCCACTCGACGCCCTCGTCCAGCGCGGGTGGCTGACGGCGTGACATCGCCCGGACGGCATGACCCTGCCGGCCAGGTGCGCGGCCAGGGCCCTTCCGACCTGGCCGGTCCCGAACACCACATGCAGCCGGTCCTCAGCCACGGGTGAGCCCGGTGCGGCTGTGGCCAGCAGGGGGAAAGCGCGGACCGAAAGGGGCTGCCATGTCGTCCCTCGGCAAGTTGGGCGCTAGGCGCCGCCGAGGTCCTGAGCAGCCGGAATACTGATCTCGTCTACGCGTGGAGAGACGAGCACGACTTCCTTTCCGGACGCTACGCCCGATCCGCCGGTGAAACAAGGAAGAGATCATCGCCGTGGTGCAGCACCCCCGCCTAGCGGACCAGCGAGTTTCACCAGGCTGCGGCCGGCCTGGTGCCAGACGGGGCTAGCCTGCCGTCTGTGATCACCTGTGTCGTCGAATACGTCATCGATCCAGCCAAGATCGACGCGTTCGAACGTTTTGCCCAGCGCTGGATGGAACTGGTCAATCAGCACGGCGGCACTCACCATGGCTACTTCCTGCCCGCCGAAGGCGCCAGCGACCAGGCCCTCGCGCTGTTCAGCTTCCCCAGCCTCGCCGCGTACGAGCAGTACCGGGCCCTGTTCGGCACGGATCCTGAGTTCGTCGCGGCCGATCGGATCAGAGACGAAAGCGGGTGCGTGCTCCGCTACCAGCGCACGTTCATGCGCCCGCTGCTTCCCGGGTAGCCGTGCGGGAGACGCGCGTGTCCAGGGATGGCGTCCACCGCAGGCCGCCTCGGAGGTCGGCTACAGGTCGTCGGGAAGGAGCCGGAACCATTTGTGCGGGGTGAGGGGGCGCATCGCGCGGAAGTCGCGGCGGTCGAGCGTGAGCACGGCGTCGGTCCGGTACTGGGCCGCCAGGGCAACATTGACCGCGTCAGCCAGGTCCAGGTCGAGGCCTGCGTACTGGCGCTGGACCATGCGTGCGGTATCCAGGACCTCGAGGCCGGTTTCCGGGATCTGGAACCGGGATTGCCCAGCCTGGGCGAGGACAAAATCGATGATCGCAGTCCGGGCCCGGGAGCCGAAGCGGGCCTTGGCCAGGTGGTCAACCTCGGTGAGCACGAGCGGCGAGATGATCACTGTGCCGGCTTCCTGCAGGACCGCCCGGCATGCTGCGGACTCCGGGGCGTTGCGGTCGGACGCGGCGATGATGCCGGAGGTGTCAGCGACCGTGATCACTGGCGGGCGGCCGCCTGGGCGACTGCCTCCGTGACCTGGTCGCTGGTGGCCGGGTCACCGCTTCCGTCGAAGGTGGGCCAGTCGAAGGAACCGTCCCAGACCCGGTTGCTCATGGCTGCCAGGTGAATGCCTTCCCGGATGATCTGCGCCTCAGGGACGCCACGGCGGGCGGCGATTTGCTTGATCAGCGCAAGATCCTCGCTGTCGGCATAGACGTTGGTCCTCTTGAGCGACATGTACCGATGCTAGCACACGTCCATATCTAGCCTGGGCTGCTCCCTACCCCTGGCCTGGTCATCTGCTGTCCGGCCGGCGAAGCAGGTAGGTGTCCATGACCCAGCCATCGCGACTGCGGGCGGCCGCCCGGGCTGCTGTGATCTGCTGTCCCACGTCGGCGACCCGGCCGGAGATCAGGACTTCGCGTGCGCTGCTGACGTCGGCGCCCCAGTAGATGTCGAGGTCCCCGTCCATCTCGGTGAAGGCGCAGTGTGCGTCGAGCATGACGACGACGTCGTCGGCGTGACCCGGGAAACCCTCGGCGATCCGGCGGCCTGTCGTGATGTGCAGGGGGTGCCCGGCCCGGGTCAGGCTGATCTTGTGCTGGGCAGCGAGCGCCTGGATGCTGCTGATTCCGGGGATCACCCGTAGCTCGAAGCTGACCGTCCCCCGGGCCAGCACCTGGCGCAGCACGTCCACGGTGCCGTCGTAGATCGCCGGGTCCCCCCAGGCCAGGAACGCGCCGTGCCCGTGGCTGCCGAGTTCGCCGGCGATCAGCTGCTGGTAGATCTCCGCGCGCCGCGTGCGCCAGTCCTGTACGACCCGCCCGGACCCCGGGCCGCGGGGGCGCCCGGGATCGGGCGCAGTCACGATCCGGCAGGAAGGGCTCGTGATGTACCGCTGGCAGATCTCCCGGCGGAACTCGAGGAGTTCGCGGGCGCCGTCACCCTTGTCCATCATGAACACGGCGTCGGCGGCGTTGAGGGTGCTGATCGCCTGCACCGTGATGTGCTCGGGATCACCGGCGCCGATCCCGACCACGGACACTGTCCGCATCAGACCTCCAGCCCCGCCTCGCGGGCCGGCTGAGGCTGTGGCGGGGTCATGAGCCGTCGGCGGGCAGGCCGAACGCGGCCGGGTGCAGCCAGTGGGCGATGGCGACGGTGGCTTGGGCGTTGCGGGGGCTGGGGGTGATCTCGTCGTAGCTGAGTGGCAGGAAGCAGTGGTTCTTGACCGCGGTGAGGTTCTTGGTGATGGGGCTGGTCTGGAGGAACTTTTCTTTCTGGGCGGCGGTGGGCGTGCCGTAGTCGTTGATGATGATGCACTGCGGGTCGGCTTTGACGACCTGCTCCCAGGACACCGACGTGAAGCTCTGCTTGAGGCTGGCGAAGATGTTGGTCCCGCCGCCGAGGGTGATGAGCGCGTTCGGCGTCGCGAGCCCGGCGCCAGTGAACGGCGACGCCTCGCCACTGTCGTAGTCGAATACCGTCACGGGCTTGAGTCCTTTGACCTTGACTTGCGCCGCGGCGACCTGGGCCTGCATGGCGGCGATCACGTGCTGGGCCTTGGCCCGGACGTTGAAGATCTCACCGAGGTTGCGCAGGTCCTGGTAGGTGTCGTTGATGCTGACCGAGGTCGTGTTCTTCTGTACGTGAATGCAGGACTCGGTCAGGACCAGGGTCTTGATGCCGAACTGGGCCAGGCCCTGCGGGGTGAGGCTGGTGCCTTCCTGCAGGCCGTAGTTCCAGCCGGCGAACAGGAAGTCCGGACGCAGGCCGACGAGTTGTTCCTTGGTGAAGTAGTCCGACGACACGTCGCGGACCTGGTGGAAGCCCGCCAGGTACTGGGCCGGCACCGGCTGCCCGACCGGACCGTCACCGGTGACCCCGAACGTACCGACCATGTGCGGCTCCAGCCCGAGCGCGAGCATGTCCTCGGTGGTGTTGATGTCGTTGGAGACCGCCCGGGTGGGAGCGCGGTCGTAGGTCACCGGCACCCCGCAGCTGGTCACCGTCACCGGATAGGCAGCCGTCTTCGTCGTCGTCTCGGCCACGGGCGCAGAGGACGAGGTGGTGGACGCGCCGCAGCCGGCCAGCACGCCCGCGGCGACCAGCAGCGCCCCGGTGGCGAGGGCCGCGCAGGAGACCCGGCCGGGAACGGGCCTGAACCCGGAAGATGACAAGAGCCGCACTGGCTTTCCTTTCAATCGCTGGTCCCAGCAGGGCCGGGTGGCTGACCAGGACCCCGCGGGGGAGTCTGGGTACTACGGGTGCGTCGCGGGATCAGGTGGGGCGTGCCGGTGTCGGGGTGGGAGATGACCAGGACGTCGGCGCCGTAGGCGTCCCGCACGACGCGCGGGGGTGAGCACCGATTCCGGCGGGCCGCCCGCGACGACCCGGCCGCCGCCGAGCAGGTGGACGGTGTCGCAGAACAGCGCAGCCAGGCTGAGGTCGTGGATGGCGGCCAGGACCGTCACGCCGAGCGTGGAGACGAGTTCCAGGATCTCGATCTGATAGCGGATGTCGAGATGGTTGGTCGGCTCGTCCAGGATCAGGTGGTCAGCGCCCTGGGCGATGGCCTGGGCGATCAGCACCCGCTGCTTCTCACCGCCGGACAGCGTGTTGAAGCCCCGGTGAGCCAGGTCCGCGCAGCCGACCTGCTCGATGGCCTGGTCCACGATGGCCTGGTCGGTCTCGTCGTCCCGGTCGAAGGCCCTCTTGTGCGGGGTGCGGCCGATCATGACCATCTCAAGGACGGTGAAGTCGAATTCGAGGGTGAACTCCTGGGCCACGACCGCGATCCGCCGGGCCGCGTCGCGGGGCCGCAGCGACAGCAGGTCTGCGTCGTCGAGGAGGATCCGCCCGGCGGCGGGCCGGTGCACCCGGTAGATGGCCTTGAGGATGGTGGACTTCCCGCTGCCGTTCGGCCCGAGCAGTCCGGCGAAACTGCCGTCTGGGACGGTGAGGCCAACGTCGGTGACGATCCGCCGCCCGGCGATGTCCACCGACAGGTCCTGCAGCTCCAGGCTCACCCGGACGCTCCGTAGAGGTAGGGGCGGCGCCGGATGAGGACGATCAGCGTCGGCGCGCCGATGAACGCGGTGATGACGCCGATCGGCATTTCCTGGGGGGCCACGATGACGCGGGCCAGCAGGTCGCCGAGCACCATGAACGACGCCCCGAACAGCGCGCCGACCGGTAGCACCCGGCGGTGGTCAGACCCGACCATCAGCCGGACGATGTGCGGGACGACCAGGCCCACGAATCCGATGACGCCGCTGACCGCGACGGCCACCCCGGCCATCAGCGAGGTGACGATGAACAGGTTGCGCCGCAGCGCCTGCACGTCGACTCCCAGCGCCGCGGCTTGCCCGGCGCCCATGGCCAGCGCGTTCAGCGAACGGGCCTGGGTCAGCAGGTAGCCGATGGCGGCGGCCAGGGCGACAGCCGGGATCGGGAGCTGCGGCCAGGTCGCCAGGCCGAAGGATCCCAGCAGCCAGAACAGGACGGACTGGGTGGCCTGCGGGTTGCCCCGGAAGATCAGGAAGCTGGTGACCGACTCGAACAGGGCCGACAGCACGACGCCGCACAAGATGAGCTGGGTGGGGGCCAGCGCACGGCCCTGGCGTGAGACGAGGAAGACGGCGGCCATCGCGCCCAGCGCCCCCAGCACGCTGCCGGCGGAGATGGCCCAGACGCCGAGCGAGGCGAACGCCCCGAACAGCAGCACGGCCGTCGCGCCGACGCTGGCCCCGGACGAGACACCGAGCAGGAACGGATCGGCGAGGGCGTTGCGCACCAGGACCTGCACCACGGTCCCGGCGGTGGTCAGCGCCGCGCCGACCACGGCGGCGAGCAGAACCCGGGGCAGCCTGATCTGCCAGACGATGGCGTCGGCGACGCTGTACCCGGGGTGGCCGGTCAGATGATGCCAGATCACCTCCCAGACCGCTGCGGGGCTCAGCGGCACCGACCCGATAGCCACGCCCAGGGTCATGGTGACCAGCAGCAGCACGGCGCAGCCGAGGAGGGCCAGGGGGAGCGGGACGCGCGCGCCGCGACGCCGCGCGGGGGAGTGTCCGGGACACCTACGAGCCGCCCTTCCTTCGAGGGCTATGTCGTCGGCACAGGACAGGCGACCGGGCTCGCCCCCGAAGGGGACCACCGTTGCGGGACAGCGCCGGGATCTCACCGGACTTCGCTGAAACTGCACCACCGCGGTCCTTGACCGCGGCAGCGTCACCGTACGGGCGGCAAGAGCACGGCGTCAAGCATCAGCCGCCCGCTACCTGCCGTGTCGTCCCGGCGACCGCCGATCCCGGGCGGCCGGCGATCTGCTAACCGGGCCGGGACGCAGCTGAGCGTCGCGTTGAGGACGCAGTCCCCGCAGACCGCCGAGGTGGCCGCCGGGGAGGCCCGGTAGATCAGGCAGCAGCTTCGCCTGCGGAACCCGGCCGCGCTGCCGGTCCAGGTATCCGGCCAGCTCCGGGGCGTTCAGCAGCGCGCGACGGAGGGCGGCTGCCCGGGTGGCGAGACCGGGACGTGCTGCGGCGATCATGGCGGCGGCGGCGTTGACCGCGGACGCGATGTTGCCGTCCAGCACGATCGGGGACACGGACATGGCGGCGGTGACTTCCGTGAGCGCGCGGACCGGCCCCTGAAGCAGGCTCTGCCGCAGCTCACTGGCCAGCTGCCCTTCGCCGGGCTGCTCCTCGCCGGCGCTGGTCCCCGCGCCCGGCGAGGGCGGAGGCCGGGAGCGACAGGGGCAGCGGGCCGCCGAGCACGGGCTGCCAGGCGACCTCGGCCGGGTCCATCCGGCGGCACCCGGCCGAAGAGGACCGCCGTCCCGAGGACGGGGGAGATCAGCCGGGCCGCCACCCCGAGGTGGGTCACTGAGGCGGCGACCCGGAACTCCACGGCGCCGGGCGGGCGGTCCGCGGCGAGCGCGCGGCGGACCGTCCGCGATCCGCTGCCGCAGGTCGTCGGGGGAGTCCAGCAGGGAGCTGAGCGGCCGCCACGGGTCAGCCAGGGGCTGGCCGGGCGGGTGGATGTTCACGGCGAAGTACGGCCCGAGCTGGGCCAGCTCCGCCGCGTGCCGGGCGGCGAGGTCAGCGCCGCCCGGCACGTCGCGAGGTCCGGTCTGCGAAGTGGGCACTGGACGTCAGCGTGTCACACTCCGGCTGGCAGCGTGTGGCCCAGCCCGCGGACCTGCTCTTCAGAAGAAGTTCAGAGCTGCCGCTAAGCCGGGCGTCTTTGTGGTACGTATAACAGAGCGACGATAGGCCTCATGGCAGCTGCCCGGTGCGGCAGCTAGCCTTTATGCTGCGTTACTAAGCAAATGAGCGGTCCGCAGCGCCGACGTCATAGCGAAATCCCCTAAGGCGCATGTTCTTATTGCGCGGGCCGCCGCCATCGTGTCGGAGATCGGTGGCCATAAGCCCCCTGAGCTGGAGATAGGCGCCTCGGTGAGGCACGCGTGACGATGCCCATCCTCGCCTCGCATTCCAGGAAAGTTCGCAAAAATTAAGATCTCGCATCATGCGGGAGCGAACGTGGCTAATGTGATCCGCCGGGAGCGTTACCTGATGCAACAAAGGGAACCGTATCGTGCGCTACAGGAGCAGGGTCTTTAGGCATGATCGCAAGTTCGAGCCCGAGTCACGCACCCGGCTTCTTGTGATCGTCGGGGTGGTCGTCGTGGTGGCCGTGGTCGGCGGGGCCCTGCTGATCCCGAAAGTCAGTCACGTGTTCGGCGCGAGCAACACCGCCAACGTGGCTCGGGTCTTGCGCCACGGCCTCGGCGGCCAGTGCGGCGGCCGGGCCCGGGAGCCGCAGCGACTGCCGCCCCATCGGCCAGCACTGCCGCGACCGTGGCGCCCACCCCGAGCGGCACCGCGGCCGCGCCGGTCGCGACGGCGCCAGCCACCGCGGCGACCACAGCGCCGGCGGCCGCCGCATCGACTGCCGCGGCGCCGACCGCCAGTGCGGCACCGTGCCCGTCGTCGACCGCCGCCGCGACGGCGGCCCCCACTGCTACCGCGATCGCAGGACCCAGGGTGCCGGTCAGGCCCAGGTCGTACGCGAGCGGGCCGCTTGCCAGCCGCCCCATGGGCGACGTGGCCGGGTTCCCGGTCGATGGCGAGGGGAACGCCATCAGCCTGAACCAGAACGCGACGCAGGCCGCGGCGTCAGGGAACTGCACCCTGGTCGTGCCGGCCCGATCCGCTGACCGCGGTCGGCCTCGCTAAGCCCTGGCAGCTCGGCGACGGCTGCTCCGAGGCCAACCCGAACCAGCAGGGCTTCGTCGAGGCGACGATCTGTCCCGCAGCGGCCAGGTGCAGGTGTATGACCCGCTGGTGATCACTGCCGGGACCACCCCCGCGGCCAGGCCTGCCCGGCCGGCTGTCGCGCGCGGCTCTGAGGTGATCATCGACATCGGGTCCAACGGCACCAACCTGGTGCTCACCGGGCCGGGCTCGCGGGAGCGGAGCAGTGACTGCGTGGACGCCCTCGGGCAGTCGGTGATCGGGCAGGTGTCGGCCTGCAACGCGTTCGCGTTCTACCGGCTGGCCAACGCCGAGATCGCGGCGGGACGGCTGAGGGTCCCGCGGATCGGCAGGTCGCTGGATGGGCAGCGCCTGCCAGACCACTCGCGACTTCGCGCTGATCGACGAGGACCAGAGCGACAACACCTACGCGCACTACCTGCTGAACGGCAACGGGCAGACGGCCCAGAACACGCCAGCGAACAAGAACGCGATGGGTGGCGCGCGCTGGTCGGGAACGGCAGCGACAACGCGCTGCTCGGCTGTCGTGGACCCGGCCAACGGATGCAAGCCGTTCACCGAGCCGAGCACCACGGACGCGAACGGCGAGTTCGTCGTCGCAGGCGCTGAACGAACTGAGTGCCAAGGCCAACCAGACCGGGAAGATCGCCGTCCTCCCGGTCAATGACGAGATGACCCTGGTCGGGGGGAACTTCAGCATCGCGAAGACCAACATGTACCGGTCCCTGGTGGATCAGCCGCTGCTGCGGCCCCGCGTCAATTCGGCCCTGGACGCAGCCGCGTACTGCATGAACATGGTGAACATGGCCCCGGCTCATGACCAGCTGGACATGGCCAGGGACGCGAACTTCGCGTCCCCGGTCCCGACGTTGGCACGCCTGGCCACCTTCCTGGGAAACCGGCTGAGCATGTCGTTCGCCAACCTGGGCTGCCAGAACTTCGGCCTGACCGATCCGGTGACGGTCACCCTCGACGGGAACGGGGTCGCCACCGCGGTGACGTATGACACCGCGCACCAGCAGGCCACCGTCCCGGCGGCGGCCATGAGTTCCGGCGGCGGCGGGGTCCGCTCGGTGCGGCCCCGGCCAGGGCGGCACGGCGGGAAGGTCCAGAACCCGTCGCATATGTAACCCGGTGACGTGACCAGGAGCCGGGCCCGCGTGACGCGAAGCGGGCCCGGCCCGGTCACCGGCAGCTGAGCTGGAGGGAACATGGTCAGGCTGAAGGCGGCCGCGGTCGCTGCGGCCGGGACCGCGGCGGCGCTGGCGGCGGCTGCCCTGCTCAGCGGGTGCGGGACGGCTGGGGCGAGCACGACGGGTGTGAGCTCGGACACGAGTGTCGAGATGATCGCCGGCACGCAGAACAGCAGTTTCTACCTGTCGATGGAGTGCGGTGCGGCGCAGGAGGCGCGGCGGCTGGGGATCAACCTGACGGTGGTCGCGCCGCAGAAGTTCACCGCGCGCGGATCAGATCCCGCTGGTCCGCGGGGTGATCGTGGGTAACCCCGACGCGCTGATCATCTCCCCGGCGAGCCCGACCGCGCTGGATCAGGACCTGACGGTGGCCGAGGAGAACGACACCAAGATCATCCTCGCGGACACGTCGGTGACCGACCGGAACGTGGGCGCGTCACGGATCACGTCCGACAACGCCGCCGGGGGGGAGGATCGCGGCGGACAACCTCGGCCGGATGCTGGGCGGCCAGGGCAGTGTCGCGGTGATCACTGCGCCGGACGGCGGCCCGGCTGCCGCGGCGCGGACCACCGCCTTCCGGCTGGAGATGGCGGCGCGTTATCCCGGGATAAGGCTGCTGGCCGTGCAGAACGACAAGTCCGGGGACGTCTACGACGCCAGGCAGCTGGTGGCGGCGGACGTGAAAGCCCACCCTGACCTGGCCGCGGTCCTGGGCCTGACCGCGAACGCCACCCAGGGTGCGATTGCGGCGATCAGCAAGGCGCACAAGCAGGGTGTAGTCAAGGTCGCCACCTTCGACGCGAGCCCGTTGCAGATGACCTGGCTCGACACCGGGGCCGTCGCGCTGGCCGTGGCCCAGGAGCCGGAGGCTGAGGGGGCTGACGCGGTGGTCCAGGCGGTCAGCGCGATCGCCGACCGGAAGGTCACCCCGGAGGTCACCACACCGATGATCGCGATCACCCGGCAGAACATGAACCAGGCCTCCATCAAGCCCTACATCTACGACGGAACCTGCGTGTCGTCGCTGCGCGGCTACATGACCTCCGGGGATGACCCCGCGAAGATCACCGGCAGAAGACGGACCGGCAGAGGAGGCAGACGGCATGAACATCGTCGAAGCCCAGGGGCTGGGTAAGCGTTACCGGCGCACCTGGGCGCTGCGGGACTGCTCGCTGGCCATCCCGGAGGGCAGCGTGGTCGCGCTGGTCGGCCCGAACGGGGCGGGCAAGACCACGCTGCTGAATCTGATGGTGGGCTTGATCGAGCCGACCGAGGGCAGCGTGTCGGTGCTGGGCGGGAAGCGGCGGGTCGGCGCGGGCGCTGGACGGGGTCGGGTTCGTGGCCCAGGACACGCCGCTGTACCAGAACCTGTCGGTCGCTGACACCCGCGGCTGATCGCCAGCCGACCGGCGCTGGGACAGCAGCGGGCCGAGGCCCGGAGGATGAGCTTCGTTTCCCGATGACCAGGCGGGTAGGCAGGATGTCGGGCGGGCAGCAGGCTCAGCTGGCGCTGACCCTGGCGCTGGCCCGCCAGCCCCGGCTGCTGGTCTTGGACGAGCCGCTGGCCATGCTCGACCCGCTGGCCCGCTTCGACTTCATGGACACGGTGATGACCGCCGCCTCAGCCGACGGGCTGTCGGTGGTGCTGTCCTCACACGTGCTGGCCGAACTGGAACGGGTCGCCAACTACCTGATCGTCTTGTCCCAGGGGCAGCTCCAGTGGCCGGGAAGGTCGACGAGCTCTGCCGGCACCGGGTGTGGTCGGCCCGGCCGCGGAAGGCGCGGCGCTGGCGGGCCGGCTGCGGGTAGTGCACGCCGCGCAGAACGCAGACGAGTCCCGGATGCTGGTCGCTGCTGCCGACCCGGACAGTCCGCTGCCGGACGGGTGGCGGGACGTCAGCCGAGCCTGGAGAAGACGGCCCTGGCCTATCTGCGCGGGCCCGCGGAGCCAGCGGTCCCCGCCACCGTTGCGCCCGCTGGCCCGGCGGAGGTGACGGCATGACCGCGGTGACGATGCCGCCCCCGGGCCCGCGGCGGCGCCGGTCCGCCCGGTGTCGTGGCTAAAGCTGGCCTGGGTCGGCTGGCGGCAGCACCGGCTGGCCCTGGGCGGGGTCCTGACGCTGCTGGGCGGGGTCTGCCTCTGGATGCTGATCTCGGGGCTGCAGATGCGCTCGGCGCTGAGCAGCTTCGGGCTGAACAGCTGCACCCCACTGACCGCCAGCAGCTGCAGCACCCAGGAGTCAGTGTTCATCAGCGACTACTACTCCGGCGCGCAGACCATTGTCGGGGTGCTGCAAGTCGTGCCGGTGCTCGCCGGGGTTCTCCTGGGGGCCCCGATGGTGGCCAGGGAACTGGAGTCCGGGACCTTCCGGCTGTCCTGGACCCAGGGCTCCGGGCGGACCCGCTGGCTGATCGCCCGGCTGCTGCTGGTCGCCGTCCTGCTGGCCGCCGGCGCGGCCGCAGTCAGCGCGCTGTTCTCCTGGTACTACCACCCGCTGCTCCAGCTGGGCCAGGACAGCCCGCTCTCGCCCCTGGTGTTCGACCTGCGGGGCGTGGCGTTCGCCGGGTGGACGCTGCTGGCGTTCACCATCGGCGTGTTCGCTGGCGCGCTGCTCCGGCGCACCATCCCGGCCATCGCCGCCGCCACCGCGGCCTGGTCCGGGCTGCTCCTCGCCGATATCTTCTACCTGCGAGGGCACTACCAGGCGCCGCTGACCGGCACCGGCCTGATCAACCCGGCCAGCGGCACCGGGCAAGGGGTGCCCTGGCTGCTCAGCCAGTGGTGACCGCCCCCGGCGGGGTACCGGCCAGCCAGGGCGAGATCAACCACCTGAGCACCCAGCTCCGCCAGGCCGCGGCCTGCCCACCCCCAGGCCGTCCAGCAATGGTTCGCCGAGCAGGGCTACCTCAAGTACTTCACCTACCAGCCCGCCAGCTGCTTCTGGCCCTTCCAGCTCATCGAAGGCAGCTGGCTACTCGCCCTCTGCCTGCTCCTCAGCGGCGCCACGATCTGGCTCATCCGCCACCGTGCCACCTGACGCCCAGATCCGGGTCCGTCACCACCGTCGGACGAGCCGGACTGGCCTCAGGGCTTGGTCAGCGTGCCGACGGTAATGTGCGGCCAGCTCAGGCCGGAGAAGTTCAGCAGCACGATCTGGGAGTACTGCAGCCGTTTGGGCTCGGTGTCGCCCTCCAGGGTTTGCAGCCAGAACGTCGCGACGACGTGTGCCGCGTCGGCGTTCGGGCCGTCCTTGGTGCCGACCAGGAAGGCCGTGTTCGACGTCCCGCCGCCCACGATGGTGCCCGCGGTCGTCGACACGTGCAGCCTGGTCGTGCTGGTGACCTTCGGCGGATTCTTGGTCAGCACGCTGTTGGGGTTGTCGAGCATGGCCTGGGTGATGCCAGTCAGCCCGACACCGGAGGTCCGGAACGGCGTGGTCTTGTTCAGGTGCTGCTCGTCGAAGTCGACCGTCTGGGTCGGCTGGCCGATGCTGAACGGGGTGAGGCTGACGCTCGGGATCGAGGGTCCCCCGGCCGCGGTCGCGGCGGTCCCCTGGACCAGGATCGTGGTGCCGTGCGGGATGGAGGCCAGCCGGGCGATGGTGGTGGGCTCCTGCGGGTCGGTGGTGGGCGGGACGTTGACCCACACACCCGGCTCGATATGCAGCCCGGCCGGGGCCCCGTTGACCTCCACGTTGGCGTCGGAGATCTGCTGCAGGTACGTCAGCCCATGCAAGCCGATCCGGGCCTGGAGCAGGCCGCGGTTCGGGATCTGCCCGTTAATGACCGCCAGGTCGATCCGGTCGTCGGTCACGTTGAGCTCGAGGAAATGGTCCGACGCGCCCCTATGCGGGCGCCAGATGGCATTGAAGCCCTGGCCGCTCCAGTTTCCGGCGAGACCAGCGAGTGGCCCCAGCCCCGAGTCAGGCACAGCAGCCGCGCTGCAGTTCCCGTGTCGTTGTCCAGTGGCTGGAAGGCGAAGTTTGCGGCCAGTTCCATGATTCCCCCTAGCAAGACGTCGCTCATCTGCGAGCCCCCCGAGGCCAGCGCAGCCCCGCCCAGAATTAGTAGGCAATTCCCCACCGTAATTAATAACGGCCTACTAGTGCATGATGGTAGTTGGGTGCGCGCAACGCGGCAATGGATGTCTTCCCCGGGTGTTCTCACCGATGAGTACCGCGGCCGCCGATCGTCGGTACTGGCATGACTACTACTGAACCCCGGGCGAAGAACCTCGCCGATCTCTACGACCTCGCGCCGCTGAACTGGGCCGACGTGCGCCAGGCGCTCGAGACCAACCTGGACCAGGAACCCGGTACCGGCGGACCGGACCACCACACGTTCTGGCTGTCAACGATCGACGCCGACGGCCGGCCGCACATGACGGCCGTCGGCGCCTTCTGGGTCGACGGCCGCTACTACTTCAGCGGCAGTCCCCGGTCACGCAAGATCCGGAACGTCGAACATGACCCGCGCTGCGCCTTCGGCGTCGCCATCCACGGCTACGACGTGGCGCTCGAGGGCCAGGCCGCCCGGGTCACCGACGAGGCCATGCTGCAGCGCCTCGCCAGGGTGTTCGCCGAGGGCGGCTGGGCGCCGACCGTGGCTGACGGCGGCTTCACCCACGACTTCAGCGCCCCCAGCGCCGGCCCGCCGCCCTGGTACGTCTACGAGTTCACCCCCGAGGATGCCTACGCGGTCGCTACCAAGGAGCCCGGCGGCGCCACCCGGTGGACCTTCTGATCCTGGGCAGCACTGCCATCAGCGTGGCTCCGTCCTGGAGCAGCCCGAGCTGGCGGGCCCGGCGAACCGCCGTCACGGCGCCGAGACACCCCCAGCTTGCGATTGATGCTCTTCAGGTGCGACTTGACGGTGTTGATGGACAGGTACAACTCGCTCGCGATTGGCGATGCTCAGCATCGCGGAGGCCTGGCGGAGCATCGGCGATCGGGCGCCACCGCCCACCGCGCAGGAGATCGTGATCGCCCACTCCTGGCCGAGTTGGACCGGAAGCTGACCGCCGAAAGCGGCTCGGGTGAGATCGCGCGGATGCGGGCCTACGTCAGGTGACCTGCGTCTGGGTGAGATGAAGCGTCACGAACGCGGTGCGACTTGCCGCCCTTCCAGGCGCTAGCGGCCCGGCGGACCCTGGTTGGCTGAGCCAGGCACAAGACGGCCGTGAACAGCAACGCGGCCAGACGAGCCAGCGGAATGGCCAAGCACACGCCGCAGATGAGCAGGAGCCATCCGGGCATAGTGGCGGTCAGGCTTCGCACGATCTTCCGGGCAGTAATCACGGTGTCACCACCCTGGACCTTGCACTGCAGCATCCCCCTCACGCCGCGCTCGCCTTGACGGCTGACGCGGCAGGCCTCGGCTTAGTAAACCAGCCAGGTGATCGTCTGCCGAGGGACCAAAGTCCCAGAGCAGCGGCAGCCGGGGCCGGTCTAGGCATCGCCGGTGGGGTGAAGGCACTGTAGGGTCGTCGCGGACTCCAACCGTGAGCACCCAGACTTCTCGGGCGGCCCGGCGATCTCCGACCGGCGGATAGAGGGTGACGATGCCTGAGCTGAGTCAGGCTTCGGTATCGACGGTCATCATTGCCTGCGTCGTGGCCGGCGCCATCGCCTTCGTCGTGGGTGTGGCCATCACGGCACTAATCAGGCGGATCGCCGCACGGCGCAACCTTGAGGTCCCGCGACGGCCTGTGTGGCGGGCGCCGGTCACCGTGCTGCTCGTGGTGCTGGCCGTCCGCGGAGTCCTGCTGGCGGCGGGCCCGCAACGCGCCTGGGCCAGCCGCACCGGGTACATCCTCGGCCTGGTGGCGATCGCTGTCGTGGGATGGCTCCTCACGGCGGTCGCCGTCGTCCTGGAACGGGCCATGCTGGCCCGCTTTCCCGACGCTGAGCTTGAGAACCGCCGCTCCCGCCACGTCCGCACGAAGATCATCCTTGTTACGCGGGTGGTCCAGGCCCTGATCGGGGCGCTCACTGTGGGCGCGATCTTGTGGACGATCCCGGCGCTGCGCGACATAGGCGCCGGCATCCTCGCGTCGGCGGGCGTGATCGGG
>CAWAES010000003.1:0-290819 GCA_963781085.1 uncultured Actinomycetes bacterium
CCAGCACTACAGGCCGCCCGCGAACAGCGCCAGCCAGCTCAGCTCGCAGACGATCATCAGCCTGTCCCTGGCGATCAGGTCCTCGACCGGCGTGGCTGGCTGGCATGAGGTCAGCCAATCAAACCGCAGCAGGGCCGCGGCCAGCGGCAGGATGCTGAGCAGGTGCAGGGTGCGGGTCCACCCCCCGTGCTGGCCGTAGGCCCACAGCAGGTAGGCGGCGATCATGACCCCGGCGGCGACACGCTGGCTCAGCCGCAGCAGCGCGGGGGTGTACCAGCGCATGACGGGACGGTGGGTGGCGGCGTCCGGGCCCAGCAGGGCGAGTTCGGTGTAGCGCTTGGCGATGGCGACCAGCAGGGCGCCCAGGCTGCATACCACCAGGAACCAGCCGGACGGGGGGACCCGGGTCGCGGAGGCCCCGCCGAGTGCCCGCAGCACGAAGCCGGCGGCAACGAACGCGAGCTCGACCACCGGGATGTGCTTGAGCACGAACGTGTACATGAGGGAGAAGGCGACGTACACGGTGACCAGGACGGCCAGCGTGGGCTCGCCGACCCACAGGCACGCGGCCTCGGCGGCGGCCACGCCGAGGACCGCCAGGACCAGTGCGTGCGCCCGGGGCAGCCGGCCCGACGCGATCGCGCGGGCCCGCTTGACCGGGTGCAGCCGGTCCCGGTCCGCGTCCACGACGTCGTTGACGAAATACACGGCGGCCGCGGCCACGGTGAACACGACGGCGGCTACCAGCGCATACCCCAGGCCGTCGTCCCGCCCCAGCGAGGCCGCCGCCAGCGGGGCCGCGAAGACCAGCAGGTTCTTGGGCCACTGGCGGGGCCGCGAAGTCTGCACGACGGCGCCCAGCCACCGCACCGGCAGGGCGGAGTGCGCGATCACGGCGGAGCCGCCGGACAGCCGCTCCGACGCCCGCGCGCGGGTGGTCACCGTGCGTACACAGCCGTGAAGTCGCGGCTGGCCAGGCCGTAGTAGCGGTCCGGCGGCTGCACCTGGTCCGGGAGCAGGTTGACCGGAGACGGGTCCGCCGGATGGTGCTTCGGCAGGTAGTACATGTACGACATCCAGTCCGGATTGATGTCCAGCTCCATCCCGGTCACGGCACCCGCCCGCTTGAGCAGCTGGGCGAGTTCGCGCACGTTCAGGGAGGGGCCGTAGACGAAGATGACCCGCCCGTCCCGGGTCATGCCGATCCCGGACCGCCAGACGTAGTAGCCGCCGCCGAGAGTGGCGCCCCAGCTGGTCTCGACGTTGTAGTCCACCGAGCCGGGTATCGCACCGTGCGCGAGGATCAGGTGCAGGTTCTGCCGGACGCCCACCACGTCCGGTGTCATCCGCACTGAGCCCCCCCAGTTCCCGATGCTGATCCGCCCGTCCCGGTAGTAGACGACCGAGGCGACGCCCTTGGTGAGTACCCCGCTGGTCGCCCCGTTCAGGTAGAAGCCGCCACCGGACGTGGAGATCTTGAATCCCCCGTTGAAGGTGGCCAGCAGCCCGAGACGCTTGCTGGGCAGAATGTCCGGCGCAGTCTTCCACCGGCCAGGCCCCGGATCTTCCGCCCCCGGGTGCAGCTGGAAGCGCACCAGGTTCTGGTTCATCGACACGATGCCCGCCACGTATGACGTATAAACGCTGCTCGCGCGCAGGTAGGTGCCGAAGACAGCGGGCTGTCCCTTGGCCGTGCCGAGCACCCGCCACTTGCCTTCCCCGCGCAGCGGGTGGGCCACCAGCGGGGTCAGCGGGGCCGGGGCCGGGAAGGACGGCGCGGCCTTCACATGGCCCTTCACGTGCCCCCTGGACCCCGGCTCGCTGATCGGGGCCGCGCTCGGGCCGGTGAGCGCGAACGAGGGCTTCCCGCCGACCTTCGGCGGCTGGTAGCTGACCCACTCCCCGAACGTGACCACCGGGCCCAGATAGTGGTCCCGGGCCCACTCCGCCAGGCGCTCCGACACCGTGCCACCGCCGGGCATGGTCAGGGCATGCCCCACCGACCAGCCCAGCCAGAGGACGGAGGCGACCAGCAGCGCCATCACGGCCTGGAACCACCGCCGCGCGCGCAGCCGCCGGAACCGCCCCGGGCCCGCCCGGCGCCTGCCAGAGCCGCGCGGGCCTGACCCGCCCCGCCCTGGCTGATCCGGATCGCCGGGACTCAGGTCACCTGAGCCTGGCTCGCGGCCAGGTGCGCTGCCCTCCAGGTCACGCCGGAACGACGCCGGTCTGGACACCCACGTTCCCCCTCCTGAAGATGTTCAGCTGAGAGATGCCGCAGCCAGAGAGCGCACGCTCTGGTGCCGGGAGCAGTCCCGCCCATGCCGGGGTCGGCGCCTGGAGCCGCGTCGGCGGTGCCTGGCGGTGAGCCTTTCCCGTGCGGACTCCGCCCAAACGACAGGTGTACTCGCGAATCATGAAGACTGCGTTAAGGCAGGTGACCCCTCCCGGTCACTTCATGCCTGATCACGGCCGGTGCCGCGCCCCACGTGCCGGGAGAGCTGCCCGGCCACCGCGCAGCCGGAGGCCACCCGGGAGGCGGGCGCATCACGTCCCCGGCCAGGAGTGTTTCAGCGCTGGCGAACGCGTGCCGGACGGCCTCCTGCTGCCAGCCCGGGGGAGGGGCTGCTGAGGTCGGGCCGCCAGGTAGCCAGGCTCGGCAGGGTTACTGGTGGCGCTGCCTCAGCCAGTCGAGGGAGGCCTGGGCGACGTCGCGCCAGCCGTGGTCGATGGTGAGCGAGTGCCCCCGGTCGGGGAACTCCCGGAAGTCGGTGATGGCGGGGGACTTGTGGTAGAGCTTCCGGGTCGCGGTGGTGACCGCCGCCGGGACCGTATGGTCGTGGCCTCCGGCGATCAGCAGCAGCGGACCGCGGTCCTTGTTGCGGGTGTCCACGGCCGCCGGCGAGGTGCGGGTGAAGTTGGCCAGGGCGTCCTCGAACAAGGGCTTGCCCGGTGAGGGCATGCTCCAGCGGTCGAACAGCTCGGGAAGACTCCTCCGCGCTCAGCTGGTTCCCGAAGCCGTAGCGGAACTGGCTGGGGGTCAGCGACACGGCCTGCTCCCGGTTGGCGCGCTTGCGCAAGGCGATCGAGGCCACCCGGAGTGCCGACGGGGGCAGGTAGTACACGCCCTTGATCGGCGCCGCGTCGATGGCCACGCCCGCGGCGGCCAGGTTCTGCCCGAGCAGCCGCTGCACGATCAGGCCGCCGAAGGAATGCCCGATCACGATGGGCGGGGCGCTCAGGCCCCGGATGATCCCGGCGTAGTGCTCGACCACGTCGTTGATGCCCTTCCCGGCTACCTGCTCCGGGTGGCTCCGCGTCTCCTCGACGGTGTCGGCGTCGCCCGGCCAGCCGGGTGCGACGGGCGCGTACCCCGCCTCCTTGAAGAACTCCACCCACGGGTCCCAGGACGTGGCGTGCAGCCAGAGGCCATGCACGAAGACAACGGGGGTTTCTGCTGGTTCCATCTCGTGCCCTTCCGATCGGGCGGCCGGCGCGCCGCACATCCACCGTTGGTACCCGCTTTGCCCCAGGGTGCACCCTGGCCCGGCGAGTCACTTCTGCCTAGCCCGGCCTCACCCGTCGCCGATCCGCTCGCCGCTGGCCGCGTCGAACAGGTGCACATGCCCAGGGCCGGTGCCGGCCCTGATCAGCTCGCCGGGCTGCGGGCGCACCGGCCCGGCCCGGACGATCACGTTGCTGCCCAGGTCACCAGCGAGCTGCCCGTAGACATAAGCGTCACCCGCAGCGTCCTCAACCAGGGCGACCTTCAGCTCCAGCTCGCCGCCGCCGGCGGACAGGTGCTGGGGCCTGACCCCGGCGACGACCCGCTCCCGGCCCTGGACCGCCTGCCGCTGCGCGTCGCCTAGCGGCAGGCTGGCTCCGGCGACCCTGATCCCGTCCTGCTCCACCGCGGCGTCGAACAGGTTCATGGCCGGCGACCCGATGAACGAGGCCACGAACGCGTTGGCGGGCCGGTCATACAGTTCGGCCGGGGTGGCGAACTGCTGCAGCCGCCCTTCCTGCAGCACGGCTACCCGCTGGCCCACGGCCATGGCCTCAGCCTGGTCGTGCGTGACGTAGACGGTGGTCACCCGCAGGCGGCGCTGAAGCTCGGTGATCTGGTCCTGGGTCGCCGCGCGCAGGCTGGCGTCCAGGTTGGACAGCGGCTCGTCCAGGCAGAAAACCTTGGGCTCACGGACGATGGCCCGGCCCAGCGCGACCCGCTGGCGCTGGCCGCCGGACAGGTTCCGCGGCGTGCGGTCCAGCAGCGGTTCCAGATCGAGCAGGCGCGCGGCCTCACGGACCCGGCGGGCAGACTCCTCCTCGCCGATGCCGCGCATCCGGAGCGCAAAGCCCATGTTCTCGCCCACCGTCTTGCTCGGGTAGAGCGCGTAGTTCTGGAAGACGATCGCGACGTCACGGTCGCGGGACGGGACGCCGGTCATGTCCTGGCCGCCGATGAGGATCGTGCCCTCATCGACTTCCTCCAGGCCGGCGAGCATCCGCAGGGCGGTGGTGGTGCCGCAGCCCGGCGGGCCGGCCATGACCACGAACTCGCCGTCGCCGACGGCCAGGGTGAGCGCGTCCACCGCGGGCCGCCCGGCTCCGGGATAGACGCGCGTCGCGTTCTCGTACCTGACCTCAGCCATGATCGTCTCCTCAACGCGCCGGGAACCGCCCGGTGCTCCCCTGCCCCGCGCGGCCCGCCCCACCCGCCCGGCCTGCCCCACCAGCCCCGATGACCCCAGGCCGCCGTCCGTGATCAACTGATAGGTGCCGCAATAACGACACCTATCAGTTGATCACGGAACGCACGCCAGAGGGCTACCCCGAGATCACGGCTGTGGCCGGCGTGCTGTCCTCACGGGCCGGGACGCAGCCGGCTGGCGAGCGGCTGGGGGAGGGCCGCGTCCCCGGGCTGGGGGAGCGCCGCGTCCTCCGGCTGGGGGAGGGCCGCCGCCTCCGGGCGCCTGCGGGCCGGCAGCGCGAACGCGACGCCGATCGCGGCGACCAGGGCCACCACCGCGGACACCCGCATGCCGGTGGCCATGGCCGCGGTGAACGCGGTGTGCGCCGCGGCGGTCAGCTGGGCGCCAGCCGCACCGCCGAGATGCTTACCGGCGACGTCCGCCGCGGCGACCGAACTCGTGGCCAGGTGGCTGACCGGCTGCGGCAGGTGGGCGGCGGCCAGGGCGGTGCCGAGCTTCGAGCGGTAGAGGTTCTCGGCCAGGCTGCCGATGATGGCGATCCCGAGGGCGCCGCCGACTTCGCGGATCGTGTCGTTGATCGCGCTGCCCGCCCCGGCCTGATGGGCGGGCACCGTGGTCATGATGGTGGTGCTGGCCGGCGCCATCACCAGGCCCATGCCCGCCCCCATGATCGCCACGGCCACGGCCAGCGGCGGGTAGCTGGTGTGCACGCCGGCCGTGGACAGGTCCAGCAGGCCGGCCCCCATCAGCACGATGCCCGCGGGGATGACCACCCGGCTGCCGAGCCGCCCGGCCAGGATCGTGGAGACCGGCGAGACGGCGGCCATGGCGATCGCGAAGGGCAGCGCGCGGACCCCGGCGGACAGCGGGCTGTAGCCGTGCACCAGCTGGAGGTACTGGGTCAGCACGAACAGGCTGCCGAACAGGGCGAAGAAGATCACCGTGACCGAGGCGGCCGCGGCCGAGAACGCCCGGACCGCGAACACCCGCAGGTCGATCAGCGGGTTCGGGATGCGCAGCTCCCACCAGGTGAACAGGCCCAGCCCGGCCAGGGCCGCGGCGATCTCAGCCAGGGTGACCGGTGCGGCCCAGCCGCGGGCGGGCGCCTCGATGATGGCGTCCACGAGCAGGAACAGCGCCCCAGCGATCATCACGGTGCCCGCGAAGTCGAGCCGGTGACTGCCGGGCTCGGCGGTCTCCGGGACAGTCAGCAGCACTCCGGCCAGGGCCAGTACCACGAGCGGGACGTTGATCAGGAACACGCTGCCCCACCAGAAGTGCGACAGCAGCAGGCCGCCCAGGGTGGGGCCGATCACGATGCCCACCCCGGCCACGGCCGACCAGGCGGCGATGGCCTGCGGGCGCTCCCGGGGCGGGAACACGGCGTTCAGGATGGACAGCGTGGCGGGCATCACGAACGCCGCGCCGAGGCCCATCACCACCCGCGCCGCGATCAGCATGGCGGCGCCGGAGGCGAACGCCGCCGCCGTGCTGCCGAGAGCGAACACGGCCAGCCCGCCGACCAGCGAGAGCCGCCGGCCGTAGCGGTCACCCAGCGCGCCGGCCGGGACCAGCAGCGCCGCGAAGCACAGCGTGTAAGCGTCGGCGATCCACTGCAGCGAGCTCGTCCCCGCGTGCAGCACCCGGGCCAGCGTGGGCAGGGCGGTGTTCAGGATGGTGTTGTCGATGACGACCACCAGGAGGCTCAGGCAGAGCACGAGCAGGATCTGCCGCCGCCTCGGGTGACCCTGCGGCCACCGGTTTGAGCTGGGCATCGGACTCTCCTTGTCACGCTTGCTTACGGCCGTTGACTTACAGTCGTTCACTTACGAGCGTAAGCATAGACATATGAGCTAACACCTGTAAAGTAGGAGCCGTGAACACCGCATCAGAGCTGGTCCCGCCCGGGGCCGCCGCCGGGCCCGGCCCCGGAGCCGGCGTCCCGGCCGCTGCGCCCCGGCGGCGGCAGCGCAACGCCCGGGGCCAGGGAGCCAGGCTGACCGAGGACATCGTGACCGGGGCGCTCGCGCTGATCGAGCGGTCCGGCTCGGACGAGGCGGTCACGCTGCGCGCGGTGGCCCGGGAGGTCGGCATCTCCGCGCCGTCGATCTACCCCCACTTCGCCGACCGCGACGCCATCGTGACGGCCGTGGTCCTCCGGGTCTTCGACGAGCTGGCTGCGGCGATCGAGCAGGGCTCCGCGTCAGCCCCCCAGGACCCGGTGGAACGCCTGGTCGCCGGCTGCGAGGCCTACGTCGGCTACGGGCTCGCCCATCCCGCCCGGTACGGCGTGCTGTTCTCCGGGTCGCACGGGATGCCGGAGGACTACTGTGCGCCGGTGCCGCTGGGCCCGGAAGGCCATCCGGTCCTGGAATTCGGCGCCGAGGCGTTCGCCCTGCTCGTCCAGGCCATCGAGGCCTGCGCCGAGGCGGGAGCGTCGGCGAGCACCGACGTGGTGGCCGACTCGACCGCGGTCTGGGTGGCCCTGCACGGCGCGGTGACGCTGCGCACCTCGCTGCCGGGCTTCCCGTGGCCCGAGCCGGAGACCTTCGTCCGCCACCTCGTGCTCTCGCTCGCCCGGATCACCGGCCGCCCGGACGACCGCCGCCCGGACGGCGGCTGAGCGCCACGGCCACCCGGAACGCTCAGCGTCCGGTGACCCCGTCGAGAGCCTCCCGGAGCAGGTCGGCGTGCCCGTTGTGCCGCGCGTACTCGCCGATCAGGTGCACGTACATCATCCGGACCGAGAACGTGTCTCCGTGGCCGGTGTCCAGCGTGTCGTCGAAGTCCAGGCCGGCCGCGGCCTTGTCGGCCAGGCGCCATTCCTCCTGCAGCCGGGCGATGTCCGCCTCGGCCTCTGCGGCGACGGCGTCGTTGAAGTCGGCGTCCTTCCCCCGGGCCGGGTCGTACATGGGCGGGACCGGCTGGCCGGCGGCGCGCTGCCGGAACCAGGTCCGCTCGACCTTGGCCAGGTGCCGGATCAGGCCCAGCAGCGACAGGTTCGAGGACGGGATGGGCCGGCGGCCCAGCTGGTCCCCGGTCAGCCCGGCGCAGATGTTCAGCAGCGTGGAGCGCTGGTAGTTCAGGTAGCCCTCGAGGATCGGCCGGTCGTCACCGGTCATCGGCCCGTCGACCGGGCTGGGCGTCGGTACGGTCCAGGTCATCGCCCCAGCCTGCCAGGAACGGCCACCGCGGGCGAACCAGGGGGGTCGACTCTCTCGAGAGAAAACTCTTGACAGGTGCCTCTCGAGAGATGACTATTGAGACATGTCTCTCGATGACGACGATGAGGGCGCCGACCAGGAACGTCCTCCCGGCCCGCTGGACGACGTCCGTAAGTCCCTGGAGGACGTCGGTAAGTCCCTGGAGGACGCCGGTAAGTCCCTGGACGACGTCCGCCAGCTCACCGACTCGCGGACGCTGCGCGCCCTGACCCACCCGGTCCGGATCGCGCTCATCGAGGCCCTCCTGCTGGGCGGGGCGATGACGGCCACGGAGGTCGGCGAGCAGATCGGCGAGTCACCCACCACCTGCTCGTTCCACCTGCGCCAGCTGGCCAAGTACGGCTTCGTGGAGGAGGCGGGCGGGGGGAAGGGCCGCTCCCGGCCCTGGCGGCTGACCTCGAGCGGGATGCAGTTCCGCTCGGCGCACGCCGACCCGGAGACCGAGATGGCCGCGGTCGCCCTGGTCCGCATGCTCCGCGACCGCCAGTTCGCCCGCTACCGGACCTGGCTGGAGACGAGCCAGAACTTCCCGCGCGAATGGCGGGATGCGGCGGGCAGCAGCGAGAGCATCATCTACCTCACCCCCACCGAACTCGACGAGCTCAGCGAGGAAGTGCTCGCCCTGGTGCTGCCCCGGTTCCGCGAGCGGCTCACCGATCCCGCCCGCCGGCCGCCGGACGCGGTGCCGGTGGAGATCCTCATGCTGTCCTACCCGATCCGCCTGCCCCCGCCCGGTGACGTCCCGCCCGACGACGCGGCCAGCGATGATCCGGCCGGCGGCGAACCGTCTTAACCAGTAAGCGCCTCCCCGGAGGCGGACCCGAACCCTGAGCGACGTGAGGTGACTTAGCCATGCATCCGTACCTGATGGAACAGCAAATCAAGGCACGCAACGAAAACCTGAACCGCGTACTCGCCCGCCCCCGGCGGGAGCGTGTCCGGCGCGGGGCGCGGCCCCGGCCGTCCCTGCGTCACGACCTGGGCTGGGTGCTGGTCGGCGTGGGGCTGCGGATGGCCCTCGGCCGGTCTGCCCTACGCGGTGGCGCGGGCGCCCGGCAGGGCAACGGTCCCGCCGTCACTCACGGATGACGACGTCCTCGGGCTCGATGCGCATCAGGGCGGTAGTAGTTCGACTGCGCCATCATCCGCCGGCCGATGTGCACCAGTTCGTCGAGTTCGTAGGCGGCAAAGTCCAGGTGATGAGCGATCCGTGAGCTCATCCCGGGATCTGACCCGAAGAACTCGTCCATCCGGTCCCTTTTCCAGGTAGCCGAGCCGGTACAGAAGTTCGGCCATCCGCAGGGCCACAGTGGTCTTCCCGGTCCCGGGCGGCCCAGTGAAGCACATGTGCAGGTTGGGCCGGGGTGCGGACAGGCCGAACTTGTTCCGGGCCCGGTCGGCCAGGAGCAGGGCCGCGATCTCCTGCACTTTCGGCCGCGCCCCAACCTACGTCGCGCGGCATCCCTGTCATTACGCACGGATGAGGCCTTGACCTCAACGGTGCTTGAGCTCCTAGCCTGCCCGCATGGGACAAGTTGTGCAGGTGACCCGGTTCGGTCCTCCAGAAGTGCTCGCCGTCACCGCCGTTCCTGACCTGGCGCCCGGGCCTGGTGAGGTGGTCATCGACGTGGCTGCGGCCGACGTGCTCCTCCTCGACGCGGTCATCCGGTCCGGGCTGGCGGCCGCCTGGTTTCCCGCTACCCCGCCGTACGTCCCCGGCAACGGCGTGGCCGGGCGGGTCAGCGCGGTGGGCGAGGGGGTTAACCCAGGCTGGACTGGGCGGCCGGTGATCGCGCACACCGGCGAGGGCGGTGGTTCGGGTGGCTACGCGGAGCAGGCCGCGGTCCAGGCGGGCCGGCTCGTCGCGGTGCCCGACGGGGTGAGCCTGCCGGAGGCGGCCGCGGTCTTGCACGACGGGGCCACCGCGCTCGGGCTCGTGGCCGGTACCGGCGTCCGGCCCGGCGAGCAGGTGCTGATCCTGGGGGCGGCCGGCGGCCTGGGCATCCTGGTCGGCCAGCTCGCCCGGGCCGCCGGGGCCCAGGTCATCGCGGCCGCGCGCGGGAAAGCCAAGCTGGACCTGCTGGCCGGGCTGGGCGCCGGTGCGGTCGTGGACTACAGCGAGCCGGACTGGGCCGGGCAGGTCGCCCGCGCGAGCAGGGGCGCCGGGCCGGACGTGGTCTTCGACGGGGTCGGCGGCGAGCTCGGCGCCGCGGCCTTCGAGACGATCGCCAGCGGAGGCCGGTTCTCCGCGCACGGGGCTGCGAGCGGCGGCTTCGCCGCGGTCGGCGCGGACCAGGCCGCCCGCCGCGGGGTCACCCTGCGCGGCATCGAGCAGGTCCAGTTCGGGCCCGGCGAGCACGAGCGGCTGGCCGGGCAGGCCCTGGCCGCGCTGGCGGCGGGGCGCCTCCGCCCCTTCGTCGGGCAGGTCTTCCCGCTGCCACAGGCCGCGGCCGCGCACCTGGCGCTGGAGACCCGGTCGGCGCTGGGGAAGACCCTGCTCACCGTCGCGTAATCGGGCGTTGTGGCCGGGCGCTGTGACGGCGGTCCGGCGGGCGGCGCCGGCGCCCAGGTTGGCCCAGATCCGCTGGGACACGCCCTGGATGGTGCTGATCCCGTAGTCGAGCCCGGCGGTGCCGGGGGCCGCGGGGTCGTCGGTGGTGAGCACGGCCAGCACGTAGTTGCGGCCCTGGCCCCGGACCCAGCCGATGCTGTTGACCTGCCAGGGGCATGAGTCGTCCTGCTTGGCGCAGCTGGGCAGGAACTTCCAGCCGTTCTTGAGGGCGACGGTCACGTCCGGGTCGGGCGTGGCGTAGTCGGGGGCGGCGCACGTGGTACCCCACGGGCCGCAGGTGACGCCCCAGCGCTGGGCCGGCTCCACGCTCTCCATCAGGTGCAGGCCGTACTCCCTCGCGTCTGGCTCCAGGGCGGCGTTGCGGTAGGCCAGGGTCCGGACGATCGCGACCTGGTCCCGGGCCGTGGTCGTGGTGTTGCCCCACCCGTAGTACGTGGGCGTCTGGCAGCCGACCCTGGTGTGCCGGGTCGGGATCAGGGTGTTGAACAGGGTGAGCGTGGTGCAGCCCCCGGAGAAGTAGAACAGCGAGGTCGCGGCCACGTTGTCGCTCATGGTGATCATGTTCTGCAGCAGGTACCTGATGGAGTACGGCATGTTGTCCGGGACGGTCCCGGTCCGGGACTGGTAGCGCCAGAGCCACAGGGCCATGATGTCGGCCTTGACGATGCTCGCCGTGTACTGCGTGTCCGGTCCGCCCGAGAGCAGGTAGGTCCGGCCGGTGGCCTCGTCGAACAGCGCTACCTGCGCGACGCCCTGGCGGGTGCGCAGGTAGCGGCGGACTCCGTGCAGCGGCCCGGCGCGGCGGGTGGCGCTGCCTGCCGTACTGACGGCCGCGCTGGTTGCGCGCGGCTGCCGCACTGGCCGTGGCGCTGGCGGCCGGCCCGTGGCTGGGGCTGCCCCCGGCCAGCAGGCCGGTGGCGGCCAGGGCCGCGACCCCGAGCGTCAGGCCGGAAAGCCGTATCGCACGCGTGGATCTGAGTGCCTGCACCACGTCCCCCTTGAGCATCACAGCCCCCTCTGGAACTACGGGCACCGCCGCCCTCTGGCGGAACGTCTCAGCGGCATCGATATGTAGTCGTATAACTACTATCTGTCAATAAGGTGCGCAGGGGAACCCCGCCCCGGCGCGGCGGACCCGAGCCCGGCGCGTGGACCCCGGCCCGGCGCGCGCGCCGCCGCCCGCGGCCGGCGTAGGGTCGGTCCCATGGTGCTGGCCGGACGGAAAGTCCTCCTCCTCGCGGCGGACTTGTTCGAGGACATGGAGCTGCTGTACCCGCTGTACCGGCTGCGCGAAGAGGACGTCGTGGTGACCGTGGCCGGCCTCGACGACCACCCGGTCATGGGCAAGAAGGGGCACGGCCCGGTGAGCGTGGACACCGTCGTGGACGGTCTCGCCGCGCAGGACTTCGACGGGCTGGTCATCCCGGGCGGTTACGCGCCGGACAAGCTGCGCCGCTCGCCGGCCGTGCTGGGCCTGGTGCGGGACTTCGACGAGGCCGGCAAGCCGATCGCGTTCATCTGCCACGCCGGCTGGGTGCCGATCTCCGCGAAGATCCTCAAGGGCCGCCGGGCGACCAGCGTGGCGGCGATCCGCGACGACATGGTCAACGCGGGTACCGACTGGGTGGACGACGCGACCGTGGTGGACGGCAACCTGATCTCCGCCCGGACCCCGGACGACCTCGGCCCGTGGATGAAGGCCCTGCTCGCGGCCCTGGACCGCGCCGGGTGAAGACCCGCCCGGTTACGCCCGGCCGCGGCGCCAGCGCGGCTTGCGCTTCTCCAGGAACGCCGCCATCCACTCCCGCGCGTCCGGCAGCTGGCTGGTCGAGGCCATGACCTCGACGGCGTAGGCGTACGCCTTCGGCTGGTCCAGGTCGATCTGGGCGTACAGCGCCTGCTTGCCGATGCCCTTGCTGTCCGCCGACCCGCGGGTCACGCGCTCGAGCAGGTCCTGGACCGCCGAGTCGAGCTGCCCCGCGGGCACGACCTGGTTGACCAGGCCCCAGTCCAGCGCGGTCCGGGCGTCGATGACGTCGCCGGACATGGCCAGCTCCATGGCCCGTTTGCGGCCGACGTTCCGGGCCACCGCCACCATCGGGGTGTGGCAGAACCAGCCACCCTTGCCGCCCGGCGTGGCGAAGCCGGCGTCCTCACTGGCCACGGCGAGGTCGGCGCTGGCGACCAGCTGGCAGCCGGCCGCGGTGGCCAGCCCGTGGACCCGGGCCACGACCGGCTGCGGCACCTGCTGCATCAGGGTCATCAGCTCGGTGCACGTGCCCAGCAGCGAGCGGATCGCGGGCAGGTCGGTCTCGGCTACCTCGGCGAGGTCGTGCCCGGAACAGAACACCGGGCCGTGGCCGGCCAGGACCACGCCCACGGCGTCGCTGTCCCCGGTCTCGCGGAACGCGGTGATCAGCTCGCGCATGTGCGCCAGCGACAGGGCGTTGCGCCGCTGCGGCCGGTTCATCGTGATCGTGACGAAGTCCCCGGACCGCTCCACCAGGATGTGCTCGAACCCCATGGCCATCTCCTCCTGACCGCAGCCTACGTCGGCGCGCGCCCGGGTCCCAGCCCGCGCCCGCCGTGGTCCCTTCTCGCGCCTGCCCGCGCCGCCGCGGTCCCTCTGGCGCCCGGGTCCCAGCCCGCGCCGGGCGGCGCCGGCGAGCAGGTCGCCGCCCCGCGAAAATGAGGGTTGTCATAGCTAGTTCAACGGTATATACCGTTGTTATGGCAGAACGTGCGATGCAGGAGGCGACCTTCCTGATCCTGACCGCACTGGCGGATGGCAGCCAGCACGGGTACGGGATCCTCGCGGAGGTCGCGAAGATCTCGGGCGGCCGGGTACGGCTGCGCGCCGGGACCTTGTACACGGCTCTGGACCGGCTGCGGTCCGACGAGCTGATCGGGGTGGACCGGGAGGACATCGTGGACGGCCGGCTGCGCCGTTACTACCGGCTCACTCCTGGGGGCGCGAAGCGGCTGGCCGTGGAGGCGGCCCGGCTGCACGCCAACGCCACGGCCGCGCTGACGCGGCTGAGCCCGGCAGGAGGACTGGTCACATGAACGAGATGGCAAGCCTGGAGCGGGGGTACCGGCGGGTGCTGATGTGCTACCCGAAGGCGTTCCGGCGGGAGAGCGGGCAGGAGATCCTCGGGGTCCTGCTCACCACGGCGGGGGAAGGCCAGCGGCGGGTCGGGCTGGCCGAGTCCGCGGCCCTGATCCGCGGCGGGCTGCGGATGCGGCTGCGCGCTGACCGCCCGCCCGCCGCGGGCCGTGCGGGGCGCGGTCAGGCTGATGTGCCTGGGCGCGCTGGTGGAGGCGGTGGCGGTGGTCACTATCGCCGCGACCGCGGGCCGCGTGCAGGCGGCCCTGGCCAAGGCCCCGGGGCTCACCGCGGCCCAAGGGCACCAGATCGCCAGCCTGCTGACCGTCAGGGAGGTCTCCGCCGGGGTGGCGGTGGCCGTGTGGCTGTTCCTGGCCTGGGCGATCGGCCACCGGCGCGACGTGGCCCGGTTCGGGTTCTCGGCCTTCTTCGCGCTCAACACCCTGATCCTGCTCATCGCGCTGGCCCAGCACGCCGCGGCCTACGCGCTGGCTGACCTGATCGCCGGCGCGGCCATCTGGCTTATCGCCCTGGCCACGATGGTGCTCATCTTCACCAGGCAGTCCAACGCCTACTACCGGCAGCCCGCCCGCCCGCCGCTCGCCCCGGCGGGCGGGTAACCGGCCGGCCCGGGCCCGGGTGGCAGCAGTCACCCGGGCCTGGTCGGCTGCCGGGGCGGAGTCCGGCTGGGCCCGGGGCAGCGGGTCGCTGACCCAGCTGGCCAGCAGGTGCAGGGCCTGCTCGGACGCTGAGCCGGGTGCGGCGGTGTACAGGCCCAGGCTCTGCTCCGGGTCGCCGGTGACGGTCAGGGACTCGTAGTCCAGGGTGAGGTCACCCACCACCGGATGGCGCAGCCGCTTGTACCCGTGGGTATGCCGGAACACGTCGTGATCGGCCCACCAGCGGCGGAAGTCCGTGTCCCGCACCGACAGGTCCCCGATCAGCTCGGCGAGCTGGGGGTCGTCGGGGTAGTGGCCGGCGTAGCGGTGCAGCGCGGCGACGGTGCTGCGCGCCGACATCTCCCAGTCGCGGTACAGCTCGCGAGCGCCCGGGTCGAGGAACATGTACCGGGCCATGTTGCGGTCCCGGTGCGGCCGCTGGTCGAAGTCGGCGATCAGCGCCCGGCCCATCCGGTTGGAGGCCAGCACGTCCAGGCGGCGGCCGACGACGCTGGCCGGGATACCGGGCAGCGACTCCAGCACCTGGTACAGGCTGGGCCGGACCCGCTGCGGCGGCATGGGGCGGGGCCGGCCCGGGCCGGCCGGGCCACGGCGAAGAGGTGGTCGCGCTCGGTGTCGTTCAGGTTCAGCGCGCGGGCCAGGGCGTCCAGCACGTTCTCGGAGACGTTGACGTGGCGGCCGCGTTCCAGCCGGACGTAGTAGTCCACGCTGACCCCGGCGAGCTGGGCGACCTCCTCCCGGCGCAGGCCCGGCACCCGGCGGGTTCCCGGCTGCGGGGCCAGCCCGGCGTCCTGGGGCGTGATCCGGGCCCGGCGTGAGCGCAGGAAATCCCGCAGTTCGGTGTTGCTCCCCCCGCCGGGGCCCTGGCCGCTCATGGGTTCCAGGCTAGGTGAGGGGAGGCCTGCCGGACGGGCCGAGAGGGGGTCTGCCAGACCCTGGGTCGCGTGGACCCCGGGCCGGGATGGGCCTGGCCCGGGGCGCAGGACCGGCCTGGGGGAGCGTTAACTGAGGGGGTAAGGCTGTCCGCGATCAGGAGCAGGGGCCATGAAGCGCAGGATTCTCGGCGGTACGGGCATGTCGGTCAGCGAGTTCGCGCTCGGCGCGATGATGTTCGGGGCCATGGGCAACACCGACCATGACGAGTCGGTCCGGATGATCCACACGGCGCTGGACGCCGGGATCAACTTCGTCGACACCGCGGACGTCTACTCACGGGGCGAGTCGGAGGAGATCGTCGGGCGGGCCCTTCAGGGCCGCCGTGACGACGTCGTCCTCGCGACGAAGTTCGCGATGCCCATGGGGGCGGACGACAACCAGCGTGGCGGGTCACCCCGGTGGATCAAGCGCGCCGTGGAGGACAGCCTCCGGCGGCTCGGCACCGACTACATCGATCTGTACCAGATGCACCGCCCGGACTACGCCACGGACATCGGTGAGACCCTGGCGGCGCTCTCCGACCTCGTCCGCGAGGGCAAGGTAGGGCGATCGGCAGCTCGACGTTCCCGGCCGAGCTGATCGTGGAGTCGCACTGGGCCGCGGCCCGGGCCGGGCTGCACCGCTTCCGCACCGAGCAGCCGCGGTACTCGATCGTCAACCGGACCATCGAAGGCAGCGTGCTGCCCGTCGCGCAGCGCTACGGCATGGGGGTCCTCACCTACGGGCCGCTGGCCAGCGGCTGGCTGTCCGGGCGCACGACCCGGCGCAGAGCCACCGCGCCACGCTCGCGCCGCAGGCTTTCGACCTGGCCGTCCCGGCCAACCAGGCCCGGCAGGAGGCCGTCCGCCAGCTCACCAAGCTCGCCGCCGACGCGGGACTTCCGCTCACCCATCTGGCCACCGCGTTCGTCCGGTCCCACCCGGCGGTGACCTCCGTCCTGATCGGCCCCCGCCGGCCGGAGCAGCTCGACGACCTGCTGGCGGGCGCGGACGTGACGCTGAGCGAGGACGTGCTGGACCGGATCGACGAGATCGTGCCGCCCGGCACCGAGATCAACCCGGCCGACAACTACCTGGCCGCGCATCCCGCCCTGGAAGACAAGCGCCTGCGCCGCCGCTGACCCGCCGCCCGGCCCGCGAGGCCACGGCCCCGGGCTGGGTCAGCTGCGGACCCGGAAGTAGCCGACCGCGCCCAGGTAGGCGACCCCGCCGACCGCGCCGATGAGGGCGTAGGGCGAGCCGTCGTGGCCACGCGCCACCTCGACCACGAAGCCGGCCAGCACGGCCAGGATCATGACCACCGCGGTGACCGCGGTGGCCCGCAGGTCGATCCCGGCCAGCCGCTCGTCGCGGTGGTCGAGCAGCCCGCGCACGGTCTCGCTGCGCCGCCCGGCGATCGCGATCGCCGCGCTGAACACGACCATGACGCCCAGCGCGACCAGCCCGTAGCCCGGTTTCCCGCCGGCCGAGAACCCGATGAGGTAGATGAGGCCGACGGCCACGCCGACGGCCGGCGTGACCCAGTAGGCCCGGTTGGTCTTAGTCATGGTCGGCATGGAAGATCTCCTCGACACTGCTCCCGAAGAAACGGGCGATGGCGATGGCCAGGGGCAGAGACGGGGTGTAGCGCCCGGTCTCGATGGAGTTGATCGTCTGCCGTGAGACGGCCAGCTCGCGGGCCAGCTCCGCCTGGGCGAGTCCCTTGGCGGTGCGGCGCTCGCGCACGTCGTTTCTCATCGCGACGGCCCGGCGCCCAGCCCCATGTAAAGTCTGCTTGTCACGTTTTCAGGGTCGCCGGCCCGGCCGACGATGTCAAGTATCGCTTGCCACCGGCGACGGCCCCCGGGCCCGTTAACAGCGCATTGCGGACGTAACGGTTCCATGTCAGAAGGTCGCGTAGCGGGGTTAGTAGTGGTTCACTGTTGAAATCGAGATCTGAGATCCTATTTCCCTGCCGATCGGGGAGTTGATGGCCGGCACGAGTGGCACGCCCGCAGCTGAGGGTGTTCCCCTGCAGACAGACGCGTACCTGGGCGCGCCTGGTGCCGGGGGCACCAGCCCGGCAGATACCGGCGACAGCGGCCCCCCCGTGACCAGCGGGATCGGACTGCGGCTGTCCGGCGTGGCCCGGAAGTTCGGGCCGGTGGTCGCGGTGTCCGGGGTCGATCTGGAGGTCCCGCTGCACAGCCGCCTGTCCATCGTCGGGCCGAGCGGCTGCGGGAAATCTACCCTGCTCGCGCTGATCTGCGGCCTGGACGAGCCCAACGAGGGCACGATCGACGTGCTCGGCGCCACCACCTCGGCCGACCGGCTGCGCCGCTGCGCCTGGATGCCCCAGCGTGACCTGCTGCTGCCCTGGCGGGATGTGCTCGGCAACGCGGCGCTGGCCCTGGAGAACCAGGGTGTCCGCCGGCGCACCGCCCGCCAGCGGGTCGGCCACCTGGTCGAGCGGTTCGGGCTGGCCGGGTTCGAGGAGAAGCTGCCGTACCAGCTCTCGGGCGGCATGCGGCAGCGGGTCTCGTTCCTGCGCACCCTGGTGGCGGGCAAGGAGGTCCTGCTCCTCGACGAGCCGTTCGGCGCCCTGGACTCGATTACCCGTGCCGACCTGCAGGAATGGCTGCGCACCGCGCTCGACGCCGAGCCGAGGACGACCGTGCTGGTCACTCACGACGTGGAAGAGGCCCTGCTGATCGGCGAGCGGGTCGTGGTCATGTCCGCCCGGCCGGGCCGCATCCGCGCCCAGTTCGAGGTGCACCTGCCGCAAACGGGCAGCCGCCGCGAGCTGATCCGGCACCCGGAGTTCGCCGAACTCCGGGACGAGATCCTCTCCCTGCTCGAGGCCGTGACATGAGCACTACAGTCACCCGTCCGGACGAGTCGGAAGTGACCGCTCCGGAGAAGTCGGGGCGCACGTCCGCGGGCCTCCGCCGGGTCCTGCCCGCAGCCGCCATCCTGATCGCGATCGGCCTGATCTGGGAGGCCGTCAGCCACTGGTTCGACGTCCCCAACTACGTGCTGCCCTCCCTGGACAGCATCTGGTCCACCGGGGTATCCGAGTGGCCGGGCACGCTGGCCAGTGCGACCTGGGTGACGACCGAGGAAGTCGTGCTGGGCTTCCTGCTCTCGATCGTGATCGCGGTGGTGATCGCGCTCGCGTTGCACAGCTCGCGGGTCGTCCGCAACGCCGTCTACCCGCTGCTGATCGGCTCGCAGGCCGTCCCGGTCGTGGTGATCGCGCCGGTGCTGGCCATCATCTTCGGCTACACCATCACCCCGAAGCTGATCGTGGTCACGCTGATCTGCTTCTTCCCCATCGTGGTGAACACCATCGACGGCCTGGCCTCGGTGGACCCCGAGCTGCTGCGGGTGATGCGCACCCTGGACGGCAACCGGTGGGCCACGCTGCGCCGGGTGGAGATACCCGCCGCACTGCCCTCCTTTTTCTCCGGACTGCGCATCGCGGCCACGTATGCTCCGATCGGCGCGGTGTTCGGTGAGTACGCCGGCTCGCAGAACGGCCTGGGTTATGTGATGATCCAGGCCATCCCGCAGCTGGAGACCGCCCTGGTCTTCGCGGCGATCTTCATCCTTACTGCTGAGGCAATCCTGTTGTTCATCGCCGTCTCGGTAGCCGAGCGGATCATCTGCCCATGGGCACGAGAGGGGAAACGGTGAGTTCCATGACCGCAGTGCGGAGAGGCCGCAGACGCGGTGCGCTGATCCTGGGGGCCGCGGCCGTGTTGTCCGCCGCCGTCGCGTGTGGTTCGTCGTCTTCTTCGTCGTCTGGCTCCAGCTCTAGCTCCAGCGCCAGCGCCAGCCAGGCCATGACCAGCACCACGGTGCTGCTGGACTGGTTCCCGAACCCTGACCACATCGCGCTGTACCTGGCTCAGAAGGACGGCGACTTCGCCAAGCAGCACCTGAACGTGACCTTCCAGTCGCCGTCCAACAGCACGGACGCGCTGAAGCTGGTCAGCCTGGGCCAGGTGCCGCTGGCCATCTCCTACGAGCCCGAGACGATCACGGCGGCCGCTGCCGGCCTGAACGTCACGGCGGTCGCCGCGATGATCCCGACCTCGCTGAACTCGCTGATCATCTCGAGTAAGAGCGGAGTCAGCGGCCCGGCCGGGCTGGCCGGCAAGACGGTGGGCACCGACGGGGACCCGGTGTCCGCGCAGATGCTCAAGGAGGTACTGAAGAAGTACAACGTGTCGCTGAACCAGATCAAGCTGGTCACGGTCAACGAGGGCCTGGTCCCGGCCATGGTGACCAACAAGGTGGCCGCGATCATCAGCGGCTACCGGAACGTCGAGGCCATCCAGCTCGGCACGTACCCCGGGATCGATCCCAAGGTCTACCCGGTGGACACCCAAGGCGTGCCCAACTACGACGAGCTGGTCGTCATCGCCAACAAGTCCAAGCTGGCCAGTGACGCCGCCTACCGGGCGACGGTCAAGAAGTTCCTGGCCGGGCTGGGCCAGGGGGCCACGGCCGCGCAGGCCAACCCGGCCGCCGCCCTGGCCGCGATAACCCCGGTCGCCAAGGGCTACAGCCCGTCCCTGCTGAAGAAGATGGTGTACGCGACCGCGCCGCTGCTGCACAACCCGAACGGGCCCGGGGCGATGAGCGTCAGCGAGTGGCAGAGCTTCGCCAACTGGATGAAGAGCGAAGGGCTGATCAAAAAGCCGGTCCAGGCGTCGGCGGTGGTGAACACGTCGCTGCTGCCGCAGGGCTGACGGACGAAGTTTCTGAAGCAGAAACAGAGCCGCCTGAGATAGAATCTGAGATCTCAGATTGCTCGTAGTGCGGACTGGCCGCCCGGTGGTAACCCCACCGGGCGGCGCCGTCCCGCCATGGAGGCGATTATGACCAGCGCGCCCATCGACGGCGTCGAACATCGCCAGCTCAAGGACTCGGTGTACCTGAAGCTCCGGCAGGAGATCGTGTCCGGCAAGCTGCCGCCGGGGTACCTGCTCCGCGAGGCCGAGCTGGCCGCCCGGTTCGGGGTCAGCAAGACCCCGCTCCGCGAGGCGTTCGTCCGGCTGGAGAAGGACGGCTTCGTCGAGATCGCGCCGTACCGCAGCGCGGTGGTCGGCGGGTACAGCCGCCAGGACCTGCGCGAGATCTACGAGGTCCGGGAACTGCTGGAAGGGCTGTGCGCGCGGGAGGCCGCGCTGAACATCGCGACCGAGGACCTGGCCGCCCTGTCCCGCATCGTCCGCGGCAGCGCGGCGGCCTTCGAGGCCGGTGACTCCGACCGGCTCGCGGCGCTGCTGGACGAGTTCGACGTGCTCCTGTACGCCCAGTCCAAGAACAGCAGGATCACCGCCATGCTGAACAACATCCGGGACCACGTGATCCGCATCGGCCGCCTGACCGTGGCCATCCCCGGCCGGATGGGCACGTCGGTCGAGGAGCACCAGGGCATCTACGACGCCATCGTCCAGCGTGACGGGCAGCGCGCCGAGACCCTGATGCGCCAGCACATCCTCTCGGTCATGGCGGACCAGCTGGCCAACCTCGACCCGCAGTCGGCCGCGATCCGCCCGTGAGCGGCCACCCGGACGTCCTCATCATCGGGGCCGGCGCGGCCGGCCTGTTCTGCGCGCTCGGCCTGAAGGACTTGGCGTCGGTCACCGTGGTCGAGGCCGGGCCGGACCCGGGCACGCCGCCGCCGCGCTGGATGCTCTACGACTACCTGCTGCCGGACGACTGCTACTACCACTACGCCGACGCGGACACCGGCCTGGACCTGCCCCAGGGGCGCGGGACCGGCGGCGGGTCCACGGTCAACTCGGCCGCGGCCCTGCGCGGCCAGCCGTGGGACTTCGACGGCTGGGCCGTGCCCGGCTGGTCCTGGCTGGACTGCCTGGACGGCTTCCGCGCCATCGAGTCCGACCAGCAGTTCGGCGACGCCGAGTATCACGGCGCCGCGGGGCTCATCCCCATCACCCGGCTCACCCCCGGGCCACTCGACGAGGTGCTCATCGCGCTGTGCGCACAGCGCGGTTACCCCGCTGCCCCGGACCATAACGCGCCCGGGGCGCTCGGCGTCGGGGTCTGGCCGACCAACCGCAAGGACGAGGGACGCTGGGGCACGCACGCCGCCGTCCTCCCGCTGGTCCGCCCCACCGTGGACGTGCGCACCGGCACGCAGGCCGTCAGGCTGCTCTTCGACGGGACGCGATGCACCGGCGCCGAGGTGGTCGGCCCGGAGGGCCAGCAGCGTCTCTACGCCGATCGCGTGGTCGTGTGCGCGGGCGCGTTCGGGTCCTCGTTGCTGCTCATGAACTCCGGCGTCGGGCCGGAAGCCATGGTTCGGCACGGCGGGGCCCGGCTGGTGTCCCGGCTCGACGGGGTCGGCGCCAACCTCCAGGACCACCCGTGGTGCCTGCTCGACGTGGACGTGACCGACCTGGCCGCCATCGAGGCCCGGCCGGTCAGCGGGGCGCTGCTGCGCTACGAGCTGCCCGGCGACCACGTGGAGGCGGAGATCTTCCCGTGGCAGACCCGGCCGTACGACCCGTCCGTGCCCGCCACCCAGGTCTCGTTCACCGCCGCCCTGATGACGCCGCTCAGCCGCGGCCGGGTCACGCTGACCCCGGGCGGGGTGGCCGAGGTCCGGGTCCGCCATCTCGAAGACGACCAGGACGCGGCCCGGATGGCGGAGATCGTGGCCACCACCGGGGACATGATCGACGAGCTGGCCGCCCAGGGCCTGGTCCGGGTGCCTGACGACGCGTGGTGGCGGGCCGGACGACCTGGCCGCCGCGGGCCGGCGGGTGGCCGGCACCTACAACCACCACTGCGGGACCTGCCGGATGGGCGATCCGGCCGACCTGCGCTCCGTGGTCAGCCCGGGCCTGGACGTGCTCGGCACCTCCGGGCTGACCGTGGCGGACTGCTCGGTCTTCCCGGTCATCCCGCGGGCCAACACCAACCTGGCGTCGATGATGATCGGCTACCGCGCGGCCCAGCTGCTGCGCGCCTAGCCGGAGCCGCCTCCCGGGCCAGCATGAGCCATGTCCCAGAAGGCCAGCTCGTAGCGGGTGGAGCGGTCGAACACCGCGGCCAGGGACGCCATCTGGGCCGGGTCGGCCGCGTCGGCGTGCTGGTCGAGCAGGGACGTGCTCGCCTGCACCAGCTCGTCGTAGCCCTCCCCGGCGAACATCGCGATCCAGTCGGCGTACACCGGGTCGGCAGGCATCGCCGCGGCCAGGCGGGTGGCGAGCTCGCCGTAGCTCCACTGGCAGGGGAGTACCGCCGCGAGCCCGGCGGGCAGGTCATGGCGCCCGGCCGTGTCGAGCAGGTGCCGGGTGTAGGCGTAGGTGGCCGGCGTCATCACCGCGGCGGGATCGGGCCGGGCCGGGCCGCCCAGCCGGGCCAGGAAGGCGTAGTTGGCGGGCAGCTCGGTGTCCACGATCTGGCTGAGGAACCTGGTCAGGACCGTGATGCCGGCCAGGTCCGGCGCCCGGCCGATGATCAGGGCGATGGCCCGCGCGTAGTCCTCGAGGTACAGCACGTTCTGCTCGAAGTAGTAGCGGAACGTCTCGTGGGGCAGCGAGCCCGCACCGATCTCGGCCACCATCGGGTGGCTGACCGCCGCCGCCCAGCTGGCCGCGCCGCGCTCACGCAGCACGGCCGAGACCGAGGTGCCCGTGCTCATATACCCATGCTCATGTGCCGGTGTTCATCTGCCGTGCTCATCAGGCGGCTCCTCTACATGGTCGCATTGACTGGTCCCCTCTCCGCTCCTAACCTCAGATCTTAGATCTCATCTGGGAGGCAGCATGGCCAACGCCGCGGACCGTCACGACCACCCCGGGACGACGCGTGCCGGTGAGCCGGGCGTGCCCGGGCCGGTCACGGTCAACACGGTGGTCGCGGGCGGCTGGCTGCTGACCATGAACCCGGAGCGGGAGATGTACCGGGCGGGCGCGGTGGCCATCGACGCCGGCGTCATCGTGGCGGTGGGCCAGCGGGGGGACCTGCTCACCCGATACGCGCCCCGGCGGCTCATCGACGCCCCGGACGGCGTGATCACCCCGGGCCTGGTGAACGGGCACCGACACCTGCTGTGCTGTGCCAAGGGCGCGATGCCGGAAGGCGGCCAGACCCTCGACGCGCTGCGCCGGTTCATCTACCCGTCCTTCGCCGCCCTGACCGAGCAGGACATGTACGTGCACGCGCAGCACGCCGCCGCGGAGATGATCCGGTTCGGCACGACCCTGTTCGAGGAGCCGGGCGTCAACCACCTGGACGCGGTGCTGGAGGCGCTGGCCACGTCCGGGATCCGGGCCCGGACCGGCCCGTGGACGTGGGACCAGGCAGGCCCGGCCGGCGCGGCCGACCTGCCCGACTGGCTGCGGATGGACGCGAAGACCGCACTGCGCCGGCTGGCCGACGGGATCGAGCAGGTCCGCAAGTTCGGCCAGCCGCGGATCAGGGACGCGGTCACCATCGAGGGCGTGGGTACCTGCTCCGACGAGCTCAACCGGGGCGCCGCCGAGCTGGCCCGGGAGGCGGAGTCCCTGTTCGTGCTGCACAAGTCAACCAGCGAGCGTGAGGTCGAGCTGGAGCTGGCCACCTTCGGGCACCGGCCGGTGGAGCACATGCACGAGATCGGCGCGCTCAACGAGCGCACCCTGCTCAACCACATGACCAGCCTGGATGACCGGGACGTGCGGTTGGTGGCCGACGCGGGCGCGCGGATCTCGCAGAACCCCTCGTCCGCGCTCAAGCTGGCCAAGGGCACCACGCAGACCGGCAAGTGGCCCGAGCTGCTCGCCGCCGGGGTGCCCATGGCGCTGGGCACCGACGCCGAGAACGTCTCGAACCACCAGGACATCTGCCGGTCGATGCAGCTGGCGGCGCTGCTGCCCCGGGACGCCCGCCGCGACCCGACGGCGGTCACCGCCGAGCAGGCCGTGGAGATGGCCACCATCAGCGGCGCGACCGCGCTGTGGATGCACGACGAGACCGGTTCGCTGGAGCCCGGCAAGCAGGCCGACCTGGTCGTGTTCGACACCGCCGACTTCGACTGGCGGCCGCTGCACAACCCGGTGGCCAACCTGGTCTACGGCGTGACCGGCCACTCGGTGGACACCGTCCTGGTCGGCGGGGACGTCCTGCTCTACCGCAAGCAGCTGACCCGGGTCGACGAAGGCGAACTGCGCGAGCAGGTCGAGCAGATCAACCGCCGCGTCCTGGCCGAGATCGGCATCGACCCCCTGCCCGCCTGGCCCGTCCGCTGACCCCCAGGCGGCCTCACTTAGACCAGGGCAGCAGAAAGCCGCGCACCAGGCGTCGGTACCCGGCGAAGTAGGCCTCCAGGTCATCAACCAGGCCGAAGGCCGGCTCGTCAGGGAACCCGAACCGGGCCACCGCCGTGACAACTGCCGCGCCGTCGCGGAATCGCAGCGCCGCATAGTCACCACGAGACACCACCATTACCGGCCCCTCCACACCGTCCACGCTGACCATGCGCTCGTCACGACGGTGCCTACCCGCACGGACAGCTAAGGCGTCTCGTCATCAAACGGGCCTCCAGCCCCGACCCACTCCCATCGGGCGAAGAACTCGTCACGATGCTCAGCGCGGGCAATCGCCACCTCCAGCGACGGCGCAGCACTGGGAGACCCATCGAAACAGGTCTCCACCTCGGTAAACGGCCTGGATACCGCGTGCGGATACCCATACGCCAGCACCACGCCGGTCAGGCTCCCGTCGCGCCAGCTGTCCTGCCACAAGATCTCCGGGAGCGTCCCCGCCAGTGCATACGGGCGAGCCCCCGCGCGGCGAAGCCTGCTGAACCGCCGCCGGCCCACCGCCAGCGCCACCGGTGCCCCGACAACAAGTTGAGCCCGCGACATCACCACGGCACCCACCGCCATCCCAGGACCACCGATCATGTTGCTGCAGGCATGAACAGGGGCACCGTAGTTATGCCGGTGTCCCACCGCACGGGTCGGCCAAGAACTCTGTCCGGATCAGTCCTTGAGCCCGGCCGTGAACGCCTCCCAGTCCGCCGGTGTGAAGGCCAGCGCCGGGCCGCCGGGGTCCTTGCTGTCACGTACCGCGACGACTCCGGGCAGATTGCGCGCTATTTCCACGCAGTTGCCGCCGTTGGTTCCGCTGTAGCTGCTCTTGCGCCAGTCGGCGTGGTTCAGGTCCATGTCTGCCGTACTTCCTTCAGCTTGTCCAGGGAACCGGAACGCGACAGCGCCTCGGCCCGCAAAGTCTCATAGCTCAGCGTGACGGCCGCCACGTCTTCAGGCCGCTCAACGACGAGTCCCGTTAGTGCCGTCTCCAGGTACACGATACTGGGCGCGTCAGCGAACTCCGCGATGACAAACGCGCCGTTCACGCCCTCGTGCGCGCCCACGTCCAGCGGAATCACCTCGATCAGGATGCCGGGCCGCTGGGTCATCTGCACCAGGTGATCCAGCTGCTCAGCCATGACCTTCCGACCGCCGACCGGGCGGCGGAGCGCGTGCTCGTCGATGACAACCCACAGCAACGGCGGGTCGGCCCGGTCCAGGATCACCTGCCGTTCCATCCGCGCGGTGACCAGTTGCTCGGTCTCGTCCTGGCTGGTGCCCATCCGGGTGCTCAGCAGGGCCCGGGCGTACTCCGGTACCTGCAGCAGGCCAGGCACCAGCGAATGCTCGAAGGTGCGCAGTGCGGTGGCGTCCTGCTCGTGCTGGGCGAAGGGCCGGAACCAGGTGGGAAACGGCGCGGCCCGCAGGTGTAACTGCATTCGTGCGAACGTGCCCGGGGTCCCTAACGCCGTGTCTTCGGGACAACCCGGCTTTGGCCCGTACCGCCCGCAGTTCGGCGGCGAACATCGCCAGCGCGGACTGATCACTGTTGTCACGACCAGGCACCCGCCATGTCACACTCCCCACTTGAGCCGCTACACAGCGCGTGTTTCCCTTCCGCAGCGTAGCCCTGGCGGACGACGCTGGAGACCAGGCCGGGCCAGCCGATGCCAGTCAGCAGACCCGTCGTCTGGCCTGGCTCCCAGGCACGTCACGGGAAGGACCAGGGATGACGCCAGCCGTCAGTCCGCAAGGTGCAGCCCTGTCACACACGACGGTGCGCGAACAGGTACTCCCCGCCCACGCCGACCAGGTGCAGGTCGCCCGGGCATTCATCGCCGTCCTCGACGCCTGCCCAGCCGCTGACGACGCCGTGCTGTGCGTCTCTGAGCTGGCCACTAACGCCGTCCTGCACTCAGCCAGCCGCCACCCCGGCGGCATCTTCACCGTTCGCGCCAGCGTCTTCGACGACCACGTCCTGATCGAAGTCGAAGACAACGGGGGAACCTGGGACGAGCGTCCGCACCGCGACAGCCGGTCACACGGCCTGGACATCGTCCGCGAACTCGCCGCCGACTATGGCAAAGACGGCAGTCCGTTAACCGGCTGGGTGGCCTGGGCCCGGCTCCAACGGTGCCGAACATGACGACTATGGACCCAGGCCGTCGGCGGGGTGGTCAGGCGGGCAGCAGGGCATGCCGCATCTGGCTGCCGAGCCAGTCTGCGAACACGCTCTCCTGCCAGCCGCACTGGAGCACGAGGGCGTTGTAGTGGGCGGGATCGTTGAAAACCCACAAGAGGTCGGTCGCGCGGCGGGTGCCAAGTCCTGACCCCAGCGGCCCGAGCGATTCCAGGTGCCTGACGACCATGTGCGCCCCGGCGCGGCGGTGGCCCTGGAGGGTGTTCCACAACTCGCTTACCTCGGGCGAGGTGTCGGCGGCCCGGCGGACGGCCTCGAAGCTCTGCGCGGCCCGCCCGCCGATCAGCGTGCACACCTGGGCGTACGCGCCGAGGACGGCGTCCTGGGTGGGCGCGTCCCAGACCGGCCGGAACCACGGCCGGCTGGCCACCGGGACGGGTTCGTCGTCGCCGGCGAGGGCCTGGTCGAGGACCTGGCGGAGCAGGGCCGGCTTGGACCCGAACGCGGCGAATACGGTGGGGCGGGCCACCCCGGCCGCCGCGGCGACATCGGCGAGCGAGGTCGCGGCGTACCCGCGGGCGGTGAACAGTTCGCTGGCTGCGGCGACGATCGCCCTGCGGGTGCGGCGTGCGTTCTCCTCCCGCACCGGGGAGGCGTACCGGCGCCGGGGTGCCCCGTCCTTGACACTGCTCATAACTCCACGATACTAACGGGCTATTAACAAGACTCACGTCTATCCAATTGGGGATACGTCATGTCCCAGGCCGCACCCGCCCGCCCCTACGTCCGCCGCCAGACCGAGGGTGACACGCTGTGGTTCCTCGGCAGCCTCGTCACCCTCAAGGCCACGGGGGCCGACACCCGCGGGCGCCTCACGGTCGCCGAGTTCGTCAACCCGGCGGGTTTCGCCCCGCCGCTGCACCGCCACCTGGACGAGGACGAGATGTTCTACCTGCTCTCCGGCACGGCGGAGTTCCGCTGTGACGGCCAGGCCTTCCAGGCCGGAGCCGGTGATTTCGTGTTGCTGCCGGTGGGCCTGCCACACACGTTCCTCGTCGGGACCGACGAGCCGCTGCGGGCCCTGCAGATCACCACCCCCTCCGGGTTCGAGCATTTCGCGGCCGACGTCGGCGAACCCGCGCGCGAACGGCGTCTCCCTGACCTGGCGCCGGTCGATCCCGCCGCGCTCGGCCACGCAGCCGTCCAGCACGCCATCGAACTGCTCGGCCCGCCCCCGCAGCACTGATCGACGACCACCTGGACGACAGCTCTCCCAGACTTTCGGTCTGGGGGAGCTGCGTGGGGGGTGTCCGGCCCGCCTGGCGCCGTCAGGCGGGCCGGGGTCCTGGCGCCCGTTTAGGGCTGGAGCACGATGCGTGCCCTGGTCTTGCCGTGCAGGACTTCGTCGATGGCGTCGTTGACGTCCTCGAGCGGGCGCGTCTCGGTCACCACGCGGGTGCGGCCCTCGCGGTGCAGGGCGAACACGGTCGTCAGGTCGGCACGGGTCCCCACGATGGACCCGATCACCGAGGTGCCGTTCAGCACGGTGTCGAAGACCGGGATCTGCAGCATGCCTTTCGCGGGGAGCGCGACCAGTACGAGCCGGCCGCCGCGCCGCAGGCCGGCGTAGGCGGTGGCGAACGACTTGTCATCCACGGCTAGCCCGATGGCGACGCTGGCGCCGCCGTGGGCCTGCAGGACCTTCGCCGGGTCTTCGGCGCGGGCGTCGATGACCAGGTCGGCCCCCAGATCCTTGGCCAGCTGCAGCTTCTCGTCGGTGATGTCGATGGCGGCCACGGTGCCGCCGGAGATCTTCGCGTACTGCACCGCGAGGTGCCCGAGGCCGCCGACGCCGGAGATGGCGACCAGGTCGCCAGGGCGGACGTTGCCGACCTTGACGGCCTTATAGGTGGTGACGCCGGCGCAGGTGAGGGGGCAGCGTCGATCGGGTCGATGCCGTCGGGCACCAGTGTCGCGAAGGCGGCGTCGGCGATGAAGCACTCGGCGAAGGTCCCGTCCACCGAGTAGCCAGTGTTCTGCTGCTTCAGGCAGAGCGTCTCCCAGCCCGTCAGGCAGAGCTCACAGGTGCCGCACGCGTAGCCCAGCCAGGGCACCGCGACCCGCTGGCCGGTCTGGACACTGGTCACGCCTTCGCCGGCTGAGTACACGATGCCGACACCTTCGTGGCCCGGCACGAACGGCGGAGTGGGGGTAACTGGCCAGTCTCCGTGGGCCGCGTGGATGTCGGTGTGGCACAGGCCAGATGCTTCCATCCGGACGGCGACCTGGCCGGGGCCAGGTCCTGGGATCGGCCGGTCTTCGATCACCAGTGGCTGGCCGAATGCCCGGACTACCGCAGATTTCATGATGGGTTCTCCCTCGGGATTTGCTGGTGCGAACAGGAGCCCGCGAAAAGCCAGATCCGGCCCGGCCAGAGGCGGGGCCGGATCTGGCCAGCGGGTCAGGCGTTGACGGTGCTCGCGTGCACCGTCTTGGGCAGGACCTCGGTCTCGGCGGGGACCCGGCGCCCGTGCACCAGGCCGGCGATCGAGAGGATCAGCAGCAGGCCGGCGCTGGCGAAGGACGCGATCGCGGCGAGCAGGGCGATCTGGCCCATCTGCCAGAAGCCGTAGGCCTCGAGCAGCATCGAGCGGAGCGTGGTGCCGCGGAACACGGTCTGCACCACGCCGGCCAGTGCCACGTTCTTCGGCTGGGCCAGCGACTCGGCCGACAGCTGCGAGTAGGTCTTGCCCTTGCCTATCTCAGTCAGGTGGACGGCGATGAAGTGGTCGGCGTAGGCCTTGGCCTGCGCGCCGGTGGTCATCGGCTGGCCAGCGTAAGCACCCATGGCGGTCTGGTCGGAGGCTGGCAGGGCCTTGAACTCCGCGTTGGTCTTCGTCGGGAAGACGATCTTCTGGGCGGACAGCTGGCTGGAGACTTGCCCGTTCGCGTATGAGTGCCCCCACAGCAGCAGAACCCCCGCAACCAGCAAGACCGCCACGAGGACGAGCCCTCCCGCGCTGACCAGTGCATCAAAAGTCTTGCGGCGCATTTCTGGTGCCTCCTTTAGGCACCGGGCCCGGGGCCCGGTAATTGATTCCGACAAATGAAGCTTCCCGCGAACCAGAATCGGGGAGCAGGGCCGCGGGACCCTGGCTGGGAAGGACTTCAGTCATCGCGCCAGCGGGCCTTAGTCGGGATTGTCCGTCACTGGGACTCACGACTCTCTCAGTACCGACCTTGGTCCCTAGCGGACCGAGCCACAGCAGGCAACCGTGAGCCGATAGGCGTGCTCGGTATTTGAGGCGCGTGCACCAAGAGATCGGCGTGAGAAAGCTCACGGCGCAGGAAAAGAGAGGCTCGGCAATGAAGCGCATCACCGTGGCAACTCAGCAACCGGACGACGGCAGCCGTCAGCCCGCGGCCAGCGAACCGGTCATCGAGGCCCTGGACCAGACGCAGTGCCTGTCCCTGATCGCCGGGGGCGGGGTCGGCCGGATCGGATACACCAGCCGGTTCGGGCCTGCGGTGCTGCCAGTCAACTATGACCTCTATGAGCAGACGATCGTGTTCCGCACCGGGCTGCACAGTTCGATGGTGGAGGACCTGCGAACCGGGATCGCGGACGCTGAATACAACGTCGCGTTCGAGATGGACGAGATACAGCCGGTCACCCAGGAAGGCTGGAGCGTCCTCGTTCAGGGCGCGGCGCACTTCGTTGCCTCGGACGAGGAACTCATCCCGATCGCCGAGCTCCGCGTGCAGGCGTGGCCGGGCGGCCTCAAGGAACAGTTCATCCGTATCATCCCCAAGCACATCACTGGCAGGCGTATCCGGAGGTCCCCGGAGCCAGCATGAACGATCACGGGCGCCGTGAATCGGCTTGCCGGTTCGGCCAGGCTTTGAGGCACGGGACCGTTTGCGGAAGCGATTATCTCGACGCCAGAAGCACCAGAAAGGACACTGTGATGCGGGCCCGCGCTGGTGACACGCTGGTTGTGCCAGGCCGTCACACTCGTACCGGCCTTATCGTCGGAGTCGTCGGGCAGAATGGCACCCCGCCGTATGTGGTGAAATGGCTGGCTGATGGCCATATCGCGATGGTGACCCCCGACCAGTACTCGCGTATAGTTCCTGCGGCCCGTGGGCTCGCGCAAATACCGTTGGCTGATCAGTAACCCGGCGGGGGGAAGCTGAGGCTGGCCGCGCTGGTCGCCGTGAACCTCATTGCCATACGATCTGGCCATCGCACCCGAGGCTGCCAGAGGAGGCCTGCCTCCTTGGAATCCTCTGAATCGCATCCGATCCTTCCGCATCTGCCGCTCGACGACCTGCTGTCCGAGCTTCAGGGCCGGCTGCAGGCCGTGGTCGCGACCCGCGACCGGGTGCATGGGCTGCTTGAGGCGGTTCTCGCGGTGGGCAGCAACCTCGAACTCGAAGCGGTGCTCCGTCGGATCGTGGAAGCCGCGGTCGCCTTGGTGGACGCGCGCTACGGTGCTCTGGGCGTGGTCGGTGAAGACGGCCGGCTGGCCGAGTTCATCCCGGTTGGTCTGGATGAGGCCGGGATCGCCGCGATCGATCATTGGCCCGAAGGCCGTGGCCTGCTCGGGGAGCTGATCACGGATTCGCGCACGTTGCGCCTCGAGAACATCGCGGGCCATGCCCGGTCCTCGGGGTTCCCGGACGGTCATCCGCCCATGCGGACCTTCCTCGGTGTACCGCTCCGGATCCGTGACGAGGTCTACGGCAACCTGTACCTGACCGGGAAGCGGGACGGGGCGGCGTTCGACGAGGAAGACGAGGTCCTGGTTACCGCGCTGTCCGCCGCGGCCGGGGTGGCGATCGAGAACGCCCGGCTGTTCGATGAGGCCCAGCGGCAGCAGCGGTGGCTGTGGGCCAGTTCCGAGGTGACCCGGCGGCTGCTGGCCGGGACCGCCGTGGAAGAGGTGCTGGGGTTCGTCACCGAGCAGACCCTGGAGATGACTGGAGCTGACCTTGTCGTGCTGGCGCTTCCTGAAGCAGGCCGCCGCCAGATGATGATCGCTCACGCCGCGGGGGCAGGCGCGCAGCACGCCCTGGGCCTGATGCTTCCCGCGGCAACGTCGCTGTCGGGGGAGGTACTGGCTTCCGGTCTGCCGATCGTGGTTGAGGACTTCCGCAACGACGAGCGGGTGGCGAAGGCGGCCCGGGAAAACCTGGACCTGGGACCGGCGATCGTCTTCCCGCTCGGCGCGCCTGGCAGCGCACGCGGCGTGCTGACCATTGGACGCCACCCCGGTGCCATGCCGCTTCCCCGGGCCGCTGTGGACCTCGTCACCACGTTCGCCGCGCAGGCCGCGATCGCGCTGGAGCTGGCTGAGCGGCGCGACGACGCGGAGCGGCTGGCGGTGTTCGAAGACCGGGACCGGATCGCCCGGGACCTGCACGACCTGGTCATCCAGCGGCTCTACGCCAGCGGGATGAAACTGCAGGGCACTCTGCCGATGATCGAACGCCCAGCAGTCGAAGAGCGGGTCAGCAGCGTGGTCGACGACCTGGACACGACCATCAACGACATCCGCCACGCGATTTTTGCCTTGCAGGCTCGGGGCAAGGCTGCCCCCGTGCTCCGCGACAGGGTCATGGACGTGATCGAGGAGATGACCGAGCCGATGGGCATGACCTCCTCGCTCCGGCTGACCGGCCACCTGGACGACGGGATCCCTGGCGACATCGGCGAGGACATGGTGCACGCGCTGCGCGAGGCACTGTCGAACGCGGCCCGCCACGGGAAGGCCACCAGTACGGAGGTGAACATCGGGGCAGGCAGTGAGCTCAGCCTCCTCGTGCGTGACAACGGCAGCGGCATCACCGATACTTCCCGCCGCAGTGGGCTGGCCAACCTGGCTCAGCGTGCTGAGCACCATGGAGGCACGCTCAGCGTCGGGCCAGGGAACAGCGGAGGGACTGAGCTGCACTGGCGGGTGCCGCTGCCTGGGCGCGCCTCCGCAGAGGCAGCGGGCCGTTAGTTGCGGACTTTGTCCCCGCCGTCGAAGATCCGGGCCGCGAAGGCGGCGGCTTGCGTCCGGCGTTGCATGCCCAGCTTGGCGAACAAGGCCGAGACGTAGTTCTTGACCGTTTTCTCCGCCAGGAACAGGCGCTCGCCGATCTGCCGGTTGGTCAGTCCTTCGCCGATCAGCTCCAGGATGCGCTTTTCCTGGGCAGTGAGCCCGGTGAGCGGGTCGGAGTGCGCGGCCTGGTCCCGCATCCGCTTCATGACCCGGCTCGCGGCTTGCGGGTCCAGCATGGACTCGCCAGCCGCGAGCGTCCGCACCGCACTGACCAGGTCGGTGCCCCGGATCCGCTTGAGCACGTATCCGGCCGCACCGGCCATGATCGCGTCGAACAGTGCCTCGTCGTCCCCGAACGAGGTCAGCATCAGGCAGGCGACCTCCGGCATCTTCGACCGGATGTCGCGGCACACGCTGACGCCATCACCGTCCGGGAGCTGGACGTCGAGCACGGCCACGTCTGGCTTCAGAGCCGGGATCCGGGCCAGGGCGGATTCGGCGGTGCCCGCCTCACCGACGACGACGACGTCGGGCTCGGCTTCCAGGAGGTCTTTCACGCCCCGCCGGACGATCTCATGGTCGTCAAGCAGGAAAACGCCGATCTTCCCCTGCGCCGCCGCTGATTCGTCCATCTGGCTGAGGCCTTCCTGTCCGCACCTACCTGCGGCAAGACCAGGTGTGCGGCGGATTGTCGGTGACTGTAAGTTCACCCTAGCCGCGCTCAGACGGCGGGTCAGTGGACCATGGTCCCGACAGCTTGAGGCTAACGGCATCCGCGAGTGGACCTCCGCGCGGCCGCCGTTCCATGACCTGATCAAGGTTCCAGGGACGGGCGGGTGAAGGTAGCGGGCGCTGGCGGACCGTGATCAAGAAAGTGGCAGGCCGAGCATGCGGGCGTAGTTGTCGCCCAGGATGCCGTCCAGCTTGGCCTGGGGGATGGGTGCGCAGCCGACCCGGTCCGCGTGCTCGTTCACGGCCAGCAGCTTGGCCCGCAGCTTCACCGGGTCGTACAGGAAGCCCGGGTAGTCAGTACCGAAGAACAGCTTCTCCAGCGGCACGAACGACGCCTCGGCGTGGACCAGGAAACGCAGCAGCTCCTCGGTGGTCACGCTGGCGATGTGGTAGCTCAGCTCGGCGTAGAAGTTCGGGTGCTTGGTCAGCATGAACATGGCCTCGTCCACCCAGGGCAGCCCGCAGTGCGCGATCGTGAGCCGCAGCTCGCGGAAGTGCCGTCCCGCCGCGTCCAGCAGCGCCGGGCGGGCGTACTCCATCCGGGCGTCGATCCGGGTCGAGCCCGCCTGGTGCACCATCACCGGGATGCCGAGTTCCTGGGCCTTCTCGAACACCGGGAAGGCGATCACCGGGTCGGCGGGGGACCAGTCCTGGTACATCGGGTAGAGCTTGAGGCCCTGCAGGCCCAGGTCGCGCACGGCCCGCTCCAGCTCGCGGACCGCGGCGGCCGGGCCGCGGTAGTTCGGGTTGACCGACGCGTACCCGATGAACGTGTCCGGCTGGGCCGCGGCGATCGCGGCGATGTAGTCGTTGCACTTCTCCGGGGTCGGCGGGCCGGGCACGCCGGTGATCCCGTAGCTGTCCACGGTCCCGATCAGCTCGCCGTCCAGGAACTGCGGGGACACGGCCAGGATCACGATCTTGTCGAACCCGGGATGGTCGCGGACCGACTCGTCCGGCCCGATCACCGGGAAGCCTTTCCGGCTGTACCCGCTGGCCTCCCATTCTTCCTCGGTCGGCGGCCGGTGCGAGGGCAGCAGGCCCAGGCTGCGGTAGATGCACAGCGAGCCTTCGCGGCCGTACTCGGTGGTGAACTCCGCGTCCTGCGCCAGGCTGAGGATGTGGGTGTGCGCGTCGATCTGCATGGGCCGGTCCCGGCCTACGCGCGGATCTGCTTGAGGGTGCGCAGGAAGCCCTCGTTGGCCTCGGCCAGGATCTGCCGCTCGTCCATGGTGCGCAGCTGGCGGCCGGCCATCAGGATCTTCCCGTCCACGATCGTGGTGTCCACCGCGCTGCCGTTCGCGGCGAAGACCAGGTGGGAGTAGATGTGCGCCTTGTCGCCGGGCATCAGCGGGGTGAACATCGGGTTCTGGGTGTCCACCAGGATGACGTCGGCCTTCTTGCCGATGGTCAGCTCGCCCGTGTCGTGCTTCAGCGCGGCTGAGCCGTTGCGGGTGGCCATCCGGAGCACGGACGGCGCCTGCATCAGGCTGGCGTCCACCCGGTTGGCCCGGTGCACCAGCGACGCGAACTTCATCACCTCGAACGCGTCCCGGCTGTTGTTGCACTCGGCGGCGTCGTGACCGAGGCCCACATTGAGCCCGGCGCCCAGCATTTCCGGCAGCCGGGCGATCCCGTTGCCGAGCTTGGCGTTGGAGCTGGGGTTGTGTGAGATCTGGGTGTGCGTCTCGCGCATCAGCGCGATCTCGGTGTCGGACAGCCAGACGCAGTGCGCGGCCACGCAGTCGGGGCCGAGCAGCCCGGCGTCGTAGGCCACCTCGGTCGGGCGGCGGCCGAAGCGTTCTTTACTGTTCTCCACCTCGGTGAGCGACTCGTTGAGGTGGATGTGGATGCCGGTGCCCAGTTCGTCGGCGAGCGCGCGGGCGTCGCGGAGCAGTTCGGGGGAGGCCAGCGGCAGCCACTCGATGCCGACGTAGACCTCGATCCGGCCGTCGCCCAGGCCGTGCACCGCGTCGTAGGCGTCCTTGTTGTCCTGCAGGGTGTCCAGGTTGTGCTCGGGCAGCGCCACGTCGTTGGACAGCACGGCCCGGATGCCGATGTCGTGCGCGGCCCGCCCCAGGTCGGGCAGCCGGCGGTACATGTCGTTGACCGTGGTGACCCCGCACTTGATCGACTCGAGGTAGCTCGCGGCCGCGGACCAGTAGGCCGCCTCGGCGTCCAGGGTCCGGATGAACGGGTACCAGCAGGCGTCCAGGTACTCCCACAGCGGCAGGTGGTCGCTGAAGCCCTTGGCGATCGCGGTGTGGTAGTGCAGGTCGACCAGGCCGGGCATGACGATCTTGCCGGAGGCGTCGATGACCTGGTCACCGTCGCCGGCCGGGCCCGCGTAGGGCCCCTCGCCGACCGCGGCGATGCGGTCGCCGTCCAGCACCACGTGCCCGCCGAAGTGCACGTCGTCGGCGTCGTTGACGGTCAGCACCGTGCCGCCGGTGATAATGATCTTGCTCATGCCCGTGCTCCTGTGGGTCAGTGCTGCTTAGGCCAGTACTGCTTAGCTCAGTGCTCCTGCGTCAGTGCTTGTAGTCGATAGCGGTGATCACACGCTGCAGGGCCTGGTTGGCCTGGTCCAGCACGGTGGCCTCGTCCACGGTGGTGAGCTCGCGGCCGCGCATGAGGACCTTCCCGTCCACGATCGTGGTGTCCACCGCGCTGCCGTCGGCCGCGAAGACGAGGTGGGAGTACACGTGGGCCGGGTCGCCGGGGAGCAGCGGGGTGAACATCGCGCTGCGCGTGTCGACCAGGATGACGTCGGCCTTGCGGCCCGGGGCCAGCTCGCCCGTGTTGTGCCGCAGGGCGGCCGCCCCGTTGCGGGTCGCCATCCGCACCACCGCCGGGGCCTGGAGCAGGCTCGCGTCCACCCGGTACGCACGGTGGATGAGCGAGGCGAACTTCATCACGTCGAACAGGTCGCAGGTGTTACTGGACTCGGCCGCGTCATGCCCCAGGCCCACGTTCAGCCCGGCGGCGAGCATCTCGGGCACCCGGGCCACCCCGTTGCCGAGCTTGGCGTTGGAGCTGGGGTTGTGCGAGATGCTGGTGCCGGTCTCGCGCATCAGCCCGATCTCATGGTCGGTGAGCCAGACGCAGTGCGCGGCCACGCAGTCCGGGCCGAGCAGCCCGGCGTCGTAGGCCACCTCGGTCGGGCGGCGGCCGAACCGCTGCTTGCTGTTCTCCACCTCGCCCAGCGACTCGTTCAGGTGCACGTGGATGCCGGTGCCCAGCTCGTCGGCCAGGGCCCGGGCGTCGCGGAGCAGTTCGGGGGAGGCCAGCGGCAGCCACTCGATGCCGACGTAGACCTCGATCCGGCCGTCGCCCAGGCCGTGCACCGCGTCGTAGGAGTCCTTGTTGTCCGCCAGGGTGTCCAGGTTGTGCTCGGGCAGCGCCACGTCGTTGGACAGCACGGCCCGGATGCCGATCTCCTCGGCGGCCCGGCCCAGCCCGCCGAGCTGGCGGTACATGTCGTTGACCGTGGTCACGCCGCACTTGATGGACTCCAGGTAGCTGGACAGCGCCGCCCAGTACGCGGTCTCCGGGTCGAGCGCCCGGATGGAGGGGTACCAGAACTCCTCCAGCCCTTCCAGCAGCGGCAGGTGGTCACAGAAGCCCTTGCCGACCGCGGTGTGGTAGTGCAGGTCGACCAGCCCGGGCATGACGACCATCCCGGACGCGTCGATGACCTCGGCCCCCGCCGGCACCTCGCCCGGGTAGCCGTCCGGGCCGACCGCGGTGATCTGGTCCCCGTCGATGACCACGTGGCCGCCGAAGTGCACGGTGTCGGCGGGGTCCACGGTGAGCACCGTGCCGCCCTGGATGATGATCATGCCGATGCCTTCCTGGCCGGCCGGGCGCCGGTCGCGTTCATGCCATCGCCGTCTCGGACGCCACGGCGTCCGCGAACGCCCGGACCGTGGCCATCCGGTCTGGCCCGAGCGGGAACACGGTCACCGAGTCCACTCCCAGCCCGGCCAGGTCGCGCAGGTGCTGCCGGGCCTCGTCCTTGCCGCCGGCCAGCGCCATCCGCTTCACGAACTCGACCGGCAGCGCCGCGGCGGCCCGGGCCGCCTCCTGGAACTCGCCCCCCGCGTAGCTGCTGCGGACCTGGTCGATGGTCTCCTGCGGCAGGCCGGCCAGCCGGCAGTGCACCGGCGCGGTCTGCGGGAACCAGGCGGCGATGGTGCGGGCTGCGGCGATGGCCTTCTCCTCGTCCTCGTCGATGGCCCCGTAGGCGAACACGGTCACCGGCGGCCGCTGGCTGCGCCCGGCCGCCTCGGCGCCGCGGTTGATGTGCTCCAGCGCGAACGAGATCCCCTCGGGATGCAGCCCGGCCAGCAAGATCACGCCGTCCGCGACCCGCCCGGCCAGTTCCAGCGTGCGCGGGCCGGTCGCGGACACCCACACCGGGATGTCCGTGCCCGGGGGGAAGCGGTAGTGCGCGTCGTGCAGCGCGAACCCTGGCTCGTCGGCGTCGACGGTGGCGCCGCTCCACAGCGCCCGGATGGCCGCGATGGAGGCTTCCAGGGTGGCCAGCCGGGCCGGGGTGTAGCCCAGGGACAGCAGCGGCCGGTCGCCCGCGCCGATGCCCAGGATGGCCCGGCCGCCGGAGATGTCGGCCAGGGTGGCCGCGGCCACCGCGGTGATCGCGGGGTGGCGGGTCACCGGGTTGGTGACCGCGGTGCCGATCGTCATCCGGGACGTCCGCCGGGCCGCCAGCGTGAGATAGGCCCAGCAGTTGCGGGAGTGCAGCGAGGAGTCGGTCAGCCAGAAGCTGTCGTAGCCGAGGCTCTCGATCTCCGTGACCATCTCCTCGAAGTCGTCCGGCGGGTCGACGCCCTGCAGGGTCACTCCGGTGCGCACCGTTCTCACCACTCCTGTTCGTCCAGTCGGGCGACCGTGGCCGCCAGGGCCGCCAGGCCGGTCGCCACCGGATCGACGTCGATCCACTCCTGCTCGGTGTGGGTGCCCTCGCCCGTGGTGACGCCGAGGGTCAGGGCCGGGATCCCGCGCGGGTAGGCGGCGTTCGCGTCGGTGCTGGCCGCGGTCAGCCGGGGCGCGATCCCCGCCTCGCGGAGCACCTGTGCGGCCAGGGTAGCGAGCGGGTGAGCCGGGTCCAGCTGGCCGGCGGGCCGTTCGCCGATGACGTGCACCGAGACCCCGAGCGGCACCGCCGGGTCCTCCAGCACGGCCCGGGCCGCCGCGCGCAGCGTGTCCAGCGCGGCCGGGTCGCCGCTGCGCAGGTTGACCAGGAACTCGGCGCGCTGGGCCCGGGAGTTGACCGACTCACCGCCCTCGATCAGCCCCACGTTCACGGTGGCCTTGGGCGGGGCGGGCTCGAGTCTGCCCGGGCTGAGCCTGCCCGGGCCGGGCCAGCGCGGCGAGCGCGGTGATCAGCCGGGCCGCCTCGTGCACCGCGCTGGGCTGGCCGGCCTCTTCCCAGGCGTGCCCGCCCGGGCCGGTGACCCTGACCCGCCATCGGGTTGACCCCACGCCGGTCACGTTCACCCGGCCGAGGTAGTTGCCTTCCAGGGCGATGACCGCGCGGACCGGGCCCGGCGGGTCGTCGAGCAGGGCGCGGACGCCGGCCAGGTTGCCCAGGCCCTCCTCGCCGGTGGTGGCCACGATCCACACCGGGTGCCGGAGCTGGCCGGGCAGCAGCGCGTCCAGCGCGCTGAGCGCGCAGACCGCGACCGTGTTGTCGCCCACCCCGGGCCCGGTGAGCCGCCCGCCGTGGCGCACCACCGCGTGGGCGACCTCGGGGCCGAACACGGTGTCCAGGTGCGCGCACAGCAGCACCGCAGGCCGCTGCGGGTCCCCGGCGCGCAGCTGGGCGCGGACGTTCCCCGCCGTGCCGACGGCGACACCGGGCAGCCCGTCGGCCGTCCACCAGTCCCGGACGACCTGGGCCCGCTGCTCCTCGTGCCCGGTGGGGGCCGGGATCGCGCTCAGCGCGACGGTCCGGTCGAGGACCAGCTGGGCCAGCTCACGGGTGCCGGGCTGGGGAGGGCGGGTGGCGCTCATCCGGCCACGATCCCGCGGGCGGTCAGGTCCTCGATCTCGGCCGCGGCCAGCCCGGCCCCGGCGAGCACCTCGGCGGTGTGCTGGCCGAGGCCGGGCGCGCCGCGCGAGTACCCGAGCGGCTCCTGCGAGCCCGCCGGGCCGGAGACGGCCAGCGGCGGGCGGACCGTCTGGTAGCCGTAGCCGTCCGGGGTGCTGGCCTGCCTGGCATACCTCCAGCGACTTGGCCTGCGCCGAGGTCAGCGCCGCGGCGGGCGGCAGCACCGGGGAGGCCGGGATCCCGGCCTCGTCCAGGACCTGCTGCCAGTGCGCGGCACTGTCCCGGGTGAGGATCTGCTCGATCTGCGCGGTCAGCTCGGCGCGGTGCGCCAGCCGGTCCGCGTTGGTGGCGAAACGCGGGTCGGCGGCCCAGTCCGGCCGCCCGAGGACGCCGCACAGCTTGACCCAGAGCGTCTCGCTGCCCGCGCCGGCCAGCGCCAGGGACCCGTCCCGGCAGCGGAACACGCCGTACGGGGCGAACTGGGGGGAGTCGTTGCCGAGCAGGCCCGGCGAGGTGCCGGTCTCCAGCATGTCCGCGGCGTAGCTGGTGAAGCAGCCCAGCGCGAACTCCAGCAGCGACGAGCTCACCGTGCGGCCGAGCCCGTCGGCGGTCCGGGCGAACAGCGCCGCGATGATGGCGGTCGCCGCGCTCATCCCGGACCCGATGTCCAGCACCGGCGCCCCGACCTTGACCGGGCCGCCCGTCTCGTTGCCGGTCACCGCCATGATGCCGCTGGCCGCCTGGAGGATCAGGTCGAAGCCGCCGCGGGCCGCGTCCGGGCCGGTCTGGCCGAACCCGGAGATCGAGGCGTAGACCAGCCGCGGGTTCAGCGCGTGCAGCCGGTCCGGGCCGAGCCCGGCCCGCTCCAGCGACCCGGGCCGGGCGTTCTCGACGAACACGTCGCTGCGCCGCGCGAGGGTGCGGACCAGTTCGGTCCCGTCCGGCGCGGTCAGGTCGACGGCGATGCTCCGCTTGCCGGTGTTCAGGGAGGCGAACAGGCCGCTGAGACTGCCCACCCGGACCGCGCCCTGGGCCCGGTAGGGGTCGCCGCCGGGCAGCCCCTCCACCTTGATCACGTCGGCGCCGAGCGCGTCCAGCACCATCGTGCAGTAGGCGCCGGACACGAAGCGGGTCAGGTCCAGCACCCGGACCCCGGCCAGCGGCTTGCCCGCGGGCGGGTTCACCATGGGGGCGGTTCCCGGTGCTCGCCGAACTCGGCGCGGAGCACGTCGGTGATCTCGCCCACGGTGCAGCCCGCCCGGGCCGCGCCGAGGAAGGCCGGCATGGTGTTCGCGCCCGCCGTCACCGTCTCCTTGAGCCGGGCGAGTGCCTGGGCCGCCGCGGCGGCGTCCCGTCCGGCCAGCCGGGTGGCCAGCCGGGCCCGCTGCCGGGCGGCCGCGGTGGTGTCCACCTCGAACAGCCGGGGCGGGCGGTCCTCGCCGCCGCCGGTGAACTGGTTCACCCCGACCTTGACCCGGGCCCCGGACTGCGTGGCCAGTTCGCTGCGGTAGGCGGCCTCGGCGATCCACCGCTGCGGGACACCCTGCTCGAGCAGGTGCACGTAGCCGCCGCCGGCGTCCACCTCCTGCACCAGCTCCAGCGCCCGGGTGCGCAGCTCGCTGGTCAGTGACTCCACGAAGTACGAACCCGCCAGCGGGTCGACGGTCCTGGTCACCCCGGACTCGTGGGCGATGATCTGCTGGGTGCGCAGGGCCAGCCGGACCGACTCCTCGGTGGGGATCTCCAGCGCCTCGTCGTAGCCCATCACGTGGATCGACTGGGCGCCGCCGAGCACCGCGGCCAGGCACTGCAGCGTCGACCGGACCACGTTGTTGAGCGGCTGCTGGGCGGTCAGCGTGGCCCCCGAGCAGCCGGAGAAGAAACGCAGCCGGCCCGAGTGCGGGTTGACCGCGCCGAACCGCTCGGTGGCGATGTCGTACCAGAGGCCGCGCGCCGCGCGGACCTTGGCCGCCTCCTCGAACAGGTCCAGCTGGCTGGAGAAGTGGAAGGACAGCCGGGGCGCGAACGAGTCGAACGCCAGGCCGCGGGCGGTGAAATGCTCCGCGTACGCGATGGCCGAGGCCATGGTGAGCCCGATCTCCTGGATGGCGTCACAGCCGGCCTCGCGGGCGTGGTAGCCGGTGATGGAGATCGGGTTGAAGCGCGGCAGTTCGGTGGCGCAGTACTCGACCACGTCCCCGGTGAGCTGGAGTGAGGGCTGCGGCGGGAACACGTAGAGCTTGCGGGCCAGGAACTCCTTGAGGATGTCGTTCTGCAGCGTGCCGGCCAGCCGGGCCGGGTCCACCCCGCGCCGTTCCGCGGCCACGATGTAGAAGGCCAGGATGATCGGGGCGGTCGCGTTGATGGTGAAGTTGACCGACAGGTCCTCCAGCGGCAGGCCGTCGAACACGGCGGCCATGTCGTCCGCGGTGTCGATGGCCACGCCCACCCGGCCGACTTCGTTGCTGGCCAGCTCGTGCGAGGAGTCGTAGCCGAGCTGGGTCGGCAGGTCGAACGCGACCGACAGCGCGGTCTGGCCCTGGCTGAGCAGGTACTGGAAGCGGGCGTTGGTGTCCTCGGCGGAGCCGAACCCCGCGTACTGGCGCATGGTCCACAGCCGCTCCCGGTACATGGACGCGTACGGGCCGCGGGTGTACGGGGGCTCGCCGGGCGCTCCCAGCGGGGGGCCCGGTTCCTCCGGCGGCCCATACCAGGGGTTGACCGGGATGCCGGAGTCGGTGGTGATCACCGTGGCCCGCCGTCCAGGGCCCCGTGCTCCAGGGATCCGCTGCTCCAGGGCCATGACCCCCGCGACGACGTCGTCGATCGGCGTCCCCACGCCGTAGACGGCGCGCACGCCCAGGCCGGTGAGCTCCGGGACGTCCTGGGCCGGGATCGTGCCCCCGACCACCAGCGGGATGTCGTCCACCCCGGCGGCCCGCTGCGCCTCGCGGATCTGCCGGGCCAGCGGAAGGTGCACGCCGGACAGCACCGAGATGCCGATCACGTCGGCGTCCTCGGCCTGGGCGGCGGCCACGATCTGCGCCGGGGTCTGGCGCAGCCCGAGGTAGATGACCTCGGCGCCGGCGTCACGCAGGGCCATCGCCACCACCTTCACCCCCCGGTCATGACCGTCCAATCCCGGCTTCGCCAGCACCACTCTCATGCGCCTTCCGATCCGTCTGGCTTCTTCCCAGCCGCTGACGTCGCCGGCACCACCCTCATGCGCGCACCCTCACAGGCTTACTCCCCGGGCCGGGCCAGCGCGAGCGCGGCGAAGCTGGCGTAGACCTGGGTCGCCTCGATGATGTCGGCCACGCTCAGATGCTCGTCCGGGCAGTACACCGGCTCGCCACCGGGCCCGAAGATGACCGTCGGCACCTTCAGGCCGAAGCTGGCCGTGTCGCCCAGCCAGCCCGCCACCTGGAGCTCCGGCTCGGCCGGCCGCCGGGCCCCGTCGTCCCCGGCCGGGCGGGCCCGGACCGCGCGGACCGCGTCGCGCATGTGCCGGACGACCTCGTCGTCCGGCCCGGCCAGGTACCCGTCCTTGACGTCGGCCAGCACCACCTCGGCCCGGAATCGCGGGTCGCGGTGTCCGGCCCGGTCCAGGCAGCGGTCGACCTCGGCCCGTACGTCGATCACGCTGACGCCTGGCTGCGGCCGGCAGTCCACCCGGATCACGCACTCGTCGGGAATCATCGACGGCCCGCCGGGCGGCAGGCCGCCGTAGACGCGGCCGGGCACCACGAACGTCTCCGGGCCGAACAGGTCACGAACCCAGTCTTCGAGCTCCGGGGTGTAGTGCGAGGCCTCCAGCTCGAGGATGGCGTGCGCCGCCAGCGCGTTGGCGTTGACGGCCAGCGGCTTGTGGCAGGTGTGCGCCGACTTGCCGAGGACGGTGACGTCGAAGTAGTACCGGCCGCGGTGGCCGAGGAAGATCTCGTTGTCGGACAGTTCGCCGAGCACCGCCATGTCGGCCGGGTAGCTGTCGAAGTAGGCGATGGAGCCGAGCTGGTCACCCATGTGGTCGGCGACCGCGGCCATGGCCACCGTGCCGGCCAGCTCCGCGCCGCTGTCCTGCAGCGCTTCCATGGCGACGATCTGGCAGGCCAGTGCGGCCTTCATGTCCATGATCCCGTGACCGTAGATGCTGCCGTCGATGAGCTCGCCGGAGAAGGGCGTGGTCGCGGTCCAGCCGTGCGACACGGGCTTGGTGTCCAGGTGCCCGGTGAGCACGACCCGGGGGCCGGAGCCGAACGACAGCTCGCCCAGCGCGTTCGGCCGGCCGGGCAGGACCGGCTGCAGGCCGGTCGCCTCGAAGCCGGACTCCTCCATCACCCGGTGCAGGAACCCGGCCAGCTCGCCCTCCTCGCCGAGGACGCTCGGAATGCGGCACACCTCCTGGACCAGTTCGATGAGCCGGTGGGTGTCGACCGCGTCGGCGGCACGGGCACTGAGCTGTTCCGGAGTCGGCACGCACATCCCCACTCATTGCGTCAAAATAAGATCTCAGATCTTATGCTCGGCCAAGTCTAGGCTCGGCCGGGGTCGCTGGCAAGCGCATCCGCCCGGCTCGCCGAGACGGGAAATCGTCTCCCGGACGTGCGGCCCCGGACGGGCTCCGTTCGCCTCCCGGACTCCTGCGGTTACCGGGCCTGGCGGGCCCGGAAGGCCCGGCGCCGGCGGGCCCTGCGGCAGGCGTCCGGGCGGCTAACGGCCGGCGAAAGACCAGGAGGGTAAAGATATAAGATCTCTGGCGGGAGCACCCGGGTTCGCCTGCGGCGAAACAGGAAATTTACCGGCCGCGTCAGCCCGGTAATGAGACGGCCGCCCGGGGTCATGAGCGGCGGCTGGAGGTCCCCTTGACGTGCTCCGAGCCGGTGTGCTTCAGTGCAGATCTCAGATCTCATCGGGTCTGACTCTGCTGCCTCTTTCGCACCGGGAGCTCGCACGTGGCCGCCCTGGAACCATTTGACCAGTTCCTGCAACGCCCCCGCGGGCTGGTGATCGGCGGGACCGAGCGGCCGGCTGCCTCGGATCAGTGGTTCGACGTGCAGAACCCGGCCACCGGCGAGCTCCTCGCCACGGTCGCCGACTCCGGCGCGGCGGACGTGGACGCCGCGGTGGAAGCGGCCCGCGCGGCGCTTGGCCCGTGGCGGGCCGAGGCCCCGGCCCGCCGCGCCGAACTGCTCTGGGAGCTCGGCCGCCGGATCGAGGACCTGGCCGAGGAGTTCGCCCGGCTGGAGGCGCTCGACAACGGCAAGCCCACCAGCGAGTCGCTCGCCGTGGACGTGCCGCTGTGTGCCGGGCTGTTCCGCTACTACGCCGGCTGGGCCACCAAGATCGAGGGCGAGACCATCACCCCGGCCAGCGGGGCCGCCTTTCACGTCTATACGCGGCGCGAGCCGGTCGGCGTGGTCGCGGCGATCATCCCGTGGAACTTCCCGCTGCTGATGTGCGGCTACAAACTGGGCCCGGCGCTGGCCGCCGGGAACACGGTGGTCCTCAAGCCGGCCGAGCAGACCCCGCTGTCGGCGCTGCGGCTGGCCCAGCTCATCGACGAGGTCGGGTTCCCGCCCGGCGTGGTCAACGTGATTCCCGGGTTCGGGCCGACGGCCGGGGCGCCGCTGGCCGCCCACCCGGGCGTGGACAAGGTCACGTTCACCGGCGAGACCGGGACCGGCCAGAAGATCCTCGACGCGGCCAAGGGCAACATGAAGCGCCTCTCGCTCGAACTGGGCGGCAAGTCGCCCAGCCTGGTCTTCGCGGACGCCGACCTCGACGCGGCCGTGGAGGGCACGTTCGGCGCGGTCTACTTCAACCAGGGCCAGTGCTGCATCGCCGGCGCCCGCGTCTACGTCCAGGACACGGTGCACGACGAGTTCCTGGCCCGGCTGGCCGACAAGGTGCGCGCGGTCCGGCTGGGCGACGGCCTCGACCCGCAGACCACGATGGGGCCGCTGGTCAGCGCCGAGCAGCGGGACCGGGTGCAGTCCCTGGTCCGGTCCGGCCTGGACGACGGCGCCACCGCACTGGTCGGCGGCACCCCGGTGACCGATCCGGCCCTGGACGGCGGCTTCTTCGTGACCCCGACCATCCTGACCGGGGTCACCCCGGGGATGCGGGTGATGCGCGAGGAGATCTTCGGGCCGGTGGCGATGGTGTCCTCGTTCAGCACCGAGGAGGAAGCCGTCGCGGCCGCGAACGACACCGCGTTCGGTCTCGCGTCCGGCGTATGGACCCAGGACATCAAACGCGGCCACCGGGTGGCCGCCGCCATCCAGGCCGGCGTGGTCTGGGTCAACACCTACGGTTGGTTCGACGTCGCGGTGCCGTACGGCGGTTTCCGGATGAGCGGCTTCGGCAAGGAACTGGGCCGCGAGGCGCTGGACTCCTACCTGCAGACCAAGACCGTGTGGATCGACCTGTCGTGAACGAAAACCACTGCGTGGTGAGGGGAGCAGCATGACATCGGCACCGACGAGCGCGGCGCAGGCCCTGGAGGCAGCGGACCGGCCAGGCTGGACCGGGCAGCTGTGGTCCGGGATCGCCAGCACCTACGCGGCGATCCTGGAGCATCCGTTCATCCTGGGGCTGACGTCGGGGGACCTGGCGCCCGAGGCCTTCTACTACTACCTCGCGCAGGACGAGCACTACGTGTATGAGTTCGTCCGGGCCGTCGGGCTGATCGGGGTGAAGGCGCCGACGACCGAGGTGGCCCGGGTGCTCACCAGGCACGCGGCCAACGGCCTGGCCGCCGAGTCCACGCTGCACCAGGAACTGGTCGCCGACCTGGGCGGTGACCCGGCCGCGCTGGCCCAGATCCAGCCGGGCCCGACCACCCAGGCCTACGCGAACTACGTCCTCGCCTCGGTGTTCCGGGGCGGGTACGCGGAAGGCCTGGCCGCCGTGCTGCCGTGCCTGTGGATCTACGGCCGGGTCGGCCAGCACCTGCACGAGCACGGCTCGCCCAACCCGGTCTACCAGCGCTGGATCGACACCTACGCCGGTCCCGAGTACGCCGGTGAGGTAGCCGAGGTCCTCGACCTGGCCGACCAGGCGGGCCGCGACCTGCCCGCCGCGCAGCAGGCCCGGGCCCGGGACCATTTCGAGACCGGCGCCCGCTACGAGTGGATGTTCTGGGACGCGGCCTACCGCCGCGAGTCCTGGCCCCTCTAGTCCTGGCGCCCGGCCGCCGGGGGCGCTGAATTTACTGCAGTCCCTCATTCGATGACAGCGGGTCGCCGCACAGGGCGCAGAGGCAATCAATTCCTTCGCCGCCCAGGAAACCGCCTGCGCGTAGTCGGCTCAGTGGTGTGCGGGCAAGCCGGGGACTCACGGGCCCGCCGGCTCCGCCGCCACCTTTCACCGAAACTGGCGGCGTCAGGTTTCTTGCAGCGCGCTGGATACAGGGACGCGCACCACAGCACGTAGATGCTGTCCGCGGCGTAGTGAACGTCCCGGACGTAAAATCCCAGCACTGGATGCGTCCCAAATTCCTTCGTGCCAGCGTAAACACGGATAAGAAATGCCTCCCGCACCCACCTGTCGGTCAGCGTTCCGTCCTCATTCAGCGTGTACTTTTCGTGGCTGTGCCAGCGGACCGAAATGTGATCAGCGTCGCAGGCAATCGACCGGAGCTGGAATCCTCGCGCGGTCATCTCCGATTGCGCCCGGTTGAATGCGCCCACATCCGGATAAATGACAGTCTGATCCATCGCTAACCGTGCCACCCGTTCTCTGGCGCATGGTCCCATGGCCATGCGTTCAGGGGTGCCTGCGATGCCAGGGGCACATGCCGTGCAGAGCGGGACTCTGTGGTCGCGTTTCGCAGAGTGAGGCTGCGAGTGCTCGCAGCGTGCGGCGTGACACTGATGATGTTCACCGCAGGCTGTGCTGGCCCGCCTTGACTTCCAGGGCGAATGCCAGCCACTCATGCGGCGCGAACGCCAGGTGCGGGCCGCCGGGGTCCTTGGAGTCGCGTACGGCCACCGCCTGCCCGGCGACAGCTACCTCAACGCAGTTGCCCGTGTTGCCGCTGTGACTGCTTTTCCGCCACTGGAAGTCATGCATCGTCTGCCGCCCTTCCTCTCACGTCTCCAGGCCGTGGGCGATGCTGGTGATGAGCGCAGCCGACTCGTCGGGCGGCAGAGCCAGGGCCCGGAGGTTATTAAAGATCATAGTGAAGCGCGCGACATCGGTCTCACTCTCCAGGAACAGGTCTGCCGCCTGAGTCTCCATATAGGCGACGTCCGGGGCGTCGTCACCGAACTGGAGGATGGCGAACGACCCGGCCATGCCAGGATGGCCACCGACTGCGTAGGGGATGGCCTGCAAGGTCACCTGCGGCCACTGCGCCACCTCTGCTAGCCGCCGGAGCTGGTCGCGCATCACCCTGCTCCCGCCTACGGGCCGGTGCAGGGCCGCCTCGTCCACGATGACCCATAGCTGCAGCGGCGGGTCCCGGGTGAGGACAGCCTGGCGGCCGATGCGGGCCTCGACAAGCCGCCGGATCTCATCCTTCGTACTACCGGGAGAGCCGCGTTGCAGTGCCGCCGTGGCGTACTCCTCGGTCTGGAGCAGGCCCGGCACGAACAGGCACTCATAGTTCAGCAGTGCGCTGGCCTCGCCCTCAAAACTGATGTACGTGGGGTACGGCTCGGGAAGTCCGGCCGGGAACGACTGGACCCAGCTCTGCTCGGCCGACTCGCGGGACAGGGTCAGCAGCGTGGCGCGGTCATCGTCCGGCACGCTGTACAGCTCCAGCAAGGCCATCAGCGTCCGGGCTTGTGGCCGGGCCTTCGCTGCCTCGATCCGGTAGAGGGTCGCCTCGTTGATGCCCGTCCGCGCCGCGACCTCTTCCCTGGTCAGCTCGGCGTCAGCCCGCAGCCGGCGCAACTCGGCGGCGAGACGGCGCAGGCGCAGGGTGGCGACGGGTTTCCGAGCGGGCATGGCGACGATCCTAACGACAGCGTCAAAGAGCTGCCACGTATGTGTTCGCCTACCTTGCATTCACAAGTAGGCGAAGGCATTCTAGGAGTACGCGGGGATCACGATAGCCCCGCGCGAAGCAGCCCGAGCCGCCGACCTCCCCGCCTGGAGCACTGCCGATGAGTCACAGGACCTCCGCCGCCCCCATGCTCACCTGGTCCCGCGACTTTCCGGCCACCCCCGATCAGGCCAGCGGGGCCCGCCAATTCCTGAGCGTGATCCTGGCGAACCACCCGGCCGCAGAAGACGCCTGCCTGTGCCTGTCCGAGCTGGTGACCAACGCCATGCTCCACAGCCGCTCCCGGGAACCAGGAGGACTCTTCAGCGTCCGGGTCTTTCTGCACGGCAGCCGCATGCGGGTGGAGGTGCATGACCAGGGCGGCCGCTGGCTCCAGCCAGAACTGGCGGGTGCCGACCAGCAGAACGGACGCGGCTTACTCATCGTTGACCAGCTCACCGCCGCCTGGGGACGTACCGGCAACCACCGAACCGGCTGGACGGTGTGGTTCGAGTTACCGGCACCGCCACCCTCGAGCCGGCCAGCGCCTGCGTTCCCGTTTCGGATTCAGAGCGTACCGTGAGAGCGCCTGATAGTGACCGTGATCATGAGGGGGCGCCCGGGCCGGCCGGCGGTTTGCGTTAGAGCGGACTCTAACGCTTAGTGTTTCAAGGGTGACCAGCTGGACCACCCGGGAGACGGCGGAGAAGTGCGGGCTCTCCCAGCACACCCTGCGCTGGTATGAGCGCATCGGCCTGCTGGACCCCGTCGCCCGCACCGCCGACGGGCGCCGCCGCTACAGCGACGCCGACCTGGACTGGATCCTGCTGCTCAGCAGGCTCCGGGCCACCGGCATGCCGGTGCGCGACATGCTCTGCTACGCCGAGCTGGTCCGGTCCGGAGCAGGTGAGCAGGAGCGCCTGGTACTGCTGGAAGGACACCGCGAGCACGTCCGGCAGGCGCTGCGGCAGCAGCAGGAATGCCTGGAACTGCTCAACCACAAGATCTCCGCATACGAACGCCGCCTCGGAGCGGCGCCAGATCAGTAACGGGACAGGAGTAACGTGCGCAACGTTTCACTGGGCGGCCTCACCGTCTCGGCGCAGGGCCTCGGCTGCATGGGCATGAGCGAGTGGTACGGCGCGACCGACTGGGACGAGTCGATCGCGACCATCCACCGGGCCCTCGACCTCGGCGTGACCTTCCTCGACACCGCCGACGCCTACGGCGCCGGGCACAACGAGGTCCTGGTGGGCCGGGCCCTGGCGGGCCGGCGCCAGGAAGTCCAGCTCGCCACCAAGTTCGGCATCGACCGCTCCGGCGGTGACGACAAGCGGGTCATCCGCGGCGAGCGCGGGTACGTCAAGCGGGCTTGTGAGTCCTCGCTGACCCGGCTGGGCGTGGACGTGATCGACCTGTACTACCTGCACCGCCCGCCGCAGACCGCGGAGATCGAGGAGACCGTCGGCGCCATGGCCGAGCTGGTCGCCGAGGGCAAGGTGCGCTACCTGGGACTGTCCGAGGTGGACGACGCCCTGCTGCGCCGGGCCTACGCGGTGCACCCGATCGCGGCGGTGCAGAGCGAGTACTCGCTGTGGGCCCGGGACCCGGAGACCACGGTCCTGGGTGCCCTGCGGGAGCTGGGCGTCGGCCTGGTCCCCTACTCGCCACTGGGCCGGGGCTTCCTGACCGGCACAGTGGACGTGGCGACCCTGGACGCGAAGGACTTCCGCAGCCGGAACCCGCGGTTCACCGGCGCGGCCGGGCAGGCCAACCAGGCCATCGCGGACGCGGTCCGCGGCGTGGCCGAGGCTAAGGGGGTGGCTCCGGCGCAGGTGGCCCTGGCCTGGGTGTACGCCCAGCAGGAGCGGCTCGGGGTGCCGGTGGCGCCGATCCCCGGCACCAAGCGGGTCAAGTGGCTGGAGCAGAACGTGGCCGCGCTCGACGTGACGCTCAGCGACAGTGAGCTGGCCGTGCTGGACCCGCTGGGCGCGCAGGTCGCCGGCGCGCGGTACTGACCGGCCCGGGACGCAGCCCGCGGGGCGGGTCCGTCCCGGCCACCCGGCGCGCCGCCGGGCTTACGAGCCCGGCGGCTCGCCCACCCGCAGGACCAGCATGGTCACGTCGTCGAGCAGCACCCCGGCGCAGAAGTCCAGCACCAGGCGGCGCAGTCCGGAGACGATGTCGGCGGGCGGCTTGCCGGCCAGCGTGGACAGCCCGTCCGCGAGGCTCCCCTCGAAATAAGCCTGGTCCGGGCTGCGCGCGTCGGTCAGCCCGTCGGTGCAGAAGAACAGGACGTCGCCGGTGGCCAGCTCGAGCTCGTGGGTCACCGGCTCGGCGTCGGGGAAGATCCCGAGCGGCAGCCCGCCGCCCGCGAGGACCTGCGCGCGCCCGTCCGGCCGGACCAGGACCGGGCCAGGATGCCCCGCGCTGCCGAGCACCGCGCGCAGGGTGCGGCCGCTCCAGCTGAGGTGGGTGGTGCTGGCCGTCACGAAGCGGCTGCCGAACTCCTCGGCCAGCATCATCTCGTTGGCGCCGCGCAGCACCTCGGCCGGGTCGGCGCTCCAGTGGGCGAGGACCCGGATCGCGTGCCGGGCCACGGCGGTGACCGAGGCGGCGTCCGCGCCCTTCCCGCACACGTCGCCGATGGCCAGGCCCCAGCCGTCCGGGGTCGGGTGCACGTCGTAGAAGTCACCCCCGACCGCCCGGCCCTGGGTGGGGGCCATGTGCGCGGAGGCGATCTCGACCCCGGGCACGGCCCGCAGGACCGGCGGGAGCAGGCTGGCCTCGAGCGCCTCGGCGGTCTCGGTGCGGGTGCGGAGCACGTGCCGTACCGACATGGCCAGGGCCAACTGCTCGGCGATCTCCTCGACCAGCCCCACGTCGGCCAGGCTGAAGTACCCGCGGGACGGGTCACGGGCCAGGGTGAGCACGCCGTGCGTCTGCTCGCCGTCCGACATCGGCACGCAGAGCACCGAGCCGGCGCCCAGCAGGGCCAGCAGCGGCACGCCGTCCGGGCCCGCGCCCAGGAGGTCGTTGTCCTCGGCGTGCGTCACCAGCAGCGTGCTGGCCGAGTCGCGGACCGCCACGGGCAGCGAGCCCGGCTCCGGGTTGACCGCGGCCACCGTCTGCGCCAGCTGGCCGGACTCGTGCTTGTCCGGCCCGGTGACGAAGTGGCGGCGGAGCAGGCCGCCCCGGTCCATGTCCACGATGACCCAGGCGCCCAGCGCCTCCGACAGCAGCCGGGCGCACCGTTGCAGGGTGACGGACTCGCTGAAGGTGACGTTCTCCAGCAGCAGCCGGCTGGCCGTCGTGGCCAGGTCGAGCCGCCGGGTCATCACCGTCACCATGGGATCGGGCGCCGCCTCCGCGGGCGCGCTTTCCCTGGCCGGTGCGGGCGGTGTGGCGTTGCGGGCCGGGGCGGCCGGCGGGGTCGCGGGCCGCGACGAGCAGCCAGTCGTCGCCGCCGCGCACGCTGACCGGCCGCACGTCCAGCGTGCGGCTGACCCGGCCCTTGGCCGTCAGCAGCTGGCAGTCCAGCTGCCGGCCCTGCTCGCTGCGGGCCGCCGCGGCGAGCAGCGAGCGGACCGCGGGGCGGCCGGACGGCTCGACCAGGGCGCTGAACGGCTTCCCCGTGGGGTAGCCGCGGGCCGCCCCGAGCAGCGCGCTGGCCGCCGGGTTGGCGCGGCGTACGGTGCCGTCCTGGCCGAGCACGAACAGCGGCACCGGCACCTGCTGGAAGACCGCGTGCAGCAGGCGGCGCTCGGCGTGCACCGGAGCCTGCGGCCCGCTCTTCCTTGCCACCCCCGGCGGGCTGGGCCTGCGCCGTGCCCAGGGCGTCGATCGCGCCGTCCAGCTCGGCCAGCGCCGCGTCGAGCAGCGGCCGCAGGTCAGCGCCGGGCATCGTGGCGGTCTGCTGCAGGGCCTCCTGGCGGGCCCGCAGCTCCGCCACGCCGTCGCCGGGCGGCTGGCGGTCAGGGACGTCTGGCACGGGGCGATCCCAATCTGAGCGGGCCCGATCTGAGCGGAGGAGCCACCACGTTAACGCCTGGCCCGGGTCGCCTGGCCGGCCCGGCCTGCCCGCGGGGACTGGCCGGACCCGGGGACTGGCCAGACCGGGAGGACTGGCCAGACCGGGGCACCTGCCCGGGCTGGCTGGCCCGGGCGCCGATGATCGTCGCCGCCACCTCGGTCGTCCGCATGTTGTTGCGCTGCGAGACCTGGCGCATCCGGTCCAGGGCCTCGTCCGCGCTGCAGCCGAGCGCGTGCATCAGGATTCCCTTGGCCTGGTCGACCAGGGACCGGGAGTCCGCGGCGTCGCGCAGCTGGACCGCCGTGCGCTGCGCCTCGTCGTAGTCAGACACCGCGGCCAGGGCCGCCCCGCCGAACGCCACCAGCAGCTCGGCCAGCGGGATCTGCGCCGGGTCCATCACGTCCGGCCGCGCGGCGAACAGCGACAGGGTGAAGGAGTCCGGGGCGCCGCGGTAGGGCAGCGTGAGCGAGGACCGAACTCCCAGGGCCAGGGCCGCGGCGGAGTACTCCGGCCACTGCTCGTCGGCCAGCGTGTCAGCACAGCTGACCGGGTCCCCGCTGGCCAGCGCGTCCAGGATCGGACCGCGCCCGGCGCGGAGCTGGGTCCAGATCAGCGCGGGCGGCTCCGGATGGCTCGACGTCACCACCGCCGGCTCACCGTCGCGCCAGAGCACCGCGGTGGCCGCAGCGCACCCGTTCACCTGCTGGACCGCGAGGCTGGCCAGCCGGAGCAGTGAGCTGGGCTCAGACGACGCCGCCGTAGCCAGCAGGCCAGCCGCGCCTGCCGCCAGATCCGAGCTGACCATCCTCCGCCTTCCGCTAGCTGCATGCTAGTCGGCGGCGGCGGCCTCCTCGGCCGCGGCGCCACCGGCCGGGGGGTCGCTGGCCTGCTGCTCTCCGGCTTGCTGTTCCCGGGCCGCCGGGTCCTCGGCGGCGATGGCCAGTTCCACCGAGTCGTACAGCGGCAGCCGGTCGGCCAGCCCGGTGATCCACAGGCTCTTCGTGTACCGGTAGCGGGCCCCGGCCAGCACCAGCGTCCCGTCCTCGGCCTTGAGCTTCTTCCAGTGCCCCACGATGACCGCGAGGGCGCTGGTGTCCATGAAGTTGACCCCGGCCAGGTCGAGGAGGATCCGCTTGCTCACCGCGCGGGCCTGCTTCAGGCAGTCGTCAAAACGGCCGCTGCTGACGATGTCGAGGTCACCGCGGATGGTGACGACCATCAAGCTGCCGCGCTGCTCTGCTGACAGCCAGAGCCCTTCGCGTCCTTCCACGCTGCTCCCCTGTTCCCCCTGCGAACTCAGGCTAGGACTGGGAAGGTACCCTGCGATCGTAACCCGGCGCCATGCTTCTGCACATGAGCCGCATAGCTGTGATTTGCCAGGGCAGATAGCAGCGCGTGCAAGGTAGTGTTCGCTGCAGCAACGCGGCCCCGGCTGACCGGTGCGCCGGAAGAGTGCGCCAGGAAGTACGCCGGCCCGGCCGCCCTGGCCCTGCACGGACGCCTGCGGCAGCTGGCTAGGCCGTCGGCATGGGGGTGGACGTGGCGGAGGCGGTGGCCGTCGGCGACGGCTTCCTGCACCGTGCCCTCCTCTACCGGGGCGCCGCCGAATTCCGCGCCTCCATCGAGAGGTACCTGCGTGGCGGCCAGGCCCGGGCTGAGCCGGTACTCATCGCCACCTCGCCGGCCAAGGTGAGCTGGCTCCGCCGCGAACTGGGCCGGGACACCGCCGGGGTGGCCTTCACCGACATGACCGAACTCGGCCGCAACCCGGCCCGGATCATCCCGGCCGTCCGCGGCTTCATGGACCGTTACCCCGGGCGGCGGGTCCGGTGCGTGGGGGAGCCGGTCTGGCCGGAGCGCTCGGCCGCCGAACTGCGCGAGGCCACCCGCTACGAAGCCCTGGTCAACACGGCGTTCTCCGGCACCCCGGCCACCATGGTGTGCCTGTATGACAGCGCGGAACTCACCCCGTCGGTCCTGGACGACGCCGGCTGCACCCATCCGGCCCTGCTCCGCCCTGGGTCGGCGGAGGAGTCGAGTCCGGGCTACCTCGGCCCAGACGGGCTGCCGCCCGGCTGTGACGATCCGCTGGCGTGCCCGCCCGCCACCGCGGAACGCCTCCGCTACCAGCGTGACCTGCGGCCGGTGCGCAGCCTGGTGGCCCGGTGCGCCCGCAGCGCCCGGCTGCCTGCCCGGCGCATCACCGACCTGGTGCTGGCGGCCAGCGAGGTCGCGGCCAACACGCTGCGGCACACCAGGGCGGGCGGCACCGTGCACCTGTGGCACGACGAGCAGGAGATCCTCTGCCAGATCACCGACAGCGGTGTCATCGCCGACCGGCTGGCCGGCTACCGGGTGCCCGCCGACGACCTGCCCGGCGGCAAGGGCCTGTGGCTGGTAAACCAGGTGTGTGATCTGGTCGAGGTGCGCAGCAGCCCGGACGGCACCACGATCTGCCTGCACATGAGGCTGGGCTAAGTTGCGGAGACACCGGTGATTGGCCTGATTGCGGTGACCGGGGGAGGCCGCGCCGCCGCGGAGCGGCTGGCCGCCGCCTGGCCCGGGCAGACCCGTACCTACGACGGCCCGGCCCGGCAGGCCCTGGCCCAGGCCTGGGCCCAGTGCGACGGGCTGGTGTGCTTTCTCGCCGTCGGCGCCACGGTCCGGCTGATCGGCCCGCTGCTGAACAGCAAGTGGACCGACCCCGCCGTGGTCTGCGTGGACGAGTCGGCGCGCCGGGCGGTCGCGGTGGTCGGCGGCCACGCGGCCGGCGCGAACGCGCTCGCTACCCGGGTCGCCGAGGTGTTCGGGGCGGACGCCGTGATCACGACGGCGACCGACGCGGTGAGCCTGCCCGGGCTGGACACCCTGGGCTGGCCGACCGAGGGGGCGATCGGCACGGTAAGCAGGGCCCTGCTGGACGGTGAGCGGGTCCGGCTCGAATCGGCGGAGACCTGGCCGCTGCCGCCCCTCCCGGCCACCGTGGGAGACACGGGGGAGTACCGGATCCTGATCACCGACCGGCTGGCCGCGGGCGATCCGCGCACCGCGGTGCTGCGCCCGCCGTCCCTCGTGGTCGGGGTGTACCTGGCCACGCTGGCGGCGGGCTACTACGAGGCGGGTGTGGACGAGGTGCTGCGGCTCGCCGACGGGGCGCTGGGTGAGGCCGGGCTGTCCGCGGCCAGCGTGGCCACCCTGGCCGCGGTGAGCGAGAACGGGGTCCCGCTGCCCGGGATCGCCGCGGCCGCCCGGGAACGCGGCTGGCCGCTGGCGAGCTACCCGGCGGCGCAACTGGCCGGGGCACTCAGCCGGGGCGGGGCCGTGGCCGTCCCGGACCGGCCGAGCGCGGCCGGCGCGGCCGCCCTGGCCGGAGCGGCTGAGCTGGTGGTGGCCGAGCGCCGGTCCCGGGACGCGAGCGTGGCGGTGGCCCGGATCCGGCCCCGTGGCAGGCTCGCCCTGGTCGGCACCGGTCCGGGGAACGCGATCTGCTCACCCCCCGGGCGACGAGCGAGCTGCGCCGGGCCTCGGTGGTGGCCGGCTCTGTGGCCGTCCTGGAGGAGGTCGCCGACCTGCTCCGGTCCGGGACCCAGGTGATCCGCGCCGAGCCGGGGGAGGAAGAGGAGCGTGGCCGCGAGGCCGTCTGGCAGGCCCAGCAGGGTCACGCGGTCGCGGTCGTCTTCCCGGCCGATCCGGGCCTGCACCCGCTGGCCGGGCTGCTGCAGGAACTTGCCGGGGCGCAGACCGACGTGGTCCGGGTGCCCGGCGTCATCTCCAGCTGACCAGGCCCGGACCAGGGCCGGCCGCCGGGGCCCACTGAGCCCGGCGCGCGGGCCGGGGTCAGTCGCCCTCGGCGCTCTGGGCGGGTACGTCGTCGCCGACGATGATCCCGCCGCCGCGCCGCCAGCTCAGGTAGCGGGAGGACAGGTTGATCAGGGCGTTGATCCGGTTCCGGCCGCCGAGCAGCGTGACCAGGTGCAAGCCCAGCCAGGCCAGCCAGGCCAGGGTGCCGCGGAGCCGTATCCCGTGGTTCAGCTGGACCACGGCCGAGCGGCTGCCGATGGTGGCCATGGTGCCCTTGTCGTGGTAGCTGAACGGGACGGTGTCCTGCCCGGCTTCCAGCCGCCGGATCTGCAAGGCCGCGTGCCGGCCCATCTGCAGGGCTGGCTGGGCGAGCTGCGGGACGGGGTGACCGTCGACGAGCGCGATGTCGCCGATCGCGAAGATCCGGTCCTGGCCCTCGACCCGCAGGTCCCGGCCGACCCGCAGCCGGCCGCCCTTGCCCTGGGGCAGGCCCCACTTGCCGGCGAGGGGCGGCCCGGCCACGCCGGCCGCCCAGGCGGTCAGGTTGCTGGGCAGCTCCTGCCCGTCGGCCAGGATGAGCCGGTCGGCGGTGATCTCCTTGATGGTCGCGTTCAGCTGCAGGTCCACACCGCGCTTGACCAGCTGGCGCCGGGCGTACTCCTGCAGCGCCGGGACGTACGGCGTCAGCAGCGCGGGAGCCTGCTCGATCAGCCGGATGTGGACACACTGCGGGTCGATGTCGGGGTAGGAGGCGGGCAGGCCGATGTTGCGCAGCTCGGCCAGCGTCCCCGCCAGCTCCACCCCGGTCGCGCCGCCGCCCACGATGGTGACGGTGACGTCCTGGCGCTCGCCGGAGAGGCTGAGCTCCTCCAGGCCGGCCAGGATGCGCTCGCGCAGGGCCGACGCGTCGTGCAGCGTGTAGAGCGCGTGGCTGTACTCGGCCGCGCCGGTGATGCCGTAAAAGCCGGCCGTCACCCCGACGCCCAGGATGAGGTAGTCGTAGTCGAAGCGGCCGCCGTCGGCGAACTCGGCGACCCGGGCGGCCGGGTCCACGCTGGTCAGCTCGCCGTGCCGGAAGTGTGCCCCGTACTTGTGCGCGAAGCTGCGGAGCGGGTAGGCCACGTCGCTGGGGGCCAGCCCCGCGGTGGCCACCTGGTACAGCAACGGCTGGAACGTGCTGTAGATGTGCCGGTCGGCGAGGGTCACCTGCAGCCCGCCCCGGGCCAGCCTGCTCACGGTAGCCAGGCCGGCGAACCCAGCCCCGACCACGAGGACCCGCGCCCCGTCATTGGCTGACTTCACGGCTTTCGCCCTACCCGCCACGCGAACGCCCAATCCGGGCCGGTCATCCGCCGATCGCCCCGGCCGCGGCGGTCACGACGTCACCCAGCCGCCCGGTCCGGCGGAACTCCCCGCGCTGGAACGCCGCGCCGGTGCCGCGCCGCTGCACCTGCGTGAGCAGCGCGGTCACCGTGCCGAGGTCGCCCGCGTCGGCCAGCGCGTCGCGCACGTGCGCCAGCAGCAGCGCGGTCACCGCCGCCGCCCCGCCGGGCCGGCCGGTGCGCGGGTCGATCAGCTCGCCGTCGAGACCGGACCGGCTGGCCCGCCAGGCTGCGAGGCGGAGCAGTTCGGGGCGCATCCGCAGCGGTGCCGCGCCCTGACGCCAGGCCCGTCCTTCCGTCTCCACCAGGGCCCGCACCAGCGCGGCGATCAGCACCGCGTCCTCATGCCGCAGGCAGACGTCGGCGATCCGCACCTCGAGCGTGGGGTAGCGCTGGGAGAGCCGCGCGTCGAAGTACACCATGCCGCTGTCCAGCAGCGTCCCGGTGGCCACCATCTGAGCCACCGTGTCCTGGTAGGCCTGGGCCGAGCCGAACCACCCGGTGGGCCCCGAGCACGGCCACCGGCCCCAGGCCTGGTACCGGAAGCTCGCGTAGGAACTGTCCAGTCCCTGCCAGAACGGGGAGTTGCCGCTCAGCGCCAGCAGCCCGGCCAGCCAGGGCTGGATACGGTCCAGCACGGCCACGCCCTCCTCGTCTGAGTCGATCTGGACGTGCACGTGGCAGCCGCAGGTGAGCTGCTCCTGAGCGGTCAGCCCGAAGGCTTCCGCCATCCGCCGGTAACGGGGTTTCGTCGTGGGCTCGGGCTCCACCGGGATCGGTGAGGTCGCCAGGGCCACGACCTGCACGCCCACACGCGCCGCGGCCTCGGCCGCGGCAGCCCGGGCCGCGCGCAGTTCACCCTCGAGCTCCTCGAGGGTGAAGCAGGGCCGGGTGCTGGTCTCCACTTGCTGGAGCTGGAGTTCGTGCTCGAGCTCCTGGTCCGGGTCGGGGCCGGAGTCGGGGGCGTCCCCTGGCTCGTTGCTGGCCCGCAGGACGGCGGCGGCCACCGCCCGGGGCCGGCCGCTGCCCGGCTCCACCAGCAGGAGCTCCTCTTCCACACCCACGCTTCGCACGTCCATCCGCCCAGCATGCCCGCTGAACCGGGTGAGTGCGTCAACGGAAACGTGGACGTAATACCCAAACCCCGCGCACCGGCCGCAGCCCGTCCGCCGAAGCGGGCCCCGGGCGCCGAATCCGGCCCGCGCACCGAAGCCGCCGGGCGGGATGCCTGTTTTGCCCAGCCCTGGTGACGGGATTACTTTCCGGTTCGGGTACTTTTGCCGGCTGGGGGGCAGGTATCTGCCGAATGGGCGCTCCGTGCCGGACGCCTTGATTCCGGCGCTCAGGAGAGGCTCGGGGATGGGAACTCGACGCGTCCGCGTCAGGTCTTGGTATGCCGTGGGAGCCGTCCTGCTCGTGGCGGCCCTGCTGGCGGCGTGCAGCTCAGCCGTGCCGCCCGCCCACCAGGCCCGCCCGGCCCCGGGGCACACGGGCAAGGCGACGTCGGTCAAGGAGGTCCCGGGCGGCCCGACCGGCCGTTATGTGGTTCCCGCGGGGATCCACAAGATCAAGCACGTGATCATCGTCATGCAGGAGAACCGCTCGTTCGACTCGTACTTCGGCACGTATCCCGGCGCGGACGGCATCCCCATGGAGAACGGGACGCCTGCGGTCTGCGTGCCCAACCCGGCGGGCGGCTGCACCAGGCCCTATCACGACCGTGCGGACCGCAACGGCGGTGGGCCGCACGGCGAGGGCAACGCGGTGGCTGACGTGAACGGCGGCCAGATGAACGGGTTCATCCAGCAGCGGGACGCGGCCCGGGCGTCCTGCCACGAGGCCAACAACCCGGCCTGCGCCGGGACCCGCACCCCGGACGTGATGGGCTACCACACGGCCGCGGAGATCCCCAACTACTGGAAGTACGCCCAGAACTTCGTGCTCGACGACCACATGTTCGAGCCGGTGAAGTCGTGGTCGCTCCCCGACCACCTCTACATGGTGTCGGCCTGGTCGGCCAAGTGTAAGAACCGCTCGCCGATGAGCTGCGTCAACGACATCGTGGGCCCCTACGGGGTCAACAAGTTCCAGAAGGCCGTGGACACCGAACTGCGCACCGGCAAGGCCAGCATCGACCTGGCCTGGACGGACATCACCTGGCTCCTGTACGCGAGCCACGTCAGCTGGCGCTACTACGTGCAGGCCGGCATCCAGCCCGACTGCGAGAAAGACTCGGCCGAGACCTGCGGGGGGGTCAAGCAGAACGTCCAGACGCCCGGGATCTGGAACCCGCTGCCGCTGTTCGGCGACGTGCAGGCCGACCATCAGCTGCACAACATCCAGTCAACCCGCGCCTACCTGGACGCGGCCAAGAAGGGGACCCTGCCCGCGGTCAGCTGGCTCGTCCCCTCCGGCGCGAACAGCGACCACCCGCCCGCCAGCGTGCACCGCAGCCAGGCATACGTCACCGCGCTCATCAACGCCGCGATGAAGAGCCCGGACTGGGACTCCACCGCGATCTTCCTGAGCTGGGACGACTGGGGCGGCTTCTACGACCACGTGATCCCGCCGGCCGTGGACCAGAACGGCTACGGCCTGCGGGTGCCGGGCATGGTCATCTCCCCCTACGCCCGGCACGGTTACATCGACCACCAGACGTACAGCAGTGACGCCTACCTGAAGTTCATCGAGGACGACTTCCTCGGCGGCTCCCGGCTGAATCCCGCTACCGACGGCCGCCCGGACCCCCGGCCCGACGTCCGTGAGGACGAGCCGATCCTGGGCAACCTGGCCGAGGACTTCAACTTCAGCCAGGCCCCCCGCCCGCCGCTGCTGCTGCCGACCAATCCGGCCACCGACTCGCGGACCGTCCCGGCCTACTTCATCGGCCGGGCGCCCTGCCAGGGCTGTACCAAGGTGCTCTCCGGCCAGCCCGCCGCGGCCGGTCCCCAGGAACCCCAGCACCTCCCGGCCTCCGGCGGGTAACGGCCTCGTCACCGCTCGCTGGCGGCGGAGGAAGTCGCGTTCGGTGGCGTTGGCGGTGCAGGCCAGGGCCGCGTCGTAGGCGGCGGCCGCCTCGCCGGTGCGCCCCAGCCGCCGGAGCAGGTCCGCGCGGACGGCGTGCAGCAGGTGGTAACCAGCGAGGCTCGGCCCGCTGCCCTGGCCAGCTGAACGCCCCAGCTCGTCCACCAGGGCGAGGGCGCGGGCCGGGCCGTCCACCTCGGCCACCGCGACCGCGCGGTGCAGGGCCACCACCGGGCTGGGCGCGACAGCCAGCAGCTGGTCGTAGAGCTGGAGGATCTGCCCCCAGTCGGTAACCCCGGCGCCGCCGTCAGCGGCGTCCCCGGACGCGGTATCGGCGTGGACCGCGTTGATGGCCGCCTGGATCTGGTAGGGACCGGGCTGGCCGCGGCGCAGGCACTGCCGGACCAGCGCCTGCCCCTCCGCGATGAGCCCGCGGTCCCAGCGGCTCCGGTCCTGGTCGGCCAGCAGGACCAGGCCCCCGTCCGGGGCCGTCCGGGCCGTCCGCCGGGACTCGGTCAGCAGCATCAGGGCCAGCAGCCCGATGACCTCTGGCTCGTCCGGCATCAGCGTGGCCAGCAGCCGCCCGAGCCGGATGCCCTCGGCGCACAGGTCGGCCCGGGTCAGCTGGTCACCGGTACTGGCCGTGTACCCCTCGTTGAAGATGAGGTACAGCACCGCCAGCACGGCGGCGAGACGCCCGGGCAGGTCGGGCTCGCGCGGCACCCGGTACGGGATCCGTGCGTCGCGGATCTTGCCCTTGGCCCGGGCCAGCCGCTGGGCCATGGTCGGCTCGGGCACCAGGAACGCGTGCGCGATCTGCCCGGTGCTCAGCCCGCCGAGCAGCCGGAGGGTGAGCGCGACCTGGGCGGGCGGGCTCAGTGCTGGATGGCAGCAGGTGAACAGCAGCCGGAGCCGGTCGTCGCGCACGGGCCCCTCCCCGGCGGGCTGGGCGCCCGCTGCTTCCCCGCGTGCGTGCAGCAACGCGGCCTGGGCGTGCCGGTCGGCCCGGGACGCTTCGCGGCGCAGCCGGTCGATCGCCTGGTTGCGGGCGGTGGTGATGATCCAGCCGGCCGGGCTGGGCGGCAGGCCCTCGGCCGGCCAGCGCGCCACGGCGCGGGCGAAGGCCTCCTGGACCGCGTCCTCGGCGACGTCGATATCGCCGAACACGCGGACCAGGACCGACACCGCCCGCCCGTACTCCGCCCGGAAGACCCGCTCGACGTCCAGGCCGGGCACCGGCGCAGGCCCGGGCGTCTCAGCCTCCGTCGGTGCTCCCGGGATCTGCCTGGCTGCTCCGCGCGTCTGCCTGGCCGGCCTGGCTGCTCGGCGGGCCCCCCTCGCCGCCGCGCAGTGGCCACACCTCACACGGCAGGGTGCTGATCTCCGCGATCTGCCGGCCCCACTGCAGCGCGGCGTCCAGGTCGGCCACGCTGATCACGGTGAACCCGCCCATGTGCTCCTTGCCCTCGGCGAACGGGCCGTCGGTCATGACCACGTCGCCGTGATGGGAGCGGACCACGGTGGCGGTGCTGGCGGGATGCAGCCCGCCGGTGAACACCCACGCCCCGGCCGTTTGCAGGTCCTGCCGCCAGGCCGCGATCTTCCCCATCATCGGGCCCAGCACCTCGGGCGGCGGCGGGTCCCCGTCGGGCTGGTACATGGTGAGCAGGTACTGCGGCATCGCTTCCTCCTCGGTCAGGCGCCAGCGGCGGCCGGCTTCTCACCGTCTATACGGTCGGGGTTCGCGGAAATCGACATGCGCCCGTCGTGGATTGTCGTTAGTAAGCGAAAATAGGAGCCTATGCGGGCGGATCGGTGGGCCGTCTGCGTCTGATCTGGGGGTACGGATGCGGGAGCCGCTTCGGGTGGCGGTCGCTCAGCCGCTGTGCGTGCCGTACGACGTGGGCCGGAACGCGATGGCGCACGCCGCTGCGGTGCGGGCCGCCGCCGCCCGGGTGGTGGTCTTCCCGGAGCTCTCGCTGACCGGATACGAGCTGGAGGCGCCCGCGCTCACGGCCCAGGACCCGCGGCTGATCCCGCTCGCCGAGGCGTGCGCCGAGACGGGGTCGGTGGCGCTGGCCGGGGCGCCGGTGCCCGGTGAGGCGGGGCGGCCGCACATCGCGGTGCTGGCCGTGGACGGGGCCGGGATCACCGTGGCCTACCGCAAGCTGTGGCTCGGCCCGGCCGAGGCGGGCCGGTTCGCTCCCGGCGACAAGCCCGCGGTGCTGGACGTGGACGGCTGGCGCCTGGGCCTGGCCGTCTGCAAGGACGTCAGCGTTCCGCAGCATCAGGCGGACACCGCCGCGCTGGACATCGACGCGTACCTGGCGGGCACGGTGATGTCCGCGGACGAGCGGTCCCTCCAGGAGGAGCGGGCCAGCCGGATCGCGGCCAGCCTGGGGACCTGGGTCGCTATCGCGAGCTTCGCCGGGGCGACGGGCGGCGGCTACACCGAATGCGCAGGCTGTTCCGGCCTCTGGTCGCCGGACGGGTACGTGGTGGCCCGGGCGGGTGCGGACCCCGGCGAGATCGCCGCCGCGCAGCTCGCCTGAGGCGCTCCAGGCCCGGTTACCGTCGATAATCCGGCGGCCACACTGCGCGTCAGAAGGTGGCAATCAGATGAATAAGAGGTAGCAAACAGCTGACAAAGCACGAATTAATCAGTCACCCCCTCGACAGGCCGATTCCGGGCCGAGACGCTGTGGCCGTGAACGATCTGCTCCTGGCCCTCGTGGTCGCAACCGCGCTGTGTTTCGACTTCACCAACGGCTTCCATGACACCGGCAACGCGATGGCCACCTCGATCGCCACCGGAGCGCTCCCCCCGCGGGTGGCGGTCGGCCTCTCGGGCGTGCTCAACCTCGTCGGGGCGTTCCTCTCGCTGGCCGTCGCGGCCACGATCGCCAGCGGCCTGGTTGACACCAACGTGGTCACCCTGCAGGTGGTGGCGGCCGGCCTGGCGGGCGGGATCACCTGGAACCTGCTGACCTGGTACTTCGGTATCCCGTCGAGCTCGTCACACGCGCTCATCGGCGGAGTGATCGGCGCGACGCTCGCCGCGGCCGGCGGTCACGCGGTCCAGTGGCACGACCTGGTCTCCAAGGTCATCATCCCGGCCGGCCTGTCGCCGATCATCGCCGCTCTGGTCGCGGGCACCGGCGTCTGGCTGCTCTACCGGATCAGCCGGAGCATGACCGACCGGGCCCGCGGTCACGGCTTCCGGATCGGCCAGATCGGGTCGGCGTCCATGGTGTCCCTCGCGCACGGCACGAACGACGCGCAGAAGACCATGGGCGTCATCACGCTGGCCCTGATCGTGAACAAGTCGATCCCCAGCAACGCCACCACGCCGTTCTGGGTGGTCCTCACCTGCGGCCTGGCCATCAGCCTCGGCACCTACCTCGGTGGCTGGCGGGTGATCCGGACCCTGGGCAAGGGGCTGGTCGAGATCGAGGCGCCGCAGGGCATGGCTGCGGAGTCCGCGTCGGCCGCGGTGATCCTGCTGTCCAGCAGCTTCGGCTACTCGCTGTCCACCACGCACGTCGCCACCGGCTCGATCATCGGTACCGGCCTGGGCAAGAAGGGCGCTGAGGTCCGCTGGAACGTAGCCGGAAGGATGGCCACGGCCTGGGTCTTCACCCTGCCGTGCGCCGCGATCGTGGGGGCCGGCGCCGAGTTCCTGGCCAAGTCCATCCACGGCAGCCCCGGCGTGATTCTCGTCCTCATCATCCTGGCCGCGATCGCGGGCACGATCTACTGGCGGTCCCGCAAGAACAAGGTGGACCACAACAACGTGAACGAGGAATGGACCGGGTCGGCCGACCCCGGCCGAGCCCGAGACCGCGGCAGCGGCCTGAGCGACGGAGAGAAACACCATGTCTGCCTGGATCAACTTCTCAGCGCTCTGGAAGATCCTCGTGTTCGGCCTGCTCGCCGGCGCCGGGCTCCCGGCCCTCTTCGCGATCGGCATGGTCGCGCTGTCCAAGGGTCCGAAGGCGCGGGCCGCCGCCGCCGCCGGAGGTGACTCCGACGTCGTGGTCGGCGGGAACCCCGTGGGCCTGGTGACCGCCGCGTTCTGCTTCCTGGTCGTGCTGGCCGCCATCGGCTGGGGTATCTATGAGATCTACCAGATCGGCCATCCCGCTCCGAAGTAGGCGGCCGGACTACCTACCACAGGTGAGACGCTCACCCTGGCCTGCGTCCCCCCAACGAGAGGCTTTGAGCACATGGCGCTGCCCCCCTTCCTGAGCTCGATCATCGACTGGTTGCGCGCGGGATACCCCGAAGGCGTTCCCGATGTGGACTACATCCCGCTGTTCGCGCTGCTGGGCAGTCAGCTGACCGACACCGAGGTCAGCGAGATCGCGGAGGCGCTGGCCAGCCAGAGCGACCCGGACTCCGCCGCGGCGATCCGCAAGGCCATCGGAAACGTCACCCACGAGCAGGTGCGCGACTCCGACATCGCGCGGGTCAGGTCCCACCTGGCTGCGGGGGGCTGGCCGCTGGCCAAGCCGCATCACCTGTAACCGCGGGCCGGTATCCGTACCACCCGGGCTGGGTAGTGCTGGCTAACGCCAGCGGCAGGCGCACGGTGAAGGTGCTGCCGTGGTCCTCGTCGCTGCGCACGGTGATGGTGCCCTGGTGGGCCTCGACGATCGCCTTGGAGATGGTGAGCCCGAGACCGCTGCCCGGGATCATCCGCCGGGTGGCGGCCTCGGCGCGGAAGAACCGCTCGAAGATCCGCTCCTGGTCGGCGGCCGGGATGCCGATGCCGGTGTCAGCCACGCTCAGCACCGCCTCGTCTCCCTCGACGGCCAGGGTGACCTCGACCTTCCCGTCCTCCCGGGTGAACTTCACCGCGTTAGAGATGAGGTTGCCGAGGAGCTGGGCCATCCGCGCCGGGTCCACGGGCAGGTGAGGGTCCACGGCCGCGGACAGGGTCAGCTCGATGTTCTTGAGCCCGGCGTCCGGCCGCATCTGCTGCACCGCCTCGGCGGCGACGTCGGCCAGGTGCGTGTCGCAGACCTCCAGCGCCAGCGTGCCCACCTGCATCTGGGACAGGAACAGCAGATCACCCACCAGGTGCAGGAGGCGTTCCGCGTTGCGCTGGATGACCCCGGCGAAGTGGTCGGCGTCCATCCCGGACGCCCGCTCGTCCCGCAGCAGCTCGATGTAGCCGATGATCGAGGTCAGCGGTGTCCGCAGCTCGTGCGAGACGAGGGCGACGAATTCGTCCTTCAGCCGGTCCAGCTCGCGCAGCCGCTCGTTCTGGGCGCTCAGTTCATCCGCCTGCCGGGCCAGGGCGTCGTCGGCCGCGACCTGGGCGCTGATATCCCGGGTGATGCCGAACGTGCCGACGATCTCGCCGCGCTCATTGCGGAGGGCCATCTTCGTCGTGGACACCCAGGCGTCCGGCCGGCCGGTATAGGTCTCGCGCTCGACCCGTTCCACCACCGGCTCCCCGGTGCGGATGATCTGCTGCTCGTCGGCGAACGCCGCCGAGGCGTGTTCCTGGGTGAATACGTCGAAGTCCGTCTTGCCGCGCAGTTCCCGGGGACTGCGGCCCGGGGCGTATGCCTCGATCCAGCCTGCGCTGACGAACAGGAAGCGGCTCAGCGGATCCTTGAAGTAGACGCGTTCCCAGGTGGTAGACAGCAGGTTGCTCATGCACAGGAGCTGGAGGTCGCGCAATGACTCACGAGCCGCTGCCTCACGACCGGGTGGCGACTCACGGCCCGGTGGCTGCGGTGTGATCCTGGCTATGGCGATCCCCCGGACGATTGACGCGTGGCAAATGAGCGGGCCGACGTGATGCGTCCTGCGTGCCCGCCGTGGTGCGGCACGACGGCAACGTTCCCCCGCGGTCTGGTATATCCGCAGGCTGGCGGGCCTAAACGAGACCGGCCGCGGCGGGCATCAACCTGGCCAGCGCCGCTGTCGTCTTAGGGGTGACGCCGAAGACCGGGAGGTCACGTGGATAAACGGCAGGCGCGGGCGTTCGAAGCGTTCGCTGCCGAGTCAGGCGCTGAACTGCTCCGCATCGCGACGCTGCTCACGTCCGATCCGCACACCGCCGAGGACGTCTACCAGGAAACCCTGCAGCGGCTGGCCGCGCGGTGGGCCCGGGTGGACAGCCCCCGGGCGTTCTGCCGCCGGGTGATGCACAACATCGTCATCGACCGGTCACGCGCGGCCGCGCGGCGGCCCCGTGAGACCCGGCTGTTCCCCGCCAGTGACAGTACCGACCCACGGTCGGCCGACCCGCACGACGCCGTGGAGCTGCGGCCCGCGCTGTTCGCGGCGCTGGACACCCTCACCGCCCAGCAGCGCGCCATCGTCGTCCTGCGCTACTTCGACGATCGCAGCGAAGCCGACGTGGCCAGGCTCCTCGGCGTCTCAGCCGGGACGGTCAAGAGCACCGCCTCGCGCGCGGTGGCCCAGCTGCGCAGCCATCCCGCGCTGACCGCCATCTTCGCGACGACCGAGAGCCCGCTGTGAACACCCGCAGCACGAAACGAGCACGGCCTGAAACGAGCCCAGCATGAAAGGGACCCCTGATGCCCAGTACTGACGAAGACGTCCTCCGGGCCGTGATGCGCCGCTGCACCGAGGACGTGCAGGCCCCGGCGTCGATCGCCGCGCGGGTGGTGAGCCACCAGCGCCGCCGGGCCCGCCGCGGCCGGATCCTCACCCTGACCGCGACGACGGCCGCGCTCGGCACCGCGGCCGGGGTGGTGGCCCTCGTCCCCCGCCAGGCGGCGCAGACCCCGGGCGGGCACCAGACCCGGCCCGCGATCACACTGACCGCGGCGCAGCGGACGCTGTACCAGCTCAGCTCCGTCGCCGCGAACGCGCCGGCGGGCCAGGGCCGGTACGTCGTCATGCGCGAGGTCCAGGACAACTACAGACGGACCAGCGTCATCGACAGCCTGACCGGGGACGTCTGGACCTACCAGCGAGGGGCCGGGGTCCCGGCGGAACTGCCGGTCGCCCGGCACGACTCGCCGACCCAGGCCCAGCTGGCTGCGATGCCGACCGGCCCGGCCGCCCTGCGGGCGCTGCTCATCTCCCAGTACGACCAGCAGCAGAAGCAGGCCGACGCGGCCATGGCGGCCCAGCTGAAGCAGAAGGACAAGATCCTCGGGCGCGCTCACCGGCCCGCCGTCAAGCCGCTCAGGCTGACCGCCGACGACAAGGTCTTCGAGCAGGCCAGTCTCCTGCTGTGGAACCCGCTGGCCGGCCCCGCCCTGCGGGCAGCGGTGTTCAAGGTGCTCGCCGGGACGCCGGGAGTCCAGGTCAACAGCCACGCGCGCGACGGCCTGGGCCGCCGCGCCGTGGAGATCAGCTGGTTCGACCGGGTGACCAGCGTGACCCTGGCCACGTTCGAGGACCCGTCCACGACCAGGATGCTCGAGCAGACGGACACCAGCACTCCCGCCGCCGTGAACGGGCACACCAGCTCCACCGGCCGCGACATGTACCTGTCTGTCACCCGGGCCCGGGCCGTGCCGCCCAATCCTTACCGCTGACCAGCCCCTTTCCCAGATAACGAAGACCGCAGCGTGGCCCGGCCTGCCCGGCCACGCTGCGGTCCTCGTTATCTGGTGCCTGAGGTCTTACGTCCGCGGGCCCGGGGCTGCGGGGGCGGGCACGCCGATGGGGCTGGGGTAGGGAACGACCTGGGCGCAGGCCTGGGCGATCGGGGTGAGGACGGCGGCCAGGTCCGCCACCGCGGCCGGGCCGAGCCGGGCCCAGGGACGGCCCGCGGCCTGGTCGGTGGCGACCTCCAGGGTGGCGTGCACGTCCCGGCCCGCGGCGGTCAGCGTGCCGTCCGCGCCGATCCAGCCCCAGCCGGCCAGCCGGGCCGCCGCCGCGTCCCACTGCTCGTCGGTCCAGCCCCGGATGGGCTGCAGGTCCTCGCGCCGCATGTCCAGGCCGCAGCGCAGCACCAGCACCTCGCAGCCGTCGATGTCCGCGGTGGCCATGGCCGCGAAATGCCCGTCACCGCGGTGCTCGCGCAGCACGGTGGCGGCCTGCCAGAGCCGTCCGGTCGCGTCCTCCGGAGGCGGCAGCGCCGCGTTGGCCGCGGCCAGCACCCGGCCCGCGCAGTCCAGTTCGGAGACCGCCCGCCCGAGCAGGTCCGCGGCGGCCGTTATCTCGGAGTCCAGCCCGCCGAGCAGGCCGCGCAGCGCGCTGACCGCACCGGCCTGGCGGACCCGCAGGGCTTCGGCGGGGGCGATCAGCTCCCAGACCGCCGGGATAGCCCGGGCGGTCATGGCGGGGGAGAAGTTGAAGAACGAAGCCCCGACGACAGCCGCGTTCACCGGGCCCAGCGGGGCGGCCCGGCCCGCGAAATACCCTCGCCAGAACCCGCGCAGGCCTGCCTCCTCGAACGCCGAACGAGCCTCGGGGGCGAAGTAGGTCACCGCATGGACCGGCTCGAACAGCGTCCACATCGAACGGGTAACGTCAAGATCAGTCACAATCACGTCACTGTATCCGCCTGAAGGGCCGGAGTATATAGCTCGGCAGCTGCGCGGTTCCCGCTGTACGCAGATAGACGTTTATGGCGGGCGAGTAAGCCTTCGCGTTGAACCGGGCACGACCATTTTTCGTGATCCCCAAGTAACAACGTAGTAGTCGCCGCTCCGGATAATCGGCACCGTGCGTACGATGCCGGGCGCGGTAGGGCATTGGGGAGGATGCATGGTCAGGAAGTCCAGTCTATTGACAGGTTCGCGGTGGCTGCGGATGCTGGTGGCGGCGGTGGCGTTGTTGGGGGTGTCCATGGCGGCGCCCGCGGCGCGCGCAGCGGCGGGGACAATAGTCCAGCCATCCCCGATCGGGTCCCATCCGGCGGTCCTCGGCAGCCCGAACAGCGGCAACCTCGCGGTGTTCTTCAATTCGAACGGGACGCTGGAGGAGAACTTCCACACCGGCGCCTCGAACACCTGGAGCGGGCCGATGGTCCTGCCGGGCAGCGGGATCAGCAAGTTCGACTCTCCAGCGGCGGCAGGCGACCCCAACGGCGGCAACATGGAGGTGTTCTACACCGTTAGCGGCACCCTCATGTACGACTTTTACCTCGTCGCCTCGAACACCTGGGCGGGCCCATTCCAGGTAGCATCGAACATCGTCGGCGACCCGACGGTAGTGGGTAATCCTAACGGCGGCAACACGGCCGTGTTCTGGCAGGATTCCAATAAGCACCTGGATGAGGATTTCTACTTCGTCGCGAGCAACACCTGGTCCGGTGCCTTTGAGGTCGCTGGGGCGATCGATGATTCACCGGTGGCGATCGGCGACCCCGACGGCGGGAACATCGCGGTGTTCTACACCTCGAACGGCGCCCTGATGGAAAGCTTTTACCTGGTATCGCAGAACAGCTGGAACAGCCCGTTCACGATTGCCACCCAGGTCAAAGGCCCGGTAGCGGTGCTCGGTAGTCCCGACAGCGGTAATGTCGCCGTGTTCTACACCGCCCTCATCGGCGCGGCCAATCAGCTGCGGGAGGTGTTCTACACAGTTGCAACTAACAGCTGGGGCGGCCCGTACCAGCTGCCCGGCACGCCTGCCAACGGCCCGGTCGCCGCGATCGGCAGCCCCAACGGCGGCAACATCGCCGTGTTCTTCGACAACACCAGCAGCGGGATCCTCGCCCAGGATCTGTACCAGGTGTCCACCAATAGCTGGACCGGTGCCACTTCGATCGGCGGGCAGATCGACACCCCGGCACAGCCAGCGGCGGTAGGTGACGCCAGCGGCGGCAACCGGGCGGTGTTCTTCACCGACGGCGCGAGCGGCCAGCAGGAGTCCCTGGCGGAGAACTTCTTCTTCGGCAGCACCGGTATCTGGAGCGGCCCGATGCTGATCGGAGGCAAGATCACCTGAGTAACCTCATCCGCCGGCCGGCTCCGCCGCTTTGGAGCCGCGGCGGACGGTTCCGTTGCCGAACGTCGTCGAGCGTTGGTCGCCAAGTGCCTGTTGACCAGCAGGTGCACCTTCGGGTTCCGGCGCGATCACGGTGGCCGGGCGGGGGCCGGAGTGGTGTACTGGCCAGGTGGTGGTGCCCCTGGTTTTCCGGCACGGCGCCGCCGAGGCGGCGTTTACCATCGCCCTCGCGGTCTGGCTGGCGTTCGAGTTCGTGATGCGGGTGCGCCAGCACCTGCAGTCGAAGGGCCCGGCCACGGCAGACCGCAGCGCGTTCGTCCTGGTGCCCTGCCTCGCGGGCTGCGTCGTGCTGGCAGAGGTGCTCGGCCGGCGGGGCGGGCTGCCGTGGCCCGGGGGCCTGGTCTGGCCGGTCGTGGCCGGCCTGGTTCTGATCGCGGCCGGGATAGGCCTGCGGGCCTGGTCGATCGCCACCCTGGGGCGGTTCTTCCAGTACTGGATCAAAATCCAGCCCGGGCACCGGGTGGTCACCGGCGGGCCGTACCGTCACGTCCGCCATCCCTCCTACACCGGGATCGCACTCGTGCTCACCGGGGTGGCCCTGGCCTGTGACGACGTGTGGAGCCTGGTGGCGGTCGCGGTCTTGGGCGGGACGGGCCTGGCCGTGCGTATCCACGCCGAGGAGCGGCAGCTGACTGAGTCGCTCGGCAGCGAGTACGCGGACTTCGCGGCGGGCCGCAAGCGGCTGATACCCGGGGTGTGGTGAGAAACAGCGAAATGACCGTCGCGCGTTGGCGACGATAATCCCCCTGACTCCAGCGTTGCGCCGCGTGTGTGGCCTGCTCATAGTGGGGAGGGGACCAGAATCTGATGCGTGTCCTGGACGTGGAGCCGCCACGCCAGGCGCGGGGGGCAACGAGCCGGAAGACGATAAGGGGCGGGCAATGGCGCATCCCAACGAGGATCTGCTCAGGCGCGGGTATGAGGCCTTCGCAAGTGGCGACATAGACACGGTTCTTTCCTTGTTCTCCCACGACATCGCCTGGCATGCCGGAGGATCCAACCAGACTTCCGGGGACTATCACGGTCACCAGGAGGTCGTGGGCTTCTTCATGAAGCTGATCGAGCTGAGCGGCGGGACCTTCCGCCTGGACGTCCACGACGTCCTGGCCAACGACACGCATGGCGTCGTGCTCGTGACCGCCCATGGTGAGCGGGACGGGCAGCCGCTCGCGGTGCGGGAAGCCAACATCTGGCACCTGGCGGACGGCAAGGCCACGGAGTTCTGGGCCTTCGCGGAAGATCAGGCGGCCGTTGACCGGTTCTTCAGCTGACCAGCCGCTCAGGGCGCCGCACTGTCCGCCGCATAGGAGAGCAGGCGCTCGGCCTCCAGCCGGATCCAGGCCTCCACCCAGTCACCCTGGGCCGCTGATCGCACGTCGCCAGGGACCTCGGCGGGTGCGACGATCCCGGCCGGCCCTTCGAGGATCACGACCACGTGCGCACCGCGGTCCCCTTCGGTGACGACCATCGTGAGCCACGGTGTGCCGCGCAGGTTGCGTTCCCGCACCGAACCGGCCACGGTCGGCAGCCAGAAAGTCGTGCCCCGGCGGACGTAGGAGGACATGGCCGCGTGCGGCCGGCCGTCAGCACGGGTGGATCCGACGACCGCGAAGGCCCGCCGGTCCAGGTAGCTGGCCAGCTGCGCGGCGCTGAGCCGCCGCTCTGGCGGGTAGGAGCTGGCGGTCGCCGCGGTGGCCCGCGCGAACGTCGCAGTTTGCAGGCGGCCAAGCAGTTCGCTCATGGGTCAGTTCTATCCCCCGGCCGTCCCCGGGCGGATCGCAGGAGGCGCGGTGGTCAGGAGGCCAGGCTGCGCCCGCCGTCGACGACGATGCGCTGGCCGGTGATGAAGCCGGCTTCCTCGGAGGCGAAGAAGCTCACCGCGCAGGCGATGTCCTCAGGAGTTCCCATCCGGCCGGCCGGCACGGAGGCGAGGTAGGCGTTCTTGGTCTCGGGCGCGACGTCGGCGTGCCGCTCGACGGGGATGAAGCCCGGTGCGACCGTGTTGACGGTAATGCCAGCGGGGGCGAGTTCGCGGGCCCAGCTGCGGGCCAGGCCGATCTGGGCGTTCTTGGCGGTGGCGTAGGCGGAGCGGCCCGGTGGCGGCCGGTCGCGTTCAGCACCAGCACGTCAACAGGACCGAGCCTGGCCGCGACCGCGGTGACGAGCCGGGCGACCTGCTGCTCGTCGGTGACGTCGGCGGTGAACGCCTCGGCGGTCCCCCCGTCGTCGTGGATAGCGCGGGCCACCTCGGCGGCCTGCCCATCCCCGTGCAGGCCGTTGACGGCCACGGCCAGGCCGTCCCGGGCGAGGCGCCGCGCGATGGCCTGACCCAGTCCCCGCGAGCTGCCGGTCACCAGGGCGACGCGTCCCTGAGTCATGTGCACGCCCTCATCAGGCCGGCCTGGGCGTGAAGACGCCAGCGATCGAGATCGAGAAGTCATCCCCCGCGACCTGGCCGGCGGCCACGAGCGTGACGTTGCCGGCCGCGTCGGCTGGCGAGCCGTTGACGATGTAGCGGCCGGTTGGCGAGCTGGCGGAGCCGGTGGACAGCGAGACCGTCACGTCCTCGCTGCCGAGCGAGGCCTCGAGCGAGATCTTCATGTCCGGGATCGTCACCTGGCCGTCGGACGGGAAACTCCCGGTGCCTGCGGAGTCAAAGTGCATCGTGGCCACCGAGGCCAGCGGCAGGTCCGCGAACCCGGTCTCTATCTGGAGGTCACGGCTGAGGGGATCGAACAGGAAACTCATGCCGAGCGGGTCGGTCACGGGATCTGGCAACTGGCCGCTGGCCACGTTGATCGTGGCCTGGCCAGCGAACCCCAGCCGCTGCTGAGCTATCTGCAGCGACGACATCGCGTCGTTGGCGATGCCGACGTCCTCGACCCACGGGAAGAGCCCCTCGCCGAGGGTCACGTCGAAGGCCCGGTCAAAGCCCGCGTCCCGGTAGGTAAACCACTGGTTGAGCAGCACGGCCACCGACGAGACTGCGTCGTTGAAGGAATCGTCGTCTGAGGCGTTGAGGTTCGGCTCGGCGACGAACACGTGCTTGTGCGGGCCGCGGAGGTCCGCGTCGGTAAACAGCACGATGTGAGCGAGCAGGATGTCGCCGTCCGTGGTCGGATCGGCCTTGACCGGCTGGAGCGAACTCAGCTGGTCGTTGGCCACGCCGGCCTGCGTGACTCCGGGGTAAAGGCCCGGACCCAGGCGGGGCGGGAACTGGCCCCCGAAGTCCGGGTCGGCGAAGGTGTCCCACACCCCGGTGATGACGGCTATCGACGACGTGACGTCGTCGAAATGGGGGTCCCCGCCGGCGTTGAGGTCCGCGGCCGCCTGCACGACATGCTTGTGGTCGCCATGGAAGGCCGCGTTGGCGAACAGGACGATATGGGCGTCCAGTGGCGCGCCGGTCACGGTGGCCGCGTCAGCGACGACAGTCAGCGAGGACATGTCGCCGTTCCTGATACTGACGTCCGTGACCTGCGGATAGCAGCCAGGGCCGAGGACTACGGGATAGTCGTCGTCGTAGCCGGAGTTGCGGAAGAACTTCCAGTTTCCGCTCACCACCACGATCGACGAGACGCTGTCGTTGAAGTTGACGCCGCTTCCGGTGTTCAGGTTGGGCTCAGCGTTGAGCACGTGCCGGTGCTGCCCGGCGAAGTTCTCGCCGGTGAACAGGATCACCTCGCCAGTGATCCCCTGCCCGGCGGTCACCTGCTGCGGAACGGCTGGCCGCAACGACGACATGTCGTCCGGGGAAATGGTCAGCGTGGCGAGGTCGGGATACGTCCCGGGGCCTGCTGGTGTGGTGTTGTAGAGCGCCTTGAAGCCGGCGTCGGAGTAGAAGGACCAGTTCCCGGCCAAGATGGCCAGGGAGTTGACCCGGTCGCTGAAGTCGTCGTCGTCGCTCGCGTTGAGATTGGGCTCGGCCGCGACGACGTGCTTATGCGGTCCGAAGAAGTCGCCGTACTGGAACAGCAGGACCTCGTCGTCGACGGCGTTGCTGACCGTGGCGGCCAGCGTGGTGGGCTGAAGGGACGCGATGTCGTCGTTCTGGACGCCGACGGACTCCACCCACGGGTAGATTCCGGGCCCGAAGACCGGATCCCCGGGATAGCTGTCGTCGAACTGGGTGTCGCCGAAAAAAGTCCAGTCGCCAGATTCGACCACAATCGACGAGGTGATCTGGCTGAAGCCGAAGTCACCGAGGTCCGTGACCGGCTGAAAGACGTGCTGGTGTGAGCCGTGAAACTGGGCGTCTTCAAAGAGGACGACATGGCTGTCAAGCGGGGCCCCGAACGTGTTGGGGTCGGCGGTGACCGTGGTCATGGAGCGGATGGCGTCGTTGGGAAGCTTGAAGTCGCCGACAAAGCTGTACAAGCCTGGTCCCAGGATGGGCGGGAGTGGCGACTCCAGGTTCTCGCCGCGGAAGAACTGCCAGTTCCCGCTGAAGATAGCAATGGACGAAACGCCGTCGGGGAACTCGCCGTCGATCACGGTGGTGCCGTTCTGACCGGTAAACGTGAGGCTGAGCCGCGTCGCCTCGTCAAAGATGTGCTTGTGCGAGCCGCCGAAGTTTGCGTCCGTGAAAAGAACCAGATGCGCCATGAAGCAGGAAGATACCCCATCCCGGTGAGCTCGGCCGGGCCCACACACCGGCGATGGTGAGGTCAGCGGAGGCGGGTCTCCGCCCGGGCGGCCTGGGCGGAAGAGGGGTCAATATGGCGGCGAGCGGTATCAGCTAGCCAGTGCAGTGCTCTGTATCGGTGACCGGTACTGAGTTGGCGTGCGAGATCGTCTGGATCCGGCCGCGGGGGCTGTGCGCGCCACGAGAGAGGAGCACAGAAATGGCGAATCAGATCTGGCAGTTCCAGGCGTTCCCGGCCCCTGACGGGGAGGCGGCGGCCGTCAAGTTCCTGAACGAGCCCCTTCGGCAGGGGCGCGGCGAGGCCAGTGGGACGCTGCGCAACGACGGCACGGCGGGGCTGCTCTGGCTGGAGCCCGGCAGCCTCGGCGAGGGTACCGAGCAGACCTGGCAGTCCGCGGAGTTCCCGGCCCCGAACGGGGAGGCGTCCGCGGTCAGCTTCCTGAACGAGCCTGCCCGGCAGGGCCGCGGCGAGGCCAGCGTGACGCTGCGCAACGACGGCACGGCGGGGCTGCTCTGGCTGGAGCCCGGCAGCCTTGGCGACAGCGCCACACAGACCTGGCAGTTCGCGGAGTTCCCGGCCCCTGACGGGGAGGCAGCGGCGGTCAGCTTCCTGAACGAGCCCGCCCGGCAGGGGCCCGGCGAGGCCACCGTGACTCCCCGCAGCAACGGCACGGTGGGACTGCTCTGGCTGGAGCCCGGCAGCCTCGCCGACAGCGCCGCACCGACCTGGCAATACAAGGACTTCCCGGGCCCGGACGGCGAGCAGGCCGCCCTGGCGTTCCTGAACGCCTCCCCCCGGCAGGGGGCCGGAGAGGTCAGCGGGTTCGTGCGCAACGACGGCTCCGCCGTGATCTTCTACCTCGAGCCGGGGTCTGGCTGATCCCCGCGAATTCGAGTTGAGCGAGCGGATAGTGCGGGGCACCCCGGCGGCCTGCCCGTCCCGTGCAGGCCATTGACGGCCACGGCCAGGCCGTCCCGGGCGAGGCGCTGCGGGCGCAGCTCGGTCGGGTCAACAAGGCCGGGCCCTTGGTGGGCCCGGCCGTGTTCGGGGGGTGTTAGGCGCTGACGTCCTGGTAGGCGGGTGCGCTGTCGGTCGTGGTCGTTGCGGTGGTGATGGGGGAGGGCCTGAAGCCCTTGACGGCCAGCCAGACGCCGAGCGAGAACTCCCAGGCGGCTACCGGGAGGAAGCCCAGCGCGAGCACGGTGATCTGGTGATCGACGCGGAACAGGGTGGTGATGACCGAGGCGATGAGTATCGGGGCGCCGATCAGCCCGAGCGTGGGGATGATGCGGGGCACGAGGCGGGAGCGGTACATCAAGGAGCCCAGGAGCAGGGCGTTGATGGCGGGCATGAGGCTCTGCCCGAGCAGGAACGTCCAGTTGTAGACCGCGACGTGCGATGCGCCGGTGGTGACGAGCGCCGCCGCGTTCGCCCCGGCCGCCCCGCCCAGGTCCTGCCGCAGGGTCAGCAGTGACAGCAGGCTGATGACGCCGGTGAAGATCATGGCGCCTTCGAGGACGCGGGCGGTGACAAAACCAAGCGCGATGCCTTCGTTCTGCCGCTTGACTACCGGGTACAGCGTGACGGCCGTGCCGATGCCGGCCAGGGCGACGATCAACTCGAGGAAGCCGCCCACGAGTATGCCAGTGTGGGCGCCAGAGCCGAGGATCCAGTCCTGGTGGTCCTTCACGGGGCCGTAGAGGAAGAGAGTGGGGATGGAGATGAAGGTAATCAGGTAGAAGATGCCCGCGACGAGCGCGGTCTTCCTCATCGAGTCCATCGGGACTCTTTGCGTGGTTGCGATTCGCGTAGTGGTCGTCATGCTGGTCTCCTTGGCTGGACTAATGAGTTATCGGGCGGGCTCAACGGTGGGCATTCGGGCTGGCCGGGTTGGATCTGAGTGACCGATACCAGTGGCAGGCCTAGGTCGCGCACTTTCTGGAGCAAGCCATGCAGTGCGGCCTGGTCGGCCACCGGACCACGGATGATGGTGGTGCCGTCGCTCTGGTGGCTGAGGCTCAATCCGTCAAACCAGGCCGCCCACCGGGAATCGAGGTGCCCCTTGAGGCGGATTTCGTACCGTCCCGGATTGTGATGAGGGCCGGTCGATATTTCGCTCATTGCCCTCCCTTCGACTGTTTGCCCGCCTAGATGGATTCAGCTGGCGTTTCGTAGTTTCGCTGGTTGATCGAAAGGTAGAAGGCAATGTGATGAGGACGCATCACCACGTGTGGTGATTGATGTGATGCTCTGGGGGAGAAGCCATGCCCGAGGTGCCCGGTCCTGGGGATGGCAGCCCCGCCCACCCGCGTCTGCCTCCGACCGCCGGGCTGGACGCGTTGAAGTACCGAACCGCCGCCGAAGCTGCGCTGGAGCCTGGGTCGCCCACGGCACACCGGGTCGGCTGGGGTTTCATCGGGCTGTACACGCTGGCATACATCAGCACGTCCCTGCTGTTCCTCGCGCCCCTCCTAGTCACCCTGGCCCTGAAGGTCAACTCGCTGGTGGGGATCGCACAGGCACCGAAGAGCCTGGCGCTCGTCGCCGGGATCGGCGCCCTGCTGGCCATGTTCAGTAATCCGTTCTTCGGCAAGATGAGCGACCGCACCTCGTCGCGCCTGGGCATGCGGCGGCCCTGGATGGTGATCGGGCTGGCAGGCGGTTCCCTCGGCATCCTCATCGTCGCGCTGGCACCCAACATCGCGGTGGTCCTCGTCGGCTGGTGCCTCGCCCAGCTGTTCTTCAACGCGCTGCTGGCCGCCGAGGCGGCGGTGCTTCCAGACCAGGTCCCGGCCGCTCAACGCGGCCTGGTCGCCGGTGTCCTGGGCGTCTGTGTGCCTATCGCGTCGGTGAGCGGGACCTTTCTCGTCAAGCTGTTCACTGGTGACCAGCTCGCCATGTTCCTGGTCCCGTGCGCGATCGGCGGATTTTTCGTCCTGCTCTTCTCGGTCACACTGAAAGATCGCCGGCTGGCCAAGGAAGATAAGCCGCCCTGGTCGCTGCGCGAATTTGCTAGCACGTTCTACGTCAATCCGAGAAAAAGCCCGGACTTTGCCTGGGCTTTTGCCAGCCGCTTCCTGTTCGTTCTGGCCTACGCCTTCCTGGCCACTTACCAGGCCTACTACCTGCTGGCCAAGATCGGCACCGCCAAGGCCGGGGTACCGCAACAGATATTCCTGGGCACACTCGCCCAGTCCGCCGTCGTCGTTGCCGCCTCCCTCGTCGGCGGCAAGCTCTCGGACCGGACCGGCGGCGGAAGATCTTCGTGATCACAGCGTCCATCGTGTACGGCGTGGCGATGTTCGTGATCGCCGTCGCCAGCGACTTCAACGGTTTTCTCGTCGGCATGGCCATCAGCGGGCTCGGCTTCGGCACGTACGTGGCCGTTGACCTCGCGCTCGTAGTGGACGTGCTGCCGGACAAGGACAACGCCGCCAAGGATCTCGGCGTGTTCAACATGGCCGGCGCTCTTCCGTTTTCCATCGCGCCGGGGATCGCGCCGGCGATCCTGGCGGTCGGCCACGGCAGTTACAGCGTGCTGTACGGGGTGGCCGGGGTCAGCGCCATCGTCGGAGCCGTCGCTATCCTGCCCGTGAAGCGGGTCCGATGAGCACCCACCTCGACGAAGCGGGACTCGCTGCAGCGCTGTAGCGGACTGACCGTGACCCGTGCTTACGGGTCGCGAACGACCACACCCTGGGATTGGCGGCCGCCGCGTCGCGACAGGCCAAGTTCCTGTGCGCGGCGGACCGCTGCCCGTCGGTTGTTCACGCCGAGCTTGGCGTAAATGTTTCTGGTGTGCGTCCGCACGGTGTTCAGCGACACGACGAGCTCGCGGGCGATCTCCGGGCCGTCCAGGTCGGTTCCGAGCAGCCGAAGCACGTCCAGCTCCCGTGCGCTCAGTGGCTCGATCAGCTCCTGACTGGCGGGCGTGCTGTCCCCGGTCTTGCTGACGGCGGCCAGCAGGCGGCGGACATAGCCCGGGGCGGTCCCCCGTTTCGCGACCGCCCGGAGCAGGGGGGCCACCGGCGGGCCCTCGTCCGCGAAGATCCGGACGTAGCCTTCTGGCTCAGCCAGCGTCACCGCGCGTTGCAATGACGCGACTGCCGCGGTGACATCGCCCTGAGCCTGGTGGGCCAGCGCCTGAAGCACCAGGATCTCGATGACGTTTCCTGTCCTTTGCCCCGCTTCGGCCGCTGACAGGAGGCGCTCCAGGAGACCGGACGCCTCCTGGCTGGTGCGCCCGGCGCGCTCGGCCACGTGCCGGGCCAGGAGCACCCTGGCCAGCGTGATGTGCTCGAACTCGTGCAGGTAGCTGAGGTCGTCCTCAGCGGACAGGCCTCGCTCACGCGCCCAGCCGAGCCCTTCACCCCACTTCCCGTGCGCGACCAGCACCCGGGCCCGCAGGGCCTGGACTGGCCGCACATTGGGGAAGAAGTCGCCCACGTACAGGCGCTCCGCATCGCCAAGCGCATCGAGTGCGCCGCTCAGATCTCCTTCCGCCTGGCGGATGCGAGCCATCGCGACCCGCCAGCGGTAGCGGTTCTGCGGCAACCCATTACGCTCACCCAGTTCCTGGCTGCGCAGCAGGTTCTGGATGGCGGCGGCCAGGTCGTTGCGCTCGCGGTGGAGCTCGCTCAAGCCTACGTACATGTCCGCGGTTCCCCGCAGAACCGGGCCGCCCTGCTCAGCCGCACGCTGCAAGGCCTGCTCATAGGTGCGCATGGCCTCGCCGAGACGACCTTGGGTAAGCCGGATGTCCGCCAGGGCGATCGCGCACCCGAAGGTATCGGCGATGTGCCCGGCCCGCCGGAGTCCGGCCATGCATTCGGCATACGCCGAGTGCCCGGCCTCGAGGTCCCCGCTGGCCCAGAACGCGAGCCCCAGCAGGCCCGCTGCCGCAGCCCGGCCCAGGTGTTCCTCTTCAGGCGACAGCTCGAGCGCCCGCCGGGCGTGCTTCACGGCGCCGGGTACATCTTCCAGGGCCAGGGCCAGGGCGGCGCGGTACAGCTCGATCATCGGCGGGAGGCGGCGAAATCCCTCGTCATCGACGACCACCATCTCCGCCGAGGGGGCTGGCGACCCCCGGCGGATACCTGGCGTGGTGTCCAGCCATTCCTCGGCGTCCTGCAGCCGGGTCTCGACGCCCTCAAGCTCGCCCTCCGCCAGCAACGCCCCGGCCAGCCCCACGCTGAGCACGGGCCTGACCCGGACCAACTCCTCGGGAAGGGCCCTGAGCCAGCCATGAACCGCGACCTCCTGCCTGGTCTTGCGCATGGCCGGAATCGCCAGCTCGACCAGGTCCGCCGCTCGCCCGAAGTCCCCGGCGGCCAGCGCGTGGCGGATCGCCTCGGACGGCTCGCCGCTGCGCTCATACCAGGCGCTCGCCCGCCGGTGCAGGCCGGGAAGGTCGCCAGGCTGCTCGTCCAGCAGCCGGGCCTGCAGGACGTCCGCGAAGAGCTGGTGATAGCGGTACCACCGGCGGCGGTCATCCAGCGGGACCAGGAACAGGTTCCCTCGCTCGAGCGCCGCCAGCTTGGCCTGGCCACCGTCCTGGCCGGTGACGGCGTCGCAGAGCGGCCGCTCAGCCGGTCCAGGATGGAGGTCTGCAGCAGAAACTGCTGGACGTGCTCGGGCTGCCGTTGCAGCACCTCCTCGGCCAGGAAGTCAACGATGTAGCGGTCGTCCCCGGCGAAGCCGGCGATGAACGTGGCGACGTCCTCTCGCCCCTGTAGTCGAGAGCGCCGCCAGCTGGAGCGCGGCGATCCACCCTTCGGTGCGCTCCTCCAGCGCCGCGACATCCGGTGCCGTCAGCACCAGTCCCATCACCTCGTTGAGGTACGCCGCGGCCTCGTTGGGTGTGAAGCGCAGATCGGCGGCGCGGATCTCGACGAGCTCGCCGCGCCCGCGCAACCGCGCCAGCGGCAATGCCGGGTCGGCGCGGCTGGCGATCACGAGATGTATCTGCGGGGGCAGGTGCTCCAGCAGGAAAGCCATCCCATCCTGCACGCCGCGCGCCTCTATGACGTGGTAGTCGTCGAGCACCAGCACGACATCGTCCGAGAGGGCGTCGAGGTCGTTAAGCAGGGTGGCAAGTCCCGCCTCGGCCGGCGGCTGGGGCGACTGCAAGAGCGACAGCGTGCTCGCACCAGCCCCTTGCGCCGCTGTCTTCAGCGCGCCGACCAGGTACGTCCAGAACAACTCGGGATCGTTGTCACGCTGATCCAGTGAAAGCCACGCCACGGACCGTCCATCGGCAGGAGCGGCCGCCAGCCACTGCGCCAGGAGCGTGGTCTTACCGAATCCGGCCGGAGCAGATACCAGCGTCAGCGCCGACTCCGCCCCCCGGCTCAGACGCTCGCTCAGTCTCGGACGCGCGACCAGGCTGCGCGGCCGCCTGGGCACGTGGAGCTTGGTCGCAAGCAGCGGACCTGCCATACCACCGCCCCTCAGGACCCAGTTTAGCCCTCGGCGGCCCTCCGGCCAGTTGCCCCCAATATGCCTGGTGTGACACCCGTCGCTACTTCGCTGCCCGGTGTACAGGTTGACGGTATATCGGGAGACGAAGTAGTGTCCCGGGCATGATCGAGACGCCGGACGTTCCTGATGTCATGCGACTGCCCCCCGAGCGGCCCGGGCCGGGCCCGCGGACGCCGCTGGTCATCGGCCTGACCCTGCTGGCCATCACCGTGGCCCTGGTCCTGTTTTTCACGCTCGTCGTGATGCCCGAGGCCGGAGCGGCCGGAGCGGCGGGCGGCTGCGGTGGAGGCTGAACTCCTGGCCGGCCAGGCCCGGGACGGTCAAGCACAGCCAGGCCAGGCGCGGAGTGCCCAGGCCCGCGCCTGGCTCTGGGGCACGGTGGCCCTCAGTGCGGGCGCGTTCGGCGCGGCGGTCGTTCTCGCGCCCCCCGCGTCGGCGGCCCCGGTCCGCGGCCTGGCCTGGCTGCTCTTCCTCGGCTCCTCGGTTCACGTCGCCGCGACCGGCTGGCTCTACACCCTTCCCGACGTCCGCGGGTACGCGGCCGCGCGACCGCTGCGGTACGTCTGGGTCCCGGCCGGGCTCGTCGTGACCGGGGCGGTCACCGCGGCGGCGTTGTCCCCGGCGGCGATGGCCTGGGTTCTGCTGGCCTACTTCGGCTGGCAGTTCTTCCACTTCCAGAAGCAGAACCTGGGTATGGCGGCCCTCGCCGCCTCAGTCCATCGCGTGCGGCCGCTGGGCCAGGCCGAACGCCGGGCCCTGATGGGGGCGGGCGGGGCCGGGATCCTGGGGCTGCTCGCCCATCCCGGTCTTCTCCAGCTCCGGGTGGGCCCGGGAGCGGGGGAGTGGTTCACCGTGGCCGGGCTGCTCTTCGCCGCCGCGGCGGGATCCGGGGTGGTGGCCCTGGTCCGCCGCCCGGCGGCCGACCGCCCGGCCGGGTTCTGCGCCATGTACCTGATGGCGCTGCTGTTCTCGCTGCCCATTTTTGTCTTCCGGTCGCCCTACGCCGCGGTGGGCGGCATGACCATCGCCCACGGGTTCCAGTACCTGCTCCTGGTCGGGCTGGTGGCGGCGGGGAACCGCCGGGGGACATCCCGCTGGCTCCGGGTGGCCGTGTTCGCCAACGTCGCCCTGGTCGGGGGAGCGCTGCTCAGCGGCGCGTCGCATCTGCACGGGTTCCCGCCGGCGATCCGCCTGGTCTTCGGTGCTTACCTCGGGGTGGTGACGGCGCACTTCGTGATCGACGCCGGACTCTGGCGGATGCGAGATCCGTTCCCGCGGGCGTTCCTGGCCCGGCACGTTCCCGGCCTGGTCCCGCCGCGAGCCGCCAGCCCGCCGGCAGCGGCCCCGGTCCGGCTGCCCCGGCCCCGGCCGCCTTGGCTGTGTCTCCGGCCGCCGATGGATCGTTAGACGATATAGGGTGGCCTTCATGGCGAAGAAGACGCAGCCCGGGGACTGAGAAAAGCCCCGCCGAGCCGCTCGCCAGCTTCGGCCGCTACGCCGGGCCGGCGACCCTGATCCTGTCCAGCCTGGCGGACGGGGCGAAACACGGGTACGCCCTGACCAAGGACATCGAGGCCTTCGCGGACGTCCGGCTCGCGCCGGGCACGCTCTACGAGGCGCTCGGCCGGCTCGAAGGGCAGGGGCTCATCGAGGCGATGGAGAGTCACGACCGGCGCCGTCCCTACCGGCTGACCTCCCTGGGCGCGGCCACCCTCCGGGCGCACCTGGACGCCCAGCGCCGGGTGGCCGAACTCGGGCTGCGCCGGCTGGCGGCGGGCTGGGGGGCTGCGTGAGCGACGAGCCGCGAGGCCGCGGCCCGGCGGGCCGCCCGGCTGCTCCGCTGGTACCCCAGGGACTGGCGGTCCCGCTACGGCGAGGAGTTCGCCGAACTGCTCATCGCGGACATCAGCCGACCGGCCGGCGTCGTGGCGCCGCGACGCCGACGTGGCCGTCAGCGGGGTGCTGGCCCGGCTCGTCCCGACCGGGCTCACCGGTCACGCCATCGATCCCGCTGACCAGGTCCGGGCCAGCCTGGCCTCGCTCGGCTGCCTGCTCGGGGTGTTCCTCTCCCTGGGCGTGGCGCTGTGGTCGCAGCTGACCATCGGCTGGCAGTGGTCGAAGCCGGACGCCGCGGCCATCTCCGTGGCGATGATCCTCATGTCCGGCGCCGCGGCGCTCCTGTGTGTCCTGGCCGTGCTCGCCGCGATCCCCATCGCAGGCGCCGTCATCCTGCGGTTCGCCCGCCGGCAGACCGGACGGGCTGGTCGTGCCCGCGCTCTTCTTCGCGGCCGGGACCGCGGTCCTGGTGATCGGCGGTCGTCACTTCGGGAACGGATGGCCCGGCACCGGCGGCCACCCCTGGGCGCACCAGGGGCTGGTACCCGGCGGGGTGGCCGCGTTCACCTGGGCGTCGACGCTCTGGGTCTCGTCCTACTGGGCCCATCCAGGCAGCCTGGCCTTGTTTCCGGCCGCCGAGCTGGCGTGGATGGTGGTCAGCCCCGTCGCCATCGCCGTCCTGCTGACCGGAGCGGCCAAGACCATCCGGCGGGCCGGGCTCTCCTCCCGGGCCCTGCGCTACGAGGCGTCTCTCGCCCGCGCCGCCGCCTTCGGCATGTTCGCCTTCCTGCTCGGCGCCTGCACCTGGGTGGTCAGCGGCGGGCCCGGGCCGCGGAACTTGTTCCACGCGGGGGCCATCGACATGGCGGCCATCATCGTGATGGCCGCCGCCCTGGCCGTGGCGTACCGGGCCATCCAGCGGGCCCGCTACGGCGGGGTGGCTCTGCTGGACCGCTGAGGACCGGGCGCGTCACTGGCCAGGCCCAGGGACCGCATGGCCTTGCGGTAGGCGACCGCCACCGCGTCGAACTTCAGGTGCAGCTCAGCGGCCAGGTCGAAGGGCACCCGCTCCGGGCGCTGTGACTCGACCACCCGCTGGTCCTGGCCGAAGATGGTGTCCTCGAACTGGCGGATGACGTCGGCGGGCTGGTCCAGGTTGTAGTTGCGCCCGATCAGGACGTACCCGGCGCAGCGGTCCGCCGCGACGGGCTGCGACGCGAAGAAGTAGACCATCGCGCGCTCGCCGCCCCAGCCCAGCCGCAGCGCGATCGTGTACGGCAGATGCAGTTCGTACGTGCTGCGCCGCTCCGGGGGGCCGGCCTGGTCGTTGCCGAAGACCGGGAAGTCGTCGCTGTTCGGCGCCTCCGGCCGGACGACCGAGTAGTGCAGCACGTGTCCCTCGGTGCGCACTTCGTGGCGCGGGACCACCGGCCGGTCCGGATCACCCAGCAGCCCCGGGTGCACCCAGGGGAAGTGCCCGAAGTCGGTGAAGTTCTCCACCTGCCGCGCGGCGTCGCACTCCCAGCGGTACGGCCCGGCGGAGACCACCGTCCAGGTCCCGTCCTCGAGTTCCGGCACCGCGGGAAGCGGCCAGCGCGGCTCTTCCAGCGCGACCCACACCAGGCCGTAGCGTTCCTGGCAGCCGAACGCCCCGATCCGCGCCTTGGCTGGTACCCGGGCCGGATTCTCCAGCTGGGGGATGGCCACGCAACGCCCGTCGGATCCATAACGCCATCCGTGATAGGCGCAGACGAGTTCGTCTCCGCTGATCCACCCCAGGGACAGGGCCGTCCCGCGGTGTACGCACAGATCCGAATGGGCCCGGGGCTGACCGTCAGCGCCGCGCCACACCACCAGCGGCTCACCCAGGAGATCAGCGTGAATCGGCTTGTCGGCGAGGTCGTGGCTGAACGCGACAGGATGCCAGCAGGCCCGCAACGCCCGCCCGTCAGCGAAGGCCGCCGGCCCGGTCAAGGGGTCAGCTCCCGCCGGTGTCGTCTCCGGCGTCACGGTTGTCCATTTCTCTGGCACATCTAGTCCCAGCAGTCACAGGAGGCCGTTATTGGGCGGGTCGTGGCATAAATCACTCAGAGTCACTTGCTGACTCTGCCGCCGGGCAGATCGGCGCAGATCAGGGGCCCTAACATGCCCAGAGTTCGGTACGGGCAAACCCATCCCGGAGCCCTGAACTGGACAACTTCTGTTTGGCGTGGTCGAAAATCCGGGTTAGCGTGGCCGTCGCATCATTCGCCGATCACTGAATGGAGTCAACATGACCACGGGGGGTGCCCACTCAGTCATCGCCGAGTAGATACAGGCGGCCCCGGCCATGCGTGTTGCAGCACGCGGCCGGGGCCTATGCATGGCAACGAACCTCGGAGGTAAGCAAGCCATGTCTTTTCTCAGTATCGCAGGTACCGGTGCCGCGAAGACCATGATCGCGGTCACGGTTTCGCTGCATCCCGGGGCGGCTCATCACGCCACCCAGCACACCACCGTGCGCCCTGGTGACTCACTCAGCTCGATCAGCCAGCGTGAGTTCGGCAGCTCGACCAGCTGGCCCGCCCTCTGGTGGGCCAACCGGCACGACGTGCACAACCCGTCCGTGATCCAGGCCGGACAGCGGCTCGTGATCCCGGGCTCCCACAAGGTCAAGCCGTGGCTGACCCGCGCCGCGATGGCGGCGATCCCGGCCCCGGTCGCGGCGCCGGCCCCGGTGGCTGCGGCTGCCGCGCCTGCCGCGCCGTCGGCCAGCACCGGACACGGCCACCAGCGCCGCGCCGGCCCAGCAGGCCTCCTACAGCGGCTCGGGCGGCTTCCAGAGCTGCGTGATCCAGCGGGAGAGCGGCGGCGACCCGTCGGCGGTCAACGCCTCCAGCGGCGCCGGCGGCCTGTACGGCTTCCTGCCGTCCACCTGGCAGTCGCTCGGACACTCCGGGCTTCCGGAGAACGCGTCCGTGGCCGAGCAGAACGCCGCGTTCGCCCAGGAGTACGCGCAGTCCGGCGGCTCCGCCTGGTCGGCCTACGACGGCTGCTGACCCACTGAGCAGGGGAGCCCCGGCCCACCCCCTGGGGCCGGGGCTTCCCCATGCCAGCCTGCGGCCGAACTGGCAGCGCGGACGTGCCGCTGCTGAGTGGTGCCGCTGACACCCTCGCGGGGCTGGCCAAGCTCGCTGCGCCACAATGGCGCGATGGTTCTCACCGGGCTTCGAACGATCCGGCGGGGGTCCCCGCGCCGCCTGACCCGGCGGTGCGGGCGTGACGCCCGCCGCGATCGCCTGGGCTGGCTTCGCGGGCTCGTGGCTGCTCGTCGCCGGCCGGTCTACCAGGCCGCCATCGATTTCCAGGCCGAGGACATCGAGCGGGACGCGATCCAGCATGCGGCGGACGTCACCGCCAAGCCGCCGCCCTTCTCGCGCTGGTGGTGGCTTATCCCGCCGGTCGGCTACGCGCTCCAGGTTCGCCGCAGCCGGATCTACCGGCGCAGTGTTATGGACGTCCTGACGTCTGCGCAGATGGAACAGCTCGTGCGGTTCGGCAACAAGGCGGCCGGCTGGATCCTCATCTCTGTGGGCGCCCTCCTGGTGGCCCTGACCGAAACCTGGACCCTGAGGGACGTCTACGACTGGCCCCTGGCGGTCTACGTCCTGGTGGTCGTGGTCATGCTGCTGGCTTCCGCGTCCTATACGGCGATCCGCCTGAGACGAACGGACGACCTCATGCGGCAGTCGAACCGGTCCGCCCAGCCGGACTCACCGCAGCAGGACTCCCGGGAGCCGTCCTGAACGGTCCGGGCCGTTCCCGGGCGCGCTGGGCCGCGAGAGCCGGACGGCTATGGCGCGGGCGGGCTGATGACTTCGGTCAGCTCGAACCGGGTGATCCCGTTGGTGACCAGCGGCAGGCTGCCGACTGCTTCCCGGGCCGCCGCATGATCCGCCGCGCGGAGCAGCAGCACCGCGCCCGACCAGTCAGCCTTCAGCAGCATCTGCTCGACCACGCCCGTTCGCTGCAACTCCTGCATGCGTGCGTTCTCCGCCGCGAGGTAGGGCGAGGGATCACCGGCGTTCTGCGACACGGCCAGGAACATCATGACAGTCTCCTCAGGGCAGGACACTTTGGCTAATACCCGTAGCTTAAGCTACTGGTAGGAGGCGAGCTGGGCAAGCGCCCAGCGGGCGTTATCTATACGAGGAAGGAGGGACGAGAACGATGCCCGGATCCGGACGAGGCCGCGACCAGGGAACTCATGCGCCGGACCGGCGGGCCCGGCGCCATGAGGAAACCCGCAGCCAGATCCTGGACCTCGCCGTGGCGATCATGACCGACGACGGCGTCGCGGGGCTCTCTATGGCCAGCCTGGCGCGCGCCCTGTCGATCCAGCCGCCTTCCCTCTACAAGTACTTCCCGTCGCGGATGGCGGTCTACGACGAGCTGTTCCGGCAGGGCCAGCTCGCCAACCTCGAGGCGCTGCGCTCCGGGATGCGCGGCGCCGCGCCCGGCATGGACGCCGTCGCGGGAGGGATGGAAGCCGCCGGCCGCTGGGCGGTCTCGCACCCCGTCCTGGCGCAGCTTCTGTTCTGGCGGCCGGTGCCGGGCTTCCAGCCCACCGCTGATGCCTTCGCGCCGGCCCTGGAGATCGTCGATCAGCTCCGCCGCGCACTCCGCGACGCGGCCGCGGCCGGCCAGGTTCATCCTGACGCCGCCTCCGACCAGGGCATGGCGGTGCTCTCGACCCTGCATTTCGGGATGCTCAGCCAGCACCTGGCCAACGACATCGGCAGCGACTGGGACCACGGCCGGTACACCCGGCTGCACCACCAGCTCATCGCCATGTTCGTCAGCGCGTACCCGCCCACTGCCCGGTAGGCCCGCGAGCGGGCGTGCGCGCGGCTCAGTCGGTCGCCTCAGTCGGTCGGCTCAGTCGGTCGGCAGGCCCGGCTGCTTGAGGATCAGCACGACCGCGACGATCAGCAACACGGTGCCGAAGGTAATCAGGGCGTACCGCACGCCGTGCAGCCGGAACGAGCTGCCGATGCCCACCAGGAACAGGACCGCGGCCAGGAAGACGGTGATCTGGACGTAGTTGTCGCCGGTCAGCCCGGCCTGCGTGCCCTCACTGAACTTCGCGGTGGCCTTGTCGTCGAGCGCGTAGGCCTGCGTCTGTGCGGGCAGCTTGTACTGCGGCATGTACGTCGGGCCGGGCGGGGCGTGCGGGTTGTGCAGCGGGTCGGTCGCCATCCACGCGTCGAAGGCGACCCTGAACGCGGGCCGGAAGCGGCGTATCGCGATCGCTTCTTTCTGCGGGCTGTTCAGGGTGAAGGCGATGAACCAGGCGTTGAAGGTCGAGGCGTCAAAGTTGCGCAGCGAGTTGGCCTCGAGGTCGTCGCGGGTCGCGATGTTGCGCAGCGTGGAGGACTGGGCGATGTCCACCCGGGAGGCCGTGCCCCACCTGGCCGCCGAGTAGCCCGCCCAGGCCGCGGTGATGGTGACGATCGATAGCAGCACAGCCTCAGAGATCTGGATGATCCGGGAATGACGTTCGCTCTTCGCATCCTGATCGCTTTTTCTCTCGGCCTTCTCGTCGTAGGCTTCGCCGTGCTCATGCAGTTTCTTGCCAGTCTCGATCGGGTCCAGGCCCTCTGGCATCAGCGCACCCCGCTCATGGGGCCAGCGTGGCCCGAATTGCCGGACCTCACGTCACCCACCCGGGGTGATTGACGGCCCGGATCTAACCGCGCGGGCAACTCCAGCCGGGCGGGCAGCCGTTAGCTCGCGACACTGTGCTGCAGGCGGTAGCCGGTCCAGAAGAGCAGCGCTGACCCCGCTAGCGGTATCAAGCCCAGCCAGGCGAACGGCCCCAGCCAGTGGGCAGAAGCGAGCAGCAGGACGCCCAGGCAGAGGTTCCAGATCCCGCAGCCAAAGCGGACGCGCACCCAGGTGCGGGGGTGGCGGTATTCCCGTGGCCTGACCAGAAGTCTCATCAGGACGGGGCGCGGGGGAGTGGCGTTGACAGTCGGTGCGTGCATCGGGATGCCTCCTGTGATCCGCGGCGCCCGGCCAGTCCGGTCACCTGCATCTCGATGCTCGTCCCGCGTGAGCAGGGGATCCACCGTGCGGCCCCCCGAACCTGGGGTACGGCTAGCACGGTCGCGGTGAGCATGACCGTGCTAGCCGTACCGGGGATTCGGGTGGCCGCCCCATCGATCGCGGGCCGGCCTGCGGCGAGCATCGGAGATGACCGCTCGCGGTGCGTGCGGTCCGGGCAGATACTGGAGCACAGAAGCGGGGAGTTCCGTCATGGACACCACCGACCCGGTGACCGGCCAGCAGGGCCGCCCAGCAGTACCATCCGCGCCCGCCGAGGTGTGGCGCGGGACCTTCGCGACTCCCGCCGGGCCTTCCGTGGCCCGGCCCCGGATCCCGCACGACCGGGTCTGGTTCCGGCAGACCGCGGCGAAGCTGCTGCGGGCGCCGTTCACCCGGGAGACCGGGCGGCAGGTCGAGTACGCGGTCCTCGGGCTGGCGCTCGCGATTCCTGGCTTCGTGTTCGTCGCCGTCGCCTTCACCGTCGGCTTGGGGCTGTCGCTCAGTTTCGCTGGCATGCTGGTCGGGCTGCCACTGCTGATGGTGGCCCTGCTGGGCGCCCGGCGGCTCGGCGCGGTCAACCGCCGCCTGGCCGGCCGGCTGCTGGGAGTGCAGGTCGAGCCGCCGCCGCCGCTGCGCCCGCAGCCTGGCGCCTTCGGCCGGGTCCGGGCGGTGCTGACCGATCCGGTCGGCTGGCGGGCCTGCGCCTACCTGCTGCTCAAGCTGCTGCTCGCGGTGCTGAGCGCGATCATCGTGATCTACCTGCTGGCCTGGGGGGTCCCGTATCTGACCTTTCCGGTCTGGTGGGAGATCCTGCACGCCAACGGCGTGGTGATCCACGTGCCCGGCTGGCTGGCGTGGTGGAAGCCAGATCCCCTGCTGGTGGCCGGGTCGGTGCATTCCCTGGCTGTCTCGTTCGCCCTGGTTCCGGCGGGCCTGGCCGCGCTGCTCTACTGCCCGTGGTGGCTGAAGAACTGCAACGCCCAGGACGGGAAGCTGGTCGCCAGGCTGCTCGGTCCGCCGATGCGGCACCGGGTGCGTGAGCTGGAGCAGACCCGGGCCCACGCGGTGGACGACTCGGCCGCGCGGCTGCGCCGCATCGAGCGGGACCTGCACGACGGGGCGCAGGCCCAGATGGTCGCCGTGGCCATGAAGCTGGGCCTGGCCCGGGAGAAGCTCGGCGGCACGGCCACCGGGATCACCGAGGCCGACATGGAGCGGGCCCTGGAGCTGGTCGACGCGGCCCACCGCAGCGCCAAGGAGGCCATCACCGAGCTGCGCGACCTGGCCCGTGGTATCCACCCGCCGGTCCTGGACCACGGCCTCGGCACCGCGCTCACCACCCTCGCCGCGCGCAGCGACGTGCCCGTCGAGCTGGTCATCGACCTGCCCGAGCGCCCGTCGGCCGCGATCGAGACGATCGCCTACTTCTGCGCCGCCGAGCTGCTCACCAACGTGGTCAAGCACAGCGGCGCCCGGCATGCCACGCTGGAGGTGGTGCACGTGCCGGGGCTGCTGCGGGTGCTGGTCAGCGACGACGGCTCCGGCGGCGCTCGTATCGAGGCCCGCGGTGGCCTGGCCGGGCTCGCTGAGCGGGTCCGGACCGTGGACGGCAGGCTGCAGGTCAGCAGCCCGCGCCGCGGTCCCACCGTGGTCACCGTCGAGCTTCCGTCGCACGCCTGACCGGACCGGAGCCACCAATGCGGATCGTGATCGCCGAGGACTCGGCAGTCGTCCGGGCGGGCCTGGTCGAGATCCTGGCCGACCGCGGCCACGAGGTGGTCGCCGCCGTCGGCAACGCCGGGGACCTGCTGGCTGCGGTGGACGAGCACCAGCCTGACGTCACCGTGGTGGACGTCCGGATGCCGCCCAGCTACACCGACGAGGGCCTGCGCGCCGCGATCGCCCTCCGCCGTGATCATCCCAAGACCGGGGTCCTGGTCTTCTCCCAGTACATCGAGACCCGGTACGCCGCCGACCTGCTCGGCGCGGCCTCCGGCGGCGGGGCCGCAGGGGTCGGGTACCTGCTCAAGGACCGGGTCGCCGACGTTCAGGAGTTCGTCGAGGCGCTGAGCCGGGTCGCCGCTGGCGGCACCGCTCTCGACCCGGAAGTCGTGACCCAGCTGCTCGGCGCCAGCCGGCGCACCGTCGGGCTCGGTTCCCTGACGGCCAGAGAGCGCGACGTGCTGGCGCTGATGGCCGAGGGCCGGTCCAACGGCGCGATCGCCGGGATTCTCGTGGTCTCGGAGCGGGCCGTCGAGAAGCATGTCGGGAACATCTTCGTCAAGCTCGGCCTGCCGCCGTCGGACGCCGATCACCGCCGGGTGCTGGCCGTGCTGCGCTATCTGGAGTCCTGAGCAGGTATCCCCGGCTTAGTCACGCAGGAACGCCATCCGTGCCTCGGCGGCCAGGTTGACGAACGGCTGCCCGCTGACGTCCACCGTCGCGCGCGTGATCGTGCCGCCGGAAAAGCGCCAGGGTGAGACGCCCGGGTAGTCGTCGGTGACGGGTTCCGCACCGTCTTTCCCGATGTTGAGGCCCTCGCCGGCGATGGAGAACTTGCCGGGCTGCGTCTTGATCCGGCCCTTCCCTATCTCTTTCTCGCCTGCGTGCAGGGTGAGGGTGCCCTCGGCTGGCATCGAGTCGCCTTGGCGCTCGAAGGAGGCCGAGACGACCACGCGGCCAGTGGGCAGCATCTCGGTGGACTCGATGATCTGCTCGAGGTCGCCGACGAAGTTGTACACGTACTTGAGCTTGCGGCTCTTGACGTACAGAGCGTGGCCGCCGAACCGGGCGCCGTGCGCGAACAGGGCACCGTGGGCGTCCTCGGAGTCCAGGGTGACCTCGACCGCGACGGTGTAGGAGCGGTTACGGATGTTCGGCGCGACCGACTCGGGGACCTCGGCTGTGCCGGGGTAGTACACGTACCGGCTGCGTGGCTTGGACAGCTGGGGCCGGTCGGTGGTGAGGACCTCGAGCGCGCCGCGGTTCTCCAGCGGCAGGGCGCCGTACTGGCCGGCCTGGGCCCACCACAGCTGGATGAGCTCCTGCAGCTTCTCGGGTTCCTGCGCGGCGAGGTCGTGGCACTCGGTGGGGTCGTCGTCGGTGTTGAGCAGCTCCCAGCGCTGGGCGGCGTAATGCGCCCACATGTCGGGGGCGGCTGGTGAGATCGCGGCCGCTTTCCAGCCCTGGTTCCAGATCGCCCTTCACCACATCAGTCCGGCACGGACTTCGTCACGTCGACATTGATCACGCCGCGGAACGGCTTGGCCACGACTACTCCTTCTGCCGGGCGGGTTCCCCTGATACGGGTGCTCCTGACCAAGCCCAGCTGACCTCGGCCACAGACAACGCTGGGTTCAGGCCATGGAACGGCAGATCTCACGCGCACGGGAACCGTAGGCGCCAGGACCCGCGGCGGCATCACTCTGCGGGGTGACGTGAGTTACCCCGGCTGCCAGAGGCTCAGGTCAGGACCACGCGGCCGGCGCGGCTAAGAAATGGGCTGCTGATCTGGGGACATGCCCCGGTCACGAGACCTTGTCTGGCTGGCCGGGCGGCCGCCGTGGTCCTCGCGTGCCGCGAGCCTTGACGACGGCCCGTGCGGCGGGTAATGCTCGGCTTGTCCGGTGTGCGCTTCGCGCCCGCCAGAGTTGTGGTGCGCCAACGCTGTCGCAGATTTGGAGGGCATTTGTCCGCCCGCCAGTTCGCTACCGGCCTGCCGGAGGGCAAGGATCCAGACAGCGGGTCCCCGGACGGCAGGTCCCCGGAGGGCGGGTCCCTGGAGGGCGGGTCCCTGGAGGGCGGGCACAGTGTGGCCGCCCGGGCGGCCAGCCTGATCGCGGTGGCGGAGGACCTGGCCGGGGAGTTTTCGCTGCGGCCCCTGCTGGAACGGATCCTGCGGCGCTGCACTGAACTGCTGGGCTGCGACGCCGGGTCGATCTGCAGCGTCGATGAGGCGGCCGGCACCTACCGCAAGGAAGCCGACATCGGCGTGGCCTGCCAGTCCGGCCAGGTCTTCCCGCTCACCGAGGGGATGACCGGGGCGGTGGTCGCACGCCGCGGCCCGGTGTGGTTCGCCCGCTACGACGACGTGCCCGGCGGGCACGTCGCGGACGAGGCGCGGGCCACGCTGCGCGGGGTGATCGGCGTGCCGCTGGAGTGGCGCGGGCGGATCATCGGCGCCTGCATCGTCTTCAGCCGGGACGAACGGCGGGTCTTCGGGCCCGACGACGCTGAGTTGCTGGAACTGTTCGCCAAGCACGCGGCGATCGCGCTCGCCAACGCCCGGATGCACGAGGTAGCCGAGGAACGGGCCCGGGCGGAGGCGGCCGCCGCCGAGCGTGACCGGCTGCTCGGCGAGATGCACGACAGCCTCGCGCAGCGGCTGGTGAGCGTCCGGGTGCATCTCGACAGTGCCGAGCGCGACCTGGCCACGATCGCCGCGCGGCCGCCAGCGGCCAGCGCCGACGGCGGCGGGACCGGTGCGGTGGACGACGGGATCGACGTGGTCGCGGAGCACCTGCGGCAGGCCGGCACGGCCGCCCGGGACGCGCTGGCCGAGGCCAGGCTGACGCTGCTCGGGCTGGCCGCGTCGCCGCTGGACGGGCGGACGCTCGACGCCGCGTTGCGCTCGGAGGCGGCCTGGGCGCAGAGCATCGGCCGGCTGGAGGTCAGGTACGTGTCGGCGGGCACGCCCGTCCCCCTGGACGGGCGCCTGGCGCATGAGGTGCTCCGGGTCGCGCGCGAAGCGCTGACGAACATCGTCCGGCACGCCCAGGCCCACTCCGTCCGGCTCGGCCTGCTGTATGAGCAGGCGGCCGTGTCGCTGCTGGTCCAGGACGACGGCCAGGGCTTCGACCCGAAGTCCGGGTGGCAGGCCGAGCGTTTCGGGTTGCGGGCCATGACCGAGCGCGCCCGGGAACTCGGCGCGACGGTCGACGTCGACTCGCTGGCGGGATGGGGCACCCGGATCCGCGCCCGCTTCCCGTACCGGCGGGACGAGGAGCGGGCCGGGCCGCGGCTGCGGGTGCTGGTCGGGGCTGGCCAGCCGGTGCTGCGCGCTGGCCTGGCCCGCCTGCTGTCCTGGAACGAGCCGGGCATCGAGGTGATCGGCGAGGTCGCCACGGCGGAGCAGGCGCTGGACGCCTGCCGGACGCTGCGGCCTGACGTGGTCCTGGTCGACCTTGGCCTGCCAGCCGGCGACGGTCTGGATGACGGGGGCGGCGGACCGGGCGGCCGGGACGGCCCCGGCCACGGGGTGGCGGGCGTCCTGCTCGGCCACGATCCCGGCCTGGCCGTGGTGGGGCTGTGCGAGGCCGGCGACGAGAGGCGGGTGTCCGACGCGATGCGGGCCGGCGCGCGCGGCTGTGTGGGCATCCGCGCCGACGGGCCGGAACTCGCCCGCAGCGTGGTGGCGGCCGGCCGCGGCCAGGCCATCCTGTCCGGGCCCGTACTCACCCAGTTGCACCGCGGCCTGCGCGCCGACGACCTCGAGCCGGCCCTGACGGGCCGGGAACGCGAGGTGCGCAGCCTGATGGAGCAGGGGCTCCCCGACAAGCTCATCGCCGAGCGGCTGGTGCTCTCGGTCAAGACGGTGGAGAAACACGCCGGCGCCGTGCTGCGCAAGACGGGCGCGCGGAACCGCACGGAACTGGCCGGGCGGGCGCGGACCAGGTAAGGCGGAAAGGTAGGGGAAGTCCCCCGGCGAAACGGGGGTTTTCACCGATCCGGAGCCGTGGCACCCGCGCGTAGATTCGCCTTGCTGCCGCGAGGAGGTCCGGGTGCCTGTCGTCTCGATGAAAGAGATCGTGGACCGCGCGTTTGCTGAGCGGTACGGCGTCGCGGCGATCAACGTGGTCAACGACCTGAGCATGGAGGCGGTGCTCGCCGCGGCCGTCGAGCAGCGCTCGCCAGTGATCGTCCAGACCTCGGTCAAGACCGTCCGGAGCGTCGGCCTTGACCTGCTGTTCGCGATGTGGCGCGAGCTGACCGCCGGTATCGAGGTCCCGGTCAGCCTGCACCTTGACCACTGCCCGGACCGCGACGTGCTCAGCGCCTGCCTGCGCAAGGGGTGGAACTCGGTCCTGTTCGACGCGTCCCGGCTGCCGGTGGAGGAGAACGAGCGGCAGACCGTCGAGGTGGTGGCCGAGGCCCGCTCCTACGGCGCGGCGGTCGAAGGGGAGATCGAGGCCATCACCGGCGTGGAGGACGACATCGGCTCCGACGAGGAGGCGCAGCGGCAGTCGCTGCCAGTGGCGCTGGAGTTCATCCGGACGACCGGGATCGACGTCTTCGCGCCGGCCATCGGCAACGCGCACGGCGTCTACCACGCCGAGCCGCACCTCGACGCGCAGCGGGTCTCTGACATCGTGGCCGCGGAGCCGATCCCCATCGCCCTGCACGGCGGCACCGGGATGACGGACGCCCAGTTCACCGACTTGATCGCCCGCGGCTGCGCCAAGGTGAACATCTCCACCGCGCTCAAGGTCACCTACATGAAGGCGAACCTGGCGTTCCTGCGCGGGGCCGAGGAGCGCGGCACCTGGGACCCGCCGTCACTGTTCAGCTCGGTCCGCGGGGCGGTACTGGACATGGCCGCCGACCACATGCGCCGCTTCGGCAGCGTCGGCAAGGCCTGGTGAGCGAGCGTGCCGAGTCCACCGGCTTCACCAGCGCGGGCGCTGATCTTCGACTGCGACGGGGTGCTGGCTGACACCGAACGCTACGGGCACCTCCCCGCGTTCAACCAGACCTTCGCGGAGTTCGGCCTCCCGGTGCGCTGGAGCGTGGCCGAGTACCAGGAGAAGGTCCGCATCGGCGGCGGCAAGGAACGCCTGGCCAGCCTGCTCACGCCGGAGTTCGTCGCTGCGGCCGGCCTGCCCGCGGACCCAGCGCGGCAGCGGGCCGAGGTGGCCGCGTGGCATCGGCGGAAGACGGAGATCTACACCGGCCTGGTCGCGTCCGGCGCGGTCCCGCCCCGTCCTGGCATCGCCCGGATCGTCGCTGAGGCCCTGGCCGCGGGCTGGACCCTGGCCGTCGCCTCGACCTCGGCTGAGGTCTCGGTGCGGGCCACGCTCGAACGCGCGGTGGGGGCGGAAAACGCCCGCGCGGTCACCGTGTTCGCCGGTGACATCGTGGCGCACAAGAAGCCGGCCCCCGACATCTACCGGCTCGCGCTTGACTCGCTCGGCGTGCCAGCGCGCCACGTCGTCGTGGTGGAAGACTCCCGCAACGGGCTGCTGGCCGCCACCGGGGCCGGGCTGGCCTGCGTGATCACGGTCAATGACTTCACCGCCGGCGAAGACTTCAGCGAAGCGGCGCTGGTGGTCTCCAGCCTCGGTGACCCCGGCGGCGAGCGGACCGACGTGCTCGCCAACCGCAGTCGTGCCGCGCCCGGCGGCTGGATCACCCTGGCCGACCTGGCCAGCGTCATCCCCGGCAGCGACCAGCCCCAGAGCCAAGGAGCGCCCATGTCCACAGCCAGCTTCGGCGACGTCGAGGTCGTCGTGCGTACCATCGCGCAGGTCGCGGTGGACAACGAGAAGGACTTCGGCGACCTGGACGCGGTCGTCGGTGACGGCGACTTCGGCTACTCGATGGCCCGCGGCTTCGAACTGGTGCTGGCGGACTGGGACAGTTTCGACCGGGCCGACATCGGCACGTTCCTGAAGAAGGTCGCCGTCGTCATCACCAGCCGCATCGGCGGCACGTCCGGCCCGATCTGGGGCACTGCCTTCCTGCGTGCGGGCGCGACCGCCGGCGCCGTGGACGAACTGGAACCAGCGCAGGTCGTCGCCATGCTGCGGGCCGCCATCACCGGAATCAAGGCCCGGGGAAAGTCTGACGTGGGCGACAAGACGCTGCTCGACGCGCTCGTCCCGGCGGTGGACACGATCGAGGCGCAGATCGCCGAGGGGCACGACGCGGCCACGACGCTGGCGGCGGCGGCGGCCACTGCGCGCGAGCAGGCCGAGGCGACCCGTTCCATGCAGGCCATGCGCGGGCGGGCCAGCTACACCGGCGAACGCAGCATCGGCACCCTCGACGCGGGCGCCGTCGCTGTCGCCGTGATGTTCGAGGCAATTGCTGGACGCTGGCCGGAGCTCCCGGCCCAGTCCTGACCCCACATGGAGGTGGCGGCGTGAAGAAGTTCGTCAACGACCCGAGGCAGTTCGTACCCGAGATGCTCAAGGGAATTGCCCTGGCCAACCCGGACACGCTCAAGTACGTGCCTGAGTTCAACCTGATCATGCGGACTGACGCGCCCCGCGACGACAAGGTCTCGATCATCCAGGGCTCCGGGTCCGGGCACGAGCCAGCTCACGTCATGATCGTGGGCAAGGGCATGCTCGACGCGGCCTGCCCCGGCGACGTGTTCGCCGCGCCCCCCATGGACTACGTGCTGGAGACCAGCAAGCTGCTGAACTCGCCCAAAGGCGTCCTGCACATCATCAACAACTACACCGGCGACCGGATGGCGTTCGAGATGGGCCAGGAGATGGCCGAGGCCGACGGCATCACGATCGGGACGCTGCTGGTCGACGACGACGTCGCGGTGAAGGACTCCACTTACACGGTGGGCCGGCGCGGCGTCGCCGGGAACTTCTTCGTGATCAAGGCGGTCGGGGCCGCGTCGGAACAGGGTGCGGACCTGAACGAACTGCTGCGGATCGGCAACAAGGTCAATTCCGTCACCCGCACCATGGGCATGGCGCTGACCTCGTGCACCCCGCCGGCCAAGGGCTCGCCGCTGTTCGAGCTCGGCGACGACGAGATGGAGATGGGGGTCGGTATCCACGGCGAGCCGGGCCGCCGCCGGGAGAAGCTGGCCAGCGCCAACGAGATCGTTGACGAGCTACTTGAAGCCGTCGTCACCGACCTGCCCTTCGGGACCGGCGACGACGTGGCGCTGATGGTCAACGGGCTGGGCGGTACCCCGATCAGCGAGCTGTACCTGCTCTACGGGTACGCGCACGAACTGCTGGCGCAGCGCGGGATCAACGTCCGCCGGAACTACGTCGGGAACTACTGCACCTCGCTCGACATGGCGGGGACGTCCATCACGCTCAGCCGCCTCGACCCGGAGATCGAGGGACTGCTCGCCGCTCCCGCCGAGATCGCGATCCGGACCTTCTGACGGCCGGCCAGCCCGGCCAGCGCAGCGGTCCCCTCCACGCTGGGGGGCGGGGAGGGGACCGCTCGGCTGGGCCGCGGCCGCGCTGCGCCGTAAGAGGCTGAGGGCACCCGCGGCCCGCGGGCTGAGCGCCCTGGTGCTAGTCAGAAGAAGTGGGCGTCGGGGTGGCCGTCGTGCCACAAGAGCATGACGACCCTGCCGATGACGCTTGAGCCTTTGATCGGGCCCCAGTAGCGGCTGTCGCAGGAGATCGCCCGGTTGTCACCCATCACATAGAGGTCCCCGCGCGGGACGTGGAACGGATGCTGCCTCGTGGCGTCGGGTATCGGAGGCCCGAGTGGGTCATGTGGTGGCAGGTACGGCTCGCGGAGCCGCCTTCCGTCGACGTAGAGGAGGCCGTCCGCCGAGTAGATGGTCTGGCCCGGCAGCGCGATGACGCGCTTGACGAGGTCGGTCCCGGCCGGCCCCGGACAGTGGTCGCGGGGCGGGTGGGTGAATACGACTATGTCGCCCTCGCGCAGCTGGTGCCAGTCGAAGAACGCCTTCTGCACCAGGATCCGGTCGTAGACGTCGAGCGTCGGCACCATCGAGCTGGTGGGGATCGAGAAGGCCTGAAACGCGAACGCCCGGACGCCGAACGTCAGCGCCAGCGCCAGCGCCAGGTAGACGGCCCATCCGGCGAGGGTGCGGCGCCGCGACCGCGGCGCCGCAGTCGCGGCACGCGGGCGGCCCGCCGCGCGCCCGGAAGTCCCGCCCGGGTCCCCGGGGGGACCGCCGGCGTCAGCAGTGGGCATGCCGGTCACAGCGGTCCGGTGCGCCGCGTCCCCTGCCGTACCGCGGATCGGCGGGGCGCGGACGGTCGGTGCGTGAGTGGGTCACGCTCGCCGCGTTGGCCGGTGCCGACGAGGACAGCAGCGCCAGCGGGACAGCAAGGGAGCCGATCGCCAGCAGCAGCGCGCCCACGGCCGCACCGAGGCGCCGCCGTGGCCCGGTCACCAGCCACATGCGGGCCGCGCCCATGAGATAGCTCCACGCGATCGAATGCGCGGGTGTCCCGTCCGCGATGAGCAGGCTGGCGATCTCGGCCGCCTCGTCGCCGTGACGGCTGCGCCACCGCCGCGGGTAGCAGCGCAGTGCCGACTCCACCAGGCGCGTGGACGGCGAACCCGGCATCAGGCTCCTCCCAGCCCAAGCCGCAGCCGCCCGACGCTGCTGACCCGCTCGATCGAGTCGAGGTGGGCGCGCAGGGCCACCACCCCGGCCGCAGTGATGCGGTAGGGCTGGCGCCGGTCTTCGGCGGCCAGGGCCTCGATCAGGCCCATGCGCTCGAGCCGGTCGAGCGCGCCGTAGAGCGTGCCGGGCCCCAGTTGCAGCCCCGCGAACTCCTTGATGTCCTGGATCAGCACGTAACCATGCTTGGAGCCGTCGGCCAGGCTCGTGAGGATCAGGACCGACGCGTCGCCTGCCCGGCGCAGCACGTCCTGACCGCCGGTCTCGTCCCGCTCGCGGGCGGCCATCGCGCCTCCTAGTACGCTGGCTGATATATCAGCCAGCGTACTAGTGACGGGCGGTCGTTACCACCAGCACCAGCAAGTCTCTACCCCGCGCCTGGAGGACGCCTTCGGTTCCACTGGGACGACGTCAGCGGCGGGCTCAGCTTTGGGGGGCCGTCCCCCGCGCGCCGGCCGCGCGCCGCAGGTGTCGCGACTAAAGTTGGCTCACATGGGATGCAGAGGGGTCCTGGCTCTGCCATCTTCCCTAGCTCCCGGCGGTCTAGCTCGCGGCCACCGTCTCCGGCGGCCTGCTGAGCCCTCATTCCGTCGTGGCCTCGCCAGCCCCGGCCCGCGTCCGCTCACCAGGAAATTGTCGCCTGAGGGTAAAAGACGGGGAAATCAGGCGCCGGAACGTGGCCGCGGCCCTGTCGTGGCGATCACAGTAATGAGCATGGACGGAGGCCAGTGAATGACATGGCTACCAGGGTCGACCGCGCGTCGTTACGGCATGGTTTTTGATGAGATCGCGGCTGAGTACGACCGCTACCGTCCCGCCTACCCCGACGAACTCGTAGACCGGGCTTGCCAGGTCGCAGGGATCGGGAGTGGTGATCATGTGCTTGAGGTCGGGTGCGGAAGCGGCCAGCTGACGCGCAGCCTTCTCGCCCGGGGCCTGCACGTGACAGCTCTCGAACCCGGCCAGAGCCTCATAGCACTGGCCAGGCAGAACCTGGACGGTGCTGGACAGGTGGACTTCGTGAACGCTCAGTTTGAGGATGCGCCGCTTCCCCGCGAGCAGTTTCGGGCCGTGTTCTCTGCGTCCGCGTTTCACTGGGTTGACCCTCAGGTGAGCTGGCAGAAGGCGGCCGACGTACTTGCTCCCGGCGGAACGCTCGCCCTCGTGCAGTACTGCGGACTTGAGGAGCCGCGAAGCAAGAAAGATCAGGACGTCGTCCTCGCGGCCATGGGAAGGGTCGCCCCGGACGTTGCCGCTAGCTGGCCGGCCTACCGAGATCTCGACGCCACGCTCGCTGGGACGGAGCAACGCCGGGGCAACGTCTCCGAGGTATGGGCCTGGCTCGGCAGCTACGACCTGGGGCAAGACTATGCCGCCCGGTTGTTCGGTGATGTTCAGGTCGCAGTCTTGCCCAGGCTCGTCGAGCACACTCCTGACCAGCTCAGCGCTCTGGTCCGCACGATGTCGTTTTACGCTTATCTTTCACCGGGCCAACGCCAAGCCCTTGAGCGTGAGTACGAGGCCATCTATGAACGACTCGGGAGGCCGATTCGCGCTAGCGTGGTCGCGTCCCTCGTCACAGCCCAGCGCAGTACGGAGGGAAATGATCACCAGGCCGACTGAACCGGCCCAGGACCGCCGGCGAATCCGGGAAGCGGACGCGGGCGGCGCCTCCGCATACCCCGTCCGGGTGGCGGATCTTCCGGTCAGCCTGATTCGACCTATGACGGTTCGGTGACGAGATGGGATCGGGCTCCCGCTCATGCGGGCGTGCTCCTACGATCTGCGTGCCGGGACCCCCGTTGACCGGCCTTCAGGCCCTCCATCCGGCGGATGCCTTAGCAGAGCACCCGGTCAATTCCTAGCGCCCGCTGGGCGGCTATCTCCGGGACGAGGACTCGCGAAGGGAGGACAGCATGGATGGGCATGCACGCTGGAAGGGGTTCACCGGCGGCGCGAGCAGGTTGCGTGGCGTGCTCATGGCTGCCCCCGCGCTTGCCCGCCGGCACTGGCTGTTCACGATCGTGTTCTGCGCCGGGCTGTCGCTGCGGATCCTGACTCAGGTCACCTACAGCCCGGCACTGGTCTACATCGACTCCGACCGCTACCTGCATGGCGACTCAAGCCTGGACCCTCTTGGCTATCTGGCTTTGCTGTGGCCGTTGCAGCACACCGGCGGACTGGCTGCGGTCGCGGCAGCCCAGCACGTCCTGGGTCTGGGAATGGCTTTGTCGCTCTACTTGGTCCTGCTTCGGCGCGGCATGTGGCGCTGGGCGGCCGCCCTTGCCGCCGCGCCGGTACTGCTGGACGCCTATCAACTGCAGGCCGAGCAGACAATCATGCCCGACGTGCTGTTCGAGGCGCTTATCGTGGCTGGTCTCACGCTGTTGCTATGGCGCCGCAGACCGGGTGTCTGGCAGGTGGGTTTGGCTGGCCTGGCCCTGGGCGTGGCCGTTGACGTCCGGCAGGTCGGTGAAATCCTGATCGTCCCCGTTCTGGCTTTACTACTCGTTCGCGCGATCCGCTGGCAGCGCGTGGCCGAGAGCGGGCTGCTCGCCTTCGCCTTCGCGGTCCCGGTGCTGACATACATGCTGGTTCAGTTCGCGGCGTCGGGTCATTTCACATTTACCCAGCGAAACGCGTACGACTTCTATGGGCGCGCGGCCGCGGCGGCCAATTGCGCTACGCTCAGATTGCCACCAGACGAGCAACAGCTGTGCCCGTCACCCCAGGTGGTGGCCGCATTGGGCATCGACGGGCTGGTCGGCGATCCGGCCGGCCCCTGCTGAGCTACCAGCCACCGCCGGGCAGGACGATCGAGGCCATGGCGGACCGTTTCGAACTCGCGGTCGTCAGGCAGCAGCCCATGGCAGTGGTAAGCGCCATCCACCGCGATTTCGTCAAGTTGTTCGCCCTCACCAGGAACACTGCCCCCGGGGATATGCCGATCAGCCGCTGGCAATTCCAGACCACCTATCCCACCTATCCTCCCTTGATCACTCTGCGCTATGTCGCCTCGATCAGGCCAGGCGGCGGGCAGCCATCGGTCATCACGCCGCTGGCCGAGGCGCTGCGCGACTACCAGCTTCACGGCGGGTACACACCAGGGCCGCTGCTCGCAGTGGCCATGCTTGCGGGCCTGGCCGGGAGCTGCGTGTCCGGCTTCATCCGGCGGGAGAACCCGGACATGGCCACCGCCTGCCTGCTCACGACAGCCATGGCCGTCACCCTCCTGCTCGCGTCGGACGCGTACGAGTTCTCGTGGCGCTACCAGCTTCCGGCGCTCGTCTTGCTGCCACCGGCAGGCATCCTCGGAGCTGCCGCCGTGGCCACCGCTCTGCGCAGTGCGGCGACGAAACGGGCCCAGGCACCAGAGCTGAACGACTTGCCGGGTGCGCCGGAGCGGGCCGCCTGACCTCGTGCCCGCGGCCGGCAGTGGGCCGATCGTGCACCAGCCCGCCCCCCGGCCGGTCGCTTACGTCACCGCTTCTCCAGCAGGCCGAGGTCACGCAGGCTCTCGGCGGTCTCAACGATCGTGGTCTCGGCGGGGCGTGGGCGCCATCCGAGTTCCTGCTTGGCCCGGTCGTTGTGGATGACCAGCGCTGGCGGCTCGGGTCCTGGCGCCTCTTCGGTTGGTACGCGCTCGGCCAGCGGGCCGAGCCGCTCGCGCAGGATCTGGGCCATCTGAAGGAAGCTGATGGTCGGCCCGTCGGCCAGGGCCAGGTACCGCTGGCCGGCCGCCCCGGGTGCGGCCATCGCACGGATGTGCAGATCGGCCACGTCACGTACGTCGGCGACGCCGAAGCGCTGGCGCCGCACTACGGGCATTGTCCCGTCTAGCATCGCCTTGGTGAGCTGCAACGACGAACGCGCTTGCGCTGTCAGCGCCGGGCCGAGGATGAACGTGGGGTTGACCACGACCAGCTCGGTGCCGCCACCCTCACGGCCGGCGAAGTCCCAGGCGGTTCGCTCGGCGATCGTCTTGGACCGCGGATACGCCGGGAGGCCGGGCGTGCCGGGGTCGGTCCAGTCGGCCTCGGTGTACTCGGCACCCGGTTTTGGGGAGTAACCGACCGCCGCAAACGACGAGGTGAGCACGACACGCCGGGCACCGGCGTCGCGCGCGGCCCGCAGGACCCGCAGCGTGCCGTCCCGGGCGGGAACGATCACCGCGTCGGGATCGTCGGACTGGACCATCGGCGAGGCGACGTGGTGGACTTCCTCGCAGCCGGCCGCCGCCGCAGCCCAGCCCGCGTCGGCGGTCAGCTCGGCGGTGACGACCTCCAGTCCTACGTCGTCTGCGCCGCCGCGGCGCACGGCCGCACGCACGTCGTTCTCGCTCTGCAGGGATCGCACCGTCGCGCGCACCTGACGGCCGTCCCGCAACAGCGCAGCGATCAGCTGCGTGCCCAGGTAGCCGGACCCGCCGGTCACCAGCACCGGGCTCATCGCAGCACCAGCTCTTCCAGGCGGGGATACATGTCCTGCACCCGCAGGTTCGCTTCGGCCTCCGCGCCGGGATCACCGTGGTCGCGGGCATCCCACAACGCTGCCTTCGCGCGGAGGTAGTCAAGGTGGACGTGCAGCGTCGCGATCTGGGCTTCGATCCGCCCGGCGTGACGCACCAGCAGGTCGCGCTGCTCACCCGCCGCCTCGTGCCCGCGCGTGCGGTTGGCCTGGTATGTGCGCATGTCTTCGATGCCCACGCCCATGGCGCGCAGACAGGCCAGCACCTGCAGCGTATCGACGTCGTCCTCGCGGTAGCGGCGGTGCCCGCTGCTTTCGTCGCGCTCGATCGGGCCTATCAAACCGACCTGCTCGTAGTAACGCAGGGTTGGCTCGCTGAGACCGCTGCGCCGGGACACGTCCTGGATGGTTAGAGCTGTCATACGAGCAGCAAAACAAACCTCAAGCGCTTTAAGTCAAGCCCTCCGCCTCGATGCCCTCCACCGACGGGGGCAGCGCGGGGGCCTCGCGAGTTCGCCATCACCAGCGCCACGAGCCTGGGGCAGCAGCGAGACGCGCGGCCGGCAGCGTCCGGAGAGGTTTGCGCCGCCTCATACCGGCTGCCCTGGCTCAAGTGGGATCGGCGGTGGCTGCGGCTCCCCGAACGCTGCCTCGGCCGCCGACATGCCCCCGTAGTCGGTCGCAAGGTTGGCGTAGATCGAGTAGATCAGCGTGATAAAGATGCCGAGCTTGAGCCATAGCGTGGGCGTGAAGAAGAACAGGCAGCAGATCAGCGGGAAGTTGATCAGCCAGTAGATCGCACCCCACATGTGGACCTTGTACTGGGTGTACGGGTTGGTGGACAGGTCTTTGAGGAGCAGGTTCATCCAGCCGTGCCGGATGTGCACCGGCGTGTGCGCGGCGTGCAACCGGGCGACGTCGGCGCGCACCGCGGCGACCTCGGCGTGCAATTGGCGGACCTCGGCGATCAGGGACTCGGTCTCAGTCATGGAGCCAGTATCAGCGCCCTCACGCCGGGGAGCACGACGCTCGGCGGCAGTACCTGCGAGGCTAAACCGGAGAGCGGGCTTGGTCCTGGCTCTCGCCGGCGAGCGGGCCGCCCAGCCGCAGAACCACCTACTGCAAGAGGATCGTGCCGTCGGCCACGACGAGGCCGGAGCCGCTGACGGTGACCTGGTCGCCGCTGACGCTGACCTGGATCCGGCTCGGCCGGCCCAGGGCACGGCCCTGCTCGATGACGATCGTGCCCTCAGCGGCCGCGCCGTAGCGGACGAGCAGCGCGGCCAGCGGTCCGGCGGCGGTTCCGGTAGCCGGGTCCTCGGCGATCCCCATGACGGGATTGAAGAACCTTGAGTACGCGACGGCGTCGTCGTCTGCCGGGCTCGAGGCTGTAGAGGTAGGCGCCCTCGCCACCCGCGTGCGCAAGGACAGCGGCCAGGCGCACGGCGTCGGGCTGGGCGCGGTTGACCGCGGCGCGGGCGCGGACCGGCACCATCAGGTGACTCGCCCCGGTGCCGGCCACTTGCGCGGGAACACCAGAAGCGAGGTCATCTTCGGCCAGGCCAACAGACCCTGCCAGTTCGGCCCGATCCCCGGCGGTCGCGCCGAACACGGGTGCCGACTGGTCCATCGACACGACCGGGCGTTTCCCAGTGCGGTTGACGCGCACCGGAAGCACCTCCTCACCGATCTGCTGGGTGAACCCGTCCTGCCCGGAGGCCAGCCGTCCGCTGCCGGCCAGCCAGAGCCAGGCGCCGAGCGCGTTGTGCCCTGCGCCGTAGACTTCGGCGCCGATGGGAGTGAACGAGCGCAGCCGCCAGGTAGCGCCGGGCATCCCGGGGTGCAGCAGGAAGGTGGTCTCGGACTGGTTGAACTCCCGCGCGATGGCACGCATCTGCGCCTCGGCGAGGTCGTCGGCGTCGGGCACCAGGGCGAGCGGGTTGCCGGTGAGCGGACGCTGCGCGAAGACGTCGATCAGGTAGAACCGGGCCGACGGCGCGGGGGAGTGTGACATGTCATTATTCTCCGCCAGCCTGCTGCTGGACGAGAGCTTCTTAGCGTGGTCAACTACCCGCTGACACCCGCGCGGGCCTCAGCCGGGCCGCATGGCCAGCCAGGACTTTGCCGACCCCTGTTCAGGCAGGTCTCCGGGGAGAACGGCGACACGGCTACTCGGGGAGGACGAATGCCCGTACCCCGGATCGTGGGGGAAGACCGGGGCCCGGACCGGCGCAGGTTCCTGGGCCCGCGGGTGCCGCCGAATCTGTTCGCCGTCGCGCTGGGCGTCGCGGGGCTCGCGGAGGCCTGGCATGCGGCCGTGCCGTTGCTGGGGACCCCGCAGGCGGTCCCTGACGCGCTCAGCATCCTGGGTGGCCTCTTGTGGCTGGTCCTGGGCGGCGCCTACCTGGCCCAGGGCCCCAGGGTCATCCTGGCTGACCTGCATGACCCAGTTCTGTCGCCGTTCGTCTCGGTGGCCGCCCTCACCGCGATGATCTTGTCCGCCGCGCTGGCCCAGCACGCCTTCACCGCCGGGCGGGTGCTGGTGATCGTGTCCCTGGCCGTCACGGTCGGCCTCGGCGGGTGGCTGACCGGCCAGTGGATGACCGGGGGGATCGAGCCGGACTCGCTGCACACGGGCTATTTCCTGCCGACCGCGGCAGGCGGGCTGATCGGCGCGGGCGCCGCCGCCCAGGCCGGCCTGCAGGCGCTGGCCGCCGCCTGCCTCGGGATCGGCGTCATCTCCTGGGTCCTGCTCGGCTCGATCATCGTGAGCCGGCTGATCAGCCGCCCGCCGCTGCCCGGCCCGCTGGTCCCCACGATGGCCATCGAACTCGGGGTCTCCGCGGTCGCCGGGTCGGCGTACTTCGCCGTGGCCGGCCCGGCCGTGAACCTGGTGGCCTGCGCGCTCGGCGGGTACGCGGTCCTCATGGCCCTGATCCAGGTCCGGCTGATCCCGGTCTACCGCAGGCTTTCGTTCACCCCCGGAGCATGGTCCTTCGCCTTCGCCTACGCCGCCGCCGCTGCCTACGCACTCCTCTGGCTCACCACCACCAGGCCACCCGGCGCCACCGGCTACGCGATCACGGTCATCGTGCTGCTCACCGCCTTCGTCTCCTGGATCGCCTTCCGCACCGTCCTCCTCGCCGTCCACGGGCAACTGTTTCCCGCCCGGCCACCGGTTCACCAGGCAGCAGATCAGCGATGACGTTGTGGCCGCGGCGCTCCGCAGCGCGCTTACGGGCGCCGTCATTCGTAAAGGGGGGGTTCGGATCGCTGGTGTGTCACGTGCAGCCCATGTAGCTTGAAAAAGTCCAGCGCTCGTGGGCAGGAGACCGGGGGGCCCAGCATGAGGCAGGTTTTGGTCGGCTCTGCAGTGGCACTGGCGCTGGTCGCCTTTCCGGTGACCTCGACCGTGGCGTCCGCATCGCAGATGGCGGCGGCGCCGAAAGTGCATACGGTAACCGTTGGCAGCAATCCAACTGACGTCGTTCTGTCTCAGCGGCAGTCGCGAGCTTACGTCCTGAACGATGGCAGCGTCTCCGTGCTGAGCCTGAAGACCCACCGCCAGCTGGCGGAGCCGGGGACGGGGTTTCATGACCAGACCGCGATCGGGCTCGTCCGTAAGGGCCGTGCGGCCTATATCGGGACCTTCGACCTGAACGTGCTCAAGGTGCTCAATACCAGCACCCTCAAGGTTACGAGGACAGTGCGGGTCGGGCCCGGTGCGACCGCCATCGTCGCGGCGGGGACCGGGGCAGGTCAATTCGCGTACGTCACGCAGTTGGCGTCCGGGGGCAGTTCCGGCCACGTCGTCGTCGTGCGCACCAGCAACGCCAGGGTCGTGAAGAAGATCAAGCTCGGCGCGGGAGCGCAGAGCGCCGCGGCCACCCGGAGCGGCCACTCCGTCTGGGTTGGCGGCGCGGTCTCCGGGCGGATCTGGGTCGTCAGCACCCGTCTGCAGAAGGTGGTTCGCAGGATCTCCGTGAGCCGGTCAGGCCCGGTCATGTCGATCGCGTTCACTCCCGGCGGCAAACGTGCGTGGGTCAGTGGGCTGGGTGGCGTATCGGTGGTCAGCGTTGCGAGCGGCAAGCTCCTTGCCTTCGTGCCAATCGCCCGCATCTTCCCGCATGCGGCGGATCTGAACGCAGGACCGCTCGCGCTCAATAGCAGCGGCACCTCAGCGCTCGTCCTTAACTCCACCTTCCCGGACAATCCAGCGCGTGGCACTGTCGCGGTAATCAACACCCGCACTCTCCGGGTGACGTCCCGGATCCGGGTAGGTACCGAGCCAACAGGTCTGGCCATTGACGGCAAGCGCAACACGGCCTACGTGACCAACTTCCAGGACGACACCGTCTCATACTTCGCCATACCGAAATAGCCCGGCGGGCCAAGCCGGCTGATACGCACCCGGCACCGGGCAGCCAGATTGGTTCCTGGCGCGGCGCACAATGCGTCGTGCTGCCCGGCGCTCACGACTCCTTGACCGCAGGCGGGCGGGAACCAGGCCGTGGATTGGGTGACGTAGCCAGCGGGGTCCCCGCCACTGCGCAGTGGCGCTGAACAGTGGGCGGGAGTTCCATCGCTGCCGGTCCGGTGTCTGCCCGGGGCCGGCTCAGAACGTCAGCGCTGATGGTCGTCCAGGCGAGCAGGGCGGCTGCGAACGACGCCCCGGCGGCGACGGTCATGGCGACCGGGAAGCCGGCCGCCATGGCGGCCGGGTCCTCGAAGGCGGAGCCGGAAAGTCCCGCGGCCAGGGGCAGGGCTGCCACGGCGATCAGCTGGCCGAGGCGCGAGAGCGCGTTGTTGACGGCCGAAGCGATCCCGGAGTGCTGCGCGTCGACGCTCGCCAGGACCGTCGCGGTGATCGGGGTGATCAGCGCGGCCAGACCGACCCCGAATACGACCAGCGAGGGCAGCACCGCCGGGAGGTACCCGTCGCCAGGGTGGATCTGCGCCATCAGCAGCAGCCCCGCGCCGGCCAGGACGGCTCCGATCGTCAGCGGGATCCGCGGGCCGATTCGCTGGGCGATCGCCCCCGACGGGGTGGAGAGAGTCAGCAGCAGGATGGTGATCGGCAGCGTGGCGGCGCCCGCTTGAAGTGCGCTGTAGCCGAGTGTGGTCTGCAGGAACGCGACGAACAGGAAGATCACGCCGCCGAGCGCCGCGTAAGTCACCAGCGCGAGCACCGTGGCGCTGGCGAACTGGCGGGAGCGGAACAACTCCAGCGGAAGCATCGGGTGCCTGGCCCGCCGCTCGACGGCGACAAAGATGCCTGCGGCCACCAGGCCGACGGCGAAGGCGGCGATCACCACGGGAGTGAGTCCCCCGGAGGCCTGGATCAGCGCGAAGCACACGCCTCCGATGGCCAGCATCGCGAGCGCGGCACCAGGCAGATCCAGGCCGCCAGCCCGCGTCGCGTCCCGCGTCTCTGGCACATGGAGAACCGCGGCTACGACGACAAACGCCCCCAGCGGAAGATTGATCAGGAAGATCGCGCGCCACGACACCGCGTCGGTCAGGTACCCGCCGACGAGGGGGCCAATCGCGCCCGCGACCGCGCCCAGACCTGCCCACGCGCCGATCGCCCGGGTCCGGTCGTCGGGATGAAAGACCGAGTCGATGATCGCGAGGCTCCCGGGGGTGAGGAGAGCACCGCCAATCCCCTGACCGAACCGGGCCGCCACGAGCAGCCCGATCGTCGGGGCGGCCGCGCACAGCGCCGACGCGGCCACGAAGACCACCACCCCCACGATGAACACGCGGCGCCGCCCATAGATGTCGCTCAGCGAACCGGCCGCCAGGACAAGCGCTGCGAGCGTGAGCACGTAGCTGTTCAGCGTCCACTGCAACCCCGCGACGCTCGCGCCGAGATCACGGCCGATCGTTGGCAACGCCACGTTGACAACCGTCGCCTCCAGCAGGATCATCGCGTCGCCCAGCACCGCCACCGCCAGCACCCAGCGGCCGGCCGCTGAAGCCAGCCGGACCGAGCCAGGCTGGACGCTCTCATTCCCCACGAACTGCATCCTTCCTGGTGCTCCTGGCTAGCCCGAGCGTGTCTCCCCTCCGAGCCAACGGCCCCCGACGCGGCGCGTCATGTCCGCCGCAACTGAGGCGTGATCATAGTCGGGCACGTCGCCCTTCCTTTCGCGCCAAACATGCCCCTCGGGGCCGTGCTGGGTACGGGCCGCCCAGCGCCGCAGCCGCCGGCCTGCGCTCGCACGCCGGCGGCCGCAGCCGCGCGGGGCTCCGCCGGCGGTCAGGGGTCACGGGTCAGGGCGTCACGCGGCCCAGGGCGGAGTGAAAGCTCCGACCTGGACCATGATCGGCGCGATGTCGTCGGCAGCCCACTCCTCGCTGATCCTGCCGTCGGTGACGTGGTAGATATCCATGGCGCTCCAGCGGACCGGCTGGCCGTCCGCCGGCACGCCCAGCAGGGTTCCCTTGACCGTCGCGCTTACCACGAGGCGCACGACCACCAGGTCGTTCTCGGCGACGATGTCCTGCTCGGCGGCATGGCGTATCCGCATCATCTGGCCAGCGTGCGTGCCCACGCCATCGACCATCTGGACGGGCTCGACCTGACCGCGTTCGCCCAGGCTGCCGGCAGCTTCGCCACCGCGGAGCCCGAACCGCGCCCGCGCCATGGCGCCCGTCGCGCACCCGCGTCGCCGGGAGCGTGACCGGCCCGTGGAGCGCATCACCTGACTCGGTCTGCGCCGGCGGCGGAACTGGGCAGGCTGCAGGTCAGGTGATCTTGGCGGCGGGAAACCCCCGGGTTGACGTAGTTATCATGGACATTTAATATCCATGATATGAAGATGCCCGAAGGGGTGGAGTGGGCCCTGCACTGCACCTGGCTGCTGACCTTCGCCCGCGAGGGCGACGCAGTCCCGGCCCGGCGGCTGGCCGAGTTCTACGACTTGCCCGAGGCCTATCTCGCCAAGCTGCTCAAGGCGCTGGTGCGGGCGGGCCTGCTGACGGCTACCAGCGGACCACGAGGTGGTTTCCGGCTGGCCCGGCCAGCCGGGAAGATCACTGTCGCCGAGGTCGTCGAGGCGGTCGAGGGCCCGGGGCCACTGTTCTGCTGCACGGAGATCCGGCAGCGCGGGCCGGTTCCGCTCACCGGGGCCGCCTGCCGCAAGCCCTGTGGCATCGCCCAGGTGATGCGCCAGGCCGAACGCGCCTGGCGGGAGGAACTGGCCTCCACGACCATCGCCGACCTTGTCGAGACGTCAGGTACGGGGGCCGCCGCCCGGGTCAGCGGCTGGCTGGCCACGCTCCGCCAGGCATCATGACCACCCGGCCGGCCAGGTGCCAGCCACGCAGGAGGATGAGACAAATGGACCTCGATCAGCGGATCCGGGAGGCCGAGGCCCGGCTGTTCATGCGCAGCGGCCTGCAGCCGGAGGAGTCGTTTGTCGATCTCGGCTCGGCGGGGGTGCGGTTGCGGGTGCTCAGTGTCGGGACCGGGCCGCCGCTGGTGATGCTGCACGGGGTGTGCCTGGCCGCCGCGGTGTGGGCGCCCTGGCTCGCCCATCTCGCTGGATACCGGGCGCTGCTGGTGGAGCTGCCCGGGCACGGCCTGTCCGGGCCGGTGGCCTACCGGCGCGGCGCCGTGCGTGACCATGCGCTGCGGTTGATGGACGACTTGTTCGACGCGCTGGGCCTGGCCACGGCGCCAGTCGTCGGTCACTCGCTGGGCGGGATGTTCGCGATGTGGCACGCCGCGGCCCGGCCGGGACGGATCGCGTCGCTGGTCGCCATCGGCGACCCCGCCGTCGCGCTGCCCGGGGCGACGGTCCGGATGCCCTTGTCGCTGCTGACCGTCCCGCTGCTCGGTGAAGCCGTGCTGCGCAGCCCGACACCGCGGCGGGCCTACCGGCGGCTGCTGGCCCAGGGACTCAGCCCCGCGGCCGCGGCGGCCGCGCCGGACGAACTGCTGGACGTGCTCCGCCTGGCCGCCCGCCGTCCGGGCAACGCCCGGACCGTCGGGTCGCTGATGCATGCGATCGACGGCTTCCGCCGGCCCCGCGCGGACAGCGTCATGTCCGCCGCCGAACTCGGCCAGATCACCGCCCCCACCATGTTCTGCTGGGGCAGCGCCGACCCGTTCCTGGCTCCCGCGCAGGCCCGTCCCGCCGTCGCCAAGATCCCGGGAGCGGTGCTGCACGAGGTACCCGGCGGGCACGGCCCCTGGCTCGAGGACCCGGCCGGCTGCGCCGCGCTCACCACCGCCCACCTGGCCGCGACCGGATTCGCACCCGCCGCCCAGCCCGTCTGAACCTAGGCCGAGCAGAGCAGGGTCAGCTCAGGCCAGACCACAGGTACCGGGCGCCGATGGCGATGACGAGGATGCCGACCAGGCGGCGGATCAGGGTGTCGGGCAGGCGGGACTGGATCCGGGCGCCGGTGTAGGCGCCAGCCAGGCCACCGGCGCCCAGGGCGATGCCTGTTGGCCAGTCCGGGGCCACGGAGCCGTGCTGGTGGATGGACAAGACGGTGAAGGTGATGACGCCGGCTACTGAGGTCACATCGGCATCTCGACGTTGCGGCGGGCACGGGTGAGCCGGGTTTGAGCGTCGCGAGACTGTCGCCCGGGGGACGCGTCGTGCTGACCGGCCTCGTGGCGGAGATGCTGGGCGTAGCCGTGAGGCGGGCCAGGGCGCAAGGGGCCGCCAGTGCCGGGGCGACGGTGTGCAGTGCCGATGACCTGCCGTTCGGCGACGCCGCATTCGATAGCGTCTCCGTGCGTTTTGGGTACATGTTCTTCCCTGACGTGGTCAAGGCGACGGCCGGGTTCGCGCGCGTGCTCAAGCCGGGCGGACGTGTCTGTTCCTCGGTATGGGCCAGGCCCGGGGAAAACCCGTGGACGGCGATCGCCATGCAGGCCGTCGCGGCCGGGGCGGTAGTGGCGCCACCCGGCCCGGACGGGCCGAATATGTTCCGGTGCGCTGCCCCGGGATATGTCAGTGCCCTGTACGAGGGCGCGGGGCTGCGTGACGTTGCCGGGTGGGACGTCGGTGTCGAACTCGTGACACGATCGCCGGAGCAGTACTGGGAGATGATCAGCGAGCACGTCTCGCTCGCGGTTGCGGCGCTTCAGCAGGCCGGCGCACCGGCGCAGCAGCGGATCCGGGCCCACGCCATCGCGGAAGTGAGCGCGTTCGAGAAGGACGGCAAGGTCCGGGTCCCGGGCGTGGCGCGGTGCGTCGTCGGAACGAAACAGGACGCGAGCGGTACCCGCCGGCCCGACGGCGCGCGATCCTCCAACGCGCGCTGGCCGGCCCAGCCGCAGGCCAAAGCCGCGCCATGACGGTCCATCCCACGCCACCGAAGCCGGCAGGGCACCCGAGAGCGACCGCGCCGCACCCGGCGATCTGGTCGCGCTCGCAGAGTAGGGACTCCTCCGCTCCCACTCTGGGGAGTGGGCCTGACCCGCTTTGACGATCATCCTGTCCGTCAAAGCGGGGCAACCCCATCACGGAAATCATGATCAAACTTCCGCCATGTCTCACCCGTCGCCGTCTTCCTTAAGGCGATCTCTCCACGCTACGAGGGGAAACCCGACGGGTGAGGGACTCAGGTTGCACGTGGTAGACGCGGCGGGGCTGATCGGGTGGTGGGTGTCATCGTTCGCCCTGCTGATAATCCGCATGGCCTGCGGGTACCTAGGTGCTGTTGCTGCATCGCCTTAGTCGCCTTCACGAGGAGGGTCCATGAGCTACGCGGGGGAGATGCTTGGCGCCTACCCAGGCACCATCAATGTCAACGTCGGCGTGCTGGCCGCTACCATCGACGCGGTCAGCGATTGCGCCCAGGCCTGCGCTGCTGACATCGACGCTGACTTGAGCGAGCAGAACCTGGCCGAGATGGTCAAGTGCATCCGGCTGTGCCTGAACTGCGACGATGTGTGCGCTGCTACGGCCGGGGTCCTCAGCCGCCCGGGGGCGTACGACGCTGATGTAGCCAAGCCGCTGCTGCAGGCCTGCGTGGCGATCTGCCAGAGCTGCGGCGAGGAGTGCGAGCGGCACGCCCGGCACCATGCGCACTGCCGGGTCTGCGCCGAAGCCTGCCGGCGCTGCGAGCAGGCCTGCCGGGAGCTCCTGGGCGCTCTGAATTAGGAGACTGGCCATCCCGCCGGACGCTGGCGCCTCGCCCGCCAGGCCCCGTCGGCTGCGACGTCCCACGACTCAACCCGGTTGCGCCCGGGCGGCCCGGCGGTCCACCGCACTGCCCTACATCGACGGCATACCGGAGACGTGCAGGCCGGGGAGCAGCCACGGGAACCAGATTGCCAGCACCCCGATCGCCGCCAGCAGCACCCCGACAGCCTCGCCGAACGGCTTCCCGTAGCGCCACAGTTTCTCAGCGAAGATGACGACCGCAAGCATCGCCATGACCGCCACATTCATGACTCCGACCGCGATCAGCACGATCATCAGGCCCCAGCAGCACCCGGCGCATGTCGCTCCGTGATGCAGGCCGACGCGGATATCGCGGCTGCGGCCCTTGAAGCCGATGTAGTACATCAGCGCGCCGATCGGCGAGCGGCAACGGCGCAGGCACCAGTCCTTCCACGGGGTGAGCTGGTAGATGCCTGCGCTGATGAAGATCGCCACACCAAGCCACTTCGCTGCCGCCGGGGACGCCGTGAGCAGCCGCCCGGTCCCGGCCAGCGCCGCGAAAGCGACCGCCCCGCACGCAGCCCAGGCCAGCAGGTAACCGGCCAGGAACGCGCTCATCCGCATGAGGCGACCGGGGCCAGCCGAGGCGCCAGTGATAAGACGGGTCCAGAGCACGGCGACCGGCGCGACAGAGGGCAGCATCATCGCGGACATCATCACCACCCACAGCCCCAGGAACGGCAGCAGCGCCAGGCCCATGGTCCCGGGCCCGTTGCCCATAGTCCGGGCCAGCATGACGGTGACCGCCCACGCCGCAGCCGCCAGCGCCGCGACTGCGATCCACGGCACCGCGAGCTGACGTGGCGGGAGGGCCTGCACACGCCGCGCGGCAGAGGCGGGACCGGCATGGTCAGCCATGGCCGGACCCCGGTCAGCCCTCGTAGCGGAAATCGGTGACGAAACTGTTCGTCCCCGAGAAATCGGCGCTCCAGTGGCCGTGGTAGCTCACGTCTTTCGCCCTGGCTTGCCGGACAGGCTGCGTGACCGCGCCGAACGGCGCGTTCGTGATCACGGCAGGTCCCTGGCCATCCATCCCCACGAGCTGGTCACTGCTCATCGATAGAGCGCCCGAGACCTCCGCGTGCAGCGAGCCGTCCGACTTCTCGAACGTGATCGCCGCCGGTTCCACCCCGGCGACCTCGCCGATCAACGGGCCCAGCCCGGCGAGGTAGCCACCCGCGCCCCCGGAGAAGACCGCACCCAGCGCTTCGGACTGGTCCGCGGAGGCGCGGTCATCCAGATACAGCGCCACCTTCCAGCCGCCATCGGTCATCCGCTTCGGCGTGTGTACGGCCATCACAGCGTTAAGACCCGACAGGTCCACCCCGTCCTTGCTGCCGCTGGTGACGTGCCAGGCCAGCAAGACGTCACAGTTGTCCTGGGTGGCGGCGCCCAGCCATACGCAGTTGCAGCTGACATCGCAGTTGCATACCTCGAAATAGTCCCCTTCAACAGAAAAGCTCACATCGACCTCCCCCTCGCACAGATCCCAGCCCGCCAGCGGACCGTCCTCCCCCTTCGCCTTCTAGCACCACCACCGCCGACGCGCAAGCCCGCCTGCGAGAGGACCTGCCCGGTGCGCAGCGGATTCCGGTGACCGATGACTGATCAGCGAGCGACCCCGCACGTGTGACCCCGCCCCTGTGACCTGGGTGCTGGTCTCGCCGGCCAGTCGAGAATGCTGATCGCCGACTGCGAGTCCGAAAGCAGGCGAAGAGACCCGAACGTGTGTTTGGAGGCCGGAGCCTCTACCCAGTTCGGACCAAGTCCAGTCATTTCCCCTGCTAGCCGCCGATCAGGTCAGCCCCATCCTCGCCGAGTTCCTTGACCAAACAGGCCGCATCCTGGCGGACAGGAGGGAACCGTCATCCGTCATCTACTCCGCTGCTCTCACAATCCTCCTCGTCACGCGGGGGAGCATGCGTACCGCGCATGATCAACCGGGGCTCGAGCACGACGCTGCGGGCGGGCGCGTCGGGTGTCGCCAGGCGCTCGATCAGGAGAGCGGCAACTGACCTCGCCATCTCCGCGAGGTTGACCCGCACGGTGGTCAGGTCGAACACCTCCCAGGCTGCCATGGGGATGTCGTCAAACCCGACGATCGAGAGTCTCTCCGGGATGTCGATGCCTAGCGACGCCGCCGCATTGAGGGCTCCGAGGGCAATCACGTCGTTGCCGCAGAAGACCGCCGTCGGGGGAGCCTCTGTCGAAATGAGGCGGATCAGGCCGTGCCGGCCGGTGTCGGGGTCGAACGGGCCATGGACCATCCGTGCAGGCGGGAGATCGATTCCGCGGTGCGCCAGGGCATCACGGAATCCGTTGGCCCGTTCGTGCCCGGTGCTCGTCGAGTCCGGGCCGAGGATCGCCGCAACGCGGCGGTGGCCCAGGTCTGCCATCAGCTCCGCGACCGCGGCCGCCCCGACCCGGTTGCCAGCGACGCACCTGTCGGCCTCGATCCCATCTACGGTGCGGTTGACCATCACAAACGGGACCCCGCGTGCCATCAGTTCGCCGGGCAGCGAACTGGTCCGCTCCGACGTGGTCAAGACAACCCCGTCCAGCGAGCCGTCCAGCAGTGGGCCGAGCTCGACCGGCCGCTCACCTCGATCCGTGAACAGCACTGTCCGGTATCCGTGGCCCGCCAGCGCATCGTGCAGCGGCCCGAGCAGCGCCGGGTAGAACGGATTGCTCAGCTCGGCGCTGATGACGCCGATTTTGCGCGAGCGCCGCGTAGACAGCGCCCGCCCGGCCTGGCTTGGCACATACCCCAGGCTGCGGGCCGCCTCGCGAACCCGGCTCCGGGTCGCGGCTGAGACCCCCTTCTCGTCGCGCAGCGCGCGCGACACCGTCGGCTGCGCGACTCCGGCGAGTCGCGCCACGTCATGGCTAGTCACTGCCACGTTGACCTCACTTGATGCGTTGCGGCGAGATCATACCGTTGACACGCATACGTATGCAATTTAGGTTGATAGCTTAGGTTTGAGGGCTCACCGGAGGTGTTCGCATGCCGGTGTACGTGAAGCAGAGTCGAGCAGATCGCGGCACGGGCGCACCGGATCCTGTGGTGCGCGACACGGTCGCCAGGGTGATCGACGACATCCGGTCGCGTGGCGACGGAGCCGTCCGCGAGTACTCCTCAAAGTTCGACGGCTGGAGTCCGGACAGTTTCCGGCTCGGCACTGACGCGATCGCCGACATTGTCGCCACGGTGCCCGGCGAGGTGCTCGATGACATCCTGACCGTGCAGGAGAACGTCCGGGTGTTCGCCCGGCACCAGCGTGACTCGCTGCGCGACTTCGAGGTCGAGACGGCACCGGGGGTCCGGCTGGGGCAGCGCAGCCTCCCGGTCGTCGCGGCGGGTGCCTACGTGCCCGGTGGTCGCTACCCGCTGGTCGCCTCCGCCCACATGACCGTGGTGACGGCAAAGGTGGCGGGCGTGAAGCGGGTCGCCGCGTGCACCCCGCCGATCCGCGGCCAGGTGCCCGCCGCGACGGTCGCGGCCATGCACCTGGCTGGCGCCGACGAGATCTACCTGCTCGGCGGCGTGCAGGCTGTGGCGGCGATGGCGATCGGGACCGAGAGCATCGACCCGGTCGATATTCTCGCCGGGCCCGGGAACCCCTACGTGGCAGAGGCCAAGCGGCAGCTGTACGGAGAGGTCGGGATCGATCTGCTCGCCGGGCCGACCGAGATTCTCGTCATCGCCGACGACCGGGCCGACCCATTTATCGTCGCGGTAGACCTGCTCAGCCAGGCGGAGCACGGTCCCGACTCGCCCGCCGTGCTCGTCACCACGTCGGAGACGCTGGCCCGCACGGTGATCGATCATATCGAGCGGCTGCTACCGGGCATGCCGACGAGGGAATTCGCCGGGCAGGCGTGGCGTGACCACGGGGAGGTAGTTGTCGTGCACGATCTCGCCGAGGCGTACGCACTCGCCGACGAGTACGCGAGCGAGCACGTCGAGATTCTCACGCAACACCCCCGCGAGGCGCTGGACGTGATGCGTCACTACGGGGCCCTCTTCCTCGGCGAGGGAACCTGCGTCTCATACGGCGACAAGGTCATCGGGACCAACCACACGCTCCCGACCCGGCGGACGGCGCGCCACACCGGAGGCCTGTGGGTCGGGAAATACCTGCGGACCGTGACCTACCAGGAGGTCACCGACGAGCGGTCGAGCACCGAACTTGGCAGGCTCTGCGGGCGGGCAAGCCGGGTCGAGCTGTTCGAGGGGCACGCGCGTTCCGGTGACGCTCGCGTCGCCAAGTACGGCGGCGGGGCCCTGCCCTGGGCGCCCGGCGAGTCCAGGGAGCCCGGATCGGCTTCCGTCACCGGTACGCATTGAGCCGGGGCGATTGCCTTGTTTCACCCATCCAGGCCAGCGGGTTCAGCCGCCGCCTTACCTACAGAGCCCGCGGAGGCGCAATGACGAGGATCGGCTCAGCTGAGGCTCGGATCACACCGACGCGAGCGCCTATCACAGCCCTGCTCCACGAGAAGGAGGCCGACGTGCCGAGGAAGTCACCGTGAAGCCGCCACCGTTCCGCTACGCCGCCCCGACGAGCGTCGAGGAGGTGCTCGATCTGCTCGCCGCGAACGCCGACGCGGAACCGCGTGTCCTGGCCGGTGGGCAGAGCCTCGTTCCGCTGATGAACTTCCGTCTCGCCCAGCCCGGGTTCCTGGTCGACCTGCGGCTGGTCGAGGCCCTGACGACGCTTCGCACGGAGCGTGACGTGCTCGTGATCGGCGCGATGGTCCGCCAGTCCACCGTGGAGCGCTCGCCGGAAGTGGCGCTCGCGGCGCCACTGCTGGTTGAGGCCCTCGGCTACGTCGCTCACCCGCCGATCCGTAACAGCGGGACCGTGGGCGGCAGTCTTGCTCATGCTGATCCCTCTGCCGAACTGCCAGCTGTCGCGCTCGCTCTGGACGCCGAACTCCTCACCGCCGGCCCCAGCGGGACTCGTGCCATCCCCGCGGCCGAGTTCTTCCGCGGGCCGTTCACCACCGCATTGGAGCCGGGCGAGATCCTCACCGAGATACGCATCCCGCGCCGTGAGGGCGTCGGCGGCTACGCGTTTGTTGAGTTCGCCCGGACCCACGGCAACTTCGCACTGGTGGGGGTGGCGGCCGTGATCGAGATGGACAAGGACATTGTCACCAGAGCGTCCATCACGCTGAGCGGGGTGGCGTTGACACCCGTGCGAGCAGCCGCAGCCGAGCGTGCGCTCGCCGGGACTTCCGCGGACGCCGCGACGATTGAGGTCGCTGTTGACGCGGCCGCCGACGAGTTGTCTCCGGCTGGGGACCTGCATGGCAGCACCGCTACCCGTATCGGCATCGCGCGCAGTTGCCTGCGCCGGGGCATCCAACTGGCGCTCTCCCGCGCTCAGGATCGGAGGTGAGCGGGGTGGACAAATATGACATCACGCTGATCGTGAATGGACGCACATCGACCCTGTCGGTCGAGCCGCGCAAGCTGCTCGTCAACGTCTTGCGCGAGGACCTGGGCCTCAAGGGCACGCATATAGGTTGCGAGCACGGAGTCTGCGGCACATGCACAGTACTGCTGAACGGCCGGAGCATTCGCTCCTGCATCACGTTCGCGGTGCAGGCCGACGGGGCCGAGATCCGCACCGTCGAGGGCCTGGCCGATGGGGCCGACCTGCACCCGCTGCAGGACGAGTTCTGGACCAAGCAGGGCCTGCAGTGCGGCTACTGCACGCCCGGGATGCTCATGCGGGCCTGCGAGATCATCGAGCAGAACCCGGACCCGTCGCCGGAGCAGGTACGGGAGGGGATTGCGAGCAACCTGTGCCGTTGCACCGGCTACCAGTTCATCATCGAGGCCGTGTGCGCCGCCGCAGGGCGGATGCGCGGCGAGGGACAACGCCCGGACCAGGCGACGATGCCAACGGAGGCAAAGGCATGACCACTGCCAGCCTGCGCGCCGCCGCCGATTCGCACTCATAAGGACGGCCGAAACTGGGTCGGCAAATCCATCCGCCGCCTTGAGGACCCGAAGTTCCTGCGCGGGCGCGGCGGCTACATCGGCGACATGACTCTGCCGGGCATGCTGCACGTCGCCGTGCTGTCCAGCCCATACGCCCACGCCCGGATCACGGGCATCAATACCGACGCGGCTCTATCGGCCCCCGGGGTGCACGCGGTGATCACCGGGGCACAAGCCGCCGAGCTCACCGACCCACTCCCGGACTTCGGGCCGAACCCGGCCGCCCACACCTGGCGCTGCCTGGCCGTGGACAAGGTGCGCTACGTGGGCGAGGGCGTCGCGGTGGTTGTCGCCGACAGCCGCTACCTCGCCGAAGACGCCCTCGCGCTCATCGACGTGGAATACGAGCCACTGCCGCCTGTCGTGGACCCGGAGCGGGCGCTGGAGGAGAGCGCGCCGCTCGTGCACGAGGATCTCGGATCTAACTGCGCCTATGAACGGACCTTCCAGTTCGGCGAGGTTGACCGCGACTTCGCCGAGGCCGACATCGTAATCACCGACCGCCTGCGCTGGCGGCGTTCGGGCGGCCAGCCGCTGGAGACTGTGGGGGCGATAGCCGACTTCGACCCCGCCACCGGCCAGCTGACAGTGCATACGAACTCGCTGAGCTTCACCAGCTATCTATTCATGGTGGCCGGGACACTGAAGATCCCGGCGAACAAGCTCGACATCCGCCCGATGCCCGCGGGCGGGAGCTTCGGCTCGAAGCTGTTCGCCACCAAGCCGGGAGTGATCGCGGCGATGTGCTCGCGCGCGGTCGGGCGGCCGGTGGCGTATCTCGAGGATCGCGTTCGACAACATTTCCAACTGTGACCATCACGGCTCCGACCGTGTCTACGACGTCCAGCTTGCCCTGATGCGCGACGGGACCATGCGCAGCATCAAGATCGACACTGTGGATGACTACGGTGCTTACATCCAGTTCGGTGTCGGCCACCACGGCAACGCGCTCGCTCAGGTCGTGGGGCCGTACCGGATCGCGAGCGTTGAGTACCGGGTGCGCGCGGCCCTGACCAACAAGAACCAGCAGGGCGCCTACCGGGGCTTCGGCTCCGAGGTGAACAACTGGATGCTTGAGCAGATGGTTGACAAGGCCGCCCGGGAACTCGGCCTCGACCCGGTGGAGATCCGGCGGCGCAACTTCATCCGCGACTTCCCGTACTTCATCCCGACCGGAAACGTCTACGACTCCGGCGACTACGACGCCGTCTTGGACAAGGCGCTGAAGCTCGCTGAGTACGATCACTGGCGCGCCGAGCAGCTGAAGGCCCGGGAGGAGGGCCGCTACATCGGGATCGGGCTGATCAGCGCGCAGGAGCGGTCGGTCTTCTCGGCCACCGAGTTCTGGTTCTGGTTCGACACGCCAGGCGCGCCGGTCACGTCGATGCCGGAGAGCGTGACACTCAAGGTCGACGCTACTGGCGGCATCACCGCCACGCTGTACTCCTGCGCGTTCTGGGGCAACTCGCCCGAGACGATGGTGGCACAACTGGTGGCCGAGGAGTTCGACTGCGATCCGCACGACGTCTCGATCGTCTACCAGGGCAGCAAGAACGGGCTGCCAGCCACAGGGCCGGGCGGATCGAGGACCACGGTCATGCTGGCCGGCGCCGTGGAGGGCGCCACTGCGAAGATCAAGGCCAAGGCGCGCCGGGCTACCGCCCACATGCTGGAAGCCAACCCCGATGACCTCGAGTGGGTTGACGGCGGCTACCAGGTCAAAGGCTCCCCCGAGGCTCGCAAGACCCTCGCCGAGATCGCGGTCATGTTGCATCTGTTCAAGCACAGCTTCCCCGAGGACATAGAGTCCGGGCTCGAAGAAAGCAAGGTCTTCGACCACCCGTACACGACGATGCCCTCGGCCGATCGTAAGGACCTTGGCGTCTTCTACCCGTTCATGGGCCACGCCTGCCACGTGCCAGTGATTGAGGTGGACATCGAGACCGGGCAGGTGTCGTTCCTGTCCTATGCGGCTGTGCACGACTGCGGGACGCTGGTGAACCCCCGCTCTCTCGCTGGGCACATCGTGGGTGGTACCGCACAAGGCATCGGCACGGCGCTCTACGAGGAGTTCGTCTACGACGAAGAAGGGCAGCTACTCACCTCCAGTTACCTCGACTACCTCATCCCGACGGCGATGGAGGTACCGGAGCTCAAGATCGGGCACCACGAGACGCCTTCACCCTGGACTCCGCACGGCATCAAAGGCGGCGGCGAAGGTGGTCGGATGATGGCCCCAGCTGCGATCAACGTGGCAGTCAACGACGCCCTCGCCCCGCTTGGCGTCAGGCTGACGGAGCTGCCGATGACCCCGGACCGGATCCTGGCCGCGATCCGGGCCGCCCGGGAGTCGCGATGAGGGTGGCCCGTCGCGCCTCGGCAGCTGCGCCGTGACTGACAGAGTGGCGGTGGTGACGGGCGCGAACCGTGGAATCGGCCGGGCCATCGCGGTCGCTCTCGCCGCGGACGGCTTCGCTGTCGCGGTGACGGCCCGCGATTCCGCCACATTGGCTGACACGGTCGCGGCCATCGAGGCTGATGGCGGGACGGCGCTGGCGGTACCGTGCGATGTCCGTGACGAGGAGTCCGTCATCGCGATGGCGCGGGACGTCGCCGACCTCGGCCGGGTGCACACGGTCGTCGCCAACGCCGGGATCGCCGGTCCGACGGCGCCGCTACACGAGATACAGCTCGCCGAATGGCGCGACTGCCTGGCCACTGACCTTGACGGCGTGTTCCTCACCTTCCGTGCCTTCGTCCCGGCGATGATCGAGTCCGGGGCGGGCTCACTGATCGCGATCTCATCAATGACCGGGAAGCGCCCGCTGCACGGCCGCACGCCCTATGCGGCGGCGAAGATGGGCGTGATCGGCCTGGTCCGCACCCTCGCGGTGGAGCTGGGTCCGCACGGGATCCGCGTCAATGCCGTCTGCCCGGGCGCTGTCGCCGGGCCTCGGATCGACGACGTGATCCGCCGCCAGGCCGCCACGCGTGGCATCACCGAAGACGAGGCCCTCCTGGCGTTCACCGGGGCGTCCCCGCTGGCACGGCTGGTCAAGGCGGACGAGGTGGCCACGGCTTGCGGCTATCTCGCCTCCGACGCGGCCGCATCAATCACCGGAGAAGACCTGAACGTCTCCGCCGGCGTCGTCATGTACTAGGAGCAAAACGATGCAGCTCATCGACCTTTCGCAAGACATCTACGAGGGTATGAAGGTCTACCCCGGCCACTTGAAGACGGTGCAGTTCGACCACGCCACGCACGAAGAGACCGCGCCCCGGTTCGACAGCGGCTTCTCGTTCCAGACCACTGGGTTCATGCTCAACGACAACGGCCCGACGCATGTCAACTCCTTCTCCCACCTAGACCCGGACCCGTCCGCAGAGACGATCGAGAAGATGTCGCTCGACCTGTTCTACGGCACTGCGGTCTGCCTGGACGTCACCGATTTCAAGCCTCAGACCGACATCACGGCCGAGGACCTGGACGGGGTGGAGGCAGAGTCAAAGGTGAAGGTACGGCCGGGGGACATCGTGCTGTTCTACACTGCGACGTGGAACCGGTACGCGGGCGACAAGCGCTACCTGTCGGAGTTCCCCGGGCTGGGCGAGTCGGCCAGCGAGTGGATCGTGCAGCGGCAGGTCAAGACGTTCGGGGTGGACAGCCCGACGCCAGACAATCCCGCGAGCACCAGCTACCCATGTCACATGATGTGCCGCCGCGAGCACATCACCCACTACGAGAACCTGGCCAACCTTGACAAGATCGTGAACACCCGGTTCACGTTCATCGGGTTCCCCCTCAAGCTCCAGGGTGCCCACGGCGGCCCCACACGCGCAGTGGCGCTGGTGGAATAAAGGCCATATGCTGCCGGTCCCGCTGGCGTACGGGACACCGCTGGTCGGTGATTCAGTCGCTGGACGCATGCTGCTGCCAGAGGCATTTTCTGTGACCTTGGCTGTCCCCGGGTAAGGCGGTAGGTATGGCTGGTGGGGGAGGCCCTCGGCCAGTTTGCCGGTCGTGATGGCGATACGCGCAGGGGCCGGACAGCGGTGCGGCTGCGCCGAGTCCGTCTTCCTTCGTGGGGAGAACCGCGGACCTCGGGGAGATCGCCGGCAGGCTGCCTGCGACCGACGACCACTGGCGCGTCCTCGCCCTACTCCTGCACCTCAGGAAGCCACCGTGGGTCTGCAGGTGGGGGATGTGGTCTGTTTAGTTAAGGAATTTGGCGAGGATGGGGTTGACCTGCTCGGCGGCCAGCAGGGGGGCGCCGTGACCCAGGCCGGGTAGCTCGGTGTATTGGCAGCCGGGCATGCGTTTGGCCGCTTCGCGGACGGCCCGCGGGGGGAACCAGCAGTCATGCTCGAATGCCATGGCCAGGCATGGGGACTCGATGTGGCCGAGCTGGTCCAGGTGGCTGTCCTCGAGCCAGGCGAGGTCGGCCTGGTACTGGCCGAGCCGCCCGGGGTTGGTCCACGGTTCGGCTGCCTCGATCAGGCTGATGGTGATTTTGACCGCGTCATCGTCGTCTTGGAGCTGGGCCATGGGATGCAGCGATAGCAGCAGGTCGGCGATGTCGAAGCTGGGCGGGGGCGGGTCAAGGGCACGGGCGAGATCGACCGCGGCACGTGCGCGTGCCACTGCGAACGCTGGCGCCTGGCCGGCCCCGGCCAGGAGGACCAGGCGCCGGATCAGGTCAGCGCGGGTGATGGCAAGTTCCTGGGCGATGTAGCCGCCTAGCGAGTAGCCGATGACGTCGCAGGGCCCGAGTCCGAGATGTTCGATCAGGGCCGCGGTGTCGGCGGCCATGTCGGCTACCAGGTACGGAGCGGGTGGCGCCCCGGAACGCCCGCAGCCTCTGTTGTCGAAGGTGACGACGGTGTGCCCGGCTGCGGCCAGGTCGCTCACCTGGGCGAACCACAGGTCGGCTGGCTGGCCGGTGCCGCAGATGAGCAGGACCGGCGGGCCGTCGCCGGCCGTTGAGTAGTCGATGCTGATTCCGTTGACGATTGCGTTCGGCATGCGTAACAGCATCTGGCGGCGGGGCGGGAAGAACATCGCCCGGATGGGGGATCAGATCCTGGGCTGGCTGGAAACCGCGGCGGCCAGTTCGGCCCGGGTGCGCACGCCGAGTTTGCGCAGAGCGCTTGAGACGTGATCTTTGACCGTGCCCGCGCGTATCCCGAGCCGGGCGGCGATCTCAGGATTGGTGAGGCCGCCGGCGACAAGATCGGCGACGTTACGCTCAGCGGGGGTGAGGCTCGGCCATCCGAACGCAGGCCGCCGGCGAGGACCCCGTCCCCGGCGGGCCATCGCAGCGGCCTGTTCGATGCTGAGGCCGGCGCCACGTTCCCACGCGGGCTGCGACTGCTCACCGAGATCCTCGCGACCGGCCGCGACCCAGCCCGTGATCCGGCTGGTCTCCATCGGCCGCCAGGGGAAACCCAGCCCGTGCCGGGCGGTAGCGGCGGCGGCCAGCAGCGGCAGGCCACGCCGGGCGCGTCCCTCGTCAATCAGCAGGCCACCGAGGGTCTCCAGTGTCTCGACCAGCCCCAGGCGGTCGTCGGCTTCGAGTTGCCCGGCCAGCGCCTCGTGGCAGCTGTTGACCGCTGATGCCTGGTCGCCTCTCATCCAGGCCAGCCGCCCCATATGGTGGCGGGTCCGGGCGGCGTCGGCCGCCAGACCGTACTCACCCGCATGGGCTACGGCCTGCTCATACCAGCTTTGCGCGTCGTCGTAGCGGCTCTCCAGCTCAGCGAGTTCGCCCAGTGAGTCGAGCCACCAGGCAAGCAAGGGCCGCACCCCGAAAGCCCGGGCCAGCTGCACGGCCTGATCGAGGTGAGAGGCAGCCCCAGGTTCGCCGCGGGCCAGCAGAATGCGGCCCAGATGACCGGTGGCGATCATCACGTTGATGGCCGAGTTGGCCCGCCCGGCGACTTCGATGCCCTCGCCAGCATGCTGCCCGGCCGCTTCCAGCCGGCCGCGGGCACGCTCGATCTCGGCCACGATCGCCAGCGCTGCGCTGGTCCAGGTGGCATCACCGATCGCCCGAAGCACGCCCAGCGCCTGCTGCGCGGACGCCTCTGCTGCGGCGAGCTGCCCGCGCCAGAGCTCAACCGCGGCGCGGCCGAGCACGGCCATCGCAAACTGCTGCCGCCGTCCCGAGTAGGCAGTCAGCTCGATGGCGTCCTGGAGAGGCCCGCTGGCCGCGCCGAAATACCCGGCGAAATAGCGGGCCCAGCCCAGCCCGGCCAGCCCCGTGCTGCGGGTCCAGTCGTCACCGCAACGGTGGGCCGCCTCCAGGCCCTCCTCGAAAAGCGCGGCGGAACGCTCCGGGTCCAGCAACCACCAGACATAACCGGCGGTCGCCAGGCAGCGGGCCAGCACCACATCGTCACCGAGCAGCCGGGCCACCGGCAACGCCGACTCGATGGCTGCGAATGAGGCCAGGTAGTCGCCGGCGATGAAGGCCAGCTGCGCCAGCCCAACCTCGGTACGCAGCTTCACCAGCGGCTCGACCTGTACCTTCGCCGAGAGTGCCGCGCGCAGCCACCGCAGCCCGGTCACGAACCATCCGCGGGTGTACCAGAAGAAATACAGCGCGGCCGCCAGCCGCTGCGCCTCCCCGGCAGCCCCGCAGGACAAGAACCAGCCCAGGGCCGCATCATGATCGGGACGGTCAGACTCGAGCAGGTCGCAATGCTGCTCGGCCTGCGGCGCGAACAGCGTCGGCTCGATCGCCTCGGCCCGGGCCAGGAACACCCGGGCGTGCCGCCACCGGGCCACGTCCTCTTCCCCGGCATCGGCGAGACGTGCCGCGGCGTACTGGCGGACCGGCTCATGGAAACGGAACCTGGTCCTGGTCCCGTTCGTGTCCGCCTCCAGCAGCGACGCGGTAACCAGCTGCTCAACCAGCGCGCCAACCTGGCCGTCCCCGACGGGAGGTGTCCCCGCCACCTCCCGGGCCGCGGCAAGATCGAACCCTCCGGGGAATACACTCAGCCGCCGGAAGACCACCCCCGCGTCAGCTGGCAGCAGGTCGTGACTCCAGGTCAGGCACGCGTCCAGCGAGTCATGGCGCCCGGAACCGGTGTTCCTGGCCGGCCATCGCGACGTTGCGAGCCCGTCCGCGAGTTCGCTCAGCGAGGCAACCCGCAGGCGGTTCGCGACCAGTTCGAGCGCCAGCGGAAGCCCGCCCGCGTTCCTGCAGATGCCGCCCGCCAGCGCCAGCTCACGGGGTCCGGGCTGCAGCGTCATCCCCGCCATGGCAGCCCGGGCAAAAAACAGCGTCACCGCATCGGTCGCGACCGGATGACCGGCCTCGCCGGGAACAGCCATGGGCTGCACCCGCCACACGCATTCAGGCTCAACGTCAAGCGGGATACGGCTCGTCACCAGAACCCGCAGATCAGTGGCCCGCCTGGCCAGCTGATCGCAAGCACGGCGGGCCGATTCCAGCACGTGCTCGCAGTTATCGACTACCAGCAACGACCGGCAGCCTGACACTGCCTCGCTGACAGCGTCAAGTCCCGCCGCCGCGCCGGCCCCCCTGATTCCGACCCCCTCGAGCAGGGCAGCAATTACCTGCTCATCGGTACGGCAGGGCACCAGGTCGATATAGCAAGCCAACTCCGCCCGGCCGGCCGATACCTCGATCCACGCTGCCTCAACCGCCAGAGCGGTCTTCCCGACGCCCCCGGCGCCGGTCAGCGTCACCACCGGATAGCGGCCAAGCCTGGCAGCGATCTCCCCGAGGTCCGCAGTTCTCCCGACGAAGGAAGACCGCCGCGGTGGCAGCCGCACCACTGGCCGGTCCCGGCGCGCATCGCCACCACGACCGGAGAACTGGCCGGAGACCTCCCCCACCAGCCAAACCTACCGCCGTACCGCAGGGACGACCAGGGACGCAGAAATACCTGTGGGGCCGAGGCATGTCACAACGGTGCACTGCCGGCACCGGCGGGCAATAGCTGAGGTGGCGCGGTTACTGGCTTGAGCGGCCTGGCCGCAGCGCTCTTCAGCCGTAACCTCCATGCAGCTGACCGCGTTACCGCCGCTGACAAGGCAAGGGGCCATCGAGAGGTTCCTGTCAGGCGGCACACCAGTGCAAACTTGCAGGGATACATATGTTCGGCCTGAGGGGTGGCGATGGGCCCACCGGTGGAGGGCGCCGATGCCGAGCTGCGTGGCACCACGCTGGGGCGGGCACCGGGGCATCTCCGGCTCGGGGTGCCGAGTAACCTGCCGGCCGAGTTGAGCACGTTCGTGGGGCGGGCGGACGACCTCGAACGCGGGGCGCGGCTGCTCGGCGAATCGCGGCTGGTGACGTTCACGGGCGCGGGTGGCTGCGGCAAGACCAGGCTGGCCCGCCAGGTCGCGGCGCGCGTGGCGCAGCGCTTCCCGGGCGGATTGTGGTGGGTCGAGCTGGCATCGCTCGCCGACGGTGCGCTCGTGACCGAACGGGTGGCGCGCACGCTTGGTCTGCAGACAGGTGAGACGGCCGCCGTCGCCGACTACTTCGCCGGCAGCACAGCGCTTCTGCTGCTGGACAACTGCGAGCACATCGCCGATAGTGTCGCCGAGTTCACCACCGCGGTCCTGCGTGGCACGGGGCTGATTCACGTGCTTGCCACCAGCCGGCATCCTCTGGGCGTGGAAGGGGAGACGACCTGGCGGGTACCGTCACTGGCGGTCCCGCCGCAGGCCGCCGACCCCGCCACCCTGGACCGGTTCGACGCGGTGCGGCTGTTCCTGGAACGCGCCAGGCAAGCACGCCAGGACGTGACGCTGACGCCGGTGGTGGCCCAGATCTGCCGCCGGCTCGACGGCATCCCGCTGGCGCTGGAACTGGCCGCGGCCCGGGTCGGCGGCGTCACGGTCGACCGCCTCATGGACGAGCTGGACGACACGTTCCTATTGCTCACCCGCGGATCGCGGGCCGGCCTCGCGCGGCACCGCACGCTGCTCGCCTCGGTGGAATGGTCCTATCAGCTCCTGGACCCACGTGAACGCGTGCTGCTGCGCCGGCTCGGCGTGTTCGCTGGTGGCTGGACGGTTGAGGCGGCCCGGCAGGTGGCCGGGTTCGCGCCGCTCAATCCGGTGGAGGTGCTCGACCTGCTTGGCCGTCTGGTGGACAAGTCACTGGCCCAACTAGACGATTCGGGACGCTACCGGCTACTGGAGGCCATCCGCGCTTACGCGAGGACCCGCGCGTCCGAGGACGGCGAGACCTCGACGCTAGCCGGTCATCATCTCGCCTGGGCCGCGGATTTCACGCACCAGCTGGAAAAGGACGTCGAGCGGGCCGCCCCCGAGTGCCTGGACGTGGTCGAGCGCGAACTACCTAATATCCGTGCCGCACTCGATCACGCGGCCAGCGCACCTGATCCGGACCACAACGGTCTTCGCTTGATGACCGCCCTCGCGTTCTTCTGGACCCAGCGCGGCTACGCGGCCGAAGGCGCGGACTGCAGCCTGCGGGTGCTCGCCGCGGATCCGGCCGCACCGGCGGTGCTGCGGGCCCGCGCGCGGTGGGCCGGTGCCTACGACCGCTTCTACACCTTCGATCTCGACCGCGCGATGGCCGCGGCGAACACCGGGCTTGAGGAGGCGAGGGAGGCCGGGGATGAGGCCATCCAGGGACGATGCCTGCATGTACTCGCCGCGGCCACGTTCATGGTCGACCCAGGTGCGAGCCGCCCGTTGTTCCAGTCGAGCCTGGAACTCGCCCGGGCCAGCGGCGACCGCTGGGCCGAAGCGGACAGCCTTCAGTTCCTGGGATTCAGCCACCTGCTGCAACATCGGCCAGCCCCCGCCGCGGAGCTGCTGGCGCAGTCCGGGGCGATGGCCGATGAGATGGGCAACGCGTTTCAGCAGGCGTGGCAGCACATCGCGCTCGGCACCGCGAAAGCGGATGTCGGCGAGCTCGCGGACGCGGCCAGGGAACTGCGCACAGGCATCGGCATCGCCCGCCGTGTCGGCGATCCCGCGGTGGAGATCTGGGGCTGCTCATGCTTGACCGTGGTGGAGCTGTCACGCGGCAACGTGGCTGAGCTGTGTGCGATCGCCGATGACATGGATCGCCCCGGCCGGCCGCTGGGGGAGGCGGGCGCGACGGTGCTCGGCGCGCTCCGGGTGATCGCCGCCGACATCGATCACGCGGCGCCGGCTTTGTGCTCCCTCGGCGAACTCCTGCTCACCAGCAACGATCCGCCCGATGGCGCCCGGATGATCCTGCTGGGCGCCACCCTCGCCCTGCGCGCCGGTGACCACGCCGGGGCCCGGGCCGCTGCGGAGCGGTCGCTGGCCGGGTGCGAGCAACTCGAGTCGGCACTGACCGGGGCGTGCCGCGTGCTCCTGGCCCGGCTGGACCGGCACGACGGCATCGCCGCGGAACCGCAGGCGCATGCGGGTCTCGCCGAGATCAGCGATGCCGGGCTGTGGGCCGAGGCGCCCGACGCGCTGGACCTGCTCGGCGGTTTCGCTATTGACTCCGGCAGTTTCGCGGAGGGCGCCCGGCTGCTAGCCGCGGCCTCCGTCCTGCGTGAACGGATGGGCCAGCGCTGCTGGCTCGCTGGTGAGGTTGAACAGGCCCGCGCGCAAGCCGTGGCCGGACTCGGCGACGATTTCACGCGCGTGGCAACGGAAGGGCAGCGGCTGGACGGACCTGCGGCGGTCGCGTATGCGCGCCGGGCCCGCGGGGAACGGCGGCGCCCGTCTTTCGGCTGGGACAGCCTCACCCCCACGGAACGGGAGGTGGTCCGTCTCGCCGCGGCCGGACTGACCAATCCCGCGATCGGCGAGCGGCTGTTCATCTCACGCGGGACCGTGAAGACCCATCTGCTCCACGTATTCGCGAAACTGGGCGTGCACACCCGGGCCGAACTGGCCGCGGCCGCCATCAGGCACGGTCTCGGCTGACGCTTTCCCTGCCCTTTCTCTGCCATCTGGCAGATGTTGTACCCCGCCGCAAGGGTGATCGTGGTTCTGCCAAGCCCACGACCACGGGAGCACACCATGATCCAGGAAACCTCCGCACAAGACCTCGCACGCAGGCAGATCGAGGCCGCGTTCGCCGCCGACTGGCCCGCCCTGGAACGGCTCTACGCCGACGACGTCCAGTACCGCGACCCCGACACCCGGCTGAGCAGCCGCGCGGCCGTACTCGACCACCTGCGCGGCCAAGCCGAAGCGTTCGCCGGCTTCAACCACACGATCAGGCATACCTACAGCGACAGCGCCGACGGGGCCGTCGTGGAATGGAACATGTCCGGCGACTACGCAGGCAAATCCGTGACCCTCGACATCATCACGGTCTACGACTTCCTCGGCGACCACATCGTGTCAGAACGCAACTACTGGGACAACGCCGCGCTCCAGGCCCAGCTCAGCTGATCGGGGCCTGAGCCCGTAATACCCGCCAGCGAGAAATCTGGACTCGGGGCCGCAACGCCTGGCTTCCCGGAGCCACGTTTGGACACCCATCTGGATGGCGTCCCAGGGGCTGCGGACGGGTGGAGTGCAGGACGAGTCGAGGTCGCTGAGCCCGTACACGGTCAAGCTGCAGAAGATGGCGTCAGCCGCGATGCCGGTGCGTTCGGCGATCTTGGCGTGCCGGTGTCTGAGCAGAGCAGGGTCAGCTCAGGCCAGACCACAGGTAGCGGGCGCCGATGGCGATGACGAGGATGCCGACCAGGCGGCGGATCAGGGTGTCGGGCAGGCGGGACTGGATCCGGGCGCCGGTGTAGGCGCCAGCCAGGCCACCGGCGCCCAGGGCGATGCCTGTTGGCCAGTCCGGGGCCACGGAGCCGTGCTGGTGGATGGACAAGACGGTGAAGGTGATGACGCCGGCTACTGAGGTCACGAACGTGGAGGCCAGGGCGGCGGGGGCGACGTCGGCGGGAGGTCTGCCTGAGCCGATCAGGATGGGGGCCAGGATCGAGCCGCCGCCGATGCCGTAGATTCCGCCGACGCAGCCCACCGCGGCGGCCAGGATGACCAGGACCGGGACGGGGATCAGCCGGGCCGGGCGCTCGGGGTCCTGCGGGCGGGATGGCCTGGTGAGCGCCAGCCAGGTGCCGAGCGGGATCAGGACGGCGGCGACGACGAGGTCGAAGACGCGGGGGCTGGGCAGCAGTTCGACCCGGATGACCGATCCGGCGACGACGCCGGGCAGGGTGCCGGCGATGAGGATCAGGGCCAGCCGCCCGCCGGTCTGGTGCTGGCGCCAGTACCGGTACAGCGCTCCTGGGGTGGCGACCACGTTGTAGAGCAGGTTGGTGGGGGTGACGGCCGGGCTCGGTGTGCCCAGCACGCTGACCTGGAACGGCAGCAGCAAGACCGCTCCGGAGATCCCCGCCGGAGTCGCCAGGACCGCGACTGTGTAAGCCGCGATGAGGGCGACGACTTCAGTCCAGCCGGTTCCGGGCATCCGGTCACGTTAACGGGTCTTTGGCCTGGTCAGCACCACTTCACCGGCCAGCTGCCGGGGCGGCGAACCGCAGGAGCGGCGGTTGCCGGCCGCGGTGGCCGCCCCTGAGCCAGGTGCTCATGAAGTCCGCCGCATCTGCGTTAGAGTCCCAGAATGCCGAAGTTCCGGATCAAGGAGGCGGCCAGTCTTCTCGGGGTCAGCACAGACACCTTGCGGCGGTGGGCGGACGCGGGCCGGATCGGCACGACCACCGACGCCTCCGGCCGGATGGCCGTCGAGGGGACAGCGCTCGCCGCGCTGGCCCAGGAACTGGCCGAAGAGGCAGACCATGAGCGGACCCGGGTGGTCGTGGCGTCGTCGGCGCGGAACCGGTTCAGCGGCCTGATCAGCCGGGTCACCCGCGACGCCGTGATGGCTCAGGTAGAGATCCAGGCCGGGCCGCACAGATTCGTGTCACTGCTCAGCCGCGAGGCCGCCGACGAACTCGGCCTGGTGCCAGGAATGCTCGCGGTCGCCACCGTCAAAGCCACCAGCGTCTCCGTCGAGATCCCCAAGGCCAGCTGAACTGGGTCTCCAGGCGTGTGCCAGATCCGGGCCAGAACGGGCAGTTCGTGCTTGATCTGGTCGCCCAGAGGTGGTTGTCATCGCAGAGTTCTCGGGAAGGCAAGCGTTCTTCTGGAAACTTGACCCGGGCAAGAGGCTAAGAACGATCTGCGAACGGCGAGGTCCCTAGCGTCGTGACCGCCCTGACCGTCAGGGCGGTCACGTCCGAGGGGGGATCTGCATGACTGCCACGTCGGCCGACCTACCCACTGAGGCTTGCGAGCAGCTGGCCGGCGCATTGCGCAGCGAGGGGCAACCGATGTCACGCCCGGCCCTGTTCGCCCTCGACGATGACGCGGGGGTTGTGCGTGCGCTCCACGGCGACCTCAGCCGGCGATTCGGCCGGGACTTCCGCGTCCTGGGCGAGTCGTCGGCCGCCGCGGGGCTGGCGACTCTGAGCCAGCTGGCCGGGCACGGCAAGCCCGTTGCGCTGCTGATCGTCGACCACGAGATGCCTGAGATGCCCGGGCTCGAGTTCCTGTCCCGTGCCCACGAGCTGCACCCCGCGGCGAAGCGGGTGCTTCTGGTGGAGCGCGACTACTCAGCACGCAGCCCGGTCGTCCAGGCCATGACTCTGGGCCAGGCCGACTACTACCTGAGCAAGCCGTGGATGCTGGAGCCGGACCTGTACCGCGGCGTCAGCGAGTTCCTGGCCGAGTGGGCCAGGGACCAGGAAGCCGTCTTTAACCTGTTCCACGTTATCGGCGGGCTTACCGACCGCGGCACGAACGAGCTGCGCGAGCTGCTCATCCGGTTCAACGTGCCGTTCCGCTTCACCGCCGCCGACAGCCCGCCGGGGCGCCGCCTGCTCGAGGCCAAGGGCCTGGACCCAGCACGGCTGCCGGTCATGGTCCGGCATGACGGGTACACGATGGTGGAGCCGACGCCCGCGCGGATCGTCGAGGCGGTCGGCGGGACCACCCACAGTGATGTCAGCCAGTGCGATGTCGCCGTCATCGGGGCCGGGCCGGCCGGCCTCGCGGCCGCTGTCTACGCCGCGTCCGAGGGACTGCAGACCGTCGTGCTGGAGGAGACCGTCTCCGGCGGCCAGGCGGGCAGCAGCCCGATGATCCGGAACTACCCAGGCTTCGCGCACGGCATCAGCGGGCACGACCTCACCCGCCGGGCCTGCGAGCAGGCCTGGATCTTCGGGGCGCACATGGTGTTCTCCCAGCCCATCGCCGGCCTGAGCTGCCGCGGCCGCGACCGGGTCGTGCACCTGGCCGATGGGCAGGACATCACGGCCCGGGCCGTGATCGTCGCGACGGGCATTGCATGGCGCAGCCTCGGTGTGCCGCGCCTGGAAGCGCTGGTCGGCGCCGGCGTGTTTTATGGCGCGGCCGGCAGCGAGACCACGGCCATGGCCGGTCGCGACGTGTTCGTCGTCGGCGCGGGCAACTCGGCCGGGCAGGCCGCGCTGCACCTGGCCCGGCACGCCCGGCACGTGACTCTCGTGGTGCGCCGGAACAACCTGCCCCATTCCATGTCGGACTACCTGGTCAAGGAGATCGAGGCCACCCCGGCCGTCACCGTGCGGCTGGAGACCGAGGTCGTCGACGCTCACGGCGGCGACCGGCTGGACGGCCTGACCCTGCGCGGCAAGCGGAGCGGCCAGGCGGAACGGGTCCCGGCGGACGCGCTGTTCGTGCTGATCGGCGGTGAGCCCTGCACCCAGTGGCTCCCGAAAGCGGTTCAGCTCGAGGGCGGCTACATTCTGACCGGGCGGGACATCGACCGGGACGGCGCCCATCCGTCCCGGTGGCCGCTCGACCGGGTGCCGCTGCCGCTCGAGACCTCCGTCCCTGGCGTGTTCGCGGCCGGTGACATCCGGTACCGGTCGATCAAGCGGGTCGCCTCCGCTGTCGGCGACGGCGCGACGGCCGTGCGCGTCGCGCACGAGTATCTCACCACCTGACCAGGCTGCTCGGGAGATGCCTGCCCTTGAGGTGTGGGATCGCAGCCGCGCCGTGGTTCACCGTGGCGGACGTGGCGGTGTGCCTGAGCGCCCGGCGGTGGTGGCCCGGACTGAACGCCGGGCGGAGCCCCGGGCGGGGGGTGAGAGGATGACGGGCATGAGCCCTGTATCGCGCGGATTTCACCGCAGGCGTCAGGACCCGGGGGAGAACGCGGGCCGCATTCCGCCGGGCCAGTATCTCACCAAGGACTTCCCGGTCCTGTCCGCCGGCCCGACCCCGCACACGGCCCTGGACCGCTGGAGCTTCTCCGTCGGTCGCGCCGGCCAGCAGAAAACCTGGACCTGGGACGAGTTCCGGGCCCTGCCGAGCCAGGACGTGACTGTCAACATCCACTGCGTCACCAAGTGGTCCAAGCTGGACACGTCCTGGCAGGGCGTGTCCGTCGACACGCTGCTGGACCTGGCCGGGCACGACGGCCCGTTCGCCCTGGCCCACTGCGACGGGGGCTACACCACCAACGTGCCGGTGGAAGACCTCACCGGCGGCAAGGCGTGGGTGGCCTACGCCTATGACGGCCAGCCGCTGGAGCCCGAGCACGGCGGGCCGGCACGGCTGCTCGTCCCGCACCTGTACTTCTGGAAGAGCGCCAAATGGGTGCGCAGCCTGGAGTTGCGTGACACCAACGACCCCGGCTTCTGGGAGAACTACGGCTACCACATCTATGGAGACCCATGGCGGGAACAGCGCTACGCAGGCGACTGACCTGGCAGGTCGCGAAAGTCAGCGCGGTCACGACCGAGACCGCGTCGGTGCGGACGATCATGCTCGACGTGCCGGACTGGCCGGGCCACCAGGCTGGCCAGCACCTGGACATCCGGCTGACGGACGAAGACGGGTACGTCGCCGAGCGGTCCTACTCGATCGCCTCGGCGCCGGGCGAGCCCGTCGCGATAACCGTGGAGCGGCTGGATGACGGGGAGGTCTCGCCGTACCTCACCGACGAGCTCCGGGCCGGCGACGACCTGGAGCTGCGCGGGCCGGTCGGCGGCTACTTCACCTGGGACCCCGGGGACGGCGGCCCGCTCCTGCTGCTGGCCGGGGGCTCGGGGGTGGTGCCACTACGGTCGATCCTGCGGCACCGGGAGCGCACCGGCAGCACCGTCCCGGTCCGGCTGCTGTACTCGTCCCGGACGCTGGACGACGTGATCTACCGGGCTGAGCTCGACCAGCCCGCCCCCGGCGTCGAAGTCATCGAGACACTGACCCGCCACCAGCCGCCAGCCTGGGCAGGCTACGCGCGACGCGTCGACATGGCCCTGCTGGGCGAGGTGGCGTGGCCGGCCGCCGAGATGCCGCTGGCCTACGTCTGCGGCCCGACCAGCTTCGTCGAGGCGGTGTCGCAGGCCCTGGTGCAGTCCGGCTATCCGCCGCAGCGGGTGAAGACCGAGCGGTTCGGCGCAACGGGAGGAACCTGATGCAAGCAGTCGACGGGAACGCCATTGGCGGCCTGCTGCTCGAGGTCTTCGGCACCGAGATGACCGGCGCCGCCACTGTCTGCGGGACCTGCGGCGACGCCCGGCCGGTCGGCGAGCTCGCGGTGTACCTGCGGGCGCCGGGCACGATCGTCCGGTGCCGGACCTGCGACAGCGTGCTCATGGCCTTCGTCGCGGCCCACGACCGGATGTGCGTCAACCTGCTGGGTCTGGCTGTCCTTGGTTAACGCCCGACGCGCCCCCCAGGACAGCTCTCAGATCAGGTCGGGGCAGCTGGTAGATGAACGTGGTAGCGCCTCGCTGCCGATCGGTTGCGATAGCGGCATCGTGCCGCCGATCTGGGCGTAGCCGATGACCACTTGCGCCGAGCACTCATTTAGCCCGGCTGGCTGCTGTCCTTGAGCGCACCCCAGCCGTGCCAGCCGTCCACGGCGATCCAGGCGCTGATCCGACGGCGGTCGCGCTGTGGGTACGGCGCGCGCATGTACTGCTGGGCCAGGCGGTCGATGGCGGCCAGGTCCGTGTCCTCACGCATCTCGTTGACGTGGCCGGTGATGCTGAGGTGGGTGTACCAGTCGCTTTCATCGAGCACGTCGAGGGCGACCCGGGGATCGTCGCGCATGTGCTCCAGCCGCTTGCGGCCCTCATCCATGTTCACGAGCACCCGGCCGTCGTCCCACAGATACCAGGTGGCCGTCGACACCGGCTGGCCGTCCCGTCTCAGGGTCGTGATGACCGCCGGATTCGGCTTGCGCAGCATGGCCGTCGCGGCCTCAGGAAGTGGTGGTTTCGACATGTGACCTCCAAAAATGAGCTGCGGTAACACCTTCAGCTGGCAGGCTGCCCGCCTCGCTCTGTCCTACACCGCCCTGAGCCGACCCCAAGCGGCGGCCGGCCAGCCAGCGCGACCCGACTGGCGCTTGCCGGGTATGCCCGCGAGCGCGGCTTCACGGGGCGGCTTTCCGGGACTGGAGGGCCGCTGAAGTCCTACCGGTCCTGGGACAGTCCCGGCCGCGTCGCGGGAGGATCACCTTGGGCGGCCGCCTGGCGTACTCGCGGTTGCCGGGCCAACGCGGACCTTGTCGCCTGCCCGGACCCGGCCGGGGCTGACGACCTTGGCGTAGACGCCGGCGAGGTCTGTCGGCCGAAGCCTTCGACGGGGATGCGGTTTTGGCGGGCCAGGGCGCGCAGCACCTGCGGATTGCCGGGTTCTGGGCCGTGGGCGAGCGTCGGCACGGCACACCGCGGAGTGGGCAGGAATATCTCCAGCCGGACCTGGCCGCCAATGGCCAGCTGCCGGCCGACCCAGTCGTTCTCGGCGTAGCCACTCAGACCGGGGGTGGCCAGTACCAGGTTGGGGCGAAACACCCGCGGGGCGGGCGCCGCGCCGGCCGCGCTGGTGACGGCGGCCAGGGTCGCAGTGGTGATGAGATGGACCGGGGCGTAGTCCACGAAGCTGTCACCTGGCGCCTGCTGGGATAGCTCGAGCGACTCGAAAGCTACTTCCGCGCCAGCGCCGTGGGCGAGCACTTCTTCGGGCACCGCCCGGTCAATCCCGGCGCCAGGTTTACGCCCGTGGCGAAGCGCCACCGGGCGGCCGGTGAACCTGGACAGCACCTCGTCGGTACCCGGATCGCCGGCCCGCACCGCCGTACCGTCCGGCAGCGTGATCGTTACCACTCCGGCAGGATCTGAGCGGCCGGCGCCTGCGTGGTGCTCAGCTTGCAGTTGCAGCAAGGACCGCCACAGACGTGGCTGCTTAGCACTGGCAACTTTGCCGGTCTGCAGATCGACCAGAGCCCAGCCGCGATCAGCCACCAGGCCGGACGGAAGCACCTCCGCCTGCTCGACCCGGGTGCCGAGCATGGACTTGACCGGGTAGCGGAACACCGCTTCAACTGTGGGCACGTCGTTCACGGTTCTGTCAGCCGCCTCCGCCCAGCCACCGGATCACACCGGCCACCTGAACCCTGACCCTACGTTGCCCCGAATGCGCCTAGCCGTGGGCCGCAGCCCCGCACGAGGGTCGGCCGCCCTCCTGCCGCCGCGGCGGCAACCAGCCGCGGCACCGAACGGGCAGCACGCCCGGAGCATGACGCCCCCGAGGCCGAGGGGTCGGAGGCTGGCGCCTGATCACCAGGTCACCGCTCTGCCCCACCATGGACGCTAGCGCCCGGCGAGGAGGGTACCGTGCCGGGCGCCCGCCACCACGCCCCGCTCACGGAGGGCTTCCTCCGCCCGGCCGACGACCGGTGCTCCGGCGAGGTCTCCCACGCTCGCACCGACGAGTTCGCAGCCTTCGCACTGATGATCAAGGGCGGTCTCGGCGACCATCTGTTCCCCGGCTAGCTGGCGTGGCGCCCCGGCCGACCGGAGTAGGTTCTAGGTCTCCCGGTGTCTCCAACGCTTCGCCGCATCTCATTGACCATGCGCGTCGGCGGTCGTTGACCCAGTTTCCGTGGCCGTCTCCCTTGTCCCCGGCCTCGTCAGTAAATCCGTTAGCCTGACAGGCCGCTGGACCAGCCGGCCCGGCGGCGCACGGAGAAACAGCCGCACTGGGCCGAGTAACGGTTTGCTGCAGCCATCCCGCCGCCGCAGCCGGGCGGCGCTGGAGCGGAGTCTGCCTCCAGATAGCTGACGACCTTCGTTAGGCTGGAACCAGCTGGCTGGAAGGAGCAAGGCGTGAGCATTCTCGGGACCCGGGTGGTTCGGATAGAGGACCCGGTCTTCCTGACCCGTGGCGCCGTCTACACCGACGACGTGCAGGACGACCGGCTGGACGGCGCCTGCCACGTGTTCTTCGTCCGGTCCCCGGTGGCGCACGCTCGGGTCAACTCCGTCAACCTGAGCGCGGCCCGGGAAGCTCCCGGCGTGATCGCTGCCTACGCGGCTGCGGACCTGGTCAACGTGCCGGACCTGAAGCCGATGATGACCATCATCAATCAGGAGATGGTCCAGCCGCTGCTAGCCCGCGACGTGGTCCGGTTTGCCGGTGAACCAGTCGCGGTGATCGTCACCGAGCAGGCCTACCAGGGCGAGGACGCGGCCGAACTGGCCGACGTGGACTACGACCCGCTGCCGGTCGTGGTGGACATGTCGGACGCCCTGGGCGGCGATGCTGTGCGGCTGTTCCCGGCGGCCGGCACCAACGTGGCCGCCACGTTCGGCGACGCGGCTAAGTTCGACCCCGGTTTGTTCGACGGGTGCGAGGTCGTGGTCTCCCGGACAATCGAGAACCAGCGGGTCGCCCCGGCCCCGATGGAGGGGCGGGCCGCCGCGGCGGCCTGGGGTGACGACGGCCGGGTGACCGCGTGGATCCCCAACCAGGGCGCCCAGGCCACCCGGGACAGCCTGGCCTCGATGCTCGGCCTGGACCAGGCCGACGTGCGGATCATCACGCCCGCTGTGGGCGGCGGGTTCGGCGCGAAGTTCGGGGCGGACCCCGAGCACGGGCTGGTGTGCCTGGTGGCCAGGAAGCTGGGCCGGCCAGCCCGCTGGGTGGAGACCCGCAACGAGAACCTGGCCGGCATGACGCATGGCCGCGCGCAGCGGCAGACGGTCACCGTCGGCGGTTCCCGGGACGGGACCGTGCAGGCCTACCGGCTGGAAGTCATCCAGGACTGCGGCGCCTACCCGAAGATCGGCACCATCCTGCCGTCGCTCACGATTCTGATGACGCCCGGACCGTACGCCTTCCCGCGGGCCGAGTCAGCAGCCGTCTCGGTGCTGACCAACACCGTCCCGATCGGGGCCTACCGCGGCGCCGGCCGGCCGGAGGCCACGGCCGCGGTCGAGCGGGCCATGGACCTGTTCGCGGCGGAGATCGGGATGGACCCGGCCGAGGTCCGGCGGAAGAACCTGCTGCCCAGGTTCAGCGAGCCGCACGAGACCGCGTTCGGCGCGGTGTACGACACCGGCGACTACGAGGCCGCCCTGGACAAGGTGCTGGCCGCGGCGGACTACGCGGGCCTGCGGGAAGAGCAGGCCAAGCGGCGCACGGCGGGCGAGATCGTGCAGCTCGGCGTGGGCGTGTCCTGCTACGTGGAGATCACCGGCGGCGGCTCAGAGGCCGGTGACCCGCACGAGAACGGCACGGTGGAGGTGCATCCGGACGGGACGGCCACCATCTTGACCGGGACCTCACCGCACGGTCAGGGGCACGAGACCGTCTGGGCCATGCTGGCCAGCGAGGAGCTAGGTATCCCGATCGAGAAGATCACGGTGAAGTGGGGTGACACCGACCTGATCCCCGAAGGCGGCGGCACCGGCGGGTCGCGCAGCCTGCAGCAGGGCGGCGCCGCCGTCCGGCAGGCCTCCCTGGAGCTGATCGAGGTGGCCCGGCAGCGGGCCGCCGACCGGCTCGAGGTGAGCGCGGGTGACCTGGTCTTCGACGTGGCGCAGAGCCAGTTCGAAGTGGCCGGCGACCCGGACGCCGCGGTGCCGCTGGCGGGCCTGGCCGAGACCGAGCGGCTGTTCGTCCGGTCGGTGTTCAGCGCCCCCGGGCCGACGTTCCCGTTCGGCGCGCACGTGGCCGTGGTCGAGGTGGACACCGCGACCGGCAAGGTGACGCTGCGCCAGATGATCACCGTTGACGACGCGGGCACGGTGGTCAACCCGCTGCTCGCCGAAGGCCAGCGGCACGGCGGCATCGCCCAGGGCGCTGCCCAGGCGTTTCTCGAGGAAGTCGTCTACGACCCCGACGGCAACCTGCTCACCGCGACGTTCGCCGACTACCCGTTCCTGTCCGCCACTGAGGTACCCAGCTTCGAGCTGGCTGAGATGGCTACCCCGACCACCTACAACCCCCTAGGCGCTAAGGGCATCGGGGAGGCGGGCACGATCGGGGCCACGCCCGCGGTGCAGAGCGCGGTCGTCGACGCGGTCAGCCACCTGGGCGTCCGGCACATCGACATGCCCACCTCCCCGCAGCGGGTCTGGCGCGCGCTGCAGGCGGCAAAGGAGAATCAGTGAAGGTTCAGCTCACGGTCAACGGCGAGGAGCGGTCCGACGACGTCGAGCCCCGCCTGCTGCTGGTGCACTACCTGCGGGAGATGGTCGGACTGCGCGCGGCCAACGTCGGCTGCGACACGACCTCGTGCGGGGCGTGCACGGTGCTGCTGAACGGCAAGTCGGTCAAGTCGTGCACGGTGCTGACCATGCAGGCTGACGGGCAGGACGTGACCACCGCCGAGGGCCTGGCCCGGGACGGAGAGCTGCATCCGGTGCAGGCGGCGTTCCGCCAGGAGCACGGCCTGCAGTGCGGGTTCTGCACTCCCGGCATGGTGATGGCGGCCACCGGGCTGCTGGCCGAGAACCCGCACCCCACCGAGACCGAGGTCCGGGAGGGGCTGGAAGGCAACTTCTGCCGGTGCACCGGCTACCACAACATCGTCCGGGCCGTCCTGGCCGCCGCGGACATGATGAGTTCCCCGCCGGAGGTGGCCAAATGATCCCGGCGCCGTTTGACTACGCTCGGGCCGAGTCGGCCGGGCACGCGCTGGAACTGCTGGCTGAGCACGGCGACGAGGCCAAGCTGCTGGCCGGCGGCCACTCGCTGTTGCCGATGATGAAGCTGCGGCTCGCCATTCCCTCGGTGCTGGTCAACATCGGCGCGCTGGACGAGCTGGCTGGCATCGCCATCGACGGTGACGACCTGGTGATCGGGGCCACCACCCGGCACGACGACGTGGCCGGCTCCGAGCTGGTCCGCGCCCAGGCGCCGCTGCTGGCCTGGTCGGCGGCCCAGGTCGGAGACCCGCAGATCCGCCACCGCGGCACGATCGGCGGCTCCCTCGCGCACGCCGACCCAGCGGCCGACCTGCCCCTGGCGCTGACCGCGCTCGGCGGCTCGGTGGAGCTGACCGGGCCGGCCGGGAACCGGGTCGTGGCGGCGGACGACTTCTTCATGGGGTACTTCGAGACGGCGATGGAGCCGGACGAGATGCTCACAGCCGTCCGGGTCCGCCGGCGTCCAGGCGAACCCTGGGGCTATCAGAAGTTCACTCGCCGGTCCAACGACTGGGCCATCGTCGGTGTCGCAGCCGTGGGCGGCCGGGTGGCGCTGGCCAACATGGGCGCCAAGCCGTTGCGGGCCTCGGCGGTAGAAGAGGCGCTGGCCTCGGGGGCTGGCGTGCCGGAGGCGGCTGCGCTGGCCGCCGAAGGCACCGAGCCCGGCGAGGACATCCACGCGGACCGGGAGTACCGGCAGCACCTGGCCCGTGTCCTTACCGAGCGGGCGCTACAGCACCAGGCCGGCTGACCCTCCGGCTAGCCAACGCGTGCAGGTACGGCCCTAGGTCGTCGCGACAGAAGGCTAGGGCTGGTACGGCGGGGCGACGCCCCAGCCCCAGCGCGGTACCGGGGCCTTCTGCACGGCGTCGGCGCCGGGCTGGGAGTTGTGCATGGCCAGCCGGGTGCCCCATTCCAGGTAGCCGACTAGTGCGGCCCGGAACTCGGGGTCGGACGGCAGGTCAGCGTCGTCCGCGGCCAGGCTCATCAGTGAGGCGAACCGGAACCGCTGGCCGGTGGTGATACCTAGGTCACGGTGGTGGGCGAGCATGGCCGGGTAGCCGCCGAGCCGCTTCGTGTATTCGGCTGGGCCGCCGAAGACCTCGCACCACCAGGTCGTGACGTGCCCGCGGTGGGCGGCGCTGACCCCGCCGGGAAACAGCGGGCTGAGCAGGTCGTCGCGCTCGACCCGGTCGTAGAAGCAGTCGATCATCCGCTCGATCGCCGCTTGCCCGCCTGCCCACGCATACAGCGTCGGTACCTCAGCCATGCAGAAGACAGTAACACTGTAATCAAGTAATGCCAGGTCAGACTCGCCTTAGCTAGCGTTGTCAGCCGCCGATGGCGGACATCGGCCGGGACGGCTGCAGGAAGCCGGGTTCGTTGATGCCGTGGCCGGGCAGCTTGGCCGCGACCGCCCGGGTCCACCGCTCAGAGATCTCCTCGTCGCTGGCCCCGGCCCGCAGCGGCGTGCGCAGGTCGGACTCCACCCGGGCGAACAGGCAGTTGCGGATCTGGCCGTCGGCGGTCAGCCGGACGCGGTCACAAGTACCGCAGAAGGGCCTGGTCACCGAGGCGATCACGCCGACTTTGGCTGGGCCGCCGTCGACCAGGAAGGTCTCGGCTGGCGCGGCGCCCCGGGCAGCTGGGTCGTCCGGAATAAGCGTGTAGTCCCGGGACAGCGTGGCCAGGATCTCGTCGGCGGTCACCATCTGGGACCGCTCCCAGCCGTGCTGAGCGTCCAGCGGCATCTGCTCGATAAACCGCAACTGGTAGCCGTGTTCCAGGCAGAACGCCAGCAGGGCCGGCGCCTCCTGGTCGTTGACGCCGCGCATCAGCACCGTGTTGACCTTGACTGGGGCCAGCCCCGCGGTGGCTGCGGCGGCCAGTCCGCCCAGCACGTCGGCTAGCCGGTCGCGGCGGGCCAGCCGTTTGAACACCTCCGGCGACAGCGTGTCCAGGGACACGTTCAGCCGGTCCAGCCCGGCCGCGCGTAGTGGTTCGGCCAGCCGGGCCAGGGCGATGCCGTTGGTGGTCAGCGAGATCTCGGGCCGGGGCCGCAGCGCAGCTACCCGTGCCACCAGTCCGGGGAGTCCCCGGTGCAGCAGTGGCTCGCCGCCGGTGAGGCGGATCTCAGTGACGCCCAGGCGGGTGACCGCAATCCGGGCCAGCCGGATGATCTCGTCGTCGGTGAGCAGCCCGGCCCGGGGCAGCCAGTCCAGCCCTTCGGCCGGCATGCAGTAGGTGCACCGCAGGTTACATCGGTCGGTCAGCGAGATCCGCAGGTCTGTGGCCACGCGCCCGAACGAGTCAGCCAGCATCGCGCCATCCCCCTCCCGAATCTGACGATCCCGTCTCTGCACCCCCACTATGCCCGCAAAGCACAAGCCCTCAGGCGGTACGGGCACCGCGCCGCTGGCCGACGCACGGGCCAGCCAATAATCTGTGACGATGCTCCCGGCCCACGAGCCAGTCTTGTCGCTGTCCGATTGGATAGTACTGAGCCTGGTCTGCGAAGGGCCCACGCATGGCAACGCCCTGGCTATCCTGCTGGGCCGGGACGGTGACCTGGGCAGAATCTGGCACGTGAATAGGGCGGGGGTCTACCGCTCCCTGGACCGGCTCGTGGATCTCGGCCTGATTCGCTCGGCCGGGGAGCAGCCGTCGAACCGGGGCCCGGTTCGCACCCTGGTCGAGGCCACCGCCGACTGGTCAGGCGGCCGCCGCATCGTGGCAGCACCGGCCGGCCCAGCACACCCGCGACATCCGGTCCGAACTGCTGATCAAGCTGGCCCTGCTGCACCGCTCCGGCACCGACCCGCACGACCTGCTGGTCGCCCAGCGCGCACGGTTGGTGCCGATCGCCGATGCGCTGCGGGACCGGATTGCCGTCGCCACCGGGTTCGACCGCACCCTGCTGCTGTGGCGGTACGAGACCGCGTCGGCCACCCTCCTCTTCCTGGACGCCTTGGTGGCGGCCACGCCCCAGCCGCCGGGCGCGAGCGCAGCCACCCGCCGGGGGATTGCCTCAGATCGATACTGGTGTAACGCGGCCGCCGGCCCTAAGTTGGCTCTCAGACCCGCTTCCTGGGGAGGGAACGCGCATGACAGAGATCACCGTCACCGTAGACGGGGTTAAATACGCCGATAACGTCGAGCCGCGCCTGCTGCTCGTCCACTACCTCAGGGAAGTAGTTGGGAAGACTGGTACCCCTATCGGATGTGACACCTCCAACTGCGGCGCATGCACGGTGCTGATGGACGGCGAATCGGTCAAGAGCTGTGCGGTGCTGGCCGTCCAGGCCGATGGCGCGCAGATCACAACGATCCAGAGCATGGCCGAGGGTGGCTTGCACCCGCTGCAGCAGGCCTTCCACGAGCAGCACGCCTTGCAGTGCGGGTACTGCACGCCCGGGATGATCATGGCGGCGGCGGACCTGCTCCGGGAGAATCCGCATCCGTCCGACGAGGAGATCCGCGAAGGCCTGGAAGGCAACCTGTGCCGGTGCACCGGCTATGAGAACATCGTCCGCGCCGTGCGGAGCGCTGCGGAGGCGGGGGTGAACCAGTGACCACGACCGAGGAGGCACCAGCCGCCGAGCTGGGCCGGGCCCGGCTGCGCAAGGAGGACGAGCGGCTGATCACCGGCCAGACCAACTGGACCGACAACATGAAGCTGCCCGGCATGCTGCAGGTGGCCTTCCTGCGGAGCCCGTTCGCGCACGCGCGGATCAGGTCCGTGGACGTCAGCGCCGCGCGTAACGAGCCCGGCGTGATCGCCGCCTACTCGGGCGCGGACTTCGCGGCGGAGCAGGGCAGCCTGCCCTGTGCGTGGCCGGTCACTCCGGACATCATCATCCCCGACCATCCGCCGATGGCCACCGACGAGGTGCGTTACGTGGGCGAGGCCGTGGCCTGCGTGGTGGCCCGGGACCGGTACGAGGCCGCCGACGCGCTGAACGCGATCGAGATCGACTACGACCCGCTGCCGCCGGTGCTGGACATCAGGACGGCCCTGCAGGACAGCTCACCGAAGGTACACGAGGCCGGCAACCAGAGCTTCGACTTCCTGTTCCAGCAGGGTGACCTCGACTCGGCGTTCCACGACGCCCCGTCATCATCGAGCGCACCTACCGTCAGCAGCGGCTGATCCCGTCCGCGATGGAGCCCCGCGCGGTGGTGGCCTCCGGAGAGGGCGGGGAGTTCACGCTGTGGTCCTCCACGCAGATCCCGCACGTGCTCCGGGTCATGCTGGCCCTGGTGACCGGCATCGGGGAGCAGAACCTGCGCGTTATCGCCCCGGACGTGGGTGGCGGATTCGGGTCCAAACTGCAGGTCACCGCCGAAGAGGTGCTCGCCCTGCTGATCACCCGCAAACTGGGGCGGCCGGTCAAGTGGACCGAGTCCCGCTCCGAGGGCAACATGACCGTGCACCACGGCCGGGACCAGTGGCAGTCCATCAAGCTGGCCGCGGACAACGACGGCCGGATCCGCGGCCTGGATGTGGACCTGCTGGCCGACATGGGCGCCTACCTGATGCTGGTCACCCCGGGCGTCCCGCTGCTCGGCGCGTTCATGTTCCCTGGCATCTACAAGATGGACGGCTACTCGTTCCGCTGCCGGGGCGTGTTCACGACCAAGATGCCGACCGACGCCTACCGCGGCGCCGGGCGCCCGGAGGCGACGTTCGCCATCGAGCGGATCATGGACGAGCTGGCGGACCACCTGGGCCTCGACCCGTTCGAGGTCCGCGAGCGGAACTGGATCAAGCATGAGGAGTTCCCGTTCACCACGATCGCCGGCCTGACCTACGACTCGGGTAACTACGAGGCGGCCACGGCCAAGGCCCAGGAGCTGTTCGACTACGCCGGGCTGCGGCGCGAGCAGGAGCAGCGCCGGGCCAGCGGCGACCCGGTGCAGCTCGGCATCGGCGTGTCCACGTTCACCGAGATGTGCGGGCTGGCCCCGTCCCGGGTGCTCGGCTCGCTGGCCTACGGCGCGGGCGGCTGGGAGCACGCCTCGATCCGGATGCTGCCCACCGGCAAGGTCGAGGTGGTCACCGGGTCCAGCGCGCACGGCCAGGGCCACGAGACGGCGTGGAGCCAGATCGTGGCCGACCAGCTCGGTGTCCCGTTCGAGGACATCCGGGTGCTGCACGGTGACACCCAGGTCTCACCCAAGGGCATGGACACCTACGGCTCGCGGTCGCTGGCGGTCGGCGGGATGGCCCTGGTGTCGGCCTGCGGCAAAGTGATCGACAAGGCCAAGCCGATCGCGGCCGGCCATGCTCGAGGTGTCCGCCGACGACCTGGAGTGGACGCCGGGACGGTTTGCGGTCAAGGGCGACCCGGACAAGGGCGTGAGCATCGCCGAGATCGCCCTGGCCACGTTCGCCGCGCATGCGCTGCCGGACGGTGTGGAACCGAGCATCGATGCGGACGCCACCTACGATCCGGACAACTTCTCGTTCCCGCACGGCACGCATCTGTGCGCGACCGAGGTGGACACCGAGACCGGGTTCGTGAAGATCCGCAGCTACGTGGCCGTGGACGATGTCGGCAAAGTGGTTAACCCGATGATCGTCGAGGGCCAGGTGCACGGCGGCCTGGCCCAGGGCATCGCGCAGGCCCTGTACGAGGAGGCGGTCTACGACGACGACGGCAACCTGGTCACCACCACCCTGGCCGACTACCTGGTCCCGTCCGCGAGCGACCTGCCGTCCTACGTGACCGGCCGGACCGAGAGCCCGGCGGACACCTCGCTGGGCGTCAAGGGCGTCGGCGAGGCGGGCACAATCGCTTCCACGCCCGCCGTGGTCAACGCCATCGTGGACGCACTGCGGCCGTTCGGCATTCACGACATCACGATGCCGTGCACACCCGAGCGGGTCTGGCGCGCCATCCAGGACGCCCGGGGCGGCGAGCAGGCCAGCGCGGCCGAGCAGCACGAGGCCCGGCAGAACGACCAGACCCAGGGCAACAGCCCGGCCGGAATCGGCGACATCGACCAGAGTGGGAGTGCCTCATGATCCCGGGCAAGTTCGACTACGTTCGCCCGGACACCGTGGACGACGCGGTGCGGGCGCTGGCCGAAGCCGGCGACGAAGCGAAGGTCATCGCGGGCGGGCAGAGCCTGCTGCCGCTGCTGCGGCTGCGGCTGGCTTACCCCGAGGTGCTGATCGACGTGGGCGGCATCGACGAGCTCCGCGGCGTCACCGACGCCGGGGACGCCCTGGTCATCGGCGCGCGGACCACGCACTACCAGCTGGTCCATGACCCGCTGGTGGCCGAGCACGCCGGCCTGCTCGCCGAGGCCACCAGCACGGTGGCGGACCCCGCGGTCCGGCATCGCGGCACACTGGGCGGCGCCCTGGCGCACGCCGACCCCGCTGGTGACCTGCCCGCCGTGATCCTGGCCCTGGACGGCACGCTGATCGCGCGGGGCCCGGGCGGTGAGCGGGAGATCGCGGCGGCGGACTTCTTCGTCGACTACCTGACCAGCAGCCTGGAGCCGGACGAGATCCTGACCGCGATCCGGATCCCGAAGCTCGGGCCGGGCTGGGGCTACCGGTACGAGAAGTTCCACCGCACCGCCCAGTCGTGGGCCACGGTCGGCGTGGCCGCGCTGGTCCGGCGGGACAACGGCACGGTCGCCGAGGCCAGGATCGGGCTGACCAACATGGGTACGGTCCCGATCCGGGCGACTGCCGCCGAGCAGGCCGCCAGCGGGGCGGAGGCCAGCCGGGCTGCGCTGAGCGAGGCTGCCGCGCATGCCGACGAGGGCACCGAACCGCCCGGTGACCTGCACGGGGCGCCGGACTACCGGCGGCATCTGGCCCGGGTGCTGACCGGCCGGGCGCTGGCCGCGGCGGCCGGGATCTAACGGATGGAACTGGAGCACTCGTTCACCGTCCCGGTCCCGGCGGACCAGGCGTGGGATGTGCTGCTGGACGTCGAGCGGGTGGCGCCCTGTATGCCGGGCGCCACCCTCGACTCGGTAGAGGGCGACGAGATCAAGGGCCGGATCAAGGTCAAACTCGGCCCGGTCTCGATGACCTACGCCGGCACCGCGCGGTTCACCGAGCGGGACCGGGACGCCGGAGTCGTCACCTTGAAGGCGTCCGGCAAAGAGACCCGGGGCGCGGGCACCGCCGCCGCCACGATCCGATCCGAACTGCACGACCAAGGCGGCCAGACCGAGGTGACCGTGCACACCTCGCTGAACGTGACCGGCCGTCCGGCCCAGTTTGGCCGGGGCATGATGGCCGATGTCAGCGCCAAGCTGATCGGCGTCTTCGCCAGCAACCTGGCGGACATGCTGGCTACCGGGAATGGTTCCGGCCCCGGAGCCAGCTGTGCCCGAGCCGCGCTGCAGGCCACCGCCCACGCCGACGCGGCGCCAACCGCCACCACCCGGCCAGCACCACGCCTACCGCGGCATCAGCCCCGAGCGAAGACTCGCTGAACTTGCTCCAGGTCGCCGGTCTGCCGGTGCTCAAGCGGATCGCGGTCCCGGCTGGGGCGCTGCTGGCTGTACTCGCTGGTGTCCTGATCTGGCGCCGCCGACGGCGCAAGTAACCCAGGTCCACGCCTGGATCGCAGCTGCCCGGGCCCGGCGCGAGCGTCGGCGGCCCAGGTCGCAGTCAGGCGCCGGGAAGCGCGGCCTGGCGGCGGACCCAGGACGCGGGCTGACCGCACTCCGCCGCGATGGCCTGCCAGGTCCAGCCCGCCGCCCGGCGCTCAGCCACGTAGCGCGGCACACTGTCCACGCCGAGGACGGCCGCCACCTGCGCCACGCGTTCCCGGGCGGCCTTCCGCTTGCCCGCGTGCGCGGTGCGGGCCAGGCCGTGCCGCGTCAGCGCGGCGGCCACCGCGTGGTTCGACATCCCGATCTCGCCACCGATCGCGCTGACCGTCTGGTGCCGGACCAGGTGCCGGTCGCGCAGGTAGCTGGGCACGTCGGCAAAGCCCAGTGCGGTCACCGCCTGGAGCCACCGGGGGCCGTCCCGGCCCGGCCGGCCCTGGCCGGACCGCCGCCGCGACAGCCGGGTCCACCTCAGCCAGGTGCCGGTGCAGCCAGTCTTTGTGCAACCCGGCTTCCCGGCTGATCGCGGCCAGGCTGGCCCCCGACGCCACCCGGGCCAGCACATACGCACCCAGAGTGGGATAGCCCTGCTCGCTGGCCACCCGGGCGGCTACCTCGGCCCGGTGCCGGGCGGCACGTTCCCGGTTGGCCTGCGCCGCCACCTCACTGGACGCGGCGGCCGCCGCCCGGGCGGCCTTGCGACGGCGCTGCTCGGGCAGCGGGCGGCCAGTGCTGGCCCGGGCCGCATCCCGGGACAGTTCACCAGCGGCCGCACGCTGGCGGCCCGCCGCGCTGCCCGCCCGGATGGCCGGGTCGAAGATCAGCCGGGGCGTGAACGACGCAGCCCGGCGCTTCCTGGTCTCCCGGCCCTCCAGGGGCTGGCCTCGCTCCAGGCCGAAGGTCTCGCAGTAGGCCGCCTTGGTCCAGCCATGTACACGCAGGTGGGCGGCCACCGACTTCAGTGACCGGCCGCACAGATGGCAGGTGACGGTAGTGCCGTCAGAGACGATTTCGCCGATCGGAGCGTAGTAGGGGGTCCCGTCCGCCAGCACTCCCACCACCGGCCGGACCACACGCCGCGCTCCCCGGGACCCCTGATCGGGCCACGGCAGCGCACCGGTCGTCTCGGCGGTCATATGCGCCTTTCCGGCGGAGATCGGTAGTCACAATGAGACTAGCAGCCTGGACCTGACCTGGAACAGCACGTACCGGCGCGCGGGAATGCGGAAGATAGACTCGGCCTTTGTGACCGATGATCTGGATGCCCGGTTTTCTCAGGTCGGAGCGCTGACGGAGGCTCTGGGGGAAGTCGGCTACCTGGCCGGTGACCAGCTGTCCGCGGCGCTGTTCCTGGCGGTCCGGATGGGTCAGCCGATCCTGCTCGAGGGCGAGCCGGGCGTCGGTAAGACCGAGGCGGCCAAGGCGCTGGCCAGCGCGCTGGACACGCCGCTGGTCCGGCTCCAGTGCTACGAGGGCATCACCGCCTCCGAGGCGTTGTACGAGTGGAACTACCCGCGCCAGCTGCTGGCCATCCGGCTGGCCGAAGCAGCGGGCGAGCATATCCGGGACAAGGACCTGTTCTCCCGGGACTACCTGCTGTCCAGGCCGCTGCTGACCGCGCTGCTGCATCCGGGCCCGCGGCCCGCGGTGCTGCTCATCGACGAGGTCGACCGGGCCGACGACGAGTTCGAGGCGTTCTTGTTCGAGCTGCTGGCCGAATCGGCGGTCACCATCCCCGAGCTCGGCACCCAGAAGGCCACGCTGCCCCCGGTCACCGTGCTCACCTCGAACCGGACCCGGGACCTGCACGACGCGCTCAAGCGGCGCTGCCTGTACCACTGGATCGCCTATCCGGACACGGCCCGGGTGACCGAGATCATCCGGCGCCGGGTGCCGGCTTCGGGAGAGCGGCTGGCCGGCCAGGTCGCGGCCGCGGTGCAGCGGCTGCGGGCCCTGGACCTGACCAAGCCGCCGGGCATCTCCGAGGCCATCGCCTGGGCCTTCGCAGTCAGCGTGTTCGGCGAGCAGGAGCTGGCCGTGCCGGTGGCCAGCCAGACGCTGAGCACGGTACTGAAGTACCCCGAGGACGAGGAAACGGTGCGCCAGGCCGGGCTGGCTCCGGTGGTCGCCACCATTGACTGAGCCCCTGATACTCGCCAGACGTCGCCGCCACGGCGGCGGCGTTCGGGGTGGCCCTGCACACCGCGGGCCTGCCGGTCGGGCCGGACCGCTGCGAGCGGCTGGCCCGGGCCATGAAGGTCATGAACGCCTCGTCCCTGGCTGAGTTGCGTGCCTGCGCCCTGGCCACGATGGTGTCCGACCCGAGCCAGCTGCCCACCTTCGACCGGGTCTTCGCGGCGATCTTCGGCGGCCCGTCGCCGTTCGGCGCCCAGCTGCCGCCGGTCCTGCCGGCGTTCCCGCGCCCTGGCGCCGACGGTGCGCCGGCGTCGCCGGCGTCATCTTCCGCTGAGACCGGCGGCTGGACTTCCGGGGCGCAGATCGACGAGGCCGGCTCGGCCGACGAGGACGGCGAGGACCTGCCGGAGGGCCCGGCCCTGCGCCGGGTGGCGTCGGCCGACCGAGCGGCTGCGCAGCCGTGACTTCACCGAGCTGTCCCCGGCCGAACTCCGCCAGCTGGTCTCGCTCATGCGGCGAGCTGGCTCTGGCCATCCCGCCGCGGCGCACCCGCCGGTACCGGGGATCCCGGAAGGGAAAGCGGCCTGACCTGCGCCGGACCATGCGCCAGGCCCAGCGTTACGGCGGTGAGGTGATCCGGCTGTCCCGTCAGGCCCGGGTGATGCGGCCGCGCCGCCTGGTCGTGCTGTGCGACATCTCCGGCTCCATGGAGCCCTACGCCCGGGCCCTGCTCATGCTCATGTACGTGCTCTACGGCGCCCAGTCGCAGCGGGCTCAATCGCGGCAGCGCGGTGCCCAGAGCAGGCCCGAGTTGTTCAGCTTCGCCACCCGGCTGACCCGGCTCACCCCGGCGCTGGCCGCGGCCAGCCCGGACACCATGCTGGCCAAAGCGGGCGAGGCCGCCCCGGACTGGTCCGGCGGGACCCGGATCGGTGCCGCGCTCAAGGAGTTCAACGACCGCTACGGCGCCCGTGGCATGGCCCGCGGTGCGGTGGTCTTGATCATCTCCGACGGCTGGGATACCGGGAGATCCTGAACTGCTCGGGCAGCAGATGGCCCGGCTGGCCCGGCTGGCCCACCGGATCGTGTGGGCCAACCCCCGCACCCAATCCCCGCGCTACCGGCCCGCGGTGGGTGGCATGGCCGCCGCGTGGCCCTTCTGCGACGCTGTGGTGAGCGCGCACAGCCTGGACGCCCTGGACGACCTGCTGGCCGCGCTCAGCTGAACCGGGCCCAGATGAAGCCCATGTCGCCCAAGGCAGTGCGCATCATCGGCGGGTGAGGCCGGCCTGGAGATGTGCGCCCGAGCACTGTGTCAACACGCTGATCCGGCGCTCGAGACGACGTAGCCAGGGCCTCCCGGAAATCCCGATCTCCAAGATCGTCGAATAACCGGGGCCAGAGCTACGTTGTAACCGGCCAGGCAACGCTTGAGGTGGTTACGTGCGCGACGTCCTGAACGACATCATGAAGTGGTGGGAGGCGGGAGAGACCTTCGGCCTGGCCACCGTGGTGCAGACGTTCCGCAGCGCCCCACGTGAGCCGGGCGCGGCCCTGGCCACCTCTATCGACGGCGAAGTGATCGGCAGCGTCTCCGGCGGCTGCGTCGAAGGCGCTGTCTACGAGCTGTGCGGTGAGGTGGCCGGGACCGGCCAGTCCGTCCTGCAGACCTACGGGGTCAGCGACGACGACGCGTTCGCGGTCGGCCTGACCTGCGGTGGCATCCTGGACATCTTCGTCGAGCCGGTCAGCCGCGAGCTGTTCCCCGAGCTCGGCGACGTGGCCAGCGCCGTGCAGCGGGACGAGCCGGTGGCCGTGGCCACCGTGATCAGCGGCCCCGGCCCGGTCGGTGCGCGCCGCATCGTGTACGCCGACGGCGCCGTTAGCGGCTCGCTCGGCGCCGGGGACCGGCTGGACCAGGCGGTCAACGACGACGCGCGGGGCATGCTGGCTCAGGGCCAGACCGGCATCCGCCGCTACGGCACCGAGGGCGAACGGCGGCACGACGAGCTGGCCGTGTTCGTGAACTCGTTCGCCCCCGCGCCGCACATGATGGTGTTCGGCGCGATCGACTTCGCCGCCGCGGTGGCGCGGGCTGGGAAGTTCCTCGGCTACCGGGTGACGGTCTGCGACGCCCGGCCGGTATTTGCCACCGCCGCCCGCTTCCGCGACGCCGACGAGGTCATTGTCGACTGGCCGCACCGCTATCTCCAGGGTGCCGAGGTCGACGAGCGCACGGTTATCTGCGTGCTGACTCACGACCCCAAGTTCGACGTGCCGCTGCTTGAGGTGGCCCTGCGCACCCCGGCCGGCTACGTCGGGGCCATGGGCAGCCGCCGCACCCACGAAGACCGCCTCGCCCGGCTTCGCGAGGCAGGCCTGACTGAGGACGAACTGGCTCGCCTCCGCTCGCCGATCGGGCTGGACCTGGGGGCCCGCACCCCGGAAGAGACCGCGGTATCGATCGCGGCCGAGCTGATCCAGCTCCGCTGGGGTGGCACGGGCCAGCCTCTGACCAGCACCGACGGTCGCATCCACCCGGTGACCGCGGCCCGCTAGTGCGGCAATGAGGGCACCCAAGACGCGAGCCCGCTTCTGATGCCGTCGCCTGCCAATCACGCCCGACCGTGCCCAGCCCGTGCGGCCCGATCACGCTGCGACCACGTTGCCATGAAGATCAAAAAGGCCTGGCCGCTTTCCGTGATCAGGTCCCTGACCTACGACTAGGTTCTTCGACCGCAACCAGGCCATCACCGCGCTGACGGTCACCGAATTGCTAGAGAGCGGGCGCGACAGCAACGACCCGCTGGTAACGGCGTCCCGGCTGGAATTTTTGACGGGCGTGCTGACCAGGCTCGTCCCACGATCGACGTTTCCGGGATCGCGGGCGCTATCGCCTTCGCTCACGAATTCTGTCTCCTCGGCAGCAGGCGCCCCGGCCATTCCGGCTGCGCACTTGTGCCGATATGGCTGCAGGCCGGGATGGTGTCCCGGCCTGCAGCCATTGCGTGATGCGGGTGGCGGAGGGGTGGTCAGCCTGCCATCTGGTTGTTGCCGTGGACCAGGTAGTAGTTCAGGGCGGCCTGGGTGGCTGGGTTCATGGTGCCGGTCTGGGGGAGACCAGCCTGGCGCTGCAGGTCCGTGATGGCCGCGGCAGTCTGCGGGCCCATGAGCCCGTCCACGGGGCCCTCGTAGTAGTTCAGCTGGCCCAGTTCCTGCTGCAGCTTCTTCACCGACGCCGACGGGGCGACGGCCGGGGAGGCCGGAGTGGTCGGCTGCGCCGGGTTGGCCGGGGCCGAGCGCGCGGCGGAGGCGGCCGGGGCCGAGGTCGGGGTCGGGGCGGAAGCGGCCGGGGTACTGGTGGTGGCGTGGTTGTGGGTCAGGCCGACGGCGGCCAGGACTATCAGGGCCGCGGCGACGATCGTGCCAATGACGATGGCCCAGATGCGGTACCAGGACGGGCCCTGGTTGCCCGGGCGCGGGGCGCGGTTGCCGGTGTCAGGCTGGCTCGTGGCGGGGCGGTCGTCGGTGTAGTACTGGGTGCTCATGACGGGGTCTCCGTGTTCCTTGGCTAGCTCCTTGCTGGTAGGTCCAGCTTCGATCCAGCCGAGAGCAAACTCCCTAGAGAAACTCCCTAGTTGTCAGCTCCCTAGGACCCCGCGGCTACGGGTACGGCCATAAGGTCACGGCTTGGTGCCGGATTGGCCTGGCCGCCAGCATCGGCCACCCGCGCCCCCTGCCATGGCCAGCCGCGTCACCACCGCGGTCCCGTCACCGGCCGCCGCGTCACCATGCGCCGGCCTCCCCGGGCGGCCCTTGGGTCAGGTCCCGGCTGGCTGGTGCCATTGGTTGACGAAACGCCGTAGCTCCTGGCGTCCTTGCAGGCCGCACTTGGCGTAGATGTTGCCCAGGTGGTATTCCACGGCTTTGCGGCTGACGAACAGCTCGGCTGCGATCTCGGGATTGGACAGGCCCTTGCCGACCAGGTGGGCGACCTCGGTTTCCCGGCTGGTCAGGGTCAGGACCGACTGTTTCCTGGCGGGGCTGCCCGGCAGGCGGCAGGCCGCCAGCTCCTCTTCGGTCCGGGCGATGAACGGTGCGGCCCGCAGTGCCTGGTACACCTCGCTGGCCCGCCGCAGCCGGTCGACGGCCAGCCGCCGCTGGCCCGTACGTCGCAGCAGCCGGCCGTGCGCCAGCAGCAGCCGGGCGTCGTACACCGGGCTGCCGATATTGCTGTCGTCTTGGCCGCGCTGGTAGATCTGCGAGGCCTGCTCCGGGTGGCCGCGCTGCTCGGCCAGCCATCCCTCCAGCCAAGCCAGAGCCGGGTCAGGTAGCTGACTCGGCCGCTGTCCGCGCGCAACTGGGCCAGGACGGCGGCGGCCTGGTCCAGCTGACCCGACCCGACCAGGCCCTCGGCCAGCAGCGGCCGCCACAAGACCGCGTAGACCCGGCTACGGCCATCAAGAGCCGAATCCTGCTGCCAGGCCCCCAGCGCGTCGGCCATGCCCAGATAGTCTCCGGCCGCCTGGCACACCAGGGCGCGGGCCATCCCCGCGTACACCCGTTCCTGGCCGTAGTCCACGCTGGCTGCGGCCTCTTCAGCCAGCCGGGCGTGCCGCTCGGCCTCTTCTGCCGCGCCACGACCGGCCGGGACGCGCCACGGCCGCCAGGTGCAGCAGCGGCAGTTCGAACGGCGGGAGTGGATCGCGGCGGCCGAGAAGCCTTGCTCGGCGGTGAGCAGCACGTCGTCCCACGCGCCGGCCAGGTACTGGGCCAGGGCCAGGTAACAATAGGTGCGCAGGCCAAGGGTGAGCGCCGCTCCCTGGCGCGCCAGCCCGAGGGCGGCGGTCAGGTCGCTGATGGCCGGCCCAGGTCACCGGCCAGCAGCCGGAACACCCCGCGGAACGCCAGGCCGTCGATATCGACCGGGCCGACCCGGGCCGGGTCGGCCTCCAGGTGAGCCAGCTCGGCCAGGGCGGCGTCCGGGCCGGACACCTGGGAGGCGCCGATGGCGATCAGGGTGCGCGTCTGGCTGGCGGCGGCCGGGTCCAGGAGGCCGGTGCCCAGGGCCTGCTGCCCGAAGGCCATCACCTTCTCCCCGTTCCCCAGCAGCGTGTACGTGCCAGCGAGGCGGTTGGCGATCAGCGCGGCCAGCGGCTGGCTGCCCGGGTCCGCTCGCGCCTGCGCCAGCGCTTCGCTAAATCGCCGTTCCGCCACGGCAAGCTGGCCGGAGGAGAACGCCATCGTCCCCAGCACGCAGCTGCGCAGCGGGGACGGCGATGACCCTTCCACCGCCTCGCGCAGGGCCGCGCCCCGGGATTCTTCGGCCAGCATCAGATGCAGCGCTGCGGTCAGCAGCCGCCGCTCCCGGTCCGCCCGGTCCGGAGAGATGTCGGAGGCCCACTGCAGGTGGGTGGCGGCCAGCGCCAGGCGGCCGCCCGCCGCCTCTTCCCCAGCCAGCCGCTCCAGCTGGGCGGCCAGGCCCTCGTCAGGCCGGTCCAGGGCAGCCACCCGATGCTGCCACGACGCCGTCTCGCTGACCACCGAGGCGGCGCGGGCGTGCAGCAGGCGGCGCCGGGTGGCCGTGATGCCGGCGTAGATGGCGTCCCGGACCAGCAGGTGGCGGATCGCCACCGGGCAGCTCGGTTCTTCCGGCGACCAGTCGGTCAGGCCAGAAGCGACCGCAGGCTCGATCGCCGCGCTGGGCGAGCCGACCTGCGCCGCCTGGCCCAGTTGTGCCAGCGGGATCCGCAAGTTGAGCACCGCGAGCATTTCCAGGATGGTCCGGGTCTCGGGCGGCAGCCCTCGCAGGCGATCGCCGACGGCCTCGGTCAGCGACCGGGGCAGCGCAGGCCGCCCGGGCGCCCGTGGGTCAAAGCCGGAGCCCTCGTTCAGCAGCGTCTGCAGGTACAGCGGATGACCGCCGGTGTCCTGGTGCAGCCGCCGGACCACCTCGTCATCCAGCGACTCTGGCCTGAGCACGCTGGCCAGCGACGCCACCTCATCTGGGTCAAGGCCCCCAAGCGGTACATGCAGCCGGTTCTCCACGCTCGACAGCATCCGCTGGGCTGGCCCGTCCAGGCGCTCCCAGGGGCCGCGGTAGGTCACGACGGCGAGCACTGGGTCCACCGACAGCCGCCGCAGCATGAAGGTCAGCGCCTCCACCGACTTGCGGTCGGCCCACTGCAGGTCGTCGAGAAAGATCACTGTCGAGCCCGCAGCCAGCTGCACTCCCACCACGTCGAGCAGTTGCGCGCCCACGGCGAACGACGAAACGGCAGGCCCGTTCCCGCCCGCTGGCCCAGCCAGCCGGGAGGCTCTCCGGCCGCCCGCAGCAGCTGGTCGACGAGCCCGAAGTCCAAGTCGGCTTCGGCCTGGTCGGCTCGGGCCGGCAGCACCCTCAAGCCTGCGGCCGCGGGCCCGGCCAGACAGCGCCGCGCCAGAGCTGTCTTCCCGACGCCCGGTTCTCCCTCGACGGTTACCAGCCACGGCTGTCCCGCTTCCACCAGGGCGATGACCTCTGCGACCCGGCCCAGCTCCGCCGACCGCCCGACGAAGACTCCAAGCGGGGGCTGCCGGTCCTGCACGCGCCCACCCCGATCCCGCTCGCGGCCTCAGCCACCTTGATAGATAGAGCGTAACCTTGCCCGGCTGCGTGCAAATGGTCCGGAGTCTTGGGTCCAACCGACCGGATAGCCGGGCCGTTCCGCCGCGACACCCACCCCTGGGAGATCTCGTAGCCCGGGTCACCTCACCCGACATTGCGGAACCCGTGCGGCTAGGACCGCCCCGGTCCCGGCCCCCAGCATTGCCGCGTGCCGTGATCCGGGCCGGTCTCGCTATCGTGTCGGTCATGGCGGACGATCGGAAACCATCTCTGACCCGGCCCGGCCCGGCCGCCCTGACGGACGTGCTGCCCGGCCCGGACGGCCCCCTGCCGCTGCTCATCCTCGACGAGCGACCCGAGATGGCCGTGCGCAGCGGCCCCGCCGAGCGCGTGAACCCTTTTGTCTCCCTGCGGAGCATGGGCCTGACCCTGATCACCACGATCAGCGAAGCAGGACCGGGCCCCTCCGACGTGATCGGGGTAGGCGAACCGCTCGTCCCGGCCCCGGGGTGGCGGCTTGAGCTGTCCGCCCGCCGCGCAGCACGACTGGCCGCCCCGGACGGGTCAACCATGTACGACGGGGAATGCGGCCAGCCCGAGCCGTGGCGCGCGCTGATCTCCCGCACCAGCCGCTGCGCCGTGCTGATCGGCGCGATCGGCTTGTACCCCCACCCCGGTGAACGCGCCCCCACCCGGACAACCACGCTGCTAGACCAGGCCGCACACGCCGGGGAACTGGTCGGGGGCCTGGTACAAGCCTGCTAGGCCGGGCCGGTAGCTGGCCTCGTCCTGGTCCAGATCGCCTTCATGCCCTCGACCCACTCGTGCAGCGTGGCCATCCGCCGCCACGGGTCGATGCCGCACCGCGGGCCTGAACACATCCGGCACTTGCGTCGCATCCAGGGCGCGCTTAGGTTGTGCCTAAGGTGGGCCGGGCGCCCAGCATCAGTCACCAGATGCACTCGGTCGAGGGGTGGGCGTGGGTGACGTCTTCGAAACCACGAGTGAGGCGCCAGGGCAGCGCCCCGGTTTCTGGCTGAACACGGTCTGCAGCCAGATCCTCCCGGTCCAGATCGACCTGCGGCATGACCGCCTGCCCCGGGCCCGGATGACCTGTGCCACGCTCGGCGCACTCCGGATCAGGGACGTGGTGGGCGGCGACCATGTCTATACCCGCGACGCCGCCGATATCCGGCACGGCGACCCCGAGACGGTACAAATCGGCATGCCGCTTGGCGGGCAGTCGATCATGATCCAGGATGGCCGCGAGGCAGTCATGAAGGCCGGTGAGATGGTTGTCTACGACAGTTCCCGGCCCTTCACGCTCGTCATGCAGGACCAGTTCCACTGGCAAGTGTTCCTGCTACCCAAGGCTAAGCTGCGCCGCTCGGACGAGGAACTCGCCCAGGTCACGGCGATCCCGCTGTCCAGTACGCAGGGGATGTCACGAGCCGTGTCCGCGTTCTTGCGCAGCCTGGCCGCCGAGGCCGCCGGGCTCGAGAGGGCCCCCGGGGCCGCGGCGCTCGGGGAGAACGCGGCCGACCTGATCGCCACCATGGTCCGCAGCCAGTTCGGGAAGCAGTGGGATGTGGGCGACCCGGACGCGGTTCTCATCCAGGCCGTCGAGACGTATCTGCAGGACCACCACATTGAGCCGGATCTCGGCCCGGTGCGGGTGGCTAGCGCCCACGGCCTGTCGGTGCGGCGGCTCCACGCCCTGCTCGAGCCCACCGGCCGCTCGGTCGGCGAGCGGATCCGGGCGGAGAGGCTGGAGGCGATCCGGCGGGACCTGGCCGATCCGGCCCTGATGCTCCGGCCGATCGAGCGGATCGCGGCCGCACATGGCTTGCGCAACGCGTCCGCCTTCGCCCGGTTGTTCCGGTCGGTCGAGGGCATGACGCCCCGGGAGTACCGTGCGGCCGCGCTCGGGCAGGCCTGAGCGCGGCCTTGCTGCCTGCTCGTCCCCGCTAAATTCGCCGCAACGAAAACCTGTCCCGGCCAGGGCCTTTGCCTGGCGTGCTGAATTCTGTGCGGCCAGCGCCAAATCCGCCTACAAGGTGTTGCTGTTCCGCAATACGTATGTCGAACATGTCTGCAGGATGCTGCCTGGGTCACCCCGCAGGCCGTCCGGCCTTTCGACGAGGAGGGAAGCGGCGCGGCATGTATAACATCGACATCGACACCGGCGGCACGATGACCGACGGGCTGGTCAGCGGCGAGGGCACGGTGCTCGCCCTGAAGGTCGAGACCACCCCGCACGACCTAACGATCGCGTTCGTGGACATACTCGCGGCCGCCCGGGACGCGCTTGGGTTCGGCGACCTGCGGGCCCTGCTGGCCCAGGTTGACGTGATCCGGTGGTCGTCCACGATCACCTCCAACGTGCTGGCCCAGCAGACTGGCCCCAAGCTCGGGCTTCTGGTCAGCGCGGGCCACGAATCAGACCTCTACGACTCCGGCGCGGCAGCGACCGTGGTCGGGACGCTGGTGTCCGCCGAGGACATCGGCGGAATCCCCGCCGATGCGGACGAGCAGGTGGTGCGGCAGGCCATCAAGTCCCTGCTGGACAAGGGCATCCGGCGGATCAACATCAGCCTGGCCGGCGCCTTCCCGGACGGGAGCGCCGAGGAGCGGATCATCGAGATGATCGCCCAGGACTATCCCGACCATTTCCTGGGCTCGATCCCAGCGCTGGCCGGCAGCGAGGTGGTGCTCCGCCCGGACGATTCGACCCGCACCATCGCGTCCCTGATCAATGCCTACGTCCACCCTGCCCTGGCCACCACGCTGTACCGGGCCGAGGAGATCGTCCGCGACGAGCACGGCTGGCACGGCAACGTGCTCATCGGCCACATCAACGGCGGGGTGGCCCGCATCGGCAAGACCAAGGCCTTCGACACCATCGAGTCCGGCCCGCTGTTCGGCACCCACGCCTGTGCGGCTGCCGCGGCTGAGCGCCGGGACGCCCGGGTAATCGCCATCGACGTAGGTGGCACCACGGCCAAGGCCAGCGCCGTGCAGGACGGGCGGGTCGTGCTGCGCGACACCGGCGATCTGTTCGGCATCCCGCTAAAGCTGGATCTTCCGTTGCTTCATTCGATGGCCCTCGGCGGCGGAAGCGTCGCACGCGTGACGAACGGGGCGGTGACGCTCGGCCCGGACAGCATGGGGGCCGCGCCCGGCCCGGCTTGTTACGGGCTGGGCGGACGGAACGCGACGATCACCGACGCCTTCCTGGTCTGCGGCCTGATTTCGCCCACCGCGTTCCTCGACGGGCGGCGCACGCTGGACGTGGGCCTGGCCCGCGGGGTGCTGGAGAAGCATGTCGGTGCGCCGCTCGGGCTGGATAGTGACGCGGCCGCCCAGGCGGTGGCCGAGGCGGCCTGGGACGCGGTCGCCGCGCTGGCCGGTGAGGTCGCCGAGCGGGTCGGCTGGGACCCAGCCGGGGTCACCCTCTACGCCTACGGCGGCAACGGCCCGCTGTTCGTGACCGCGGTGGCTGACCGGCTGGGCGCCCGGGAAGCCCGGTTCTTCCGGTTCGGCAGCGTCTATTCCGCCTACGGCTCGGCGATCTCCGACGTGGTGCACGTGTATGAGTCGGCCCTGGCCGGGAACGGCCACCTGGATCGCGTCGGCGCCGAACTGGCCCGCCAGGCCCGGCGGGACCTGCGCGGTGAGGGCCTGGACGCCGGCGCGGCATCGCTGGAATGGGAGGTGCGGTCCGCGTCGTCGAGTGCTGGCGGGCAAGCTGACGCCCCCGGCGAGCTGGCCACCTCCCTGGACGGGCCGCCTACTCTGGTCCGGCTCACCGCCCGCTACCCGTTGCCCCGGCTCACTCAGCCGCCAGCCCCGGGTCAGGACGGGGAACCGCCCGGGACCCGCTCGTCGCCGTACGGCCCCGGGGGGGCGCTGCCCGTGCATGACGTTGGCGCGCTCATTGGCCAGGAGCTCACGGGGCCACTGCTGGCCGATGGCGGCACCTACACCTGGCTGGTGAGCGACGGCTGGGTCCTGTCCACCGACGCGCGCGGCGATGCGTCCCTGACCCGGAAGCAGGCCCAGTCATGAGCTCACGCATGACCCGACTGCACCTCGGCGAGTACCTCGATGCCGATCTGGATACTGAGCGCTGGCACTGCCACGACTGCGGACAGGACCTGGGTGACCTGCGCGGCAACTACAAGCGCGGCCTGCTGGTCGCCGAGCGGGATCCGCGGGAGATCCACCCCCCGGTTATCGAGGGGGAGTACACCTTCGCGCCGGACGGTGAGTGGATCCGGATCATCGAGTTCTACTGCCCGGGCTGCGGCCGGCAGGTCGAGAGCGAGTACCTGCCGCCCGGCCACCCGCTGACCCAGGACACCACGCTGGACGTAGACGCCATCAAGGCCCGGCTGGCGTCCGGCGCGGCGCGCATCGACGAGCACGGGAAGCTGGTAGCCCGGAAAGTGAGCACACAGTGAAGGCGATCGACATCGACGTCGGCGGCACGTTCACCGACCTGGTGCTGACCTGGGATGACCGGCGGCTGGTCGCCAAGTCACCGACCACGCCCTACGACCTGTCGGTCGGCTTTGTCAACGTGCTCAACGCGGGTGCAGAGCAGCTGGGCCAGCCGCTGGATGCGATCCTGCCCCAGGTCGAGATCGTCCGGTATTCCACGACGGTCGCGATGAACCGGCTGATCGAGCGGAAGGGCCCGCGGCTCGGGCTGATCACCACCGAAGGGCACGAGGACGCCATCCTGATCGGCCGGGGCGCCCAGTGGACCGACGGGACCCGGATCAGCGAGCGGCGCAACCTGGCCGTGCAGCGCAAGCCGGCGCTGCTGATCGAGCGGGACATGATCGTCGGCGTGGGGGAGCGGGTTCGACTCGGCCGGTGACGATCATCCGTCCCCTCGACGAGGACGACGTCCGGGCCAAGCTGCGCGACCTGGTTGACCGGGGCGCCCGCGCCATCGCCGTGTCGCTCCTCTGGTCTTTTGCCAACCCCGCGCACGAGCGGGCGGTCCGCCGGATCATCCGCGAGGAGTACAAGGGCTACCACGTCGGCTACCTGCCGGTAGTCCTGTCTCACGAGGTGGTCGGCAAGGTAGGCGAGTACGAGCGCACGATGACCGCGATCCTCGACGCCTACCTGCAGACCAGCATCAAGTTCGAGCTGGAGACCACCTGGGACCAGCTCCGCGCCAACGGGTACCGGGGCACGTTCCTGCTGACCCACAACACGGGCGGCAGCGCGGAGATCTTCAAGACCACCGCCAGCCGCACGTTCAACGGTGGCCCGGTCGCCGGGCTGATGGGCTCGTTCCACATCGGCCAGGCTCTCGGCTACCGCAACGTGATCGCCTCCGACGTCGGCGGGACGAGCTTCGACACCGGCATGGTGGTGGACGCGTCCGTTCGCTCTTATGAGTTCCGCCCGATCATCGACAAATGGATGGTCGGCATCTCGATGCTGCAGACCACCACGATGGGCGCGGGCGGCGGCTCGATCGCCTGGATCAACGACCTGCTGGGCGGGCGGCTCGAGGTCGGGCCGCGCAGCGCGGGCTCCTATCCCGGCCCGGTCTCCTACGACCTGGGCGGCACCGAGCCCACCGTCACCGACGCGGACCTGGTGCTCGGCTACATCGCTCCGGACGGGTATTTCGGCGGCAAGATGCCGCTGAACCGGGACAAGGCCGTCGCGGCCATCCAGGACAAGATCGCCCGGCCGCTGGGGCTGGGCGTGGACGAGGCCGCCGCGCTGATCCGGCGCATCGTCGAGCAGAACATGGCCTCCGCGATCAAGCGCGAGGTGCACCTGCGCGGCTATCACCCGGAGGACTTCGCGCTGTTCGCCTACGGCGGCGGCGGCCCGACCCACGTGGCCGGGTACCGCGGCGACGTGCCGACCGCGGTGATCTTCCCGCAGGCCCCGGTCTTCTCAGCGCTGGGGAGCTCGGTGATGGACATCATGCACGTGTACGAGCAGAGCGGCCGGATGCAGTTCATGGCTCCCATGACCGAGCAGATCGTGATCGACCGGGACACGTTCAACGTCAGGGTCCGTGAGCTGATGGACCGGGCGGAGCACGATCTGCAGGCCCAGGGCCTGGCCGGCCGGGGTGTGGTGTTCAGCGTCGAGCTGGACATGCTGTACGGCGGGCTGGTCCAGGTCAAGCGGGTCTCCTGCCCGGTACTGGCGATCGAGTCCGACGACGACGCGCAGCGGGTGTACGACGACTTCGAGAAGGAGTTCGCCGAGGCCTTCAGCCCGCACGTGATCAACAAGCCCGGCGGGGTGTACATCGACGGGATCATCCTCAAGGCCACGGTGATCACCGAGAAGCTCCAGTTGCCCACCCATCCGCTGCAGGACGCCGACCCGGCGGCCGCCCGGACGTCGAGCCGCTCGGCGTACTGGCCTGAGCTCGGCGAACGACGCGACACCGACGTGTACTCCTTCGACGCGCTGCAGCCCGGCAACCTGATCACCGGTCCCGCCATCGCGGAGATGGAGTACTCCACGATCGTCATCCCGCCCGGGCAGCAGTTCCGCATCGATCCGCACGGCCTCGGCATCCTCGAAGACGCAGCTGCCCCCAGCGAGGTGAAGTGATGACGTATCCCACCCTGGAAGAGAAGCTGGCCGCGCTCAAGGTCACGGAGCCCAGCCCGTACGAGCGCAAGTGTGCCGATCAGCTCGCCCCGGGCGACTACGAGATCGCCATTCAGCGCACCGCGGACGTTCTCGACGAGGGCTACGAGATCTTCATGCGCTCCTCCCGGTCGTCGATGGGCGTGGCGGGCGACTCGATCGTGGCCATGTTCAACGCCGCCGGCGACCTGGTGAACGCGTCAGCCGGCACCTACCTGCACGCCGTCATCCCGCCCATCGTGATCAAGTACATCCGGGCCCGGCACGCGGAGAATCCGGGCATCAACGACGGCGACATCTGGTACACCAACGACGCGCTGTACGGCGGGATCCACAACCCCGACCAGGTCGCGATCATGCCGGTCTTCTTCGAGGGCGAACTGGTCGCCTGGACCGCCGCGCTGTCGCACACCACCGAGACCGGGGCGATCGAGCCCGGCGGGATGCCGCTGACCGCCAAGGCCCGTTTCGAAGAGGGCATGAACCTCCCCCCGATGCGGGTCGGCACCAACTTCCGGATCAACCACGACGTGCTGGAGATGTTCGCGGCCTTCGGCATCCGCGCCGAAGCCAACGTCACCGTGGACATGCGGGCCCGCGCCACCACAGCCGACCGGGTCCGGATCAGGCTGCTGGAGATGTTCCAGCGCGAGGGCAAGGACTTCGTCATCGGCCTGATGCGCCGGATGCTGGACGAGGCTGAGGCAGGCGCCCGGCGGCGCATCGCGGACTGGGCCGACGGCACGTACCGGGCGGTGACGTTCAGCGATGCGGCGGGCCTGGCCGGCGGGCTGATGCGCAACTGCTCGATGACCATGATCAAGCAGGGTGACCACCTTCTCTTCGACTTCACCGGGACCAGCCCGGAGACGCCGTCCAGCTACAACGCGCACCCGCAGGCCGTCATCGGGCACATGGCCAACTACATCTACGAGTACGTCTTCCATGACCTGCCGGTCAGCTCGGCCACCTTCCAGCCGATCGACTTCGTGTTCCCGCCCAACTCGATGCTGTCCCCCGACGCGCGGGCCGCGACGTCCTGCTCGGTGATGGCCGCGACCGGGGCGATGAGCGCGGTGGCCAACTGCGTGAGCCGGGCCCGGTTCGGCTCGGACGAGTGGCGGCAGGTGGCGGCGAGCCAGGGTAACGGCGGGAACGCGATCGTGCTGGCCGGGATGAGCCAGTGGGGCGCCATGTTCGCTGACATGATCGCCTACCCGATTAACACCGAGGGACAGGGGGCCCGCGCCACCAGCGATGGCATGGATGCCTATGGCTTCCCCTGGTGCGCGTTCGGCCGGGCGCCCGACGTGGAGAGCATGGAGAACGAGTTTCCCATGATCATCCCGTTCAGCTCGCACTGGAAGGACAGCGGCGGCGCGGGCAAGCACCGCGGCGGGGTCGGCACCGCCCAGCTGTGGGTCACCCATCACGTGCCGTACCTGTTCCAGATGGCGATCGCGGACAACTCGCGGATCCAGACCCCGCAGCCGCTGTTCGGCGGCTACGCGCAGCCCACCGTGCCCGGCATCGTGCTGGCCGGCATCAACGTGGGCGAGGCCCTCGCCTCGGCCACGGCGGGCACTCTCACCCTGGAGGCGCTCCTGGCCGGCGAGTTCGGCGGCACGGTAGTGGCCCAGCCGTACGGCAGCGCGGTCCACCCCGTCAACGGCGGGGAGAGCATTATCGTCGGGTTGTCCACTGGCGGCACCGGCTACGGCGACCCGCTGGACCGTGCCCCCGAGGAGGTGGCCCGGGACGTGACCAAGAACCTGGTGTCCGCAGACATCGCCCGCGACGTCTACGGGGTCGTGCTCACCGGGCGCGGGCAGGTCGACGCGGACGCGACCCGGGCCGAGCGGGCCGCGCAGATAGCGGCACGGCTGCAGCGCGGCCGCCCCTACGAGGAGTTCGAGGCCGAGTGGAGCCAGCGCAGGCCACCCGCGGAGATCCTGGAGTTCTTCGGGTCCTGGCCAGATGGGGCGGTCGTGAACCCGCTCATCCGGATGTGACCCGGTGAGCACGCCGCGCGCGGTGGCCCGGGCTCTGGCGGCCGGGCGGCCGGGCGGGACGCTGGCCGTCCCGCTCGCGCTGCACGTGTCCGCGCGGATCGCCGAGCGGGACGCCGGGGACTTCGTCTACGACGCCACCCAGCTGGCGAACGCGCTGCGCGACCTGATCGAGGCCGTCGGCCCAGACGGCGTGCCGGTCACCGACCCCGCCGTACTGCTCGCGGGCTGCCCGAGCCCCGGGTCCGTTCTCGTCAGTGACCAGCTGAAGGTCGCGCTGGAGGCCACGCGCCGGCTGCGGGCGGCCTACGGCGATGCGATCGCGCTGGCCGCCGTTCTGCCCGGCCCGGCGACCATCGCCGGATTGGCTGGCCCCCCGGAAACGGCCGGGGCGAGCGCTGTGGAAGCAGACGTCGTCGTCGAGCTCGGGCGGGAGTTCCTGGCCGCCGGCGCCGATGTGCTCATCGTGGTGGACCATGAGGAACTGCCCGGCACGTCGCTGGCGACGCTGGCCAACGTGGCCCGGTTTCATCAGGCGCTGGCGCTCTCGCACACTGCCGCCCGCTACGGGCTTCCCCCCACCGCGTCCCAGGACCTTCATGCTCCGGGCCACGTCCCCGGCGTAGCGGTCACCCCCGAATCGCTGACCCGCGACACCGACATCGCCGTCTTGCGCGACTGGGTGGACGCCGTCCGCGGCGATGCGTCAACAATAAAACAGGTCTGAAGAGTCATCGAACGCAAGGACGGCTGATGCAAGGCGAAATGAGCGAGCTCTTCGCGGCGCCCTCCGTAGTCCGGCAGGACAGGGCCGATGGCAGCGTTCTGCTCACGTCGCCGGAACCACTGGCGCCTTATCCGGAGACTGCCGCGGGATGGCTGCGCTCCTGGGCTGGGGCGGAGGCCACCTACCCCTGCGTGGCCCAGCGCAGCGCGGGTGGCTCGTGGGAAGTACTCAGTTATGGCGAGGTCCTGGCCGCAGCGGACTCCGTCAGTCAGGCGCTGCTCGACCGTGGCCTCTCGGCGGAGCGTCCGCTGATGATCTTGTCGGGTAACTCGATCAGCCATTTCCTCGTGACCATGGGCGCGTATCTGGCCGGCGTGCCGGTGGTGCCCGTCAGCGTGGCATATTCGCTGCAGAGCAAAGACCATGAGCGGCTGAGGGTGATCGGCGGCCTGGTGCAGCCCGGAGCGGTGTACGTGGAAACCCTGGCGCCGTTCGCCGCGGCCATCAGCGCGCTGGCCGGCGATCCGCTCGTCATCGCCAGGGAGGGCGGCCCGAAGGAGCACTCGCTGCCGACGCTGCTGGCCACCACTGCGGCCGCGGCGGTGGAGGAGGAAGCGTCCGCCTCGGTGACCGGAGCGTCGGTGGCGAAGATCCTTTTCACCTCCGGCTCGACGGGAATCCCCAAGGGCGTCCTCACTACCCACGAGATGCTGTGCGCAAATCAGCAGATGATGCGGCAGGCGTGGCCGTTCCTCACCGAGGAGCGCCCGGTGCTCGTGGACTGGCTCCCCTGGAGCCACACGTTCGGCGGCAGCCACAACATGAATATGGTGCTGGCCAATGGCGGCACCCTTTATATCGACGAGGGCCGCCCAGCGCCCAGCCTGATTGCCGCAACGCTCGCGAACTACCGTGATGTGTCCCCGACCATGGCGTTCAATGTGCCGGCCGGGTATGCCCAGCTTGTCCCCGCGCTCGAGGCCGATCACGAGCTGGCCAGGCAGTTCTTCGCGCGGATCAGGCTGGTCTTCAACGCGGCCGCGGCCCTGCCGTCCGCGTTGCGCGGCCGCCTGGAGACCCTGGCCCGGGAAGTCACCGGCCGGGATGTCCCCGTGACCGGGTCGTGGGGAACCACCGAGACGGCGCCCGCTGCTACCACGGCGCACTTCGGCTACGCCGATGGCCGCTGCGTCGGGAACCCCCTTCCCGGCGTGACGCTGAAGCTGGTGCCCGACGATGCCGGCCTCTATGAGATCCGGGTCGCGGGAGTCGCCGTCACCCCCGGCTACCTGCGCCGCCCCGACCTGGCTACCACCGCCTTCGATGACGAGGGCTTCTACTGCCCCGGGGACGCGGTCAGCTTTGCCGACCCGGCCGACCCGGCCCGGGGACTGCTGTTCCGGGGGCGGCTGGCCGAAGATTTCAAGTTGTCCACCGGCACGTTCGTCCGGGTGGGCGCCCTGCGGACGGCGCTGCTCTCGGCGGCACCGGTGATCGGCGACGCCGTCATCACCGGGCAGGACCGTGACAGCGTCGGCGCCCTGGCCTGGCTCAATCCCGCGGAATTGCCAGCGGACCTGGCCGGGACCTGGCTGAGCGACGGGCCGGTCTTGTATTCACCGCAGCTCGCTGCGCATCTCGGGGCCCTGCTCGTCACGCTGAACTCCGGCCAGGGCTCAGCGGCCGCATCGAGCGGCTGATCGTGCTGGCCCAGCCGGCCAGCCTGGACGACGGCGAGATCACCGACAAGGGTTACGTGAACCAGCGGCGTGTCCTGGCCAACCGGGCTGCGCTGGTCGAGCTTCTCTACGGCGACCCAGTCCCGGAGAAGGTCATCACGCCCGTAAGGAAGAGGTCGCATGCGCTATAGCAACGTCGCCATCCCGGCCGGATTCGCCTGGAGCTCACCGTTCACCAAATGGCAGGGCGCTCTCGCCGGGGTATCCAGCCTCGACCTGGCGGCTGACGTCACCGCCCGGGCGCTGGCCGGCCGCGGACTCGATCTGGCCGCCGTCGAGGAGATGATCCTGGGCTGGACAGTGCCGCAGCCCGACATCTTCTATGGTGCGCCGCTGCTCGCCGCCCGGATCGGCGCAGCCGGAATGAGCGGACCGATGATCAGCCAGGCCTGCGCAACGTCTGTGGCCTGCCTTGGTGCCGCCGCTGCCCGGGTCAGCGCAGGCGGCGGCACGACGCTCGTTGTCACCACCGACCGCACCAGTAACGGCCCGCAGGTTCTCTACCCCCAGCCGGAAGCGCAGGGCGGTGCGCCATTGTCCACTCACTGGGTCCTCGACAGTTTCGCCAAGGATCCGTGGGCATCGACGTCGATGCTCGAAGCCGGCGACACCGTGGCCCGGGAAGGCTCGGTGTCCAGAGCAGAACTCGACGAACTTGCGGCGATGCGCTCCGAGCAGTACCAGAAATCGCTGGCCGACGATCGCGCCTTCCAGCGACGCTACATGGTCGAGGCACAGGTTCAGCAACGGCGGAAAACCGCAGTCGTCAACGCCGACGAGGGCGTCCGCCCGGTAATCCTGGAAGAGATCACCGGCCTGCGCCCGGCCAGCCCGGACGGGCTGCATACTTTCGCCACGCAGACGCATCCTGCCGATGGCTGCGCCGGCGCGATCGTGACCACCACCGAGCAGGCCCGCGATATGAGCCAGGGCGAGGGAGTCGCCACCATCCTCTCCGCAGGTTTCTCGCGCGCCCGCAAGACGCACATGCCCGAAGCACCTGTACCGGCCGCTCGCGTCGCGCTCGATGACGCCGGCCTGACCTTCGATCGGCTGGACGCCGTCACGACGCACAACCCGTTCGCGATCAACGACATTTACTTTTCAAGACAGACCGGATATCCGCTCGACCGCATGAATGCCTACGGATGCAGCCTCATCTTCGGCCACCCCCAGGCCCCCACAGGCTTGCGCTCAGTCACCGAGCTGATCGAGGAACTCCGGCTCCGCGGCGGCGGTACCGGGCTCTTCACCGGCTGCGCAGCCGGCGACACTGGCGCTGCCATTCTCATCCGCGTCCACGACTAAAACCGGCACACGGGAGCAGAGCAGGCAGCCAGCCTTGCCTGGCGCGAAGACGTCGGTACGGCTCGCCCTGGCCGATGCTGGCAGGCGCGGTTCCTGGCATACGCAATCCAGGTCAGCGGCCGGGTAAGTGGATCGGGGGACTGCTGCGTTTAAGAAGCGTGAGCCAGGAACAACAGGAGTTCGCAGAGTTTTACGCGGCCAGCAGGGATGCGTGCCTGCGGGCGGTAATCGCCGGCACTGGTGACGCCGCGCAGGCCGAAGACATGGTCGCCGAGGCGTTCGCTCGGGCCTGGGCATCCTGGGCCAAGGTCCGCCGGTACTCCGCGCCGCGCGGATGGGTCGTGCGCGCCGCGCTGAACACCGGCGTCTCGTGGTGGCGGCCCCGCCGGCGCGAGATCCCGCTCGCCAGCCACGACGCCGCCGCGCTCGCCGATCCGGCGGAGGGACTGGACGCTGCTGTCCTCGCCGCGCTGCGGCGGCTGCCGGCCCGCCAGCGCGAGGTTATCGCGCTGCGGGTGTTCCTGGACCTGGACACCCAGGCCACCGCGCAGGTTCTCGGGATCGCCCCCGGCACGGTCACCGCGCACCTGTCCCGCGCGGCGACAGCGCTGCGGCGCGAGCCAGCCCTGCACAGCCTGGTCGCTCCTTCCCGCACCCGTACCACCCATGACGGAGGTCAGCAGTGAATGACATCGATGAGGTGCTGCTCCAGGCCCGCGACGCCCTGTCCGGGGCCCGCATGGAGACTCCGGTGGAGGCCATCCTGGCCAAAGGCCGGTCCCGGCGGCACCGCAGGCGGCTGGTTCAGCTGTCGGCTGCAGGCATCGCCGCCAGCGGGTGCCTGGCCCTGGGCCTGGCCGCGGTCGTCGGCTCCGGGAGCCCCGCCCCGGTACCGGGGACGATCCGCACCGCGGCGTTTACCCTCGCCCGCAACACCAACGGCACGGCGTCGCTGAAGCTGAACCAGAATCAGACGTTCGACCCCGCGGCGCTCCAGCAGGCCCTGGCCCGCGACGGCATCCCCGCCCTGGTCCAGACCGGCATTTTCTGCACATCTACTCCCGCGCCGCCCAGCAGCGGGGTCGTGTCGATCGACCTCCCCGACGGCAGCCCGGTGCCCTACACCGGGCGTCAGTCCCCCGTTCCGCCAGATGCCGTTACAGTGATCAACCCCGCTGCCATGGCCGCCGGGACCGAGTTGAGCTTCACCTATCTCAACCGCGACCGCGTTCTCACTGGAAGCCTCATCTACACAGCCGCACACACCTGCAGCCCGACCCCCCCGCCAGGATCGCCCCCGGCAGGATAGCCCCACGGCCGCTCCACCCTGGCCCGGCCGTGGCGGCTAAGTGGAGGCGGACGGCCGTACCGCGCGGATGCACGATGACCGGCGCGAGCGCGTCCGCGCTGGCCGGCGGGCGGACGGCGGCCGCGACCGCGGTGGTCATCGATTCCCAGTCGGTGAAGGGCTCGAAGATGGTGGCGCGTGCTGGCCGGCTACGACGCCGGGAACAAGATCGACGGCTCGCAAGCGGCACATCGCCGTTGACATCGGCGGCCTGCTGCTGACGGTCCTGGTCACCGCAGCTTCAGCCCAGGACCGCGACGCCGCCCAGCCGTTGCTGTGGAACCAGCTCCGCGCGTTGACCGTCCATCACGCTGGCGTGGGCCGACAGCTGCTATGCCGGCAAGCTGGTCAGATGGGCCAGACAGCGGATCGCGCCTGACCCTGGAGATCGTGAAGCGCCAAGATGACCTGCCTCGCCAAGGAGAGGCGGAGCAAGTGGATGTTCGAGCGGACACTGCCGAGCAGCACCCGCCACCGCAGAACCGTCCCTTAGGGCTGGGCCAGGGTGGAAAGGGATCGCACGGGTCGCAGGATGGTCAGGGCGCGGTCAGCTGCTGCATTATCCCGGCGGCGTCCATGACTCCCCAGTGCTCGACCAACGCGCCGTTGTCCACCCGGAAGTAGTCGCAGAGGCTGACGTTGATGGTGTTGCCGGTTGCGGGAACGCCCATGAAGTCGCCGCGCTGAGTTCCGGTCATCCGCGCCAGGACGAAGACCTTGTCGCCCTCGGCGATCATGTCGTCAACCGCCACCCCTGCGTGGTCGAACGCCGAGTGGAACATCCCGAACAACTGCCGCACCCCCGCCTTCCCTGGCGCGAGGCCGGGCACCTGCTCGTGCTCGACGTAGTCGTCCGAGACGAGTTCGTCGACCGCGGTGAGATCGCCCGCACTGATCCGCTGGAAGAACTGACGTGTGAGGGCCTTGCTCGCATCAGACTCGGCAGCGGACATGGGCTCGCCTTCCTTCGTCGGTGGGCACCGGGGCACGTTCCGGCAACGGTAACACCGAGATCGCTAGAGGTCTAGCAATCAGAGCTCGAGCTAAAATGCTGCGATGCCACAGATCTCGACCATCCGGGTGCCCGCCGACTTCGAGCGTGAGTTCCCCGGCGCCAGCCGATCGGCGAGCGAGGTCGCGGTGAACCTGGCCCGAGCCCAGATGGCACTGATCACCGAGATCGAGCGCCCGGCTCGCGAGGCGCACGGCCTGTCGGCCAGCGCGTTCCAGGCTCTCGCCATCCTGGACGGCGCCGGCGAGCCGCTCCCCGGGCACGTCATCGCCGAGCGACTGCTCGTCAGCAGCGCCAGCATGACCTCCCTCGTCGACACCCTTGAGCGCCGCGGCCTGGTCGAGCGTCACCCCCACCCCACCGACCGGCGCAAGGTCCTGATCCACCTCACCGCCGACGCGCAGCGGATAGTCGATCAGCAGCTGCCCGCCCTCCACGCGGTCATCGCCCAGGCGATCAGCACCCTGGCCGAGGACGACCGCGAGCACCTGCTCACCTCGCTGACCACGATCCGGGCCCGGGTAAGCCAGATAGCAGGCCAGCCACTGCCGCCCGCGAAAGCCCGGCGGAGGCCTCGCCCGGACCAGGCCGACCGGTCCGCGCGATGACGCCTTGCCACTCGCCAGCGGTATCTGCACCCGGACCAGGCTGCCATGTACCCTCACGGGTCAATGACAAAAGGCCCGCTGACCTGGGCGGAGTGCCCTGATCAACGAGCCTTGCCAGCTGGTCGGGACGACCGGATTTAAACCGGCGATCCTTGACCGCCAGGCACGAATTGGGTGCCTGGACCGGTCTGAGGGAGTCGGGCGGCTATGCGTCGTACTTATTCGGCCCAGGCGTCCCGGGAAGGCAGTAGAACACAATCAGCGTGATGGTGCCAATGACAGGGATGAAGCCGATGAGCCACCAGAACCCGCTCTTGCCGGAGTCGTGGAGTCGCCGGACCGACAGGCTGATGGTCACGATGGCGACGATCACATAGATGATGTACTGGATCACGACGGCATGGGTCGCGCTCCCGATGATGGCGCCTATCACATCGATGATGATGGCGCCGAGGAAGAACCACCAGAATGCGGATCGTGATGCACGGCCGCTGAAGGTGAACATGTTCCTGAAACCCTCGGAGATCGCCTCCCCGAAGCTGACGGGCCCGCCCTGCAGGTAGCCCCGCTGGCTGGAGTCCGGCGGCTGTCCGTAACCGCCGGACGAGTCCTGTGGGTCCTGCGGGTACGGCTGGTAGGGGCTGCTCATGAATATCCTCCGTTTGTTCCCCCGGTTTTCAGCGGTTCCTGAGAACGCAGCCTGGGTGCGCAAGGACCTCTGGCTGGCTCGTCAACCGCGGCCTAAACATAGCGTTGAACGACCGGACGGTCCAGACCGTGAGCCGTGGTACGACGGTCTCACTTACGCCTCGGGTTCCCGCTGGCGGTGTCCGCGTTTGAGGGCGATAAGGCGGAGACCAAGACGATGCTGGCGGTAGACGGGCTCGCCGCTCATGACCGGCGTGGGCGCCACGGGAGCTACGGCACTCGTTCGTGTCCATCCTCAGCGCCCACGGCGTCCGGATCGAGGACGTCAGCGACCTGATGGGCCGCTTGAACCGGCGACCCCTTGACCCCCAGGCACGAATCCGGTGTCTGGGCCGGTCTGACGGAGTCGGGCGGGGAGCCTGCCTCCGTAGATTCGCCCCGTCGCGGCGAGTCCGGGGGAGTCGGACGGCATCGGCTCCCGTAATTGGCTCCCGGCTCCCACCCACCGCCGTAGAGATCTTTAGCCCATCCCAGGGGGCTGGCACTATGGCGGCAATGCGCGCCGGGGCGATCGGGAAGGAGTTGCGCTACCTGCTGCCGTCCTTCCTGCCGTTCCGTTCTAGCCCTCGATCAGCTTGGTCCACGTGTTGTCGTCGACCACGCCACTCTGGGACAGCCCGAAGGCCTTCTGCTGGGCCTTGACCGCGGCCTCCGTATTCGGGCCGAAGATGCCGTCGATCGTGACCGGGTTCCCCAGCGCAGTGAGGAGGCCCTGCAGTCGGTGCACCATCCGGACCTGCGGCTTGTCCTGGTCACCGGCCTGCAGTTGGGGAAGGGTGATATTCACGTGACCTCCTGCGGTGGCAGTGGGCAGAGCCCTTTGACAATACGGCTGTTCCTGATCGTAACCCTGGACCAGCGCCTACCAGTATCGGAGGGTATCGACGGTGGCTCGGCCTGGCCGTCGATGACGCGATCGGCTGCATGATTCGAACAAGCTCACTGTGCGCCTGCTGCCTTGTGACGTCGTTGCCCGGGTCGCGCCAATCGCGCATCAGGTCGCACGGTTCGAGATCGGGCTTGCCCAGCGGCTCGCCGAATCCGAGAGTCCGGTGGCCGTCCCAGATCCCCGAGCAGAGCCGCGCGTCTATGAGAGCGAGGGCTTCGTCGTCACGCTGTGGACCTACTACAAGCCTGCGAAGTCCGGGGAGGTCACCGGGCGACCGGGAAATCGCATGACCGGTGCATCCACCATAGTGCTGCTCGGTCTCTGGACGCAGCCTTCACCGAGCCGGTGGGGCTCAGCACCTTGTGGAGACCACTCACCTCACCCCCGACCTTGCCGCCGCGGACCGGAAGCTTCTCGTCACTACGCTACGGAGCCAAAGACAAGCGATCGTCGATCGTGGCGCTGCCGAGCAGATGCTGCACGGCGAGCCGCACCCGGCAACGTGCTCAGCACGAAGTCCGGGCTGTTGTTCATCGATTTCGAGACGTGTTGCCGTGGACCGGTCGGGTTCGACCTCGCCCATGTCCCCGAAGATGTAAGCGAGCGCTATGCCGACGTTGATCAAGACCTGCTGAGCCAATGCCGGCCCTTGTCCTTGCCGTCCGACGGACGGCCTTGCGAAAGGCCCGTCCGGCGGCCAGATATGGCCTGCAGGGACCACGGTGGCCCTGGCGCACTGCGGCATACACCCACGCGCCGAAGTAAGTCATCCTGGCCAAGCTCAGCCGCGAGCAGGCCACCGTCGGAGCATGCGACCTCTAGCCCTCCTGCGCCCGCGTCATCCTGGCAGCCACCACCGGAACCACAACCCGTCCGTCCCGCGCGACCGCCGCGTCTGCGCGCTGGGGAGCGCGAGCGCGTCAGGCACGACGCGGATTGGCTCCCCGGAGTCCGGTGGCCGCATTCTGCGAAGAGTGCGGTGACGGACCGGGTGATCAGGGGCCACCGCGTTCGCCGTGCGGACGGTCGCGGTGTACTCAGCTGACCATCTGCTGATCTTTTTGCGAGCGAGCAGCGCGGCGGTGGCGGCTGCCATGGTCGGGCCTGCGGGGCGCTGGTGCAGCGTTGCCGTGGACGGGGTTGCGGAGCCTGAGGTGCCCGCGCTTGACCTCCACACTGAAATCCACGCCGAGCACCGAGGAGAGCCGGACCAGCGTGGACAGGGATGGCTCATGCTCACCGGATTCGAGGCGGGCGATATTGGGCTGCCGCATGCCGGTCATCCGAGCTAGCTCGGCCTGGGACAGGCCACGCGATACTCGGTAGTGGATCAGCTTGATGGCCACGTCGTTGGCGAACTGGGTCCGCTCGACCTCACGGCGGTAGTCCACGTCGTGCATGTCCTGTTCGTGGATCTCGGCCTCAGTCCGCAGCTCCGACGGCTTCACCATTGTGATCATTCCTCTTCCAACTCCGCGAGCCGCCGCTGCGCTCGCTCGCATGCCTGCCTGCCTGCCTGAACCCTCGCGGATCTTTGCCGCCACCGGGCCCGCCCGCGGCGATGACGAAGTGACCGCCGACGCGCCGGTAGGTCGCCCGCCATGGGCTGCGCCCCGTGTGGGGCGTAACTCCCGCAGGCCAGCAGCGCCACGCGCATCGCTTGAATGGGGATAGAGGAGGGCCGGCCCGATCTCCTCCAGCTTCCGCACGGCATTGTGGATGGCCGTGCGCTCATTGCCAGGCAGCTTGTCCCGCTCACGTTCAGCAGCAGGTAGATACACGCCTACCCACGCGATCGAAGCATATCATCTGTGATATAGCCTCGCGGCCGCCGGAGGGGGTCGAGATTGTTGGCTACCGCTAGGAGGACACTCAGGAAGGCGCCAACCTCACGTTCCGGATTCCGGGCCAGGATCTTCTGCGGCTGATCGTGACCGGGCTTGCCGTGTACGTAACCCGCCATGCAGCGCTTCCTGCGGTGTCTGCGACCGCTGAGCGCGATAATTCAAGAGGAAGAACCCAAGCGCATGACTCAGCACTTCGGTTACGCCGTCAACCGCCGGTACCTGCCCCTGCTGCTCCCCTTCCGGTTCAAGCGGGACCGGGACGGCGTGACGTTGACTGACGATGCGCTCGAGGCCACCTTCGGCTTCTTCAGCGTGACCACCACCCGGGACAACATCACGGGGGCCCACATCACCCGCAACTACCGCTGGTGGACGGCGTTCGGCGTCCGGGGCTCGATGGCTGACGACGGCCTCAGCTTTGGCACCAACCACGAGGCCGGTGTCTGCATCCACTTCGCCGAGAAGGTCCCGTCGAGGCTGAGCCAGCGTGGCCACTCGGCGCTCACCGTGACCGTCGAGGACCTCGGGGGGCTGACCAGGGCCCTCGGCGGCGACACGGACGGAGAGGCCTGATCAGACCCCGACGGCCACGGCCTGAGACGGCCAGGACCTGCAAGCCGCGCGGGCGCTCATGCGAGGGCCTACCTGTTCGCTGCCGCTCTGCCATCATGTGGCGTTCGCCACTTTTCACCAACGTCACGTCCCGCAGAATGCCGCCAAAACCTGCGGTCAACGTGCGGTCAAACGATCTGTGAGGCCACCTCGCCAACTCGGCGAAGTGGTCTCTGACCTGCTAAGCAATGGTCGGGACGGCCGGATTTGAACCGGCGACCCCTTGATCCCAGTCACCTCCGGGGCGTCGCCGAGCGTGGCTCGACAGGGCTCACTGAGCACTTGAACTGCGCAAACAGTCGCTCCGCGCCGCGTCGGCTGATGTCGTCTGAGGGTGGCCTGCGTTGGCTCTTGGAATGGCTCTTTCGCGGGAGGCGCTGCGGCGGGCTGGTGGTGTCGTTGTGCCAGATGGCGGCGGCCGGGGCCAGGATGCGCTGCAAGATGCGGGTGATCACGCCGCTGGGTGTGTGGGCGCCGTGGCGTTCGAGGTCGAGCTGGCCCTTGAGGGTGTCGTTGACTGATTCGATGATCTGGCGCGGTGGTTTGAACAGGTGCGCGGCTGCGCGCGGGGCTCGCCGTGGCGGGGGCGGGGAGTGTTTTGCCGCCGGGCAGCGCCTGGCCGGGCCGGGAGGTGGTCAGGTCCGGATCGGCGGTGAAGATGGCCAGCGGGACGGCGCGCTCGTCGACTTCGGCTTCGGCCAGGGCGAACGCGACGGGCAGGCCGGCCAGCCAGCCAGGGTAGTGACCAGGTGCAGGCGCAGGCCGCAGAAGTAGCGCGAATGGCTGGCGCAGTACCCGTATTCGGCCCATCCGGCCAGGTCGGAGCGTTTGGCAGTCTCGCGGGAGCGGCCGCACTCCACGGGGTGGAATCGACTATCCAGACGTCGTCCGTCCAGCTGGCGGTGCTGGCGGCCAGGGCGCGAATGCAGTGCCGGATCAGCGGTGCGGCGCCGCGCAGGCGCTTGTTGTATCCGGGCTGCTGAGGCAGGTAGGGGAACAGGTGGCAGAGGTGGGCGCGGGCATACCGCAGCCACCGGGCCTCGGAGGTGAATCCCATCAAGGCCTGCATCACGGCCAGGGTGACCAGTTCAGCACCGGCCAGCTTCGGGCCGATGCCGGTCTTTGGCCGGTACTGGGCAAGCTGCGGCGATTCGTTCAGCAGATCGTCGGTCTTCACATACAGTGCGGTCGCGAGGGTGTCCATGTCAGTCGTTACAACCTGATCTTGGGCACCCTCGCATCATGTCCGCAGAAGATCCCTTGGAATAGGTCGTCTAGCGAGCCGCGTACCGGGACAAAATGGTCACGTACCGGTCGTAATGCATGGAAAGTCGCGGCGACCACAGAAACCGGGGGGCGCGCCGTGGCGATGCGGGTAAGTGAAGGTCGGGGAGGGGCGCTGAGGGAACTTCCGCGGCAGGCGGCCAGGGTGCGCGAGGCGGTCGCACCCGGCTGGCTGGTGGATATCGTGCGGCCGAAGCCGGTCACCGTGCCCTGGCCGCTGATGGTCCGGGCCGCCCTGGCGATCTGCGTGCCGATGGCCGCCGGGCTGCTCGCGCGCGACCTGGCGCCAGGCCTGCTGGCGGCCATGGGCGGTCTGGTCGCGGTGATCGTTGACGTCGGCGGCCCGTACCTGGCCCGGCTCAAGCGGGTGGGATCGGCCGCAGTGTTCGGCGGGGCGGTCGGCCTGACCGTCGGCACCGCGATTCACGGGCGCGGCTGGACCGCCGTCGTCGTGCTCGTCCTGCTGGCCGGCGTCTCCGTCGTGGTCAGCGAGATGGGCAGCACGGGCTCGGTGGTTGGCCTGCAGCTGCTGGTGTTCGCCTCGCTCGGCCTCGGGCCGCTGGGCGGGCTGCGGCCGTGGTGGACCGGGCCGTTGGAATTCCTCAGCGGCGTGGCCTGGGCCATGATCCTCATCATCCCGGGCTGGATTCTGGATCCCCGGTCGGCCGAGCAGCACAGTGTGGCGGAGGTGTACCGCGCGCTGGCCGCCAGGCTGCGGTCCATCGGCACCGATTCCTTCGCCGCGGACCGGCGCGCGCTGACCGCCGCGCTCAACGGCGCCTATGACCAAGTGCTGACCGCGCGGTCCGGGATTGGCGGGGGGAATCCGCAGCTGAGTCGGCTGGTCGCGCTGCTCAACCACAGCTTCCTGGTGGCCGAGGCGACGAACACCCTGGCCCTGGAGGGCACCGCGCCGCCCGCCAGCGTGGCCGGCGCGGTGGACGCGCTGGCCGACTCGATCTCCTGCGACAGGCCGCCGCCCGCCATCCTGCCAGCCTGGAGCGACACCCCCGGCGCCCGCGCGCTCTGCGATGCGCTGCACGGCGCGGTCCGACTGATCGAGGGCCAGCAGATCCCCGACGGCGGCCAGCCCGAGCCACCGGGCCTGCGGGAACGCCTGGGCGCGGCGATCGACCGGATCCGGGCCTGCCGGCTCACCCGGCTGTACGCCCTGCGGCTGATGGCCAGCATCGGCGTGGCTGCGGTGGTGAGCGAGATCCTGCCACTGCAGCGCTCGTACTGGGTCGTGCTCACGGCGGCCTTCGTGCTCAAGCCGGACTTCGGATCGGTATTCGCGCGGGCCCTGCAGCGCGGGATCGGCACGGTCGTCGGGGCGGTCATCGGCGCGATCATCCTGGTGGCGGTGCCGTACGGCCTCTGGCTGCTGATCCCGTGCGCGGTCCTCGCCGCGCTGCTGCCGTACGGGCGCAGCCTCAACTACGGCCTGCTGACCACGTTCTTGACCCCGCTGGTCGTGCTGCTCATCGACATCCTGGACCGAACGGGCTGGCACCTGGCCGAGGACCGTCTGATCGACACCCTGCTCGGCTGCGCGATCGCCCTGGTGATCGGGTTCGCCCCCTGGCCGGGGACCTGGCGGGCACACCTGTCGGACCAGTTCGCCGAGGCCATGACGCACGTCGCCAGATACATCGAACGGGCACTGGCCGGTCCCTCACCCGAGCGGTCACGCCTGCGCAGGCAGACCTACCGTGAGCTGTCCGACCTGCGCGCGGAGTTCCAGCGCTCGATGTCTCAGCCGCGCGCCCTCGGCTGGCAGGCCACCGCGTGGTGGCCCGCGGTGGCCGCCCTGGACCAGGTGATGGACACGGTCACGAGAGCCGCCGCCGCCGTCGACCACGGCGCGCCCGCCCCTTCGGCCGACGACGTGCGGCGGCTGGTGGCCGCGCTCGATCAGGTCGCCAACGCGGTGCGCGACGGCGCCCGTCCGCCGGCCAGGGCGGATCTGCCGGACATGGCGCAGGACGAGACGCTGGCCCCGGTCGCCGACGCGGTCCGCGGCGTGCAGGCCACCGTCGCCTAGACGACCTATTCCAAGGTCAGTGATCGTATGCGGTCAGGGATCGATGTACCGGTGCGCCGGTCTTGTCGTTGTGCCAGATCGCGGCGGTCAGGGCCAGGATGCGCTGCAGGATGCGGACCATGACTCCGGCGGGGGTATGTCCGCCGTGTCGTTCCAGGTCGAACTGGCCCTTGAAGGTGTCGTTGACCGACTCGATGACCTGCCGTAGCGGCTTGAAGAGATGGCTCTTAACTTGGCTCTTGCTGAGGCGCTGGTTTCATCCGACTGGCCTCTGACCTGTCGGGACGGCCGGATTTGAACCGGCGACCCCTTGACCCCCAGGCACGAATCGGGCGTCTGGGCCGGTCTGAGGGAGTCGGGCGGGGAGCCTCCCCCTGCAGACTCGCCCGGAGGGGTCGCGGCGAGTCCGGGGCAGTCGCAGGGCGGTGGCTCCCGTAATTGGCTCCCCGGATTCCTTGACCATCTGTCCTCGACGCCGGGTTCGGCGGGTTTCCGGGCCGCCGCTGGCTCCGGTGGCGGCTCCCCGGGGCGAGAGAGGGTTCCCCTTGCCCATCAGGATCGGTGAAGGCTTTGTGCGCCTGGAGATCGACGTCTAGGTGGTCGCGACGGCCACCGAGCGGGCTGGCAGCTGCTGGGAGGTCACCTACTGGCCGCGGTTCTTCGACCGCAACCAGGCCATCACCGCGCTGGCGATGACCGAGCTCCTGGAGTCCGGCCGCGGCAGCAACGACCCGCTTATCCGCGCTCCGTGACGACCTGCGATGACGGACTGGCAGCAGTAATGCGGCTCTGCCTGCGACGCAATTCTTGGTGGGTCTGGAAGGATGGAGGAGGTCTGGGAGGAGGTGAGTGTGTGAGTGTCGATCGGTTCGAGACCCCTCTATATGGGGTCGGTGAGGCGGCCGGGTACCTGGATGTCCCGCCGTCAACGTTCGCGGCCTGGGCCTACGGGTACGAGCGCCGCCGGGCCGGTGACGGTGTCATTGTGGCCAGACCGGTCATCACTGCGGTTCGGCCAGCGCACCGCCATGAGGCTGCTGTGCCGTTCGTCGGCCTTGCTGAGGCCTATGCTCTGGCCGCGTTCCGGCAGGCGGGTGTTCCGATGCAGCGGATCCGCCCGGCCATCGAGGCCTTGGATCGCGAACTGGGGCTGAAGTACGCCCTGGCTAGCAGGCGTCTATATACCGACGGAGCTGAGATCTTGTACGACTACGCTCAGCACGCCGGGGAAACGCCCGAGGGCGAGTCTGCCCGCGAACTCGTGGTGGTCCGCAACAACCAGCGGGTATTCGCTGAGGTCGTGGAGCGGTACCTGCGCCGGGTTGACTTCGCTGCTGATGGTTATGCGCAGGTTATCCATCTTCCGCAATACCGCGTGGCCGACGTGACCATAGATCCCGATCATGCCTTCGGGCGTCCCAGGTTCGCGCGGGGTGGCGCAGGGCTGGACGACGTCATTCAACTTTTCGTGACGGGTGAGCCGGTAGATGTGGTTGCTGCGGAGTTCGGGTTGACCCGGGACGAGGTTGAGGACGCTCTTCGTGCGACCACGCGAAACGCAGCCTAGGTTCTTCCTGGATCGGAGTCTCGGCCGGATTGCCGTGCCTTCTCGCTTGCGGGCTGCTGACTGGGACTTAGTGACCCTGGCAGAACACTATGGCACGCCCGCCGACGAGCAGATCGCTGATGTCCAATGGATCCATGACGCAGCCACGCGTGGATGGCCGATCCTGATGAAGGACAAACGCATTCGCTATCGCCGCGCTGAGATTGACGCGGTCGTCCAGCATCGGGCCCAGTGCTTTGTGATCACCAGAGGTGACCTTACGTCAACTGAGATGGCGGACCGCTTCCAAGGCAGCAGACGTGCTATATACGACGCGGCGAACAGACCTGGCCCTTACATCTACGCAGTACATTCCGACCGGCTGGAGCTGCTCTACCCACGCGACCCAAATCGGTGACTTCCCAGAGGTGACGCGGCGGTGGCGATGATCCCGCTGCGAGTTCGCCCACCTCGGCTCCGCTTGATGCTTGCCTGTCCTAACGATCTTCAATTGCGGGGTTGCGTCCGGCGACGGCTGGCTCGCGTGCTGGGAAGGGCTGGCGGGGCTTGGCAGTCTCGGCGCCGTTGCTGTCAGGGAAGTCAGGTTCGGGCCTGCCGCCTGGGTCATCCTGGTCTGGCGGGCTGCGGCGGCGTCCACACGTAGGCGGTGGTGGTGGTGACCGCACGGAATCCCAGACGGCGCAAGATGGGGGCACTGTCGTCACCGGGACGACTTTACGGGCATGGAACTGGGTTTACTGCCGCGCCGGACGTGGCCATCCGTGCCATGACCGGCCCACGCTTCCCGCCAGCACTAGCTTGGATCTCACGCCCTTCTGTAACCCCCACCATTAGAGATCGTTAGTCCGCGACGACGGCGCTGTCCTCGGGTACGGGGTCCAGCCGCAGGAGGGTCGCGCTGCCGACGAACACCGACTCCACCCGGCCACTGGCCAGTCGCCGGAACCGCACCGTCTCGCCCGAGTTGCGGTTGCCCGCAGCGGCGGTGAACGTGTCCAGAGTTCCTGCGGGCTCGATCTCGGTTAGCTCGTCGGTACTGCCTGGCTCGACGAAGACTAGCTTCTCGCCCCGCCACTCCAGCCGCACCAGCATTGTCATGTCGGCTGTGGCATACAGGCCGAGCAGCGACTTGTACTGCCCGGGTGCCGGCGCGGGCAGCCGCACGGCGGGCGGGCTGGCCTGCACTAGCCGGCGGGCGATATCGGCCAGGTCCATCGCGAGGTCCTGCGTATCCGCGGCCCCGTTCAGCAGCGCGATGGCGCCAACACCATGTTCGCGGTCGAAGCACGCACTGGCGATGAAGCCGTTCAGGGCGCCGGAGTGCTGGATCCAGGTGACGTCGTCCTTGCGGATGGCATACCAGGAGATGCCGAATGCCTCCTTCCACCCATCGTCACCCAGGTAGCGGGGCTTGTGCATCTCCCGCAGCGTGGCCGCAGCCAGCACAGGCGAGTCGGCCGGCGGGTCGGCATAGGGCCCCAGCTGGAAGGAGAGCCACCGGGCCAGGTCACCGACGTCCGACCAGAGGCCACCCTCGGCCCAGATCGGCGGTACCGCCGCCGCGACAGTGAGCTCGTCGCTGAACGCGCGGCCGTCGTAGCCAGTTGCGCGGCGAGCGGCGAGCGCGGGCTCAAGCGGCTCGAATGCCGTCGCTGTCATGCCGAGCGGCGTCAGCACGTGCGCACGTACGTATGCGGGGTAGTCTGTGCCGCTGGCCCGGCGCACGATCTCGCCGAGCAGCTGGTAGCCCAGGTTGGAGTACTTCTGCTGGGTGCTGGGCGGAACTGCGGTGACGATCTCAGCCGCGCGCGCCAGGCTGCTCTCGGCCAGGCCTTCGTAGACCGGGACCGGCAGCGTCCAGTCGGCGCCGGGCGGATCGCCGATCAGCCCGGACTCGTGCGAGAGCAGCCGCCGGATCGTGACCCGCGCGATCGTCTTCGGGCTGCCGCTGGCCTTGAGCTCGGGCAGCCAGTCCACGGCCGGGTCGTCCAGGTCCAGCTTCCCCGCGTCCCGCAGCTGCATGATCGCGGTACCCGTGAACGTCTTGGTGATGGACGCGATCCGGTACAGCGTGTCCGGCTGCGACGGGCGCCTCGCGGTGATGTCAGCGAACCCGACCCTGCCAGCCCAGGCCAGCTCGCCGCTGTGCACGACACCCGCGGCGGCCCCGTACAGACGGTTGTCCTTCACGAACGAGGCGAGCCTGACCTCGAACTCGGCGGCACCGCCTGCCACTGGTCCGGTCATAGTGCCGCGGCCTCCTCGCGCCAGATCTGCGGTGCGCCGATGAGCAGTCATGCTACGCGGCGCCCCGCCGGGATCCCACGGATTTGTCTGCGGCCGACATCGCGGGTGCGCACCCAGGGGTCAACCCCAGCACCATGATCGTGACGACCGTCCACCCGCTGCAGGTCATCGATGGCCCGCTGCCAGAGACGGGGCATGACTTCCGCGTCAACCTGATCATCACCCCGGGCGAAGTGATGGAATGCGGCACGCAGCGACGTCCCGCCGGCCTGGACTGGGAGCACCTGACCGCAGAGAAAATCGCCGCTATCCCGATCCTCGCCGCCAGAGCAGCCGCCAGGCACGGCTGAACCACCCTGTCGGGCGGTGACATCGGCGACCTTTTTGAACAACCGGATGCCGCGAAATGCCGCCAGATCCTGCGGTCAAAGTGCGGTCAAACGATCTTGAGGCCATCTCACCGACCCGGTGAAATGGCCTCTGATCTGCAACGTCTGGTCGGGACGGCCGGATTTGAACCGGCGACCCTTGACCCCCAGGCACGAATCCATTGTCTGGGCTGGTCTGAGGGGGTCGGGCGGGGAGCCGCCCCCTGCAGAATCGCTCCGGCGGGGTCGGGGTGAGTCTGGGGAAATCGGAAGGCAGTGGCTCCCGCAATTGGCTCCCCAGTTCCCTTGACGAGCCGTCACTGACGCCGGGATTGCCCGAATTCCGGTCGGCTGGTGGCTCCCGCACGGCTGCCCAGTGGCTCCCCGGGGCGGGAGAGGTCCCTCATGCCGGTCAGGATCGGCGACGGATTCATCGGCCTGGAGGTCGACGGCCGGGTCGTCGCGACGGCCACTGAACGACCCGGGGGGCTGGTGGGAAGTGACCTACTGGCCGCGGTTCTTCGACCGCAACCAGGCGATCACCGCGCTGACGGTCACCGAACTCCTGGAGAGCAGACACGACAGCAACGACCCGGTGGTAGCAGCGCTCCGCGAGGAACTACGCTGGCCGACGGCCGACCGCCCTGGTGAGTACCATCGAGGCATGACCTTCAGCCGGATCACGACCGACCCAGATGTCATGGGCGGCCAGCCGACCATCCGTGGCCTGCGGATGCCGGTTGCGACGGTCGTGGCCATGGTGGCAGACGGGATGGCAGTCGGCGAGATCATCGCCGAGCATCCCGACCTCACTCCCGAGGATGTACGCGAGGCTCTCCTCTACGCGGCCGAGGCTGCCCGGGAACGTGAGCTGCCACTGCGGCACACGGCATGAGATTCCTGATCGACAACAACCTCTCGCCCGTCCTAGCCGACGAACTGAAGACGGCCGGGCACGACGCCGTCCATGTCCGGGACTATGGCCTCCAGGCGGCGACAGACCAGGTTGTGCTTGCCAGGCGCGTAGCGAAAGCCGTGTCCTGATCTCAGCAGACACTGATTTCGGCACCCTGCTGGCCCGGGAAGGGGCCGATCGTCCCTCGATCATGTTGATCCGTCGCCTGTCGGGGCGACGCGCGATCAAGCAGGCCGCCATCATCCTCGCTAACCTCGATGTCGTCTCCGAAGATCTGGACAGTGGCGCCGTGGTGGTCCTCACCGACGAATGGGTGCGCGTCCGGCGCCTCCCCATCGTCTCCTGACCGCAGTCGGACCAAGAGTGCAGTCTCCGGTCCTCTTCTCCTGGCCTGATGCTGGACCGGAAGACGTCGGGATCGTGACTATCGCTAGGAGGAACCGATGGCGACCGACATGCTCATGTCGCCTGTACGGCCCGGCGAGATCCTGCTGGTGGAGTTCCTGGAGCCGCTTGGGGTGAGTCAGCACCAGCTCGCCAAGGCGATTGACATGCCCACAAAGAGGATCGACGGCATTGTTCACGGGCAGCGCCGCATCAGCGCCGACACGGCGCTGCGGCTCGCCCGCTATCTCGGCACATCGAGAGCGATTCTGGATGAACCTGCAACTCCGCTATGACATCGAGATCGAGAAAGACCGGCTCGAACGGAGCTAGACGAGATAACCGCCGTGCCGCAAGCTGGCGCTACCTGGGTTATCCCCGACTCGAACCGGCGACCGCTTGACCCCCAGGACGTGGGACTAGGCGTTTCTGCCGGTCAGCCCGGCCACGATGGGAGAGCGGTCAGTGTGCTGACGTGGCAGTTGTCCGGCTGCGCGCATGGCGTGTGGTCCCCAAGTGGTCCCCAGCTTCGGTCTGCTACTGGCCAGCGTGGTCGGCGTCAGTGCTGGGTGTCAGCTACCCGCCGCGCGGCAGCCTCCCGCCGTTTCTTCTGCTGCCACACAGGACCAGGCATGCCGACCAACGCGACCCCTACGGCCGCGGCGGTGAAGATCGTGATGTCAAAGGATCGGTGTCCCAGCGAATCCAGGATGGCGAACACAAGCAGCTCGCAGAGCAGCGAGCCAGCCAGCAAGATCAGTGCGTACTGCCAGACCGGCCGCCGCTCCAGCCAACTCGTCATTAGGCCATCATGCCTGGTTTGGCGAGGGCTGCCGAGCCACTGTCTGCAGCCTCTTGGCTCCCAGGGCGTGGGACCAGACATCTCTGCTGATTGGCCTGGCCCTGGCGGACTGGGACGCATTGATCCGGCTCGCTGCCGCGCTAATCGCGCGCTCGGCCGACCACTTCGCAGGCTGGGGTGAAGTCGTCACTTTCGTGGCCTGCACCGCCGCGCGCATTGGCGAGGTATCCGGCGTCCGCCGCTCGGATATAGACACGCGCACCTGGGTCTGGACCGTCCGCCTCCAGACCACCCCCGGCCCGGCGGCCTGATCGACAAAGCCACCAAAGGCAAGCGGGCCCGGAAAGTGCCGATCATCGAGGAAGGGCGCGAGCTGGTCGCCCGCCGCCTGGACGTCATCAACGCGGACCCGGATGCCCGGCTGTTCACCGGCCCCCGCGGCGGCCGGATCAGCACCGCGGTCCTTCGTGACGCCACGCATTGGGATGACGTGGTGACCGGGCTCGGCTATGAACACCTCCGGCGGCACGATCTGCGGCATACCGGGCTGACCTGGATGGCTGACGCGGGTGTCCCGGTGCACGTCCTGCGGAAGATCGCGGGGCACGGCTCGCTGACCAGCACGCAGCGGTATCTGCACCCGGATGAGCGGTCGATCACCGAGGCGGGCGATGCCCTGACGGCGCATCTCAGCGTCCGACGGTCCCCAAATGGTCCCCAGCTGCGGGTCGTCTAGGCTGTCATGCGCTCTTATGCCTCAATGACAAAAGGCCCGCTGACCTGGGCGGACTGCCCTGATCAACGGACCTTGCCAGCTGGTCGGGACGGCCGGATTTGAACCGGCGACCCCTTGACCCCCAGTCAAGTGCGCTGCCAAACTGCGCCACGTCCCGTACTGCGTTTCGTGCCCTGGCGGGGCCCCTGCTAGCCAACTGCTGCCGACCGGGGGAGTCAGCAACCCTCAGGATGCCTCGCCGGGAGCCGGCTGACCGGCTCCACGTGGTCAGACAATACCGCAACATCGGGCCGGCAGACGCCAGCCGCCGACGGGACTCGAGGCGCGCCTTCAGTGCCGGGCTTCACCCCGCAGACTCTCGGCTGACCCTGCCCGCAGTGCCCGAGGTGGCGGCTGCCGGGCGCCAGGACAGGGATGCAAGGGCCAGCGACGAGAGCCCCTGGCCCGGAAGCCGAATCCGTCCGCAAGCTATACCTTGAAGCTCTACGTCTTGGGACTCTGCTGCCCACTTTTCGCGGGTCTGGCTATTGTCGGCACCGCGGTCGCTCAGTACGCGGATGGCAGATCATGCGGACCCTACAGTGACAGGCTGTTAGATAAGCCGGATGACAACGTGACACCGAACTGCTACGCACTCGTGTCTGCCGCTAGACTAAGCGGCCATGTGCGCCTTGTCTTCGAACGTATGAGCCATTAAGAGTCCGCAAGACATTAAATAAGAAGGTTATCGTGACTGAATTCGCGTATGTGGAGCCGAGGTCTCCCAGGGGTACAGTGAGACTGTCGGACGTTGAGAAAATAGCTGACCGCCTGAAGGCGGGCTCGCTGGCCGTCCTGCCGACCGAGACTGGCTATATGCTGGCCGCGCTGGCCACGTCTACGACCGCCCTTGAGCGTGCTTTCACCGTAAAAGGACGGAATCCAGCCGACGTCATGCATGTCGGCTGCGCGTCGCTGGCGATGGCCGCGACTGCCGGAGTCCTCAGCCCCCGGGCCATCCGTCTTCTCGGCGATTTCACGCCGGGGCCCCTCACTGTGATCGTCAGCAAGACCGGCCTTTTGCCAGATCGTCTGGTCACCCTGAAAGGGACGGTCGGGATCCGCGTCCCGGACCACGCTGCGACGCTGCAAGTAATTAACGCAGTGGGCAGCCCGGTGACGGCTACCAGCCTCAATCCTAGCGGTTCTAAGCCAATACCGGTTGACCGGGACTCTCTTGAATCCCTTGGCTGGCCCGAGAACGAGCTGATATACGTCCTGCGGGACGACCGTTCAATTGCGTACGACCGCCCCTCTACTCTGGTCAGAGTCTCAGGGGATGAGGCTGAGATCCTGCGGGCCGGACCGATAACTGAGGCAGAGGTTCTTAGAGCTTCAGTGGCTTGATCGGCGCCGCAACCAGCGACGGGTCGCTCTTCCAGTCCACCCCGGGCATGTCCACGTACAGCTCGATCTCGTTCCCGTCCGGGTCGGTGATGTACAGGCTGTGCGTGACCGTGTGGTCGCTGGCCCCCACCACGTTGACCGCGTTGGCCTCCAGGGCGCGCAGGGCCTCGCGGAGCTCGTCGTCGCTGTCGCCGATCTTCAGGCCGAAGTGATAGAGCCCGACCCGGCGTCCCGACGGGAGGTTGGCGGCGTCCTCGCCGACCTCGATGAGCAGCAGTTCGTGGTGGGTGCGCCCGGACGGCGAGGAGAAGGCCGCGGCCCGGAAGGGGGTGGGCGCCTCACCGGGACCGCCCATGATCTGGCGCCAGCCGAGCACGTCCCGGTAGAACGACGCGGAGCGATCGAGGTTGCGAACGTAGAGGACTAGATGTCCGAGTTCCTTGACTTCCATAGCTGGCGCTCCACATGGCGGAAGGGGGCTGAATCCCGGGGCACATTAGTGCCAGCTTGCAGGGGTTTACGACCCTGCGTCCAGCACGTGGACCTCAACCGGCAGCCATCCCGCTGTATGCCCATCGCCTTCTCCCGCTAACCCGCGATCAGCGCGGCAGCCGCGTGTTCCGCGCGGAGCGTGCCGCCTTTGGTCCCCACTGACCCGATGATCCCGGCCACAGCCCAGCCGGACCAGCAAAAAGAGCTGGCTGCCCTCCCGGCCAAAGCCGGAGAGGACAGCCAGCCCGGATCAGTCCCGCGGCTACGCCACCTTGATGTGCTTATGCACCCGGTGGAAGAGGTTGTGATGGATGTGCGCGCGGATCCGGCCGTTCAGGTAGATGCCGAACCAGTTGCTGTGGATGAAGTTGCCGTGAATCCACACCTTGATCGCGGACGAGGCGCCGACCAGGATCCCGGTCGTCCGCATGTCCGGGTGGTTCGTGACCGGCGGGCCCAGCCCGATCGTGTCACCGACGATGTTGTTCTTGCCGATGTCGTTGTCCACGATCTGGTTGCCGCTCAGCCGCTGCCCCCGGACGTGGGAGTGGATCGTCACCCCGGCCAGGCCGTTGCCGTAGATCACGTTGTGGGCGACGTCGTTGTCCGACACCCGCTCGCCCTTGACCTCGGTGGCGATGACCACGCCGGCCCCGGGCGCCTTCTTGCTGAGGCCGTTGAAGGTGAGCAGGTTGTGCGCGACGTAGTTGCCCCACACCCCGGACGTGGTGTGCCCGGCGATGATGACCCCGCAACCGCCCGGGTTGCGGGTGGCCTTGTTCCAGGTGACCGCGTCGAAGTGCGTCGGTCCCAGGTCGTCGGCGATCAGGAAGCCGCCGCCCTTGTTGTGCTCGGAGAGGTTGTGGGTCGCCAGCGAGTCTGACGTGCCGTTGAAGTCCACGCCCACGTCCCCGTTGTGCTTCAGCACGTTGTGCGAGACCAGGACCCGCCGGCTGCGCGCCACGAGAATGGCGTCGAAACCGGCGTGCACCACGGTGAACCCGGAGACTTCGACGTGCCGGGCGCCGAAGACGACCACGCCACTGCCTCCCGGCAGCTTCTTGCTGATCGGCTTCTGGCCCCTGGCGTCGATGGTGGCGCCGTGCCGGCCGATCAGGGCCAGCGACTTGGTGACCACGGCCTGCACCTTGTAGGTGCCACCGCAGACGACCACCCGCCCGCCTCTCGGCGCAGCGTGGATGGCCTGGTTGATGTGGCGGTACCGGGCGGTGGCGCACGACCGGTCGGAGTTCCCGGCCCGGCCGTGCTTGGACACGTAGACCGTGGACGACGCGGCGCTCGCCGAGGTGGCCCCCACGAGCGTGAACGCGGCCGCCCCGACGGCCGTGAGGCCGGCGAGCAGTCTTGAGACTTGTCTCATCCTCTGATCCCCCCTGATGACTACCTACCGTAGATAGTCAATTACGCGAAGTAGCGTAACCCCTCACGGGGGCCATGACCGGGAACGCGCGCCGAACGGGGCACTGAGCGCAATGATTCTTCGTTGCCTTACTGGGGTAGGCCCCGCGTGACCCCGCGGCAGCCCTCGACCAGACGGAGCATCGGATGACGGCAGGGGGACCGGCCTGGGACGGCGGGCCGGGTGATCCTCGGGCAGCGCGGATCGACTACGACCCGCAGACCGTGCCGCTGCCCTACGGGGCCACGTCCGGGGACCCGTACCGCAACTACGCCGACGACGGCCCCTACCCAGGTTACGGGGATGCCGGGCACTACCGGGAGGACCCGGACGAGGACTACTATCCGCCCAGCCGGCCGGTCTACCGCCGCCGCCGCCGCTGGCGGGCGCTGCGCTGGTTCGTGGGCCTGGTGCTGGCGCTGCTCATGCTCAGCGTGATCGCCTTCGGCGTGCTGTTCGCGCTCACCCCGTCGGTCGGCGACGCTCCCGCGCTGGCCCGGGCCATCGACAGGGCGCACCACGCGGCCTACCCGGGACCGGCGGTGCCGCCGCTGTTCGCCGAGTCCCTGGTGGCGACCGAGGATCACCGCTTCTACTCCGAGCCCGGGGTGGACGTCTACGCGATCGCCCGGGTCGCTGCCGCCCAGATCACCGGCCGCGGCGACCAGGGCGGCGCGACCCTGTACCAGCAGCTAGCCAAGATGCTCTACACCTCCGGCCAGGGCGGGTTCGGCGTCGAGGTCAAGCAGGTCATGCTGGGCGTCAAGCTCGACCTGTCCTACAGCAAGGCCAAGGTCCTGCGGATGTACGCCGACGTCGCCTACTTCGGTCACGGCTACTACGGCCTCTCCCAGGCCAGCTGCGGGTACTTCGGCGTCGCCCCGGGGCGCCTGACCCTGCCGGAGGCGGCCACCCTGGCCGGGCTGGTCCAGGGACCCTCCGCGGACGACCCGATCGCGCACTACGCCCGCGGCCGGGCCCGGGAGGCACACGTGCTGGGCCGGCTGGTCGACACCGGCAAGATCACTCAGGCGCAGTCCAGCGCCGCCTACGCCCAGCAGCTTCCGCTGGTCGGCGGCAGCGGCACCAGCTGCGCCGGGCGCTAACCCAAAATTCGCCGCAACGAAGACCCCGGCGTCCCCAGCCCCCGCCCCGGCCAGCCCGCCCAGGTATCCGGGGAACCTGCCCCGCTCGCCAGCCCGGCGCCTCGACCCCAGCCCGGGGGCGTTTAAGACCTCGTCAGCGCTGCTTTGCGGCGTGCCGGGGGCCAGCGGGGCGAGTGCCGTCACCGTTGCTCTCGCTCCCGCGGCGATGTTCCCCGGTCCCGGGAGCGTAGCCTTCAGGCCGGCCGTAGTTCTCGGGGCCGCTGTCGTAGTGCTCGGACCCGTAACCGCCGGGGCCGTAGCCCTCAGCGCCGTCGTAGGTCTCGGCCCCGCGGCCGAACAGCGTGGCCTCTTCGTCCAGGCCGGCAGCGACCGCTTCCGCCACTGCGGCCTCCGGGTGCCCGGGCACCGGCGCGGGGCGGGGCCCGCTGGCGGGCACCCCGCTGGCCGGTTCCTGCGTCCGCCACACCCACTTGCGGTACGACCAGAAGCGGAACAGCGTGCCCAGCCCGATGCCGGCCAGGTTGGCGGCGTTGTACCAGACCTTGCCGTTCAGGTTCGCGCCGTCCTGGACGATCGCGACGCAGGCCAGCTGGATGAGCAGCCCGATCGCGTTGAACACGAAGAACAGGACGGTTTCCCGGCCCATCCCGGTCCGCTCACGGTGCCGGAAGGCCCAGTAGCGGTTGCCGAGGAACGTGACCACGGTCGCGAGGATCGTCGCGGCGACGATCGCCTTGTACTTGCCTACGCCCAAGCCGTAACGCAGCACGTCGGCGCCACCGAGGCTGACGATGAACCCCACCAGCCCCACCACGCCGAACTTGGCCGCCTCATGAATCAGCACGCGGAACCGCTGATACAGCCTGCGAGTCAATCTCACCTGGCCGTCTTCCTCTCAGTCCTGCGGGGGCTGGTGCTGTGGGGGGCGCTTCACGTGCTGCGGGCGTGCATCGCTGCTTGTGACAGTACCGGCCCGGGCCAGCTGACGTGGCCGCTGGGCCGGGATTTGCCCATTACGAAGTGGGAAATTAACTCGCTCGGAATTGTCCCACCCTCCCGGTAGTCTCGCATGAGTGCCTGTGACCACTGCTCTCATCCGTGCTCGCGGCCTCACGAAGCGGTTCGGAAGTTTCACGGCGGTGGACGGGGTCGACTTCGAGCTGCGCCGTGGCGAGGCTTTCGGCTTCCTCGGCCCGAACGGCGCGGGCAAGTCCTCCACGATGCGCATGATCGGCTGTGTCTCCCCGCCTACCGCGGGTGAACTGACGATCTTCGGCCTTGACCCGGTGGCCGACGGCCCGGCGATCCGGGCCCGGCTGGGCGTGGTACCGCAGGAAGACTCCCTGGACGTGGAGCTCACGGTCCGGGAGAACCTCCTGGTCTACGGCCGCTACTTCGGGCTGTCCCGGCCGGTCATCCGCGAGCGCAGTGACCGGCTGCTGGACTTCGTCCAGCTCGCCGACCGCCAGAACGACCGGGTGGAACCCCTGTCCGGCGGCCTGAAGCGCCGGCTGACCATCGCCCGCTCACTGATCAACGAGCCGGAGATCCTGCTCCTGGACGAGCCGACGACCGGCCTCGACCCGCAGGCCCGGCACGTGGTCTGGGACCGGTTGTTCCGGCTCAAGCAGCAGGGTGTGACGCTGGTGCTGACCACGCACTACATGGACGAGGCCGAGCAGCTGTGTGACCGCCTCGTGGTCATGGACGGCGGCCGGATCGCCGCCGAGGGCTCGCCCCGGGACCTGATCGAGCGGTACTCGACCCCGGAGGTCCTCGAGCTCCGGTTCGACCCCGCGGTCCACGAGGTCGCGGCGGAGAAACTCGCCGCGGTGCCCGCCCAGCGCCGGGAGGTGCTGGCCGACCGGGTGCTGCTCTACGTCGAGGACGGGGACGCCGCGCTGGCCGCGGTCCGCGAGCTCGGCCTGGACCCGCTCACCTCGCTGGTCCGGCGCAGCACGCTGGAGGACGTGTTCCTCCGGCTCACCGGCCGCCGGCTGGAGGACTGATGGCCGCTGCGGCCCCGGTCTCGGCCCAGCCCCGCGGCCGCGGGCCGGGCCTGCCCGGGCGGCCCCGGCCCGGTCCGGTGCCCGCCTGGTCCTACGCGGTGCGGCAGCTCCGGTTCTGGCTGACCGACTACCGGCGGACCTGGCGCGGCTCGATCGTCTCCACCGTGCTGAACCCGCTGCTGTACCTGGGCGCCATGGGCCTGGGCCTCGGCAAGCTGGTGGACCAGCACGGCACGGCCGCCCTGGGCCAGGTCAGCTACCTGATCTTCCTCGCCCCCGGCCTGCTCGCCGCGAGCGCGATGGGCACCGGCGTGGGGGAGTCCACCTACCCGGTCTTCGGCTCGGTCAAGTGGAACCACACCTACCAGGCCGCGGTGTCCTCGCCGCTGCGCCCGGCCGACCTCTTCCACGGCCACCTGCTGTTCGTCGGGCTGAAACTGACCATGACCTCGTCGGTGTTCCTGGCCGTGGCCGCGGCGTTCGGGGCCATCGTCTCGCCGTGGGCCATCCTGGCCCTGCCGGTCGCGGTGCTCACCGGCCTGGCCTTCACGGCGGTGATCGAGGCCTGGACGGTGACCCGGACCAAGGACACCTCGCTGGCCGTGGTGTACCGCTTCGGGCTGATCCCGCTGTTCCTGTTCTCCGGGACGTTCTTCCCGGTCACCCAGCTGCCCGCGTGGATCAGGCCGATCGCCTACCTCACCCCGCTGTGGCACGGCGTGGCGCTGTGCCGGGAGCTGTGCCTGGGCGTCGCGACCCTGCCCTCGGCGCTCCTGCACGTCGGTTACCTGGTGGCCGTGCTGGCGGCCGGGTTCATCGCCGGGAACCGGACTTACACCAGGCGGCTCTATGTCTAGCCGGCCTGCTCGGGGGCGGTGGCTCCATGGCTAGCGTGCCCAGCCTGCCGCTGCGGGTGCTGCCCGGCCGGGGCCCGCTGCGCCGGGCCGCGCGGTCGGTGGGCGGCCGGAGCAGCCTGTTCCTGGTCGAGCGGCACGCGCTGGTCTACCGGCACGCCTGGCTGGTCTTCGTGTCCGGGGTGGTCGAGCCGCTGTTCTACCTGCTGTCCATCGGGGTGGGCCTGGGCCACCTGGTCGGCTCGGTGCAGGGCCTCAGCTACGCCGCTTTCGTGGCCCCCGCCCTGCTGGCCAGCGCCTCCATGAACGGCGCCCTGTACGACTCGACCTTCAACGTGTTCTTCCGGCTCAAGTACGAGAAGCTCTACGACGCCGCGCTGGCCACCCCGATGCGGGCCGGTGACGTGGCGCTGGGCGAGATCAGCTGGGCGCTGCTGCGCGGGGCCCTGTACGCGGTGGCCTTCCTGGCCGTGATGGCGGCGATGGGCCTGGTCTACTCGTGGTGGGCGCTGGCCGCGCTGCCCGCCGCCGTGCTCACCGGCTTCGCCTTCGCGGCGGCCGGGATGGCCTGCACCACGTACATGCGCACCTGGCAGGACTTCGAGTTCGTCACGCTGGCGACCTTGCCGATGTTCCTGTTCTCGACCACGTTCTACCCGCTCAGCGTCTACCCCCGGCCGCTGCAGTTCGTCGTCGAATGCACCCCGCTGTACCAGAGCGTGGTGATGCTGCGGGATCTGACCCTGGGCACGGTCGGCCCGGCCCTGCTCTGGCACGCCGCTTACCTGGCCGTCCTGGGCGTGGCCGGCCTGCTCGTGGCGGGCCGCCGGATCGGCAGGCTGCTGCTCCGCTGACCGCGTGGTCCCGCGCTCACCGTGGGGTCGCGAGGCCAGGACGAGGCTTTCAGCCACCCTGGACCGGGCACGTTAGGCTGGACGGAGGCCGCGGGGAGGCCCAGGTGAACGCACTCGACCTAGGACAGCATGATCACAACCGGCGGCAGCCCCGGCGACCCTGCGCCCCATGGCGGCACTGGGACGGCTCAGCCCGTCGCGACGGCTCAACGTGCTGCGACGGTTCGGCGCGCTGGGACGGTTCAGCGCGCTGGGTCGGCTCAGCCCGCCGGCCGGGCCGACTGGGTGCCGTGGCTGATCGCCCTGGGCGTGTTCGCGGTCTACGCGGCGATCTCGCTGTCCCGTTACTTTCAGCTCGCCCCGGGCTCGTGGGACCTGGGCATCTTCACCGAGTACGTCCGGCAGCTGGCTCATCTGCGAGCGCCCGTGGTGAACATCCGGGGCACCGGCTTCAACCTGCTCGGCGACCACTTCCAGCCGATCGTCGGCCTGATCGCCCCGGTCTTCCTGATCTTCCCCAGCGCGGTCACCCTGCTCATGGTCCAGGCCCTGCTCACCGCGGTCTCGGTCGTCCCGGTCAGCCGCGCGGCCGCGGCCCGGCTCGGTACCGGGGCCGGGCGGATGATCGGGGCCGCGTACGGGCTCTCCTGGGGCCTGCAGCAGATGATCGACTTCGACTTCCACGAGATCGCGTTCGCGGTCCCGTTGCTGGCCTGCTCGCTGTCCGCGCTGCTCCGGGGCAAGGTCCGGGCCGCGGCGCTGTGGGCGCTGCCCCTGGTGTTCGTCAAGGAAGACCAGGGCTTCACGGTCGCGGCCCTCGGCGTCGTGATCGTCGTCATGAGCCTGACCCGGGCGCGGCAAGCCGGCCGGGCCCGTGGTGGGCTGGACCGTGGCGCGCTCGGCTGGGGGGCGCTGCTGATCGTCTGGGGACTCGCCTGGTCCCTGCTGGCCATCGCGGTGATCATCCCGCACTTCAATCCGCTGCATCAGTACCCCTACTGGACCGACGGCGGCGTACTGAGCCCCGGCGGCGCACATCCCTCGCTGCCGGCCGTGCTCGCCCAGCTGGGCCACTCCTACGTGCCGAAGCTGCGGACCACCCTGCTCATCCTGCTGCCGGTGGCGTTCCTCGCGCTGGGCTCCCCGCTCGCCCTGGTGGCCGTGCCCAGCCTGGCGCTGCGGTTCGTGTCCACGAACCCCGCCTACTGGGGGTCGGGGTACCACTACAACGCCACGGTGATGACGATCGTCTTCATCGCCGCTATCGACACGCTGGCCCGGATCCGCGCCTACCGGGCCCTCCCCGCCGCGGCGGGGACGGAGTCCGGGCGCACGTCCTGGCCAGATCTCGCGGCCGCCCGGATCGTCCCGGGGCTCATGCTGGTGATCGCCGTGGCGCTCGCCGGGCAGTTCCCGCTCCGCAACCTGTGGCATCCGCAGACCTACCAGATCAGCCCGCAGGTCCAGGCGGAGGACGCCGCCATGGCCCGGGTGCCCGCGGGTACCACGGTGGAGGCCACGCTCACCATGCTGGCCCCGCTGGCCGCCCGGGATGACACCTACTGGATCGGCAACGCAGGCAACCCGGCGCCGCGCTACATCGTGTTCGACGAACTGGACAGCGGCTGGAACCCGGCGCCCAGCAACCCGCTCGCGTTCGTGGAGCAGCGCCATCCGGGCGCCACCTACCGCCAGATCTACGTGAACGACTACGTGTACGTGTTCCGCCGGGCCGGAGGATAGGCGGCGTACCCGCCAGTAGGTAGAGTCATCAGCGGATCCGTCTGGAGGGCTCTATGGACTTCGGCTACGACGACCGCACGGAGGAGTTCCGCAAACGCCTCCTCGCGTTCATGGACGAATGCGTCTATCCGGCCGAGCCGGTATTCGCGGCGCAGGTACGGGACAACGAGCAGGCCGGACGCTCCTGGCAGCGCCCCGCGGTGATCGGTGACCTGAAGGCGGAGGCCCGCGGGCGCGGCCTGTGGAACCTCTTCCTGGCCCATCATGCAGAAGGCGCCGGGCTCACCAATCTGCAGTACGCGCCGCTGGCGGAGATCACCGGGCGCAGCCCGGCCCTCGCCCCTGAGGCGCTCAACTGCGCCGCCCCGGACACCGGCAACATGGAGGTGCTGGCCGAATTCGGCTCGCCCGAGCAGCAGGAACGCTGGCTCCGGCCGCTGCTGGACGGAGCGATCAGGTCGGCCTTCTGCATGACCGAGCCGGACGTCGCGTCCTCGGATGCGACGAACATCGCCACCCGGATCGAGCGTGACGGCGACGAGTACGTCATCAACGGCCGGAAGTGGTGGTCATCCGGCGCGATGAACCCGGGCTGCGAGATCTTCATCGTGATGGGCCGGACCGCCTGGGACGGGGACCGGCACCGGCAGCAGTCGATGATCCTGGTCCCCCGGGACACCGCCGGGGTGACGATCGAGCGCGGCATGAGCCTGTTCGGCTACGAGGACGGCCCGCACGGCGGCCACGCCGAGGTGGAGTTCGCTGACGCCCGGGTGCCCGCGGGCAACCTGATCGCCGGCGAGGGAGAGGGCTTCGCGATCGCCCAGGCCCGGCTGGGGCCAGGCCGGATCCACCACTGCATGCGGCTCATCGGCTCGGCCGAGCGGGCCCTGGAACTGCTCTGCCGCCGGGTCACCAGCCGGGTGGCGTTCGGGCAGCCCCTGGCCGACCAGGGGGTGATCCAGGAGTGGATCGCCGAGGCGCGGGTCCGGATCGAGCAGGCCCGGCTGCTGGTGCTGAAGACCGCCTGGCTGATGGACACGGTGGGGAACAAGGGCGCGCACACCGAGATCCAGGCCATCAAGATCATCACGCCGGCCATGGCCGAATGGGTGATCGACAAGGCGATCACGGCGCACGGCGCGGCCGGGGTCAGCCAGGACTTCCCGCTCGCGTACCTGTGGGCCAACGCCCGGACCCTCCGGTTCGCGGACGGTCCCGACGAGGTGCACAAGCGCTCGCTAGCCCGCCGGGAACTGCGTCCCTACCGGGTCGCCCGCGAGTCCGCTGGGTGACCCGGGGACAATGCCTGCCAGCGTCACAGACGACACCAGCAAGGAGAACTGAACATGCCTCAGGATGACCAGCGCGTGGCCATCGTCACGGGCGCGGCCCGGGGGATCGGCGCCGCCACGGCCCGGCGGCTGGCCTCGGACGGGCTGGCCGTGGCCGTGCTCGACCTCGACGCGGACGCCTGCAAGGAGACGGTGGAGGCCATCGCCTCGGCCGGCGGCCGGGCGATCGCGGTCGGCGCCGACGTGAGCCAGTCCGACCAGGTGCAGGCGGCCGTGGACGGCGTAGCCGCCGAACTCGGGCCGCCCACGGTCCTGGTCAACAACGCCGGCGTGCTCCGCGACAACCTCCTGTTCAAGATGAGCGAGGACGACTGGGACACGGTCCTGGGCGTGCACCTGCGCGGCGCCTTCCTGATGAGCAAGGCGGCGCAGAAGCACATGGTGGAAGCCCGCTTCGGCCGGATCGTCAACCTGTCCTCCAGCTCGGCCCTGGGCAACCGGGGGCAGGCCAACTACTCCGCGGCCAAGGCCGGGATGCAAGGCTTCACCAAGACGCTGGCCATTGAGCTCGGCCCGTTCGGCATCACCACGAACGCGGTCGCCCCCGGGTTCATCGTCACCGACATGACCGCCGCGACCGCGGCCCGGGTGGGCATGGGCTTCGAGGACTTCCAGGCCGCCGCGGCGGGCCAGATCCCGGTCCGCCGGGTCGGCCAGCCCGCCGACGTGGCGCACACCATCTCTTTCCTGGTCAGTGAGGGCGCCGGGTTCGTGTCCGGCCAGGTGATCTACGTGGCGGGCGGGCCGCTGTGCTGAACGACACCGCCGGGCCGGGCGGCCCGGGAGGAGCTGACGCCGGGTCTGCTGGCCAGGGCGGGGCCGGTCCCGTCAGCCCGGACGAGCTGCGCGAGCGGGTCCGCGACTTCCTGGCCGGCCACGACCCGGCGCGCCTGCCCCGGATCGAGTTCCTGGGCGCCCGGTTCGACGCCGGGCTGGCTGCGGTGCACTACCCGGCCGGGCTCGGCGGGCTCGGCCTGCCCCGGGCGCTGCAGGGCGTGGTCGAAGCCGAGTTCAGCGCCGCCGGGGCACCAGGCAACCAGCCGGAGCGGATCGGCATCGGGCTGGGCATGGCCGCGCCGACCATCCTCACCTTCGGCACCGACGAGCAGAAGGCCCGCTGGATCCGGCCGCTGTGGACCGGGGAGGAGGTCTGGTGCCAGCTGTTCAGCGAGCCTGGCGCCGGCTCCGACCTGGCCGGCCTGGCCACCCGGGCGGTCCGCGCCGAGGGACCGGGCGAGGCGTGGGCGGTGAACGGCCAGAAGGTGTGGACGTCCATGGCGCATCAGGCCCGCTGGGGCCTGCTGCTGGCCCGGACCGACCCGGACGTGCCCAAGCACGCCGGGCTGACCTACTTCGCCTGCGACATGACCGTCGACGGAGTGGAGGTCCGGCCGCTGCGCCAGCTCACCGGCGAAGCCGAGTTCAACGAGGTCTTCCTGACCGGTGCGGTGATCCCGGACGGCGACCGGATCGGCGCGGTCGGCGAGGGCTGGCGGGTGGCCCAGGGCACGCTGATGAACGAACGCGTCTCCATCGGCGGTACCGCCCAGCCCCGGGAAGGCGGCATGATCGGCTCGGCCGCCCGGGCCTGGCGCGAGCATCCCGAGCAGCGCACCGCGGGCCTGCACGACCGGATGCTCCGGCTGTGGGCCGACGCCGAGGTGGCCAGGCTGGCCTCGGAACGGCTCCGGCAGCAGCTGGCTGTGGGCCACCCCGGGCCGGAAGGGTCGGCGGCCAAGCTCGTGTTCGCCCGGCTCAACCAGGAGATCAGCGCGCTCGAGGTGGAGATGGCCGGCGCCGACGGGCTCCGCTACGAGGACTGGTCGATGCGCAGGCCGGAGAGTGTCAGCTTCTACGGCCGTGACTCCGGGTACCGCTATCTGCGGTCCCGCGGCAACTCGATCGAGGGCGGGACCTCGGAGATCCTCCGCAACATCATCGCCGAGCGGGTCCTCGGCCTGCCCGCCGAGCCACGTACCGACACCCGTGTGCCCTGGAAGGACCTGCCCCGATGAGCACCTCGACCGAGCCCGGGGTCGCCCGCGACGACTCCGGCCAATCCGACCGGGGCCTGCCCGGCCTGCTCTACGGCGAGACCGAAGAAGAGCTCCGCGCCGCCGTCCGGGGCCTGTTCGAGGAGCGGGCCGGCTGGCCCGCCGTGCTGGCCCGGACCGAGACCAGCGAGCTGTATGACAGCGCGCTGTGGCGGACGCTGGCCGCCGAGGTCGGCTGCGCTGGCCTGCTCATCCCGGAGAGCCACGGCGGCGCCGGGGCCAGCTACCGCGAGGCCGCGGTCGTCGCGGAGGAGGCGGGCCGGGCCGTGGCGCCCGTCCCGTACCTGGGCAGCGCGGTGGTGGCCACGACCGCGGCGCTGGCGGTCGGGGACGCCGAACTCCTGGCCGGGCTGGCCGGGGCGACCGTGACCGCGGCCCTGGCCGTCCCCTTCGCCAGCAAGCCCGGTTCCAGCCAGTCCGCGGCCCAGCCGGGTGCGGGCCGGGCGCTGACCGTGCGTATCGGCCAGCCGCAGCCGGGCGACCCCCCGGGGCAGGCCCGGCTGAGCGGGGTGATCAGCGGGGTGGCCGACGCGCTGCCCGCGTCCGTGCTCCTGGTCCCGGCCGACGGCGTGCCGGCCGGGCTGTACGCGGTGGACGCCGGGGCGCCCGGGCTGACCGTCACTCCCGTGGTCTCGCTGGACCAGACCCGCGCGCTGGCCGACGTGACCCTGGACGGCGTGCCGGCCCGGCCGCTGGCCTCGGGCCCGGACGCGGACCGCGCCGTGGCCAGCGCGCTGGCCGCCGGGGCCGCGATGCTGGCCGCCGAGCAGCTCGGGGTGGCGGGGCGCTGCCTGGAGATGACCGTCACCTACCTCAAGGAGCGGTACCAGTTCGCCCGCCCGATCGGCTCCTTCCAGGCGCTGAAGCACCGCGCCGCGGACTTGTGGGTGGCCATCAGCCAGGCCCGGGCCGCGTCCCGGTACGCCGCCGCCTGCCTGGCCGACGGTGACGCGGACGCGCCGGTCGCGGTGGCCCTGGCCAAGGCGGCCTGCGGGGACGCAGCCGTCCTGGCCGCGCAGGAGTGCGTGCAGCTGCACGGCGGCATCGGCTTCACCTGGGAGCACCCCGCGCACCTGTACCTGAAGCGGGCCACGAGCTCGTCGATCGCGTTCGGCACCCCGGACTGGCACCGGGCCTCGCTGGCCAGCCTGGCCAGCCTGCCCCCGGCCCCGGCGGCGGGCGGGCCGGCCCGGTGAGCGCTGCCGGGTACCGGCTCGCGAGCCCGGGCCGTCAGGCCCGGGCGGGTGGCCGGTGGGCTTTTCCTGGCCGGACGGCGCGGACCGCTAAGGAGGCAGAGTGAGATCGGTGGCCGGCGCCGGGGTGGTGATCACCGGCGCGGGCAGCGGCATCGGCGCCGCGCTGGCCCGGCGGTTCGCCGCCGAGGGGGCCCGCGTGGTGGTGAACGACATTGACGCGGCCGCCGCGCGGACGGTGGCCGACTCCTGCGGCGGGGAGGCGGTGCCCGGGGACGCGGCCAGCGAGGAAGGCGTCGCCAGCCTGATCGACGCCGCGGCGGACATGCTGGACGGCATCGACCTGTTCTGTGCCAACGCCGGGATCGCCCGGCCGGGTGGGGCCGAGGCCACCGAGCCGGACTGGGATGCCTCCTGGCAGGTCAACGTCATGGCCCACGTCCGGGCCGCCCGGCTGCTGACCGGCCCGTGGCTGGAGCGGGGCAGCGGGCACCTGATCTGCACGGTGTCCGCGGCCGGGCTGCTGACCATGCTGGGCTCGGCGCCGTACTCGGTGACCAAGCACGCTGCGCTGGCCTTCGCGGAATGGATGTCGGTCACCTACGCCCATCGCGGCATCACCGTGCAGGCCCTGTGCCCGCAGGGAGTGCGGACCCCGCTGTACGAGTCGTCTGGCCCGATCGGCCACGCGCTGATGGACGCGTCCGCGATCACCCCCGACGAGGTGGCTGCCGCCGTGGTCGAGGGCATCGCAGACGGCCGGTTCCTGATCCTGCCGCACCCCGAGGTCGCGCTCATGTACTCGCGCCGGGCCACCGATCCTGACCGCTGGCTGAACGGGATGAACCGGCTGCAGCAGCAGGTTGAGAAGCTTCCTGATCAGTAACCCACCCGGATTTCCTGTTTGCGGCATGCTGTCCGCATGAAGTCGGCTGCCACGGGGATGCTGCATCATCTTGAGCTCTGGGTACCGGACCTGAGCCGGGCCGAGCACACCTGGGGATGGCTGCTGGACGCGCTCGGCTACGAGCTGTATCAGCAGTGGCCAGAAGGAGCGAGCTGGCGGTGCGGTGACCTCTACATCGTGCTCGAGCAGTCCCCCGCACGCAGCGCGTTCCGGCACGACCGGTACCGGCCGGGCCTGAACCACCTCGCGTTCCACGTCTCCGACCGGGCCGCCGTGGACCGGATGGTGGGGGAGGCGCTGCTGCACGGCTGGCGGCTGCTGTTCGCCGACCGGCACCCTTACGCCGGGGGGGAACAGCACTACGCCGCCTACCTGGAAGACCGGGACGGCTACGAGGTCGAGCTGGTGGCCCCGCCGCCGCGGCACGGGACGGCCGCCGCCGAGGGCGCGCACCGCGCCGACCCAGCCGAGGGCGGGCCTCGCGTGGACCCGGCGGACGGCGGGCCCCAGCCCGGCCCGGAGGACCCGTCGGCGGCCTGGATCAGCTGACCCGGCTGAGCTGACCTGGCCTGGAAGACCTGGGCGGGACGGATCGCGCCCCGCCCAGGTCGTGCGGCCAGTCCGGCCCTCCCGGCCTGGCCGCGGTCTTCAGCCCCCCGTTCCGGGCCCCGGGCTCAGGGCAGCGGGGATCCAGGGCAGCGGGTCCAGGACACCGGGGTCACGGCAGCGCGACCCTGGTGTGCAGCCGCAGGTCGCGTGAGGACCGGCCGACGGCGACGGTGAACTCGCCGGCGGGCCAGGTCCACTGGGCCGCCTCCGCGTCGTAGCGGCCGAAGACCCGGGCCGGGAGCGTGAGCGTCACCCGCGCAAGCTCGCCGGGACCGGCGGCTACCCGGCCGAACCCGCCGAGCACCCTGACCGGCCGCCCGTCGGCCGCGGGGCCGGCGACGTACGCCTCGACCACCTCACCGCCGGGACGGTCACCGGTGTTGCGGACCGTCACGCTGATCGTGAGGTCAGACCCGGCGGCCAGGGCCAGCGCCCCGGCCTCCAGCAGCTCATAGGACCAGGTGGTGTAGCCCAGTCCGTGACCGAACGGGAACAGCGGCACGGTCCCGGCCGCGTCGTAGCCCCGGTACCCGACGAGCAGGCCCTCGTCATAGCTGAGCCGCCCCTCGACCGGCACGGCCTGCAGCACCGGGCAGTCGGCCTCACGGACCGGCATGGTCACCGGGAGCCGTCCGCCCGGCTCGGCCCGGCCGAGCAGGACGTCGGCCAGGGCCTCACCGATGGCCTGGCCGGGCAGCCAGGCGTAGAGCACCGCGGCGACCTGGTTAGCCCAGGGCATGAGCACCGGCATGCCGGCGTTCACCACCACCACCGTGCGGGGGTTCGCCGCGCTCACCCGCTCGATGAGCTCGTCCTGGCGGCCGGGCAGCCGGAGGGTCTCCCGGTCGAATCCCTCGCTCTCGGTCGTCTCGGCCGAGCCGACGACGAGCACGGCCACGTCCGCGGCGGCCGCCGCCTGGACCGCCTCGTCCAGCGCGGTCTCCTCGTCGGGGGACGCGACGACGCCGAGCCGCACAGCCAGCGGACCCTCGGCGTCCGCCGACGGCCGGAACTCCAGCCGCACCGCCGCCTCCTGGCCGGCGGTCAGCCAGACCGTGCCCAGGACCTGGCCAGGCCGGGTCATGGTCTCGACCGGGTCCGCGGGGACCGGGGTCTCCACGTCCGCGATCATCTCGCCGTCCACGGCCAGCGCCAGCCGTCCCACTCCTGCGGCACCGACCGTGTGCGGCCCGGTGCTCTCGGCCCGGAACGTGGTGGCCAGCGTCACGGTGCCGCTTTCGCCCCAGCCGACGCCGGGTGGCAGGCCGTCCTCGCCCCACCAGGCGAACACGGTGGACAGGCGGTGCTCGGAGCCGAGCAGCGCGCCGTCCCCGTCGCGGTACTCGACCCGGATCCCGGGCTCGCCCGAGAGCGGGTCGCGGAGCGTCCGGGCCGGCGGTTCCGGGACCATCTCCCAGGTCTGGCAGCCGGCCACCACGGTGACCTCGGCCTGACCGGCCAGGGCCTCGCTGAGCGCGTCCGCCGGGGTGGACAGGCGGCCCGGGATCACGGCCGCGCTTCCGCCGCCCTGGATGACCGGGTGCACCGCGTTGGGCCCGAGCACGGCCACCGTCCTGATCGCGGCTGGGTCGAGGGGGAGCGCCCGGTCCTCGTTGCGCAGCAGCACGAAGGACGCGGCCGCGGCCCGGCGCAGCAGCGCCGGTGCTACCGGCCCGCCCCGTCCGGGGCCGCCTGGCGCGGACCCGTTCACGCCGGGCGCGTCCAGCGCCCCGATCTGGCGGGCCAGCCGGAGCAGCCGCAGCACCTTGTCGTCGATCATCTCCTCGGCGACGGCGCCGCTGCGGACCGCGTCGACCAGGGCGGCTCCCCAGGGCCCCTGCGGGCCGGGCATGACCAGGTCGAGGCCGGCCTGGGCGGTGGGTACCGTGCTGCGCGCGGCGCTCCAGTCTGAGACCACCACGCCGGGGAAGCCCCATTCGCCCTTCAGCAGCCCGCCCAGCAGGCTCTGGTGCTCGGTCATCAGCGCGCCGTTGACCGAGTTGTAGGCGGCCATCACCAGCAGCGCGCCTGCCTCCCGGACGCACGCCTCGAACGGCACCAGGTAGAGCTCGTGCAGGACCGCCTCGGCGATCCGCGCGTCATAGGTCCATCGCCCGGTCTCGGAGTCGTTGGCCACGTAGTGCTTGACCGCGGCGGCCACCCCGGCCGACTGCAGCCCGGCCACGTAGCCGGCGGCGATCCGGGCGGACAGCACCGGGTCCTCCGAGAAGCACTCGAACCCGCGGCCGCCGAGCGGGGTCCGCATCAGGTTGATCGTCGGGGCCAGCAGCACGTCAACGTCTTTGCCCCGCGCCTCGGCGCCCAGGGCGGCAGCGAGCTCATGGACGAGCTCGCTGTCCCAGGTGGCGCCGAGGGCGGAGGGGCAGGGCAGGCTGGCCGAGGGGTTCCGGTCGTCCTTGGCGACGCCCCGGACCCCGGCCGGCCCATCCGACATGACGATCGGCCGGAGCCCGAGGGTGTCGTCGCCGTAGGTACGCCAGCTGTCCGCTCCGGTCAGCAGGCGTACCTTCGCCTCGACGGGGAGCGCAGCCACCCGGCTGCGCTCCTCCGTCGCCTCTGTAGAAGTTGTCATCAAGTTCCTTGCGTCTCGTCCCGTGCGATCAGGACTTCGGCGTGAGGTGCAGGATGGTGTCTTCGATGTACGGCGTGTTGGGGACCGGGTTCATGTACGGGTTGCTGGACGTCGGCCAGCCGGTGTAGTTCCGGCTCGAGACCTCGGCCCAGGCCCCGCCGTTGAGCAGCGGCACCACGGGCACCTGGGTGGTCATGATGTTCTCCAGCTTGGTGATCGCGGCCTTCTGGGTGGCCGGGTCGCCAGAGCCGGCGAACTGCGTCAGCGCGGCCTGAGCCTGCGGGTTGGAGTACCGGCCGAAGTCGCCCGCGGCTGGCTTGCCGATCGGCGCGGTCAGCGAGCTGTCCAGCCAGCTGTCGTAGATGAAGTACGGGTTCGGGCCCTGGTTGCTCCAGTGCAGGGTGGCGTCGAACGTGCCGTTGGCGACGTTGCCCGCCCAGACGGTCGGGTTGCCGATGCCGTCCACGGAGGTGTCGAAGCCGAGCGCGTTCAGCTGGTGGGAGATGATCTGGTCGTCGGTGTAGTAGTCGCTGTACGGGACCGGGTCCTGGATGGCGAACTTGATCGTCTTCCCGTTCTTGGCCCACTTGCCGCCCGACTTGGTGTAGCCGTCCGCCGTGAGGATCGAGGTGACCTTGGCCGGGTCACCGGCGCCCGGGAGGTTGCTGGCCAGCGAGGGGTCCAGGTAGGACTGGTGGTTGGGCAGCAGCAGCCCGCTGGTCGAGTTGACCGGCGGCTCGTAGCCCGTCTCGCCCTGGACGTTGAGCTGGTTACGGTCGATCCCGTAGCTGATCGCCTGGCGTACCGCGGGGTCGCTCAGCGGGGCCTTCGTGGTGTTCAGGTACATGCTCACCACGTTGTTGGCGCTGAAGTACGGCTCGCTGGTCAGCCAGGTGTGGTTCTCCGGGCTCTTGGCCAGGAAGGTCGACTTGATGTTGGCGATGTAGTTACCCGCGAAGTCGATCTGGCCCTGGGCCACCGGCGGCACCAGGTTGGCGTTGGTGTTGTAGGCCGGGAAGTCGATCTCCGGCACGTGCACCTTGGCCTTGTTCCAGTAGAACGGGTTCTGCTTCAGCGTGTAGCCCTGCGGCGAGAACTTGTCCAGCATGAACGGGCCGGTGCCGACCGGACTGGCGTCGGCGTACGTCGCCGGGTCGCTGACCGCCGACCAGACGTGCTGCGGCACGATGTAGACCTGGCCGATCAGGAACAGGTTCGCGTACTGGGAGTTCTTGAAGTTCAGCACGGCCGTGGTCGCGCTCGGGGCGGTGGCGCTGGTCACGATGGGTGCGCCGTTGGTGTTCAGCTTCGGGTTGGCCTTGAGCATGTTGAACGTGTAGGCGACGTCCGCGGCGCTGAACGGCTTGCCGTCGTTCCACTTCACGCCTTTGCGGATGGTCAGGGTCAGCGTCTTGCCGCCGTTGGAGTAGCTGTCCCCGGTGGCCAGCATGGGGATCGGCGCCTGGGCCGAGTTGAGCGTGTTGAAGATGAACAGCGGCTCGTTGTAGAGGGCGGTCGCGTTCGTGAGGTAGCCCGTCGCGGTCAGCGAGAACGGGTTGAACGTGTCGGTCATGGGGGAGAGGGGCGTGCTCTCGACGACCAGGGTCTTCCCGGTCGCCGCCGTGGTCTTGCTGCCACTACTGGACGAACTGCTGCCGCAGGCGGCGACGCCCATGCTCAGCGCGCCAGCTACGGCCAGGGTTGCTAGGACCTTGTGCCTCATTGCTTAAACTCCGTTGTGCCCGGCCGGCTCATCGCCGGCCTGTTGTGAGCGACCGTGTCGGGGTCTGTTATCGGTAGGTGGGACGGGTCGGCCGGGTCTTGATGTCCGGCTGCCCGTTCCGCCTGGTGCTCCGGAGTGTGCACGGGGTGCCGTGCACGGTCTGGATGCGCATTAGGTCAGCGCGCGCGGGCGCTGATGTCACCGTTAGGTGGTATCCCGGTTCATCACGTCTCCTCCCCTCCGGTCGCGGGACTAGGTGATCGGTCCGGATCGTGGGCTGGTGAGGCCGGACTGCCGGGCAGGCCAGCCCCACCAGCAGGTGTCGTTGCGGAGGTTAGGGAGCGCCGCTGCGCGGCGGTCAGACCGGAGACGTGCAGCCAGCACGAGCTGACGTGCCGGTCGGCGACCGGGGTGCCGGGCGGGGTGACCTCCGCGCACACCGCCATCGCGTACGGGCAGCGGGGGTGGAACCGGCAGCCGCTCGGCGGGTCCACCAGGCTGGGCGGGGATCCCCGGCCCTGGAGCGACAGCGGCGCAGGCCGGTCCGGGTCCGGTGCCGCGCTGAGCAGCAGCTGGGTGTACGGGTGGGCGGGCTCGTCGGTCAGCGTGGCGGCCGGGCCGGACTCCACGACCTCCCCCGCGTACATCACCATGATCACGTCGGCCAGGTAGCGGGCCGAGGCGATGTCGTGGGTGATGTACAAGATCCCGAGCTTGTCGCGCTCGCGCAGGTCACCGAGCAGGTTGAGGACACCGAGCCGGATCGAGACGTCGAGCATGGACACCGGCTCGTCGGCCAGCAGCACCCGGGGCCGGACGGCCAGGGCGCGCGCGATCGCGACCCGCTGCCGCTGTCCGCCGGACAGCTCGTGCGGGTACTTGCGCAAGAACTGCTCGGCCGGGGTGAGCGAGACCCGCTCCAGCAGGCCGGTCATCGCCGCGTCCAGGTCGGCGCCCTGGCCCCCGAGCCCGTGGATCTGCAACGGCCGGGCCAGGTGGTAGCGCACGTCGTGCACGGGGTTGAGGGACGAGAAGGGGTCCTGCAGGACGAGCTGGACGTCTCGCGCGTACTCCCGGCGGCCCCGGGTCAACGCGGGCACCGGCGTCCCGTCGAGCAGCAGTTCCCCGGCCGTCGGCGTGATCAGCCGGGCCAGCAGCCGGGCCAGGGTGGACTTGCCGGAGCCACTCTCGCCCACCACCGCGGTGATCCCGGACTGCGGCAGGGACAGCGAGACGTCCTCGACGGCGTGTACCACCGGGGCCTCCCGGGGTGTGCCAGCCGGGCCGGGGCGGCGGGCCCGGGCCAGCGCCGCCCGGCCCCGCCGCCGGGCGTGATGGACGGCGAAATGCTTGGTCAGCCCGCGCGCTTCGAGCAGCGGGGCACCCGTGCCCGGGGCGGCGGGGGCGGTAGCGGTCTCGGTCATGACTGGCTCCCCGGGTCCGGAGCGGCGATGCTGGGCGCGAGCCGCCCAGCGGAGGTGTCGGGCGGGGGCGGGCCGGAGCCGGGGGGGCCGGAGGTGGGGGTCTCGGAGACGGGCGCGCCGGGGGCGGCTGGGGTCCGGGTGGGCGTGCTGGCCGGCCGCGGTGCGGTCCCTGGCTCAGGCTGGGCCAGTTCCGCGGGCACCGGCCGGCTGCCGTCCTGCAGCCAGCAGGAAGCCAGGCGGCTGGACATCCGGCCGGCTGGACCCGCGGGTGGCTCCAGCGGCGGGGACTGCTCGCGGCAGATGTCCATCGCGTACGGGCAGCGCGGGTGGAACACGCAGCCCACCGGCAGCATGCGCAGGTCGGGGGAGAGCCGGCGATGCCGGTCATGTACCGGCGCGGGCCGTGCAGCGCCGGGAACGAGTTCAGCAGCCCCAGCGTGTAGGGGTGGCGGGGGGCGCGGAAGAGCTCGTCCGCGGCCGCCCGCTCGACCAGGCGGCCCGCGTACATCACCGCGATCGAGTCCGCGATCTCGGCCAGCAGCGACAGGTCGTGCGTGATGAACAGGACCGCGAAGCCTAGCCGCTCGCGCAGCGCGGTCAGCTCCTCGAGGATCTCCCGCTGGGTCACCACGTCCAGCGCGGTGGTCGGCTCGTCCAGGATCACCACCTGGGGTTCCAGCGCCAGGGCCATCGCGATCATGACGCGCTGCCGCATCCCGCCGGACAGCTCGTGCGGGTAGCTGCCGAGCCGGTCGGAGGTGATGCCGACCATGTCGAGCAGCTCGGCGGCGCGGGCCCGGCGGGCCGCCCCGTCCATGCCCGCCACGTGGGCCTGCAGCACGTCGGTGAGCTGGGCACCGATGGACAGCACCGGGTTCAGCGCGTTCATCGCGGACTGCATCACGACGGCGATCTGGGACCAGCGCAGCCGGCGCAGTTCCGGCTCGTCCAGGTCGAGCAGGTCCACGGCCCGGCCCGCCTCGGGGTGGTAGAGCACCTCGCCGCCGGTGATCATCCCGGGGGCCCGCAGCAGCCGGATCGCCGCGTAGGCCAGCGTCGACTTGCCGCTGCCGCTCTCGCCGGCCAGCCCGAGCACCTCGCCGCGGCGCAGCGTCAGGTCGGCGTCCACGACCGCGTGCACGGCGCCGGGGCCGGCCCCGTAGTCCACCCGCAGGCCGCGGATCTCCAGTAGTGGCTGCGCGATCATGACGTCTGCTCCTGGGTCCGGTTGGCGGCCGGGCTGGAGACCGCCGCGGCGGCGGTGACCGTGGCGATGGCGCCGGATACGGGCTTGGGGCGGACCACGGGGGTGAGGCCCAGCTCGAAGCGCCGGGGGAGCCCCTGCCCACCGGACTTCTTGGACTGGCGCCGGGTCAGGCCGGCCGCGCGCAGCCGCGGGTTGATGAACTCGTCGATGCCGAAGTTGAGCAGCGCCAGCGAGGTGCCGAGGAAGGCCACCGCCAGCCCGGGTGGGATGTACCACCACCAGAAGCCGCTGATCTCAGCGTCGGCGTTCTGCGCCTCGAACAGCATCGAGCCCCAGCTCCAGTGCTCGGGGTTGATCAGACCCAGGAAGGCGAGCGCGGTGTAGGTGCCCACCCCGTAGAGCACGGTGAACAAGAACGAGGACGCCACGATGGGCAGCAGGTTGGGCAGGATCTCGTGCGAGATCACCCGCCAGCCGCGCTCGCCGATGATGCGGGCCGAGTCCACGTAGTCGCGGGATCGCAGCGAGAGGGTCTGGGCCCGCAGCACCCGGGCTCCCCACGCCCAGCCGGTGATCGCGATGATCAGGCCGATCAGCACGTCGTTGGTGGCACCCGAGGGCGACAGGAAGCCGAAGATCACGATGAGCAGCGGCAGCGCGGGCATGACCAGGAAGAAGTTGGCCAGCATGGACAGGAGCTCGTCCGCCCACCGGCCGTGCAGGTACCCGGCGCAGACCCCGACCACCACCGACAGCACGGTGGCCGCCAGCCCGGCCAGCAACGCGACCAGGATCGTGCTCCGGCCGCCCGCCAGCAGCTGGGAGAACACGTCCTGCTGGGTCTGGGTGGTGCCGAGCCAGTGCGCCGCGGACGGCGGTTGCGGCACGCCGTTGGTGGTGGACGAGCTGGCCGACGGGTTGTACGGGGCCACGAGGGGGCCGATGGCGGCCACGATCAGGAACACGGCCAGCATGAGCAGCCCAGCGATGATCTTGGGGGAGCGGGGCAGCCGGATCCGGCGTCCCCGGATGGGGGCGTCGATCGGGGGCGGCAGGGGCGCGGTGCCGGGCTCGTCGCCGGGTCCGGACCCGCCGACCCCCAGGCCGCCGAGGCCGGTACCGCCCAGGTCCGTGCCAGTACCGATAGACATCGCTCAGGCCTCCTGGCGGGTGCGCGGGTCGAGGAACACGTACACGGAGTCCGCGGCCAGGTTGGCGAGCAGCACGGCGAACGTGATGATCAGGAAGATGCCCTGGAGCAACGGGTAGTCCCGGCCGGCCACCGCCTGGAGCATGATCCAGCCCAGGCCGGGATAGCTGAACACGATCTCGGTGAGCAGTGCCCCGGAGACCACGAACCCGATCGCGAGCGAGAACCCGGACACGCTGGGCAGGATCGCGTTGCGGGCCGCGTACCAGATCACCCGGCGCTTGGGCAGCCCCTTGGCCTGCGCCACCAGGACGTAGTCCTCGTCCATGGTGGTCACCATCACGTTCCGCATGCCGACGATCCACCCGGCCGCCGAACAGAGCACGATCGTGGCCGCCGGCAAGATCGCGTGCTCGAGCACGTCACCGACGTAGGCCGCGTTCCACCCGGGGAAGTCCAGCTGGCCGTAGGCCCGGCCGGTGGGGAACCAGCCCAGCCGGGTCGCGAAGACGTCCAGGGCGATGAAGGCCACGAAGAAGTAGGGTGCGGCCTGGAAGAACGTCGTCACCGGGAGCAGGCTGTCCAGCCAGGTGCCGCGCCGCCAGGCGACCAGGACGCCGAGCACCGTGCCCAGCACGAAGCTGATCACCGTGGCCAGGCCGACCAGGCCGATCGTCCACGGGATCGCGCTGCGGATCACGCTGGTCACGCTGGACGGGTAGTAGCTGGTGGACACGCCCAGGTTGCCGTGCACCAGATGGTCCCAGAACGTCGTGTACTGGCCCCACAGGCCCTGCGGGCTGTCCAGGCCGTACTGCAGCTCGAGGGAGCGGATGGTCTGCGGGGTGACGTTGCCCTGGAGGTGGGCCAGCACGGCCTCCACCGGGTTCCCCGGCATCAGCCGCGGGATGAAGAACGTCACGGTGACCGCCAGGATCGCGGTGACGATGTAGAACAGCAGCCTGCGGACGATGACGCGCATGCCCTCTCCTCTCAGCCCACAAGCCAGGGGGGCGTGGCCGGGTCAGGGTGGCATCCGCAGCTCTCACGGGAGACCAGCCGGGTGGGCAGGACGATGTCGCGCGGGACGTACCCGGCGTCGTTGATCATGGAATAGAGCACCTCGAAGGCAGTCGCGCCGAGTTCCTGGATGGGCTGGCGAACGGTGGTCAGCTGGGGACGGAGGTGGCGGGCGACCGGGATGTCGTCAAATCCGGTCACCGCGACATCCCCGGGGACGTCCAGCCCGTGCTGCATGAGCGCGTACACGACACCCAGCGCGGTCTGGTCGTTGGCGCAGGCGATGGCCCGCGGGAGCTGGCCCGCCCCGCCGCTGGCCAGCAGGCGGTCGATGACCCGGGCACCCCCGGCCGCGCAGTAGTTCCCCTCCCACTGCGGCCCGCCGGTGAACGTGCCGCCAGCCGCCGCGACCTCGTCGCTGAACGCGGCCAGCCGGGCCAGGTTGTCGGGGCTGTCCGGGTGGCCACCGAGATAGGCCAGGGTGCGGTAGCCGTGCTCGCGGACCAGGTGCCGGGCCAGCTCGCGCATGCTGCCCTGGTTGTCGCCGCCCACGTTCGAGGTGGTGGGCGTGGCCACACCGGCCAGGGTCACCACCGGGACCTGCCGGGACAGCCGTTCCAGCTGATCAGGGTCGAGCACCTGGTCGTGCAGGATCAGGCCGTCACTCTTGCGGGCCAGCGCGAAGACCCGCCGGGTGTGGTCGTGGTCGTCCACGTCCACGGAGCTGACCAGCAGGTTGAAGTCGCGGTTCTGCGCGGCCAGCTCGATGCCCCGGTTGATCAGGTCCGGGAACTGCAGGCTCTCTTCCTCGTCCTGGAAGATCTCGTCACCGAGCGGCTCGGTGGGCGGCGGCCGCCGGATGACCACGCCGATGATCTCCTTGAGCCTGACGCTGAGCGCGCGCGCCGCCCCGTCCGGGATGAAGCCCAGGTCGGCGACGGCGGCCAGGACCCGCTTCCGGGTCTCGGGCATCGGGTTGCCGCGGCCGTTCAGGACCCGGGAGACCGAGGCGATCGACACCCCGGCGGCGCTGGCCACGTCGTAGATGGTCGCGGGGGGGACGGGGCCGTTGCGGCGGCTGGCCAGGCCTGCGCCGGCGGTAAGACCGCTGGCCGCCAGGTCGCCAGCCAGCGCTGAGCCGTCACCAGGATCATCGCCGCCCCGGCTGGCGCGCGCCAGGCCACTGCGCCCGGCGGCATCACCCGCCGGGCGGGCCACGTCAAACGCGGCGCTGGCCGTATCGCGACTGTCCACCGGAACGCTCCCTCGTGGCCCTGGGTCTCTGCCCTGCGCCGCTGATCGGCCCTGGACAGGACAACTCATGTCTTGGTAAGCGCTTACCCGGAGCCTCTAAAGAAAGCGGCTTGTCAAGAGCCGCTGACTTGGCCTGGACGGGTAAGCGCTTACCAACCGAGACACCCAGAGAGTATTTCGCCTCCGCGGCGGACTCAACCCCCCTGTCCTACTGTTACGGGAACGTGACGGAAGGGGTACACGCCGGTGCCTCCGCCACGCGCACCCCGTACGCCCGCCACCACCCCGGCCCGGGAACCGTCGGCCAGTTCGGGTGCGGAGACCGCTGCCGGCCCAGCAGATTCGGCACGCGAAACCCTGCGGCCCGCCCGCTTGCACCGGCCACCTGTGTCCTGCGGGCGGCGTCACCGCAGGTCACAGGCGGCCGTCGGAAGCCTGGCCCAGCGCCAGCAGCCCCCGGCAGCGCAAAACGACCACGATCGCCCCCGGCGACCGCCGGGTACACCCGGCCTCGCCCCGGCGCCGATCAGTCAGCCGCCATCTCACCGGGTCACTGCGCCCGGACCCGCGCTGGTCTAGCTGTAGATCCGCTGAGTACACGCTGAGGAACGAGCCGCTGAGATCCGGCCCGGGCCCGGGTCCCGGTGCCGGTGGGGCGGACGTGGCTGAGGGGGGCACATGCCGGGCGGCGCCACCGCCGGGGTGGCCAGCAGTCCCCGGGCGTCTGCCTCTCCCCGGCCCCCGGTGACGTCCCGTCGTGCTGGTCCCTGGGATCGCGGTCGTCGGCGCGGGGCTGCGACACGCGCCGGATCAGGCCGAGCCAGCCTGCCGCTAACCCGGTGACCTGCAACGACGCGATCCGGGCGGTCGCGCCGCCGAGGCTGCGCCGGGCCTGCCCTGCTCCGGACGGGTACGCGGCGCCCTGTCCGGCCGGCGCTGCGAGCCGCCCGGCGGACGCCCCGGTACCGGATCGCTGACGGCCGGCGTGAAACAGGGACGAAACACGATGTCCGGCAGATCCTGGTCCGTTGTCCACCGCGTAACAGTTGGGAAACGTGAACGAAACCCGCTCATGGGAAACATGAAGCGTTCTAGATGGACACCGAAGTGGTCGGCCGGATTTAGCTAGCCCGGGGGGGAATACCCCCCGGATCACGCTGCGGTGATAGCGCGGGAGGGGTTTCAGCAGTCCGTCATGGCCTGACTGGGACCGCGACCGGAAACCCCCGGCAAGCACTTCCAGGGTAGCCCCATGGAGGCGGAGAGTAGTGGTTCCCTACGCGAATTGGCTGTCATCTGGAGATAACGCTTGGCAGATGACAGCCGCAACACTGGTCGGCCTCATGAGCATCCCTGGCCTAGCCGTCCTGTACGGCGGCCTGGTGCAGAAGAAATGGGCCGTGAACACCATGATGATGGTGTTCTGTACGTTCTGCCTGGTGCTGATTACCTGGGCTCTGTGGGCGTACAAGATGGGCTTCGGTGCGCCCTGGATTGGCGGCAGCCTCCACTTGCTGGGTAAGCCGGGGGCGTCACTGGGTACTGGCGCACTGGAAGGGCAGGGCAGCATCCCGCTGCTTAGCGCGGGCATGCCTCACTTCAGGATCCCGCAGTCGTCGGTGTTCTACTTCCAGTTCGTGTTTGCGGCGATCACCCCCATCCTGTTCATCGGCAGCGTGCTCGGCCGGATCAACTTCAGGGTCTGGCTGGTCTTCGTGCCGCTGTGGATCACCTTCGCCTACGCCGTCAACGCGTTCCTCCTCTGGGGTGGCGGTTTCTGGGCCGGCAAGGGTGCGCTGGACTTCAGTGGTGGCTACGTGATCCACCTGGCCGCCGGCGTCTCGGGTTTCGTGGCCGCGTGGGTCATCGGCCCGAGGCTGCGGCGTGACCGCGAGCACGCGGTCCCGAACAACCTGATGTTCGTCGCGGTCGGGGCGGGCATCCTGTGGCTCGGCTGGAACGGCTTCAACGGCGGTGACCCGTACTTCGCGGGCTCGGACGCCGCAGCGGCCATCGTCAACACCAACCTGTGCACGGCCATCGCCATGATGACCTGGATCGTCATGGACATGATCGGCGGCCCGGAGAAGAAGCCGACCTTCCTCGGCGGCCTCAACGGCATGATCTGTGGCCTGGTGGGCATCACGCCCGCCGCCGGTTACGTGAACGGCTTCGGCGCGATCATCATCGGCCTGGTCTGCTCGATCGTCGTCTGGTTCGCCTGGAACTACCTGAGCAAGGTCCCGCCGTTCAACAAGGTGGACGACGCGCTGGGAGTCGTGTACACCCACGGCATCGCCGGCCTCTTCGGAGGCCTGCTGGTCGGGTTGCTAGCAGACCCGAAGATGATCGTGTACCTGGGCATCGGCAAGAACCCGGTCAACATCTCGGGCAGCGGCCTGTTCTACGGGCACGCGCACCAGTTGCTGGTCCAGCTGGGCGCCGCGGTCACCATCATCATCTGGGACGGCCTGGTCACGTTCCTCCTGCTCAAGGGCATCGGCCTGTTCATGAAGCTGCGGATGAGCGACGAGGAACTGGAGATCGGTGACGTCGCGATCCACGGCGAGGAGGCCTACCCGTCAGAGGGACTTGCCCTCTCCGGCGTGGGCGCCGCCCGGGCCGCCGAACTGTCCGCGCAGAGCCAGGTGTCCATGAAGGAGGAGGCGTCACCGCCGTCCGGAACCTGACCGGCGGGCGCGTCAGCGCACGTTCAACCCGGCGGCCCTCCCGCGAGCTCAGCGCCCGCAGGAGGGCCGCCGGCCTTCCGGTCGGCGATCCGCGCGGCGATCCCGTCGAGCAGGCAGTCCAGCCCGAACTCAAACCGCGCGTCCCGGGTCTCGGCCGCGTCCGGGTCGTACCTGGCGCTCAGCAGCCCGGTGAGGTGCGGGTATCGCCCACTCGCGCGTACCCGCTCGGTGAACTCGCCGACGACCTCCTGCCTCTCCGCTTCGGTCAGCTCGCTGAAGGCCTGCTGGGTGAAGATCTCGCTGCGGCCCTCCTGCACCTCGCGCAGCACGGCTCCCATGACGTAGGTCCCGACCGTCGTGGCGATGTCGATGGCCAGGGGGAGGTCCAGGCTTAGCCCGTCGAAGTAGGCGAGCGTGCGCTCCAGGTTCCGCAGCGACTTGGGACCCACCGGTGGCCGTCCGCCGATGAAGTCCATCATCCATGGGTGCTCGTGCAGAGTCTGCCTGGTCGCGCAGGCCACCTCCCGCATGTCCCGGCGCCAGTCCCCGGACGGCTCGGGGTTCTCCCGGTCGCCCTGGACGGTGTCCAGCATCAGGTCCAGCAGCTCTTCCTTGGACACGATGTGCCAGTAGAGGGACATCGTCCCGGCGTTCAGCTCGCGGGCGATCCGGCGCATGCTGACCGCGTCAGGTCCCTCGGCGTCCGCCACCCTGATCGCCACGCGCACGATCTCGTCCCGGGACAGCGCCGCGGCCTTCCGGGGCAGGTGCCGCTGGCCACGCCGCTTGTCCTCGCGCAGGTGCGCGCGGAGCCGCTCGGCCTTCGGGTCCTGCGGGCGGGCGGCCAGGAAAGGGGCCAGCAGGTCCTCGTCGTCCGTGTCCACCGTGGCTCCTCCCTGGCTGGCTGCTGCCGAACTTACCGGCCCGGTCGCCGTGTTGCCTGCTCGTACACCGTACTGCTATCGTACGGCGTACTGGTTAGTACAGCGTACGAGAGATGGCCCGCCGCATTGCGGCTGGCGCGGGGGCGCGACGGGGCGCAGGCCGAGCCCGGGCCGGGGGCCCCGGGTCTGCCTACCGTGGCGCGGCTGAGCTGTGCGGACGTGCCTATGCGAGGAGGAGTGAGATGGCCGACATTCCCGCCATCGAGGCGGAAGGACTGACCAAGAAGTTCGGCGCGACCCAGGCACTGGCCGGCGTCGACCTGTTCGTGCCCGCCGGCCGCATACTCGGGCTGCTCGGCCCGAACGGGGCGGGCAAGACCACTGCGGTCCGGGTGCTGACCACCCTGCTCCGCCCCGACGCCGGCCGGGCCGGATCCTGGGGGCGGACGTGGTGACCCAGGCCGCTGAGGTACGCACGCACACGGCCTGACCGGGCAGTACGCCGCGCTGGACGACTACCTGACCGGCCGGGCCAACCTTGTCATGATCGGCCAGCTGGCCCGGCTCGGCCGCGCCGAGGCCCGCCAGCGGGCGACCGAGCTGCTGGAGCGCTTCGACCTCACCGGCGCGGCCGGCCGTGCGGTCAAGACCTACTCGGGCGGGATGCGCCGCCGGCTGGATCTGGCCGCCAGCCTCATCGGCCGGCCTGAGGTGCTGTTCCTGGACGAGCCGACCACCGGGCTGGATCCGCGCAGCCGCTCGGTGATGTGGGAGATCATCCGCGAGCTGGCCGCCTCGGGCACCACGCTCCTGCTCACCACGCAGTACCTGGACGAAGCCGACCAGCTGGCGGACCAGATCGCGGTCATCGACGCGGGCCGGGTGATCGCGGCGGGGCCCCCGGACACGCTCAAGGCGAAGATCGGGGACGACCAGCTGACCCTGGTCCTCGCCGCGGGGGCCGATCTGGACGCGGCAGCCGCGGCGGTCACGGCGTACGCCGCCGGGCCGGTCAGCGCGGTCGCGGCCGGACCGGCCAGCGGCTCCCCGCAGATCACCGCTCCGGTCATCGGCCGGGACGGGATCACCACCGAGATCGTCCGCTCCCTGGACGCGTCCGGGGTCGCGGTCAGCAGCGTGACCCTGCGCCGTCCCTCACTCGACGACGTGTTCCTCACCCTTACCGGCAGCCGGGCCGGCGGCAGTCAGCCCGCCGCGGACTCTGTCCCGGGCGAACTCATCGGAGGTGCCGTATGACGGCCAGCACCATGCGCGTGACCGCCAAGGAGCGGCCCGCGCCGCCCGCCAGCCCGCCGCGCCGCGGCCGGCTCGGCTGGTGGCTCAGTGACGTCCGGGTCCTGACCCAGCGCAGCCTGGCCCGGATCGTCCGGGAGCCCGAGACGCTGATGGACGTCACCATCCAGCCCATCGTGTTCGTGCTGCTGTTCGCCTACGTGTTCGGCAGCGCCATCGCGATCCCCGGCGGCGGCAGCTACCGCGAGTACCTGATCGGCGGCATGCTCGGCATGGGCTTGGCCGGCACGGCCCCGGGCACCGCGGTGGCCCTGGTCACCGACATGAGCACCGGCCTGATCGACCGGTTCCGGTCGCTGCCCATGTCCCGGGCGGCCGTCCTGGCCGGCCGGACGCTGGCCGACTTGCTGACCCAGGCCCTCGGCGCACTGGTGGTGGCGGGCGTGGGCCTGGCTATCGGCTGGCGGATACACACCGGGGTCGCCGACACCCTGGCCGCGTTCGGGCTGGCCTTGCTCCTCGGCTACGCGTTCACCTGGGCCGGGGCCTGCCTGGGCATGGCGTTGCGCAGCCCGGAAGCAGCGCAGCAACTCGGGTTCATCTTGTTCCTGCCGCTCACGTTCGTCTCGAACGCGTTCGTGCCGACCCAGGGCATGCCCGGCTGGCTGCAGGCGGTAGCGAACTGGAACCCGCTCAGCGCGCTGGCCGCCGCCTGCCGACACCTGTTCGGGAACCCGGACCCGGCTGCCTCCATCCAGGTCTGGCCGATGCAGCATCCCGTGGAGGCGGTACTCCTCTGGTCCGCCGCCCTCCTGGCTGTCTTCGCCCCTCTGGCCGTCCACCTCTACCGCCGCAAGTCCCTCACCTGAGGGGTCCGGGGGCTCGGGCCCCCGGGCAAACTAGCGGAAGGCTTCTTCCAGCCACCAGGAACCGTGGGCCGTAGTGACCTTGGCGTCGACCAGCATGGGGCGCTCACGGGGCCCGTCCAGCCAGTCCCGCACCGGGCCCAGGTCGGCGGGGCGGCGCACGGTCACCCCGGCGCAGCCGAACCCGCGGCCGATCCCGGCGAGATCAGCCGGGGGAAACTGGACGGTGTCCAGCGGGTACCCGTCCGGCCCGAAGTGGTGCACCTCGGCCCCGTAGGCCTCGTCGTCGTAGACCACGATGAGCATCGGCAGCCCGAGCCGGACCACGGTCTCCAGCTCGCTCGCGGCCATCAGCGCCCCGCCGTCGCCCAGCGCGGCCACGGTAAGCCGGTCCGGGCGGGCGATGGCGGCCCCGATCGCCGACGCCAGCCCGAGCCCGATGGACTGGTAGGCCTGGGTGAAGCAGAACGCGTCTGCGTCGGGTACCGCGAGATACATGCTCGGGTAGCCCATGAAGTTCCCCGAGTCCACGCTGACCGTGCGCTGCACCGGGAGCATGTCGTCCAGGGCGATGCTCAGCGTGCGCGGGTCGATCAGGCCGTCCCCGCCCTCGTCGGAGTACGGCACGTCGCGCCACCGGACCTCGCGCGCGATCCGCCGGCGGACCTGGTCGCTGCGGTAGCCCAGACCGCTGCCGAACCGGTCGCCCAGCGCGGCCAGTGCGGCGCGCGCCGTCTCCGCCACGTCGCCGAGCACGCCCAGCTGGACCGGCCGGTGCGCACCGATCGCCGCCGGGTCGTCGTCCACCTGGACCACCGTGGCCTCGGGGCCGATCAGGGTGCCGTGCCGCATGGTCCACATGTTCAGCGAGCAGCCCCAGCCCACGATCAGGTCGGCCGCACTGATCAGCTCGGCGGTGAGCGGGGAGGCGAAGCCGCCGCTCACGTCCAGGTCCCACGGGCTGCCGCGGAACAGGCCCCGGGCCGCGGCCGACGTGGCCAGCAGCGCGCCGCAGGCGCCGGCCAGCCGTTCCAGGTCCGGCCCGGCCCGGGCGACCCGGGCTCCCCGCCCGGCCACGAACACCGGCCGCCTGGCCAGGGCGAGCTGGCCGGCCAGGGCGTCCGCCGCGTCCGCAGCGGGGGCCAGGGGCCCCAGCACCGGGCCGGCCGCTGGCGGCTGCCGGTCGCAGTCACCGGCCTGCACGTCGAGGGGCATGGCCAGGATCACCGTGCGCCGTTGCGCGCTGGCCGTGTGATAGGCCCGCGCCGTGTCCGCGGCGGCCGAGGCGGGGGAGTAGAGCCGTTCCGGCACCGCGCCGACCGCGGAGGCCAGGGCGGCCACGTCGATGCGGAAGTTGGACCGGACCGCCGCGGCGGGCACGTCCGCGGCGAGCACCACGAGCGGTGTGCGGCTCTTGGCTGCCTCGGTGATGCCGGTGACCGCGTTGGTCAGCCCGGGACCCTGGTGCACGCTGAGCAGGCCGGTCCGTCCCGCGGTCCGGGCCCACCCGTCGGCCATGCAGGCCGCGCCGCCCTCGTGCCGGGCGGCGACGTACCGGGCTCCCTGGCTGATCAGGGCGTTGGTGAGGTGGAAGTTGCCGCTGCCGACCACGCCGAACACGGTGTCCGCGCCCAGTCCGGCCAGCGTCGCGGCGACAGCGTCGGTGACCCGCATCAGCGTCAGGCGCGCCCGGACGACTGCCCGTTCGAGCGCCCAGCGGGCCGCTCGACGAGGCCGACGGCCCGGCACGGGCTGCCCGAGCCGCCGGTGATCGGCAGCGGGCCGGCGATCACCACCGCGCCCTGCGGCGGCAGCAGGGCCAGGTTCTGCAGCTGCGTCAGCCCGTACTTCCCGGCGCCCAGCAGCGACGCGTGGCAGGGGAACGGCGGGTCGAAGGAGTGTGCCGTGCCCGCGTCGGTGCCGACCGTCTCCACCCCCAGCCCGATGATGGACTCGCGGGCCGCCAGCCACTGCGCGCAGGCCACCGAGATGCCGGGGGTGTGCGGCCCGGTCTCGCTGGCGTTGAGGAACTCCTCCTGGCTGGCCGACCTGGCGTCCCAGCCGGTCCGGTAGAGCAGCCAGCCACCCTCGGGCAGCGGGCCGTGCTCGGCCTCCCACTGCTGGACGTGCTCGATCTGGAGCAGGAAGTCGGGGTCGGCCGCGGGCTGGGCGGTGAAGTCGAGCACCGCCGCCGGGGCGATCAGCCGGTCCACCGGGACCTGGGCGACGTCCGCGCCGTCCTTGCCGGTGACCCAGTGCACCGGCGCGTCGAAGTGCGTGCCGGTGTGCTCGCCGGTGCTGATGTCGTTCCAGTACCACGCGGGGCCGCGGTCGTCGTAGCGGCTGATCTCCTGCAGCGAGAACGTGGCCGTGTTGCCGAACGGCTCCGGCAGCCGGATGACCGGCGTGGTGTCGTTGAGCGGTGCGGTCAGGTCGATGACCTGGATGCCGCCGTCCCTGATCGCGGAGGTCAGGTCATTGAGCAGGGACATGGCGGGGCTCCTGTCGTGAGGCTGGTCGGCGGGGGCGGTGGGCACGCCGCCGCGGCAAGATAACGCCGCGGCCGTCATGCCCGCCACCACCGCCTCACGGATCGCGTCGGACTGCGTTGTCGTTCTACACCAGTTGCAGGCGGGCCGAACTGTCCGAGAGCCATGTTATAGTCATAACATGGCGGAGAAGAAGGCAGTGCTGAACGTGACTGTCGACGAGTCGCTGGCCGAGGAGGTGCGGCGGGCGGCCAAACTCGAACGCACCACGATCTCAAGCGTCGTCGAGCGTGCCTTGCGCGAGCAGCTGTCCTGGGAACTCAAGCGTCTTGAGGGCATCCGGGCCATCGAGGAGTACTTCGAGGAGCACGGCTACCCCACTGCAGAGCAGGATGCGGAGGTCGAGGCTCGGGTCGCGGAGGAGCACCGTCTCGCGGAGGAAGCCCGCGCCTGGAACGCGGCCCATGGCCGGTCCTTCCGGCTGAAGGACTGGGCCGTCTGATGGAGCAGGTGGTGTACGACAGCGGGGCACTCATCGCCATCGACCGACGCAACGATCTGTCGCTCCGGCGTCACCAGAGGCGGATCGCCGAAGGTGACCACATCATGGTGCCGGCACCCGTGGCTGCCCAGGTGATCCGCGATCCGGGGCGGCAAGTACGGTTAATGCTCACCCTGCAGAGCTGCGACATCGTCCCCTTCGGAGAGGAAGACATTGGGCCAGTGGGCAAATTGCTGGCCCTCTCAGACACCTCCGATGTGGTGGACGGCTTGGTAGCCGTTACAGCCGCCGGAAATGGCGCGACCGTGGTTACTTCTGACCCCGGCGACATCACTCGCCTGCTGGATGTGATCGGGGTGCGGGTGCCGGTCCTGAAGGCCTGAGAGTCAGAGGCTGGCGACGGCGGGGATTACCTCGCTGCCGATGACCTCGAGCGGGGTGACGTCCCAGACGTTGGCCACCGCGCCGATCGCCGCGCTGAAGCCCATCTCGGCCAGCCCGCCGAGCTGGTCTATCACCTCGTTCGCCTTCTCGCCCTTCGGGCCGACGTCGAAGATGAAGTAGACGGTCTTCTCGATCTCGTCGTAGTCACGGCCCTCGGCCTCGCAGTGCCCGCGCAGCACGTCCAGCTTGCGGGCCAGGTCGGGGCCGGGGAACAGGTTGCAGGCCTGGGCGTAGCGGGCCACCAGGCGGAGCGTCTTCTTCTCGCCCGAGCCGCCGATCAGGATCGGCGGGTGCGGCTGGGACAGCGGCAGCGGCGAGTTGAGCGGCCGCTCCAGCTGGTAGTGCCGGCCGTGGTAGGGGGAGTCGTCGCCGCGGAACATCTGCAGGCAGATCTGCAGCGTCTCCTCCAGCCGCTCGAACCGCTCGGCGACCGGCGGGAACGGGATGCCGAGCCCGCGCGACTCTTCCTCGTTCCAGGCCGCGCCGACGCCGAGCCAGGCCCGGCCGCCGGACAGCACGTCCAGCGTGGTGACGATCTTCGCGAGGATCCCGGGGTTCCGGTAGGTCACCCCGGTGACCAGCGTCAGCAGCTTGGCCCGCGACGTGGCCGCGGCCAGGTAGCCGAGCGTGGTGTACGCCTCCAGCATCTCCCGCTCGGGCGGCCCGATCGGCCCGATCTGGAAGAAGTGGTCCATCACGGCCAGGAACTCAAAGCCCGCGTCGTCCGCGGTGCGGGCCACCGTGGCCAGGTCCGCGCCGAGGCGGGACGGGCCGTCCTGGTTGGTGAAATCAGGGATCTGCACACCGAGCTTCACGTAGGTACCTCCAGTGATGAGGCTCTCACACCGACCGGGCTGGCCACCCGCCGGGCGTCCCGCAGAATGGAGGGATGACCAGACCCGTGGTGAAGGCGCTGACCCTGGTGACCGACGACGGGGTGGCCATCGACACAGTCCACTTGCCCGGCGAGGGCGACGTGGGGTTCGTTATCGCTCATGGTTTTACCTTGTCCTGGCAACACGGCGCGGTCTGGAAGGTGGCGAGCAGGCTGCAGCAGGCGGGCGGCGTCGTGTCCTTCGACTTCCGCGGCCACGGCCGGTCCGGCGGGCTGTCCACCATGGGGGACCTGGAGATCAAGGACCTGGACGTGGCGGTGCGGTACGCGCGGGAACTGGGCTACCGGCGGGTCGCGGCGGTCGGGTTCTCCATGGGCGCCTCGGTCGTGATGCGCTACGCGGGGCTGGTCGGCGGGCTGGACGCGGCCGTGTCGGTCAGCGGGCCGGGGCACTGGTACTACCGCGGCACCAGGCCGATGCGCCGGGTGCACTTCGCGGTGGAGCGCGGGGTGGGCCGGGCCATCACCCGGGCCTGGCTGAAGACCCGGGTCAGCCCGGGCGGATGGAACCCGGTGCCGGTCCCGCCGGACGAGGCCGCCGCGATGATCTCGCCGACCCCGCTGCTCGTCGTGCACGGCGACCAGGACCCCTACTTCCCCGTCTTTCACGGCCAGCGGCTGTTCGACGCGGCGCGCGAGCCGAAGGAGTTCTGGGTGGAACCGGGGTTCGGGCACGCGGAGTCAGGCGCCGACGGGCCGCTGCTGGACCGGATCGCCGGGTGGGTGCGGGAGCACGCGCTAGTCCCCCCGGATGCTGTCTCCCGTGTCGGGGTCGAAGAAGTGCAGTGAGTCCAGGTCCACGTGCAGCCGGGCCCGCTCGCCCTCGCGGATCTGGGTCCGCGGGTCCAGCCGGGCGATGATCGCCGGGATCTGCGGGACCTCCTCGATCTCGGCCGGGTCCGGCTCGCTGTCCCCGATGGCCACCGCCGCCACCTGGAGCGGCGGCACGCCCACCGTGCAGTGCGCGTTCACCTCCGCGCCCAGTTCCTCGCGCAGTTCGACCGACACGTCGAGCACCGACTCGGGGGCCGCGTCCGGGACCAGCGCCGCGTCCTCCAGGTTCTCCGGGCGGATCCCCACCACCACGGTGCGGCCCAGGTACTTCTCCAGCGCCGGGTGCTCGCGGAGCACGCCCGCCGGGACCCGCAGCCGGTGCGGGCCGAAGATCACCTCGGGGTCGCCCGGGCCTGAGTCACCCGGGCCTGAGCCGCTGGTGCCGGAGCCGCCCGTGCCGGAGTCGGCCGCGCCGGAGCCCGGCCGCGCCCCGTTCGAGCGTCGCCTCGACCAGGTTCATCGCGGGCGAGCCGATAAACCCGGCCACGAACAGGTTGGCGGGCCGCCGGTAGAGCTCCTGCGGTGAGGCGACCTGCTGCAGCACGCCGTGCCGCAGCACCGCCACCCGGCTGCCCAGCGTCATGGCCTCGGTCTGGTCGTGGGTCACGTAGATGGTGGTCACCCCCAGCGAGCGCTGCAGCTTGGCGATCTCGGCGCGCATCTGCACCCGGAGCTTGGCGTCCAGGTTGGACAGCGGCTCGTCCATCAGGAACGCGCGAGGCTGGCGGACGATGGCCCGGCCCATGGCGACCCGCTGCCGCTGCCCGCCGGACAGCTGCCGCGGCTTGCGGCTCAGCAGCTCGTCCAGTTCCAGGATCCGGGCCGCCTCCTCGACCCGGCGCCGGATCTCCTGCTTCGGGGTCTTCCGGTACTTCAGGCTGAAGGCCATGTTGTCCCGCACGGTCAGGTGCGGGTACAGCGCGTAGCTCTGGAACACCATGGCGATGTCCCGGTCCCGCGGCTCCATGTCGTTGACCGGCTGCCCGTCGACGAGGATGGTGCCCTCGGTGATCTCCTCCAGGCCGGCCACCATGCGCAGGGCCGTGGTCTTGCCGCAGCCGGACGGGCCGACCAGCACCATGAGCTCGCCGTCCGCGATGGACAGGTCCAGCGACCGGACCGCGGTGGTCCCGTCCTGGTAGCGCTTGGTGATGCCCTCGAGCACGATCCTCGACACTGATGTCTCCCTCTCCGCCGGGCCCTCTCCGCCGGGCTCTATCCGCCGAACTGGCCCGCGGGCTGGCCCCGGACGCCCTCGACCCGGGTGTGCAGCACGTGCCCGGCCAGCGGTTCCGCGGCCCGCTGCGCCTGCGTCATGTTCTCCCAGGCCGTGGTGACGAACAGCTCGCCGAGATCCGGGCCGCCGAACGCCGGGCAGGACGGCTGGGACACCGGCACCTCCAGCTCGGCCAGCAGCGAACCGTCCGGCGCGTACCGGCGCACCGCGCCGCCACCCCAGAACGCCACCCACAGGCAGCCGTCCGCGTCCACCACCAGGCCGTCCGGGATGCCCTGCGAGGGCGGCGGCTGGACCAGGTCCCGCGGCGCGCCCAGCGTGCCGGCCGCCAGATCGCACGGGAAGGACCGGATCCGCGGCCGCGGCTCGCCGGAGTCGATGTAGTAGAACGTGCCGCCGTCCGGGCTCCAGCCCAGCCCGTTGGACTCGGTCACCCCGTCCAGCACCACGGCGATCTCACCGGACGGGTCGAGCCGGTACAGCGCGCCCGCCCCGGCCCGCCGGTCCCCGGCCACCGTGCCCGCCCAGAACCGGCCCACCGGGTCGCACGCCCCGTCGTTGAACCGGACGTCGGCCAGCATGCCGGGCGGCCGCCACGGCCCGCCGTCCGGCTGCCCGTCCGCGCCGACCAGCCGGAACCCGTCCGCCGCGGCCAGCACGTACCCCCCGCCGGCCCGCGGTGCGGCCGCGCCGACCGCCACCCCGGCGGTGTGGAACACCGAGTCACCTGCCCCCGGCCGGTACCGGTGCAGGTGCCCGGCCAGGATGTCCACCCACATCAGGCTGCCGGTGGCGGCGTCCCAGAACGGCCGCTCACCCAGCTCCGCCTGCGCCGATATGGCCACGTCCCACGACACGTTCATTTGCCCATCCCCAGGGTCAGCCCCCGCACCAGGTAGCGCTGGAAGATCAGGTACACCACGATCGCAGGTACCGCGCTGATGAACGAGCCCGCCATCAGCACCGGGATGCTGGTCGTCCGCCCGGCCGACAGCGCGGCCAGTCCCACGGTGATCGTCCGCTGCTGCGGATTCTGCAGGAACAGCAGCCCGACCAGCAGGTCGTCCCAGATCTGGATGAACTGCAGCACGGTCACGGTGGCGATGGCCGGCCAGGACAGCGGCAGCGCGATGCGCAGGAACGTCCGCTCGTAGCCCAGCCCGTCCATCACCGCGGCCTCGATCAGGTCGTCGGAGATGCCCCGGTAGTAGGTGGCCATCAGGAACGTGGCGAACGGCGTGCCCAGCGCCACGTAGACCAGGATCGCGCCGAGGTAGGTGTTGATCAGGCCGAGCTTCCCGAGGTTCACGTACTCCGGGATGATGATCGACTGCAGCGGCACCATCAGCGCGGCCACCACGCCCAGGAACAGCAGGCCGCTGCCCCGGTAGCGCAGCTTGGCGAACGCGAACCCGGCCGTGGTGGAGACGGCCAGGATGAGCAGGATCGACAGCCACGCAGATCACGGTGGAGTTGAGCAGTTCCCGGCCGACCGGCAGCTCGCTGAACAGCTGGCCCCAGCTCACTCCCGAATGGCCGTTCTGCTGCTCGAACTGCGACTGGTTCCGGAACGCGTTGTTGAGGATGTACCAGAACGGGTAGAGCATGACGACCGCGACGACCGACATGATCGCGAAGATCAGGCCGATCCGGCCGCGCCGCCGGGCCCGCAGCGCCCGCTTGGCCGGCCCGCCGCCGGAGCCCGCGGCGCCGGACCCGGGCGCCGGGCCGGCCGTGGTCAGCGAGTCCGCCGCCATCTACCAGCCCTCCCCGTCCTCGGAGCGGATCAGCCGGAGCTGGACCAGCCCGACCACGATCATGATCACGAACAGGATGATCCCGTACAGCGCGCCGGTGCCGAACTGGCCCAGCGAGAACGCCGACTGGTAGACGAAGAACTCCAGCGTGGTCGTGCCGAACCCGGGGCCGCCGTTCGTCATCACGAAGATCAGGCTGAACAGCGCGGAGAACGCGCTGATCACCGTGATCACGAACGAGAACTGGACGAACCGCTTGAGCAGCGGCAGCGTGACCCGGAAGAAGATCTGGCGGCGTTTCAGCCCGTCCACCCGGGCCGCCTCCAGCAGCGTCGGGTCCAGGGTGGCCATCCCGGTCAGGAAGATGATCGTGTTGGTGCCGAGCATGGACCAGATGAACGTGATGGCCAGCGCGAGCAGCGCGGTGCGCTGGCCGGCCAGCAGGTTGGTCTGCACCGAGCCCAGGCCGACCGCGGCGAGCAGCTTGTTCAGCAGCCCGTTCAGCGCGAAGAACTGCACCGCGACCATGCCGATGACCACCCAGGACACCGCGGTGGGCAGGAAGTACACCGACCGGAAGAACCGCCAGCCGCGGACGTGCTCGTTCAGCAGGGCGGCGATGGCCAGCGGGATGCCGATCGCGAACGGGATGGACAGCAGCAGCAGCGCGTTGTTCTCGATCACCCGCCAGAAGATCGGGTCGGTCAGCGCGGTCGAGTAGGTGCTCGGCCCGATCCACTGGGCGGTCAGGCCGTTCCAGTTCGTCATCGAGTAGTAGACGGCCTGCCCGATCGGGATGCCGAGCAGGGCCACCACCACGATCACCGCGGGCAGCGACAGCACGATGCCCGCCCGCCGCCGGCGCCGGGCCAGCCGGCTCCGGCGCGGCCGGGCGGGCTGGCCCGGGGCGCTGCCCCGGGCCAGCCCTGGCGTCGCTTCCGAGACGCTCACCAGCGCATCACGGGTAGCTGGTCCCCCTCTGGTCGCTGGGCAGCTGGCCGAGCGTGGTCTGCATGCTGGACAGCGCCGACTTCGGCGAGATGCTGCCGTTCAGCACCGACGGGAGCTCCTTGCTCCCGGTGTTCACCACGTTGCCCTGCACCACGTTGTCCAGCATCGGGTAGGCGGTCATGTGGTCCTGGCTGACGAAGTTCAGCCCCCGCGGCAAAGTCCTCCTCACCCTCGAGGACTAACCCGGCCTCCGCCTCCCGGCCCGGCCCCCGGCCCGCGGCCTGCCTCCCCGGCCCCCGGCCCGCGGCCTGCCCGGCCTCCGGCCCGCGGTCTGCCTGGCCTGCGGCCTGCCTGGCCCGGCCGCCGGCCACGGACCCCGCTGAGGCCTGGCCTCCCGGCCATCGGCCCGGCCTCGCTGAGCCTGGCCCGGGCCGAGTCCCCCAGACCACACGGGCCCCAGCAGCTCCCACTACCCCCCGAGCCTGTTCATGATCATGGGGTCACTGGGGTCAGGGCAACAGTGATCCCATGATCACGAAACGGGGCGGCCCGAGGGGGCGGGGCGGGAGGGACTGGTGATGCTGGCGGGGCCGTGGGGAGCCGGGAGAGGTGCCGGTAGGGAAGATGGTGACACGGGCGCTGATCGCAGCGGCGATCAGGACGCCGAGCAGCACGAGCCCGCCGAGCACGAAGGCGTTCCCGGTGAGCAGTTCGATGCCGCGCCAGTGATACTCGGCGAACCAGGGCTGGTCCCCGTCGCGGTAGTAGACCGCCGGGTCGGTGTTCGGCGGCTGCCAGAGCAGGCCCAGCGAGAACTGGCTCAGGTCCTCCGCTGGCTCCACAAACTCCCCGGCCACGCGCCGTACAGGGCGAGCATCCCCCCGGCCAGGGCCCAGTACCCCGCGGCGGGCCAGCGCACCGCCCGGCGCCAGCGCAGCCTGGCCGGGTCCGCCGCGGACGGCCCGGAGCCGGTACCTGCCGCGCCCGGTACCGCGCCCGGTACCGCGCCCGGGACCGCGGCGAGCTCCGCCCGGGTCACTCCGGCCACGCTGGTCCCACCGGTCGCGCCAGCCGGGCTGGCCCTGCCGCTCGCGCCGGCCAGGCTGCGGGCCCGGGGGGCGCGCATGGCCCGGACGGCGTAGGCGGCCGCGACGGCCACCCCGGGGACGATCCACACCCAGTGGTGGTCCCAGCTGATCGGGGACACCAGCAGCCCGGTCAGCGCGCAGGCCAGCAGCCCGGGCAGCGGGTGGCCCGCCCGGTCGAGCAGGGCCGCGCAGGCCAGCCCGGCCGCCGCGGTGACCAGCGCCACGCCAGCCACACCGGCGCCGCGCCCGCCACGCTGCCAGCCAGCCGGGTGATCAGGCCGCGCAGCGACTGGTTGCCCTCCCAGCCGAGGAACCCGGCCCGGCCGCCCTTGAAGAACAGGCCGCCGAGCCACCAGCGGGCCGAGTCGGCGGGCGCGACCACGAACCCGGCCGCCACGGTGGCCGCGAACGCCGCGCCGCCACCGCGGCCGTCCGGAACCTCCTGGTCAGCAGCAGGTACGGGATGAAGATGAGCGGCACCAGCTTGATCCCGGCGGCGACGCCGACGCCGGCCCCTTCCACCACCGGCTGCCCGCGGTGCCGGGCTGGCCCAGGTCCCAGATGATCAGCGCCATCAGCACCAGGTTACCTGGCCGAGGTAGATGGTGCGCATCACCGGCTCGGTCCAGAACACCGCGGCCGCGGCCAGCAGCGCCGCGCCCAGCCGGGTCAGGCCGCGGTAGCCGAGCCAGCCGAAGGTGAACCACAGCGCGGCGAGCAGCGCCACGATATTGCCCGCCACGCTGATGCCGGGCAGCACCGGCCACGGGACGAAGGAGACCACGCGCGAAGGCGACGGCCGCGAACGGCGTGTAGGTGAACTTCAGGTGCAGGTCGCTGGAGCCGGGCCAGCCGTACAGCGGTGCGGCCAGGTGCGGGTTGTACCAGGGCCGGACGTGCCGCACGATGAGCCCGCCAGAGCGGTAGACACCCAGGTCGACCGGGTCCAGCGTCCACTGGATGGGGTGGATGGCCAGGTAGGCCAGGTAGCTGCCGAGGATCACCGCGAACGCGATGATGCCCGCCGCCGCCAGCCTGGCCCGCACATTCCCTCCACCTGGTCGGCCCGAGATTACCCACTTCCGGCGGGCCGCAGCCGCCTCCCGCCGGCCGGATCGCCGGGCTTTACCAGCTGGTGGGCAGCGGCATTCCCTCGCTGTAGCCGGCCGCGCTCTGGACGCCGACGGTCGCGCGCTGGTACAGCTCGTCCAGGTCCGCGGCGCCCGCGTAGGTGCACGCGCTGCGCAGCCCGGCGGTGATCGCGTCGATCAGGTCCTCCACGCCGGGGCGCTGCGGGTCCAGGTACATCCGCGCGGTGGAGATGCCCTCCTCGAACAGCGCCTTGCGGGCCCGGTCGAAGGAGGAATCAGCCGCGCTGCGCAGCCGCACCGCCCGGGCCGAGGCCATGCCGAAGCTCTCCTTGTACAGGCGGCCGTCCGGGTCGCGGAACACGTCGCCCGGGCGACTCGTAGGTGCCGGCGAACCAGGATCCGATCATCACGTTGGACGCGCCGGCGGCCAGCGCGAGCGCCACGTCCCGGGGGTGGCGGATGCCGCCGTCGGCCCAGACGTGCGCGCCCAGCTGCCGGGCCTGGGCCGCGCACTCCAGGACCGCGCTGAACTGCGGCCGGCCGACCCCGGTCATCATCCGGGTGGTGCACATCGCGCCGGGCCCGACACCGACCTTCACGATGTCCGCGCCCGCCGCGACCAGGTCGGCGACACCCGCCGCGGTGACCACGTTCCCGGCCGCGACCGGCACGTCCGGGCTGACCCCGCGGACCGCGCGCAGCGCACTGATCATCTTCTCCTGGTGGCCGTGCGCGGTGTCCACCACCAGCACGTCCACCCCGGCGTCGAGCAGCAGCTTGGCCTTGGCCGCCACGTCGCCGTTGATGCCCAGGGCGGCCCCGATCCGCAGCCGCCCGCTCGCGTCGGTGGCCGGGTCGTACAGGGTCGCGCGGAGCGCGCCGGTCCGGGTCAGGATGCCGACGCAGCGGCCGTCGGTGTCCACCACCGGGGCCAGCCGGTGCCGCCCGTCGTGCAGCAGGGTGAACGCGCGCTGCGGGTCGATGCCCGCCGGGAGGGTGAGCAGCTCGGTGGACATCACCTGGCGGAGCTGGGTGAACCGGTCCACGCCGGTGCAGTCCGACTCGGTCACCACGCCGACCGGGCGCGCCGTCCTCGACCACGACCACGCGCGCCGTGGGCCCGCTTGGGCAGCAGGCCCAGCGCCTGGCCGGCGGTGTCACCGGGACCCAGCGTGATCGGCGTGTCATGCACCAGGTCCCGGCTCTTCACCCAGGCCACCACGTCGGCGACCACGTCGGCCGGGATGTCCTGGGGCAGGATGGCCAGCCCCCCGCGCCGGGCCGCCGTCTCGGCCATCCGGCGCCCGGACACCGCGGTCATGTTGGCCACCACGATCGGGATCGTGGTGCCGCTGCCGTCACGGGTCGCCAGGCTCACGTCGAGCCGGGACGCCACCGCCGACCGGCTGGGGACCAGGAACACGTCGCTGTAGGTCAGGTCATGGCCTGGGACGTTCTCGGAAAGGAATCGCACACTTCGATTCTGCCCGCCGTAAGCGGCGATGCACGTCCCAGGCGCGGTCAGCCGGTGACCGGCGTGCCGGCGCCGGGGTCGCGCGGCCGCGGCCCTGCGCGTCCCACTCGTCCCGGGACAGCATGGCCTCCTCCAGGTCCAGGTGGTGCAGGACCTCGTCGAGCACCTCGTCGTCGATCTGGCGCTCGTCCCGCAGCCGGATGAACTCGGCCCGCTCGGCGGTGGTCATCTCGCGGCGCAGCCGCCGGAACGCGGCCGAGGGGGCTCGCCGTCGTTGCCATCCTGGCCGTCCCCGCCGGGCTGGCCGTCCGGCGCCGCTCCCAGGCCCCCGCCTGCCGGTACTGGGCCAGCCGCCGCAGCCGCTCCACCACCTCGGCGGGCGCCCGGGCCGGGTCCTGGGCGGCCAGTTCGTCCAGCCGCCGCAGCCCCGCCGCGGAGGCGGCCTGCTGCGCGGCGGCCTGGGCCACCACGTCGGCCCGCTCCTCCTCCGGCCCGGCCCGCACCCCGAGCCAGCGGATCAGCAGCGGCAGCGTGAGGCCCTGGACCAGCAGCGTGCCGAGCACCGTGGTGAAGGTCAGGAAGACCAGCAGGTTGCGCTGGGGCACGCCGGTGGGCAGCGCGGCCGCGGCCGCGAGGGAGATCACGCCCGCGCAGGCCCGCCCAGGACAGCACGAACGTGGCCTGCCATCGGGGGGCCGGGTCCTGCACCCGGATCCGGGGCACCAGCCACCGGGGCAGGTAGATGGACGGGAACACCCACGACGATGCGGGCCACGATGACCGCGGCGAGCACGACCGCGGCCTCGGCGGCCAGCCGGCCGGGATCCTGGCTGCCCAGCGCCTGGATGATCGGCCGCAACTGGAGGCCGATCAGGGCGAACGCCACCGACTCGAGCACGAAGGTGGCGACCCGCCACACGGCCATGTCCTGCAGCCGGGTGGCGAAGTGGGCCTGGCCGCCATGGTGGCCGAGGTACAGGCCGGTCACCACCACGGCCAGGATCCCGGACACGTGCAGCGAGTCGGCGGCCAGGTAGGCGGCGAACGGGGTGAGGAGCGACAGGGCGCTCTCCGCCAGCGGGTCGCGCAGCCGCATCCGGAGCCGGTGGATGACGACGCCGAGTACCAGGCCCACGACCACCCCGCCGGCGCTGATCTTGACCAGGCTGCCGGCCGCGCTGAGCGGGGACGGGGTGGCGACGGACGGCCGGGCCGCGCTGACCGCGACCGCGTACAGGGTCAGCGCGGTGCCGTCGTTGAGCATGCTCTCGCCGGTGATGACGGTCAGCAGCCGCCTCGGCAGGTGCAGCCGCCGGCCGATGCTGGCCGTCGTGACCGCGTCGGTGGGCGCGAGGATCGCGCCCAGGGTGAGCGCGGCGGCCAGCGGCAGCCCGGGCACGTCGAGCCGGGCGGCGCCGCCCACGACCACGGCGGTGAACAGCACCAGGCCGACCGACAGCAGGGCGAGGGTCCGCACGTTGTCGCGCAGGTTCAGGTACGAGCTCTCCAGCGCCGTGGTGTAGACGAGCGGCGGCAGCACCGCGAACAGGATCAGGCTCGGGCTGAGCCGGAACTCCGGCACCCCGGGGATGTAGGACGCGGCGAGCCCGGTGACGACCAGCAGGATGGGTGCGGCGACGCCGTGCCTGCGGGCCAGCGCCGCGATCGCGCAGGAACCCACGATGAGCAACAGCAGCGCCAGTGCCTGCGTTGCCGTCATCGCGGCGGGATCAGGAGTAGTGGAAGGCCGCGAAGATGATTGCGGTCAGCCGGTCCACCATCTCATCCCTGGGCAGCCGGACTTCGACCGTGAGCAGGTAGTTGATCCGCTCGAGCATCATCAGCAGGGCCAGCGCGGTGAGCTCGGCGTGCCCGGCCGGTGCCTCGTGGCCGCGCCGTGCCCGCGCCGGCCGTCATGCCCTGGGTGATGGCCTCGGAGAGCTTGAACATCACCTGCAGCCCGTCACCGAAGACTTCCTCGCCGACGACCTCCGCCTGGCTGAGGATCCGGATCACGGACGCGTGGGCGGCGTAGGTGTCGCAGAAGGCGTTGACCCAGTGGCGCAGCGCGGCGTGCCCGGCCTCGTTGCGGGTGACCACCGGGAACTCGTCGGTCAGCGCGGCCATGTCCACGAGCGCGTCCGACAGCAGCGCCTTGAACAGGTCTTCCTTGTTGGAGAAGTACAGGTAGAAGGTGCCGTGCGAGATCTTGGCCCGGCGCACCACGTCATCGACCCGGACGGCCTGGAAGCCCCGCTCGTCGAACTCGGCGAGGCCCGCGTCCAGCAGCTTCTGTACGGTCTGGCGGCCCTGGGCGCGCAGCTCGCGGTCCTGGGCGGGTGCGCCGCCGCCCAGCGAGGGTCGCCGGGATCGCGCCGCGCCGGCCCGCAGGCCGGCCGAGGCGCCGCTATGGCTGTTTGGTGGCTTTCCCGCGTTTCCTTCTGGCACGGATCCCCTTGGCGCAGTGCCGGGGCCGGCTTCCCGACTCATGTTCGGAGGGTAGCCTGCCCGCGATCGGTTCGCTGCATTCCCCCACCGCAAGAAGAGTCCCCGGCCCCGCTCCCGGCCGTATCCCCAGATCAGGGGCGCTAGGAACCCAGGACCTGTTCCAGGTACGGATTGGCGAACCGGCGGGCCGGGTCGAGCTCGTCCCGCAGCGTGACGAAATCCGCGAACCGGGGATAGGCGCCGCGCAGGTAGGCCGCGTCACGGGTGTGCAGCTTGCCCCAGTGCGGGCGGCCGCCCAGGGCCGTCATCACCGCCTCCACCTCGCGGAAATACTCCTCGTGCGGCGCGGTGTGGAAGACGTGGATGGCGATGTAGGCGGTGCTCCGGCCGTACGCGGTGGACAGCCAGACATCGTCGCCGGGGGCCACCCGGACCTCGATCGGGAAGCTGATCCGCCAGTCGTGCCGGGCGAACAGGTCGCGGATCGCGGTGAGCGCCCCGGCCAGGTGCTCGCGCGGGATCGCGTACTCCTGCTCCTTGAAGCGCACCCGGCGCGGGCTGGTGAACACCCGGTAGGCGGCGTCGGTGTAGGTCCGCGCGCCGAGCGCCTTGCCCGGCGATCGCCGTTGATGGCCGGGATGACCGCGGGATAGCGCTGGCCGAGGCGGCAGGTGGCCCCGAACAGGGTGTTGGACAGGAACTCGTCGTCGAGCTGGTGGCGCCACCGGGGCAGCGGCCGCGGCGGGCCGTCGCTGCGGTTGTTGCGCTTGGTCAGGCAGCCGTCCGTGTGCGGGAACCAGTAGAACTCGAAGTGCTCGTTGCCGCTGGCCAGCTCGTCCAGCCGGGCGATGACCTCGGCCCAGCTCATCGGCTCCTCGCGCGCGGTCAGCAGGAAGGCCGGGACCACCCGGAAGGTCACCGCGGTCAGCACGCCGAGCGCCCCCAGCCCGATCCGGGCCGCCTGGAACAGCTCCGCGGCCTGGTCCGCGGAGCAGGAGACGATGCTGCCGTCGGCCAGGACCATCTCCAGCGCCGTCACCTGCGCGGCGATACCGCCCAGGTCCCGGCCGGTGCCGTGGGTGCCGGTCTGGATCGCGCCCGCGACCGTCTGCTCCTGGATGTCGCCCATGTTCGCCAGGGCCAGCCCGCGGGCGTGCAGGTCCTCGTTGAGGTCCCGGAGCCGGCAGCCGGCCTCGACCGTGACCTGCCCGGCCGTCCTCGTCCACCGACCGGATGGCCCGCAGCCCGCCGGGGCGCAGCATCACCCCGCTGGTCACCGCGACGGCGGTGAAGGAGTGGCCGGAGCCCGTCATCCGCACGGTCAGCCCGTCCTGCGCGGCCAGCGTGACCGCCTCGGCGACCTCCGCGGCGGAGTGCGGCGTGATCACCCGCTGCGGCGCGGCGGCCTGGTTACCCGCCCAGTTCTGCCAGCGGGGTACGGCGAGGACCATGCCCGGACCTTATCCGAGCGGGCCGGGGCGGCCGGATCAGAAGCCCCATAAGTCACCTCTTACCGCAAAGCCCTAGTCGTGTAGCTTTTCCGGCGCCGGAGGCGGCCGGTCTTCAGTCGCGCCCCGCAGGACTTATAGGGTTATGGACGCGATGAGACGCCTGCTACGGCGCACAGCGCCGTTCACTGCCGTCCGGAGGCCTGCCACGCGGGCCCTGGGGGCCAGTGCGGCAGTTGTCCTGCTGCTGGCCGGCACGGCGGCCATGCGTCCCGCGCCCACCGGGGTCACCGCGGTCACGGCGTCGGCCAGCCCGTCAGCCAGCACCACGGCCGGCGCCACCACCAGCGGCAGCTTCCGCAAGATCATCTCGCCGGACCTGCTCGTGATCGAGCCGTCCGGCCTGTCCGCGCGGCAGCTGGCCAGGCTGTCCGCCGCGGCCGGGGTGCGCCAGGTGGTGTCCGCCGACGGTGCCGCGATCAAGCTCAACGGCCACCGGGTCAACGTCCTGGGCGTGAACCCGGAGCAGTTCCGGTCCTGGACCCCGCTGGCCACCGCGACGGATCAGCGTCTGTGGACGGCGCTGGGGCAGGGCCGCTTCGTGACCTCGCCCGCGCTGGCCGGGCAGCGGAAGCTGCACCGGGGCACGGCCTACCAGATCACCGGGGCCCGGCAGGAGCAGCTGGCCTTCGGCGGGTCGGCGCCGCTGGGCATCTCGGGCATCGACGCGCTGGTCAGCAGCCAGGCCTCAGCCCAGCTCGGCCTGGTGCCCGGCGTGCTGGCCCTGGTCAGCGCGCCCGGGGCCGGGCATGGCCAGGCTGACCAAGGCGGTGCGCCGGATCACGGGCCGGTCCGCCACCCTGATCAGCCTGCGGCCCGCGCAGCAGCGGCTCCCGGTGGACCACACGGCGGGCAGCGGCCGCCCGTCGACCTACCTGCAGCTGTTCCAGGCGTCCGCGGCCCGGTACTGCCCCGGCCTGTCCTGGACGGTGCTGGCCGCCATCGGGCAGATCGAGAGCGGTGACGGGAGCAACATGGGCCCGTCCAGCGCCGGGGCGCTCGGCCCCATGCAGTTCCTGCCCTCGACCTGGCGGGAGTGGGGGATCACGGCGTTCGGCGAGACCGGGTCGCCGGACATCATGGATCCGTTCGACGCGGTCCCGGCGGCGGCCCGGCTGCTGTGCGCGGCCGGGGCGGGGTCGCCAGCGGGCTGCCCGGGGCCATCTTCGCCTACAACCACGCCACCTGGTACGTCAACGAGGTGCTCGCGCTGGCCCAGCAGTACGCCCGCGACTACGGCTGACCGGCCCGCCCGGGCCGGGGAAGGGCGCGGGCACCGGCGCCGTCCCGGCCCGTCGGCGCCGCCTGGTCACCGGCCCGCGCCTGGTTGGATGGAGGCATGGCGGACTACGACGCGTTCCTCCTGGTGTCTTTCGGCGGCCCGGAGGGCCCGGACGATGTGATGCCGTTCCTGCAGAACGTGACCCGGGGCCGGGGCATCCCCGCCGGAACGGCTGGAGGCGGTGGCCGAGCACTACTACGCGGTAGGCGGGGTCAGCCCGATCAACCAGCAGTGCCGGGACCTGATCGCCGCGATCGGCAAGGACTTCGCCGCGGCCGGGGTGGACCTGCCGATCTACTGGGGCAACCGGAACTGGGATCCTTACCTGACCGCGACCGTGGCCGAGATGGCCGCCGCCGGGGTGCGGCGGGCGCTGGCCTTCGTCACCTCGGCCTACGGGTCCTACTCGAGCTGCCGGCAGTACCTGGACGACATCGAGCGGGCGCGGGCCGAGGCCGGGCCCGGGGCACCGCAGATCGACAAGATCCGGCACTTCTTCCGCCACCCGGGTTTCATCGAGCCGTTCGCCGACGCCACCGTGGCGGCCATCGGGTCGCTGCCAGCCGGGCGTCCGCGCGGACGTCCCGCTCGTGTTCACGGCGCACAGCGTGCCGGAGGTCATGGCCGCGGCCAGCGGGCCGCCGCCCGGCGGCCGCTACCCGTCGCAGCTGGCCGAGGCCGCCGGGCTCATCGCCGAACGGGTCAGCCGCCGCCGGACCGGCGGCGGGCACCCCTGGCGGCTGGTCTACCAGAGCCGCAGCGGGCCGCCGGCGCAGCCCTGGCTCGGCCCGGACGTCTGCGACTACCTGGAGGACCTGGCCCGGGACGGAGCTCCTGGCGCGGTCCTGGTCCCGGTCGGCTTCGTCAGCGACCACATGGAGGTCGTCCACGACCTGGACGTCGAGGCGGCGCAGACCGCCCGGCGCCTCGGGCTGCCGCTGGCCCGCGCCGCGACCCCGGGTACGGACCCGCGCTTCATCTCGATGATCACCGCGCTGGTCACCGAACGGCTGGAGGGCCAGGTCAGCCCCGGAGGCGCTGGGCTCCCCGGGCTGTGGCACCGGCGACTGCTGCCGCCTGGCCGCCGCGGCCGGCCGTCCCGGCCGCCGGCCGGCCGCCTCATGAGCGCCGCGCCGGGGCGCCGGACCCGGAGGCCCTGCTCACCCTGGCCCGGTCGGCGGCCGGCGAGGCGGCGGCGATGCTGGCCGCCCGGCGCCCGGCCGGCCCGCTGGGCCGGCCGGAGGTCGCGGACACCAAGTCCAGCCCGACCGACGTGGTCACCGAGATGGACCGTGCGGCCGAGGCGATGATCGCGGACCAGATCCTGGCCGAACGGCCCGGCGACGCCATCCTCGGCGAGGAAGGCGGCGAGTCCGGGCACGGCCGGGTCCGCTGGATCGTTGACCCGCTGGACGGCACCGTCAACTACCTCTACGGCCTGGCGGACTGGGCGGTGAGCATCGCCGCCGAGGTGGACGGCGTGGTCGTGGCCGGCGTGGTGGCGGTCCCGCGGCATCGCGAGGTGTTCACGGCCGTCGCCGGCCAGGGCAGCTGGCTGCACCCGGAGGGGGCGCCCGCGGTCCGGCTGCGGTGCAACGCCGGGGTGCCGCTGGGCAAGGCCCTGGTCTCCACCGGTTTCGGGTACGCGCGGGCCCGGCGGGTGGTGCAGGGCGAGATCGTGGCCGCCGTGCTGCCCCAGGTCCGTGACATCCGCCGGGGCGGCTCCTGCGCGGTGGACCTGTGCTCGGTCGCGGCCGGCCGGGTGGACGCCTACTACGAGCGGGGCGTCAACTACTGGGACTGGGCGGCGGGCGGCCTCGTCGCGACCGAGGCGGGGGCCGAGGTGGCCGGGCTGGCCGGCCAGCCGCCGAGCCCGGAACTGGCCATCGCGGCCGGGCCCGGGCTGTTCCAGGACCTGCACGACCTGCTGCGCAGCCTCGATCCGGAGCGGGACGCCGAGGAAGCCGGCACCGCCGACTGACCAGGCCGACGGTCCAGGCCGACTGACCCAGGCGGCTGCGCGGGCCTGGCCGCAGGCCCGCTGGCTCGGGCACGGCGGCGGGCGCCGCCGGTGGCTCAGGTCCCGGTCTTGGCCAGCACGCCGGCCGGGCTCGGCGCGTCGCTGCGGCGGAACTTGAACGCCAGGGCCGAGCTGCCCTGAGGGCTGAGCAGCACCGTGCCGTTGTCGCAGCTCTGCTGGCCCTTCGTGATGCCCTGGTCCAGGGTGAACGTACCGGCCAGCACCGAGACCAGCAGCAGGCGGCCCGAGCAGCCGAGCTGCGGGTAGGAGATGGTCCCGGCCGAGGTACCTGCGGCCAGGCTGATCCGGACGGTCACCGCGAGCGACGGGTCGGTCTGCCGGACCGTGCCGGTCCAGGTGCCCGCCAGGTCCGCCGGGATCTTCGGGGCTCGCCGGCGCGGGCGTGGCGGACGCGGACGACGTGTGCGCCGAGGCGGTGGTGTGGTCCGCTGCGACCGGGGTGGCCGTGGTCCCGGGGCTGTTGCGGTGCGTGGCGATGAGGGTGGCCGCCACCGCGATGACCGCCGACGCAGGCCAGGCTGGCCGTGGCCCAGGCGATCCGGCGTGACCGGGACGCGGTGGAGGTCTCGGCCGGGACGTCGGGGGCCGGGCTGACCGGGCCGCGGCCCGCGGCGCGGGCCCGCCGGGTGCCCTCGGCGAGCAGCCCGGCTGCGGGGTCGTTGTGGCCGAGAAGCGCGGTCACCAGGGTCCGGGCCGGTGGCCTGCTGGCTGGGTCGGGTGACATGCAGGCGGACACCGTGTTCCGCAGCGGCTCGGGCAGGCTGGCGACGTCCGGGCGCCCCGCGGCGAACAGGATGGTCTGGGCCCAGGCGAGCAGGTCCGCTGACGGGGTGGCGGGACCGTAGGGCGGGGTGGTGCTGAAGTGGACGACCCGGGGGCCTTCCGTGCCGAGCACGACATGGTCCGGCCCGAAGTCCCCGTGCACCAGCCCCGCCTGGTGGATCGAGGTCAGCCCGGTGGCCGCGCCGATGGCCAGCGCGGCCAGCACCGGCCCCTCCAGCGGCCCCTCGGCGGTGACGGTCTCGGACAGGGACGGCCCTTCGATGAACTCACTGACCAGGAAGGGCTGGTCGCCGTCGAACCCGGCGTCCAGGATGCGCGCGGCGCAGAACGGGGCGACCCGGCGGGCCACCGTGGCCTCGGCGCTGAAGCGGTCCCGGGAGGCCGGGTCGGGGGCTGCGGCCCGGCCGAGTAGGGTGACCGCGACCGGGGTCCCGTCTGGGAGGCGGGACAGGAACGTCCCGGCCGAGTCCGGGCTGTCCAGGCCGTCCGCGATCCGGCTGGACAGCCGGTAGCGGCCTACTCGCCGGAGATCATCGGGCCGCAGTGGCGTGACGAGGGGCATGCGGCAGCTCCGCTAATCCTGCGGGGTGGGAGGTCAGTTTCGTACGATACGCACACTTCCGTGCTTGGCGTGCACAGATCGGGGGAAGTTACCGACGCAAGTACGTGTTGGGAGCTTTGAGATCGCGGCCCGATCGCCGCCGATCGGGGCCTAGGTCGGTGAAGACACGGACACGACGCGCTGTAGCCCGTACCCTCCGTGTGCGCGGCAGCCGGACGTGACAGAATTCCCCGCCGGAATCGGGCACAAACAACGGCCTGCCGAGCGTTACATCCGCGCGACGAGGCGCATAACGAAGGAGGGGGTGGAGTACCCAGATGGCAACTGACTATGACAGCCCGCGTAAGACAGACGACGAGCTCACTGAAGACAGCCTGCAGGAACTGCAGGCTCGCCGGATGGACAAGTCTTCCAGCACGATCGACATCGACCCAGATGATGTCGCGGAGTCGCTGGAGCTGCCCGGAGCGGATCTGTCCAACGAGGAACTGTCGTTCCGAGTCATTCCGCGGCAGGCGGACGAGTTCACCTGCTCGCGGTGCTTCCTGGTGCATCACCGGAGTCAGCTGGCCGAGGACCGTAACGGCCAGCCGGTCTGCCGTGAGTGCGCGGCCTGAGGATCTCAGGCCGCCCACTCGGGCGGGTCAATGAGAGCGCAGGTGCAGGACCGGGCCAGGCATGAAGTACGCGGGCCCTGAGCGGGGGGATTCGGCAGTGGCCGTGGCGCGCCGCTGGGGTGGCTGAACACGGCTGAGCCTGGGCTTCGGTACGCTGGTGCCAGAATTCTGTACTGCCGGACGCCGGCCTGGCCGAGCGGCGGGCCTGCCGGCCGGACAGCCTGCCCGGGCCGGCCTCCGTAGTGCCGTTGGAAATAGGATGCCGCGCATGGCAGCAGACTTGATCTTCACCGGCGGGCGGATCTACACCGTGCTTCCCGATGAGCGCCGGATGGTCCCGGCCACGGCCCACGGCGAGGCGGCCAGTAGCGAGGACACCAGTGACGGGGCGGGCGTCGGGACCGAGGACGGGCCGCCCGCGACCGCGGTCGCGGTGCAGGACGGCCGGATCGTCGCGGTCGGCAGCGACGACGAGATCCGCGACCTGGCGGGCAGTCAGGCGGAGACCGTGCCCCTGGGCGGCCGGCCACTGCTGCCCGGATTCCAGGACGCTCACGTGCACCCGGCCTTCGCCGGGATCACCATGCTGCGCTGCGACCTGGACGGGGCCGAGGACCTGGACGGCGCGCTGGCCCGGATCCGGGCCTACGCGCAGGCCCATCCGGACCGGGAGTGGATCGACGGCAGCGGCTGGCGGATGGAGTGGTTCCCCGGCGGCACCCCCTCGCGCGAGCTGCTGGACCGCGTGGTCCCGGACCGGCCCGCCTACCTGACCAACCGGGACGGGCACGGCGCCTGGGTCAACTCCCGGGCCCTGGACCTGGCGGGCCTGACCGAACTGCAGCCACGACCCCCCGGACGGCCGGATCGAGCGCGGGGCGGACGGGGAGCCGCAGGGCACCCTGCACGAGGGCGCGGCGCTGCTGGTGGGCCGGCTCGTGCCCGGCCCGACCTTCGCCGAGCAGCTCCGCGGGCTGCTGCTGGCCCAGCAGCACCTGCACTCGCTGGGCATCACCGCCTGGCAGGACGCGATCGTGGGGGAGTACCTGGGTTACCCCGACCCGCTGCCGGTCTATCTGGCCGCCGCGCGGGACGGCACGCTCACCGCCCGGGTCGAGGGCGCCCTGTGGTGGGATCGCAGCCGCGGCGGAGACCAGCTGGACGACCTGCTCGACCGGCGGCAGCAAGGCCAGGCGGGCCGGTTCCGGGCCGGCACCGTGAAGATCATGCAGGATGGTGTCGTGGAGAACTTCACCGCCGGGATGATCGACCCCTACCTGGACGGCTGCGGCGGCCAGAGCGGTAACAGCGGGCTGTCCTACGTGGATCCCGCGGACCTGGCCGAGCAGGTGAGCCGGCTCGACATCGCGGGCTTCGGGGTGCATGTGCACGCTATCGGGGACCGGGCGGTCCGTGAGGCGCTGGATGCCTTCGACGCCGCGCGGGCCAACAACCCGGTCAGCCGGGGCCGGCACCACATCGCGCACCTCCAGGTGCTGCACCACGACGACATCCCGCGCTTCGCGGAACTCAGCGTGACGGCCAACATGCAGGCCCTGTGGGCCGCCCACGAGCCGCAGATGGACGAGCTGACCATCCCCTTCCTCGGCCCCGAGCGGGCGGCCCGGCAGTACCCGTTCGCCAGCCTGCTCCGGGCCGGGGCCCGGCTGGCGGCGGGCAGCGACTGGGCGGTGAGCAGCGCCAACCCCCTGGAGGGGATCCATGTCGCGGTGAACCGGACGCTGCCGGACGCCGAGCCGGGTGCGGAGCCGCTGCTGCCCGGGCAGGCGCTCACCCTGGCCGAGGCGCTGGCCGCCTACACCGCGGGCTCGGCCTACGTGAACCATCTCGACGAGACCGGCGCCGTCGCCCCCGGGTACCTGGCTGACCTGGTGGTCCTGGACCGCGATCCGTTCGCCGGCCCGCCCGGGGAGATCGCGTCGGCCGCGGTCGCGCTCACCTACGTCGAGGGCCAGCAGGTGTACGCGGCGCCGGCTGCGTAGTCTTGCCATGCTGTCGAGAGGCGGAGGAGTCTGCTGTGCAGATGACCACGCTGGGCCGGGGCGGGCCGCAGGTGTCCCGGGCCGGGCTCGGGCTGATGGGCATGTCCGGGATCTACGGTGCGGCCGACGACGCGGAGAGCGTGGCCACCATCCGGGCCGCGCTGGACGCGGGGATCACCCTGCTGGACACCGGCGACTTCTACGGGATGGGGCACAACGAGCTGCTGCTGTCCCGGGTCCTGCGCGAGGTGCCCCGGGACAGCGTGTTCGTGCAGGTGAAGTTCGGCGGGCAGCGGGACCCGTCCGGCCGGTTCGTCGGGCACGACGCCAGCCCGGCGGCGGTGAAGAACTACCTCTCCTACTCACTGACCAGGCTCGGCACCGACTACATCGACCTCTATCAGCCCGCCCGCCTCGATCCGCACGTGCCGATCGAGGACACGGTGGGCGCGATCGCGGAGATGATCGAGGCCGGGTACGTGCGGCACCTCGGCCTGTCCGAGATGGGCGCAGACACCATCCGGCGGGCGCACGCCGTCTACCCCGTCCGCGAGCTGCAGATCGAGTACTCGCTGATGAGCCGGGGCGTCGAGGCGGAGATCCTGCCCGTGCTGCGCGAGCTGGGGATCAGCGTCACGGCGTACGGCGTCATGTCCCGGGGTCTGCTGAACCGGGAGACGGCCCGGCTCGCGGACGGCGACCCGCGGGCCCGGTTCCCCCGGTTCCAGAGCGGCAACCTGGAGCGCAACCTCGAGCTGCTGGACGCCCTGGAGAAGATCGCGGACCAGCGCGGGGTGAGCACCGCCCAGCTCGCGATCGCCTGGGTGGCCGCCCAGGGCGAGGACATCATCCCGCTGATCGGGACCAAGCGGCGGACCCGCCTCGCGGAGGCCGTCGCCGCCCTCGACCTGAGGCTGACCCCGGACGAGCTGGACGCCATCGGCGCGGCCGTGCCCGACGGGCAGGTGGCCGGGACCCGGTACGACGCCGCGCAGATGGGGGCCCTGGACAGCGAGCGCTAGGCCCGGGCCTGCTCAGGATGCTGCGGTGCAGTTGCCGCGCATAGCGCAGGGCCATGACCAGCGCCACGATCGCGCCGCTGGCGTAGAACCCCGCGCCCGCGGCGGTACCGGGGCCGGACCCCAGGCCCACGGCGGTGCCGTCCACCGAGAGGGCGGCCAGCCCCAGGGCCGCCGCGCCGAACAGGGTCATGGCCACCGTGGGGACGAAGCTGTCCGGCAGCAGGTCCCGCGACCGGCGCCGGGCCAGGTGATAGGCGGCCAGCGCGGCTACCCCGAGGACCCCGGCGGCCAGCCGCAGGGTGACCGCGTCGCTGCTGTTCTCCAGCATCACGGCCTGCGCGCAGCTGTGCGCGTGCGGCCAGAGGGACAGCCAGCGCTGGCAGGCGGCGGCGGGGTAGCGGACCGCGCCCGGGGCGCCGCCCACGAACGAGCGGCCGAAGACCGCGTTCATCAGCCACGCGACCAGCCCGCTGGCGCCCACCGCGACCAGGCCGATCGCCCCCAGCCGCCAGGCCGCCAGGGCCACGTCGCGGAGCACCGCGACGGTGGGCAGCCGCCGCAGCCGCGCGTCGTGGGCGCGGACCACGGCCCGCACCGAGCCGAAGCCGGACACGGCCTGCTCCTGGGCCTCCGCCAGGGTCAGCCCGGCGGCCAGCCCGTCCGTGACCGCCTCGTGCAGGTGGTCCTCGGCCTCGGCCAGGATCGCGCGGGCGTCCCGCGGGGCGCAGCGGAGCCTCGCGTAGAGCTGGTCCAGGTAGTCCTCGACCAGGTCGCCGCCGGGGGCGCTCATGCCGACCACCCCAGCACCGACTGGATCCCGCGGGTGAAGGACCGGTACTCGGTCTGCTCCGCGGCCAGCGCGGCCGCCCCGGGCCCGGTCAGCGCGTACACCCGGCGGCGCCGGCCGTCGGCCCTGGCCCACGAGCTGCTCAGCAGCCCGGCGTCCTCGAGCCGGTGCAGCGCCGGGTAGACGGTGCCTTCCGGCAGGTCGAAGGTGCCCTCACTGCGCCGGCGCAGCTCGGAGATGACCGCGTACCCGTGCGCGGGCCCGGCGGTGAGCACGGACAGCAGGAGCAGGTCCAGGTGTCCTTTGAGGCGTTCCCGATTCATACCTCGGAACGCTATGCCTAGAGCCGCTAGGTGTCAACCGGGCCCGGGTGCCCGCTACCCGCCCCGGTAGGCCCGGGCCAGGTCGCGGAGCCGGGCGTGCGCGCCCCCCATCGGGTCGGCCGTGGGCAGGTACTGCTTTCGGATCTTGACCACGCTGGTGTAGTTGGGGTCGCAGACGTTGGCCAGCGGCGCCTGGATCGCCTGCGTGACCAGCTGGTAGGCGTCCATCTGATCCAGCCCGCAGTCGGCCGCCAGCCACTGCACCAGGTCCAGCGCGGCGATCCGGAACGCGTCCTCCAGCGGCCGCGCCGAGCCCGCGGACATGAGGTGGGTGTCGGACTCCAGCCGCGGCCAGGCGCACGGCCGGCCCTTGATCAGGTCGACGGCCAGCACCGTGTTCATCGCGCACTCCACCGCGACGCCGCAGGTCTCGCCCTCGCCCTGGCGGCCGTGCCCGTCGCCGAGCGAGAAGAGCGCCCCTTCGACGTTCACCCCCAGGTAGCAGGTGACCCCGGCGCGCATCTCCGGGGTGTCCATGTTGCCGCCGAACGCGTCCGGGACCAGGGCGCTGCGCACCTCCAGGTTGGCGGGGGCCACCCCCACCGTGCCGTGCATGGGCTCGAGCGGCAGGTCGGTCGTGAAGTCGCCGCGGCGGGCGGTGAACCGGCACAGGCCCTTCTCGGTGTCGAACTGCCACAGCCAGACCAGTTCGGGGAGCGGGTCGTGCAGCAGCGCGGTGGCGTGGGTGGCGCTCAGCGCGCCGAACAGCGGCACGGTGGTGGACGCGCCCCAGTCCCGGGCCGGCTCGATCGAGATGAAGTGCACGGCCAGGGTGTCGCCGGGCTCGGCGCCCTCGATGTAGAACGGGCCCGTCTGCGGGTTCAGGTACGGGAACTCGCAGACCTCCGAGACCAGGTCGGTCTCGCTGCGCACCCGGCCGGCGAAGCAGTCCTCGGTGAACACCTCGAGCACGGCGGGCGGGCGGACCCGGGCCACCGGCGCGGCGCCGCCGAACGTCCACGCGTACTGCTCCGGGGGCGGCCGGAAGCTGATCACCTGCGGGTCGCTCATGAGCTGCTCTCCTCGCGTCGTACTCCTCCAGCGGGTCCAGGTGGACCAGCCCGACCTCGAGGACCCGGCGCGGGTCATGCCGGTACAGGTAGACCAGGTAGATCACGCCGACCACCATGAAGCCGGCCACCCCGGGGCCCATGTAGGAGTACGGCGGGGACAGCGGGGCCACGAACGAGAACGCCTTGATGCCCGCGGACGTCAGCCAGGCCGGGACGAACGTGATGATGCCCAGCACCGGGATGACCACGTGCAGCAGCGGGTTGAACCGGCGGGTACCGCGGGTGGAGGACCGGCCGAAGTAGCCGATGCAGGCCGCGTTCATCAGGATGTAGATCGCGGCCAGCACGATGACCAGGGCGGTGGCCACCATCACGAAGGCGGTGACCGGGTCGTAGCCCAGGCCGAGGCCGAGGGTCACCGCGACGGTGATGACGAAGCCGGTGACGATGGCCACGGCGGGGGAGTGGTGCTTCGGGTGCACCCAGGCCAGGAAGCGGGGGAACGCGCCGATCCGGCCCATGGCGTAGGCCGTCCGGCTGGACACGTTCACCCCGGCGTTGGCGTTGGCGATGGTGGAGTTCACGATGGCGAGGAAGACGAAGAACCAGAACAGCCCGTACAGCGACCGGGCCAGGCCCTCCCAGGACGCGGCCCCGGTGCCGGTGGTGAAGTTCACGAACTTCGCCGGGCCGAACGCGACGTCCACGGCGTAGGTGGTGAAGACGTACAGCGCCCCGATCAGCAGGGTGGCCAGGAGGATCGCCCGCGGGATGGTCCGCCGCGGGTTCCTGGCCTCCTCGGCCAGCGGCGCGGCCCCCTCGAACCCGCCGAAGGCCAGGATGGTGTACACCGAGCCGCCGATCACCCCGGCGAGGCCGCGGAAGCCGGGCGGGGTGTACTTGGTGGTGAACACGCTCAGGGTGTTGTGGCTGCCCGCGTGGACCACGAAGAAGACCGCGAGGACCAGGAAGACCACGATCTCGAACAGGCCGAGGACGGTCCCGAGCCGGGCCGAGGTGCGGATGCCGTAGAAGCCGGCCGCGAGCACGATCACCGCCCCGGCCAGCGCCCAGGGCCACCACAGGTTCGCCGGGTAGCCGTGGAACTCGGCGTTGAGGGTGGCGGCGGTGGTGAAACCGAGCTGGAGCAGGACCAGCGGCGGGATCAGGAACCCGACCAGGACGTAGCCCCAGGCGACCAGGAAGCCCACGGACGGGTGCAGGCCACGCGCGGCGTAGGTGGCCAGTGAGCCGGCCGAGGGCATCTCGCGGGCCAGCAGGCCGATGCTGCAGGCGCAGAACAGGCAGGCGACCAGGGCGAAGATCACGGCGAGCGGCAGGGACCCGCCCGCGAACGCGACCCCGGCCGGGATCGAGGCCGCGATGGCGGCCCCCGGGGCCATGTCGGTGATGCTCTGGAACAGGACCTCGCGCAGCCCGATGGCGTTCCGCCGGAGGCCCGGCGCCGTTGTGGTGGACTCCCCGACGGCCATGGCCACCTCCGCGGATCATGATCTCGACTCCGCGATGATCTCATGGTGCGCCGCCGCCAGATAGGCCCAAACCGTGCCCTAACGAAGCCCCGGCCGGGCCGCCCGCCGGCTGGCCGGGCGGGGGCTGGGGCGGCCCGGGCGGGTTCGCCGGCGCTAGCGTTGGCCGGGTCGCGGTGCCCGTTGCGGCTGTAGGCCCCGGGGATGCCCTGCCGGGGCAGGGACACCTCGCCGGTCACGTCCGCGGCCAGGCGGACGCTGTCCCCGTCCACCAGGCGGACCTCGGTACCGGGCAGGACCCGGTCCCCGTTGACGAAGGTCCCGTTGGTGGAGTGCTCGTCCCGGATCGTGGCCTGGCCGGTGTCGCTGACGGTCACCGTGGCGTGCCGCCTCGAGACGTTGTCGTAGCTGGCGAAGGCCGCCGCGACCAGCGACTCCTCCGGGTCGCGGCCGAGCACCAGCGAGGTGCCCGCCGGAACTTCCACGTTGCCGGTGGGGAAGACCAGGCGCAGCACCACGGGCGAGATGACGCCCGCCCGGGGCGGCAGCGGCTCCCGGCACACCGCGCAGAACACGGCCGCCGGCTCCCGGACGGCCGCCCCGCAGTGCGGGCAGGACGACCCGGCCGGCGGGGCCGCGGCGCCCTCGCGTTTCGGGTACTCCTGCATCACCGTCGGGGAGGCAGGCTCGTCAGCCGACCTGCGCCTGGGCAGGTTGGCACCGCAGGTGAAGCAGATGAGATCGTCCTGCTGGACCTCAGCGGCACAGGCAGGACAGGTCAGGGTCGCCATGTCGTCCTCCGGGACGGCGGCAGGGACGTGTTCACGTGAGCCTAACGTTCGCGGGACGGCACGGGTGCCCGGCCACCGGCCCAGCGCCCAGTAACATCACGGTCATGCGGCGTGACCGGCCGATGAGGGGCAGTGATGATCAGTTACGCACTCAGCGATGAGCACCAGGACCTGCGCCAGACGGTGGCCGACTTCGCCCGCGAGGTGGTGCGGCCGGTGATCGGCGGCTTCTACGAGCGCGCCGAGTTCCCCTACGAACTGGTCGCCCGGATGGCCAAGCTCGGCCTGTTCGGGCTGCCGTTCCCGGCGGAGTTCGGCGGCATGGACGGCGACTTGTTCGCGCTCGGCCTGGCCCTGGAGGAACTGGCCCGGGTGGACTCCTCGGTGGCCATCACGCTCGAGGCCGCGGTGGCCCTCGGGGCTATGCCTATCTATAAGTTCGGCACCGACGATCAGCGCCGCCGCTGGCTGCCCGGTCTGTGCTCCGGGGAGCAGCTGGCCGCGTTCGGCCTGACCGAGGCGGGCGGGGGCTCCGACATCCCCGGCGGGATGCGGACCACGGCGCGGCTGGAGCCACGGTGAGGGGGGCGGCCGGGGACGGGCAGTGGGTCATCGACGGGACCAAGTCGTTCATCACCAACTCCGGGACCTCCATCACCTCCCTGGTCACCGTGCTGGCCATCACCGGGGGTGATCCCGGCGGGCCCCGGGAGATCTCGTCCATCATGGTGCCGGCCGGCACCCCCGGGCTGACCGTGGGGCCGGAGTACTCCAAGGTCGGCTGGTGCGCCTCGGATACCAGGGAACTGTCCTTCGCCTCGTGCCGGGTTCCCGCGGACCATCTGCTCGGCGCGCGCGGCCGCGGTTACGCCCAGTTCCTGGAGATCCTGGACGAGGGCCGGATCGCGATCGCCGCTCTCGCGGTCGGCCTGGCCCAGGGCTGCGTGGACGAATGCCTGCGCTACACCGGCGAGCGGGCGGCGTTCGGTCACCGGCTCGGGCATTACCAGGCCATCCGGTTCAAGCTGGCCGACATGGAGGCACGTACCCACAGCGCGCGGCTGGCCTGGTACGACGCGGCGGCCCGGCTGGTCGCGGGGGAGCCGGTCAAGCGGCAGGCGGCGATCGCGAAGCTCCTCGCGTCCAACGCGGCGATGGACAACGCCCGGGAGGCCACCCAGATCTTCGGCGGCTACGGGTTCATGAACGAGTTCCCGGTGGCCCGGTTCTACCGCGACGCCAAGGTGCTCGAGATCGGCGAAGGCACCTCCGAGGTCCAGCGGATGATCATCGCGCGGGAACTGGGGGTCCCGGACTAGAGGAGCCGCCCGGGGCTTATGGCTGAAAGGCCGGACGCAATAACCGTCCCCGGCGGCCGGGCCGGGTGGCGGGGGCGGGAATCGGGTCACCCGGCGGCGCCGATCCCAGTTTGCGCGCGAAATGGCCGCCCCGGCAGCAGAAGGCGGACGCGGGCCCGCGTCCCCCGGCGGCGGCACCAGGGCCGCCGGAGGGGTCTGGCGGCTGGCCGGAGGCGCCGCGGCGCTGCGGTGACCGCCGGCCCCGGGCGGTCCGCACCGCCTGTACCTGGGTACTCTTAGCCTTCTTCGTACATACCAGGCTTAGTTAGTACAGAACGAGCCACGGCCGAAGCGCCGGAGAGTACCCTACTGACGTCAAGCGATCCGGCAAACATCACGCTAGAGCAGCGCTTTCCTGGCATAAGGTATTGATCACTGCCGATGGTGAGACGTTAGGGTTAGCCCTTGGCCGCGCCCGCGCGCGGGGCTCGCAGAATCGTCACCCGGGAAGGGGTGCGTCATGTCAGTTCCGCCGCAAGTACTGCGGGCCTGCTGGCTCGCCACACAAGCCAGGTGAGAGGTGCAGAGGCTGTGCGGTCCCGCAGCAAGATGACCGGCGACGGGCTGGCAGGCGATTCAGCGGTCAGTGGAGCCGGCTGCCGACACCGGCCCGGCGTCCCGCGCGCCCGCGGACCTCGAGGGCCGGGAGGACGGGGCCGAGCCTGGAGGAGCAGCCCCGGCCAGGCGGCCGGGCGGCGGCTCACGCCGCGCGCTGAAGAACTGGCGGGTGCGTTCCCGCCTGGTCCTGCTGATCGCTATCCCCACGCTGACCGCCGTGGTGCTGGGCGGCGCCGGAATCCTCTCGTACGCGCGCAGCGCCACCGCCTACGGGCGGGTCCAGCAGCTCGCCGACGCTCAGCGCCAACGTCACCGTCCTGGCCCAGCGTCTCGAGGACGAACGGGACCAGACGGTCCGTTACATCGGGCTGGGGATCCAGGGCGGGCGGTCGTCAGCCCCCAAGCGGCGGGGGTGCCCCCGAGCTGGCCGTGGTGAAGCAGCAGCACGCGCTGACCAACCAGACCGCCGCCGTGGTGCAGGAGCGAGCTGAGCCAGGTCAACGGCTCCTTCTCCGCGCAGACCCAGCTGGAGGCGGCGACAGCCCGCGACCGCGCTGCAGACTGCGGTGCCTGCGGCGCCGCGGCGACCGGACCCAGCTGCCGGCGCTGGTCGTGGTGCAGAAGTACGCCACGATCATCCAGGACCTGCTCGGCGCTGATCGACGTGACCGGCCAGGGAGCCAGTGACGCGACGCTCGCCCAGGCCATCCGGGTGCTCGGCCTCGTGTCCAGGATGAAGGAAGAGGCTTCCGAGCAGCGGGCCGATCCTCACCTGGGCCTGCTGCAGGGCTCGCTCAGCCCGAACGAGCTGACCGCGCTGAACTCGGCGGTCGCGGAGCAGGCGAGCAACCTGGCCTCCTTCAACACCACGGCCAGCATGGCCCAGCGCCAGCTGTGGAACAACAGCGTGTCCTCGTCCTTCGTCTTCGAGGCCAACGCCGAGGAGACCCAGGCGATCACCACGGCGCAGAACACAACGGCGTAGCTGGCGAGCCGACACCACCAGCGCGGACGACTGGTACGGCGCCATGTCGAACGAGATCGACTCGCAGATGGGCTCGGTCGAGCAGTCCCTGACCGGCCAGATCAGCTCGCGGGCGGCGGCGCTGCACAAGTCGGCCCTGACCGCGGCCGATCGTGGTCGGCGCGGCGGTCCTGCTCGTGCTGGCGCTCTCCCTGTTCCTGACCGTGATCATCGGCCGGTCGATGGTCCGCGCCGCTGCGGCGGCTGCGCGCGGGCGCGCTGGAAGTGGCCGGGCGTCCGGCTGCCGGAGATGGTCCGGCGGATGAGCGAGACCGACGGCGGCGGCTCCGTTCGAGGTCGAGCCCATCGACGTGGACTCCTCCGACGAGATCGGTGAAGTCGCGCGGGCGTTCGACCAGGTCCACCGGGAAGCGCTCCGGCTGGCCGCGAACGAGGCCGCGCTGCGCGGCAACGTCAACGCGATGTTCGTGAACCTGTCCCGGCGCAGCCAGTCTCTGGTCGAACGCCAGATCCGGCTGATCGACGATCTGGAGCAGGGCGAGCAGGACGCGGAACGGCTGTCCAACCTGTTCCAGATGGACCACCTGGCCACCCGCATGCGCCGCAACTCGGAGAACCTGCTGGTGCTCGCCGGCCATGACGCGTCCCGGCGGTGGAACCAGCCGGTGGCCCTGGTGGACGTGCTCCGCGCCGCGGTCTCCGAGATCGAGCAGTACGAGCGGGTCTCGCTGAACGTGCAGCCCGGCATCTCGGTCCGCGGCCAGGCCGTCAACGACGTCGTGCACCTGGTCGCCGAGCTGGTCGAGAACGCCACCTCGTTCTCGTCGGCGGAGACGCCGGTCACCGTCTCCGGTCACCTGCTGAACAGCGGCGGGGTGCTGCTCGACATCAGCGACCAGGGCGTCGGCATGGGCGCCGAGGAGATGGCCCACGCCAACTGGCGGCTGGACAACCCGCCGGTGGTGGACGTGGCGGTGTCCCGGCGGATGGGCCTGTTCGTGGTCGCCCGGCTGGCGGCCCGGCACGGCATCCGGGTCCGGCTGCGCCCGGCCGACGACCGGCGGGCTGACCGCCCTGGTCTGGCTGCCGGACGAGACGGTGACCCACGAGGGCGACGGCATCCCCGGCCGGGCTGCGCCGCTTCGAGCGGAACGGGCCGGGCGGCCGCTGGACTCCCTCGACGACCGCTGGCCGGCAACGGCAGCGACGGCGGGGAGTGGGGCCCGCGCGCGCGGCCGCAGCGCCGCTGAGGAGGCCGGTGAACGCGGCCCGCGCGCCGCGGTTCACCCCGCTGCACGGCCGAGAACGGTGATTCGGCGGCCACGGCGGGCTTCCCGGCGCTCGCCCCGGCCTGGGACGACCCCGCCACCGCGCTCGGCCGGGCCGGCCTGGGACGACGCGCCGTCCGCACCTGACGCCCCGTCCTGGCGAGAACCCGGCCTAGCCAAGCCCGGTCCTGGGACGACCCGCCGCCGAGCACGCCGACGTCCGCGCCGCCACCGGCGGCGAGCACCGGGCCCGATGACCGCGGTGCCGAGCAACGGCACGCCGCCGGCGTTCGGCACGTCCCTGAGCGGTGACGGCGCGAGCCAGCCGCCGCGGCTGCCGACCCGGCCCGTCCGGAGTCCGGCGGCAGCGACGCCGGCCCGGCCCGGCGGCGAAGTCGTGGTTCCGCCGGCCGGCCCGGGCGGCGAGGGCAACCGGCTGCCCATCTTCGAGTCGGTGGAGTCGGACTGGTTCCGCCGTGGCCGGCACAGCGCCGACCGGCCGAACTCCGGCGCTGCCGCGGCCGGACGCGCAGCTCCGGCAACACGGGCGGCTGGTCCGCTTCCGCCGCGGACGAGGGCTGGCGGGCCGCCGAGGCGTCAGCAAGCCGGCGTCGGGCGGGGTGACCCTGTCCGGCCTCCCGAAGCGCGTCCCCAAGGCCAACCTGGTGCCCGGGACCGTGGGCGCGGACGCCGAGCCGGCGCCGCCCCCTCCGGTCCGCTCGGCTGCTGTGACCAGGCAGCGCTTCGCTAGTTTCCAGCGAGGCGTTCGCGAAGGCGCGTGCCGCCGCGACAGCGAGGACGATGCTGGCGGTGAGGGAGACGATGTGACATGAGTGGTCGAGCGGGATTGCCGCACGTGCTGGTGCTTATGGTGGGGTCGCCGAGAAAGGAGGGTTCGTGAGTCCGCTAACCCGTCCGGTCCAGGACCTGAACTGGCTGATCACGAACTTCGTGGAGCGGGTCCCGTCCGTCGCGCATGCCATCGTGGTCTCGTCTGACGGGCTGCCGCTGGCGTACTCGAACGGCTTCCCGGCCGACCGGGTCGACCAGCTGGCGGCCGTGACTTCTGGCCTGACCAGCTTGACGCAGGGCGCTTCCCGGGTCTTCGAAGGCGGCCCGGTTACCCAGACGGTCGTGGAGATGGCAGCGCGGCCTGCTGCTGGTGATGGCGATCAGCGACGGGTCGAGCCTGGCCGTGCTCGCGTCCGCTGATTGTGACATGGGCCTGGTGGCCTACGAGATGGCGCTCCTCGTGGAGCGGGTGGGACGGGCCCTCACGCCGGATATGCGCGGGGCTCTGCGGTCGGAGGATGGCAGATAGTGACAGGAGAGACCGTTGTCCGGCCCAGGCCTGGATGACTGGCCGCCGACAGGTGGCCAACGTGGCACCGGGTCTGGCGGAGGAATGCGTTCACGTGGGGCCGAACCCGCTGGGAGCGGGCTGGTCCGGCCATATGCGGTAACCGGGGGCAGGACCAAGCCCCGGTACCAGCTCCAGATCGAGGCGATGGTGGCCGCGTCTCACTACGAGGCGCGCGATCTTTCGAGTCTCAGCCCGGAATGCCAGGCCATTCTCGGGTTCTGCCGTGACTGGCGCTCAGTGGCGGAGATATCCGCCGTGCTCAGGATGCCCCTGGGCGTGGCCCGTGTCCTGGTCGCTGATATGGCGGTGGAAGGGCTGGTCAGGGTGCACCAGCTCGACCATGCACATGGCCGCCCAGATCTCAACCTGCTCGAAAGGGTGCTCAGTGGACTTCGCAAGCTCTAGTCCCGTGCGGGGCACGGCTGGGGATACCGCCGCCATGACGTCGGTCAAGATCGTCGTGGCGGGTGGCTTCGGCGTCGGCAAGACCACCTTCGTCGGGTCGGTATCAGAGATCACCCCGCTGACCACCGAGGCGGTCATGACCTCGGCCAGTGCCGGAGTTGACGACCTGTCGGCGATGCCTGACAAGACGACCACCACGGTGGCCATGGACTTCGGCCGGGTGACGCTGGACGCCGGGCTGATCCTGTACCTGTTCGGCACGCCCGGGCCAGCACCGGTTCTGGTTCATGTGGGACGACCTGATCCAGGGCGCGATCGGCGCGGTGGTCCTGGTGGACACCCGCCGGCTGGCCGACTCCTTCCCGGCCGTCGACTACTTCGAGACGGCCGGCCTGCCGTTCATCGTGGCCGATCAACGGGTTCCACGGCGAGTTCCCGCACGGCGTGCAGGACGTCGCGGAGGCCCTGTCGGTCAGCCCGAACGTCCCGGTCGTCCAGTGTGACGCCCGGGGCCGGAAGTCCACCAAGGCGGCGCTCATCGCCCTGGTGGAGCACGCCATGGCCATGCAGCTCAGCCCGAGGTAGGCCCGGCCGTCCCCGCGCGGCCCGCCGCGTGCTGGCCCCGCAGGGCCGCGTGGACGCCGGCGGCCCGCGGGCCTGTGGCTGCGATAAGGTTCTGGCGGTGCCGGGGCGGTAGCTCAGCCGGTCAGAGCAGCGGACTCATAATCCGTCGGTCGTGGGTTCGAGCCCCACCCGCCCCACCGAGACAGGTGACAGGGCTGCAGGTCAGCGACGTCGGCGTGATAGAACCGGAGGTACGCCGGGCCATCGCCGGATCCGGTTTCTATCCGGGACGCAGGAGGCTGCGTTCCAGCACGACCGGCACGAACAGCTCGCGGTAGCCGTGCTCGTCGAACAGCACGGTGACCTGGTCGCCGTCGTACCGCTGCACCGTGCCCTCGCCCCAGCGCTCGCTCACGACGCGTGCGCCCACAGCGAATGGGACCTCAGCGCGGCGCAGCCTCGCCGGGCCCGAGATCGTTGTCGCAGTTCCCGCAGGGGCCGCGGTAGTCCTGCCCGAAGTAGGTCAGCAGGAACGAACGGCGGCAGCCGGTGTGCTCGGCGTAGCGGCGCATCATCGCCAGCCGCGTGCGCTCCACCTCGTCCTCGCGTTCGGTCTCCGCCTCCGAGGCTTCCACCGCTGCCGCGACGGTCATCGCGCGGTCCAGCGGACGTCGCCGTCCGCCTGCCAGGCCGCCGCGCCGAGATCGGCCAGCCGGGCCAGCGCGGCCGTCTGCTGCCGCGCGCCGGGCCCGGTCCGCTGCCCGGCCGCGAGCGCCGGCCGCGGTCTGCGCGACGGCCGCGCCGGAGACGCTTCTCGCGATCAGGTGGCGCGCCATCTCGAAATCGTCGTAGCGGTACAGCAGCCGCACCTGCGAGGGCTGGCCGTCCGCGGGCCCGCCCGATCTCCTGGTAGTACGCATCCAGCGACGGCGGGGGATCGGCGTGCAGCACCCAGCGGACGTCCGGCTTGTCGATCCCCATGCCGAACGCGACCGTGGCCGCGATGATGCGGGCCGAGCCGTCCAGGAACGCCGTCATCGCCTGGTGCCGCTCGCGCCCGGACAGCCCGGCGTGATACAGCGTCACCCGCTCCCCGGCCGACGCGAGCGCATCGTGGGCCGCCTGCGCGCTGGCGTGCGTCGCCGCGTAGACAATCCCCGGGCCAGCGAACTCCCGCGCCGCGCGGACCAGTTCGCGCTCCTTGTCGGGAATGGTGCTCACGTGCTGCGCCGAGAGATGGAGGTGCGGCCGGTCGAAGTCGCCGATCACCACCAGCGGATCGCGCAGGCCGAGCCGCCGGATGATCTCCTGCCGCACCGGCGGCGCGGCGGTCGCGGTCAGGGCCAGGCGGACCGGCGCGCCGAGCGCCTCGGCCTGCGCGCCGAGCAGCAGGTAGTCGGGGCGGAAGTCGTGGCCCCACTGGCTGATCAGGTGCGCTTCATCCACGGCGAACAGCCCTGGCCCGCCCGCCGTAGCGTGTCGCGGGTCTCCGCGTTGGCCAGCTGCTCCGGCGCGAGGAATACGAACGTGTCCGAATCGCACGAGGCCAGCAGCGCCGCCGCCCGCGCACTGGCCGCCTGCTGCGAGTTCAGCACGATCGCCGGCAGCACCAGCCGCCCGCAGGTGCGCCAGCTGATCATCCTGCAGCGCGATCAGCGGCGACACGATGACCACCGGCCCGGGCCGCAGCAGCCCCGCCAGCTCGTAGATCGCCGACTTCCCGCCGCCGGTCGGCAGCACCGCCAGCACATCCGGCCGCCGGCCAGCGCCTCCACCGCGCTCAGTTGCCCGGGACGAAGCTGGTGGAAGCCCAGACGATCCCGGGCGAGCTCCTCGATCACGGCTCCCGCTTCCCTCGTTCCCGTCTCGCTCTCCCGAGCATCTTGTCATCGCGCGATGGCTCCACGATCGGGCCGGACAGGTGCGCCAGCGGCCAGCGCGCCATCATGGCTGACCCTAGCGATTCCGAGCCGCCGGCGCGGGGCTGCTGGCGCCGGCCTCGCCGGGGCAGCAGCGCCCGGGCGGACGACGGCTGCCGTGGGCCATGATCACAGTGTGCCGAATGGGTAAGATACACCAGGTGACCAGCAGACCCGCCGCGGCGCAGCACCTGCGCGACCTGGCGCGGCTGCGCCGGGTCCGCGACCGGATCGACCGGGAGTACGCGCAGCCGCTGGACGTCGAGGCGCTCGCCCGCGGCGTGCACATGTCGGCTGGGCACCTCAGCCGCGAGTTCCGGCTCGCCTACGGTGAGTCTCCGTACAGCTACCTGATGACGCGGCGGATCGAGCGGGCGATGGCGCTGCTGCGCCGGGGTGACCTCAGCGTCACCGAGGTCTGTTTCGAGGTCGGCTGCTCGTCGCTGGGCACCTTCAGCACCCGCTTCACCGAGCTGGTCGGCGTGCCGCCCAGTACCTACCGGCGCGACGCGGCGGGCGCGACGGCGGGGATGCCGTCGTGCGTCGCGAAACAGGTGACCAGACCGATCAGGAATCGAGAAGCGCCGGTCACGGAGCCGCAACTAGCGTGACCGTCATGGACATCGGCGTTCAGGCCTCCCTCCCGGGTGACGACCCGGAGGCGTCCCTGGACTTCTGCCGCGGCACCCGCGGCTTTGAGGTCCGCAGGATGCCGGATCCGGCGGCGTCAGCTGGATGACGACCGGCCCGCCGGCCATCCCGGCGGGCCGGTTTCCGGGCTTCACGTCCAGGTTGAGCCGGCCGTCCCACCGGGTCGACGATGACCCACGACTTCAGGAGTGACCATGACCGACTCTTCCACCCAGGGAATCAAGACCGTGCTGCACCCCGTGTCCGACCTGGCGGCGGCCAAGGCGGTGTACGCCGCCCTGCTCGGCATGCCGCCGCAGCACGACGCGTCCTACTACGTCGGCTTCGAGGTCGCGGGCCAGCACATCGGGCTGGTGCCGGGCGGCGGGCGCAGGGCATGACCTCGCCGGTGGCCTACTGGCACGTGCCGGACATCGAGGCGAAGCTGGCCGAGGTGACCGCCGCGGGTGCCACCGTGAAGGAGCCCGCGCGCGACGTCGGTGGCGGCCGCCTGGTGGCCACCGTCACCGACCCCGATGGCAATGTCCTCGGGCTGCTTCAGGACCGATGAGCGCCGGCCCCGCTCCCGCGCTCAGCGTCGTCGCGACACCGAGCACCGGCTCACCCGCGACATCGATGTCTGGGTGGCCAGCGCCTCGGCGGACGGTGCACCGTACCTGGTGCCGCTGTCCTTCGACTGGGACGGCGAGGCGCTGCTGATGGCCACGCCGGCGGACAGCCCGACCGGCCGGAACCTGGCCGCCACCCGGGCCGTCCGGCTGGGGCTGGGGCACACCCGCGACGTGTCCATGATCGAGGGCGACGTCGAGGTCCTCGAGATCGACGCGCTGCCGCAGGAGCGGGGTGACCGGTTCGCCGCGCACACCGGCTTCGACCCGCGTGCGCTGGCCACGCCGTACCGCTGGTTCCGCATCTCCCCGCGCCGCATCCAGGCTTGGCGCGAGGCGAACGAGCTGCCCGGCCGCGAGCTGATGCGCGACGGCCGCTGGCTGGTCTGAGGCCTCGGCCGGGCGCCGCATAGCCGGCCCGGAGGCTCGGCGGGCCGCCGCCTAACAGATGGAGACACGATGAGCATGGCCACGAGGACGGACACGCAGTCGCCTGCGCTGCACGCTGGCGACAGCCACGATCTGATCCGCGTGCACGGCGCGCGCGTGAACAACCTCAAGGACGTCAGCGTCGAGATCCCGAAGCGCCGGCTGACGGTGTTCACCGGCGTCTCCGGCTCGGGCAAGAGCTCGCTGGTGTTCGGCACGATCGCCGCGGAGTCGCAGCGGCTGATCAACGAGACCTACAGCGCCTTCGTGCAGGGCTTCATGCCCACGCTGGCGCGGCCCGAGGTCAACGTGCTCGACGGGCTGACCACCGCGATCCTCGTCGACCAGGAGCGGATGGGCGCCGACCCCCGCTCCACGGTCGGCACCGCCACCGATGCCAACGCGATGCTGCGCATCCTGTTCAGCCGGCTCGGCAAGCCGTACGTCGGCTCGCCCCAGGCGTTCTCCTTCAACGTCGCCTCGATCAGCGGGGCGGGCGCGGTCAAGTTCGAGCGCAGCGGGAAAACCGTGAAGGAGCGGCGCAGCTTCAGCATCATCGGCGGCATGTGCCCGCGCTGCGAAGGCCGGGGCACTGTCACCGACATCGACCTGTCCCAGCTGTACGACGACAGCAAGTCGCTCAACGAGGGCGCGATCACCGTCCCCGGCTACACCGGGGGCGGCTGGAACTCCCGGCTCTACAGCGAGTCCGGCTTCTACGACCCGGACAAGCCGATCCGCAAGTTCACCAAGAAGGAACTGGACGACTTCCTCCGCCACGAGCCGGTCAGGATGAAGATCGCGGGCATCAACATGACCTACGAGGGGCTGATCCCGCGGATCCAGAGGTCGATGCTGTCCAAGGATCCTGAGGCGATGCAGCCGCACGTCCGGGCATTCGTGGACCGCGCGGTCACCTTCACCACCTGCCCGGAATGCGACGGTACCCGGCTCAGCGAGGAGGCGCGGTCCTCGAAGATCAAGGGCATCAGCATCGCCGACGCCTGCGCGATGCAGATCAGCGACCTGGCCGGATGGGTCGACGGTCTCGACGAACCGTCGGCGGCGCCGCTGCTGGCCGCGCTCAAGCGCAACCTGGACTCGTTCACCGAGATCGGCCTGGGCTACCTCTCGCTGAACCGGCCGACGGTCACGCTGTCGGGCGGCGAGGCCCAGCGCACCAAGATGATCCGCCAGCTCGGCTCGTCGCTCACCGACGTGACCTACGTCTTCGACGAGCCGACGGTCGGGCTGCACCCGCACGACATCCAGCGGATGAACGACCTGCTGCTGCAGCTCCGGGACAAGGGCAACACGGTGCTCGTGGTGGAGCACAAGCCGGAGATGATCACGATCGCCGACCACGCGGTCAACCTCGGCCCCGGGGCTGGCACGGCGGGCGGCACCGTCTGCTTCGAAGGCACCGTCGAGGGCCTGCGGAAGAGTGATACCACCACCGGGCGGCACCTGGACGACCGCGCCGCCCTGAAGTCCTCGGTACGGAAGCCGTCCGGGCAGCTGGAGGTGCGCGGGGCCAGCCTGCACAACCTGCAGGACGTGGACGTCAACATCCCGCTCGGGGCGCTGATCGTGGTCACCGGGGTAGCAGGCTCGGGTAAGAGCTCGCTGATCCGCGGCTCGGTGTCCGGGCGCGACGGGGTGGTGACGGTCGACCAGGCGCCCATCCGCGGCTCGCGGCGCAGCAACCCAGCGACCTACACCGGGCTGCTCGACCCCATCCGCAAAGCGTTCGCCAAGGCCAACTCGGTAAAGCCGGCCCTGTTCAGCTCGAACTCCGAGGGGGCCTGCCCCAACTGCAACGGCGCCGGGGTCATCTACACCGACCTGGCGATGATGGCCGGCGTCGCGACCACCTGCGAGGTGTGCGGGGGCAAGCGGTTCGACGCCTCGGTGCTGGAGTATCACCTCGGCGGCCGTGACATCAGCGAGGTGCTCGCGATGCCGGTCAGTGAGGCCCTGGAGTTCTTCGGCGAGGGTGAGGCGCGCATCCCGGCCGCGCTCGCCATCCTGGAGCGGCTCGACGACGTCGGGCTCGGCTACCTCAGCCTCGGCCAGCCGCTCACGACGCTGTCCGGCGGCGAGCGGCAGCGGCTCAAGCTGGCCACCCGCATGGCCGAGAAGGGCGGCGTCTACGTCCTCGACGAGCCGACCGCCGGCCTGCACCTCGCCGACGTCGAGCAACTGCTCGGCCTGCTCGACCGGCTCGTCGACTCCGGCAAGTCGGTCATCGTCATCGAGCATCACCAGGCGGTCATGGCGCACGCCGACTGGATCATCGACCTCGGCCCCGGCGCCGGCCACGACGGCGGCCGGATCGTCTTCGAGGGCACACCCGCCGACCTCGTCGCCGCCCGCTCCACCCTCACCGGCGAGCACCTCGCGGCCTACATCGGCACCTGACCGAGGCCGGCCCGGGCGCGGGCCCGCAACTCCCTGTGAGCCTTCGCCGTCCTCAGGCGCTGGCGGTCGTGACCGGCCCGGCTGCCCTTGAACTTCAGCGCACCGTCGGCCGTGTCCACGTCCAGGACGCCACCGAAGGCGGGCGTGGCCGGCTCGGACTAGGGCGTGAGGGCCAGCAACCCGTCCAGGTTCAGCTGGCCCCGGTTGTCCGGCGACGGCACCACGTTCTCCACCCGGTCAGATCGTTGTTCTCCAGATCCAGGCTGGCGGCGCCGTTCGCCTCGGGAGCGACGGAGCTGATGGGGCTGCTTGTCCCGGTCGTGACCGCGAGCCCGGTCCGCTCGGTCCCGCGGGCGTCCAGGTAGTTCAGCTTGACGAACGTGCCCGCGCCACCGCGGGCCAGGAGTTCGAGATTCCACCTGGCCAAGGACGTGATGAAGGCCAGGTTGTCGATCGACTGGCCGTTGCCGGCCAGCTGGTTCGACGAGGTGCGCGCTGGCGATGCCGCCGTCCGACTGAAAGTGGGTAGTCACGAAAAGTAGCGTAGCAGCGACGTTCGGTACCGTCGGTTACTCGCCGGCGCTGACGCCAGAGATCGCGCAGCAGCCAGGCGGCTGCTTTGGGCTGCCGGTCCCGGGTGAACACGCCCTTGTGGTTGCCGCCGGGGCGGTGCACCGCCTGCGCGGTCGCGAAGTCGGCGAAGTTCCACACGTGCTCGCCGATGACCTCGGGGATCCGCCGGAACACCCGCGCGGACATCGCGATCAGCGCCGTCTGGTAGTCCTCGGACCACATGACGGGAGGCAGTGCGTGCAGGCCCGGCGAGGGCGTCCGCCCCGAACTCGGTGACCACGATCGGCTTGCCGTGCCGGGCCCAGGCCCGCAGCTCGGCCTCCAGGTCCGCCTCGGCCGATTCCAGGTCGCCGGGATCGGCGTACCAGCCGTAATAGCGGTTCACGCAGACCAGGTCGAACAGGTCGGTGACCACGTCGGCCTCCGGCGGCGCGGTGGCCACGTTGGCGAAGCAGACCGGCCGGCCCGGGTCCAGTTCCCGGGCGGCGGCGGCCAGCGGCGCGAAATAGTCGCGGGCGGCCGGTTCGGCGGTGTCCGGCTCGTTCGCGATGGACCAGGCGATGACGCTGGGATGGTTGCGGTCCCGGGCGACGAGCTCCCGGATCGCGGCCAGGTGGGCCGCGGCGGCCTCCGGCCCGATGAGGCCGGGGCCGAAGGTCCGCGCGCCGGGATCGCCCATGTTGCCCAGGCTGAAGTGCAGGCCGACGGCCGGGGTCTCGTCGATGACGAGCAGGCCCTGCCGGTCGGCGTAGTCGAGGACCTCCTCGGCGTAGGGGTAGTGCGAGGTCCGGAACGAGTTGGCGCCGATCCACCGCAGCAGCGCGAAGTCGCGCACCATCCTCGTGTCGTCGTGGCCCTTGCCGTGCAGCACGCCGTCCTCGTGCATGCCGAAGCCGCGGAGCTGGACCGGCTCCCCGTTCACCAGCAGCCGGGCCCCGTCCACCTGGACCGTCCTGATGCCCACCGGCAGTGAGTACTCGTCGTCGCCGTGCCGCGCGTCCAGGCGGTACAGGTACGGGCCGCCCGGGCTCCACGCGCGGGCCCCGGGCACGGCCAGGACGCCGTCCGGGCCGGCGCCCTCGGCCACCACGGCCCCGGACGCGTCGCGGAGCCGCACCGACGTCGGGCCGTCCCCGGTCACATCCAGGTGGTAGGTCACCTGGCCAGCCGCGGTCCCGGGATCGTAGCCGGTCCCGACGGCCAGGTCGGCGATATAGCTGCGCGGGGTGGAGTAGAGCCACACCGAGCGGTGCAGGCCCGCATAGTTGAAGAAGTCGTGGAAGTACCGCAGCCTCGTGTGCCCGGCCGCGGTGCGGGACGCCACGCCGGGCGGGATCGTGGCCAGGCTGAGCTCGCTGCCGACCCGCACCGTCACCCGCAGCAGTTCGCCGCAGCGGGCCAGGCTGGTTACCTCAGCCTCGAACGGCGTGTACCCGCCGGCGTGGTCAGCGACCTGGGTGTCCCCGGCCCAGACCGTGCCGTGATGGGTGGCCGCGTCGCAGCGGAGCACGATGCGCCGGTCCTGCCAGGTCGCGGGGACCCGGACGTCGCGCTGGTACCACACGTCGCCCACGTGCTCGCGTTCCGCCGCCTCGGTGACCAGGTCGTTGTAGCTGGCCGGGACGGCCATCTCCCGGGCGCCCGGCAGGGGTCCCTGCCACCAGCGGCCGGCCTCGCCTTCGCCGCCGGTGTCGAAGCGGAACCGCCACAGCCCGTCGAGGCGGCGGCAGTCCCGGCTCCGGCTGTCTCGTGGTGCCAGCATCGCCAGACCAGCTCCTTCCGGTAGACGGCGGCATCAAGGCTAGAGCCTGGCGTCCCCGGCGGCCGGCCCGGCCGGGCCTACCCGGCCGGGCCCGATCAGGCCTGCCCGGTCAGGCGAGGATGAGGAACATCTTCTCCATCTGCTCCTCGGTCATCGGGGCGTTCCCGTCCCCGGCGGCCACGCACTGGCGCATCCCGCTGGCCACGATCTTGAAGCCGGCCCGGTCCAGCGCCCGGGCCACCGCCGCGAGCTGGGTGACTACCTCGGCGCAGTCCCGCCCGGACTCGACCATGGAAATGACCCCGGCCAGCTGGCCCTGGGCGCGGCGGAGCCGGTTGAGCACCTGGCCCACGGCCTCGTCATCGATCTGCATTCAGCTGCCTCCCTGGCGGTCCATTCCAGGATACCCCAGCGGGTATACGTCGGCGCAGCCGGCGTGTGCGGCAGTTCGGGGTATTAGGCCCACATTTAGGCAGATCAGCTGACAGGCTTGGCGGGCGAATTCCGCCCGAGCTGGCGCCGATCTGTCGTGAACCGGGAGAGCTGACCGTGATCAGTCCGTCTGACCCGTCGCACGAGCAGCGGCCGCCCGGCTCGCCGGCCGCCAGGCCCGCGGGCGACGAGCCCGAGGTCGAGGCCAAGGCCGCTGAGCGGGTCGTCTTCTTCTCCGACGCCGTGGTCGCGATCGCAATCACACTGCTCGCCCTGGCCCTCCCGCTGCCCGCTGCCACGAACAGTACGACCAATCACCAGCTCCTGGACGCGTTGTGGGGCGACCGAGATGGGTACCTGGCTTTCCTGATCAGCTTCGTGGTCATCGGGAACCACTGGGCGGTCCACCGGCGAGTATTCCGGTACGTGAACCGGCTGAACGGCACGCTCATCCGGCTGGACATGATCTGGCTCCTGATGATGATCATCACACCGTTCGCGACCCGGATACTGACCGGCAACGGCGGGTTCGGCGTCCGCTTCACGATCTACACCCTGGTCCAGGTCATCGCCTCGACCTGCCTGCTGCTGATGAGCCGCGAGATCAGGGATAAGGACCTGATGCGGGCCGACGCTCCGGAGTCGGCCCGCCATCCGGAGAACTCCCACACCCTCACCCTTATCGTCGTGTTCCTGATCTCGATTCCCGTGGCCTTCGCCGCGGGGCAGTGGGCGTTCGCGCTGTGGGTGGCGATCCCGCTGCTCGGCCGGGTGCTGCGGCGGCTGCGCAGGGAACCGATGGCCCGCCACGGGTGACGCGGGCGGCGTGATCCGGGTACGGCATGATGGCGGGCATGCCGGGGGAGTACCGCCTCTACCAGGAGCTGGCCGACTGGTGGCCGCTGATCTCACCGCCCGGGGAGTACGCGGCGGAGTCCGCGTACCTGGCGGAACTGTTCACCACGGCCGCCATCGACGTCCGTGAGGTGCTGGACCTGGGCAGCGGCGGCGGGCACGTCGCGGTCCACCTGAAGGACCGGCTGGACCTGACCCTGGTCGACCTGGTCAGCCGGGATGCTGGCCGTATCGCAGCGGCTGAACCCCGAATGCGCGCACCGGCAGGGCGACATGCGCACGGTCCGGCTGGGCCGGCAGTTCGACGCCGTCCTGGTGCACGACGCGGTCGACTACGTGACCGACGCCGAGGATCTGCGGCAGCTCATCGCGACCGCGTTCGCGCACTGCCGGCCGGGCGGGATGGCCGTGTTCGTGCCGGACTACACGGCCGAGACGTTCCAGGCCGGGACGGGCGGCGGCGGGAGCACCGACGCGGAAGGGCGCCAGGGCAGCTTCCGCGAGTGGACCTGGGATCCCGATCCCGCCGACGACTGGATCAGGGTGGAGTACGAGTTCACGCTCCGGGAGGCGGACGGCACGGTTCAGGTCGTCCGCGAGGCCCACCGGCTGGGCGCGTTCCGGCGGGAGCCGTGGCTGCGCCTGCTGGCCGACGCCGGGTTCGAGCCCGAGGCGCGGTTCGCGGCCGATGTACCGGCCGGGAGGGACGAGTGAGGGATGCCCGCGCACCTGTTCATCGGGCGGCGTCCGCGCTGAGGCCGGGGAAACGGCGAGCTGATAACAGCAACAGGCGCGTGGCGCCGCCGGGCACCGCTACGCTGCCGCCGGCGGTTGGTGGCGGCGCCCTCGTAGGTGTAGCCCACCGCCCGCGGCCGGTGGAAGTAGTAGTTCTCCAGCCGGGTCAGCCGGAACCCGGCCCCGGTCACCAGCTCCGAGATACGCCGGTCCAGGTGGCAGCCGCCAACCGCCCGCCGGTGCAGTGGGGTCAGCCCGCGCTGCATCCGGGCCACCTGCGCGTCGGGGGACAGGCCGTGCTCCACGAAATGGAAGGCGCCGCCGGGCCGCAGCACCCGGTAGGCCTCGGCGAGCGCCAGTCCCGGGTCCGGGATCGTGCACAGCGTCCAGGTGCTGAGCACGAAGTCGGCGCAGCCGCCGGCCACCGGGATCGCCTGGGCGTCGGTGCCGACGAACTCGACCGGCACCGCGTGGGCGGCGATCCGCGTGGCGGCGAGGCGCCGGCCCACGGTGGCCGGGTCCACGGCCAGGACCCTGGTCACCCCCTCGGGGTAATGCGGGACGTTCAGCCCGGACCCGAAGCCGATCTCGACCACCACGCCGGCCATCCCGGCGGTGACCCGGGCCCGCACCTGGCGGACGTCCGCGCCGCGCATCCACAGGTCCAGGGCGCGGGGGAGCACCTGATCCCCGTAGACACCCACGCCGCAAGTCTGTCACGCGTGAGGGGGCCGGAGCCGGCGGTGAGGTTCTCGTTGCGGAAAGAGGGACCGGTGCGGGACGCCGCAGCCGCCGGGCCGGCCGTGCGGGCCGCGAGGGCGGGCGGGGATGATGAGGGGGTGACGACTGCGCGGCTTTATCAGGTGGACGCGTTCGCGCCGGGCCCCTTCGAGGGGAATCCCGCGGCGGTCCTGATCCTGGACGAGGAACCCGAGGACGAGTTCGGCCCCCTGATCGGCGCCGAGCTGAACCAGCCCGCGACCGCCCTGGTCTGGCCGTCGCCCGAGCCAGGACGGTTCGGGCTGCGCTGGTTCACCGCTGCCGGCGAGCTGGAGCTGTGCGGGCACGGCACGCTGGCCGCCTCCCGGGTGCTGCTCGACCAGGGGCACCCGGTCGGCGACCGGATCCGGTTCGACACCCGGTACGGGCCGCTGGAGGCCGAGTCCGCGGGCGAGCTGATCCAGCTGCGCTTTCCCAGCCTCGCCCCCGAGCCGCTGGACCACGGCGGGCTGGCGGAGGCGGTGCGCACCGTGCTGCCGGTCCCGGTGACCGAGGTGCTCCGCAACGACCTGGACGTGATGGCCGTGCTGGACTCGCCGGCCGCGGTCCGCGACCTCCAGCCCGACCTGGCGGCGCTGCGGGAACTGCCGGTCCGGGCGCTGATCGTCACCGCCGAGCGCGCAGGACTCCGCCGGGGAGGCCGACGTCGTCGCGGACGACACGGCCGACTTCGTGTCCCGGTTCTTCCATACGGCCGACGGGACCGAGGACCAGGTGACGGGGTCCGCGCACTGCGCGCTCGGCCCGTACTGGATCGGGCGGCTCGGCCGCCAGCCGCTGACCGGCCGGCAGCTGTCCGCGCGAGGCGGGCTGGTCCGGGTGGCCCTGGACGGGGACCAGGTACTGCTGGGCGGCGAGGCGCTGGTCATGGCCGAGGGCACCTGGCGGCTTCGGGTCACGAACAAGCTGATCTTGTAACGGCGGGGGCTCAGGCCTGCGAGACCCTGGCCAGGCCGGGCTGCTCGGGGCCGTGCGGGATGTCGATCACCTCTTCCCCGGTGCGCAGCGCGCGGACGATGAACGCGGCCACGTAGGCGGGGCTGTGCGCGATCATGCCGGGCCGGGGGCTCCGGCCCTCCCGGAACATGCCGCCCCCGAACTCCGTCGCGGTGATCGACGGCACCACCAGCGACACCACGATGCCGTCCGGTTCCAGCTCGCGGCGGGCCACTGCGGTGAGCATGTTCACCGCCGCCTTGGTGGCCGCGTACCCGCCGACCCCGGGCGGGGCCATCCGCGTCGTGCCGGAGCTGATGTTCACGATCCGGCCGGAATGCTGCGCGCGCATGGCCGGCAGCACCGCCTGGGTCACCGCGACCACGCTGACCACGTTGAGCTCCAGGACCCGGGCGAACTCGTCAAGATCGAGCTCGTCGAGGCGGTGATGCAGGCTCACCCCGGCGTTGTTGACCAGCCCGTCGATGCGGCCGTACCGCTCCAGTGTCGCCTCGACCAGCGCGGCGACGTCCTTGCGGTCGGTGACATCGGTGCGGACGGCGAGCGCGCCGCCGAGTTCGGCGGACAGCGCGTCGAGACGGCTGTCCCGCCGGGCGGCCAGCACGGGATGCGCGCCCGCCTCGTGCAGTAGCCGGGCGGTGGCTGCGCCGATCCCGGAGGAGGCGCCGGTGACGATGATCGTGCGGCCGGTGAGGTCGAGGACGTCCATCCGGCCATTGTGGCGGACTGCCGCGGCCCGGGGGAGGAGGCGCGGGCCCGCGAGGGGGGACGCGGGCCCGCGCCTGGAGCGGCGCGGGCCTGGCCGGCGGGTGGCCAGGCCCGCGCCCGATCAGGAGGTCGGGAAGCTGAAGTAGTGCAGGCTCACGAAGGGCGGGCTGCCCGACGCGCCGGAGGAGAATTCCAGGTAGACCGTGTGGGTCCCGGTCACCTTGGAAATGTTGGCCGGAACGGTCCGCCAGGTACTCCAGCCGCCGGTATTACCGACCGCGAAGCTGCCGACCGGCGTGTTCGACGGGTTGTCGAGCACCACCTCGACCAGGCCGCTCACCCCGCCCGCCGCGCCGGAGGCGACCCGGGCGTCGAACTGGCTGGAGCCCGAGCCGAAATTGACCCCGGGATACTCCAGGTAGTCGCCGTTGGTGAGCTGGGCGGCCTGATTGCCGTCCACCCCGGACGGGTTGGTGTCCCCGCTGGCCGCGGTGACCGAGATGCTCCCGGACGAGCCCTGGTAGCAGTCCGCGGAGATGTCCGCGGTCGCGGTGGTGGAGCAGGACGTGCCGCCGCCGCTGCCACCGCCGCCGGTGCTGGTCGCGGTCGGCGTCGGGGTGGGCGTGGGGCGTGGGAGACGCGCCGGAGCCGCTGGTCTCATACACGGCCACGTAGCCGACGCTCATCGCCGCGCCGGAGCTGGTCGCGGACGTCGGTGACGAGCAGCCGCAGATGGCGTTGGGGTAGGCACCCCCGATGGCCAGGTCCAGGATGAGGAAGAACCCGTGGTCCACCGCGGCCTGCCAGGTGGACGTGCCGACCTGGCTCTCGGTCACGGTGTAGTAGGCGTTCCCGTTCAGCAGGAAAGTGATCGACTCGTTACTGGTGTTGGTGCGGTTCACGATGGCCGAGTAGGTGTTGTACCCGGTCTGGCAGCCGGAGCAGGACTGCAGCCCGCTGCCCAGCCCGGTGGTCTCGTTGCAGGGACCGCCCGGGTCGACGCCGCAGTGGAAGCGTGCCGGAGTGCTCGGACAGCGCGTTGACGTCTTCCATCACGTCGATCTCGCCGGCCGACGGCCAGTTCGAGCAGTCCATGGTCCCGGACGTGCCCGCGCCGCTGGAGCGGAAGCCGGCGCCGAGCATCCAGAACGCGGGCCAGTAGCCGACACCGCTGGACGGGTTCGGCTGCTTGATGGAGGCGCTGACCTCCATCTCGCCGCCGGCCGGGGCCTCGAAGCTGTCGCTCGTGGTCTCGATCCGGCCCGACGTCCAGGAGCCGCCCGAGTTGACCGCGGTGACGTTCAGGTGCCCGCTGCCGTCCTCGGACACGTTCGCGGTGGAACTGGTGTTGCTCTCCACCTCGCCGGTCCCGTACTGGGCCGTGCACCCGGTGCCGTTGTACTGGGTGCCGGTGTCATAGGTCCAGCGGAGTCCACCCCGCTGCCCGCGGACCCCGAGAAGGAGTCGCTGTAGGTGGTGGTCCAGCCGGACGGCGGCCCCGGGACGGTCGTCGCCGAGCTGCTGGCCGCGAAGGTCAGGCTGGTCAGCGTGGCCGCCAGTAAGGCGGTCGCCGCCGCTCCCGCGGCCAGGACCGCGCGGCGGGGTGATCGGATCCGGCGGCCTCGTCGCATCCGGGGGGTTGGTTGCATCCGGTTCTCCCTTCTGTTCGGCGGGCGGCGGGGCCCGCCTGGGCCGGTATGTCCGGCCGTGGACGTCGGGGTCGGTGAGTCGGCGATAGGGTCAGCGGCCTCCCGGGGCGGGGCAGCCGCAGCTGACCCGGATCACGCACCGGGTGGGCAGGATCTCGGTGTGCGCGGGCAGCTCCCGGTCCTCGATCCGCGCCCGCAGCCGCTGGGCGGCCCGGTGGCCGAGTTCGCGGAACGGCTGCCCGACCGTGGTCAGCTGCGGGGGTGACCACCCGGCTGGCGTAGATGTCGTCGAAGCCGGTCACCGCCATGTCGCCGGGGATGGCCGCGCCAGACTCCTGCAACTGCAGCAGGACGCCGATGGCCATCTGGTCGTTGGCGCAGGCCACCACCTCCGGGAGCGGGGCGGAGCGCCAGCAGCCTGCGGGCCGCGGCCGCGCCGCTCGCCTCGGAGAAGTCGCCTTCCAGGACCGGGTCGAGCACGCAGCCCGGGTGCCCGGCGACCGCCTGCCGGAAGGTTTCCAGGCGTTCGCGGGCGTCGGGGGAGTCGGCCGGGCCGGCCAGGAAGCCGAGGCGGCGGTAGCCGTGATCCCCGATCAGGTGCGCGGCCAGCGCCCGCATCCCGGCGGTGTTGTCCACCGCCACGACATCCAGTTCCGTCTCGTCCCGGCGGCCTGCGATGGCGACCACCGGGATCCGCCGGGCCAGCGCCCGCAACTGGCCAGGCGGCATTACTTCCTCCGCGACCAGCAGCCCGTCGACCTTGCCGGACAGCGACCTGATCCGCCGCTGGAACGGCTCGCCGGCCGGGCCGAACGTGAGCAGCAGCGAGCAGTCCGTGCCGCGCAGCACGGACTCGACCGCGTGCACCAGCTCGTCCATGAACAGGGGGCTGGTCTTCTCGATGCCGACCTCGGTGACGCCGCGTTCCAGGGCGGCCAGGCCGATGATGTCTTTACGGCGGCGGCTCAGGCCCTGGGCCGAGCCGTCCGGCACGTAGCTCAGTTCCTCGATCACGGCCAGGACCCGGTCGCGGGTGTCCGGGTGGACGAGGTTGGAGCCGTGGATGACCCGGGAGACGGTCGCCGTGGACACCCCGGCCCGGTCCGCTACCTCATAGACGGTGCTCACCGCGGCACTCCGGGGGCCGGGTGCCTGCCGCAGGTTGTGATCATCGTTGACCGCCAGCGCGTGATTGGCCTACACGTGCCGCGCGAGCGCGGCGTGGTAAGCGGTGTTGTAAGCGGTTACATCGAGTTGGTACCAGAGATGCTAGGAATGGATGTAAGCGCTGTCAATGGCGACCGGGGAGCGGTAACCCTTACCGATTCCTTACGATTGCCGTGCCCGCGCTCAGCCGGGCCGGGCACCTGCCAGCATCATGATCAAAGAGGGAGGCAGCCATTCGCGGAGCGAGGGACGGTCGGTCACCCGGGCGGCAAGAGTTGCCGAGACGGGTGGCGCAGGCGCCGTTTCCGCAGCCGGGAATGGTCCCGCAGCCTGTGATGGTGCCGCACCCCGCCACGTTCGCGCCGCCGGGGGCGATCCCGGACCGGGTCCCCGCCTCGGCGTGGCCCTTCCCCCAGCCGGGGCCGCCGCCGATTTCCGGGCCCCTCCCCGCCGTGCCCGCGGACGCCTCGATTCCCCCGTACCAGCCACCTCCGGCGTACCCCGCGGCCGCCGGCTACCCGGCGGCTCCCGCCTATCCGGCGGTCCCGCTTATCCGGCGGGTCCCGGTTATGGGGCCGATCCCGGTATGGCCGATGGATGCGGCCGGTCCGGGCTATGCCGGCGGTGGAGCGCGGCTGATGCCGGGTACGCGGCCCATCGGGGCTACGCTGGCGGCGCCGGCGCGGCCGCATGCCGGGTATGCGGCCGGTCCGGGCTACGCCGGGGTGCTATGCCGGGGACACCGGCGCGGCCGATCCCGGGTATGCGGCCGGTCCGGGCTACGCCGGGGGCACCGGCTATGCCTGTGCGGTACGGCTACGCCGGGGGTACCGGCGCGGCCGATCCCGGGTATGCGGGCCCATCCGGGGTACGCCGGGGGCACCGGCGATACCCACAGCTCCGGCTATGGAGTGGGTCCCCGGTATGCCGTGGACCGTGGCTACCAGGCGGCTCCTGCCTATGCGCCGGATCCCAGCTCTCCGGTGGTTCCTGCCTATGCGCCGGAGAGCCGGGACCCGGTGGCGCCTGCCCGTCCGGTGGCTGCCCGTGGCGTCCCGGCCCGTCGCTTCCGCCTACCCCGCCGCTCCCGGGTATGCGGCGGGCCCTGGCTACCAGGCGGCTCCGGCTTATCCGATGAGCCAGGGCTATGCGCCACCCCAGGGGCCGTGCGATGGCCCCCGCCTTCCCGGCGACCCCGGTGTACGAGCCGCTTCCGGTGTACGAGTCTCTCGCGTCCCCGGCCACCTACGCGGTGCCCGCGGCCGCCGCACCGGCGCCAGCAGTACTCCCCGCCGCCGATGACTCTGCCTGCGCTTCTCCGCCTGCGCCTTCTGCTCTGCCTGCGCCTTCTGCTCCGCCCGTGCCGAGCGCCGCGCCTGTTCCGAGCACCCCACCTGTGCCGAGCGCGCTGCCCGCGTCGGGCGCGCCGCCCAGGCCGAGCGCGCCACCTGGGCCCGCCGCGCCGCCCGCGCAGATCGTGCCCGCGCGGCATGCACCGGCGCAGGAGGCACCCCTGCCGCAGGCTGCAGGCTGCGCCAGTGCAGGCGCCGGGAGTACCCGAGCGGCAAGTACTGGCGCGGAAACCCTCGCCGGTCGTGCTGAAAGCCATGCCCAGGCCCCACCACCCCCGCCGCCCGTCCAGCGCTGGCGGCGGGTCTTTCCGGGGCGGGAGGCGGAACTGCGCCGTGTCCGGTCCTGGCTGGCCGAGCTGCTTCCCAGCGGCCCGTCCCGGGAGGACGTCGTCGCGGTCGCCATCGAGCTGACGGCCAACGCGGTCCGGCACACCGCGAGCGGTGCACAGGGCTTCTTCGCCGTGGAAGTCACCTGGCAGACGCGCCCGGTGACGGTGCGGGTCGCGGTCGCCGACGGCGGCGCGCGCACCAGCCCGCACCTGACGCCTGGCACTGACCCCCTGGGCCCCGGGCCGCTCAGCCTGGATGCGCCTGGCATCGGCCCCTTCAGCACCGGGTCCCTCAGCCTCGATCAGCTTGGCAGCGACCAGCTCAGCGAACACGGCCGGGGCCTGCGGGTGGTGCGGGCCCTGGCGGAGCGCACCGGGGTATGCGGGGATCATCGGGGCAGGCTGGTCTGGGCCGAGATCCGGTGGAACTCCGACGGTGTGGCCCAGCCGGAATTCCCGGACGGCTACGAGGCCTCGTTGCGGGACATCCAGGCGGTGCTGGCGGCCCGGTATCCCGAGGCCGACATCTGGTTCGGCCGCGCCACCATGCAGTGGTGGGCCTTGATCGGCCGTCCGGAACAAGGACACCCCGAAGCCAGGCGGCTGCTCACGGCCGAGTCCCCGCTGGACCTAGTCCAGCTGCTGGATGTGGCCCGGGCCACGGCGCAGCTCGTGCGCGGCCGCAGCCGCGGACGGCACGGGCTCACCGGCCGGCGGGCTGCTTAGCCGCGCCACCGCGCATCCAGCCGGTGACCCGCGCCGTCCGGGCTCGGTTCGAGGCCCGCTGACCCTCTCGAGCGAAGAGATCGTGGTCGCAAACGGTCGTCATACCAGCGGTTAGCGCCCACGTTCGGCCCGGCCTCCCGGGGGCTGGGGCGGTCGTGGTCGCTAACGGTTGTCAGGGCAGCGGTTAGCGCCCACGTTCGGCCCGGGCCACCCAGCGGTACCGGCCGGCCTCCCGGGGGCTGGGGCGGTCGTGGTCGCTAACGGTTGTCAGGGCAGCGGTTAGCGCCCACGTTCGGCCCGGGCCGCCCAGCGGTACCGGCCCGGGCTGCTGCCGCCCCCCAGGGGCACCGGCCCGAGTACCCGCGCAGCGGCCCGCGGGCGTCAGGAGCCGCCCAGGAGGTCCGCGACCGCCTCGCGGAAGACGTCGGTATGACGGTTGACGTCGGCCTCCCGGGTGACCGGTGGCATGAGCGCCATGTTGTGGAACGGCGTGATCAGCACGCCCCGGTTCATCGCATGCAGGTGGAAATAACGCTCCAGCCCGGAATCGGCAGCCTCGTGGGCCTCGGCGCCGTTCCGCGGCGGCCCCGGCTGGAAGCGGTACTCGGCCCGGCCGCCCAGCGGGTCACGTGCCAGCCCAGGCCGTGCTGAGCAGCACATCCTCGACGCCGCGCCGTAACCTGGTGGCCAGCGGGACATCTGGCCAGGCCTCCGGTGGTGAGCACGGTCCCCCAGGCGTGGCCCGCATCGCGGCCATCGACAGCGCGTTGCCCGCCAGCGTGCCGCCGATGCCGCCGGTGTCCTCGTAGTCCGCATCGACCTGGGCCAGCATCTGGCCCACCGCCTCGCCGCTGATGCCCAGCGCCCCGGACGGCGACGCCGCTGCCGATGGCCTTGCCCAGCGTGACCAGGTCCGGGTCGAGGCCCCAGGCCGCCGTGCAGCCCCCCGGCCCGGCCGACAGCGTGTGCGTCTCGTCGATGATCAGCAGCGCGCCCGCCGCCCGGGTGAGTTCCCGCAATGCCTGGTGGTAGCCGGGGTCGGGCAGGATGATGCCCATGTTGGTCATGGCCGGCTCGGCCAGCACGCAGGCCACCGTCCCCTCGGCCAGCGCTTTCTGCACGGCGTCCAGGTCGTTGAACTCCACCGCGACGGTGGTCGCCGCGGGATCGACCGGCGGTCCGACGTTGCCTTCCCGGGACACCGTCGCTCCGCCCGGGTCCCGCACCGCGAACGTCTCGTCCACCGAGCCGTGGTAGCAGTAGCGGAACACCAGGACCTTGGGGCGGCCGGTGATCTGCCGCGCGATACGCAGCGCCGCGCGGTTCGCGTCCGTCGCGCTCAGCGTGAACAGCCACCGGGCTACCCCGAAGCGGCGGCCCAGTTCCCCGGCGACCCACAGCGAGTCCTCGGTGGGCAGCATCGTGGTGATGCCGCGCGCGGCCCTGCTCAGCCAGGGCCGCGAGCACGGACGGGGGGTCCGTGCCCGGTCATCGCGCCGGTGTCACCCAGGCACAGGTCGGCGTACTCGTGCCCTTTGACATCGGTGATGGTGGCGCCCGCCGCCCGGGCCGCGAACGGCTGGATCCGCTGGCCGACCGCATCATCCAGGGCATCGGCACCCCGCCGATGAGCGACCGCTGGCCCCGGGCGAACAGGTCCGCGGAGACCGGGTGCCGGTCAGCGAAGCGGCGCAGCTCCCGGTCGGTCAGCTCGGCGAGCCTGCCGCGGTCGATGGGGGAAGGCGGGTAGGTCATCGCAACTCTTTCCGTTGCCGAGGGCTAGGTATGCAACTATTTCCGTATTAACAGCAATCTAGGGGGCAGTTTTCCGCACTCCAGGTCCCAGGTCAACGGGCATCTCGCAGCCCCGGCCGAGGCTCCTGAACAGGGCAGATGCTGACAACTGGGCGAGCGGTCAGCGCCACGTGGCGTGATGGTGTTCAATGGTCGGTGGTTGTAGCCGAAGTTCGTGAGCGTGTCGGCGCCGGTCGATTCGTTGACCGGGGCCGTGGATCACAGAGTGCCCCGCCGTTGAAGGGCAGACTGTCGCAGCAACCCGGGAGACACGTCCGTGGATCCCGATAATCGTTCCCGTAGGAGAAGAGCACGTGGCTCAGGGCACCGTGAAGTGGTTCAACGCTGACAAGGGCTATGGTTTCATCGCCCCTGATGACGGCACCGCCGACGTCTTCGTACACCACACCGCCATCCAGACCGACGGTTTCCGCAGCCTGCAGGAGAACCAGCGCGTCGAGTTCACCGCAGGCCAGGGCCCGAAGGGTCCGCAGGCTGAGCAGGTCCGCCCGGTCTGACCGGATCCGGTTGCTCAGGCGGCTAGGCCGCCTACGGCCGGCATTCTGCGAGTGCGCGGGCAGTCCCGCAAGGGGCTGTCCGCGCATTTTTGCTTTTCTTTTACTCTAACGGGCGGTGGCTGGCCCGGGTGCGCCCGCCCTGGGCCCCCATAAGGCCAGGCCGGAAAACCCAATAATTTCCGGCGAAACCAGGATTTAGCTGGATAAAGGTTGACAGAAACCTAAGTCCGCAATAAGACATCTGCAGAGCCTTGGATGAGCTCTGGGCGGTTGTGCGGGGGTCATCACCGGGGCTCCGCGCAAGCGTCCACATGTCGGTTGTGAGTTCTGGCGAAACTCCCGGAAGGACCACGATGGGCAAGCGGTGGGCGCGACTGTGCGCGCTGGCAGGAACATTAATCCTCATCATCGGAACGGCGGTTGGAGGCGGGCCCGGCCAGCGCGGCTTCCGCCCAGAGCGCGGACGAGCCGCAGCGGCAAGCGCCAGTACCGGCGTCAAGCCCAACCCGGTCATGATGGACTGCAACGGGCACAGCACTAAGTACCACGACGTGAAGGTGGACCTCGGCGGCGGGTGCACCGATCCCCGGGGTACCTGGGATGGGCGGTTCGAAGACAACGGCAGTTACGTCGGTCATGACGAGCCGTCGGTCAAGTTCATCTCGAGCGCTCCTGGCAGCGGCAACAACATGACCTACGTCATGCGGCTGGCTAAGGACCCGAAGGGCAAGCCGACCGTTTCCCCGAACGGCAAGACGGTCAGCGACTACGCGGAACTGAGCCCGGCCCCGTGGTTCGGGCTGCCGATCTGCGACCCCAACTCCTACCCGCTGAACCCGTGCACGCCCGACAGCGACTCCAACAGCGGGGGCATCAATGACCCCAACGCCGCGGGCTCCGCGTTCCTGGAGGTCCAGCTGTACCCGCCCGGGTACCAGCCGTTCGTGGACGCACCGAGCTGCGATAAGACGCACTGGTGTGCCGCGCTGACTATCGACAGCCTCGAGTCGCAGTTCAACTTCGTCGGCCTCAACGCGGCCTGCGAGGAGCCGACCAACTTCGCCTTCCTGCAGCGCAACGGGGTCCCGGCCGGACCGCCCAGCCCGCAGCTGGCCGACGTGAGCTCGTTCACCCCCAACTCGCAGACCCTGCTGATGAACCAGGGCGACACGATCGCCATGAGCCTGCACGACACGCGGCAAGGACTGCTGGTCGCGGTGAATGACTTCACCACCCACCAGACCGGGTACATGGTGGCCAGCGGCAAGAACGGGTTCATGAACACCAACCCGACGACCTGCGACGGCACCCCGTTCAATTTCCACCCTGAATACAACACGGCCAAGCAGCAGAATCAGGTGCCCTGGGCCGCGCTTGAGGGCGGGGTACTGATGGAGCAGGAGATGGGGCACTTCGAGACCTGCTCCTCGATCACCAACGAGCTACCCCTACACGGCCAGCTACGCGAATGGCCAGACGTTCGACGACCCGGACACTGCCCAGACCTGCGTCGGTGGTTCCGAGGGCCGCGGGAAGGTCGGCGAGGGTCCCTGTGATGCCACGACCGGCATCTGCCAGAACGCGACCACCGAAGGTGGCGGAGCCTGCCCGAGCGACAACTTCACGTCCGGCGCGCTCTGTGAGTTCTCGGACATGACCTGCGTGCCTGCCGTCCGCGCCCGGTCATCGTCAACGGGGTGACGTCAGAAACTAAGCTGGCCGATAGCGGGGTGCCAGGATAATTACTTCCAGAACGGCGACCTCGATTTCGACGGCAGCTCCTATATCAAGGATTGGCCGGATGGCTCGCGTAACCATCCCACGTCGTTCGCCTATATAGGACCGTTCTCACACGGCAGAAGCTATCCGAAGATCCAATTCGAGACCGATATCCCGGGCTCCGAAGCGGACTGCAACGTGACCACCGGGGCCGGATGCATAGCGCCCCCCACCGGCGCGAAGTTCTACGCCTTCTGGTCGCTCAGCCGGAGCCACCACCTGGGCTGTGTATGGAACTTCGGTGATGTCAACCCGGGCCGGACCCTGACCGATTTCGGCGGCGATGCGCAGTACGGCACGCCCGACGTGGCCAGGTACGGCGGGACGCTGACCAGTCCGGTGCTGGCCAACCCGCAGACCAGGCGGAGCTGCTGATCTGGCGGGCCGGCCGGGCCGAGATCCGGCGGTAGCTGCTGAGCCCCCCGGGCGCGTCCGGCGCCCGGGGGGCTCAGTGCATTCACGTGCGGACCGGCCCCGTTAACCGGCGTTTGCGCGGCCGGCCGGAGTCCGTCAGGTGGTCGGGCCGCAAGCCGAAGAACAGGGCCAGCATGACCAGCAGGTCGAGGATCGCGATCAGGCCGCCGATGTAGGGCCCGGGACCGCCCAGCGAGGCCAGGTACCCGCAGAACGCGAGGACCAGGATCATGGCGCTCAGCGCCCGGGCCGGCCGCTCTGGGCCAGCCGTTCCGGCACCTCGTAGGGCGCGCGCTGGACGTAGTTGATGGTCGCCGCCTTCTCCTGCGCGATCTTGAGCCACAGGTCATACAGTTCAGGCGCCTTGTCGCGCAGCATGATCGCCTGCTCCGCGGGCGGCGTTTCCTGGGGCGTATCCGGGCGGTGGTCCATCTTGTCACCGATCCGTTCGTACACCTGGCTGGCGATCTGGTCGATGTCCAGCGGGGGAGTGGTGCCGTCGGGCGGGGCGGTGGCGCCCTGGCCGCCGGTCTGGCCCGCGGACGGTGCCGGGGCCGCCTGGCCACCTGCCGCCTGGCCAGCCGCTGCCTGGGCACCCGCTGCCATGCCCGCTGCTGCGGCGGGGTCAGCCGCTGCCGCGCCGGCTGGCGGGTGTGTCAGCACATCCTCGGCAGGCGGCGCGGCCCCGCCGGGCCCGGGCGGCGCGGCCGGCCCGGGCGGCGCGGCGGCGCTGTGGCCAGGATCGGCCGCGCCGCCGGGCGGGGCCGTGCCCGGGTGGGCCACCCCGAAACCGGGCAGCGGGATGCGCAGGTGGCGCGGACCCCTCGGGCGCGGGGTCGCCCGGCGGCGGCTCGGGCGCGCTGCCCAGGCCGGGCCCCGGATCGGGCGGGTGGCCGGACTCGATGGTGCCGTCATCGTCAGTCACGCGGAAACGTCCACGCCATTCGTCCGGGTAGCACGCATGACCGCCTCTGAATGCGCGTCCTCGATGGTTTTCGTGGCGAGCTGGAACGGGCCTTCTGAGGGGACTTCCCCGGGATCCGGCATCTCTTCGCGGAGTGCCCGGTAGATGACGGCGCCGGTGATATCGAAAAGCGTGGCGGCGCCAAAGGCAAATGCGCGGATCCGGCCCGCTGACCTGTCCGTTGGCATACGCGGTACTTTCCCGCTACGGCGCGGCACAAAACTGATGCCCACTTTGCGCCCATCGCCGGTATTACCCGCATAAAAGACCTGATTACCCGGAATGCGCCAGGCCGGCCATGACCGGGGCCGCGGCTCCGGCCAGGCTATGTCCGCAGGCGTGGGGGTGCCTGGCCTGGCCGGCCTCGGGAGCCCGCTCAGCAGCTGCCCGCGCTCGCGGCCGCCCCGGCGCGGCGGGCCGGCGTCACGGCCGCGCCGGGCGAGCGGGTGGCCGAGGGGACGGCCCGGTTCGCGGCCCGGTACATCCACGCTGTGGCATGCACCACCGTGCGGCGCGGCGGAATCCCGCTGAGCACCACCTCATGCCCCTCGACATCGGTGATCCGGACCCTGATCCGGCGGCCCGCCGCGCCGCTGGCCAGCCCGCGCCTGCCCGGGCCGGCTGGTGCGCCGCCCACGGCGGCTGAGACCCCGCCGGGTGTCCCGCCCGCGGCGTCCCCCGCGTCCAGCGACCCGGTCCAGTAACCGTCGGCCCCCGGGATCAGTCGCTGCCACCGTCCGCCCGGCCCGCTGGCCGCCACCGACGACAGCCGGTTGCCGTGGTTGAGGACCTGTACGGCCAGCGTGCCGGGGGGCCCGGGCGCGGTGATGCGCAGCTCCAGCGGTCCCGGCAGCGGCGGATCCACGGTGGGCTGGTAGCTCACCGCGACCGTGCCGGTCCTCGGGTCGGCGATCCGGGCGAAGGCGGCCCGGCTCAGGTCGACCGTGGCTGCCCCGCAGTCCGGGCACATGTCCACGACTTCGGCCCGCACCGTGCCCGCCGGCCCGGAGACATCCACGTAGCTGCCGCAGGCCTGTCCGGACGCGTAGCTGCGCCGCGGCAGGCTGGCGTACCGGCCTCCGGCCGGGAATGGGCCCAGCCCGCAGCTGCCCGCCGCGTGGCCGGGATCGTAGAACACGGCATGACCCTGGATCGCGGATCCGGCCAGGCGGGTGTGCGGGCCTGGCCAGTGCGGGCCTGGCTGGCGCGGGCCTGGCTGCCAGCGGGCCGGCCATCCGGGACCCGGCCGCCGCCGTCCGCGCCTGCCCGTCCGGGTCCGCGCTGCCCCCAGCCGAAGGGGACCCGCCCGCGGCCGCAGCGGACCCGCCCCCACCCGCAGCAGGTCCGCCCGCCCGGGAGGCAGCCGGGCAGCCGCTTCCCGTCAACTTCACCGCAACGAACACCATCACCAGGACCGTGACGACGGACGTGACGAGCCAGATGCGGTTGCCGTTCCGGGGCTGCCGGGGGCCCGGGGGCCGGTCACCGGGGTGAGCTAAGCGCATGGCACCAGCTTGCCCAGTGAAGTTGCCCAGTTACGTTAAGTAATAAAACAGTTATCTGCCGGGCGGGGCTGCCGGGCCAGGGCTGCCGGGGCTCGGGCTGGCCGGACTGGGGCTGGCGGGGCTAGAGCTGGCGGGGCTAGAGCTGGCCGGACTGGGGCTGGCGGGGCTGGGAGCCTGCGGTCCCGCGCTGGCCGGTCCCGCGCTGGCCGGTCCCGCGCTGGCCGGTCCCGCGCTGGCTGATCCCGCGCTGCTGGTGATCCCGCGCTGGCTGATCCCGCGCTGGCCGGTCCGGAGCTCGCGGGTCCGGAGCTGGCCGGTCCGGAGCTGGCGGGACCGGCGGCCACCGGTCCCAGGGGGCCCGGATGGGGGCTGGCCAGACCGGGAGAGACCTGCCGTGCCACCGCGGACGGCCGGGTCCGCCGCTGCTCACGCTCACGGCGCAGGAGGCGCTCGCCAGGCACGCGGACCTTCTGCAGCCCCGACAGCGCTGGTGCCCGGGCGACCAGGATGACGCCGACGACCAGCATGATCAGCCCGGCCACCTGGAGCGCGATGAGCCAGGGCGCGGCGGGCACGTTCTCGCGGAAGGCCACGACGCCGAGCACGATCCCCGATACCGGCTCCGCGGCCGTGACCCCGGGCAGGGAGGCGTGCAGCGGGGCCGAGCTGAACGCGCTCTGCATCAGCCACAGCGCGATGACGCCCACCGCCACCAGGCTGTAGGCGGGCCAGCTGGTCAGCAGGCGGATCACGTCGTGCACGTTGTCCAGATCCCCCACGGTGACCCGGGTTATCGCGTCCTGGATACCCAGCACCAGCCCGGCGGCCGTCCCGGTCAGCAGGCCGCGCAGGTCGCCGTGGCGGCGCCGGCCGGCGATGGCGAAGCAGGCCGCGGCGGCGGCGATGGCCGCCCCCGCGTACGGCCAGTACGCGGGGGAGCCCACGGAGTCCTGCACCGAGGTCACCGACCGGGCCACGGACAGGGCGCTCACCCCGGCCAGCAGGATGACCGCGCCTACCAGCTCCTGGGCCCGCGGCTTCTGGCCGGAGACCCGGCCGGCGATGACTAGCGCGACCAGCAGGTTGGTGGCCAGCAGCGGCTCGGACAGGGCGAGGACCAGGTGGCCGATGACCCAGGCGGACAGCAGCATCCCGGCGATCATGAAGCCCAGGCCGGCCAGCCAGCGCCGCTGCCGCAGCAGGTCGGCGACCAGCCGGGCCCGCAGGAAGTCGGACTGCGGCACGCGCTGGGCCGCGTCCTGCTGCAGCACGAAACCGGCGCCCAGCAAGACCGCTGCTATCGCGCCAATGAAGTACCACACAGGCCGCGGACTACCCCTGTCAGCTCGACATCATCCGAAGATCCGGCCACGATTTGGCCACATCACGGGCGGGCTCCGGCAGGTTCCCGCGCGGGCCCATTCAGCGGCCTCATCCAGGCCCCCTCCAAGAGGTAAACGCGCTGGCTGGGCAGGCCGTTCCCGCGGCTCAGATCCGGGACCAGGCCTCGGTCAGCACGCTGCGCAGGATCTGCTCCATCTCGTCGAAATGCTCAGGGCCGCAGGTCAGCGGCGGGAGCAGCTGGATGACCGGGTCGCCGCGGTCGTCGGCGCGGCAGATCAGGCCGGCGTCGAACAGCGCCTGGGACAGGAAGCCGCGCAGCAGCCGCTCGGACTCGTCGTCGCTGAACGTCTCCCGGGTGGCCTTGTCCTTGACCAGCTCGATGCCGTAGAAGTAGCCGTCGCCCCGCACGTCGCCGACGATCGGCAGGTCGTACAGCTTCTCCAGGGTGGCGCGGAACGCGGCCTCGTTGGCCCGCACGTTGCCGAGCAGGTCCTCCTGCTCGAACACGTCCAGGTTGGCCAGCGCCACGGCGGAGGAGACCGGGTGGCCGGCGAACGTGACCCCGTGCAGGAAGGTGGCCGCGCCCGCTGCTGAACGGCTCCATCAGCCGGTCGCTGACGATCATGCCGCCGAGCGGCGCAGTAGCCCGAGGTGACGCCCTTGGCGAAGGTGATGATGTCCGGCTGGTAGCCGTAGCGCTCCGAGCCGAAGTAGTAGCCGAGCCGGCCGAACGCGCAGATGACCTCGTCGGACACGAGGATGCACGCCGTAGCGGTCGCAGATCTCGCGGACCCGCTGGAAGTAGCCGGGCGGCGGCGGGAAGCAGCCGCCGGAGTTCTGCACCGGCTCGAGGAAGACCGCGGCCACCGAGTCCGGGCCCTCGCGCAGGATGGCCCGCTCGATCTCGTCGGCCGCCCACCGGCCGAACCCTTCGAGGTCGTCGGCCACGAAGCCGGGCGCGCGGTAGAAGTTGGTGTTGGGCACCCGGACCCCGCCCGGCGGCAGCGGCTCGAACGGCTCCTTGATCTCGGGCAGGCCGGTGATGGCCAGCGCGCCCATCGAGGTGCCGTGGTAGGCGATGTCCCGGCTGAGCACCTTGTAACGGCCCGGCTCGCCGATGGTCTTGAAGTACTGCTTGGCCAGCTTCCAGGCCGACTCGACCGCCTCGGAGCCGCTGGTGGTGAAGAACACCCGGTTCAGGTCGCCGGGCGCCATGCTCGCCAGCCGCTCGGCGAGCTCGATGGCCTGCGGGTGGGCGTAGGACCAGAGCGGGAAGTAGGCCAGCTCGCTGGCCTGCCGCGCGCCCGCCTCGGCGACCTCGGTGCGGCCGTGCCCGATCTGGCTCACGAACAGCCCGGCCAGGCCGTCCAGGTAGCGCTTGCCGTGCTGGTCGTAGACGTACTGGCCGGAGCCGCGCACGATCATGGGCACCTCGCCGTTGGCGTACGAGGACATCCGGGTGAAGTGCAGCCACAGGTGGCGCCGCGCGGCAGCCTGCATGGCCAGGACGGCCGGGTCACCTGGGCGGCGGGGCCGTCGGAGGCTGCGGCCGGGCCGAGCGGGTCGGACGGAGCATCGGCCGCGTAGTGGCCCGGGTCGTGTGGCGTGGTCATCTGGTCCCCCAGCCGTAGGTCTGCTTGCGGAGCTTCAGGTACACGAAGGTCTCGGTGCTGGTCACGCTCGGGATCCCGCGGACCCGGCTCAGGATCTCCAGCAGGTGGCCGTCGTCCTCGCAGACCACCTCGACCAGCAGGTCGAAGGAGCCGGAGGTGATCACGACGTAGTCGATCTCGTCCATCGCCGCCAGGTGGTCGGCGACCTGCTCGAGGTCGCCGTCGCACCTGATGCCGATCATGGTCTGCCGGAGGAAGCCGAGCATCAGCGGGTCGGTCACCGCGACGATCTGCATGACCCCGGCGTCGACCAGCCGCTGCACCCGCTGCCGGACAGCCGCCTCGGACAGGCCGACGGCCTTGCCGATGGCGGCGTAGGAGCGGCGGCCGTCCTCCTGGAGCTGCTCGATGATCTGCTTGGAGAGGTGGTCCAGCGCGGTGACTGCGGAGCCGCGGGCGGCGGCGCGCCCGTTCCGGCTAGCCGGTGCTGGCTCGCCGCAGGCCACCCGGGATCGCGGGCGTCGCCGGGGTGTGCGCCATGCGGTCCTCCTTCGCAAGCCATCGTGTCACGCTCGGCCGCTTGTCAACTGAATCCGTGGCTATGCATGCGAATATGTAACGGATTCACTTGTTCGCGAAAGTTTTTCTGTCAGTGTCGGAGCCAGGCGGCTGCTGGAAGCCGAGGCGCCGGCGCCGTGGCCAGGACACTCGCCCTGAGGAGGCGGACCTTGGCAGCGACCGTGCAGCCCGGCGCCACCGTGGCGGACTGAGCAACTTCGTCAACGGCAGTACGTGACCGCCGCGGCGGGCCGCACCAGCGAGGTCGTGGACCCCAGCACCGGGGAGGCCTACGCGCTCGCGCCGGTCTCCGGCGCGGAGGACGTGGACGCGGCGCTGCGCAGCGCCGAGGCGGCCCGCGAGGCCTGGCGCGACGCCACCCCGGCGCAGCGCAGCCTGGCCCTGCTGAAGATCGCCGACGCGGTCGAGGAGCGGGCCGCCGACCTGGTGGAGGCCGAGTGCCGGAACACCGGCAAGCCGGTGGCGCTGACCCTGGCCGAGGAGCTCCCGCCGTGCGTGGACGAGCTCCGGTTCTTCGCCGGCGCCGCGCGCATCCTGCAGGGCAGCGCGGCGGGCGAGTACATGGCCGGCCACACCTCGATGGTCCGGCGCGAGCCGATCGGCGTCTGCGCCCAGGTCACGCCCTGGAACTACCCGATGATGATGGCGATCTGGAAGATCGCGCCGGCGCTGGCCGCCGGCAACACCGTCGTGCTCAAGCCCTCGGACACCACCCCGGTGTCCACGCTGATGCTGGCCGAGATCGCGGCCGGGTATCCTGCCGCCGGGCGTGCTCAACGTGATCTGCGGCGACGCCGGGACCGGCCGGGCGCTGGTCAGCCACGACATCCCGCAGATGGTGTCGATCACCGGCTCGGTGCGGGCCGGCATCGAGGTGGCCCGGCCGCGGCGGCCGGGCTCAAGCGGGTCCACCTGGAGCTGGGCGGCAAGGCGCCGGTGGTGGTGTTCGACGACGCCGACGTGGCCCCGGCCGCGGAGGGCATCGCGGGCGCCGGGTACTACAACGCCGGCCAGGACTGCACCGCCGCGACGCGGGTGCTCGCCGGCCCCGGATCGCCGCCGACCTGACCGACGCGCTGGCCGAGCGGGCCCGGGGCACCACGCGGCGGGCTGGACGTGCCCGACGCCGACTTCGGCCCGCTGAACAACCCGGCCCAGCTGGCCCGGGTGTAGGGCTTCGTGGGCCGCGGCCCGGACCACGCCAGCTGGTGGCGGGCGGCCACCCGGTCGGGGACCGGGGCTACTGCTTCGACCCCACCGTGGTCGGCGGGCTGCGCCAGGACGACGAGATGATCCAGGACGAGATCTTCGGGCCGGTCATCACCGTGCAGCAGTTCGGCGACGAGGACGAGGCGCTCCGCTGGGCCAACGGGGTCAAGTACGGGCTGGCCGCCAGCGTCTGGACCCGCGACCACGGCCGGGCCATGCGGATGGCCCGGCCGCTGGACTTCGGCGCGGTCTGGATCAACACCCACATCCCGTTCGCGTCCGAGATGCCGCACGGCGGCTTCAAGCATTCCGGGTACGGCAAGGACCTGTCGATGTACGGGTTCGAGGACTACACCCGGATCAAGCACGTCATGAGTTACCTGGGCGAGTGACCCCTGTTACGGGGTGAGTAAACCGAATCGGTTGCGATTGAGATTCGTGACGACTGATTCGGTTGATTTTGCACAATCTCTCTGCCAGGATCGGGTCCACTCGCCGCATAGGTGCCTTTTGACCTGATATGCGGCTCGCTGACCGGCCGGGGCGCCACGCCGCGCAACCCGCCCATGCAGACGTGCTGGGAGCGCGTTACCCAGGGACCCGAGACGAGGGATTGCTCCTTCTATGACCGACACCGGATATGACCGACACTGACAAGTCCGAGCAGGGCGTGCCGGTGGCCGGCCCGGCAGAGCCGCCCGGGACGCCTGGCGTGCCCGCCATCGGGCTGGACGGGGTGGCCAAGGAATTCCACTCCCGGGGCGAGGTGATCACCGCGGTCCGCGGTATCGACCTGGCCATCCGGCCGGGTGAGTTCTTCTCCATGCTGGGCCCCTCGGGGTGCGGCAAGACCACCACGATGCGGATGATCGCGGGCTTCGAGGAGCCCACCCGCGGCACGGTCCGGCTGGACGGCCGCGACGTCACCGCGGCCCCGCCGAACAAGCGCGACGTGAATATGGTGTTCCAGTCCTACGCGCTGTTCCCGCATATGAGCGTGTTCGAGAACGTGGCGTTCGGGCTGCGCCGCAAGAGCGTGCCCAAGGACCAGATCACCCGCCAGGTCGGCGAGATGCTGGAGATCGTCGATCTCACCGGCCGCGAGCAGCGCCGGCCCCGGGAGCTGTCCGGCGGCCAGCAGCAGCGCGTCGCGCTGGCCCGGGCGCTGGTCAACCATCCCAAGGCCCTGCTGCTGGACGAGCCTCTCGGCGCCCTGGACCTCAAGCTCCGGCAGGCCATGCAGGTCGAGCTCAAGCGCATTCAGCGGGAGGTCGGCATCACGTTCGTCTACGTGACGCACGACCAGAACGAGGCCCTCACGATGTCGGACCGCATCGCGGTGATGAACGACGGCGCGATCGAGCACCTGGGGCCGCCGCGGGAGATCTACGAGCACCCCGCGACGCGCTTCGTTGCGGGATTTATCGGCACGTCGAACCTGCTGACCGGGTCCCTGGCCCGGGTGGCCGGCGGCCGGGGCGTCATCGAGGTGAGCCCGGACGAGCAGATCATCGTCCCGGAGGGGCGGTCCGCGCTGGCCGCTGGCCAGGAGATCGAGCTCACCGTGCGGCCCGAGAAGATTGAGCTCGCGGCCGGGGCGCCCCCGGCCGGAGGCTGCGCGCTGCGCGGCACCGTCACCGAGGTGGTCTACCTGGGCACCTCCACCAGTTTCTCGGTACGCACCACGACCGGGGCGGACGTCGTCGTCTTCCAGCAGAACTCAGCCTCGGCCGGGACCCCGGCCGGGCGGGGTGACGACGTCTGGCTGACCTGGGATCCACAGCACTCTTACCCGATTGGCTAACCGCCCGCGCCCGGCAGTGCCCCCGCTCGGCCGGCCAGCGCGCGGCGCTGGACAGGAGGTTCCGATGGACCAGCAGCATGGCAGTGACCCGGCCCGTGATCCAGGACGGCCTGGTCCCGACCCGTCCCTGTGGCGGGGCCTGACCCAGCCCCGCCTGTCCCAGCAGGGACTGTCCCGGCGGCAGGTGCTGCGCTCCGCCGGCGCCGGCGCCGGGGCGCTGGGCATCGGCGCGTTCCTGGCCGCCTGCGGGGTCAAGGGCGCCACGACGACCAGCAGCGGGTCTACCGCGGCCAGCGGCATCGGCACCGCCGCCTGGTGGGCCAAGCAGAAGCTGCACCACACGGTGAACTTCGCCAACTGGCCGTATTACATCGACGTGCTCAAGGGCAAGCACCTGTCCCTGGAGCGCTTCACCCAGCAGACCGGCATCCAGGTCACCTACACCGAGCCCATCAACGACAACCTGCCGTTCTACGCCAAGATCCGGCCGTCGCTGACCGCCAAGCAGCCCACCGGCTACGACATCATCGTGATGACGAACAGCAGCCCGCCACTCGGGTACCTGATCAGCTTCGGCTGGCTGACGCCGCTCGACCGCAGCATGATGCCCAACTTCGAGAAGTACGCGGGCCCGCTGATCAAGAACCCGTCCTGGGACCCGGGCAACAAGTACACGATGGCCTGGCAGTCCGGCTGGACCGCGATCGGGTACAACTCCTCGATGATCAAGGACCCGGGCACCAGCGTGGACATCCTGTTCGACAAGAAGTACTCGGGCAAGATCGGCATGATGTCCGACCCCCAGGAACTCGGCAGCGTGGGACTGCTGGCCATCGGGGTTGACCCGGCCACGTCGAAGGAGTCCGACTGGGCCAAGGCGGCCAAGAAGCTGCAGCAGCAGAAGAGCGACGGGCTGGTCCGCTCCTACTACGACCAGAGCTACATCGACCACCTCAAGAATGGCGACATCGTCGTGTCCCAGGCCTGGTCGGGTGACATCTTCCAGGCCGACCTGAACAGCAAGTACCGAGACCTGAAGCTGCTGATCCCCAGCGAGGGCGGCATGTTCTGGACCGACAACATGTGCATCCCATGTACGCCCAGAACCCGAAGGACGCCATGACGCTGATGGACTTCTTCTACGACCCGCAGGTCCAGGCGGTGGTCGAGTACTACAACGACTACGTCTGCCCGGTGCCCGCCGCCAAAGAGGTGCTGCTGCAACCCGACCGGCTGGGCCAAGACCGCGCTGGCCCAGATGAAGCCGGAGATCGGCCTGCCCACCTCGACCACCGCGAACGCCCCGACCGTGTTCCCGACCGCGGCCTACATCAAGAACTCGCGGAACTATTACCAGTACAAGAGCCAGGAAGAGCTGACCGCGTGGAACAACCTGTTCTTGCCGATCACCCAGGGCTCGTAACCCGCCGCCCGCGGCGCAGGCTCGGCAAGGCGCTCGCGCCGTACCTGCTGAGCCTGCCGGCCGGGCTATGGCTGCTGGCGCTGTTCCTGGTCCCGCTGGTCGTGATGCTGTCGCTGTCCCTGCAGTCGTGCAACGAGGCCACCGGCGCCTGCGTCATGACCTGGCACTGGGGCGAGTTCGGCCAGCAGCTCAGCCTGTATCACACCCAGTTCATCACCAGCTTCTACTTCGCGGGCGCGGCGACCATCATCGACCTGATCGTGTCGTTCCCGATCGCCTACTGGATCGCGTTCCACGGCGGCAACAAGAAGAACTTCTTCCTGCTCATGCTGCTGGTGCCGTTCTTCGTCTCGTTCGTGATCCGCACCGTGGTCTGGGAGTTCATCCTCTCCGACCAGGGCATCGTCCTGGGCACCCTGAAGAACGCGCACCTGCTGCCGCAGAACTTCCACGTGCTCGCCACCGGGTACGCGGTGGTGGCCGGGCTGGCCTACAACTACCTGCCGTTCACCGCGCTGCCGCTGTACGTGGCGATCGAGCGGATCGACAAGCGGGTGCTGGACGCCGCCTACGACCTCTACGCGACCCGGCGGCAGGCCTTCTTGCGGGTGATCCTGCCACTCACCGTGCCCGGGCTGTTCGCCGCGTTCCTGCTCACGTTCGTCCCGGCCCTCGGCGACTACGTGAACCAGCAGATCCTCGGGGGGACCAGCAACACGATGATCGGCACCGTGATCCAGAACGCGTTCCTGGTCAACCTGGACTACGCGGGCGGTTCGGCCCTGTCGGCGGTGCTGATGGCCATCGCGCTGGTCGGCATCTTCGCTTACGCCCGGCTGCTGGGCTCACGGACCATCGAGGACTACATATGAGCGCCGTGGTGACGGCGCCCGCGG
>CAWAES010000004.1:0-174309 GCA_963781085.1 uncultured Actinomycetes bacterium
GGCCGTGACCGGCTCCGGGGCTGGGCGCCCGGCCGTGACCCGCGCCGCGGATGACCGGCCGTCTGTGGCCGGCGCTAGGGACGGCCGTCCGTCTGTGGCCAGCGACTCCGGCAGCACGCTGGAGTGGCGGGCGCCGTTTGAGCTGGACCTGCCGCGGACCCTGGGCGTGCACGCCCGCGGCCACGGGGATCCCGCCTACCAGGTCACCCCAGACGGGTACATCTGGCGCACCGCCTTGACCCCGGACGGACCTGGCACGCTGCGGGTGGCTCCGGCGCGCCCCGCGCAGGCCGGGTCCGCGGCGGAACCGGAGCCGGTCACGGTGATCCGCGCCGCCGCCTGGGGCCCGGGCGCCGCGTGGCTGCTCCGCGAGCTTCCGGGGATGCTCGGCGCCGACGACGACCGGACCGGGTTCGCTCCTGCCCATCCCCTGCTGCGTGAGCTGTCCGCCCGGCACCCTGGCGTCCGGGTCGGCCGCTCCGGCCGGGTGCTCGAGGCCCTGGTCCCAGCCGTGCTGGAGCAGAAGGTAGTCGGCGCGGAAGCCCGGCGGGCCTGGCGCTACCTGCTGCTGAAGTTCGGCGATCTGGCGCCGGGGCCCGCCCCGGCCAGGATGCGGGTGAGCCCGCCGCCGCGGACCTGGTGCCGCATCCCGTCCTGGGAGTGGCACCGGGCCGGCGTCGAAGGCGTGCGGGCCCGCACTATCATCGGCGCCGCCGAGGTGGCAGGCCGGCTCGAGGAGATCGTGACCATGCCGTCCGCCGACGCGGACCGGCGGCTGCGGTCGCTGCCCGGGATCGGCGTCTGGACCTCCGCCGAGGTACGCCAGCGCGCCTGCGGGGACGCGGACGCGGTGTCCGTGGGCGACTACCACCTGCCCTCGCGCGTGGGCTGGGCGCTGGCCGGGCGGCGGGTGGACGACGCTGGCATGCTCGAACTGCTCGCGCCCTACGCCGGTCACCGGCACCGGGCCGCCCGGCTGGTGGAGCTGGCCGGGATCGCCCCGCCCCGGCACGGCCCCCGGATGTCCGTCCGCGACTACCGCTCCTTCTGACCCGGGCCCGCCCCAGCCCAACCCGGGCCCGTCCGAGCCCGTCCCCTCAGCCCGAGTCCTGGCCCAGCCTCTCAGCCCGAGTCCTGGCCCAGCCTCTCAGTCCGAGCTCCGGCCGCTCCTCCTAACAGCACCATCTGTCCCGTGTACCACACCAGCACCTTCAGCCACGCAACGCCGTTCGTGATCAAACGATGGGTGCTGCTATGACGACACCAGACGTTTGATCACGAACCGCCCGTCAGGCTGGGCAGGGGTCGCGGGCCATGGGGGAGCGGGGCAGCACCGAGCCGGGGACGGCCGGGCCGGAGTGCGTCGGGGGTACCACCTAGGGTGGGGAAGATGAGCGCTGACACGCCCGCCCCCCGTCGTCCCCGCCCCCCAGCTCAGCCGGAGCCGCAACCGCCCGCCAGCGCGATGCCTGCCGATCCGCCGCCTACGGCCGGTGCGCAGTCCTCCGCCACGCTGCCCGCGGCCAGCGCACCGCCTGCCGGCGCGGTGCCTGGGGCCAGCGCGATGCCTGCCGAGGCGGTGCCTACGGCTAGTGCGATGCGCCGGGCGCTGGCCCGGGCCCGGGACGGCAAGACCCTGGATCCCGCCGAGGCGGCGGTGCTGCTGCACGCCCGCGGGGACCGGCTGACCGAACTGCTCGGCTACGCAGCCCGGACCCGGGACAGCGGGCTGGCCGCGGCGGACCGGCCCGGCGTCATCACCTACTCGCGCAAGGTGTTCATCCCGCTGACCCGGCTGTGCCGCGACCGGTGCGGTTACTGCACGTTCGTGACGGTGCCCGGGCGGCTGGAGAGCCCGTACCTGTCGCCGGACGAGGTGCTGCGGATCGCCGCGGACGGTGCCGCCCTCGGCTGCAAGGAAGCCCTGTTCACCCTGGGCGACCAGCCGGAGGCGCGCTGGCCGCAGGCCCGGGAGTGGCTGGACGCGCACGGCTACGACGACACGCTGTCCTACGTCCGGGCCATGGCCATCCGGGTCCTGGAGGAGACCGGGCTGCTCCCGCACCTGAACCCGGGCGTGCTCAGCTGGCAGGACTTCCAGCGGCTCAAGCCGGTCGCTCCCTCCATGGGCATGATGCTGGAGACCACCGCGGCGCGACTGTTCACCGAGCGGGGCGGGCCGCACTTCGGCAGCCCGGACAAGGACCCCGCGGTCCGGCTGCGGGTGCTGGAGGACGCCGGCCGGAGCAGTGTGCCGTTCACCACCGGCATCCTGATCGGCATCGGCGAGACCCGCGCCGAGCGGGCCGACTCGATCTTCGCGATCCGCGGCGTGGCCCGCGAGTACGGCGGCATCCAGGAAGTCATCGTGCAGAACTTCCGGGCCAAGCCGGACACGAAGATGCGCGGGGTGCCGGACGCCGAACTCGAGGACCTGGCCGCCACGATCGCGGTCACCCGGCTGGTCCTCGGGCCCGCTATGCGGATCCAGGCTCCGCCGAACCTGATCGGCGAGGAGTACGGCCTGATCCTGGCGGCCGGGATCGACGACTGGGGCGGCGTGTCGCCGCTCACCCCGGACCACGTCAACCCGGAGCGGCCCTGGCCGCAGATCGACGAGCTGGCCCAGCAGACCGCCGCGGCCGGCCTGACCCTGCACGAGCGCCTCACGATCTACCCGGGCTACCAGCGCGAGCCGTGGCTCGACCCGAGGCTCGCCGCCCATGTGGCCGCCCTGGCCGACCCGGCCACCGGGCTGGCCCGCGCGGAGGCCCGGCCCGCGGGCCTGCCCTGGCAGGAGCCGGACGGCGGCTGGGGCGAGGCAGCCGGCCGGACCGACCTGCACGTCACCATCGACACCACCGGGCGGACGGCTGACCGGCGGGAGGACTTCTCGGAGGTCTACGGGGACTGGGCCGAGGTCGCCACGCGGATCGCCCCCGAAGCCCGCCGGGACGCCCCACGGCGGCTGCGGCCCGACGTGGCAGCGGCCCTGCGCAGCGCGGAACGTGACCCGGCCGCGATCACCGACGCCGAGGCCCTCGCGCTGCTGGACGCCGACGGGCCGGAACTGACCGCCCTGGCCGCGCTGGCCGACGGGCTGCGCCGGGACACGGCCGGCGACGACGTGACCTACGTCGTCACCCGGAACATCAACTTCACCAACGTCTGCTACACCGGCTGCCGGTTCTGCGCGTTCGCCCAGCGCCGCACGGACGCCGACGCCTACACGCTGTCCCTGGCCCAGATCGGCGACCGGGCCGAGGAGGCGTGGCAGGCCGGGGCCACCGAGGTCTGCATGCAGGGCGGAATCCACCCGGACCTGCCCGGCACGGCGTACTTCGACATCGCCGCCGAGGTCAAGCGGCGGGTCCCGGACCTGCATGTGCACGCGTTCTCGCCGATGGAGGTGGTGAACGGCGCGTCCCGGACCGGGCTCAGCATCCGTGACTGGCTGGTCCGCGCCCGGGAGGCCGGGGTCGGGTCGCTGCCCGGCACCGCCGCGGAGATCCTCGACGACGACGTCCGGTGGGTGCTCACCAAGGGCAAGCTGCCGGCCTCCGCCTGGATCGAGGTCATCACCACGGCCCACGAGCTGGGCTTCCCGACCAGCGCGACGATGATGTACGGGCACGTGGACACCCCGGCGCACTGGGTCGGGCATCTCCGGGTCATCCGCGGCATCCAGGAGCGCACCGGCGGGTTCACCGAGTTCGTGCTGCTCCCGTTCGTGCACGCGAGCGCGCCCATCTACCTGGCCGGGCTGGCCCGGCCAGGTCCCACCCGGCGGGAGAACCGGGCCGTGCACGCCGTGTCCCGGATCATGCTGCACGGCGCGATCAGCTCAATCCAGTGCTCCTGGGTCAAGCTGGGCGAGGACCTGTGCCGGGACGTGCTCCAGGGCGGCGTGAACGACCTGGGCGGCACGCTCATGGAAGAGACGATCAGCCGGATGGCCGGCTCGCAGAACGGGTCCTTCAAGACGATCAGCCAGTTCGCGGAGCTGGTGGCGCCGCTGGAACGGCCGTTGCGCCAGCGCACCACGACCTACGGGCAGCCCGCGCCGGACCGCGTGGCGGCCGCGGCGGTCAGCGACGGGGTGTGCGAGTCGGTACGGGGCGGGACCCGGACGCCACTGCCGCTGGCCATGCCCTGACCCGCAGGGGGTGCCCTGACGGCCACGGCGGTGCCCAGACCGACGCTGATCCGCCGAACGGTGCCTCCCGCACCCCGGCGCCTCCTACCCTGACCGGGGCGGCGGGCCGGGCGGCATACCGTAAGCGGGAATGATCGTCGGCCGGCCTGGGCAAACCCGCAAGCGGAGGGGATGAGGGATGGCTGATCACACGGCCGGGCCGTCAGCGCGGGCCAGCCACCGCGCGCCGGGCAGCCGCCGCGCGGAGCTCACCGGGTGGGGCCGGATCGCGCCGTCGGCCGCTCAGCTGGCCGAGCCCGCCGATCCGGGGCAGGTCGCGGAGTTGCTGGCCGGCGCTCCCGGCCGCGGGGTGATCGCGCGTGGGCTGGGCCGCAGTTACAACAACGCGGCCCAGTGCGGCGGCGGGCTGGTCATCGGCACCACCGCCATGCGCCGGATCACCAGCTTCGACACCAGCACCGGGCTGGTCACCTGCGACGCCGGGGTCAGCCTGGAGCAGCTCATGGTGGCGGGCCTGGCCGCCGGCTGGTTCGTGCCGGTCTCGCCCGGGACCCGGCAGGTCACCGTGGGCGGGGCGATCGCCGCGGACGTGCACGGCAAGAATCACCACGCCGCGGGCAGCTTCGCCCAGCACGTGCCGTGGTTCGACCTGCTGCTGCCGGACGGCCGCCAGTGCCGGGTGACGCCCGGCGGTGATCCCCGCCTGTTCTGGGCCACGGCCGGAGGGATGGGCCTGACCGGCGTCATCCTGGCTGCGGGCGTCCAGCTGACGCCGGTGCAGACGTCCCGGGTCCGGGTGGACACCGTCCGCACCACCGACATCGACGAGACCATGGCGTACCTGTCGGCCACCGACGACCGGTACGGCTACACCGTGGCCTGGACGGACTGCCTGGCCCGCGGGACCAGCCTCGGCCGGTCCGTGATCACCAGCGGCGACTTCGCGGCGCCCGGGGATCTGGGGCCGAAGGACCGGCGGGACCCGCTGGCGTTCCGGCCCGGCGCCCGGATCGGCGCCCCTCGGGGCTTCCCGTCCGGGTTGCTGAACCCGGTGACGGTCGGGCTGGCCAACGAAGCCTGGTTCCGCAAGGCCCCGCGGCGGCGGGAGGGCGAGATCCAGACCGTCGGCGCGTTCTTCCACCCGCTGGACGGGATCAGGAACTGGAACCGCGTGTACGGCCCGGCGGGCTTCCGCCAGTACCAGTTCGTGGTGCCCTTCGGCCAGGACGGGGTGGTGCGCCGGGCGCTGGAGCGGATCAGCGGCGCGCGCGCCCCCTCGTTCGTGACCGTGCTCAAGCGGTTCGGCCCCGCCGACCCGGGGTTCCTGTCCTTCCCGCTGCCAGGCTGGACCCTGGCGCTGGACTTCCCGGCGGGCACGCCGGGCCTGGCCGGGCTGCTGGACCAGCTCGACGTCGAGGTTCTGGACGCCGGCGGCCGGGTCTACCTGGCGAAGGACTCCCGGGTGCGGCCCCGGGTTTTCGCCGGGATGTATCCGCGGCTGGAGGAGTTCCGCAAGCTCCGGGCGGAGCTGGACCCCGGCGGCGTGTTCGCCTCCGACCTGTCCCGCCGCCTGGAGATCTAAGTCCCCTCGCTCCCCGCCAGGGAGGGTGAGGCCCTGGGAGGGATGGCTGGGTCCCGGGAGGGACGGCCGGGTCCGCGAGGGGTCTGGTCAGCGGGTGAGGATGAAGTCGTCAGGGTCACGCGGGGGCCGGTCGGGGGCCGCAGCCGCCGGGTGGCCCACGCCGACCGCGCCCATCGGCTCCCAGCCGTCCGGCAGGCCGAGGCTGGCCGCCGCGACCGGCCGGCAGAACATGGTGCTGGACACCCAGCACGAGCCCAGGCCTTCCACGGCCAGCGCGACCAGCAGGTTCTGCACGGCCGCCCCCACCGCCACCACGAACATCTCCCGCTCGGCGGCCCGGCGGCGCTCGTCCGGGTAGGCGTGGGCCGCGTCGGCGACCAGGCACGGCACGACGATCAGCGGCGCACGGCGCAGTGGCTCGCCGCGCCGGACCCGGCGGGCGATCTGCTCCTCGGTGAACCCGTCCGCGCGGAGGTCTGAGATCCACGCGGCCCGCATGTCGTCGAGCAGCGTGGTCCGGGCCTGGGCTGAGGACAGCACCGCGAACCGGCACGGCGTGGAGTGATGCGGCGCAGGCGCGGTGAGGGCGGCCCCGATCGCGCGGCGCACCGCCTCGGCGTCCACCGGCTCGGCGGTGAACTCCCGGACCGTCCGCCGCGCGGACAGTACCTCGGACGCGCCGTAGCGGAACATGTCCTCCGCGGCCGGCCGGATCAGCGCCTGGGCGCCGGGGCCGTCGGCCTCGCTGACCAGGTCGGCCAGTCCCCGGACCAGGGCCACCGGGATGCCGGCCAGCTTGCCTTTGACCAGGTCCGCGGCGGAGGCCAGTTCGTCCGCGACGGCCGTGACCGTCACCTCCAGCGTCCGGCCGAAGGTGTCCGCCTGGCCGCGGTAGTCGCGCAGCGGGGCCAGTCCGGCAACGCCGATGGCCGCGTCGGCCTGGCCCATCCGCCAGGGCCGCCCCATGGTGTCGGTGATCACCACCGCGACGGTGACGCCCCGCCGGTCGCGCAGCCCGCGGCGGATCTGGCGGGCCGAGTCGTCCGGGTCCGCGGGCAGCAGCGCCACCGTGCCCGGGGCGGTGTTGGAGTCGTCCACCCCGGCCGCGGCGAGCACCAGGCCGTGGTGGGTCTCCACGATGCGGGCCGGGCCGCGCCGGGCCACTACCCGGACCGTCTCGGCGTCGATCGCCTTGTCCCGGTCGGCCCGGATGACGCGGCCCTCCGCTTTGCTGACGATCTTGGAGGTGATCACCACGATGTCGCCGTCGGCCAGGTCCGGCGCGGCGTCCGCGATGAGGCGGGCCAGGTCGTCGCCCGCGCCGATCTCGGGAAGGCCGGGGACGCCCGTTACCGAGACGGCGGGCCCGGTGCTGGGGCCGCCCAGCCCGGTGACGGTCATCCGCTCAGCTCCTGGGCCAGGTCGAGGGCGGCCCGGGCGATGGTGGCGGTGGTGGCGAGGCTGGTCATGTAGAGCGGCAGCGCGCGGACCGTGATCCCGGCCAGTTCCGGCGCGTCCACCGCCGGCCTTGTCCTGCTCGTCTACCAGCCACCCGTTCAGCAACTGCGGACCGTAGTGGGCCGCGACGGCCTGGGCGGTGGCGGGCACCCCGATGGCGGCCAGGCACGCGTCGGCCATCCCGCGCACCGGCGCCCCGCCGATGATCGGCGAGACCCCGACGACGGTCTTGGCCCGGACGGCGTCGGCGATCGCGGGCACGGCGAGGATGGCGCCGATGCTGACCACCGGGTTGGAGGGCGGGAAAAGGATCACGTCGGCCGCGGCGATCGCCTCCAGGACACCCGGGGCGGGCCGGGCCTGGGCCGCCCCCTCGACGATGATGTCGGTGGCGGGCACGGAGGCGTGCAGCCGCACCCACCACTCCTGGAAGTGCACCCTGCGGCGGGACCCGGCCTGTCCCGGCTGAGCGGCCTGTCCCAGCTGCTCGGGCTGTCCTGGGCCGTCGGCCAGGATCACGTGGGTCTCGGTCCGGTCGTCGGTCATCGGGATCAGCGTCACCCCGGGCTGCCAGCGCTCGCACAGCGCGGCCGTGGCCGCGGACAGCGGTTGCCCCGAGGCCAGCATGCTGGTCCGGACGATGTGCGTGGCGAAGTCCTTGTCGCCCAGGTTGAACCAGTCCGGCCCGGACCAGCCGGAGCCGCTGCCGTAGGCCTTGAGCTCGGCCAGGACGGTGAACGTGTCGGAGTCCCGGCCCCAGCCCTGCTCCTCGCTGATCCCGCCGCCGAGCGTGTACATCACAGTGTCCAGGTCGGGCGAGACGTGCAGGCCGAACAGGGTGATGTCGTCGCCGGTATTGCCGATGACGGTGATGTCGGCGTCCGGGGCCTCAGCCTTGAGCCCGCGCAGGAAACGCGCGGCCCCGACTCCGCCTGCCAGCACGGTGATGCGCATGGCGGCCAGTCTTGCAACCCTGGCTCAGCAGGTTCCCGCGAACCCCCCGGGAAGCCCGTTTCCAGGGGCCGGAACGGCCCGTGGAGATGCTGGGGCCTCAAGTTTCTGGGCGGACTTTCCCGTCATCAGGGTCAAGAACATTGCGCTTTACCACGTATCCAGCTTGACGCGAAGCAAGACACGCGGGTGTAATTTCAAGCGTGTAGTTTTCCGTGTTCCGGGGGAGAGGACACGGGCATCGAAGGGGTAGGAGGTGCACGGTGGCTGACGTCATCGTCCCGCTGGCGTCCGTCGGGTTCGGAATTGGTGTCGATGACGCCGCCGAGCCTGGCTGGCAAGATCGCGCCTTGTGCGCACAGACGGATCCGGAGGCTTTCTTCCCTGAGAAGGGTGGCTCCACCCGGGAGGCCAAGAAGGTCTGCCGGGGCTGTGAGGTCCGGGTGGAATGCCTGGAGTACGCGCTCGAGCATGATGAGCGCTTCGGTATCTGGGGCGGGCTGTCCGAGCGTGAGCGGCGCCGGATGAAGCGCGAGGCGGTCTGACCGTCCCGGTCTGATACGGACTGGGCTAGCCCGGATCAGGGCTAGCCCGCCCGGTCTGTTCGCTGGCGTCGGAGGCCACTGTTGGTCACCGACGGTTAACTGCCTGGACAGCCGTGCAGCTTGGGCCGCGCGACGGCCGAGGGGGCACGGCTGCCCGGGTGGCAGTGGTCTGCACTGAAGCGTCCAGAGTGCCTGCCCGGCCGGTATCGGGTCGCGTATTGTTCACGCGTACCCGCCCCGGCTGGGCCCTCGAGTGGACAGCTGGTGGCGCCCTAGCAGGTGCCCATTCTGACCAGCAAGCGGACTCGTGTCGACAACTAACACGCAGGGCCAGCACGTCGTAACCGCGGTGATCGTCGCTCACGACGGCGCCGCGTGGCTGCCGCATATCGCGGAGGCGCTGCTCGGCCAGACCCGGCCGGTGCAGCGGGTCGTCGCCGTGGACACCGGCAGCCGGGACCGCAGCGGCGCCGTGCTCGCCGAGCTGCTGGGCCGCTCGGTGGTGTTCGGGATGGACCGCGAGACCGGCTACGGCGCGGCCATCGCGCACGCGCTCCGGCACCGGGCGGCCAACACCAACGTCCCCGGGCCGGCTGGGCTGGCTCCCGGTGAGCGGACCGAGTGGGTCTGGCTGCTGCATGACGACTGCGAGCCCGCGCCGGACGCCCTGGAGCAGTTGCTGGGCGGCGCGGCTGAAGCGCGCTCGGCGGCGGTGCTCGGACCGAAGGTGATGGACTGGGCCGACCGCCGGGTGCTGCTCGAGACGGGGATCACCATCGACGGGGCCGGGCGCCGGATCACCGGCATCGAACCCCGCGAGGTGGACCAGGGCCAGCATGACGGGGACCGTGACGTCATGGCGGTGAGCTCCGCCGGGATGCTCGTCCGCCGGGATGTCTGGGACCAGGTCGGCGGGTTCGACCCGGTCATGCCGCTGCTGCGCGACGACGTCAACTTCTGCTGGCGGGTGCACGCGGCCGGGCACCGGGTACGGGTGGTCACCGACGCCGTCGTCTTCCACCTCGAGGCCACGGCCCGCAACCGGCGCACGCCGTCGGCTGCCCCGCGGCCGCGGCGGATGGACCGGCACAACGCGCTGCTCACGCTGCTGGCCAACCTGCCCCTGTGGCCCGCGCTGTCCGCGCTGGCCGGCAACCTGGTGCTGTCCGCCCTGCGTACCGTGTTCTTCCTGCTCGCCAAGCGCCCCCGGGCCGCCCTCGACGAGTTCGCCGGGGTCGGGTCGGTTCTCGGGCACCCGCTGCAGCTGGCCGAGGCCCGGCGGCGCCGGGCCCGCGGCAGGCGGGCCGCGTACGGCCGCCTGCGCGCCGACCTGCCTCCCGGCCACTCCGTGCGGCGGCTGGCAGAGTTCGCGGCGAGCGTGTTCTACACCTCGACCCAGATCGACACGGCGGGCAGCCATCACGCCACGGACGACCCGGCCGACGACGACTTCATGCTTGTGGACAACGGGCTCGCGCAGCGGATCCTGACCCACCCGGGTGTCCTGCTGGTGGCCGGGCTCACCGTCATCGCGCTGGTCGCGGAACGCTCGCTGCTGGGCGCGGGCACCCTGACCGGCGGCGCGCTGACCCCAGCCTGGGGTGGCGCGGCCGCGCTGTGGCACGAGTACCTGCAGGGCTTCCACCCGGCCGGGATCGGGTCGGCCACCTCCGCCCCGCCCTACGTGGCGGTCGTCGCCGCGCTCGCCACGGTGCTCGGCGGCAAGCCGTGGCTGGCCATCGACGTCATCATGATCGGCGCTATCCCGCTCGCCGGGCTGACGGCCTTCCTCGCGACCCGCCGGGTGACCAAGTCAGTCCTGGCCCGGGTCTGGGCCGCGGTGGCCTACGCGCTGCTGCCGGTCGGCATGGGCGCGGTGGCGGCCGGCCGCTTCGGCTCGGCCGTGGTCTTCGTCCTCATCCCCGTCATCGCCGTGCTGGCCGCCCGGATCTTCACCGAGCCCCCGCGCCGGGCCCGCCGCGCCGCCTGGGCCACCGGCCTGGTGGTCGCGATAGCAGCCGCCTTCGCGCCGCTGATCTGGGTCGTCGCCGTGCTGGCGGCCCTGCTCGCGGCCGTGGTCTTCCGCCGGTCGGGCCGGAGCATGCTGCTCAACCTGGGCATCACCGGCAGTCGTGCCCCCGGTGCTGCTGCTGCCGTGGACGCTCGACGTCGCCACCCGGCCGTCCCTGCTGTTCCTCGAGGCCGGGAACAAGGTGCCCGGGCTGGCTACGGCGGTCCTGCCCGCCCGCTCACTGCTGCTGTTCTCGCCGGGCGGCCCGGGCCTGCCACCGTTCTGGGTGACGGGCGGCCTGGCCCTCGCCGCGCTGGGGGCCCTGCTGCTCACCGCCCGGCGGTCCCTGGTCATGGCGGGCTGGTCGGTGGCCCTGCTCGGCCTGCTGGTCTCGATCGCCGTGAGCCGGATGCTGCTGACCACGGACGACGCCAGCAAGCGCGTGGTGGCCTGGCCCGGGGTCTCGCTCGCGATCGCGGCGGCCGGCCTGGTGCTCGCGGCGGTGGTGGCGGCCGACGCCCTGCCCGCCCAGCTCGGCGAGGGACGGTGGCGCCGCCCGGCCGGGCTCGGCGTCCTGCTCCTGATCGTGGCGGCGTGCAGCGCGCCGCTGCTGGCCGCCGGTTCCTGGGTGGCCACCGGGGTCCGGGGCCCGGTCGGCGCGGCAGTCGCGCCGGTGCTCCCCCCGTTCGTCAGCGTGTCCTCCAACACCGGGCAGCGGTTGCGCACCCTCGTCCTGCGCGCCGAGCACGGGACCATCACCTACGAGGTGCTCCGCGGCGCCGACCCGCTGCTGGGGGCCACGGACCTGGCCCAGCCCCCGGCCGCCCAGCGCACCCTGGACGCCGTCGTGTCCACCCTGGCCGCGCCGGCCGGCGGGGACGCCCAGGACCAGGGCCAGGCCCTGGCGTCGATGGGCATCGGCTACGTACTGCTGCCCGCGCCGGCCAGCACCACGCTGGCCAGCACCCTGAACGGCGTCGCCGACCTGCGCCCGGTGAGCAAGACGTCCACCTTCCAGCTGTGGCGGGTGACGCGGACCGCGGCCCGCGTCCGGGTCCTCGAGCCGGGCGGCCAGCTGGTCTCGGTGCCTTCCGGGCCGGTGGGCGTCTCGGCGGCCGCGCCGCGCAGCGGCGGCACCCTGGAGCTGGCTGAGCCGGCCGGCGGCTGGACCGCCACCCTCAACGGCACGGCGCTGCAGTCTGTCCCCTCACCGGCGGGCAGCTGGGCCCAGGCCTTCCGGCTCCCGGCCGGCGGCGGCACGCTCGACATCTCCCACAGCCAGCTGGGCCGGACCCTGATCGTGGCGCTGGCGGGGCTGGCCCTGCTGGTGGTGATCGCCCTCGGGCTGCCGGGCGCCCGGGTCAGCCCGGCGAGAGCGCCGCCGGCGCCGCAACGGAACGAAGCGCGGGTGGCCGCCGGGAACGCGGCCGCGAGAAGCCGGAGGAGCTGGCCGAGCCCGGGCTGGAATCCGGGCTGGAGCCAGGGAGCGTGCCCGGCGAGGCCGGGGAACCGTCCCGGGGCAGCCGGCTGTCCCGCCGGGCCGCGGCCGCGGGCCGGGCCAGTGCAGGCCGCGTGGGCGCAGGCCGGGCCGGCGGGACGCGCGCCGCACCGGACGGGTCGGCCGCAGACCGGACCGCGGGCAGGCCAGGGCGCCGGGCCGCCGCGCGCGGGACCGGGCACGTCCCGGCCGGGCGCAGGCCGGCGCAGTACGCCCGGCCCCTCCCGCTCCGCACGGCACGAAAACGAAGACCTCGACGCTTTCCCGGGAGCTGACCTGGCGATGGACGCCGGGGCGGCGGCCACGACGGGTTTCGGGGTGGCGGACGGTTTCGGGTCTGACGCCGCCGGGCCGCCGGCGGACCTGCTCCCGGCGGACCTGCCCCCGGCCCTGACCGGCTCACCGGGCGGCTCACCGGCCGGCGGGGGTTTCTGGGACCAGGACGACAGTCCGACGTTGCTGGGGGACCGGGGGAGCGCACCCTGGGAGCAAGTCGGCGCGCCCCCCGCAGCGGCTGGAGCCACGGCGGCGCTGGCGGGTGCAGAGACCGGTGGCAGCCAGGACGATGACCCGGCTGCCGACCGGGGCGGCCGCAAACGATGGCTGCGCGGCCGCAAGGCCAAGGAACGAAGCGCCGCGGAGCCGGAGCCGGAGACGGCAGTGCCGTCGGCGTCCGGAACCGGTGCCGGTGGGCGTGGCCGCGCCGGGCACGACGGACAGCCGGCGAGGTGACGCCAGCCCTGAGTACCCGCCAGATGAGTACGCCGCAACCGGGCACCGCAGCGGGGCCGGCGCTGGCTCGCGCCGCCGCGGGCCCGGGGATACCAGCGGCCCCTACCCGAGCCCTTCCTACGGCAGCGGTGGATACCCCAGCGGCGAGTACCACGGTGCCGGTTACGGCGGGCCCGACGACGAGGGCGCCGGTTATGGCGAGACCAGTTATGGCGGCGCCGGTTACGGCGGTGCCGGGCAGGGCGACTCCGGGCCTGGCCGTCCTGGTCAGCACAGTGGTGGCTACAACAGTGGTGGCTACACCAGTGGCACCGGCAGCCGTGCGGGCGACAGCAGTGGCGGGTACAGCAGTGGCGGGTACAGCCGTGCTGGCTACGGTGACGGCGGCCCGGCCCAGGGGAGCGGTGCCTACGGGAGTGGCCAGTATCCCCAGGGCGGCGGACGGCGGGTGAGCCGTGGCCGGCTGCCCGGCGATGACGACGTGCTGCCGCCGCGGCGAGGGACGGCCTCCGGAGGTTATCCGGCTGAGCCGGGCCCCCCGCCGGCCGGTTCCGGCCGCCGCGGGGCGGGCTATCCCGACGCCGCACCGTCGGACGCGGCCTATCCGGGTGCGCCGGGCTACCCGGAGTCCGCCGGTTACTCGGCCGGGTCCTCCCGGTCCGCCGGGTCCTCCCGGTCCGGCGGGTACCCCGAGGACACCGTCCCGGTCCCACGCCGGCGAGTCCGGCTCAGGCTGGCCGGACCCGGATGGGTCCGGTTCGGCGTGGTCGAGCCCAGGTGGGCCTGATCCGGATGAGTCCGGTTCGGCGTGGTCCAGCGCGGGTGGGTCTCATCCGGGCGGGTCCGGTTCGGCCTGGTCCAGCGCGGGCCGCTCCGGCTCCGCCTGGCCAGAACCGGCCACCGGCAGCGGGGGCTATCCCAGCCCCGCGGAGCCACACGCAGCTCACGAGGGCGCTGGGTACGTTCCCGCCGAGTTCCCGGCCGCTGAGTACCCCGCCCCCGAGTTTCCTGCCCCTGAGTACCCCGCCCCCGAGTTCCCCGCCCCTGAGTACCCTGCTCCGGACTACCCCGCCCCGGAGTACCGGGGCAGCGACTACCCCGGCCCCCGGTACCCCGGCCCCGGCGAGCCCGGCACCGGGGAGTACTCCGGCACGGAGTACCCCGGCCCGGACTATCCCGCTCCCGAGGACTACTCCGGCAGCCGCGCGCACGTGACCTGGGGCCGTGATCCCGCCGACGAGCCAGGGGAGGGTGACTGGTGAGGAACCTGCGCGGCAGCCGGGTTCTGTTCGCGGCGGTGGTGGTCGTCCTGCTGGGTGGCCTCTACGCGCTGGCCGGCCTGCGGCACCCCGTCTCGGTCAGCGCCGGGTCGGCGCCCGCGGCCCCGCGCTCGGTCCCGGTGACCTCGGTAACCCGGGTCTGCCCTGCGCCCGGGGCCCAGCTCAGCCGGGGCGGCGGCATCGCGGTGATGGCCTCGCCCGGCAGCCAGAGCACGGCCAGTCAGGGCACAGGCAGTTCCGGCCCGGTGTCCTCCGGGCCCGGAGCGGCGGTCGTGACCCGGCTGGCGGGCCAGGGCGGCACCAAGGCCGGCCCGGCGGTGCTCAGCATCACCAAGGCCGGGGCGCCGCGGCTCGCCACCGTGAGCGTTGACCGCACCACCCGGGCCCAGGCTGGTCCCAAGGGAAAGTCCAGCACCACCACGGTCGTGTCCACGGCCACCCGGGGCGGTGTCGTGGTTCAGGCCAGCGGGGTGCTGGCCCAGGGCCTGGACGTGGAGCAGACCGCCGGGACGGACCTGCCTACCGCGGCCTGCAGCAGCCCTGGTACCGACTTCTGGTTCGTCGGCCCTGGACAGCGCACCGCCGGGCGCATCCAGGTGTACCTGATGAACGCGAGCAGCCAGGCGGCCGACGCGGACGTGGACATCTTCACCGACGCCGGGCCGCTGCAGAACACCACCGACAACGGGATCACCGTGCCGCCGCACGGGATGATCGTCCAGTCGCTGGCCCCGGTGCTGCGCAACTCCCGGTCACTCGCCCTGCACGTGCGGACCAGCGTGGGGCAGGTGGTCGCCGCGGTCCAGGAGAGCACCGGCACGGGCGCGGGGGCGTGGCTGCCCGCCGCCCAGGCCCCGTCCACCCACCTGGTGATCCCGGGCCTGCCGGCCGCGGCCGGCAGCCGCAACCTGTACCTCTCGGTTCCCGGCGTGAAGGACGCGAACGTCTCGGTCTCCGCGGTCACGTCCCGCGGCACCTACGAGCCGACCGGAGCGGGCGGCATCGACATCCCCGGCGGGTCCGCCGCGGAGGTCTCGCTGCCGTCGCTGGCCGGGGTCCCGGCCGCGATCAAGCTGACCGCCAGCGCCCCGGTCGCCGCGACCATCATGATCCCCGGAGGCACCAACGGCTCGCCGGGCACCTTCACCGCGGCCGCGCCCCCGATCGAGGAGCAGGGCGTGATCGCGGACAACCTGACCGGCGCCGGCCGGTCGTCGGCGCTGATCCTGTCCGCGCCGCACGCCACGGCCCGGGTGAGCGTGGCCCAGATCTCCTCAGCGGGGTCGGCGCGCACGACCCAGACAGTGCAGATCAGTTCCGGGAAGAGCGTCGTGGTGACGCTCAAGGCGGTGCCCAAGGTGCCGCGTGGCACGCCGTTCGCGGTGGTGATCTCGCCGCTGGCGGGCTCGGGCCCGGTCTATGCGGGCCGCGTGATCTCGGCTAGCGGGACAGGCGGCGCGCTGCAGTCGCTGCTCCCGGTGGCCAGCTCGCTGGTCACGATCCCGCTGCCCGCCGTCCGCAACGAGGCCGTCTCTGCCGTGCCCTGAGCCGCCATGGGTCAGGGCGACGGCTCCGGGCCGTGAAACGGGTCAGTCCACGTCCCCGAAGCCCGGGTCCACGTCCTCCGGGTCAACGCCGAGCAGCCGGGCGAACTCTTCCACCACCACCTCGAAGACGAGTTCGCCCAGTTCGTCCTCGCTGTCGGCGCGCGCCGCGAGCGGCCGCCGGTACACCACGATCCGCGGCGGCCGGGCCACCGACCGGCCGGCCGTGCCCGGCGAGCCGGGATCCAGCCGGGCCAGGGACACGCTCTCCGGCCCGAGGCCGGGCGGGTCCGGCGGCGGGATCTCCTCGACTGCGAACTCCACCCCGGACAGCTGGGCCTCCCAGCGTGGCTCCAGCCGGGCGACCGCCTCCAGGACGAGCTCGTCGAACCGCTGCGAACGGCTCCGGTGCAACGGCACCCCGGGCGGGGCCAGCACGCCACGCAGCCCGCGCCCATGCCGGTCACGCCGCCTGATCCGGGCGTGGGTTTCCGGGGACTCGTCCCCGTCCGGCTCACCGGTGTGCACAGTTGCTGAGGGTATCCCGGTGCTCGCCGGGGCGCCCGGCGGCCGCGCCGCGCCGGCGCGGCCGGGCCCGTTCACACCTGCTGATCGGGTCGCTGAGCGAGACACGATCGTGCAGTGTGCCCCGGGTGGTGGCGTTACCGCCCGCGGATGGGTACGGTCAGCCGTTGTGAGCGATGCACGCGACCCCTCTCCCCGCCGGTCGCGCTGGCACGCCACGAACCGGTGCGACCCGGCCGGCGGCCGGTCATGGTGAGCACCCGCCGCTGCTCCCGGCCGGCCTGCAAGCGCCCGGCCGTATACACGCTGACGTACGTGTACCGAGACTCCACGGCGGTACTCGGCCCGCTCGCCGCGTACGTCGAGCCGCACTGTTACGACCTGTGCTCGGCGCATGCCGACCGGCTGACCGCGCCGCGCGGGTGGGAAGTGGTCCGGCTTCCGGTCGAACCCGCCCCGCCGGAGAGCGATGACCTGGAAGCGCTGGCCAACGCGGTACGTGAGGCCGCCCTGCCGCCGGCCGGTGAGCCGGTCGGCCAGGGCGTCGAAGTCGGCCGGCGGGGCCACCTGCGGGTATTGCGCTCCTCACCCGACGCGCGGGACCGGCTGAGGTAACCCGGCCGGCCTCCGGGCCCGTGACAGGCCGGTAGGCTCGGTCTCCATGTTCGAAGGCCAGCCGCCCGCTGGCCGTCAGGGTGGCGGGGCTCCGCGGAATATTTGGGCAGAGGTATCCCAGCACCTCATAAAGCAGGCGGCGGCGCGGCGCTGACTGCGGCAGTGTGGCCCCGGTGTGGTGGGCCAGGGGCGTGGCCCAGTGCCAGGCGGCCGGACCCGCGTGGGCGGCCAGCCGGAAATGACGCGAACAGACCCGGGCGCGTGACCGCCGGGTTAGATACGGAAGGCAGGGCCTCAGTGGGCTCCTACGAGAAGATCTTCAAGGCCTATGACGTCCGCGGGATCGTCCCCGACGAACTCGACGAGGACGTCGCCGAATCGGTGGGGGCCGCGTTCGTCCGGCTTACCGGCGCCCCCAGCGTGGTCACCGTGCACGACATGCGGACCTCGTCCCGCCCGCTGGCCGAGGCGTTCGCCCGGGGCGCCACGTCCCAGGGCGCCGACGTCATCGAGGGCGGCCTCGGCTCGACCGACGTGCTGTACTACGCGAGCGGCAGCCTGGGCATGCCCGGCGCGATGATCACGGCCAGCCACAACCCGGCCAAGTACAACGGGATCAAGCTGTGCCGGGAAGGGGCCCGGCCGGTCGGCCGGGACACCGGGCTGATCGAGCTGCGGGACGCGGCGGCTCAGGGCCTGCCGCCGTACCACGGCACCCCCGGCGTCGTCGTGCAGCGGGACCTGCTCTCCGGCTACGCCAGCCATCTCAAGAAGCTGGTCAACCTGTCCGCTATCCGGCCGCTGACGGTGGCCGTGGACGCGGGCAACGGGATGGCCGGGTACACCGTTCCGAAGGTCTTTGAGGGGCTCCCGATCACCGTGGTGCCGCTCTACTTCGAGCTGGACGGGACCTTCCCGAACCACGAGGCCAACCCGATCGATCCGCAGAACCTGCGCGACCTGCAGCGCGCGGTGATTGATTCGGGGGCCGACATCGGCCTGGCCTTCGACGGGGACGCGGACCGCTGCTTCGTGGTGGACGAGCGCGGGGCCGTTGTCTCACCGTCGGTGCTCACCGCGCTCATCGGCGTCCGGGAACTGGCCCGCGAGCCAGGCGCCGCCGTCATCCACAACCTGATCACTTCCCGCGCAGTGCCCGAGATCATCACAGAGCACGGCGGTATCCCCATACGAACTCGTGTCGGGCACTCCTTCATCAAGGCGCGGATGGCCGAGACGGGGGCCGTCTTCGGCGGCGAGCACTCCGGCCACTTCTACTTCCGTGACTTCTGGTACGCCGACTCCGGGATGCTCGCGGCCCTGCACGTGCTGGCCGCGCTCGGCGAGCAGGACGCCCCGCTGTCCGACGTTCTGGCTGGTTACGGCCGGTACGTGGCCACCGGCGAGATCAACAGTGAGGTGACCGACCAGGCCGGGGCGACCGAGCGGGTCCGGGCGGAGTTCGCCAGCCGGCCCGGCGTGACGTCCGACGAGCTCGACGGGCTGACCATCACCGGCGACGGGTGGTGGTTCAACCTGCGCCCGTCCAACACCGAACCGTTGCTCCGGCTGAATCTGGAGGCATCGGACGAGGACACTATGCTCAGGCTGCGCGACGAGGTGCTCGGCATCGTGCGCGGTTAGCCCGGGTTCCCGGGCTTTCCCGGAGACTCACGCACTTGTGGAGAACTAAGTGAAGATCGACGACTGGCTGCTCGACATTCTCGCCTGCCCGAAGTGCCACGCCCCGCTGCGCGTGGATGAGGCCGCCAGCGAGCTGGTGTGCACCGGCGAGGACTGCGGCCTGGCCTACCCCGTGCGTGACGACATCCCGGTGCTCCTGGTCGACGAGGCACGACAGCCGGGAACGCAACCGTGACCCTGGCCCCGCAGGACCGCCTGGACGACCTGGCCCTGCTGGAGGCCGGCGATCCGGGTGGCGTGCTCCGGCAGGTGGCGTCAGCGGCCGCGCAGGTGCGCACCGTGGCCCGGGTCACGGCCGGCGTCGACCTGGGCCCGGTGCTCTCGGCTGGCCGCCCGAGGTCGATCGTGGTCGCCGGGATGGGTGGCTCGGGGATGGCGGGGGAGGTGCTCGCCGCGGTCTGCGGCCCTGGCGCCGCCGTGCCGGTCGTCAACCAGCACGACTACCGGCTGCCGGGCTGGGTCGGTGCGGCCGACCTGGTTATCGCGGTGTCCTGCTCGGGCCAGACCGAGGAGACCCTGTCGGCCGCGGAGGAAGCGGTGCGCCGGGGCTGCCCGCTGCTCGCCGTGGGCCGGGCGGGCTCCGCGCTGGCCATGATCGCCGAGCAGGCCCGGGCCCCGTTCATCCCTGTCGAGCCCGCGGGCATGCCGCGCGTGATGTTGTGGAGCCTGGCTGTGCCGCTGATCATCGTGGCCGACCGGCTGGGCGTGGCAGACATCCCGGCGGCGGGGCTCGAGGCGGCCGCCGCGGACCTGGAGCGGGTCTCCCACCTCTGCCGGCCCGACAGCGAGTCGTTCGTCAACCCGGCCAAAACGCTGGCCCTGGAGCTGGCCGGGACGCTGCCCATGATCTGGGGGACCTCGCCGCTGACCGGCGTGGCCGCCACCCGGTTCGGTGGCCAGCTGAACGAGAACGCCAAGTACCCGGCGGTCACCGGGGTGCTGCCCGAAGCCAACCACAACCAGGTGGTGGCGTTCGACGGCCCCTTCGCCCCCTGGCCCGCTGGAGGCCAGGTGGTGCTGGACGAGGAGAAGGATCCGCGTCCCCCGGTGCCGTTGCGGCTCGTCGTCCTCCGGGACGGCCAGGAGCACCCGCAGGTGGCCCGCAGGCGCGAGGTGTCGGTCGAGCTGGCGGCGCAGCGCGGCATCGAGGTGAGCGAGCTTGCCGCGGACGGCGACACGCCACTGCAGCGGCTGGCCAGCCTGATCCAGCTGATCGACTACGCCACCGTGTACCTGGGCATCGCGATCGGTGTTGACCCCGGCCCGATCGCCGTGATCGGCGAGCTGAAGGAACGGATCGTCTAGTTGCCTGACGCGCCGTCGCCTGACCCGGTTTTGCCTGACGCGCAGGTGGAAGAGCCCTCCTCGGAGGGACTGCGCGCGGTGCTGGCCGCATTGGGCGCGAACCTCGGCATCGCGGTCACCAAGCTCGTCGCGTTCGCCATCACCGGGTCGGCGTCGATGCTCGCCGAGTCAGTGCACTCCCTGGCGGACAGCGGGAACCAGGCGCTCCTGCTGCTCGGCCGCCGCCGGGCCCGGCAGGAACAGACCGAGGAGCACCCGTTCGGGTTCGGCCGGGAACGCTACTTCTACGCGTTCATCGTGGCCGTGGTGCTGTTCACGGTGGGCGCGGTGTTCTCGCTGTACGAAGGCGTCCACAAGATCATCAGTCCGGAGCGGATCCATTCGCCGGTGGTGGCCTTCGTGGTCCTGTTCATCGCCATGGCCCTGGAGAGCTTCTCGCTGCGCACCGCGGTGCACGAGACGAACCTGGTCCGGGGCCGGAACGGGTGGCGGGCGTTCATCCGCCGGGCCAAGGCCCCCGAGTTGCCCGCCATCTTGCTGGAGGACCTGGCCGCGCTGATCGGGCTGGTCTTCGCGCTGGCCGGAGTGGCGCTGACCGTCGTCACTGGCGACCCGGTCTGGGACGGGGCGGGCTCGCTGGCTATCGGCGTCCTGCTCGGCTGCGTGGCTGCGGTGCTGGCGGTCGAGATGAAGAGCCTGCTGATCGGGGAGTCAGCCAGCATCGAGGTGGAGCGGGCCATCGTCACGGCCCTGGAAGCGGGCCCGGAGGTGGAACGGGTCATCCACCTGCGGACCCTGCACATGGGCCCGGAGAGCCTGCTCGTCGCGGCCAAGATCGCGATCAGCGGCGCGGACAGTGCGGCGCTGGTGGCCGCGGGGATCGACGCGGCCGAACGGCGGATCCGCAGCGCGGTGCCGATCGCCGAAATGATCTACCTGGAGCCCGACATCTACCAGCCGGGCAGGGCGGATGTCACCGACCCGGCCATCCGCGCGGTGCGCCGCCCCCGCCGCCCCGGCGACTAGCCCAAACCTCCGGGCACCACCAGCACCACGGGCCACATCCGCTGCACCAGCAGCACGGGCCACTTCATCAGAGCCACCGCCGTTGCGCGCTGGGGGAGTGGTGGGACGTGGGGGCTGGTGGGGCTTACTCCGGTTATGGGCGGCGGGAGGGCGTGGACGGTCCGGGGGGACGGCGGGCTGGAGGATGCGCTGGAGCGCCCGGCACGGCCGGCGGTCCTGCCGGGCCAGGCGGCGCTGGGCGGACGGGGCGCTGTCCCATGCTGAGGAGGCGGAGGGCGCGTTCCTTCTCGAAGTCCAGGGCGCTGCCGGGCGGGGGCGGGATCCGCCCGATCCGGCGGCCCAGCTCCGCGACCTGGGCCCGGACCCCGGGCTCGGCCAGCACCCGGAGGCCGAAGGCCAGCGCGGCCGGGCTGATGTCCAGCCGCCGCTCCAGGTCCAGGGCCAGCGCTACCGCGTCCACGTCCTGATCACGGAACTGCCGGTGCCCCGGCCCGCGCCGCGCTCTGCCCCCTGCTCCGCGCCCGGCGGGACGTCCCGCCGCGGGCGTCTCCCTGGCGGCCTCGCTGGCTCCCGCCGCACCTAGGGTGGGCAGGAGGCCCAGGCTCTCCCGGTAGCGGAGCATCCGGGGGGACGTGCCGAGCCGCTGGGCCGCCTCCGTGATCCGCATAGGCTGAATCTAACATCTTTTTGTCAAGAAACCCGCCTGAAGGCTGCGCCCACGCCGGGCTGTGCCGTACGGTCGGGGGAGCCGACCATCCGTGACCCTGCTGAGGAGTGTCATGCCCACCGAATCCGTCCCGTTCAAGGTGGCCGATCTGTCGCTCGCCGACTTCGGGCGCAAGGAGATCCGGCTCGCCGAGCACGAAATGCCGGGGCTGATGGCGGTCCGGGAGGAGTACGCGGACGCGCAGCCGCTGCGCGGGGCGCGGATCACCGGATCGCTGCACATGACCATCCAGACGGCTGTCCTGATCGAGACCCTCGCCGCCCTCGGCGCACAGGTCCGCTGGGCGAGCTGCAACATCTTCTCCACCCAGGACCACGCCGCCGCGGCGGTGGCGGTCGGGCCGGAAGGGCACCCCGGAGGACCCCCAGGGCATCCCGGTGTTCGCCTGGAAGGGCGAGACGCTGGAGGAGTACTGGTGGTGCACGAACCAGGCGCTGACCTGGACGGGCCAGGACGGGCCCAACATGATCCTCGATGACGGCGGCGACGCCACCATGCTGGTGCACAAGGGCGCCGAGTACGAGGGCGCCGGGGCCGTCCCGTCCGCGGCCGAAGACGACGCCGAGGAGTGGAAGGTCGTGCTCGACCTGCTCCGCCAGTCCCTGGAGACCAGCAAGGACCGGTGGACGCTGATGGCCGAGGGCATCCGGGGGGTGACCGAGGAGACCACCACCGGCGTGCACCGGCTGTACGAGATGGCCAGCACCGGCACCCTCGCGTTCCCGGCCATCAACGTCAACGACTCGGTGACCAAGTCCAAGTTCGACAACATCTACGGTTGCCGTCACTCGCTGATCGACGGGATCAAGCGGGCCACCGACGTGCTCATCGGCGGCAAGGTCACCGTGGTCTGCGGCTACGGCGACGTGGGCAAGGGCTGCGCGCAGTCGCTGCGCGGCCAGGGCGCCCGGGTCATCGTCACCGAGGTGGACCCGATCTGCGCCCTGCAGGCGGCCATGGACGGCTTCCAGGTGGCCAAGCTGGACGACGTGGTCACGACCGCGGACATCTTCGTCACCGCCACCGGCAACCGGGACGTCATCACCGCCGACCAGATGCGGATGATGAAGCACCAGGCCATCGTGGGGAACATCGGCCACTTCGACAACGAGATCGACATGGCCGGGCTGGCCCGGATCCCCGGCATCCGGCGGATGATCATCAAGCCGCAGGTGGACGAGTGGCAGTTCAACGACGGCCACGCGATCATCGTCCTGTCCGAGGGCCGGCTGCTCAACCTGGGCAACGCCACCGGCCACCCGAGCTTCGTGATGTCCAACTCCTTCACCAACCAGGTCATCGCCCAGATCGAGCTGTTCACCAAGGCGGATGAGTACCCGGTGGGCGTGCACACGCTGCCCAAGCACCTGGACGAGAAGGTGGCCCGGCTGCACCTGGACGCGCTGGGAGTCCGGCTCACCGAGCTGACCAAGGAGCAGGCCGGCTACATCGGCGTCCCGGTAGAGGGCCCGTACAAGCCAGACCACTACCGCTACTAAAGACACGTCACCAACCCCATGAGCGAGCGGCCGCCCGGCGCCCCGTCCGACATCGCGGACGCCGGGCTGGCCGGCGCGGGCCTGGCCCGGATCGGCTGGGCCCAGCGTTCCATGCCGGTGCTGACCGGCATCGGCAAGGTTTTCGTTAGTGAAAAACCGCTGGCCGGCCACACGGTAGCCGCTTGCCTGCACGTCACCGCGGAAACGGCGGTACTGGTGCAGACGCTGCGCGCGGGGGGCGCGCAGGTCTACCTGGCCGCCTCGAACCCGCTGTCCACCCAGGACGACATCGCCGCCGCGCTGGACGCCTGCGGCGCGGCGGTGGTGTTCGCCCGGGCCGGGGCCGACCGGGTGGCCTACGAGGAGCACATCCACCGGGCCCTGGACGCCGGCCCGGACCTGGTCGTGGACGACGGCGGCGACCTGATGGAGGCGCTGCACGGAGAGCGGCCCGACCTGCTCGGCAAGGTGCTGGGCGGGTGCGAGTCCACCACGGCCGGGGTCATCCGGCTGCGCCGGATGGCCAGCGAGGGCACCCTCGCCTTCCCCGCGGTCGCCGCGGACGCCACCAGCACCCGGCTGATGCTGGACAGCACGTACGGCACCGGCCAGTCCACCATCGACGGGATCATCCGGGCCACCAACATCATGCTGGCCGGCCGGACCGTGGTGGTGGCCGGCGTACGGCTGGTGCGGCCGGGGCATCGCCCAGCGGGCCCGGGGCCTCGGCGCACAGGTCATCGTGACCGAGGTCGATCCGGTCCGGGCGCTGGACGCGATGATGCAGGGCTACCGCGTGCTGCCGATGGCGGACGCTGCGCTGATCGGCGAGGTGTTCATCACCGCGACCGGTTCGCGGGAGGTGATCACCGCCGCGCACCTGGCCGGGATGCGGGACGGCGCGATCCTGGCCAACGCCGGCCACTTCGACGTGGAGATCGACGTCCGGGCGCTGGCCGGGCTGGCGGTCAGCGTGGAGCGGGACGTGCGGCCGCACACTGACGAGTACGTGCTCGCGGACGGGCGGCGGCTGCTGCTGCTGGCCGAGGGGCGGATCGTCAACCTGGTCGCCGCGGAGGGCAACCCGCCCATGGTCATGGACGTGTCGTTCGCCGGGCAGGCGCTGGTGCTGGCCTGGCTGGCCCGCGAGCACGGTTCGCTGCTGCCGGGTGTGCACCGGGTTCCGGCCGCCATCGACGACGAGATCGCCCGCCTGGCCCTGGGCGCGACCGGCGCTGCCATCGACGAGCTGAGCCCGGCTCAGCAGGAGTACCTGGACTCCTGGCAGCAGCCCTAGCCCGGCGCAGGGTCCGGGGACGTTCGGCTGAGTGCCCCGGCGGCACCGGCCTTGGTCACCCAGGGGGGAGGAATCCCCCCGGGCGGGACGGCGGTGGGGAAGCCGCGGGGTCTGGGGGCGTGGTCGCGGACGGCCCGGCGGTGGCTGCTCCCTCGGGTGCGGGTGTGGTCGCCGCGCTAGTTGCGGCTGGAGCGGGGCCGGCGTCGGCCGGCCCTGGTCGTGAGCGGGCTGGGCGGGTGAGCCGGGGCTCGTCTGGGCGATCAGCCGGGCTTGCGCACGCGTCCGGCGCTCGGCGAGCACCGCCGACAGGTAGTCGGGGGGGCTGGTACCGGCCGGCGGGGGCGGAGTCACCTGGGCGGTCACCGCGGCGGCGATCCGGCGGCCGAACTCCTCCCGGGTCGCCGGGGTGAAGTCGAAGTACCGGCTCAGGTACTGGCGCACGGTCTCCGCGGTGGCGTCGGTCAGCCCGGACAGCTCGGCCGTGGCCGCCCACGCGGCCAGCGCCGGGGGCAGCGCCGACATCGGGGCGGTCGTGCCGCGGCGGCCGGGCAGCCGCTCGGTGATGACGAAGGTGCCCGCGAAGATGTCGCCGAGACGCTTGCCGCCGGACGACAGCAGCGAGGTGATCAGCGCGAGGAAGCCGAGAGTCAGCCAGATTTCCAGGACCCCGGCCAGAGCCCGCATCAGCGCCTGGCGGAATCGCTCCGGACCGCCGTCGTCGCTGACCACTCGCAGCCCGAGGGCCAGCTTCCCTAGCGACCGGCCGCGGCTCAGGGTCTCGAAGAGGGTCGGGTAGCCCACGATGATCGCCACGGAGACGGTCAGCGAGATCGCCGCGACCGCCGCCGCGTCGAGGCCGCCACCGGCCCCGGCGGCCAGGGCCACGCCGCCCAGCCCGAACAGCAGCACCAGCTGAATCGCGATGTCGATGAGCAGGGCCAGGGTGCGGCTCGGGAAGCGGGCCAGGGGCACGTCGATGACGACGGCTTCGCCGGTGATCACCTCGGCCACGCGGTTCCCCAGTCTGTCAGTAGGCTGCCTGGAGTGGACGTTGACGCATTTGTAGCCGCACACCAGGCCGATTGGGCCAGGCTAGACGAACTCGTCCGGCGGCGCCGGCGGCTGACCGGCGACGAGGTCGACGAGCTGGTCACGCTGTACCAACGGACCACCACGCACCTGTCCGTGCTGCGCGCGTCCGGGCACGATCCAGTGCTCGCCGCCCGGCTGTCCAGCCGGGTCGCCCAGGCCCGGACCACGGTTACCGGCTCGCACGTGCCCGCCTGGTCGGGGGTGAGCCGATTCGCTGCGGTCTCGTTTCCGGCCATGGCCTACCGGGTCCGCTGGTGGTGGGCGGGGACCGCGGGCGGGTCCATCCTGGTTGGGGTCCTGCTGGGCTGGTGGGTGGCCCGGTCCCCAGGAGTTCAGGCCGCGCTGCTGCCCGGCTCGAGCGTCCGCCAGCTGGTGAATCACCAGTTCCGGGGCTACTACTCGCAGTACGCGGCTAGTTCGTTCGCCGCGAAGGTGTGGACCAACAACGTGTGGGTCGCCGCCGAGGCGCTGATCTTCGGCGTGCTGCTCGGGCTGCCCACGCTGGTGGTGCTGTTCGGGAACGCGGCCAACGCGGGGGTGGAAGGCGGCCTGATGGTCGCGCACGGGCGGGGCGGGCTGTTCTTCACCTTGATCCTTCCGCACGGGATGCTCGAGCTCACGGCGGTGTTCCTGGCCGCGGCGGCGGGGCTGCGCCTGGGCTGGAGCATCATCGACCCCGGGCCGCGGCCCCGCGGGCGGGCGCTGGCCGAGGAGGGCCGCTCCTCGCTCACGATCGCGCTGGGCCTGATCGTGGTGCTGCTGGTCTCCGGGGTTATCGAGGCGTTCGTGACTCCCTCCCCGCTGCCCGCCTGGGCCCGGATCGGCATCGGCGCGGTGGCCGAGGTGGCGTTCGTGGGGTACGTCCTCGTGTTCGGGCGGCGTGCGGTGGCCGCCGGGGCCAGCCCTGACATGGAGTTCGCGCCCGACGCGGTCCCCGTGGCCGGCTAGCAGCGTGGCCGGCTGGCAGCGTGGCCGGCTGGCAGCGTCGGCCGGCCAGCGGCGTGGCCGACCGCGTCGTTGACATATGCAGGTGAATACCTGCATAATCGCCGGGTGGCCGATGACGACGCAGTCTTCAGGGCCCTGGCCGATCCGACCCGGCGGGCCCTGCTGGACAGGCTCCGCGAGCGGAACGGCCAGACCCTCGGGGAGTTGTGCGGGCCGCTGGAGATGGCACGGCAGTCGGCGACCCAGCATCTGGGCGTTCTTGAGGCCGCGAACCTCGTCACCACCATCCGCCGCGGCCGGGAGAAGCTGCACTATCTCAACCCCGTCCCGCTCTGGGACATCCAGGAACGCTGGATCGAGAAATTCGAACGCCCGCGGCTGCGGGCACTAAGCGCTATCAAGCAACGGGCAGAGGAGGGCACCATGACCGGACGACCGAACTACGTGTACGTCACCTACATCGAAAGCTCACCGGAGCGGGTGTGGGACGCATTGACCGACCCGGACCTGACCGCCAGCTACTGGGGGCATAGCAACGTCTCCGACTGGCGGGCCGGCTCACGCTGGGAACATCGGCGCGTCGACGGCTCAGGCATCGCTGACGTGATCGGCACGGTGGTGGAGTCAGTACCGCCGCGCCGGCTCACCCTCACGTTCGACGCTCCCGGGGCCACCCCGGCCGGCGGTCCCTCCACGGTGACCTTCGACATTGAGCCCTTTCACGAGATCGTCCGGCTCACCGTCACGCACGCGAACCTCGCCGACGACGACGCGGTGGACGCGGTCTCGGTCGGGATGGCCGGCTGTCTTCGCCAATCTCAAATCCCTGCTCGAGACCGGGCACGTGCTGCCCCGCGCGCCGTGGGAGATGCACGCCGAACTGCGGGCCGCGCAGATGGCGCGCAACGACCCCCGCCCAGCAAGCTCCTGAGTCAGCCGGGCGCTACGCTGTGCCCTGCGTTACGGCCGTCACGCGTCTGCTTTATGGGGGACTACATGCCCGAACTCCTGACCATCGCCCATGTGAGCCTGACAGTCAGCGATCTCGACCGCAGTGTCCGCGTGGTACGAGCGAGTCTTCGACGCAAAGCTGGTCCTGGACGACGAATCCGGTCCATTTCGGCGCGCTGTCTTGGTCGTGGCAGGTCAAGCGCTCGTCGCGCTTCAGGAGTTTCCCGATCCGGCTGACAACCTTCCCTTCAACGAGCGCCGCGTCGGGCTGGACCACCTGGCTTTTGCCTGTAGCAGCCGAGGTGAAGTTGAAGCATGGAAGGCCCGGCTGGACGAACTCGGTGTCGTCAATAGCGGTGTCGTCGATGCGGGTTACGGTTTCGTGCTTCCATTCCGTGATCCGGACAACATCGCGCTGGAGTTCTTCGCCCTGCCCTCGTAGGTTTCGGGGTCCGCAGGTGACCGGATAGCGGAAGCGCCCGGCCCGTCGCTCACGTCGCCGGGTGCTGGCTGACGTCGTGCAGGAATTCCTTCACCGCTGGGAACGCGAGGTCGGGCCGGTCACGGAAGACCCGGTGGCGTGCCTGAGGCAACCGGACGAGCCGTGTTGTCGCGGCTGGCAGGTGGTGGGCGAGGTCCTCGACGACGGAGATGGGGCAGACCGGGTCGTCTTCGCCGGCCAGGACCAGGACTGGGCAGCTGACGTCGGCCAGCACGCTCCAAGGGTCGAAACGGGGTACCTCGTTGCGGAAGTAGTGCAGGTTGACGTCGATCGTCTGAATCGAGCGGGCCAGCCCTTGCCGGGACTCTTCCACGAAGCCCGGCTTGGCGCTGTACAGCGGATAGCAGACCCGGTTGAACTCATCTGCCGACCGCTCGGTCACCTCGGCGAAGTCGCGCGCGGCCACGGCGGCCACTTCGTCGCCGCCGAGCCGGCGGAAGATCTCCACGCTGGCCGGATGGTCGATGCGGCCACCCGTGGTGTTGGTCAAGATGACGCCGCCGGGGTGGGCGGGGAACAGCCCGGCGTAGGTCAGGGCGACGAATCCGCCGAAGCTACTGCCGAGCACGACTGGCTTGACCAGCCCGAGCGCGTCACAGAGGCGGCGCAGATCATCGGCCCAGGTCGGCAGGTTCCAGAACTCGGCCCTGCTGTGGTCACTGCGACCGTGCCCGCGCTGGTCGTAGAAGATGATCTGCACATCGTCAGCGAGCGGAGCCAGTGCCTGCTTCATGTTGACGTGATCGAGCCCCGGCCCCCCGTGGACCGCGACCAGGGTCGGGCGCTCGATGACCCCTTCAGTATCCGGAAGCAGCGACGGCCCCGACACGTCGAACCACAGGCGAGTGCCACCCAGATCAAGCAACACGCTGACCTCCGCTGGCAACTCGGGACTCGATCACTGCTCGCTGCGGGCCATAGGCGATGCGTTACGACCACTGTACGCATCAGAAGCCGGGACACGCCGGTCAGCGGCGCCGCCGCATCCCGCCACCAGTCCCCGGGGGCGCGGACCTGCCTCGTCCCGCCGGAGGGCCTGGACCGGCGCGGCGCGGCGCAGTCTGGAAATTTCCTGAGGAGAGGCAGCAGAACGCCTTACCGGGCGTCTCGTAGGTGTGGAAGTCGATGAGCCAGGTGTGGCGACTAGCCAGACCGTGCCAGAGCCGCACGCGCCGCAGCACGAGGCGGCCGCGAGCGCAGACGCGGCGGTGGCGGCGTTGTATGAGGCGAACGTGCTGGCCCTGAGCCGGCTGGCTTTCCTGATACTCGGCGACCAGGCCAGTGCCGAGGACGTGGTGCAGGAGGCCTTCTGCGGCTTGTACCGCCGCTGGGACAGGTTGCGCGATCCCACCCGGGCTGTGTACTACCTCAGGTCATCGGTGTTGAACGGCTGCCGATCGGTGTTGCGCCACCGTTCGTCGCGCCGCGGCGGCACCCTGGATCAGCCACCTGCGCTGTCGGCTGAGGCGGCGGTGCTGGGCAGCGAGGAACGCGACGAAGTGATCCGCGCCGTAGTCAGGCTGCCGCACCGTCAGCGCGAGGTCCTGGTGCTGCGTTACTACTGCGACCTCTTTGATGAGGAGATCGCGTCGGTGATGCGGATCCGGCCGAGCACCGTCCGGTCCACCGCGCACCGGGCCTTGGAGGCGCTGGGCCGGATCCTGAGGGAGGCGCCATGACCCGGCTAGAGGACCGGGTCCGTGAGGCCTTCGCGGGGAAGGCCCGCGAATTTCCCCCGGAAGCGGTGCCGCCGCTGCGGCTGCCCGCGCGGCGCCGGCGCTTCTTTTCTCTCGCCTACGGAGGCGGTGAGAGAAAAGAAGCGCCGGGCAGCCGGGGCTGGCTGGGGCCTGCGGCCGCCGCCGTCATGGTGGCCGCCGTCATCGCGGGCTCCGCAGTGGTGTCACACGTCGTGCACCAGCACAGTGGCGCAGGGAACTCTCTTGACGCTGCCGCGGCCAGGAGCGAAGCGGCGTCATGGGTCGCAGCGCAGGTCAGCCCCTCCGCCGGGGTGTCCTGCGATCCGGTGATGTGCCAGGCGATCGCGTCGAGGGGATTTCCCTCCGCAGACCTGGATCGGGTGCTACGGGGCACGATCTACCCCCAGTATTCGGGGGTCATTGTCGCGACCGCTGCCGTCCGCCGCGAGTTCGGCGCCTACCTCAGCTCCGGTTACGCACCCGTGATCATCGCAAGCTTCGGCTCAGGCCCGGCCCAGGTTGACGTCCGCGTCATCGCCCCGGCAGGCTCGGCCTCCTACAAAGCCGCGGTCAGCGTAGATCTGCAGGCTCGCGCGCTGGCCGGGGCCCAGCTGGCCCGCAGCCTCCGGATCGACGCATCCGCCCTCGTCAGGAGGCAACTCCGGGTCGGCCGGGTCGACGCGCGGGTACTGGTGATCCTCGCCGCTCTGGCGGCTAGGTCTCCGGTCTTGGTGCTGGCGTTCGGTGATTCGGGCCCAGGCGCCGGCGCGGCCAGTCCGCTGCGTTCCGTCGAACTCGCCCGGCCGGGCGAGACGGCCGGGGCGGGACATCTGCGCTCTCTGAGAGCGATGGTGGCGCTGCTCGATGCGCAACAGGCCCCCTTCCGTCCCGCGCGGATCGCCCCAGTGCGTCTTGCGGATGGGCGGGCTGTCGTCCGGGTCGAATTCGCGGCCCCGAGCCCCCTGGGACTACTCGGAGCCAGCAATCACACGGGCTCATGAGAGTCTTTGCCGCTCCTCGGGGCGGCGTTCCGCGGCTTACTCTCAGGCGCTCAGCGGGCGCGGCGGCGGTTGTAGAGGTGCTGGGCCCACAGGTAGCCGGCCAGCGCGATCCCGGCGCTCCAGGCGATGGCGGCAATCGCGTTCGACCCGGCGCCGGTGCCGCTGAGCAGCCCGCGTACCGATTCGGTGACCGGGGTGAAGGGCTGGTATTCGGCGAACTGGCGCAGTCCGGCGGGCATGGTCGCGGTGAGTACGAAGCCGCTGCTGAGGAAGGGCAGCAAAGTCAGCACCATGGGGGTGTTGCTGGCGGTCTCGACGGTCCCGGCGGCCAGGCCGAGCGCCGCGGACAGCCACACCAGGGCAAAGGTGAACAGGGTTAGCAGGCCGATGGCAGCCAGCCAGGCCACCGGGCCCGCGGAGGGCCGGAAACCGAGTGCCACCGCGACGGCGAGCACGACGGCCAGGCCAAACAGGGCCTGGATCACGCTGGCGACCACATGGCCGGTAAGCACCGAGGAACGGGCGATGGCCATGGTGCGGAACCGGTCGATGATGCCCGCGGTCATGTCCATGGCCACGGTGATCGCGGTGCCCTGTGCGGCAGCGGCCACCGTGATCAGCAGGATGCCCGGCATCACATAGCCGAGGTAGGCGCTACGGCTGCCGGGCCCGCTGGTGAACCCGGCGCCGAGCTGGCCGCCGAAGACGTAGACGAACAGGAGCAGGAACACGATCGGCATACCGACCAGCAGCAGCGTCATGGATGGGTAGCGCCGCAGCCGCCGCAGGTCGCGGCGCAGCATCGTCGCCGAATCGGTCAGGGTATAGGCGAGGGTGCTCATCGCAGGGTCGCCTCCTCGGGGACTCCAGCCGGCTCCGTGCTGGGCCGGCCGGTGACGGCGAAGAACACGTCGTCGAGGTCGGGGGTGTGGATGGAGAGCTGCTCGACCTCGATACGGGCGTCATCGAGCCGGCCGAGCAGGTGCCGGAGGGAGGCGACTGTGCCGTCACTGGGCACCTGCAGGGTGAGGTTCTCCTCGTCGCGCGATACCGGGCCGAGCAGGCCGGCCGCTGACTTCCACGCGTCCGGGGCGGCGAACTGGAGCAGGACATGACCTCCCGGGATGCGCCGCTTAAGCTCTCCGGGACTGCCTTCGGCCACGATCCGGCCGCGGTCCAGCACCGCGACACGGCTGGCTAGCTCGTCGGCCTCGTCGAGGTACTGGGTGGTCAGGAAGATCGTCACCCCGCTCGCCGCCAGCTCGCGGATGCTGCGCCACATGGTGCGGCGGCTGCGCGGGTCCAGCCCGGTGGTGGGTTCGTCGAGAAAGATCAGCCGTGGCGTGCCGACCAGGGTCATCGCCAGGTCCAGCCGGCGGCGCATCCCCCCGGAATACGCTGACACCTGCTTGCGTGCGGCGTCGGCCAGCTCGAACCGGTCCAGCAGCTCGGCCACCCGCGCCCGGCCGCGGCCGCGGCCGAGATGGTGCAGGTCGGCCATCAGACGCAGGTTCTCCTCGCCGGTCAGCAGATCGTCCACCGCGGAGAACTGGCCGGTGACCCCGATCGCGGCGCGCACCCCGTCCGGGTCGGTGACCACGTCGTGGCCCGCGACGGCGACCTGGCCGGAGTCGGCCGGGATGAGGGTGGACAGGATCTGCACCATCGTCGTCTTGCCTGCGCCGTTAGGCCCGAGCAGGGCAAAGATCGTGCCCTCCGCGACGGTGAGATCGATGCCGTCGAGCACCACTTTCCCGTCGAATGACTTGGACAGCCCGGCAACCGTGATCGCTGGCCCGCTACTCATGATCATCCTCGTCTCTACTCGCGGGTCTCGCCTGGGAGTTCGCCCGCAGCGCGCAGCGCGTCACGATGGGTTATCCATTCCTCGTGCAGCAGCGCGATCCGCTCCTGCAGGAAGTCGGCGAACGCGGCCATCTCCAGCAGCGTCGCCCGCCGCTCGGTGGGGGCGCCCGCCAGCACCTCCAGGCCCTCGCGCACCAAGTCGCCAAGCTCCTGGTATTCGGTAATGTCGAAGCCCCTGGCCTCCGGCGACGTCAGGTCCAGGCGGACCCGGTCCATCCGCTCGCCCGCCGAGCGGGTGCGGCGGATCGCGTGCGTGGCCTCCAGCGCCTTGATGGCGCCGGTGATGGCGCTGCGGCTGGCTAGCAGCGCCTCGGCGAGCTCGCCAATGCTCTGCTCGGGCGGGTCGCAGACCGCCAGGTACCCGAGCAGGCGGCCCACCATCGGCGGAAACGCGTAGCGGCGCGCGTAGAAACGCCCCATGTGGTCAGCAAAAGTGATCTCTGCGTCGCTCGGCACCAGGCCAAGCTACACACTTGACTGAGATAACACAAATCCGTGTTATCTCAGTCGCACGTCCGCAGGGGGACCCGCGGACAGTTGTCCACCGGCCGCTCCAGAGGCAGAGCCGGCTTGATGGAGTCGGCCGCACCGGCCTCGCCAGGTTCGGCCGGGCGCGGCTGCCGCTGTGCCGGTGAGAAGGAACTGAGCCGCCCTATCTGGCCGCAGGGTTCTCGGGGATGGCTGTCCCGCTGGCTGCGTTGACCAGAACCCGGGCCGCCAACGGCGCGGGCAGGACGACGGTGGCATGGCGGTCGTACCCTGCCGCCGAGCAAGAGCCAGAGCCGCTGCCGGAGTGGTCGTGCTCGATGACCGAAACGGCTATGGCGGTGTGCGACTGGGCGAACCGGAGACTGTACCCGGCGGTACAGGGGCCGGTTCCCGCCGCAAGGCCGGTGAAGTCCACGACCAAGGTCCGGCCGTCTGCTCCCAGCATGGCCCCGTCCACAACGGGCGACGTCGGCGGCAGGTCACCTGGTGGTGCGTACAGCCCTGCGGGGGATACCGCTAGCACCGCGGCCGGGCTCTGGACACCGGCGAAGCGGAACAACCAGGCTGGGAGACGCTGGGCACCGCGGTCGGTATCGAAAGTGCGCGTGCCGAAGCGGACGCCGGTGATCTTCAGCCGCGCCGTCGTGGGAGGGCCCTGTGCCGCACCGGACATAAGTACCCGCAGTCCCTGGCGCGCGCTGATCAGCGGGTAACCGGCAGCGGCGGCCAGGCCCGCAGGCAGGGCGGCGGGCACGTCTATCGCGCGGTCCAGATAGGCCAGCTTGTCCGCGCCGTCGCGGAATCCTGTCACGGGATCAGCTATCCGCGACGGGTCACCGGCGACCGTCGCGAGCACGAGGGGCCGGGGCGAGGCGCTAACCGGGAAGGCCGACCACTCCCGCAGGGCCCGGGCAAGCTGGCTGGCCTGCTGCGCCGGGCTCGTGGCGGTCCCAGGCTCGCTCGCGCCACAGCCTCCTATCAGGAGGGTGGCAGCTGCGAGAGTCCCGGCCGCTGCCGCCCGGTAACCACGCACGTGCGCCCAGTCCCTCCATGAACACTCGTGTCATGCGCTGATTGAAGCTCGGTTGCTCGCCGCGGACCGGCTGGCAAATGAGGGCGATGGTCGTGAGGACTTCCCGGGCCGTAACGTCGTCGCGCGCGTACCCGCCGTCTACCGCTCGGGCGAGGAGCGTTTGGAGCGCCGGTTCGAGCCGGTCCATGAGGTGCTGCGGGAGGTCATCGTAGGCCGGGTCACCGGAGTGCAGCGCCGAGGCGAGCCCGCGTTTGGTGCCGACGAAGTCCGTGAAGCGCTCGATCCAGGCCATGAGCGCTTCCCACGGACTGAGCGTGGTCCCGAGCTCTTCCGCAGCTTCGACGCACTCGTCGATCTCGTGTTGCAGCACGGCGACGATGAGGTCGGATCGGCGAGGGAAATGCCGGTAGAGCGTTCCAACGCCCACTCCCGCAAGATCCGTGATCTCCTTCGCGGGCGCGTCCACGCCGCTGCCCGCGAACACGGTCTTTGCGGCCTCCACCAGCGCGACGACATTCCGCTTCGCGTCAGAGCGCTGACGCCGGGACGGGTCGGTACTGCGCCCCGCCGGCGGAGCCGTCGTCTCGACCGACTCGGGTGCCATGGCCCTCCTGTTGCTAACCGGAAAGCTATTCCGTATAGTTCCGGAAAGAGCTTCCGCTTGGTGGCAGTGTACGTCGACGGAGGCGTCTGCACACGTCACGCTCACGTCTGGAGAACCCTCATGCAGTACCGGAACCTTGGCCGGACAGGCATCAAGGTCAGCCCTTACGGGCTCGGCGCGCTCATGTTCGCCACTCAGGTCGGCAACCCCGACCCCGAGGACTCGATCCGGATCATCCACAAGGCGCTCGACGCAGGCATCAACCTCGTCGACACCGCTGACGCGTACGGAGACTCGGAGGAGGTTGTCGGCCGGGCCCTTAAGGGCCGCCGTGACAACGTGGTCCTCACGACGAAGGTCAGCCGCCCCATGGGTACCGACCCGAACCAGCAGGGTGCCTCCCGGCGGTGGATCATCACGGCAGTCGAGAACTCGCTGCGCCGCCTCCAGACCGACCACATCGACGTGTATCAGATCCACCGCCCCGATCCCGACACGGATATCGAGGAAACACTGTCCGCGCTGACCGACCTCGTCCGCAGCGGCAAGATCCGCGCGTTCGGAACCTCGACGATGCCGGCATCGAACCTCGTGGAGGCGCACTGGGTGGCGGAACGGCGCGGCCTGGAGCGGTTCCGTACCGAGCAGCCGCCGTACTCGATCCTGAACCGCAGCATCGAGCGTGAGGTCCTTCCGGTCGCGCAGCAGTACGGCATGGGCATTCTTGCCTGGGGACCACTCGGTCAGGGCATGCTCACCGGCCGGGTCCGTCGCGGGCAGGACAACGACGTCACTCGCGCGAAGTTCATCACGGCGTTCAGTGATGAGCGGCGCCTGGACGCGGTGGAGCGGTTGATCCCGCTCGCCGAAGAAGCGGGACTGCCGATGCCCCACCTCGCGATGGCGTTCGCGATCTCGCACCCGGGTGTCACGAGCGCGCTGCTCGGTGCCCGCACCATGGAGCAACTCGACGACCTTCTCGCGGGGGTGGACGTCGTCCTTTCCGACGATGTCCTCGACCGGATCGATGAGATCGTCCCGCCCGGAACCGACATCGGCACCCTCGACCAGGCATACGTGCCGCCGGCGATCCAGAAGACGGAACTGCGCCGCCGCCCGCTCAGCGAGCGCTCCGCCGCCTGAGACACGAACACTCGCCGGGCACAGCGACGAGCCTCTGGCAACACGCCGTAGTTGCACGACGGGTGCCCAGCCGCTTCCTGTGGGGATTCGCGCTGGCTGGTCAGCCCTCCGGGCCGTGCTGAGGCTCCCCGGGGACTGAGCTTCCGCAGGTAGCGGGGGCCTCGCTGGGTGACTGGCTTTCCTTCGGAGAATCACGGCCAGCACTGCCGCGCAGGCCACGTCGACGAGCCCGCCGCCGAGGTAGACCGGACGCCAGCCCACCGCCTCGACCAGGAATCCACCGAATCCGAAGCTGACCGCGCTGGCGAAAGTCGTGATAGCACCCACGGCAGCGAACATGCGCCCGCGGATCGCATCCGGCGTGGCGCGCTGGTAGATGCCGTTGAAGCCGACAATGGCGAAAGAGTCGCTGCCGGCGAACAGCAGGCTGAACACCGGGATGAGCGCGAACCAGGGCGCCACTCCGACAGCGGCGACGAAGATGCCGAACACCAGGACACCAGCCACCGCAGCTGTGGTCTCGCTGTCCTTGGTGACAACGCGGGCCGCGATCAGCGCGCCAGCAAGCCCGCCCGCTCCCCAGGCGACGTTCATGATCCCGTAGCCAACTCCGCCGACCCCGAAGTCGTGGATCAGCGGCAGGTCAGCGACGGCGGCGATCTCGGTCGCCATGAAAGTAACCGCTCCGATCACGGTGAGTGCCATCAGCGTGGTGTGGTGCCACAGGAAGCGCGCCCCCGCCCAGATGCTGCTGCTGGGCGCACCGGAGTCGCTGGCCGCGGGATGCTGCCCGCGGAACTGCCCGCGGACTGCCGCGATCAGGGTGGCGGAGATGGCGAACGACACCGCGTTGGCCGCGAACGCAGGCCCCGCGCCCACCGTCGCGTAGAGCACCCCACCGACCGCCGGGCCAGCCAGCTGGCCTACGTTCGACGCGGCCGCCAGCGTGCCGTTGGCCCACGCCAGGTCCGGCTTCCCCGGCCAGGTTGGGAACGGCGGCCCGCGCCGCCGGGCCGAACGGCGCGTGCAGCAGCGCCGCCACCGAGCCCAGCACGATCAGCAGCAATGGCTGCCCGGTTACAGCCATGCCGAGATAGACAGCCGCGCCTAGCAGGTCACATGTGATCATGATCCGCTTGCGGTCAAGCCGGTCGGCCATCATTCCCGACAGCGGCGCTGCTAAGGCCGACGGCACCTGAGTGAACAAGAAGCTGGCCGACAGCCACACCGTGGAACCGGTCTTGGCGAACACCACCAGCGCCAGCGCCACACTGGCAGCCCAGTTACCCGTGTTCGACGCCGCCGACGCCGCCGCCAGGACCCGGACGTCGCCCCGCATGCGGCTGACCATCACGTGCTCCCCGAGCGAAGCGGCGCCTCAGAACCCCCCACTGAACTCCGCGGCCATCCGGGTGTCAACAACCGTCGCTCTGACCGCTCCAGTGCGCTCTGCAGCGTGACCACGCCGGCCCATGGCGGTATCATCCTCTGCGGGCGATGTGCGCTCGATGTGGCCCGGTGAGGCTTTCGGCAGGAAGCCCGCCGTGAATGCCTGGCAGTGGAGCTGGCCGCTCCGCTGATCACCAGCCGCCCGGCCGCCACCTCATTCAAGGAGACCCTCGTGACGTATCCGGCCAGCAGTCCGCAGCCACCACGCGACGCGCTGGCCGGCACGCTCAAACGCACTGAGATCCAGCACCGCCCGTCTTCGATCCCCGGGCGGGAGATCGTGCAGGTACTCACCGAAATCCCGGCTGGCGTGGAGTCAGGCTGGCACACCCATCCCGGCGAGGAAGTCGGGTACATCGTCGCCGGGACGGTGGAGATGGCCATCCACGGGCGGGCCACCCTGACCCTGCGGGCCGGCGACGGCTTCCTCATCCCGCCCCGCACGCCCCACAACGCGCGTGACCTCGGTCCGGGCACCGGGCACATGCTGTCCACCTACATCGTCGAGGCCGGGCAGCCACTGGCCTCGCTCACCGGGGAGCCGGACGACCGATGAAACGCCTGGACCCGCGTAGCACGAAAAGCGCAGCCCACCCGCCTGTCATCGCCACCCAGGAGGAAACCCGCATGACAGACACCACCGCTGGCCCCCGCCCCACCGTCGCCCTCGTGCACGGCGCGTTCGCCGACAGCTCAGGCTGGAACGACGTGGTCGGGCAGCTGCGAGCCGCCGGGATCGCGGTGCAGGCCATCTCCAACCCGCTGCGCGGTATCTCCGCCGACGCCGCCTACGTCGCCAGCGCCATCCAGCAGATCCCCGGGCCGGTGCTCGCCGTCGGCCACTCCTACGGCGGCGCGATCATCACCAACGCCGCGCCCCAGGCCGCCAACGTCGTCGGCCTGGTCTATGTCGCTGCGTTCGCCCCCGACGAAGGCGAGGCCCTGGGGGACATCGAGGCTGACTCCAAGGACAGCGTCCTGAATACCGCCCTGCTCCAGCTGCAGTACCCGACCGGGCAGGGCACCGAGACCGCGGTGGAATTTGCCATTGACCCCGCCAAGTTCCATCAGGCCTTCGCCGCCGACCTACCCGAGGAACAAGCCGCCGTGATGGCCGCCACCCAGCGCCCCGTCGCCGCCGCCGGATTCACCGAATCCAACGGGGCGCCGGGCTGGAAGAACCTGCCGTCGTGGGCGGTCGTAGCCACCGGCGACAAGGCGGCCGGCAGCGACGTCGTCCGTTCCATGGCCCAGCGCGCCGGAGCGGCGATCACCGAGGTCGAGGGATCTCACGTGATCATGATTTCCCAGCCGCAGGCCGTCACCGACGTGATCCGCCAGGCGATCGACGGCCTCTCCGACTGAGATCCAGGGCGGGCTCATCCTCAGAGGCGGCCGCTGGCCTTGAGCTCGAGGTAGGCGTCGGCCAGCGCGGACGGCAGCCGGTCCGGCGGAGCGTCAACCACGCTGACGCCCTGCCGCCGCAACAGGGCCGAGATCCGCCGCCGCTGGGCCAGCGCGCTTTCCGCCGCGGCCGCGTCGTAGAGGCTGGCCGCGTCGCCCCGGGCGGCTGCCATTTCCGCGATCCGCGGATCAGCCACCGCCGCGATCATGACCATGTCCCGGGACACGAGCGGGCCCAGCCGGGGTAGCAGGCCCTCCTCGATCACCGCCGGGTTGAGCTCGGTGAGCAGCACCACCAGGCAGCGGTGCCGGGCCACGGTGAGCACCGCGCTGACCATGGCCGCGAGGTCGGTCTCGGTCAGCTCGGCGTCCAGCGGCGCCATGGCCGTGGTGAACGAGGCCAGCACGGATGAGCGGGGGGCGCCGAGCACCCGGGCCCGCACCCGGCGGTCGAACGCGATCAGGTCCACCCGGTCCCCGGCGCGGGCCGCGAGCGCGGTCAGCAGCAGCGTCGCGTCCATCGACGCGTCCAGCCGCGGGATGCCGCCGACCCGCCCCGCCGAGGTCCGCCCGGTGTCCAGGACGATCAGGATCCGCCGGTCGCGTTCCGGCCGCCAGGTCCGGACCATCACGTCACCCCGGCGGGCCGCCGCCCGCCAGTCGATGGAGCGAACGTCGTCGCCGATGACGTACTCGCGCAGGGAGTCGAACTCCGTGCCCGGCCCGCGCAGCAGCGAGCGGTGCTGGCCGTCGAGCTGGCGCAGCTGAGAGAGCTTCTCGCCCAGGTGCCTGCGGCTGCCGAACGGCGGCAGGACCCGCACGCTCCAGGCCACGTCGTGGCGGCCCTGCCGGGCGGCCAGGCCCAGCGGCCCGAACGAGCGGACGATGACGGCGGGGGATGTCTTGTCGCCCCGCCGCTCCGGGGTGAGCGTGCTGGCCGCCGTGGCCTGGCCGCCCGCCGCGGCGACCAGCGCTACCTGGCCCGGCTCCGCGTGGGCGCTCGGCGGCCAGGCGGCGCGCAGCTGGGCCCGCAGCGGGCGCCGGCCCGGGTTGTGGACGGTCACCGCGACCGAGGCGGTCTCGCCCAGCAGAACCCGCGTGTCGCCGGACCGGGTGACGCCCAGCTGCCCGACGCCGGCCGCCAGCACCAGGTCGGCGATGATCGCCGCGAGCAGGATCGCGTTGACCGCCACCAGGGCGGGCCAGGTCCGGAAGCCCAGCACGGCCAGGGCACCGAGTAGCGCCACCGCGGCCACCCGGCCGGTCAGCGCCATCAGGGGATCACCCGGCGGGATCCCCGGGACCGGGACGGAGCGAGGACCGCCTCCAGTACCCCGTCCGCCGAGGCGCCCTCGATCTCCGCTTCTGGCCGGAGCTGGATCCGGTGCCGCAAAGTCGGCCGGGCCAGTGCCTTCACGTCGTCCGGCGTGACGTAGTCGCGGCCCGCGAGCCAGGCCCACGCCCGGCTGGTGGCCTGCAGTGCGGTAGCCCCGCGCGGGGACACGCCGAGGCGCAGCGACGGTGACTGCCGGGTGGCCCGGCACAGGTCCACGATGTAGCCGGCCACCTCGGGGGCCACCCGGACCTCGCGGACCGCGGCGGCCGCGGCGGCGAGCTCGGCCGGGCCGGCGACGGGCTTGATTCCCGTCGCCGCCAGGTTGCTGGGGTCGAAGCCGGCCGCGTGCCGGGCCAGGATGCCGATCTCGTCGTCGCGCCCGGGCAGGCCGACGGTCAGCTTGACCATGAAGCGGTCGAGCTGCGCCTCGGGCAGGGGGTAGGTCCCCTCGTACTCCACCGGGTTCTGGGTCGCGGCCACCAGGAACGGCTCGGGCAGCGGCCGGGGCTGGCCTTCCACCGACACCTGCCGCTCCTCCATGGCTTCGAGCAGTGCGGCCTGGGTCTTCGGGGGTGTCCGGTTGATCTCGTCGGCGAGCAGCAGGTTGGTGAACACCGGACCCTCACGGAACTGGAAGAGGGCCGTCTTCGCGTCGTAGACCAGCGAGCCGGTCACGTCGCCCGGCATCAGGTCCGGGGTGAACTGGATCCGGGTGCTGCGCAGCGACAGCGCGGCGGCCAGCGAGCGCACCAGCAGGGTCTTGGCTACCCCGGGCACGCCTTCGAGGAGCACGTGACCCCGGCAGAGCAGGCAGATCACCAAGCCGGTCAGCACCGGGTCCTGGCCGATGATGGCCTTGCCGACCTCGGTGCGGACCGCCTCGAGCGCGCCCCGTACGTCGGTGCCCAGAGCCTGGTATTCGGCGGTCACTGCGTGCCTACCCCTGTCACTGCGTGCGTACCTCTTTCTCGAGAGCGTCAATATCCTGCCCCAACGTGACGAGGGCCGCATCGTCGCGGGGGCCGGCCCGTACAGGATGGCCCGGACCGCGTCGGGCTCGCGCCCGGTGTGCGCGGCCACCGCCGTGCACACCGCGCCGGCGTCGGTGTCGCCAGGCAGCGCGAGCCGGGCCGTGATCCGAAGCCGGGCGGCGTCGCGCAGTATCGTGGCCGCCCGCCCGCGGGACCGCCGGGACCGGTACAGGCGGCCGTGTCCCTCCACTGTCTCCGACGCGCGGACCACCACCGGAAGCGGCTCGGCGACCAGCGGGCCGAGCCGCCGGGTCCGCCACAGCGCAGCCAGCCCGGCTGCGATGAATACCTGCAGCGCCACCAGATAGGCCGGACCGGGAATGACCTGGAGCAGCGATTTCTGTCCCGCCACGGTGGCCGCCGGCGGGCTCGGCACCAGCCAGACGATCCGCGGGCTGCCGCGCAGCAGGTTCAGCGCCAGTGCGGCGTTGCCGCGGTGGGCCAGATCCGCGTTGGTCAGCGGTACACCGCTACCCAGCAGCGTGACGGTACGCCCGCCAGTCAGGTAGCGGACCAGGGTGGGATGGCCGTCCACCCGGTAGCACAGCGCGCCCGCGGTGCCGCTCACCCGCATCAGCACCCCGCCCATGCCTGCGTCCCCCGCGGCGGTCGCGGCGGCCAGCGTGCAGTCCGGGCGGACGGGACGGACCGCGTCCGCGCCCGCCACCGTAACCTGCGGCGCCGCGGTCCCGGCCGCCTCCCGGTTGAGTGCGCTCAGGCTGGCGCTGTCCGGCTCCACCACGACGACGTTCCCCGGCAGCCGGGTGAGTTCGCCCAGCTGCCGCGGGCTGAGCAGGTAGGGGCTGGTGATGACGAGCGCGGGGGCGCGGCCTGGCCCGGCCTGGTACCCCGGGTCCTGGATCGCGTCCCGGGCGGCGGCCACGCTGTCTGTCCGGGTCACCGGCTGCCCGCGCTGGGCCAGGAGAGCGGCCAGAGCCCGGGTGCCCTGCGGCCCGGGGTTACCTGGATCGAGGTAGCCGGTGGTGGGCCGGGACGGGGTCAGCAGGGCGATCACGACCCCGCCCAGCAGGACCAGCACCAGCACGGCGAGCGGTGCCCGCCAGCGGTGCGGTGCGCGCGGCGGCCGCTGGGCCGGCCCGCCGGGCCCTGGGCGGGCCGGGCCCCCGAGGCCTGGGGTCGGCTGACGGGCGGCCTCGAGCGTGGCCGAGCCGGGACCCGGCTCAGCCAGGCTGGGCGCCGGCCCGGTCATCTCGCTCCGCCCGCTTCGCCGCTGCCCGGCTCCGGCGCCACCAGCGCCCACTCCGCCGCCGCGCCGGCCAGGGCCGCGCCGGCCAGAGCCGCTCCGGGCTTGGGCACCGACGCACTGATCCGCGTGTCCAGCTCCTGGATCAGCGCGTATCCCGCCGGGGTGCCAGGGCGGTCGCCGTAGCAGATGTCGTCGAACAGGAGGGCCGCGCTGCGCAGGGCGCCGGCCTCGGCGGGCAGCGCCGCGGCGGCCTCTTCGGCCATCTCGTTCGCGGTGCGCCCGGCCCGCGGGGTCAGGACCGCCCGGTCGTCGAGTTCACGAGCGATGGCCCGGACCCGTTCGACGGTGGCTGCGGCGTAGTCGCCCGCCTCAGCCAGGCGCCCGGCGCGCAGCCGGTGGTCGGTGGCGCTGAGCGGGCCGGAGCCGGTCATCAGCTGGCCCTCGGCCCGGCGGGACCGGGCGAGCGGCCCGGTCCGGCTCAGCACCACGGCGATGACCGTGGCCAGCAGGGCGGCCAGCGCGACCGCCGCCCACCAGCCGCCGGGGAAAGCCCGGCCCGCCTGCGACAAGTCGTTCAGCAGGTCGCCGATCGCGTTCAGGACCCGCTGGGCCAGTGACTCATGAGGGTGGTAGATGGCCTTGGACAGCTCGGCGCGGGCCAGCCGCTGCCCGGTCTCGCGGCCGGTCAGGGGCCGGCCGCCGTCACCACGGCGGCGGGGCCCCCGCGGCCGTGGGAGGTGCGCCCGGGGTGGGCACCGGGTCGGCCGACGGCGGACGCCACACGGTGGCGAAGTCGTCCCCGAGGGGGTCACCGGAGCCTGGCAGGCCGGACCCGGGCAGGCCGGACCCGGGCAGGCCGGAGCCGGACGCGGTCCGCAACGCCAGGTCCAGGCCCTCTTTACGCATCCGCATGTCCACGTAGAGCAGGACCGTCACCCCGGCGGTGATCGGCCGGGTCACGGTGCCGGCCGCGATGGCGCCGATCACCAGGATCACGATCCCGCCAGTGCCGCTTCCCAGCACCGCGCCGAAGAAGGTGAACGGGAGCTGCAGGACTCCGCCCGCGATGGCCACGATGATCCCGGCCAGCAGCGTGATGCCGAACACCCGCCAGAAACTCCCGCGCACCAGCCGCCAGGACCGGGCCAGCGCCCGGACGGGGCGCTCGTTCTCCAGGACAACGACGGGGGTGACCAGGCTGAGCATGGTCGAGAGCCAGACGGTCAGTACCAGGGCCGCCAGCCCCAGCAAGACGATGCCCCCGTACACCGCGGCGGCCGCGCCGGCCAGCAAGGCGATCCCGGTGATCACGCCGATGATCAGCACCGGCCCGAGTCCGGCCAGCAGCACCAGCACGGTGGCCAGCAGCACGCTGGGCAGCCGCGGGCGGGTGATCCGCCAGGCGTCCCCGGCGGTGATCTGCTGGCCGGCGACTCCCCGGGCGATGATCGGGGCGAGCAGCCCGGCCAGGATGGCCTGCACGACGATGGTCAGCAGGACGCTCAGCCCGAACGCGGGCAGGGCCACCGCGACGACGCGGCCCACCAGGTGGGTGGCCTGGGCAGGCGTCAGCTGCTGGCCCGGGGTGGGCAGGTTGAGGCTGCCCAGGTTGAGCAGCGTGCGGGTGATCACCGCGGAGATGACCGCTGAGATCGTCATGACCACGGCGGCGAGGCCCAGGATGGCCTTGGGATTGCGGCGGATGGAGGCGAAGGCGCCGTCGAGGATCTCGCCCACACCCAGCGGCCGGAGCGGGATCACGCCGGGCTTGGGTGCTGCCTCGCCGTAACGCGGCCACTGGCCTGCTGCCGGCTGCCCGTATCCCGACGGCGCGGAGGCTGACTGCCCGTAGCCCGAGTCGCCGGAGCCTGACTGCCCGTAGCCCGATTGGCCGTATCCGGGCTGCTGGTAGCCCGGTTGGCCAGGTCCAGGCTGTCCGTACCCGGGCTGGCCCCAGCCGGGCCAGCCTGGCGGGCCCGGCTGGCCGGTCCCGGGCTGGTCAGCTGCCGGGCTGGCCAGGCCGGAGCCTGCGGCGGGATGCCCGGGCCGTACCCGCCGCCGGGCGGGAACCATGGCTGGGGCCGCTGGGCCTGCCCGTCTCCCGGCGCGTCCGACGACGGACTGTCTGTCATGGTTCTCCTTCGCGGCACACGGCCGCAAAACTGCTCGCCGATAGCAGGGCTGGCCCCCTCGTCCCGCTGGCGCCCATACTCGCACGAAGCAGCGGCCTCATGAAGTCCAGCCAGCGGAACGGCACCGGGCGGCCCGGGCCTGGCGGCCGTCCGGTCAACCCGCCGCAGGCCGGAGGGCAGACTCAGATCATGAGCGTGCCCACCCTGCAGTGGCTTGACCCGCCCCGCGGGCCGGCCGTCGCCCTGCTCGACCAGACCCGGCTGCCGACCGAAGAGAAGGTCGTCACCTGCGAGAACGTCCCTGAACTGGTCGACGCGATCCGGCGTCTGGTCATCCGCGGCGCACCGGCCCTCGGCGTGGCCGGGGCGTTCGGCGTCGCTCTGGCCGCCTGCCGCGGCGACGACGTGGCGGCCGCGGCGCGGATGCTCGGTGAGGCCCGGCCGACCGCGGTGAACCTGGCCTGGGGCACCCGCCGCGCGCTGGCCGCGTATCAGGCCGCGCTCGGCCGCGCGGCGGAGCCGGAACACCAAAACCAAGATCCGCAACGACTGGCGGCTGGTGCCGCTCTCGACGAGGCGAGGGCGATCGCGGCTGAGGACGCCGCCGCCAGCGCGGCGATGGCCCGGCACGGCCTCGGCCTGATACCGGAGGGCGCCCGGGTCCTCACGCACTGCAACACCGGCTCGCTGGTCTCCGCGGGCGGCGGGACGGCGTTCGCGGTAATCATGGCCGCGCACCGGGCGGGCCGGCTGACCCGGCTGTACGTGGACGAGACCCGCCCCCTTCTGCAGGGAGCCAGGCTGACCGCCTATGAGGCGCAGCGGGCGGGCATCGACTACGCGGTGCTGGCCGACTCCGCGGCGGCGGGACTGCTCGCCAGCGGCGCGGTGGATGTCGTGCTCACCGGGGCCGACCGGATCGCCGCGGACGGCAGCGTGGCCAACAAGGTGGGCACGTACAGCCTGGCGGTGCTCGCGCAGTACCACGGCGTCCCGTTCGTGGTGGTGGCGCCGGTCTCCACGATCGACTTCGGCACGGCTACCGGCGCTGAGATCGTCGTGGAACACCGCGCCGCCCAGGAGGTGACCACGCTCGGCGGACAGGTCCTCGCGCCCGCTGGTAGCGCCGCGTATAACCCCGCGTTCGACGTCACTCCGGCGTCCCTGGTCAGCGCGCTAGTGACGGAGCGTGGTATAACCCAACCCGTTACTACAGGTAATCTTCGTCTGCTAAACACTCGTCCGCCTCAGCGGAAGAGTGCCCCCGCCGATGTTTCCATGGAACTATGAGGCTCATGAAAGGTCGTGTCCTCGTCGTCGATGACGACGCTGCCCTGTCCGAGATGCTCGGCATCATGCTCCGTGGCGAAGGGTTCGAGCCAACCTTCGTCTCGGACGGGGACAAGGCGATGGAGGTGTTCCGGGACACTCATCCCGATCTTGTGCTGCTCGACCTGATGCTGCCAGGTATCGACGGGATCGACGTCTGCCGGCAGATCCGTACCGAATCTGGTGTGCCTATCGTCATGCTCACGGCCAAGAGCGACACTGTAGACGTGGTCCTGGGACTCGAGTCCGGCGCGGATGACTACATCGTCAAGCCGTTCAAGTCGAAAGAGCTGATCGCGAGGGTCCGGGCCCGGCTGCGCCGGACCGACGACCCCGCGCCCGAGATGCTGCAGATCGTCAACGTCGAGATCGACGTGGCCGGGCATTCGGTCAAGCGCAACGGTCGCCCGGTCAGCCTGACCCCGCTGGAGTTCGATCTGCTGGTGGCGCTGGCCCGCAAGCCGCGCCAGGTGTTCACCCGCGAGGTGCTGCTGGAGCAGGTCTGGGGGTACCGCCACGCGGCGGACACCCGCCTGGTCAACGTCCACGTGCAGCGCCTCCGGGCCAAGATCGAGAAGGACCCGGAGCATCCGGAGATCGTGGTGACCGTACGCGGCGTTGGTTATAAGGCTGGACCGGCCTGATCATGGAGCCGGCCGGGGCGGGTTAGCTAGGGCCGGGTAGTTTCCCGATCAGCGTGAAGAAGGGCGATGGAGGGGGCAGCGAGCAGCAGCGAGGCGGGGCGCGGGCCACGCGGTAGCGGACTGCCCGGCGGGATACCCGTGGGCGGGCTCTCCGCGGGGAGTCTCACCCTGCCCGGGGCGTCGCGGACGCCGGGACGACGCTTTCCGGCTCTGCTCTTCCGGCCTCGAGCCTGTCTGGCCCCGCTCTTCCGGGCCTGGGTCTCGGCCAGCCGCCCGGACACTCGCGGCTGGCCCTGCTGCTCCGGCGGGCGTGGCCGCCGCCTGCCCCCGGGGGTGCGCCGCGCCTTGCGGGTCCTGGACCGGCGGGCCCGCGTGGTGGCGGGTCAGCTGCGCCGTCGCTGGCACCGCTCACTTCAGCTCCGGGTGGTCGCCACCACGCTGGTGATCTGCGTGGTGGTCGTCACGGTTCTCGGCTTCTTCCTGGTCCAGCAGATCGAGAGCGGGCTGCTCAACAGCGCGCGGACCTCGGCCGCCCACCAGCTCGGTGAGGGCCTGAGCGTGGCCAAGGACGAGGGCGGGCTGGAAGGCTCGGCCGGGGACCAGGTCAAGTCGCTGCTCTCGCTGACCGCGACGCTGCAGAGTCTGAGCGGGCCGGGTGACAACTTCGACGTGGTGATCCTGGCCCAGCCGTCCACCGGCGACTCCGCCTTCGGGGGCACCTTCGGCAACCAGAACCTCAGCTGGCGCAGTGTGCCGCGCGGGCTGATCCAGAAGGTGACGAGCGAGCAGCAGCAGGGCCGGACCGACGAGCTCTGGTCCACCCCGACCCTCATGCGGTACGTGCACGGCCAGGCCTCGGGCCCGGGGCTGGCGATCGGCGGCGTGATCAACACGCACGACCAGCTCTACTACCTCTTCCCGCTGAATCAGCAGCAGGCCACGCTGGGCCTGGTCCAGCACGCCATGCTGTTCGGCGGCCTGGTCCTGGTCCTGCTGCTGGTCGGCATCGTGTCCCTGGTCACCCGCTGGGTGGTGGTCCCCATCCGGGACGCCGCAGCCGCGGCCCGGCGGCTGTCCGACGGCCAGCTGGACGAGCGGATGCCGGTCCGTGGCACCGACGACCTGGCCGCTCTGGCCCGGTCGTTCAACGACATGGGGGCCAGCCTCCAGGAGAAGCTGCGCGAGCTGGAGGAACTGTCCAAGGTGCAGCGGCAGTTCGTCTCCGACGTCTCGCACGAGCTGCGCACCCCGCTGACGACGATCAGGATCGCGGCCGACGTGCTGTTCGCGGCCCGTGAGCAGCTGATGCCGGCCGCGTCCCGCTCGGCGGAACTACTGGAAGGCCAGCTGGAACGGTTCGAGTCGCTGCTCGCCGACCTGCTCGAGATCAGCCGCTACGACGCGAACGCGGCCACACTGGACGCGGAGTCCGCCGACGTGTGCGATCTGGTCCGGCGGGCTGCGGCGGACGCCGAGCAGCTGGCGGCGCGGAAGGGGACCCGGATCGATTTCCGGCTGCCGCCCGAGCCGTGCGTCGCGGAGGTGGACCGCCGCCGGGTCGAGCGCATCCTGCGCAACCTGCTGGACAACGCGGTCGAGCACGGCGAGGGCCGGGACGTGGTCGTCACCGTGGCGGGGGACCGGGACGCGGTGGCCGTAGCCGTCCGCGACCATGGGGTGGGCTTCGGGCCCGCGGAAGCGCAGATGGTGTTCGACCGGTTCTGGCGAGCGGACCCCGCGCGGGCCAGGACGACCGGCGGCACGGGGCTTGGCCTGGCCATCTCGCTCGAGGACGCCCGGCTGCACAACGGCTGGCTGCAGGCCTGGGGGGAATGCGGAAAGGGTTCGGTCTTCCGGCTGACCGTGCCCCGGATGGCCGGCCAGGAGCTCGTCGGCTCGCCGCTGCCGCTCGGGCCAGACGAGGCTGAGCCCGGCCCGGAACTTGTCCTCTCGCCGCTGCCACTCCGGGTGAGCCAGGTCCCGCCGGGCTCCGGACTGACCGGCGCCAGGTTCCCTGGCTCGGGCTTCGCGGGCTCCGGGCTCACCGGGACCCAGCACACGGTCGTCCAGAGCACCGGCATCCAGGGCACCGGTATGCAGGGCACCGGGACCGAGCCGGAGGGCCCGGGCGGGACGGGCGCGACCAGTGGCGGCTAAGAGGTCCGTGCTGCGCGGGTTCTTCACCGCGCTGGTCGCCGTGACCCTGGCGGCCGGCTGTGCGGACGTGCCGACCAGCGGGCTGCTCCAGCACACCGCGCGGCCCGCGGGCGCGGGCGGCGAGCAGCAGGGTTCGGACTGCTGCGGCTACATCATGACCGGGCCGGGCCCCGGCGCCAGTCCCTCGACCATCGTCCAGGGCTTCCTGCTGGCCAGCGCAGACTTCGGCAACCATCACGAGATCGCCCGGCAGTACCTGACCAGGGCGGCGAGCCGGTCCTGGCAGCCGGGGACGGGCCCCGCGGTCACCGTAGTCGCGCGGCCGCCTACGGTCACGGCCGCCCCTCCGGCGTTCGGCTCGCGGAACACCGCCGTGGTGAATATCAGCGCGCAGCAGCTAGGCAGCGTCAGCGCCAGCGGCCAGTACGTTCCCGCGGAAGCCGGGCAGCCTCCGCTGAACCAGGAGTTCACCCTCCAGCAGGTGCACAAGCAGTGGCGCATCGCCACGCTGCCGTCTTCCACTGGGCCAAAGCAGGCCCCCGCCAGCGTGGACCAGCCGTCCCACGAGCTGCTGCTCACCAAGGACCTCTTCCAGCTGGCCTTCCAGCCACGGGACCTCTACTACCTGGACCCTGCGGGCAAGGGCCTGGTGCCCAACCCGGTCTTCGTGCCGGTCGACTCAGGGGATCCGGCCGTCGACCTGGTCCGGGCCCTGCTGATCCCCCCGCAGGGATGGCTGGCCGGGGCGGTGCTGTCCGCGTTCCCGCCCGCCGCCACGCCGCGCCACGTCGAGATCCTGCCGGGGAGCAAGACCGCGGTGGTCGACCTGGGCCTGCCCAAGTCCGCGACCACCGAGACGTCGCTGGCCGGGATGGCGTCCCAGCTGGTCTGGACGCTGACTAGTTCGTCCTACGGGTCCGCGTCCCTCCAGGCGGTAAAGCTGGAGGTCAACGGCAAGGTGTGGACCCCGCCGGACGCCACCAGCGCGGTGCTGACCCCCCGCACCTTCCCGCAGCCCGCCCTGGTGCCGCCGGGGCCCGAGGAGCTGTACTTCCTCGGCAGCAACGGCGCGGCGCGGGTGCTCGGCGGCCAGGGCGGTGGCAGCAGGGCGGTGCCGGGCCAGGCGGGCACCGGCCAGGTCGCGCTGACCAGCATCGCCGTCTCGCGGGACCAGCGCTACCTGGCGGGCATCGGGGGGAATGACGACGACGCTGTACACGAGTTCCCTGTCCGCTGCCGCCAAGCCGCACGCCAGCTCAGCCGCGCGGGCGTTGCAGATCCGGATGAGCGGGGTGTCGATCGCGTCGGTGAGCTGGGACCGCAACGACGACCTGTGGGTCGCGGGCACGTCCGGCGGCAAGCCCAGGGTCTGGGTGCTCGGCCCCTCCAAGGGCACGCCGGTCAGCGTGCGCCTGCCGTCGAACATCCGGTCCGTCACCGCGCTGCGGGTCGCCCCGGACGGGGTACGGGTCGCGATGATCGCCAGCGTCAGCACCGTCAACGGCCTGGTGAAGGAAGTGCTGCTCGCCGCCATCCTGAGGAGCAACGACCAGGTGACGCTGTCCCGTGCTGGGCAGCTCGGTGCGGACCTGACCCGGCCCAGCGCGCTGAGCTGGTACGACGCAGACCATCTGCTGGTCGTGAACCAGGCGTCCTACGGGCCTCAGCTGGAGGAGGTGCCGGTGGACGGGGACCGGTCCTCCTACCAGGGCATCGAGCCGGAGATGACGTCGATCGCCGCGGCAGGCCCGCGCAACGGCCTGTTCGTCGGCTTGCAGACCGGGCACCTGGCCCGGTCGGTGGGCCTCGGTGAGCTGTGGAGTCCGTTCGCCGAGGGCCACGCGGCGACCTACCCGGGCTGACCAGGCGCCCGGACTACGGGTCAGTGGCGATATCCCCCCATGTCGGCACCTTGGTCCCGGTGCGGCATCCGCCCAGGTGCCGGGCGTGTGGAAGAAGACACTCTGGGCTCCTGACATCTGGGCCCGGGCAGGCTAGCGTCGGTCTATGGCACCCGCCCGGGTCCGTGGTTGCGCTGTGCAGGGTTTCCCGCCCGCTGCGGGGAGCCCGGCTAGGCAAGCCGATGCCAGCCGCAGGCGAAACGGCCCACGTAAGGCGACTTGTCGTCAACCGATCACGGTGCGGCTTAGAAGTAAGTCCTGCCCCCCCGGAAGATCAGATGTCTCCCGGACCGGGAGAAGGGCGGTAGTGGCACAGGCCGCGAATCCCTCAGCAGGCGGATGTGGGGACGAAGACCAGGTCGGCCGGGCGGGTGTCATCCCACACGAGAAGGTCGAAGGGGGTTTCCCACGTGGACATCATCTTCCATGGTCGGCGTACCAGTGTTCAGGAGCGGTTCCGCGAGTACGCCACGGCTAAGCTAAGCAAGATCGTCAAGCTCGACCAGAAGACCATCAGTGTCGATGTGGAAGTAACCCTGGAACGTAATCCGCGTCAGTCCTCCCAGCGGGAACGCGTCGAGCTGACGCTCTACTCGCGGGGCCCGGTGATGCGGGCGGAAGCAGCCGCTGACGATCGCTTCATGGCCCTGGACCGGGCGCTGGCCAAGCTGGAAACGCACGTGCGCCGGGCCTGTGACCGCCGCAAGGCGCGGAACAGCGGCCACTCCCTGACGACGGAGATGGGCACCGTCCCCGCTCTGCCGGTGGAGGCCGCGGCGGCCGACGGTGACGGGTCTGCGCAGGCGGACGGGTTCGACTGGCCCGAGACCGACCTTGAACTCGACGGGATCGTGCCGATCCCGATGGAGGGAGACGGTCCGCTCGTGGTGCGGGAGAAATATCACTCCGCGACGCCGATGACCATCGACCGCGCATTGCACGAGATGGAACTGGTGGGACACGACTTCTTCCTGTTCCGGGACGAGAAATGCCACCTGCCCAGCGTGGTCTACCGCAGGCAGGGCTACAACTACGGGGTGATCCGGCTGGTCGAAGAGGAGGTCACCGGACTGGTCAGCGCACCCGCGCGGCGGGTGCCGGTGGACTGAACTGAACCGGAGGCAGCAGACAATCGACTTATCAGCTGAGGCTGCCCGGTCCCGGGCAGTGCACCGAAATGCCGGATTGGCCAGCTCCGGTTTGCGCGCGTGCCCCCGCTGCGCCAGAGTTTGACCACTGGCCGCGCTGGGAGCACCACGCACGGCCAGTACAGCGCTACCGTAAGCCCCGCAATGCCCGCAGTATCAGCAAGACCCCCGCATCAGGCCACAAAGGCCAGCAGGACCAGCGCACCAGTACCGGGCACGGCGAGAGCACCACGCCTTGACGCAGGGTCAGAGAGGAGGCGTTATGGGCGGAGATCCCGCGGTAACCACAGTTTCCGGGGCGGGCATCGATCTCCAGGCCAGCGCCGGTTCAGCAGATTCCGCAAGGTCCGATCCGATCCGTGCCCTCATCGTCGACGACCACGCGCTGTTCCGCCGGGGACTGGAGATGGTCCTCGCCGCCGAGGACGACATTGAACTGGTCGGTGAGGCCAGCGACGGGACCGAGGCGGTGGCGAAGGCCGGCGAGGCCCTGCCTGACGTGGTCCTGATGGACATCCGGATGCCCAAGAGCAGCGGCATCCAGGCCTGCCGGGCGATGAAGGAAGTGGCCCCCAGTTCGAAGATCGTCATGCTCACCATCAGCGACGAGGAAGAGGACCTCTTCGAGGCCATCCGCGCCGGGGCCAGTGGTTATCTGCTCAAGGACATCCCGCTGGACGAGGTCGCGGACGTGGTCCGGGCCGTGCACGGCGGCCAGTCGCTGATCAACCCTTCCATGGCGGCCAAGCTGCTCACCGAGTTCGCGGCGCTGGCCAAGCGGGACGGGGAGGAGCGGGCTGAGCAGCAGGTCCCGGCGCCCAAGCTGACCGACCGGGAGATGCAGGTGCTCAAGCTGGTGGCCCGGGGGATGAACAACCGGGACATCGCCAAGGAGCTGTTCATCTCGGAGAACACGGTCAAGAACCACGTGCGGAACATCCTGGAGAAACTCCAGATCCACTCGCGGATGGAAGCCGTGATGATCGCCGTCAGGGAGAAGCTGATCGAGTTCAGCTGACCGCCGGACGGCTGCCTGCCGTCCCCGGCTTCAGCGGGCGGCCGTGACGCTGGCCTGCTGAGCGGCCGGGTCGGCAACGGAGGGGTAAAGCTTTCCAGTCAGGCCCCGAAGCCCTTGGCCAGGTTGTGTATACCCAGTATTATCCTCAGCATGATACCGAACGGGGCAACGCCATGAGCGTCCGGCACGCGCTGCTGGCGCTGCTGAGCGAGGGGCCCAAGTACGGCCTGCAGCTGCGGGAGGAGTTCGAGGCCCGCACCGGCGAGGTGTGGCCACTCAACGTCGGCCAGGTCTACACCACGCTGCAACGGCTCGAACGGGACGGCCTGGTCGAGTCGGACGGTGACGGCGACGACGGCCCGCAGAAGGGGTTCCGGATCACCTCCGACGGTGTCACGGAACTGGCCGGATGGTTGCGCACGCCGCCGCACCTGGCCTCCCCGCCCCGCGACGAGCTGGTGATGAAGGTGCTGGTGGCCCTCCGGGTCCCCGGCACCGACGTGCATGAGGTGATCCAGGTCCACCGGCGCTACCTGGTGCAGCTGATGCAGCAGTGGACCCGCATCAAGGAGGCCGAGGCCGAGTCCGATCTGGGCCTGGCCCTGGTGGTGGACGCCGAGCTCTTCCGGCTCGATGCCGTGATCCGCTGGCTGGACGCAGCCGACGGCCGGCTCAAGCGGGCCGCCGCCGACCCGCCGCGGCCCGCACCGGTGGCCCTGCCCAGGCTGCGGCGGCGGGTGGGGACGCGGTCATGAGAAGCGCCTGCTTGACCTGCGAACAGGAGACGGGGCAATGACCGTACTGGAGCTGAAAGACGTATCCAAGGCCTACGGGCAGGGACCGGCACGGGTCGAGGCGCTGCACGGCGTTGACCTGACCGTCGAGGCCGGCGGGATGGTGGCGGTCATGGGCCCGAGCGGCTCGGGCAAGTCCACGCTGCTGACGATCGCCGGCAGCCTGGAGGAGCCCAGCGCGGGGGAGGTGCTGATCAACGGGGCGCCGCTATCCCGGATGTCGCGCAACGAGAAGGCGCGGCTGCGACGGCGCACGGTCGGGTACGTGTTCCAGGACTTCAACCTGCTGCCCGGGCTGACCGTCGCCGAGAACGTGGCCCTGCCGCTGGAACTGGACGGCACGAGCGCCCGAGCGGGACGGGTGGCGGCCCGGGCGGCGCTGGACGGGCTCGGCCTGGCTGACCGGGGAGACCGCTACCCCAGTGAGCTGTCGGGTGGCGAGCGGCAGCGGGTCGCGATCGCCCGTGCGGTGGTTGGGGACCGCCGCCTGCTACTGGCCGACGAGCCTTCTGGTGCCCTGGACTCGGTAAACGCGGAAGCGGTCATGCGGCTGATCCACGAGGCGTGCAAGCGCGGGGTGGCGGCCGTGGTGGTGACCCACGACGCGCAGCTGGCGTCCTGGGCCGACCGGGTGGTGTTCCTGCGGGACGGGCGCGTCGTGGACCAGACCGCCCCGCTGCCTGGACCCGAGTCCCTGCTCATGCCCGGGCAGACCCCGTGACCACGGCACTGCGGGAACGTCCCGCGCCGGCGGGAGCAGCGGGTAACGGGGGCGTTCCCGCCCGGCGCGCGGTGATCCGCTGGGCCTGGCGGCTGCTGCGCCGCGAGTGGCGCCAGCAGCTGCTGGTCCTCGGGCTCGTCACGGTCGCGGTGGCGGCCACGATCGTGGGGGCAGCCGTGGCTACCACCACGCCCCCGCCGGCGAACGCGGGGTTCGGTACCGCCCAGGACCAGGCCAACTTCCAGGCCCCCGACCCGCATCTGGCCAGCCAGATCGCGGCGCTGCAGCACCGCTTCGGCCGGGTGGACGTCATCGAGAACCAGACCATCGCCATCCCGGGCTCGATTGACACCTTCAACCTGCGCGCGCAGAACCCGCACGGGCCGTACGGGCAGCCGATGCTCTCCCTGGTCAGTGGGCACTACCCGGCTGGCCCGGGCCAGGTGGCGGTGACCAGCGGGGTGGCGGCCGCCTTCCATCTCAGGGTCGGCAGCCTCTGGCGCCACGACGGCCCGGCGCGGCGGGTCACCGGCATCGTGCAGAACCCGCAGAGCCTGCTGGACGAGTTCGCGCTCGTCGTCCCGGGCCAGGTCACCGCGCCGAGTCTGGTCACTGTCCTGTTCGACGCGCACGGCGTGCCCCCGTCCCACATCGGGCGGTACGTGTCCACGCCGCGCTCGGCGTCGTCGGGCAACGTGCTGAACCCGGAGACGATCGTGCTCGCCCTGGCCACCGTGGGCATGCTGCTCATCGCCCTGGTCGGGATCGGCGGCTTCACCGTGCTCGCGCAGCGCCGGCTCCGGTCCCTCGGGCTGCTGGCCGCGCAGGGAGCCACTGACCGGAACATCCGTCTCGTCATCCGCGCCAACGGCGTGCTGGTGGGCGTCCTCGGCGCGGTCCTGGGGTTCGTCCTCGGCCTGGCCGCCTGGCTGGCCTACCGGCCGAGCGTGGAGACGGACGCCCATCACCTGATCGGCCCGTTCCAGCTGCCGTGGACCGTGATCGGCGTGGCGATGGGCCTGGCCGTCGTCGCCACCTACTTCGCGGCTTCCCGGCCGGCCCGGGCGATCACCAGGATCCCCATCGTGACCGCCCTGTCCGGGCGGCCCGCGCCGCCCAGGCAGGTGCACCGCTCCGCGCTGCCCGGCCTGATCCTGCTCGGCGGGGCCGCGGTCCTGTTCGCCTACTCCGGCACGACCAACGGCAACGGCACCGGATCACTCGCGCTCGTCGGTGGCTTCGTCGCCCTGATCGCGGCGGTGATCCTGCTGGCCCCGGCGTGCCTCACGCTGCTGGCCAGGCTCGGCCGCTGGGCCCCGATCGCGACCCGGCTCGCCCTGCGCGACCTGGCCCGGTACCGGGCCCGCTCGGGCTCAGCTCTCGCCGCCATCACCCTCGGCGTGCTGATCGCCATGCTGGTCAGCGTGCTGTCCGCGCAGCGCTTCGGCAACGTCCTCGACTACGCCGGCCCCAACGTGGCCTCAGATCAGCTCATCGTCTACACGCCCAACGGGCAGGGCGGCGGCCCGGGCAGCGGGCCCAGCGGCCCGGTGACCGCAAGCAACCTGGCCTCGATGGCGAAGACCGCGCACGGCATCGCGGCCGCGCTCGGCTCCCACGACGTCGTCGAACTCGAGTCGACCAGTGCCTCGCTGCAGCATGCGGCGTCCGGGCGCAGCTGGAGCGGGCCGATCTACGTCGCCACCCCGCAGCTGCTCCGGGCCTTCGGCATCAGTGCCGCGCAGGTCAGCCCCAGCGCCGACATTCTCAGCATGCGGCCCGGGCTGTCCGGTCTCACCAACATGCAACTCGTGTACGGCAACTACTTCAGCCGCAGCGCCCCGCCGCCAGGCGTCGGTCCGGGCGGACAGCAATCCTTTCCCTGCCCGAAAAATGAGTGCCTGGCCAACCCGGTGATCCAGGAGGTCAGCGCGCTTCCGTCCGGCACGTCGGCACCCAACACCGTGATCACGCAGCACGCCATCAGCACGCTTCACCTGCGTCCCAGCGTGTCGGCGGACGGCTGGCTGATCCAGACGCCGAGCCCGCCCACCGCCACGCAGATCACCAACGCCCGGCACACCGCGGCCGCGGCCGGCCTGACCATCGAGACCAAGAACAGCATCCCGTCGGTGGCGGTGATCATCGGCTGGGCCACCGTGTTCGGCATCGTGCTCGCGCTGGGCATCCTGGCCATGACGCTCGGCCTCATCCGCAGCGAGATCGCTGGCGACCTGCGTACCCTGGCCGCCACCGGAGCGAGCAGCTGGACCCGCCGCACCGTGACCGGGGTCACGGCGGGCGCCCTCGGCCTGGCCGGGGCGGTGCTCGGCACGGTAGCGGCCTATGTCGCCGCTATCGGCTACTCCTGGGATAACCAGCTGGACGGCCTCTCCGAGCTGAAGAGCGTGCCCACCACCAGCCTGCTGCTCATCCTGGTCGGCATGCCTCTCGCCGCCGCGGCGGCCGGCTGGCTGCTCGCGGGCCGGGAACCGGGCGCCATGGCGCGCCAGCCGCTGGAATGAGGGTGAGGTCAGCCGGCCCGGACCGCATCGCCACCGCGCATCACGAGAGGGTCCCGTCCACGGGGGCCCCGTCCGAGAGCGCACGGCGCAGGCGCAGCAGCAGGTCCGGGCGGTTGACCTGCCCGATCTCGACCGCCGAGCAGCCCACCCACTCGGCCGCCTCGCGCAGGGCCCGGGCCATCGGCGTGACGGCGGCGGCCGAGTCCAGCGAGAGCTGCCGGGCGACCAGCGTCTGACCCTGGCGGACCGGATCGACCCGGCCGAGCAGGCGGCCGCCGGCCAGCAGCGGCATGGTGTAGTACCCGTGCACCCGCTTGGCCTTGGGCACGTAGGCCTCCAGGCTGTGCTCGAAGCCGAACATCCGCCGGGTCCGCTTGCGGTCCCACAGCAGGGAGTCGAACGGCGAGAGCAGGGTGACCCGGTGCCGGCCACGCGGCGCCTCGGCCAGCGCCGCCGGGTCGGCCCAGCCCGGCACTACCGTGCTGGCCGCCTTCCGCCCTGCACCCGCCGCCGGGACCTCGATCTCGACCGGGGTCAGGCCAGCGGCCAGCGCCGACTCACCGGCGAGTTCCGCATGCCGGGCCTGGCGGTCGGTGAGCTCACGCAGCCGGTGGTAGTCGATCAGGTCCGGGCGGGTGAGCACGCCCAGCGCCCTGGCCGCCACCCCGGCCAGGTGGGCCAGGCATTCAGCGTCGGCCGGGTCGCGGTCCAGCAGTTCGCCGGGCAGCACGCGCTCGGGCAGGTCATAGACGCGGCGCCACCCGTCCCGGCGGACGCAGATCACCTCGCCCACGTCCAGCAGCCACTCCACGGCGATCTTCGTTTCCGACCAGTCCCACCAGGGACCGCCCGCCTTGGCCCCGCCGAGCTGGGTGGCGTTCAGCGGCCCCTCGGCGCGCAGCCGGGCCAGAACCTCGGCGCAAGTGCGTTCATGGCTCTGATGCCAGCGCTTGCCCCGGGCGCGCAGCGCCCGGCGGCGGAACGCGTACCAGGGCCACTCCTCCAGGGGCAGGATGCAGGCCGCGTGTGACCAGTACTCGAAGGCGGCCGGCTGGCGCGGGTGCCAGTAGGCGCGCTCGATCCGCTCCCGCGGAATCGGGCCGAGCCGGGCGTACGCGACAAGCTCGTGGGAGCGGGCCAGCACGCTGATGGTGTCCAGCTGCACCGCGCCCAGCCTCCGCAGCATGGCCGGCACGCCGCCACGGCGGCCGCCGGCTCCCAGCAACCCCTGCGCGCGCAGGGTCAGCAGCCGGGCCTCGTCGGCGGATACGGACAGCTGGGGAGCTGGCTGGACAACGCTCGTCACAAGACGTGCAGCCTAACGGGGGGTACTGACATCCGGGAGGGCTGGCTCCCCGGGCCTGGCCGGGTCCGGGCCGCGGTCTTTAGTACCAGTCTTCGAAGATGTTGGTCGAGGCGGCCAGCAGGGTGCCGACCACGACCAGGCCCAGCCCGGTCCAGAACAGCCACCAGATCGTGCCGAAGACGAGGGCCAGGCCACCGACCAGGAAGCCCACCATGATGATGCTGACGGCTACCCAGGACACGGGGCGCCCGTGGAACGGCTCATAGTGCCCGGGGCTGCCGGGCGCGTCGCTGTGGGCGCCCTCGGCCACCCCAGCGCCGGACCTGACGTCCATCCCCACCTGGTCCGTCATGGGCGCCGCTCCTCTCCTCGTCCGCCGGTTCGTCGCCGCCGGGGCGGACAGCCGCCGCCTCACCGGGCGGGACTGCCAGCGCTGGTACATATTGTGGCGGGAAACCCCGCCCCGTCCGCATCCGGCCCCCCGGAATGCGTAGCGGGGGCGGGCGCGTTCTATAACCCAGGTTCGACACGCCACGGCCAGGCCGGGCGCGCTCGCACGCGACAGCGTAGCGGGGTGGCGCCCGGGCCGGGCACGCAGGCGGGACTCACTGCGGCCGGTCTCCCCCCCGGATCGCCGTGCGCTGCGGGTGACTTTTCCGGATTGTGAACGTTGCTTCCCGGGATCGGGAACCCTGGCGCGGCTGTGACGTTCTCAGATCAGCAACGTTCCGGCCGGGGTCCTTGCGTGCGGCTCGGTTTCGTTGCGTGTCTCGCCTACCATGACATGTGACGGGTGGCACCGGTGCGCCACTGACTGTCGTCCGCCCGGCGGGCCGCGCGACTGGCCGCCACCCGGCAGGTCGGCAGCCGTCCGCCCGGCAGCTACACGGCAGGCCAGTCCGCTGGCCGGCAGGCACGGGCGGCGATGTTCCCGGCCACTGTGCTAGCCGGCACTGTGCTAGCCCACCCAGGGCTAGCCGACCCAAGGCCAGCCCAGCCAGGGCTAGCCGACCACGAGGTTCCGGGTAGCCGGCCACGATCCGCGAGGAGCGCGACAAGAAGTGCCAGCCATCATCGACAGTGTCCTGCGTGCAGGTGAGGGCAAGACCCTGCGCAAGCTCAAGCGGATCGCGGACCAGGTCAACTCGATCGAAGAGGACTTCGCCGCGCTGAGTGACGCCGAGTTGCGCGCCATGACCGACGAGTTCCGGCAGCGGCTGGCCGACGGGGAGAGTCTCGACGACCTGATGCCCGAGGCGTTCGCCACGGTCCGCGAGGCGGCCAGCCGCACGCTGGGCCAGCGGCACTTCGACGTGCAGCTGATGGGCGGGGCCGCGCTGCACATGGGCAACATCGCCGAGATGAGGACGGGTGAGGGCAAGACCCTGACCTCGGTGCTGCCTGCCTACCTCAACGCGCTGAGCGGTGATGGCGTGCACGTCGTCACGGTCAACGACTACCTGGCCAAGCGCGACTCGGAGTGGATGGGCCGGGTGCACCGCTTCCTGGGGCTCGAAGTGGGCGTGATCTTGGCCCAGCAGCCGCCGGAGGACCGCCGCAAGCAGTACGAGGCCGACATCACCTACGGCACCAACAACGAGTTCGGCTTCGACTACCTGCGCGACAACATGGCCTGGGGCCTGGAGGAGTGCGTCCAGCGCGGGCACCACTTCGCGATCGTGGACGAGGTTGACTCGATCCTGGTCGACGAGGCGCGGACCCCGCTGATCATCAGCGGCCCGGCCGAGCAGAGCGCCCGCTGGTACACGGAGTTCGCCAAGATCGTCCCCCGGCTGCGCCGGGGTGAGGACGGCGAGGGCGACTACGAGGTCGACGAGAAGAAGAAGACCATCGGCATCCTGGAGTCCGGGGTGGAGAAGGTCGAGGACTACCTCGGCATCGACAACCTCTACGACCCGGTCAACACGCCCCTGGTCAGCTTCCTGAACAACGCGATCAAGGCGAAGGAGCTGTACAAGAAGGACAAGGACTACGTCGTGGTCAACGGCGAGGTCCTGATCGTGGACGAGTTCACCGGGCGGATGCTGCACGGCCGCCGCTACAACGAGGGCATGCACCAGGCCATCGAGGCCAAGGAAGGCGTGCAGATCCAGAACGAGAACCAGACCCTCGCCACGATCACGCTGCAGAACTACTTCCGGCTCTACGACAAGCTGGCCGGGATGACCGGCACGGCCATGACCGAGGCGAACGAGTTCGCCCAGATCTACAAGCTCGGCGTGGTGCCGATCCCGACCAACAAGCCGATGATCCGGCTCGACGTGGCCGACGTCGTCTACCAGACGGTGCAGGCCAAGTTCGAGGCGGTCGTCGCCGACATCGCCGAGCGGCACGCCAACGGCCAGCCGGTGCTGGTCGGCACGACCAGCGTGGAGAAGTCCGAGACCCTGTCCCGGATGCTCAAGCAGCACGGTGTGCCGCACGAGGTGCTGAACGCCAAGTACCACGAGCGTGAGGCGGCGATCATCGCCCAGGCCGGCCGGAAGGGCGCGGTCACCGTGGCCACCAACATGGCCGGCCGCGGCACCGACATCATGCTGGGCGGCAACCCCGAATTCATCGCGGACATCGAGTTGCATCAGCGCGGCCTGTCCCCGGTGGACACCCCCGAGGACTACGAGGCGGCCTGGGCCGAGGCGGTCGACAAGGCCAGGGGTGCGGTGGCGGAGGAGCACACGGAGGTCGTCGAGGTCGGCGGCCTGTACGTGCTGGGCACCGAGCGGCACGAGTCGCGCCGCATCGACAACCAGCTGCGCGGCCGGTCCGGGCGCCAGGGCGACCCGGGCGAGTCCCGGTTCTACCTGTCCCTCGAGGACGACCTGATGCGGATGTTCAACGCGGACAAGGTCGCGCACTTCATGGAGTGGCTGAAGACCCCGCCGGACGTGCCGATCGAGTCTAAGGCCGTGACGCGGTCGATCCGGTCTGCGCAGACCCAGGTCGAGCAGCAGAACTTCGAGATCCGCAAGGACGTGCTCAAGTACGACGACGTGATGAACCGGCAGCGCAAGGTGATCTACTCCGAGCGCCGCCGGGTCCTCGAAGGGGCGGACCTGCACGAGCAGATCCGGGAGATGATCGACGACGTCGTCGAGGACTACGTCGCCGGGGCGACCAGCGAGGGGTTCGCCGAGGAGTGGGACCTCGACAAGCTGTGGACCGCGCTCCAGACGCTCTACCACCCGAAGCTCACCATGGCGGAGGCGGTGGACGAGGCCGGCGGCGAGCAGGGGATGTCCGCCGAGTCCCTGGCCGAGGTCATCCGGGTCAACGCCCAGGAGAGCTACGACCAGCGCGAGGAGGAGCTGACCCCGGAGCACATGCGTGAGGTCGAGCGCCAGGTCGTGCTCGGGGTGCTGGACCGCAAGTGGCGCGAGCACCTCTACGAGATGGACTACCTGCGCGAGGGCATCGGGCTGCGCGCCTGGGCCCAGCGCGACCCGCTGGTGGAGTACCAGCGCGAGGGCTTCGACATGTTCAACGCCATGATGGAGGGGATCAAGGAAGAGTCGGTCGGGTACCTGTTCAACCTCCAGGTCGAGATTCAGGAGAACCCGATCGTCGAGGAGGCGGCGGGCCCCGCGGGTGTGGCGGCCGCGAGCCAGCCCGCAGTAGCCGCCGCCCCGGCGGCGCCGCCCGCCAACGGCGCCGCGGCCGGCAAGAACCAGCCGCAGCGCAACCGGTCCGGCGGCCAGTCCCGGAGTCAGGCGCGGGGCCGGGCGGCCAGCGGCCAGCCAGGCGGGGCGCACGCTGCGCCGGGTGGCGCGCACGCGGCGCCGGCCGCTGGGGCGCACGCCGCGGCGGCCCCGGGTGAGACGCCCGCGGTGGTGGCGCCCGGGCTGCAACGGCCGAAGCGTCCGTCCCGGCTGCAGTACTCGGCGCCGTCCGCCGACGAGCCGGGTCATGTGGAACAGCACGCCGCCTCGGCCGCCGACGACCAGTTCAGCCGGGTCGGCCGGAACGACCTGTGCCCCTGCGGGTCGGGCCGCAAGTACAAGCGCTGCCACGGCGACCCCCGCAACCGCGTCGAGGGCTGAGTGAGTGGCTGGCCCGCACGGCCGTGTGCGGGCCAGCCACCACACCCCCGTTCTCCTGACTCCTAAGCGGCTTCCACGTCGGTGCACAGCCAGCGGGGTGCGCGGGGCTGGTGTCCAGGCAGGGCACGGGTCGGCGGGATGTGTTCCAGCCGCACGGCCAGAGCCCGGACCCGGGACCCGAAGCTGACCACCACGGTCATCTCGATCACCCCGGACGCAGGCCGGGACGCCACCACCCGGCGGAGCTGGGGGCGCTGGCCGGCCGCGAGCGTCGGACCCAGCCGCTGAATCCGGGCCCGGGTCCGCTCGGTGGTCCAGGTCGTCATCTGCCGGGGTGGCCGGGATCCGGCCAGCGTCTCGACGAGCACTTGCGCGAACTGGCCTGGCCAGCTGCCATCCCCCGGCGCAAGCCGGCCGGGGGACGGCGGCGGGGCCTGCTCATCACCGGGCTGGTCCCGCTGGCCGGGCGGGAGCCGATCGGCGGGCTCGTCCCGCCCTCCGCCCGGGGCGGTCTGGCTGGCCGGGGGCGGTAACAGCTCGTCGTCGTAGGGCGGGGCGGAGTCGGGGATGGGGCACAGGCGGACCGCGTCCGGGTCCGGCAGCGGCGGTCCGGGTATGCGCCGGCACCCGCGCCGGCCGTCACCCGGCCCGGTACCCGGCCTGCCCCTGGGCGGTTGCGAGGGCGTAGTAGGCATGAGACCTCCCGGAGATCGGCGAACGACGCAGGGTCTGGTGACGGTGCGCGGCGGTGGGGCCATCCGCGGGCTCCGCGCCGCACTCTCTGAGTTGTACCGGCCGCCAGTGACATTTCCGGTGCCGCCTTCCTCCTGCGCCGATCGCGCGTAATCATGGGAGACTGGGCCCCGCTGCCGGGCGGGAATGTGCCTGCCCGGGACTCGGTTGCAGGGAAAAGCCGGGTATCGGGACCGAGCCCGGACCTGCCGTCTCAGGAGAGTTGCCTTGTCGCTTCCACCGCTGGTCGAACCGGCTGCTGAGCTGACCGTGGACGAAGTCCGCCGCTACTCGCGCCATCTGATCATCCCGGACGTCGGGATGACCGGGCAAAAGCGGCTCAAGAACGCCAAGGTGCTCTGTGTGGGTGCTGGCGGCCTTGGCTCCCCGGCCTTGCTGTACCTGGCCGCGGCGGGCGTGGGCACGCTGGGCGTCGTGGACTTCGACGTGGTCGACGAGTCCAACCTGCAGCGCCAGGTCATCCACGGTCAGTCCGACATAGGCCGGTCCAAGGCTGAGTCCGCACGGGACAGCATCCGTGAGATCAACCCGTACGTGAACGTGATCGTGCACAAGGAGCGCCTCGACTCCGACAACGCGATGCAGATCTTCGCGGACTATGACCTGATCGTGGACGGCACGGACAACTTCGCGACCCGGTACCTGGTCAACGACGCCTGCGTCTTGCTCGGCAAGCCGTACGTGTGGGGTTCCATCTACCGCTTCGACGGCCAGGCCAGCGTGTTCTGGGCCGAGTACGGCCCCTGCTACCGCTGCCTGTACCCGGAGCCGCCCCCGCCGGGCATGGTTCCGTCCTGCGCCGAGGGTGGCGTGCTGGGCGTGCTCTGCGCCTCCATCGGCTCCATCCAGGTCAACGAGGCCATCAAGCTCATCGCCGGGATCGGCGAGCCGCTGGCCGGCCGCCTGATGATCTACGACGCCCTGGAGATGACCTACCGCTCGGTCAAGGTCCGCAAGGACCCCGAGTGCCCGGTCTGCGGCAAGAACCCGACGGTCACGGAGCTGATCGACTACGAGGAGTTCTGCGGCGCCGTGTCCGAAGAGGCCCAGGAGGCCGCGGCCGGATCCACCATCACTGCCCGCCAGCTCAAGGACATGCAGGACGCGGACGAGAACATCTTCCTGGTCAACGTCCGTGAGCCCAACGAGTACGAGATCGTCTCGATCCCGGGCTCGGTGCTCATCCCCAAGGGCGAGTTCCTGTCCGGAGCCGCCCTGGAGCGTCTCCCGCAGGACAAGCGGGTGGTCTTGCACTGCAAGTCCGGGGCCCGGTCGGCGGAGTGCCTGGCCATCGTGAAGAACGCCGGGTTCTCCGACGCGGTGCACGTCGGCGGCGGAGTGCTGTCCTGGGTCGCCACCATCGACCCGTCGCTGCCCTCCTACTGATCCCGCACTCAGGCTGACCTTGGGCCGGGCCCGCGCGAGCGGACCCGGCCCGTCGCCTCTTGAGGTGGGTGACCGGCCGTTATCAGGGCAACCTCAGCGTGCGCCCGGTGCCGGGGGACGGCCAGGCCGTACCATTCCCGTGTGGCAATGCATCCGGCGACTCCGGGTGGCGGCGGCGACCCGGCGCCGGAGGGAACCAGCGCGGCGGAGCAGCAGCCGTACGCCTCGCCGCCGGTGGCGGCCCCCGCGCGCAGCGCGCACGCCGCCCCGCCCAGCCAGGAACGCCGGCGTTACCGGCTCGTCCTGGCGGGCTTCGTGCTCGCGCTGATCGGCCTGTGCGCGTCCATCGGCTCGGTCGCGCTGCACGTGCTGCCCCGCACGTTCAGCCGGGGACAGCAGCAGCAGCTCGCTGCCTGGGAGATCGGCAAGCGCTGGCGGACCTGGCCCGCGGGCCGGATCTTCCCGGCGGTCATCCCGTACCAGGTGCCTGCTATGGCGCTGGCCAGCGGCAGCCCGGCGCAGCTGTCGGCCACCCGGATCGGGATCGCGCCAGCGGCCTCCTGCCCGTCCGCGACCGGTCCGAAGGCCCGGCCGGTGCTGGCCCGGCAGCACTGCACCACTGTGCTTCGGGCCACGTACCGGGACTCGACCGGAGCCTTCGCGGTCACCGTCGGGATCGCGGTACTGCCCAGCCCGGCCCAGGCCAGCCACGCTCTTGGCGCGCTGCCCCGGCGGGCCGCGTCCGCCGGGGTGCGCACCGTCCCGTTCGGTCACACGCTGGCTGCCTCATTCAGCAACGCGGCGCGCCAGCTGTCCGACATCTCCGCGGCCGGCCCCTACCTGATCATGTCCACCGTCGGCTACGCGGACGGCAGGCACCGGGTCCGTGAGTCAGCCGATCCCTATGACAAGGACGAAATGCTGAGCGTCGCGGACGGGATATCGGACTGGATCGGCGCGCGGATCGGCGCGTCGCCGCCCCCCGCGACCTGCCCGGGCGGACCGGCATGCTGAACGCCTCCCGGTGGCCGTGGCGGGCTGCGGTCAGCCTGCTCATGCTGGCCTTGCTGGGAGCGGCGCGGCCGCGGCCGCGGCTCCCGCCGGGGCCGACACCGTGCGCGACGCGCAGATGTGGGTCCTGGACGCGGTCAGCGCGCCGTCCGCGTGGTCGACCACCAGGGGACAGGGCGCGACCGTCGCGGTGATCGACAGCGGGGTCAACCCGGACGTCTCGGACCTGGCCGGCTCGGTCATCACCGGGCCCGACCTGACCGGCGTGCACACCCCGCCCGGCAACCCGAACTGGGGCGTGCACGGCACCTGGATGGCCTCGCTGATCGCCGGGCACGGGCATGACGGCGGCGGCAGCGGCATCGAGGGCGTGGCCCCGGCGGCCAAGGTGCTCTCGATCCGGGTCGTGACCGACCGGCACGACCCGGGGTACTCCACCTATGAGCACGAGTCGGACAGCCGGGTGCAGACCGCGCTGGCCCAGGCCATCACCTACGCGATCAAGCACCGGGTGAACGTGATCAGCATGTCGCTGGGGTACGGCGAGCCCAGCACGGTGGTCCGGATGGCCCTGCAGAGCGCTCTCGATCACGGCATCGTCGTGGTCGCCTCGTCTGGCAACTCAGGCAACTCGGCCCCGGTCAGGACGACCGGCCAGGCGCCCTACTCGTTCCCCGCTGACTACCCTGGCGTACTCGGGGTGGCCGCGGTGAGCCAGAGCGGCTCCGCGGCCCGCTTCTCCAGCGACAACCTGTCCGTCCAGGTCGCCGCGCCCGGGGTCAACGTGCCCGCCCAGGGCCGGGACGGGCAGTACTGGCTGGTCAGCGGGACCAGTCCGGCCTGTGCGCTGACGGCGGGGGTCGCCACCCTGATCAAGGCCAGGTACCCCGGCCTGGCCCCGGCCCTGGTCGTGCAGGCCATTACCTCCAGCACCCAGCACCGGCCGTCCGGCGGCTACGACAACAAGATCGGATTCGGCACCGTGGACGCGGCGGCCGCACTGACCGTCGCCGGGAAGCTGGCTGTCCAGTCGCGCAGCCAGGTGGGCGCGGCCACCACGCTGCACTTCGGCGGCGGCGCCGCGGCCGTGCCCACGGCGCCGATCGCCCCGCGGGGCGCGGCCGGGCTGGTCGTCGCGTGCCTGTTCACGGCCGCTTTCCTGGTCGCGACTACCCTGGCCGGGCTGCGGTTGGTGGCCCTGCGGCGGTCCTTGTCCCGCGGGCATCACGCGGCGGACCGGGCGCCCCAGCCGGTCTGGTCCGGTCCGCGGGTCCACGCCACGTGGCCGGACCGGCCGGACACCGGCCTGGGCGCGGAGCAGGCCGTCGGGTCTGCGGACCAGGGCGCCAACTGGCCGTCCTGGCCCGACCCCAGCTCGTGACCCGCGAGACCGGCCTGGAAGAACCGGGTCAGCTGCCCGACTTCGCCAGCCGGGTGCTCGACGTCGCCGACTCGATCCCGCCCGGCCGGGTGATGTCCTACGGCGACGTGGCCGAGTACCTGGGACAGGGCGGCCCCCGCCAGGTCGGCCGGGTCATGGCCCTGTGGGGCGGCAGCGCAGCGTGGTGGCGGGTGGTGCACGCCGACGGGTCCCTGGTGCCCGGGCACGAGCGGACCGCGCTCGAGCACTACCGCGCCGAGGGGACCCCGCTGCGCCCTTCCGCAGCCGGGCCGCCGTCCCGGGTGGACATGCGCCTGGCACGCTGGGCTGGCGAGGGAACGTAGCCGGCCGGGCTCAGGGAACCGGCCCGGGCAGCCTAGCCGGCGGACCTTCAGCCGCTCCTTCCGCCCATTGCCGGACAAATCGCCCCGACACCCGGTGAACCTGACTGCAGATGTCGGTGCCCTCTGCTGGAATGCTGGTCGATGGACCACCACCCGGATGCCTACCGGCTGCTCCGCCGGCCCACGCCGCCGGCCGATCCGCCGCGCCTCGACGCCGCCCAGCAGGCCGTGGTGGCGCACCCGGGCGGCCCGCTGCTCGTCCTGGCCGGCCCGGGCACGGGCAAGACCACCGCGATCGTCGAGGCGGTGACGGAGCGGATCACCGAGCGGCGGATAGACCCGGAACGGGTGCTGGTCCTGACCTTCAGCCGCAAGGCCGCGCAGGAACTGCGCGAGCGCATCACCACCCGGCTGCGCCGCACTACCCGCCAGCCGCTGGCGCTGACTTTCCACAGCTACGCCTACGCCCTGGTCCGGCGGGAGTTCGTGCTGGCCGGGGACGTCCCGCCCACCCTGCTGTCCGGCCCCGAGCAGCTGCTGGAGGTCCGGCGGATGCTCCGCGGGGAGGCCGCCGGCGGCGAGCCGGCGGCCGCTGAGCCCTGGCCCGAGCGGCTCCGCGCCGCCCTGGGCACCCGGGGCTTCGCCACCGAACTGCGTGACTTCCTGCTCCGCGCGGCCGAACGCGGGCTGGACGGGCAGGGCCTGGCCCGGCTCGGCCGAGTGCACGGCCGGGACGACTGGGTGGCGGCGGGCGGCTTCCTGGACCGCTACATCGCCCGCTTCGACCTGGCCCCGGTCCCGGCCTACGACTATGCGGAGATCGTCCGGATCGCCGCCGCGCTGCTGAGCCGCGCGGCGACCCGGGACCGCGAGCGCAAGGCCTACGACGTGGTCCTGGTGGACGAGTACCAGGACACCGACCCGGCCCAGGAGGCGCTGCTGCACGCGCTGGCCGGGGACGGCCGCGAGCTCATCGCGGTCGGTGACCCGGACCAGTCCATCTATGCGTTCCGCGGCGCCGACGTGCACGCGATGGGACGCTTCCCGGACCTGTTCCGGACCCCGGACGATCGTCCGGCCAGCGTCGTCGCGCTGCGGACCTGCCGCCGCAGCGGCCCCGTGCTGCTCGTCCGCCTCGCGCCGGGTGGCGGCCCGGCTGCCCGCCGCGGCTGGCCTGTCGCTGCTGGACGGCCCAGGGCGGCCCGGCCCGCCGCTGCCGGCGTCGGGTCCGGCCGGCCGCGGCCACCGGGATCTGCTCCCGCTGGCCGGCGCGGCGCCCGGCTCGGTCCGGATCCTGGTGGCCTCCAGCGCCAGCCAGGAAGCCGCCGTGATCGCGGACACCTTGCGCCGGGCTCATCTGGTCGACGGCGTCCCCTGGTCCTCGATGGCAGTACTGGTGCGCTCGGCCACCCGCCAGGTTCCGTTGTTGCGCCGGGCTCTGGCGACGGGAGGCGTCCCTGCGGTCGTGGCGGGCGATGAGCTCCCGCTGGCCGCGGAGCCGGGCGCGCGGCCACTGCTCGCGCTGCTGCGCTGCGCGCTGCAGCCGGGCGCGCTGGACGAGGACGCCGCGGCCGAGCTGCTGACCGGGCCACTGGGCGGGACGGACGCGGTGGGCCTGCGGCGGCTGCGCCGCTCGCTGCACGCCGCCGACGTCGCCGCCGGGCTCCCGCCGGGAAATCAGCCGCTGGCCAGCGCGCTGCGCGACCCCCGTCAGCTGAACCTGCTCGGCGGCCCCCCGGCCGCCGCGGCGCGGCGGGTGGCCACGCTGCTCGAGACGGCCCGGCGCACCGCCACCGGTACGGCCACCCCGGACGGAGTGCCCGGCCCCGCCTACGACGTGCTCTGGGCGATCTGGGACGCGTCCGGGCTCGCCCCCGCCTGGCAGGCGGCGAGCGCCGCCGGGGGAGCCCGTGGCGCGGCGGCCGACCGCGATCTGGACGCCGTGGTGGCCCTGTTCGACGCGGCATCGCGGTTCGCGGCCCGGCTGCCGCCCGGCTCGCCCTCGCTGTTCCTGGACAGCATGGGCGGCCAGGAGATCCCCGGCGACACGCTGGCTGACCGTGCGCCGGAGGGCGAAGCCGTGCGCATCCTCACCGCGCACCGCTCCAAGGGCCTGGAATGGGACCTGGTCGTGGTGGCCGGAGTGCAGGAGGGTACCTGGCCCGATCTGCGGATGCGGTCCTCGCTGCTGGGCATGGACGAACTGGTCGACGCGGTGGACGCCCAGGCCGGGAACGGGCCGCCCGGGGCCAGCGACGCGGCGGCCGCGGCGCTGGTGTCCAAGCTCCTCGACGAGGAACGCCGCCTGTTCTACGTGGCGGCGACCCGGGCCAGGCACACCCTCGTGGTCACCGCGGCCGGCGCGGAGGACAGCGAGGACCGGCCGTCCCGGTTCCTCGCCGAGCTGGCCGGCGACGAGGTGGAGATCGAGCCGGTCGCGTCGGCCGGGCGGCACTGGCTCTCGCTGCCAGCGCTGACCGCCGAGCTGCGCCAGGCGGCGGCCGATCCGGGCCGGCCGCGGGCGGTCCGGGCTGCGGCCGCGGCCCAGCTGGCCCGGCTCGCCGCGGCCGGGGTCCGCGGCGCGCACCCGCGGCAGTGGTACGCGCTGACTACGCTGTCCGATCCCGGCCCCCTGACCGGCGGAACCATCCAGTTGTCCCCGTCCCAGGTCGAGTCGTTCAGCAAGTGCGGGTTGCGCTGGCTGCTCGAGGCCGCGGCCGGGGCCGGCACCTCGGACGTGCTGCGGCATCTGGGCACCGTCATCCACGCGGCGGCCGTGCTGGCCGCCGAGGGCACCGCGGAGGCGGGAATCGAGGAGCGGATCGACGACATCTGGCACCACCTGGACTTTGGCAGCGCCTGGTACAACGACAAGCAGCGGGAGCTCGCGCGCCGCATGGTCGCCCGGTTCCTGGCCTGGCACCGCGGCAACCCCCGCCAGCTGGTCGCCGTGGAGCAGGCCCTCCGGGTCCGGATCGGCGAGGTGGAGATCACCGGGCGGGTGGACCGGCTGGAGCGCGACGAGCGCGGCGGCGGCGTCATCGTGGACCTGAAGACCGGCTCGTCCAAGCCTGCCGACGCGGAACTGGACCGCAATCCGCAGCTCGGCGTCTACCAGCTCGCGGTGCTTCTGGGCGCGTTCGAGCAGCTCGGCCTGGTCGAGCCGGGTGGTGCCGAGCTGGTGCAGGTGGGCAAGGCGGGCCTGAAGGCGGAGGTCAAGGTACAGCGGCAGCGGGCGCTCGGTGACGACCCGGAACCAGGCTGGGCAGCCCGGCTGGTCGAGACGGTGGCGGCAGGCATGACCGGCCCGGTGTTCGGCGCGACGGTGAACCCTGGCTGCCGGATCTGCCCGGTCCGGACCTGCTGCCCGGTGCATCCCGACGGGGTTCAGGTGACGCCGTGAACCCGGGCCCCGTCGCGGCGGGCCCCGCGGATCCCGGCCCCGTGAAGGCCAGCCCGGTGCAGGCCAGCCCGGTGCAGGCCAGCCCGGTGCACTACAGCCCCGTTCAGCTGGCCCGGCTGCTCGGGCTGCCCGAGCCCACCGCAGAGCAGGCCGCGGTCATCGGGGCGCCGCCGCGCCCGCTGGCGGTGATCGCCGGGGCCGGCTCGGGGAAGAGCGAGACCATGGCGGCCCGGCTGGTCTGGCTGGTCGCTAACGGCGTGGTCCGCCCGGAGCGGGTGCTCGGCCTGACGTTCACCAGGAAGGCCGCGGCCGAGCTGGGTCAGCGGGTGCGGGTCCGGCTGGACGGCCTGCGCAAGGCCGGGCTGGCCGGACCCGGGCTGGCCGGACCCGGGCTGGCTGGGCCTGTGCTGGCTGGGCCTGTGCTGGCCGGGATCGGGCTGGCCGGGACCGGGCTGGCCGGGGCTGGCCAGCCGCTGGCCCAGCCACCAGCGGACGCGGCGGCGGACGGCAGCGCCGAGCTGGACGGTGAGCCGGTGGTGTCCACTTACCACGCTTACGCCGCCCGGCTGGTCGCCGACCACGCGCTGCGCGAAGCCCTGGAACCGACGCTGCGGCTGATCACCCCGGCCGTGGCCTGGCAGATCGCGGCCCGGGTGGTGGCCGGGTACGGCGGCCCCATGGACGCGGTCAACTGGGCACCGCCCGCGGTCACCGCCGCCGTGCTGATGCTGGCGGGCGAGCTGGCGGAGCACTTGCGGACGCCGGACGACGTGATCGGGGTGGGGGACTGGCTGCAGGCGCAGGCCGCGGCCCGGCCCGGGAAGCTGCCCGCCCAGGTGCGCAAGATCCTGGACAGCCAGCGGGCCCGGGAGCAGCTGCTCCCCATGGTGGCCGGCTACGCCCGGGCCAAAGCCGAGCGTGAGGTCATCGACCACGGCGACCAGGTGGCGATCGCCGCCCGGATCGCGGCCCGCCATCCCGAGGTCGGCGCGGCCGAACGCGGCCGCTACCAGGTCGTGCTGCTCGACGAGTACCAGGACACGAGCCACGCTCAGCTCGTCTTGCTGCGGGCGCTGTTCGGGGGCGGGCACCCGGTGACTGCGGTGGGTGACCCGTGCCAGTCCATCTACGGCTGGCGTGGCGCGAGCGCGGGCAACCTGCGCCGGTTCGGCCAGGACTTCCCCGTGGTCACCGGCAGCGGCCGGGGCCGGACCGCGAGCCCGGCCGCGGTGCGCATGCTTTCCACCAGCTTCCGCAACACCGGCCGGGTCCTCGACGTGGCCGCCGCGGTGCAGCGGGAGTTGCGGGCCGCGGCGCCCGAGGTGCCCCGGCTGGTCCCGCCGCCCGGCCGGGCCGGGCGCGGGCGGGTGACCTGCGCGCTCACTGAGACGGCCGCCGACGAGGCGGCCTGGGTCGCCGATCGGGTCAGCGCGCTGCTGACGCTGCCGCCCGGCGTGGCCCCCGACGGCGAGCCCTGGCCGGACGGCCGCGACGATCGCGTCCATCCGCGTGACGTCGCGGTCTTGTGCCGGAAGCGGGCCCAGTTCCCGGCGTTGCGGATGGCGCTCGAAGCCCGTGGTGTCCCGGTCGAGGTGGTCGGCCTGGGCGGGCTGCTGACCGTGCCGGAGGTGGCTGACATCGTCGCCACGCTGCGGGTACTGCACGACCCCGGCGCGTCCGCGCCGCTGGCCCGGCTGCTCACCGGCCCGCGGTGGCGGATCGGCCCGCGTGACCTGGTGGCCCTGGGCAAGAGGGCCCGGTACCTGGCCCGCGAGCAACGCCGGTCCGTGGCCACCCGGGCCGGGGCCCCGGACCGGGGCGCACTCGAGCACGGCGCCTCAGACCACGGCGCGCAGGACTCCGGCGCACGAGACTCCGGCGCACCGCCAGCGGACGACGATCCGCTGGCCAAGGCCATCACCGACCTGACCGCCGATCCGGGCAGCCTGATCGAGGCCCTCGACGACCTCGGCGACCAGGCCGGCTTCGCCGGCCGGCCACAGCCGCCTGGCCGCGCTGGCCGCCGAGCTGCGCGAGCTGCGCTCCCGGGTGGCCCGGCCGCTGCCCGACCTGGTCGGTGAGGTGGAACGGGCGCTCGGGCTGGACATCGAAGTGGCCGCCCGGCCCGGCCGGGACATGGCCAGTGCCCGCGCCGACCTGGACGCGTTCGCAGACGCGGCGGCCGCGTTCGCGGGCGACCAGGAGGAGCCGACGCTGGGCGCCTTTCTGGCCTACCTGACCGCCGCCGAGGACGAGGAGTTCGGCCTGGAGTCCGGCCGGGTCGGCGACGGGGACACCGTCACCCTGGCTACCGTGCACGCGTCGAAGGGGCTGCAGTGGGCCGCGGTGGTCGTACCCGGGCTGTCGGCCGGCCGGAAGGCGCAGGTGTTCCCGGCCAAGCCCAGGTTCGTGAGCCGCTGGACCGAGAACGCGCGGCTGATCCCGTTCGGGTTGCGGGGCGACGCCGGCGACCTGCCGGCCCTGCCCAGCCTGGACGCCGGGGCACTCGCATCCTTCGACGCCGCCTGCGCCGCGCGGGACCTTGGCGAGGAGCGCCGGCTGGCCTACGTGGCCACGACCCGGGCCGCGTTCTGGCTGGCCTGCACCGGCTACTGGTGGGGGGACGCGTCCTCGCCGCTCGGTCCGTCGGTGTTCCTGGAAGAGGTTCGGGCCGCGTGCGAGGCAGGTGCAGGCACCGTGGCGTACTGGGCCGCGTCCCCCGGCGAGGACGCCGAGAATCCGGCGCTCGCCGAGCCCCCCTCAGCCACCTGGCCGGCTGAGCCGCAGGGCAGACAGCAGGAGGCGGTCCGGGAAGCCGCTGACCTGGTACTTGCGGCCCTGGACGCTGGTGCTGCTCAACCTGCCCAGGACGGAACGCTGACCGCCGGGGACCAGGCCCTGCTGGCGGCCTGGGACACCGAGACCGGACTGCTGCTGGCCGAGCGCGAGGAATGGCGCGCCGAGGCCGCGTCGGCGGTCTGGCTGCCTCCGCGGCTGTCGGTGTCCTCCCTGGTGATGATGGCCCGTGACCCGGCCGAGCTGGCCCGGCAGATCCGCCGGCCGATGCCGCGGCCGCCCGCCCCGCAGGCCCGCCGGGGCACCGCGTTCCACCGCTGGCTGGAGGAGCGGTTCAGCCAGCAGCGCCTGATCGACCCTGGCGACCTCCTCGGGGCCGTCGACGACCCGGCCGAGGGTGACCCCGCCGACGGCGACGCGAACGACCTGGCGGCGTTGCGGCAGCTGTTCGAATCCGGCGAGTGGGGCACCCGCTGGCCGGTCGAAGTGGAGGTCCCGTTCGAGACCCTTATCGCCGGCCGGCCGGTCCGGGGGCGGATCGACGCGGTGTTCGGGGACGCTCCGGCCGGCGGGTTCGACGTGGTGGACTGGAAGACGGGCTACCCCCCGGGCTCCGCGGCCGAGCATCAGGCCGTCGCGGTCCAGCTCGCCGCCTACCGGCTGGCCTGGGCTCAGCTGGCCGGGGTACCCGCGGACCAGGTCCGGGCGGCGTTCTACTACGTACGGCGCGACCTCACGCTGCGCCCGGCCGACCTGCTGGACGAGGCGGGACTGGCGGCGCTGATCGAGCACATCCCGGCGGGGGGCAGCTGAACTCCGGGCCCGGTCCCGCCGGTCAGCGGGTCCGGCGGGGTTCAGGTCTGGAGATGACGCTCAACCGTCTGCACCTTGGCGGTCAGCCCGTCGGTCACGCCCGGGCGGATGTCAGCCTTGAGGACCAGGCTGACCCGGGGAGCCCGGGCGGCTACCGCGTCCACTGCCCGCTTGACCACGTCCATCACCTCATCCCAGTCGCCCTCGACGGAGGTGAACATGGCGTCGGTCCGGTTGGGCAGCCCGCTGTCCCGGACCACCCGCACCGCGTCCGCGACGTACTCCCCAACTCCTTCGCCCACCCCCAGCGGCGTGATCGAGAACGCGATGATCATCGTGTGCTCCGTCCTTCCCGGACTTCTCGGCGCAGTCGGTTGATGAGACCGTCTAGTTGATTAGGCCGTCTATGAGAGAGCCGTCTTGCCTGGGCCGGCTCTGGGCCGAGTCTCCCAGGCCTACCCGTCGCGCAGCTTCGTCACCAGGCTCAGCAGCGAGGCACGCAGCGCCTCCAGTTCCTGCGGGCTGGTCAGCTCCGCCCAGCGCTCCTCCACCCGTGCCGCAGCGGCGTGGGTGACCGGGGTGACTGACGCGCCGCGCTCGGTGAGGAACACCAGCCGCGAGCGCCGGTCGCGCGGGTTCGGGCGGCGCTCGACGTACCCCGTCCGCTCCAGCTGATCGACCGCCTGGGCCATCGTCTGCTTGCGTACCCGGGCCAGGTCAGCGAGCTCTGACACGGTAATGCCGCCCGGGGGCACGAACGTGAACACGTTCGCCGCCGCCGGATGGACGTCGTCGAAGCCGTTCTCGCGCAGCGCGGCCTCGATCTCCTGGGAGTGCTGCTGGTAGGCGAGGCGGAGGAGGAGCCCGAGCAGTGGGCGTGCCGGGAAGTCCGCGTCCATGAGATAGACAGGTACCTGTCTGCTTGTTATGGTAGTCAGGAACCTGTCCATCCTAGCCACCCGGAGCCTGACATGACCATCGTTCCCGCCGCTTACGCCCAGTTCGGCTACACCCTGGCCTTCGCCGAGCGGACGCTGAGCGCCGTGCTGCGCGAGCATCTCGCCGAGCGCGGCACCGAACCCGAGACCTGGTACGCGCTGCAGTTGCTCGCGACGCGCGGGCCGGCGCTCGACCGCACGACGCTCAGCTGCGAGCTCGCGGGCTCGCGGACCCTGGATGCCGATTCGGCGCGCGAGCTGCTCGCCCGGCTTGAGGGGGCGGGGCTGATCCACGGCGGTGCCACGGTCAGCCTGACCGCGGCAGGCCAGGCACTGCACCACAGCCTCAGCGAGTACGTCGCCGCCCCGCGGATCCGGTTGCTGAGCCAGTTCAGCGCCGACGACATCGACACGACCGTGCGCACGTTGCAGGCGATCGCCGAGCGGGCGGGGGAGGAGTCGGCCGCGCGATAGTCGTCCGGCCTGGCCAGCGCGGTACCAACCGCCAGCGCAGCGAAACTGCGTTGCCTGCCCCCGGCCGTGCGCGTTAGGCTCAGGCCGCCGCCGCACCGTGCGGCGCGACTGGCCAGGAAGGAGGCGCGATGTCCATTCATCATCAGGCGCCTCCGGAGACTGGCCGATAGCAGTCCCGGCCGCGCCTCTGCTCAGCAGAGGAATGACATGACTTCAGAGTCAGCTTCGCAGTCCATCTCGGCCGGCCGGACCGACGACATCCCGCCCAGCTGGGACGAGCGCACGGTCCTGACCACCTTCCTGGACTACACCCGTGACACCGTGCACGCCAAGTGCGCGGGCCTGCCGGATGCGGACGCCCGCCGGGCACCGCTGCCTGGCTCGCCACTGATGACGATCTCCGGGCTGGTCAGCCACCTGCGCTGGGTCGAGGACGCGTGGATCGAGAAAACGCTGCTCGGCGGGACGATCGACCCGCCGTGGACCGACGACGATCCCGATGGCGAGTTCCGGATCGCGGTCACGGTACCGCTCGCCCAGCTCCTGGCGGACTACCGGGCGGCCTGCGACCGCCACCGTGACCAGGTGGCTTCCCTCGACCTGGACGCTCCCTCCCGCGGCGAGCTGGGCTGGCGGTCCGAGCCGGTCACGTTGCGCTGGGTCCTGTTCCACCTGGCCGAGGAGACGGCCCGGCACAACGGCCACCTCGACATCCTCCGGGAACTGGCCGACGGCACGCGCGGACGATGACGTCCGCGTCCGGCCGGCCCAGCTGACCAGCCGGTCAACCACTGCGGTCAGGCGGACGACGGGCCCGTGCACGGCATTCTCCGGGCGGATCCGGCCTGGAAGGTGTAAACCGTGTGCAGCTAGCGGCGTCTTGTCCTGGCCGCAGTGGGTGGGCGGCCTGGCGCCATTGCGTGCGGCTGACGGGAGGCCCCGGACCGCAGGAAGGTTGCGGCCTGCATGGCTGAGGAGCAGTTCAGCGCGTCGGTGGCGCAAACTGGGCTGCCGCCCGTCCTGCCTGCCGTCCCGCCGCACGCCGCAACTGAGCGGCAGAAGGGGCGCTTCTCCCGGCCACGCCTGGCCAGCGGCCCATGGCCGCTGGTGTGCATCCTCGTGATCCAGGCCGGCTTGTCCCTGCGGCTGGTGTGGTCGAATACGGCCTATCAGGACGAGGCGCTGTACTTGTGGGCCGGCAATCGGGAATGGGCGCACTGGCTGCACGGCGCGGCGGTGCCGGACTTCGCTTCGTACTTCTCCGGCGCCCCGGTCATCTACCCTCCCCTGGGCGCGGTCGCCAGCGGCATCGGGGGACTGGCCGCAGCCCGGATCCTGAGCCTGGGCTGCATGCTCGCCGCCACCGCCCTGCTCTACGCGGTGACCAAGCACCTGTTCGGGCGCCCGGCGGCCATCGCAGGCTCGGTGGTGTTCGCGGCGATCGGGCCCACTCAGTTCCTCGGCGCCCTGGCCACATTCGATGCGCCGGCCGTCCTGCTCCTGGCGCTGGCGTCATGGTTCGCGGTGCGGTCCAGCCACGAAGGCGGGAGATGGGGAGGCGAGCAATGGCTGGTGTGCTGCGCCGTCGCGATGGCGCTGGCTGACGCGGCGAAGTACACCAGCCTGCTCTGGAACCCGGTCGTGCTCGCGCTGGTCGTGCTCGGCCCGGCCGGTACCGGCCCGCGATCCGCAGGCCGCGGGACCCGGCTGGCTGGCTACCTGGCCGCCCTGACCATTCCTGTGCTGTTCCTGGCCGGCGGCCACAGCTACCTGTCCGGGATCATGTCCACCACGCTGGCCCGGGCGGGCAGCACCGTTCCCATGCTCCGGGTGCTCGCCGTCAGCGCCGGGTGGGTTGGCGCTGTCGCGTTCCTGGCCATCGCCGGCGCGGCCGTCGTGACCCGGAGACGACTGGGGTGGCGACTCACGACGCTCGCCTGGATCCTCGCCGCCAGCGTGTTCCTGGCCCCGCTAGGACAGGCGCGCATCCACTCGACTTTCAGCCTGTTCAAGCATGTTGGGTTCGGCGCGTGGTTCGCCTGCATCGTGGCCGGGTACGGGGTGGCGGCTGCCGCCCGGGCGATCCAGGTCAGGCAGGCGGAATACGCCCGCGCGGTCGGCGTGGTGCTGGTGTTCCTCCTGGGGGTTTCCGGGGCCGCCCTCAGCGCCGCGCACTTTGGCGCGTGGCCGGACTCGGCGCGGATGGTCCGCGGCCTGGCGCCGGTCATCGAGCGCACCGGCTGTCCCTGCCTGATCGCCGAGAACGACGTCGTGCACTACTACCTGACGAAGCAGACCACTCAGGACGCGTTCACGACCGTCTTCGTCATGAAATACCGCTATGACGGGCGGGAGCTGAGCGGCACCCCCGCGTACGGCGCAGCCATCCGTGATCACTACTTCCGTCTGGTGGAAATAGACCCGTCTGAGATGCCCGCCATCTATGCGCCGGTCGTGGACGCGCTCGCGGCGTCGCACTACCGGCTCGTGGTCAGCGCCCCCTCGAACGCGCCCGGCGAGCCCTTCGAGATCTGGGTCCGCGGCGGCGCAGGATAGCCAGGCCACCAGGCGCTGGACACGCTCCGTGATCTGGTGCCTGGCTGGCCGTGGGAGGCGCAGTCCGGGCGGTAGCCTCGGGATATCCGTGCTGATACGTGCGCCGGCCTTGATCCGGGCTGGGCCGGCCGCGGAATCGGCGTCAGCTCTGCCCATCATCGACGAGGAGCAGATCATCATGACCCTCTTCCAGCGGGCCCACGACATCGTCCAGGCCAAGGCCAACAAGGCGCTCGACGCCGCCGAGAAGCCTGACGAGATGCTCGATCTGTCCTACGAGCAGATGCTCGACCAGATCACCCAGGTCCGCCGCGGGATCGTGGCCATCGCCGCGTCGCGCAAGCAGATCGAGTTGCAGGAGCAGCAGCTCCAGCACTCGGTGGACCATCTCCAGGACCAGGCCAAGGCCGCGCTGGCCCAGGGCCGGGAGGATCTGGCCCGGGAGGCCCTGTCCCGCAAGGCCGCCGCCCAGGAGCAGATCGACGCCATGGAGCCCCAGCACGAGCAGCTCGCCGCGGAGGAGGAGAAGCTCGAGCAGACCCTCGACGCGCTGCAGAAGCGGGTGAACACCTTCCGGACCCAGAAGGAAGTGCTGAAGGCCCAGTACACCGCGGCGCAGGCCGAGACCGCCGTGGGCGAGAGCGCGGCCGGGATCTCCCAGACGTTTGGTGACTCAGGAGCGGAGCTCCAGCGGACTCAGGACAAGATCGCCCAGATGCAGGCCCGGGCCGGCGCCGTTGACGAACTGCTCGCGTCCGGGGTGCTCGAAGACGTCGGGGGAGACACCGACGACATCCAGAAGGAGCTCGACGAAGCCGGGACGGCCGCCGGGGTAGACAAGGAACTGGCCGCGCTCAAGGCCCAGATCGGCCCGGGCGACGCTCCGGCGGCGATCACCGGCGGCGCTGGGAGCTGACGCCCGGCGGCGCCGCTGATGTGGCGCGGTCCGCCGGCGCCGCTTCGTAATCGGAGACGAGGCCACTGGCCGCCGGGGCGGCGAGCAGCAGCCAGCAAGCCAGGCCGAGCGGGTAGACCGCGTAGCCGAACCGGCTGGCCGGCGCGAACGCGAACATGAGCACCAGCCCGGTCACCAGCCGCCAGCCCGCCGCGCGCTCGTCCCGCGGCGGCCAGAACGCCAGGGACGCGGCCACGCCGAGTCCCGCCAGCAGGACCAGCCCGATCGCCACCAGATGCCCCGGGCCCCAGGCCTCGGCGATCAGGTGGCCGGGCAGGAAGCTGGCGGCCGGGCTCTTGATCTTGGTGAGGCCGAGCGGGAACAGGATCGTATTGGACACCACCGCGGCCGGCTGGGTGATCAGAACTGGCCCGTCCACCGCTACCGGCACGGCGACGGTGGCCAGCGCCAGCCAGCCTGCGGCGCGCTTGCCGTCGCGCGCCGCCACCAGGACGAGGGCGACCGCCAGCGCGGGCCACGCGGTGGCCTTCATCGCCGCGGCCAGGCCCAGGACCAGGCCGGCCAGGATGGTCCGCAGCACCGGCCGCGGTGCCTGGCTGGTCCGCAGCAGGGCCAGGCCCACGCAGATCAGCGCCAGTACCGGCAGGTCGTCGCCGCCCGTGGTGAGCGGGAACGCGATGATCGGTGAGGCGGTGAGCACCGCCGTCCACAGCCAGGGCCGCCGCACACCGCTCAGCGCCAGCGCGCCCGCGAACCCGAGGACGAACACCACCCCGAACCACAGCCGCGGATCGGTCAGCAGGCCGCCGCCGAAGAGGGCGTGCGGGACCCCGAACACGGCCAACGCCGGCAGGTAAGGGTTGTAGACGTAGGGGCTGTGCGCCGTGGCCACGGCGTGAGCGGCCTGATAGGGCGTGCCGTCGTGCAGGAACAGCCGGGCCGAGTGGATGACCACGCCGACCTCCGGCTGGGCCTGCCCGGTCCAGGCCATCCAGGCCAGCGGCACGATCACCGCCCCGGCCAGGGCGACCCCGGCGGCGATCCTGCGTCCGCGCCGGCCCGCCAGCCGCGCGGCGAGGGCCGCGAGACCATAAGGACCGGCCGCCATGACGCCCCACAGCCGCTCCGGCGGGTTGGTGCTGAACACCGCGACCGCGCAGGCGAACAGCGTGCACGCGGCCAGCAGGATGGCAGCCCCCCGCGGGCTGGTGGCCCACGCCCGCGACAGCGGGCCCCGCTCCTGCCACTGGCGGGCCCGCTCCAGCCCATGACGCGCCCGGTCCCGCCACAGCCGCGGCCGCCCCGGCCACCATGGCGGCCGGGGGGCGGGGCGGGGACGGGCGTCCCCGCCCCGCGGGCGGGTCAGCGGTAGCGTCATGTGTCACCACGCTAGGAGGTGCGGGCCCTCGGCGTCGTCATGCCGAAGGCTGATCTCTGGCCCCGCCCGGGGGACAATCTGCTCTCGTCGGAGTAGCCGGTGGCGGGGGTTGGTACTGCCGGGCCAGCGCCAGGGCCCCGTGATAGAGGCGGGGGGAATGGCCCAGGGTGCCCGTGATGCTGGTTTATTAGATAGCCGGCAAGGTCCGGCGAGGAGGGGCTCACCGCTCATGGATGTGCGCGACTACATCGACAGCAACGCGCGGGAATTCTTTGACCAGCTCAAGTCCTGGCTGGCCATCCCGTCTATCTCCGCCGACCCTGGTCATCACGGCGACGTACGGGCTTCTGCGCAGTGGCTCGCTGGGCACCTCACCGGCATCGGGGTTCCCATCGTGGAGGTCTGGGAGACCGGGCCGGCTGGCTCACCCGGCCAGCCCGCCGTCTTCGCCCACTGGCCAGCCCACGATCCGGGCGCGCCGACCGTTCTGGTCTACGGTCACCACGACGTCCAGCCGGTGGAACCCCTGGCCGAGTGGTACTCCCCGCCGTTCGAACCCGCCGAGCGCGACGGCCAGATCCTGGGCCGGGGTGCCTCGGACGACAAGGGCCAGGTCCTCTTGCACACCCTCGGCCTGCGGGCCTGCCTGGCCGCCGCGAGCGGCAGCGCCGCGGGCGACGGCAGCGCGGCCTCCGGCGCCACGCCCCCTGGTGCCGCGCCGCCCGTCTCGCTGAAGTTCCTTATCGAGGGGGAAGAGGAGTCGGGATCCCCGCACTTCGCCGACTTGCTGCGCAGCCGGGCCGACCAGCTCAGCTGCGACATGATCGTCATCTCCGATACCACGATGTGGGCGGCCGATGTGCCGTCCATGTGCACCGGGATGCGCGGCCTCATCGACGCCCAGATCGACCTGCGCGGCGCGGAGACCGACGTGCACTCAGGCTCGTTCGGGGGCGGCGTGCCGAACCCGCTGCACGCCATGGCCGCGCTGCTGGCCGGCTTGCACGACGACGAGGGCCGGGTCACCCTGCCTGGCTTCTATGACGCGGTGGTCCCGCTGACCGACGCCGAGCGGGAGTTGTTCGCCCGGCTCCCGTTCGACGAGAAAGCCTGGCTGGCCGACGCCGGTGGCAGTCAGGCTGCCGCGGGCGAAGCGGGCTTCAGCACGCTCGAACGGGTCTGGGCCCGGCCCACGGCCGAGATCAACGGCATGTGGGGCGGCCACACCGGGCCCGGGGGCAAGACCATCGTGCCCAGCCAGGCGCACGCGAAGGTGTCCTTCCGGCTGGTGGCGAACCAGGAGCCGGCCGACATCGCGGTGGCGTTGCGGGAGTACGTGGCCACGCACACCCCGCCGGGCATCGAGGCGACCATGACCTTCGGCGGCCCCGGGGTGCGGCCCGCGTTCTCACCGCTGCACTCGCCCGGGGTGCAGGCCGCCAAGCGGGCCATGGAACGCGCGTTCGGCCGCGAAGTGCTGTTCACCCGGGAAGGCGGCAGCGGCCCGGAGGCTGATCTCGCCGAGATCCTGGGCGCGCCGCTGGTCTTCGTCGCGGTGGGGCTGGACGAGGACCGCATCCACGCACCGAACGAGAAGGTGGAGATGGCGTTGCTGCTGCGGGGAGCGGAGGCGGTGGCCTACCTCTGGGCAGATCTGGCCGCGGATCACGCCGGGATCATGGCCGCCCGATGAGCGCCGCGCAGAGCACCGGGGCCGATACGCCGGACACCGCGGCCGGACCGCCGGACCCTGCGGCCGCCCCGCCGGATACCACGGCCGCCCCGCCGGAGACCGCGGCCAGCCCGTCAGGCGCCGCGGCCGGGCCGCCGGGCACCGCAGCCGACCCGGTGGACGCCCAGGAGTACGCCGGTGAGCTGGGCGGGTTCGTGCTGGCCCGCAGCACCGTGGACCGGGTGAGCGCCCGCCGTGCCGACACCGACTGGCTGGCCGCGACCTGGGCTGACCCGGCGACCCGGGTGCTGGTCCTGGAGAACGCGCGGGCGCTGGTCCGGTTCGGCGACCAGGAGGCCGACCTGGTGCTGGTGCCCCCCGCCGAGGCTCCCGAGGGACTGAGGTTCCTGCTCGGGGTGGACGACGCGGAGGTGGCCTACTTCGGCGTGATGGGACCGCCCGGGTCCCTGGAGTCCCTGACGGCCACGGAAACGACCGCAGACCCAGCGATAACGGGCGACGGCGAGCACGCCGCCCCCGAGCACGCGCCGGAGGCGCCGGCGGAGGACGGACCGCGGCCAGAAGTGCCCGCAGCGACCGCGGGCGGGACCGGGGCGGAGGCACCCGCAGCGGGCACCCGCAGCGGCGGCACCCGCAGCGGAGGCGGCGCCCGGCGAGGCAGCGGGCGCGGAGGCCGCGGCGGCGGCTCCCGAGCAGCAGACCGTGACCGAGCAGGTCGCGTGGCTGGCCCGGGCCCAGCCGGGCCTGCGCCCCGCCGATCTGCGGGAGGCTGCGGCGCTGCTGAACGACCGGGACGCGGGACTGTTCACGCACGCCGTGGCGCTGGCCAACTGGCATGCCACCCACACCCACTGCCCGCGCTGCGGGACGCCGACCGTGACGGTCGCGGCCGGGCACGCCCAGCGGTGCCCGGCCGACGGCAGCGAGCATTTCCCGCGGGTCGACCCCGCCGTCATCATGCTGGTCACCGATCCGGACGACCGGTGCCTGCTGGCCCGCAACCGGCGCTGGCCTGAGCGCCGCGTGTCCATCCTGGCGGGCTTCGTCGAGCCGGGGGAATCCGCGGAGCAGGCGGTCGCCCGCGAGGTCGGGGAGGAGACCGGGATCACCGTCGCCCGGGTGCGTTATGTGGGAAGCCAGCCGTGGCCGATGCCGCAGAGCCTGATGCTCGGCTTCCGTGCGTCCGCGGCGGGCGACCTCGAGATACAGGTGGACGAGGAGGAGATCGCCGAGGCGCACTGGTTCAGCCGGGACGAGCTGCGCAGCGCGCTGGCCTCCCGGGAGATCCTGCTGCCGCCCCCGGTGTCCATCGCGCACCGGCTGATCGAGTCCTGGTACGGCGAGGAACTGCCCGGGGTCTGGTAGTCCGGCGGGCCCGCCCGGCGCCGGCCCGGTCAGGCCGGGCCCGGTCAGGCCGGGGCCAGTTCCCGGACGGCCTCGGCCTGGTCCACGCCGGGCACCGGCACGATCGCGATGACCGGGGTGTCCAGCCCGGCGGCCTGATACTCGGCCACCCGCTCCCGGCAGTAGTCCGGGCGGGCCGTGCACGACCAGTTCGTCAACCAGGTCGTCGCCGATGGCCGCGAGCGCGCCCTTGCGGTCACCCGCCGCCCAGGCCTCCGCCATCGGCTGGAGCCGGGGGCCGCGGCCGAGCCAGTCGTGGAACGCGGCGTACGCCGGGACGGTGAGATAGGCGGCGATCATCCGGCGGCCGATCTGCCGGGCCAGGTCGGCGTCCGCGGTCGGGCAGACGAAGATGCGGGCGATCAGCTCACAGTCCGGGCCGGCCACCGCGCGGACGGCGGGCACGTCCGCGGGGGAGAGCCAGTTCGTGATCGCCCCGTCCGACAGCTCGGCGGCCAGGGCCACCATTCCCGGCCGCAGCGCGGCCAGGGCCAGCGCGGGCGGCGGGACCGGTGCGGGGTCCAGCCGGAACCCGTTGATGCTGAACGTGTCCCCCTCCATGGAGACCTTTTCGCCGGCCAGCGCGCGGCGCAGGAAACGCAGCGTGTCCCGGGCCCGCTGATACGGGCGCTCCAGCGCGATCCCGTTCCAGTCCGTCACCACCGCGGGCGAGGACACCCCGATGCCCAGCACGAAGCGGCCCGGGGCGATGGCCGCGAGGGTGGCCGCGCTCATGGCCAGCAGGGCGGGCCCGCGGGTGTAGATGTTGGCGACGGCGGTGCCCAGCCGCAGGCCGCCCTCGTCCGGGCCGGCCTCCGGTTTGCTGGTCCACTGGGCGGCCAGGGCCAGCGGCGTGAACGCGTCGTGGCCGTTGACTTCCGACGACCAGGCGTCGGTGTAGCCCAGGTCCGGCAGGGCGGCCACGAGGTCGCGCTGGCCGGTCAAGGGCATACCGCTCAGTGGGAGCGTGATGCCCCATCGTGACGTCGGTCGCACAGTACCTCCCGTAGTTCCCGCCCATCATCGCAGCGGCCGTGGCAGGATGCCCGGCATGGACCTGGATTGCGTTGACACACTGGCCGGTGTGCATGTCCGGTGACCTTGATCTAGAAGCGGTGTTCGGCCGGTCTTCACCGGACGATGCCTTCGCGGCCGTGCTGACCGAGGCGCGGATGGTGCTGGGCGAGATCGCCAGCCCGCTGGAGGCGGAGCTGTGGGGCTCGGACATCCTGGCTGCGCTCGGCGGCCCGGCGAGCCTGGCGGCGCAGGCGATGGTGCCCGCCGCGGAACGGAGCGGCAGTCCCGAGGCCCTGGCCATCCTGCGGGTCCTCGGCGCGCTCGGCTGGCCTGACCTGCGCACGCCGGCGAACGAGGCCGCGAGCCGGCTGGCCGGGCGGGGAGTTCCTGACCCGGGCTGGGCGGCCGAGGTGGGCTCGCCGTCGGTGGGGGAGTGCTGGCGTTACGGCGACGACCGGGGCGTCCAGGAAGCCGTGACCCTGACCTTCGAGTACGCGGCCGGGCGGCACGTGGTCTCGCTCCTGCTGGATCATTCCTGCGGTGGCGCGATCAAGAACGTCTGGGTGGGGGAGGCCGGGGACGTCCTCGCCCGCACCAAGGACATGGCCGCCGAGGATCCCAGCATGATCTTCGAGATGATCAGCCCGGCCGTCGCGCGGACCAAGGTGGATCGGGCCATCGCCGCGGGGGAGTGCCCCGTTCAGCCGGACGAGTTCAGCAACGTCGCCTCGACCAGGGCGATCCTGCGCGCCCGGGCGGCCCGGCTGGCCCGGACGTAGCTGGCCAGCTCGACACATCACGCTGGACGTGCGCCTTTCCGGGGTGTGTGGGCCGATTCGGCGCGCGGCGGGCGTGAAATGCGGGCCGGAGGGCATGGCCAGCGCCGACGTTTCCCGCGTGACGTGCGTCCTGGCGGGTGTTTTGTCCGTTTACCGCGCACGGCACGCGGGAAATGTGGGCGGGAGGGGCCAGTGTGACCCGCAGACCGGCCCGTCGGCGGATCGTCCAGCCCGATCTTAGATCGGCCGTCAGATTCGAGAGCGGTGCTCTTGACTTACCGGGCCGTCTCTGTGCATACTGCTCTTACAAGAGAGCAGTGCTCTCTCTCACACTTCCAGACCGAGGAGCAGTCATGAACGCCAGCCCGGAAAGCCGCTACCTCGCCCCCACCGGCATGGACCGGATATTCAACTCGACGGTCGCCGCGCTGACCCGGGCCGGGATCAGCATCATGGGGTCCCGGGTGCTGGCCGTCCGCGGCCGCAAGAGCGGTGAGTGGCGGACCACTCCGGTGAACCTGCTGACCGTGGACGGCACCCGTTATCTGGTCGCTCCCCGGGGCCAGGCCCAGTGGGTCCGCAACCTGCGCGCCGCCGGCCAGGGCGAGCTGCGGGTGGGCCGCCGGACCCAGCGCTTCACCGCCACCGAGATGGCCGACGCGGACAAGCCGCCGGTGCTGCGCGAGTACCTGCGCAAGTGGGGCTGGGAGGTCGGGCGGTTCTTCGAGGGCGTCAAGGCGGACGCGACCGAGGAGCAGATCCTCGGGATCGCCCCGGGCTTCCCCGTCTTCCGGATCACGATCACAGGCTGAGCCGGTCCGGCCGCCCAGCCGGCGACCCATCGCCGCCCGCCCGCCGTGCGGCCGGCCCCGCTACCCGATAAGCGCCAGCGTGGCGCCGGTACAGTCGAGCAGCCGGTGGTACCCGTCGGCGGCCGGGAACACGGCCCGGTCCCCGCGCACCACGGTCCGCTGGCCGTCCGGCCCGGCCAGGATGGTGCCGTCCGCGCCGACGGCCACGAACTCGCCGTCCTGGCGCAGCAGCACCGGGCCGTCGCGCCGCGCGGAGATCGCGGCCCGGCCGGCCCGCAGGCCGTCGAGCACCGCGCCGGGTCCCTCGCCGGCGCACTCCACCCAGGTCGTGGGGGTCCCGGGGACGGCGTCGGCGCCCGGCCGGTGCCAGTCGCTCCCGCCGACCGGCACGGCCGCCGGATCCCAGGCCAGCCACCAGGCCAGCGGGGTCGTCCAGTGCGGATCCATCCAGCTCCAGTGCCAGACCTCGGCCAGCGGCGGCCGCCGCCGCATCGGCCAGATCCAGCTGACGTGGCCGCCGATCGGATGATTCACCGACAGCAGGCCGCCGTAGCGTTCGGTGGTCTCCAGCCACCGGTCGGGCGGCTCGCGGAAGTCGATCCAGCCCACGTCGCCGAGCGCGCCCGCGTGCCCGTCCTCGGTGGTGACCTCCTGGCCGGGGATCAGGATGATCCCGTACCTGGCCGCGGCGTCCTTGAGCTCGGCATGATGGCTCGTCGTGTTGTGGTCGGTCACGGCCAGGTAGTCGAGCCCCTGGGCGGCCGCGAACCGGGCCAGCCCGGCCACGGTCAGCTCCCCGTCGGAGTGCACGGTATGGGTGTGCAGGTCACCGGCCAGCCAGCGGTGCCCGGGCCGGGCCGGGCAGTTCGCGCCGCGGCGGCCGCTCGGTGAGCGGGGCCGGGGCGGCGGCGACCGGGGCCGGGCGCAGCCGGCCGGGCGTGCTGCTCACCGAAGCCGTCACCGAGTACTCCGCGCCGTCGGGCGGAAGCCGGTACAGGCCGATCGACCACGTGCCACCGGCCGGGCTCCAGCTCACCAGGAAGGTAACCGGGCGTGGCCTCACCGGGGGTGATCACGAACGAGGACCGCGCCCCTCCGGACCAGCCGCGGAACCCGGCGGGCCCGAAGCAGCCGAGGTCGAGGATGGCGCCGGACTGGTCGTAGTCGAGCTCGACCCGCAGACCGGCTGAGCCGGGCGGAACCTCGACCGGCAGGTACTGCCACGGGGACCGGCAGCGATCGTCCTGGGTCCACCGGCCGCGGTGCCGCGTCGGGCCGCTCATGCTGGGTTCTCGCTCATGTTTCCACCGAATCAGATCCGCGGCGATGAGGCGAGTGCGGCGGGGTGTCACGGTCCCAGGGTGTGTCCCGGCGGGCGGAGTCTGGGTGGCCGCCCGGTCCGGACGCGGCCTGCCCACCACGGGCGGTGGAGCGCAGGCCGGCGCCGATATAGGCGCATTGCCGCGCACCTGCGCCGCCATAGAGCGGATGGTCGGGAGGAGGACGCGATTGGCGTGGACTGCCGCCCCGACACCCGCGACTACCTCGCCGCCCGGACCGCGGCGAAACTCTGGGTGCCCCCGAGCCGGTAGTCATAAAAGCGGGACCGATGTGCCACGCTGGTGCCGAGGCTGAGCGGGTCCTCCTGGCCGGGCCGGGTTCCGCGAGGAAGATCGTGGCCGGGCAGTAAGTGTCTCTATCGGCCGCCCGGCCGCAAACATGGCCCGAGACCCGGCCATTTCCCGAAGACAGGGTGTAAACGGTGCGCGAATGCGGACACCGGATGCGCCGCAAAGCCTGGCGCTAAACCGGATAACCAGAAGATAAGCACGAAAAACCTAAAACCGGTAAACCTCCGCAACGAAAACCGCCACCCCCTGGTCCCCCGGCCGCGGCCCGGGCGGACTGGCCACCCCCCGGCTGGGCCAGCCGCCCCCGGCTGGGCCGGCGCGCCCGGCCGGGACGGCAACCCCCGGCCAGGCCGGCGCCGTAGTGCAGGATAGGGATCATGTGCCTAGGGTCACGTAGGGGGACTTAAAACGATGATGCGTAGATTTGCGGCAGAACTGCTCGGAACCGGGCTGCTCGTCTTCTTCGGGGTCGGGGTCGCCACCTTGAACTTCGGGTTCAAGTTCGCCGGCGGCAGTGTCGCGGCGGGCGTGGTGACCACGGCGCTGGCGTTCGGCCTGGTGCTGCTCGCCCTGGCCTACGTGCTCGGCCCGATCTCAGGGTGCCACGTCAATCCTGCGGTCACCCTGGGCGCCTGGCTGGCCCGGCGGATCTCACTGGTCGAGGCGGCAGGCTACTGGGTCGCCCAGTTCGTCGGGGGCATCCTCGGCGCCCTGCTGCTGTGGGGGATGTTCTCCACGTCGCCCGACTACAACCGGTCAGCGACGGGACTGGGCACGGACGGCTGGGGTGCCGCGTCCCTCATCCACATCAGGGTCGGCGGCGCGTTCCTGGCCGAGGTGGTGCTGACCGCGCTGTTCGTGTTCGTGGTCCTCGGGGTGACCGGCAAGCTCGGCAACACGGCCACCGCGGGCATGGTCATCGGGCTGTCGCTGACCGTCGTGCATCTCATCGGTATCCCGATCACCGGGACCTCGGTGAACCCAGCGCGCAGCCTGGGGCCGGCGCTGATCGTGGGCGGTACCGCGCTCAGCCAGGTCTGGCTGTTCATCGTGGCGCCGCTGGTCGGCGGGGCGATCGCGGCCGCAGCGCACTGGCTGATTTTCCCGCCGACCCCGGGATCGGTGGATACCCAGCAGGCCGAGCTCGCCGAGGAGTCCGCGGACCGGCGCACCGCCTGAGCCTCCGGTCACCGCCCCGGGCGGCGATCGCCCGCGCGCCCGCGTTCTGCCGGTCACGGCCCAGCCGGGGGCCGTGGCCGGCTGGTCAAATGCGGCGTCCAGCGTCGATGACCGACAGTTATGTGATCACAAAAGAAACGTTGAGGATCAGCTTTGCGGTCACGGCCTCCGCAAGATCGTTAATTGCTGTGAGCCCGCGGCGGGCCAGCCGGGATCGTCCCGACCCGCACTGAGTGTCAAAATTTGCCCCTTTTCAGTCCTACTGCGCCGCATCGTGTCTGGTCAGACCGGGATTGACGTGTCAGGGTGGGCAGGAGGCCATCTCCCATGGTCGCGCGCGGAGGGGCCGAATGGGCAGGGACGTTCCAGCGATCACGGTAAGTCAGCAGGACCGCCGCCGCTACCGGGAAAAGGTACGCCAGTGCCTGGACGTGCTCGCGCGGATGCTGCGCGATTCCTGGTTCGAGACCTCCACCCGGCAGGTGGGTCTCGAGGTTGAGGTCAACCTGGTGGACGACTCGGGCACCGCGTCAATGCGCAGCCCGGACGTGCTGGACGCGATCGGGGACCCGTCCTGGGCCCCGGAGCTCGGCCGGTTCAACATCGAGGTCAACATCCCGCCGCGGCCGCTGTGCGGTGATGCCCTGGACCAGATGGAGGCGCAACTGCTGGCCAGCCTGAAGCACGCGGACCAGAGGGCCAGGGACGTGGGCAGCCGGCTCGCCATGGTCGGCATCCTGCCCAGCCTCCAGCAGGCCGACGTGAGCGAGGACGCCATGTCGGAGAACCCGCGGTTCTGGCTGCTGAACGAGCAGATCTGCGCCGCGCGCGGGGAAGACGCGCAGATCGCCATCGAGGGCCCGGAACAGCTGCTGACCCACGTGGACAACATCATGGCCGAGGCGGCCTGCACCAGCGTGCAGTGTCATCTCCAGGTCAGCCCGGACGCGTTCGGGAACTACTGGAACGCCGCGCAGGCCATCGCGGGGGTTCAGGTCGCCCTGGCCGCCAACTCGCCGTTCCTGTTCGGCCGTGAACTGTGGCGGGAGACCAGGATCACCCTGTTCCAGCAGGCCACCGACACCAGGCCGGAGGAGCTTCAGGTGCAGGGGGTGCGGCCCCGGGTCTGGTTCGGCGAGCGCTGGATCACCTCGGTGTTCGACCTGTTCGAGGAGAACATCCGCTACTTCCCGGCGCTGTTGCCGCTGTGCGCGGACGAAGACCCGCTGGCCGAGCTGGAGCGGGGAAGCGTCCCCCAGCTCGCCGAACTGACCCTGCACAACGGCACGGTGTACCGCTGGAACCGGCCGGTGTACGCGGTGATGGACGGGCGGCCGCACCTGCGGGTCGAGAACCGGGTGCTGCCGGCCGGCCCGACCGCCGCGGACATCACCGCCAACGCCGCCTTCTACTACGGCCTGGTCCGGGTGCTGGCCGAGGCCGAGCGGCCGATCTGGACCCGGATGTCGTTCGCCGCGGCCGGGGAGAACCTGACGGAGGCGGCCCGGCACGGCATCGACGCGCACCTGTACTGGCCGGGCCTGGGCGTGGTGCCGGCCACCGAGCTCACGCTGCGGCGGCTGCTGCCCATGGCCCGCGAGGGCCTGAGCCCGGTGGGGCGTCGACGCCCGGCACGCCGACCGCTGCCTGGACATCATCGAGCAGCGCTGCCTGGCCGGGCGGACCGGCGCGACCTGGCAGGCGGAGACCGTGCACCATCTGGAGCGCGAGGGACGGCTCGACCGGGGCGCGGCGCTGCGCCGGATGACCCAGCGCTACATCGAGCACATGCACACCAACGAGCCCGTGCACTCCTGGCCGCCTGGTTACTGAACCGCGGCTTCGCGCGTCAGCGGGCTGCCTGCTGATTCTCAGCGTGGAGACTGTCCGCGTGCTGACTGTCCGCGGGCCAGCGGCGGCCGTTGGTCCAGTACTCGTCGATGTGCTCCAGCGGGCGCCCCCTGGTCTCCGGGACGCAGCGCCACACGAACACGATGGCCAGGGCGGCGAAGATCGCGTACAGCCAGAACGTCCACGACTTGCCGATGCCATTGATCAGCGTCAGGAAGGTGACGCTGACCAGCAGGTTCGCGCTCCAGTTGGACACCGTGGCCGCGCTGGCACCGACCGCGCGCAGGCGGTTCGGGAAGACTTCCGCGGTCATCAGCCAGAACAGCGGCGAAATCGACATTGAGTAGCAGGCCACGTAGATCAGCAGGATGATCAGGACCCCGGCGCCCCAGCTCTTGGGGCCTACGTCGAACGCGACGCCGAGGAGCACGAGCATGGATCCCATCCCGGCCAGGCCGAGATAGAACAGCTTCTTGCGGCCGACCACGTCCACGAACGCGATCGTGGGGAGCACGAAGATGAACAGCGTGGCCCCTACGTAGATCGTCGGAAGCAGCGGGTTCCCGCTTACCCCCGCGTAGCCGAAGATCGTCGGCGTGTAGAACAGGACCGTGTTCGGCCCGACGAACTGCTGGAACACGGCCAGGCCGACCCCGGCGATCAGGGCCCCGCGCAGGCCGGGTCGGAGCAGCTCGCGCCAGGACGTGCCCTCGGAATCGCTCACGTCCTCGTGCAGCAGCTCGAGTTCTTCCTCTTTGTGCTCCGGGTCGATGCGGCCGAGGACCTGGGCGGCCTCGTCCCAGCGGTTGTTCATGCCGAGCCACCGGGGCGAGTAGGACATGAACAGCATGCCGATGGCCAGGGCCAGGGCGGGCAGCACCGCGAACCCGAACATCGGCCGCCAGCCCCAGCCGGCCGAGTCGAACGCGAAGTCCAGCGCGTACGACAGCAGGATGCCGAAGGAGATGGCCAGTTGCTGCAGGACCACCAGGCCGCCACGGATGCGCGCCGGGGACATCTCCGCGATGTAGGCCGGGACGATCAGCGACGAGGCGCCCACCGCGACGCCGGTGATGATCCGGAAGGCCAGGAACGAGCCCAGATTCCACGAGAACGCGGTCAGGATGGCCCCGGCCCCGTAAAGGATGGCCAGCGCGATCAGCGCTCGGCGCCGGCTGAACCGGTCGGCCAGCCGGCCGCCGATGACGCCGCCGATGACCGCGCCGATCAGGACGGCGGACACGGCCAGCTCCTCGGTCGTGCTGCTGAGGCGGAAGCTGCTCTTGAGCAGGTTCTCCGCCCCGCTAATCACGCCGATGTCGTACCCGAACAACATCCCGCCCAGCGCGGCGACCGCCGCCACCAGGTAGGTGTAGCGGGGGGTGCCCCGCAGAGCGGTTAACGAGAACGCCGAGATCGGCTGGCCGGACTTACCCGCGGCGCTGGCGTCCTCCGGCGGCCTGGGCTGCGCCGCCTGCCCACGATCTTCGATCATGCCGCTGCACCTCTTCCACGGCCACGGCGGCCGGCCGGGCCGCGTTGCCCGGGCGCGGATGTGACCGCTCACAGGGACGTCCCCTGCCCCCGAATCGGGCGGCCATGCCAGCGAATCGGCAGGCCATGCCCGCGAGCGTGGCGACCGTCCGCAGAGCGGGATGGGCAATGCCCTCTTACGAACTCCGCGGAGCGTCGGCGTAGCGCACAACATGGTCCGCGCGTGAGCCGTCGGCGTCGGCTTGCTCGTTCTGTGCGTGGACCGCAGCCTGACCTGCTGCCCGGTCAGTGGCGGGTCAGGTCTGCAGCGGCATCATCTCGCGCACGAAGTCCGCGGTGAACTGGTCCGGGTCCACCGGCCTCCAGCTCGGCCGGACGACGAACTTGGTCAACCCGGCCGCCACATAGTCCTCGATCAGGGCGCGGGCGCCCGCCCAGCCGGACGCGACCAGCGATGAAGGGTCGCACTCCGGGCGGCGGCTCCGCACCACCTCGAGCAGCGCGGGCAGCGACGCGTCGTCGGCCACGGCCAGGCTGATGCCGTAGTGGTCCGGCTCGATCTCGCGGCCGGCCTCGGCGGCGGCGGCCTCGATGGCCTGGCGGCCTGCGCCGGCCTCCGCGGGGGTCAGGAAGCTGGCCAGCCACCCGTCGCCCAGCCGCCCGACGCGCCGCAACGCTCCCGGGGCGCTCCCGCCCAGCCAGATGTCCAGCGGCCTGGCCGGCCGTGGCCCGACGCCGGCGGACTCGACCGAGAAGAACTCGCCGCCAAAAGTGACGTCGTCCTGGCTGAGCAGCAGCCGCAGAAGGGTCAGGGACTCGTCGAAGACGCGGCCCGGCGGCCGGGCGGCACCGGGAAGGCTGCCAGTTCTGCGGGCCGGGCTGGTTTCAGGCCGAACACCGGCAGACCCGCCGGGGGGCCAGGCCGGCCAGGGTGGCGAGTTGCTTGGCCACCAGGACGGGGTGGCGTCCGGGCAGTACCGCCACCCCGGTGCCGACCTTCAGCCGGGAGGTCCGGGCCAGCGCGTGGGCCATGCCGATGAACGGGTCCACCAGTGAGCCGTAGACCATCTCCGGCAGCCACAGGGAGTCGACCCCGGCCGCCTCCAGCGCGTCCACCGCCGCGCTGAACTGAGCGGGGACACCGGCCGGGCCGAGGGAGACGCCGATCCGGACTTTCATGGGGTTATCCGCCATGCTGTATCCGATCACACGGCGCCGGACCTCCCAGCGTGCCGGGCGGTTCTTCGAGCGGGGACGGAGTGCCGCTCGCACCGGGGGGTGGACCCTGCTTGTCCAGACCCATCCGAGTTCACACTAGAGCGTCAACCACTCGCATCTGGCGACCTCCCTTTGGGGACATCTGGGGACCACACCGTGCAGCGCACCGGGCCGTCGTATCTGGATGCCCACCGTAGAACAGGCCGCTGCGCCACCGATAGCCAGGTCAAGGTGGGGCGCTGGATAGACAAGAACCGCAGAAGCCAGTCAGCGGCCGTCCCGACTGTGCCCGGGTTAGCCTCCGATGGGGCAGAGCTGGAGACGGTGAGCGCCGGAGCCGCTTCCCGGTAACGGCGCTGCACATCGCGCAGCCCGGTTGTGAACTGAGCGTTGAGGAATTGGCGGACGGGCGAGCGAACGTCGGCCAGCTCGGCGGTAAGCGGCCTGTTGATGACGCTCCTGGTATCCGGTTCATCAAGGTCGTCCTCATCGTGGGCGAATGACTGGCTATGGACGGGTCTCGTCTTCTGGCAGGCCCTCGCCGCAGTAGAGGCAGATGTAGCCCAAGGTTATCCTCCATGTGCTTGAGATTAGTGGATGAACGAAGGATGCCCCGTGCCCCTGCCATTCTGGCTGCCTGTTAGCCCGTGATCACAACCAGCGGCAACGGCTCCATGTAATCAGTCTGACTACGCCATGAGCGCTTCGACTGAGCAGGGAGTCGATCCAGTCGCGGGACGTGATCCACAGCAGCCCCAGGTGCCTACCATGGCTCATAGCCCGTCTCTTTCTTCGCGCCAGCGCTCATAAGTGGCGTCTCCGTCGTCTTTGGGCTCCTCATAGTCGCGACTACCCACGTCCTCAACCTCCCAGGCCGTTTCCATCCCCGCTGCATCAATCTCCGCTGCTGAATCCAGCCGCAAGTCGCACACCGGGCAGTGGAATTGCAGCGCAGTGAACCAGTCTTCGGCATCCTGCATGGGTATTCCGGTGGGCTCGCCAAGTGGCGCCCCAGATGTTATGCGATCCTGTCGCAATACCATCCGAGCCGCATACCGGGCAATTGTAAAACGCCTGCTTAGCTGTACGGGGCCCGGATTTGCTGAACGCCCGGAGCGCGCTGAGGACAGCTTCACCTTCTGTCTGGTAGCGACGTTCGATCATCGCTTCTGCGGCTGCGAGTTTCACCTGGACGCGGTGTTGCAGCTTGTTGCTAGCGTCCGCGAGCAGTGCGTTGACCACGGGTAGCTGGCCGCCCCAGAAATCTTCACGTGAACGGTTGAGGTCTTCAAGGAGGCTGTCGGCCTGCTGCACGAACGCCGTGAGGATACGCTCCTCGACCTCGGCGTCCTCGCCAGCGTGCACAACGCCGTTGCGAATGTCGATGAGGGCGTTCAGGTCGTCTTGGGATGCTCTTGATCCGACGAATAGTCTCACCCGCTTGAGCGCTTCACTCAAGCCCACAGTCCGGATGTCGGCGGGAACCTTTCCACCTTCGACACTGAGCAGCGCGGCCAGCCAGTTGAAACTGGAACCGTTTCTCAGGTCGATTAGCAACGCGGGCGACCGCCGGGCCAGGCACGCTTTTGCAAGGTGCTCCACAGCCGTTCCGGCGAAGAGAGGGACACGACGGTGATTGCCGGAGTGGTGGGCTTCGAGGGCGCTGAGGGCGAACTCCTGGGCGCTCACGTAGAACACGCTGGGACTGAGCGGATCGGCCATGGGATGACCTTAGCGGCGCCAGTGGATAGTTGACACCAACGCTATCGATCGACGCAGTGAACCAAGAAGCTCAATCAGGCCGATAGGGGCGGTGAGGGGTCCGGCTGGGTTGATGGTACAGCCAGACCAGGATCCACATTCTCGGCTACAGGTGGCTTCGCATTCATAGATGACCACGGCGCCGACCAACCAGCCAGTTTGCATGCTTCGTCCAGGGGAAGTGTCATTACCTGACCGAACTCATCTCCTAGTTGGTAAAAATCATTTATCCTCAGGGCGACCAACTGCGCCCTGGTGACGTCAGTATCTGGGTATCCGATGTCCTTACGTGCTGCCAGCATGAAGTCAGCAATCAGCCTGAGTGTAATTTGGATGGGCGGGTTATACTGGAAAGATTGGGTGAGGTTATGGTATGCGGCGAAAGCCTCGTCTGATCCGTAGATTGTGATCCACTTTGCAAAACTGACGAATTTGTCAACATTACTGTCGGCATCCGCAATCGCCTCACGACTCGTCTTGGCCTGACTAAAGACATCTCCAAGCATTTCAAGCATTGGTCTATATGTTTCATACTTCCGCTCAGAAATCCGATTTTCAAGGTCCCGGATACGCTGAGTCTCTGCTTCACCCCGCTTTGCGGCCCTGGCCGATCGGGCAGCAATTACGGCTGCAACAACGGACGCAGCGGCTGGGACCACTACAAGAAGAAGCGCCAGCCACGCCGCAGGCTCGCCGACGTTGATGATCGTTCCAGCTAGGTGCATGCCGTGATGGTACAACTCCTGAAGGCGAGATGGCTGGTTTACCCGCACTTTATCCACTGCGCCATGCGCGTTAGGTCACCGGCCAACTGCAAACCGCCAGCCCCAGCCAGCAGGTGCATAGCCGGAGGCCTCTCCTCTTTAGTGCGCTCTCATGTCCCCGAATCGTAGACCCGTCAGCGTTCGGTTCTCAGCGGATCAGGTTTAGCCGAAACCGTGAACGAAGAGGTGCCAGTGCGCGACATGGGCAGCCACGTGAGTCGCGATGCCAAAACAAGACCCGGACGTTCGGGGACCAGCGGAGCAAGCACTGCCCTCATGACCTCGCAAGACCGGACTTGCCCGGTCGGCTTCGGAGTGCCTAGTATCGAGCTCCGGATCTGCCAGTCGGATTCTCGAAGCTCACGCCACATTCGGTCATTAGCCGACGACCAGATCTTTCGTAGCAATGCAGTTACCCGTGATCCAGCATGTCCGCCGGGGGAGACTGGCTTCGCGAAAGCAAGTGACAAACTAAAGCCGTTCGGCAAGTGAGAAATATCTATGACTTCAACATCTGCCTGATATGCTTTTCAAGCTGATTCTCCAAGAGCTTGCAACCATGCGGCGAATATTCGTAAACCAGCACCCGGCGGTGGCGGAGATCGAATGGCACATCATCGATTGACTGTGTTATTAGAAGCACAGGCGTGCCGCTCGCATGCGCTATGCCGACCTCATAGAAGACGTTAGAATTCTGTCCCGTCAAATCAGCGATAACTACCTTAGCTCCGCGAATTCCCGTCAACACATCGTCCATGATAACGTTCGAGCCGAACATATCATCGCCTCGTACGCATTCGAGTCCGCACTTGGTTTCTACAATGGGTTTCAAAAAGTCGTCGTACACAATCTGCAGCTCTTCCGAGCCGAAAGGCATCACCATAAAAGCAACAGATTTTTTAGCATCACCAGAGACTGCCGATTTTGGCTTCTCTATTGAGGCGTACTGACGCTTCAATAGGTCGATCTCTCTCTGGAGCGCCGTGAGATCCGCTCCGGGAGCGGGTTCTCCAAGAAGATGAGCGTCATTCATGACCCCCCCGAACCAGACTGACAATCCTATTAGCTATTTGAACGTCAGAGTCATCGGACGCGTCGAGGTACGTGAGGTATGACATCGGTCCTTGCGCTCGCCGTCAGTGAGCACGGGTAGCAAGCGCTTGTTCGCTTTCAGTCCCGACGAGAGTTCGGCTTGGCACCATCGTGATTGGAAGTATTCTGGGGACATCAATACAACCACGAAGTCGGAGCGTTCAATTGCGGAGTATAGGATTTTCTGAAAGTCGGCACCGACGGCGAGTTCAGGGTAGTCGGAGAGAACGTTGATACCAGATGACCGAAGTTCTTGCGCCAGATTTTGGGCGAGGGGGCTGTCCGTCCGGGCATGACTTATGAACACTCGCGGTGCCGCAGCTCTCTGAGGTGTCTCCGAACTCACGACCGTCCTCCGATCACTCCGCCGCAGCAGTGGATTGGATCTTACGTGAGTCGCGGCGCAATCTCACCTGCGACTGTCAGGAGCGTCCTCAGTATGTTTGCTCTTGTCGTGTCCGCCCAGAGTGCGCAGGACGGGCCAAACCTGGCCAGAAGTTATAGAGGACCCGCGACTATCAGCGGTCGCCCACAAGTCCTCATCGTCGGCGGGCCAGTGGGACATCGCTCCTGGCGACAGGTCCCCAACATCACCTCTCCCTCCAAACGATGACCGAGGTGGGGGCTACCGCTGTTGAGGTATCAAGTTTCGAATCCGAACGATGGTGCTCGTCAACCCCTCGGGTTGCAGTTCACCGCCGTCCGGCCCGGTTCACCCGGGTACACGCGCGCGGTCGACCTGTGGCGCGAACGCCCAGGAATCCCCATGAACTCGCGGGAACCACGCGCGCGCCCCGCGCAGCCGCAGCCCGCAGCGTGGCGCAGGTAAGCGGTGAGCGCGCGCGACGACGGACGCGGGAGTGGCGAAAGATCAAAGTGTAGTTGGGCGGGGAATAACAGCGTCGACGCTGGTCGGTCGATCCCACTGTCAAATTGAGGTTTGTTCGTCGAACGCCGCGGCCCGGCGGCCGGGCGGAACCGGGAAGGCCGCGAGTTCCCCGGGCCGGGCTGGTTTCAGGCCGAACACCGGCAGCACCCGCCGGGGGGCCAGGGCGGCCAGGGTGGCGAGTTGCTTGGCCACCAGGATCGGATGGCGGCCGGGCAGCACGGCCACCCCCGTCCCTACCTTCAGCTGGGACGTCCGGGCCAGCGCGTGCGCCATGCCGATGAACGGATCCACCAGTGATCCGTAGACCATCTCCGGCAGCCACAAGGAGTCAACTCCGGCGGCCTCCAGGGCGTCCACCGCCGCACTGAACTGGGCGGGGACACCCGCCGCGCCGAGCGAGACGCCGATCCTGACCTTCATGGGGTTATCCGCCATGCTGATATCCGATCACACCGCGCCGGACCGCAGAGCGTGCGGGAGCGTGCCGGGCGGGCGGTTCTCTGCAAGCGGAGGGCATGCCAGTTGCACCGAGGGTGGGCCAGTGGGGCTGCTGTGGATCTGCTCGCTCTGCGCCTGGCTTCGCTTGAGGCTTTACGTTTGGGCCTCGCTTGATCCTTTCCACGCCCAAGACGGTTCATGGTTGATCGTGCTGCCCTGTAGCGCAGGCCTGGGGTTGGTCAGTCTTGCTGCCAGGTGACGGTGAAGTGGTCGATCTGGCGGATGGGGACGCTGGCAGTGATGTCGGGCGGGGTGAGGGCGGCCAGGCCGGGCAGGCAGGTGAACAGGGTGGTCAGCGCGACTTCGCCGTGGAGTCTGGCGAGGGGGGCACCGAGGCAGAAGTGGGCTCCAGCGGCGAAGCTCAGGTGAGGATTGGGTTCGCGGCTGATGTCGAATCGGTCGGGGTCGGGGAAGGTGGAGGGGTCGCGGTTGGCGGCAGCCAGGAAAAGGAGCCGCGGCTGCCCGGCTGGGCAGGTGACGCCGTGGATGTCAGCGTCGGTCCGGGGGGTTGCTCCGGTGAAGGTCGTCGGGGTGATCAGCCGCAGCATTTCCTCTACGGCCGCGGGCCAGCGCCCGGGATCTTCCTGCAGCGCGGCCACGGCGCTGGGGTGGGTGCAGAGCAGGTAGGTGCCCAGGGTGAGCAGGGTGGTGGTGGTCTGGTGCCCGGCGAGGACGAAGAAGATGCAGTTCGCGAGGAGGTCCTGGCGGTCCTCCCCGTCTGCGTGCCGGGCGGCCAAGGCGGTCATCAGGTCATCGGCTGGTGTTGCGGCGCGCTGGTCGAGCAGTTCGGCGAAGTAAGAGAGCATCTGCTGGGTCGCGTCGTTGGCGCCCTGGACCGGGGTGCGGTCGCTGTCACGCTGGCGGGCGAAGCCGCGGGTGAGGGTGGCCAGCGCATCGCCGAGCCAGTCCCGGTCCTCGGGCGGGACACCGAGCACATCGTTGATCACGGTGAACGGCAGCGGCCGGGCGAAGCCGGTAACCAGGTCCATGCTCGCTGAGGCGGTTGCCTGATCGATCAACGCGGCGGCCCGCCCGGCGATGATGGCCCGGTAACGCTCGACCCGGCGGGCGGTGAACAGGCCGCCGAAAGCGTCCCGGACGCGGCGGTGCCGGTCGCCATCCAGCCGGATCATCCAGCGCCGGAGCAGCTGGAATGCCGGGTCCGGGGAGGGCGGGATGGTCGGTGCCGCAAACCGTGGGTCGCGCAGCACGTCGCGGACGAACGGGTACTGGCAGCCGGGCAGCGGCGAGCCACGCAGGATCACATGCGGGTCGGCTCTCCCGGCCGGAGAGAACAAAGCACCCATCAGGTCGGGCTCGGACCCGGCAGCGGCGGGCGGCCCGGGCGGAGTGTTCATGAGCTGCACATTAGCCCCGTTCCGCCATCAGCGCGGACGGCATGGCTGCTGGGTGGCGCAGGCCTTGTAACGGTGGATCTCCTGGCCGCTGGTGCGGGGCACAGTGGCGACAGTCTGGCCGTCGATATCGAGCTGGAATGTGTGGTCGTCAGCGGTGACGGTGACGATCTGACTGCCCTGGCGTTCGTCGCTGCCGTGGATGCAGACCATCGCGGCCCGTTGGCTGTCGTGTCCATGCGGTCCATCAGCTCCCGCAGGGTCGCCTCAGCGCCTTTCGGCCAGGGTGGCGTCCTCGTACCAGCTAACAATCTTGAAACGGCCGTGCAGTTGGTTTGGTGCGCATAGCACCCGGTCAGCCCTGGACGCACTCGCATAACCCGTCGCGGATGGCTTGAGAAGCCCTGGCGGCGGCGCTGTTCCTGCCGAGGGCTGGGTCCAGGCCCAGTAGTAAACTCTCGAGTTACTAGTCCAGGGGAGCCCGGTCAGAACGGCAATGCCTTGGTTGTCTGTGACTCCGCTCGCCCACAAATGATCGGAACTGCTACTCAGGCAATCATTTCCCATGAGTGCGTATCTAGTATGCGCCCTCCCTCCGGAAATGTAGGCCATGATCAGCAGTTCAGCGTTCCCGCTAGGCATGTGATCAACCATAACCGTCGCGACTTTGCCGCGGATGGGCCCATCTGCGGGAAGCGCTACGGTGGTGCTGGAAACCCGCGGCAAGGCTGCGGCAGCTACAGCCGCCGGTGGGTGTGGTGGGCTCAGCGGGTGCCGGAGCCCGCTCGCCTGCGCGTGGTAATGTACGGCGCCGAGTGTGGCAATCACCAGGCCGATACCCAGGGCCACGAACGCTGACGCAATAAGGAATCTTGAGTTGTCAGCCAACCGCTGCGCAGACCAGCCCGACTCGACCACGTCTGGCCGCTCGTTTCCGGTGTCACGCACCATGGAAACTCCGCCCCGGACACGAGTTGAGCCAATCCGTGATGAGGGCACATGTCGTCAGATGCGGTCCGCTTGAAGCAGCTATCGCACTAAGTGTGCACTAGCAACCAAGGCCGCGGCCCCGATCCACGGCAGAGCATGACCCAAATCCGGAAAGCGAGTGACTACTCGTGATCAGCCCCCCGACCCTTGCGAGAGCAAAGGCTAGCCCAGATATAAAGGGATTGTGGTGAGATCGTGTGGAGACCGTGTGGAGACCGCATGGAGGTTCGCCACGACCACGCTCAGTTTCTCCGGATCCAGCGCATTTGGCGGTCAACGAGGAGCAGATGCCTGGCTCTATGGTCCTTACCGGCCTCGGCGTTGAGGGCGTGGAAATCGCAGCCTGGAACACTGTCCATTAGAAAGTGAATTAAATGTACCAAAACTGCCTTATTCAGGATGATCGACGTCCACACCATGGCCCACTCGTGGGTGACCGCAGCCGATTCCCAGTCGCCTGGCGGCAGCAAGGTCGCTGGCCGGGCGGGCGCGGCAGGCCGCAGGTGGAGGACGCACAGTCCAGCCGTGCTCGGGCCGCCGCCGGCTTTGTCCCGCCCGCCTGAGCCGAAGGGCCGGCGTTGATGTTGAACGCCGGTGGCTCAGGCGTGCCTCGTGACTTCGTAGGTTTCCAGGTGCAGTGCCATGAGTCCCGTCGCTGGAACGTGCTGGTCCCGGATGCCGGACGACCCTGCCCCGGCTGTGACTGCATCCATCTGCTCGCGGGTCTCCCACAGCGAGATGATGACGAGCTTGCCGGTCCCGGCGTCGGTGAGCAGGTAATAGCCATTGAACCCGGGCTGCTGGCGGGCGCCGGGCAGCTGCTGCTCGAAAAGGCGGAGGGTGCCGTCGAATCCCTCGGCCCCGGCCTGGGCTGTAATCACGCGCGCGAACATCGCTCTCCTTCGGGCCCTTCGATCAGCCGACTACGTTCAACATGTGTTGATTGAACAACCGTAGAACGGACTGGCCGTCCCGTCAACATCCGTTGTTGTCCCGCGCGGGCGGTCCAGGCCCAGCTGAGGCGGCGTGTTAGCACTACCTGGAAGCCTGGTGACTGCATCCTCGCTGGCCTGCCGGATCCGTGAGATAACGGCCAGGTGACGTGGCGGAGCGGGTGGCCAGGGGCAAGCCATCCGTCACAGCCTGCCCGCTATCGGCTGCCCGCCGAACTTCGCCGGGGCTGGGCGAGCTACCTGGCCATCCTCATGATCGTCGGAGTGCTCGGGGGGACGGCCATGGCCAGCGTGGCCGCGGCGCGCCGGACCCAGTCCGCGTTCCCCCGGATCCTGGCCGCGAGCAACCCATCCGACGTCACCCTGGATACCGGTTCGCAGAACCCCGGCCTCGTGGGGCGGCTCTCGCACCTGCCGCAGGTCCGGTCGGCCGAGTCGTACGTGGCCCTCAACGGCCTGCGCGCCTTGCCCTCTGGCTACGCGGATCCGGACACGCCCTTCAACCAGCAGGTAGAGCTGGTCGGGTCACTGAACGGCCTTTATTTCGACCAGGACCGTGTCATCATCACCGCCGGCCGGCGGGCCAACCCTAGACGGCCAGGCGAGGTGGTCGTCAGCGAGCTGACCGCCCATCGTTTCGGCTTGTACCCGGGCCAGTCGCTTGAGGCCAACTTCTACTCCCGGCAGCAGGCAGCCGATTCCGCGTTCAACCCGATGACCACGTCAGCGTTGCGCCACGTCCGGCTGACGATCACTGGCGTCGGCGTGTTCACTGACGAGGTCGTGCAGGATGACATCGACCGCGGCTACCGGGTACTGGCCACGCCCGCCCTGACCAGGATGGAACTGCGGTGCTGCGGCTCTTTCTACTGGACTGGCCTGCGGCTGGCGCGTGGCGCCCGCGATGTGGGGGCAGTGCAGCGGGAGTACACCCGTGGGCTGCCGAAGTACTCCCCGGCGTTCTTCCGCGTCACTTCGGTGGTCGAGGACCAGGCCGAGCGGGCCGTCCGGCCCGAGTCGGTGGCGGCCGCCGCTTTTGGCCTCATCGCGGCCGCGGGAGCGTTCGTCCTGGCCACGCAGGCTATCCGGCGCAAGATTCTCGACGGGCGGGGGGCGCGCGACAGCCTTCGGGCCATTGGGGCGGGTCCGTCCGGTCTTGTCCTCGACGCCGTTCTCGGTCCCTTGTGCGCCGTGGCGGCCGGAACAGCGCTGGCGCTGGCGGTGGCGGTGGCTGTCTCTCCGCTGGCCCCGCTGGGGCAGTTTCACCGACTTGAGCCAGCTCCCGGGGTGTCGTTCGACTGGGCGGTTCTGGGTGTCGGCGCCGCGGCGCTTCTGCTCATCTTGTCAGTGGCGGCCGTCGCGCTGGCCTGGGTGGATGTGGGATCGCGGCCGCGACGGCGCGGCCTGGCGGACCGCCGCACGGCGGCCGGGACGGCGGCGCTGAGCCTGCCGGTCACGGCCAGGGCGGGCGTCAGTTTCGCCTTCCAGCCGGAGCAAGCCGGCTCTGCCGCGCCCGGCGTTGCCGGGCGTCCTGGGCACGGCTGTGGCCCTGGTGATCTTGCTGGGATCCCTGGCTTTCGGGGCCAGCCTCAGCAACCTGGCCGCACATCCGGCGCTCTACGGCTGGGCGTGGGACAGGGAGATCCTCTCGGGCAGCGGTTACGGCCACATTCCGCTCCCGCGGGCCAGCTCAGTGCTGGGCCGTGACCCCGATATCTCCGCGTGGTCGGGTGGCTACTTCATCCCCGTCCAGATCAACGGCCAGGCCGTCCCGGTCCTGGCCGCGACGGACACCCGGCTCAGCCCGCCGACTCTGGCCGGTCACGCCCTGGCCGGCCCGGACCAGATCGTGCTGGGTCCCGAAACGATGGCCGAGGTCGGCGGCTATGTCGGTGGTACGGTCCGGGTTTTCAACAGTGCCACCACGCGGACCATGCGGGTCGTGGGAACAGCGACGATGCCGGCCATCGGCGTGGTCCACGGGAACCACCTCTCGCTCGGCAGCGGGGCGGTACTGCCCGCCAGCGCGCTGCCGCGAGCCCTCCTGAACGGGGACGCCGCTCCGGCGGCGCGGGGACCTAATACGATCCTGGTCCGTTTCCGCCCCGGCGTCGACGCGTCCGGCGGCCGCCCAGCGGCTCGCGCGGACCACGAGCAGGCTGACCCCCGACGGTGTCCAGGTGCTGCCCGTCCAGCGGCCGGCCGAGATCGTCAACTACCGCACGATGGGTACTACCCCGCTCATCCTCGCCGGGACGCTCGCGGCGGGGGCCCTCCTGGCGCTCGTACTGAGCCTCGCGGCCTCAGTGCGCCGCCGGTCGCGCGAGCTTGCCCTCCTGAAGACCCTGGGATTCGTCCGCGGGCAGGTAGTCGCCGCTGTGATCTGGCAGGCGGTGGCGATCGTCGCGATCGGGGCCGTCGTCGGCGTTCCTCTCGGGGTAGCGGTGGGCCGGTTCCTCTGGGTGAGTTTCGCCGCCGAGCTCTATGTCGTGCCCCAGCCGGTCATCTCTACGCTCATGATCGCGGGCACCGTCGTGTCCGCCCTGGCCGCCGCCAGCCTGGCCGCCATCGGGCCGGCCTGGCGGGCGGCCCGGACGCCAGTGGCCACTGTGCTCCGGGCCGAGTAAGAGGAGCCGGCGGGCGGCATCTGACCTTGACCTCGGGGGAAACCGCAGTGAGTGCGACCGGGCGTTCGCCCGGAACGAGGGAGTCGTTGTCGACCTGGTGAGCATCGGTGAGTTCGCCCGTCTCTCTGCTACCCGGTCAATTCCGGTAACACTTAGAGCCGCACGTCATGAGACCTGACGTTGCCCCGGCGCTCCAGCAGGTCGTGGATGGCCAGCAGCTTCAGGGCCAGCTGGACGCTGAAGCGCACGTTGGGGTCGTCGAGGCCGACCTCGAGGAGTTCCTCGATCCGGCGCCGCCGGTACTTGGCCGTGTTGAGATGGATTGAGAGCATGCGGGCAACTCTGCTCGTATTGAAGTTGACCTCGACGAGGGCGTGCAGGAACTCCATCAAGCCAGCCCCGCGGTCCCGGTCGTAGCTGACTAGCTTGCCCAGCACGGCCTCGACGTAGGAGTCCATGTCTTGCTTGCGCGTGGGGGACAGGAACAGGCGGTAGATGTCGAGTTGCTCGACGAGCAAGGGTGAGTTGTGCCCGCCGTGCTCAGCGTCGATGGCGACGACCGCCAGCGCCTCTTCGAACGACCTGATGATGTCGGTCGCAACCGAGACTGACGCGCCGATGCCGGCCTGATAGGAGACTCGCTGGGCGCCCGTGGCGTCGTCGAGCGCGCTGAGCGACAGGCTCAGTTGTTCGCTCTCCAGGCGGACGTCGGGCGGGGTGGGGGAGGGAATCAGCAGCACGAATCCCTCCCGGTAGGGCACGATCTCCGCCGTTGCGTACGTCTGAGTGAGGACCCTGCGCAGGGCGTGGTGCAGGCGTACCTGACGGCTGACGTTGTCGTGACCGACTTCGCCCGCCGCCGCCGCCGGTCTCAGGAATCCAGCGCGGACCGGGAATTGCAGATGGGGGGCGAGCTGCCGGAACAGGCGGGTCGCCTCGGCGTGAGAAGTCGCCGCGAACAGGCTGTCCATGACCTCGATCTGGAGGCGTCTCCTGATCTCGTAGCCCTCGTTGTCCTTGGTGATTTCCACCGCGAACAGCGCGACCGCCTGCCGTAGCGCGCGGATCTGGATGTCGCCGAGAGCCCCATGGGTCGCGAGCGCGGCGAGGTAGCCGAGGCGATCGCCCCGGACCAGGATCGGGAAGACAACGGCCTGCGCTTCCCCGGCGGGCTGCGTGAGTGACAGCTCGAGGTGGTCCGGGTGGGCGGAGCGCGCTGGGTCCTGGCCGGCGCCCGCCGACAGCGCGTGGCACAGCGACATGAGGATGTCCTCGCCCAGTGACTCTTCGAGGCCGGCCGCGGTGAGGAGCAGGCCGACCTCGTCGGTCAGGGCCACCGGTGTCTGAAGCAGCCTCGCGAGCGTCTCGGTGAGCTCGGCGAGGTCGTTCCCGGCCAGGAACGCCCGGCTGAGGGTGTGCTCGATCTCCAGGACCCGCTCAAGTTCGCGATGCTGGGTACGCAGCGTGCGCATCATCTCCGAGGACCTCACGATGATGGCGAGGTGTGGCGCGATGAGCGACAGGAAGTCGGCGTCGTCGTCGTTGAACCCCCCTTTTACCTTGTTGACAGCGTGGAAGACACCGATGGACCTCCCGGCTATCTGCAAAGGGACGGTCAGGATGTTGCGGGTGCTGTAAGCGTTGACAAAGCTTTGCAGGATCGCGGGGTCATTGGGTGCGTCATTGCTCATGTATGGCCGCCCGGACTTGAAGACGGCGGCCGAGTTACTGCGGCTGGTCAGCGATATCCGGGTCGGCCCGGCAATGGGCTCGTTCATCTTCCCGAAGGCGGGGGTCTGCAGCACAAGCTCTTCGGTCTCGTGATCGACCAGGAGGATTCCGCCGGACTCTATCGAAAGCGCGCGGGCCACGGTCGCGATGACATGGTCGATCGCTTCCTCGAACCCGAGCGCGGTCACGAGTACCTGGCTGATCTCCGACAACGCCGCCAGGTGACGGCTCGGAGTGTAGCTCCCCCTGGCGAACTGCTCGCCGGCGGTGGGCGGGCCGGCTTCCGGAGGCTCCGCCGACACGCCTTCTGTAGCTAGTTTGGCCATACCGACACGCTCTTTCTTGGCCAGATTGGACCTATCTTGGCCCGTCAAGGCGATGTTAGCCTAGCCACCCAGTACAGGCGACCGAGCAGAAGGCGAGAGACAATGTCCGATCCCTCTGCGGTGTTGGGCTCAGCCGGTCCTGCCCGGGCGGTGTCACCTGGGCCCGCTGAAGACGAGGCGCGGTACACCATCGACATCGACACCGGGGGAACCTTCACGGACGGTTATGTCGCCGGACCGCACGGGGCGATTCAGGTGAAGACGGACACGACTCCGCATAATTTTGCGGTCGGAGTCCTCGAATGTGTCCGGTCAGCCGCTGACCGGCTCGATATGAGGGTCCCCGATTTGTTGTTCGAAACCGGCATCATCCGCCTTTCCTCGACGGTATGTACCAACGCGCTGCTCAATCGCGACGGTGCCCGGGTCGGAGCCCTGCTGGGCGAGACCCTGTACCGGGATCACGGGTCCCGGCTGTCACCGGAGATGCCGCTGGAACGGGCCATGATCGAACTCGTCCCGGACGATCCGGGCGACGAGCACCTGGCGGTCATCGACGCGGCCGTCCGCCGGCTTCTCGAACGGGGCGCGCGAATCATCGTGGTCGCGCTCAGCGGCCCGGGGCTCGGTGCCCGTGAGTCGCGGGTGCGCGACCTGATCGCCCGCACCTACCCCCGTCACTATCTGGGTGCGGTGCCCATCCTCAGGTCGTCTCTGGTCACGATGGCCTCGGATCCGGCGGTCCGGGTGCACACGGCGGTGATCAACGCGTACGTGCATCCCGTCATGTCCAGGTTCCTGTATCAGCTGGAGGACCAGCTGAAGGCCCTTGGCTACCGGAGCCCGCTGCTGAGCGCCAACGCGGACCACGGCACGTCCCGGGTGGCCAAGACGACGGCGATCCGGACCTGGGGATCAGGCCCGGCGGCCGGAGTGGCAGCGGCCAGGACCCTGGCCCAGTCACTCGGGCTCCGGCACGTGGTGGCGCTGGACATCGGCGGAACCAGCAGCGACATCACGCTGCTCAACGACTTCGCGGAGCCCAGGACGGTCCGGCCGCTGATACATGGCGTCGAGGTATCGCTGCCCACCGTGAACGTCCTGTCCCTGGGCGTCGGCGGAGGTTCTGCCGCTACCGTCGCCGACGGCAGCGTCACGGTGGGGCCGGAGAGCATGGGGGCCCTTCCCGGCCCGGCCTCGTTCGGTCTTGGCGGTCAGGAGGCCACCCTGACCGACGCGTTCTGCTGCCTCGGCGTCTTCGACGCGGGGAACTTCTCCGGCGGCCGCAAGCGGCTGGATGTCGCGGCCGCCCGCGAGGTCGTCCGCTCCCGGGTGGCCGACCCCCTCGGGGTGGACGTCAACGAGGCTGCTGTGCTGGTCGTGGACGCCGCGGTCGAGGAGATCAACCGCACAGTGTGCCAGGTCATCGCCCAGTCCGGCGTCCCGCCGGAAGAGTTCGCCCTGTTCGCGTTCGGCGGCAACGGCGGCATTCTCGCGCACCGCGTCGCCGAGCGGCTCGGTGTGCGGCAGGCCTTCATGTTCCCGCTCAGCCCGGTGTTCAGCGCGTTCGGGATGTCCGGGCTGAACCTGGTCCACACCTACGAGGAGGTGGCGGAGGCCGGCCACCTCGAGGAGACGATCCGGGAGCTGAAGCTGCGGGGCGAGCGGGACATGAGCGGCGAAGGAGTCGAACGTCGCCGCCCTCTCGTTCCAGGTCGAAGCCGAGACCAGCCACCCTGACGGCTCGGTGTCGGTGGCCGGACTCGACGATGCCGCACCGGTCGCCGGGCCGGACGGCGGTTCCGTGCTGATCCGCCTGCGGGCGATCTCGCCCGTCCGCGGAGCGGGGCTCCCGGCCGCTGGCGGCGGCGGGTCGGCAGGTACCGGAAAGCGCGACATTCGCTGGGCCTCGGGCCTGGTCACGGCGGACGTCGTCGACTGGGACAGCGTCGCTTCGGGCGACGTCATCGCGGGCCCGGCGCTGCTGGAGAACGAGCTGACGACGGCGCTGATCCCGCCGGGAGCACAGGTGCGGATCGGTGCGTCCGCCGAGGCGATGTTCAGCTTCGCGGATGAGGAGTTGCAGACCGGACAGCAAGCTGCCTCGGGAGGACGGGCGACATGAAGCGGCAGGTCACCGAGGGACTGGACATGGAGCTGAACCTCGACGGTACGCAGGGCTGGCGCTGGCTCTGCCACGAGTGCGGCCACGACCTCGGGCCGGCCCAGGAGAACTACAAGAAGGGTTGCCTGATCCATGCGCGTAAGCCCGACGAGGTCTGGCCACCGCAGATCGACGAAGCGTACACGTTCTCTTACAACGCCGGCTGGATGCGGCTGGTCGAGTTCTACTGCCCGGGCTGCGGGACGATGATCGAACTCGAGGTCCTCCCCCCGGGCACCCGATCACCCACGACATCGAGCTTGACCTCGAGAGCCTGCGGCAGCGCCTGCTGGCCGAGGGGGCTGAGGGCCGGTGACCGCCCGGGACGTGACCGCCCAGATCAACGTCAACATCGGCGGTACCTTCACGGACTGCTTCGTCCAGCTCAGCGACGGCCGCAGCAGTGCGGTCAAGACGCCGACGACCGGGTACCGGCTCGCGGTCGGGTTCGAGCAGGCGCTCAACGAGGCGGCCGACGAACTGGGCCTCCCACTTGAGCAACTCCTGACCGGAACGCAGAGCGTCCGGTACTCCACGACGGTCGCGATGAACACGCTCCTGCAGCGTTCCGGCCCGAAGCTCGCTCTCATCGTCACCCAGGGTTTCGAGGACCTCCTGGAGGTGAGCAAGGGAGCGTCCTGGACCGACGCTGCCGCCCTGCGCGAGATCCGTAACGTCGCCCGGGCGACCAAGCCGGACGCGCTGATCGACCGGGAGTTCGTCATCGGGGTCCGTGAGCGGCTGGACTGCTTCGGCAACGTCATCAGGCCGCTGGACGAGGACCACTTCCGGGCCAGCCTGCGCGGGCTGGTTGACCAGGGTGTCCGCGGTTTCGTCGTGGTGCTGCTCTTCTCCTACGTCAACCCGGTGCACGAGCAGCGGATCCGGGAGCTCATCGAGGAGGAGTACCCGGAAGTGTTCCTCGGCGCGATGCCGATCATGCTCTCCTGCGACGTAGCGCCGAAGCGCTGGGAATACACCCGTGCGAATACCGTCGCGCTCAACACCTACCTGCATCAGGCGATGTGGGAGGAACTCTCCGGGATGAGCGACACGCTGCGTGATCGCGGGTACGAGCGCGGCATCATGCTCGTCCACAACACCGGCGGAATGGCTGAGGTGTACCGGACGTCGGCGGTGCAGACCTTCAACGGCGGCCCGGTGGCCGGCCTGATCGGAGGGGCGGCGGTCGGGGCCGCGCTGGGGTTCGACAACGTGCTCGTCACGGACATGGGCGGGACGAGCTTCGACATCGGGCTCGTGGTCAAGGGCTCAACGCGCTTCTACCAGTTCCGCCCGCTGATCGACCGCTACTGGGCCGACCTGAGCATGCTGGAGACCCGCTCGATCGGGGCCGGCGGCGGATCGATCGCCTGGATCAACGACGCCATGGGCGGCCGCCTCGAGATTAGGCCCGCAGGCGCCGGCTCGATGCCGGGCCCGGCCTGCTACGGGATGGGCGGTGAGGAGCCGACCGTCACGGACGCAGACGTGGTGCTCGGTTACATCAACCCAGATGGCTACTTCGGCGGCCGCATCAAGCTTGACGTCGAGCTGGCCAGCCAGGCCATCCAGTCGCGGATAGCCGAGCCGCTCGGGATATCGGTGGAGGAGGCCGCGGCGAGGATCAAGCTGATCGTGGACGCCAACATGGCGGACGTGATCGCCCGCGAGACGTTCATGCGCGGGTATGACCCGCGTGACTTCATCCTGTTCGCTTACGGTGGCGCCGGGCCGACGCACTGCGTCGGCTACGGCGGGAACCTGGGCGCGCAGAAGATCGTCGTCATGCCGTCCTCGCCGCTGTTCTGCGCCTGGGGGTCCTCGACGATGCCGGTGGCGCACCTGTACGAGGCGTCACGGCGTTTCGAGTTGCTGCGGCCCGGCTCGATGGCGCCGATGACCAGCTACGACGAGTTCAACGGGGTGGTCGAGGACCTGGAGCGCCAGGCGCGCCGTGACCTGTCCAGCGAGGGCTTCGACCCGGATCAGGCCACCTTCACCCTTGACCTCACCATGAAGTACGGCGGGCAGATCCATGTCCACCGCACGGCGAGCCCGGTCCTCCGCATCAAGAGTCCCGACGACGTGCACGCCCTCAGCCAGGCGTTCGAGCGGGAGTACAGCTCTTTCTTCAGCGCCGTCAATGTCTTCCCTGAGGGCGGGGTCGAGATTCACAGCTTCGCCCTGCGGGCGGAGATGCCGCGGCCGGAGTGGGAGCTGGCTACCTACCCGCCAGCGGCAGGTGACGCGGTGCCGGTCCAGACCGGCAGCCGTTCGGCCTACTGGACGTCGCTCGGGCGGCGCGTCGACACACCCGTGTACCTCGAGTCGGGTCTGGACCCCGGCATGCGGATCACCGGCCCGGCGATCATCGAGGCGCCCTACACCACGACCGTGATCGATCCCCGTTACGTCGTGGATGTCGACAGCCACCGCAACCTGGTCATCACGAGGAGCTGAGCCCGCTTATGCCGACAACAAGCGACCCCACGGCCTCGCCCGGCCCGGCTGTCCCGGCGCACTTGCGGGTGCGCAAGCTCGACCCCGGACCCGCCACAGTCATCGAGTGGCTCAAGCCCGAGGCCCCCTCCGAGCTGGAGGAACAATGCATGGCCCTGCTGGGGCCGACGGACTACGAGATCTACAACGAGAAACTCCTCAACATCCTCGACGAAGCCCGGGAGATCTTCGTCCGTAGCGGGGTCACCAGCCTGCTGCGTTCGGGTGACCTGATCCTGAGCGTGTACACCGCGAACGGGGACCTGGCCAACGCGTCGGCCGGCACCTACCTGCACGCGGTCAGCGCGGTGATGCCGGTCAAGTACGTCTTGCAGGAGTTCCTCGAGGAGCCGACCGTCGGTGTCAACGAGGGTGACATCTTCTATTTCAACGAGGGCACGCTCGGCGGCGTGCACAACCCCGACCAGATGGCGTTCATGCCGGTCTTCAACGACGGGGAACTGATCGCCTGGACTGCGGCGCTGGTGCATCAGCCGGAGACCGGGGCCAACGAGCCCGGTGGTATCTCCGGTTCGGCCCGGAGCCGCAACGACGAGGGTCTGAAACTGTCGCCCTTCAAGATCGGTGAGAACTACCAGATCAAAGACGACCTGATGCGCGTGCTGGTGAACTTCATCAACCGGGCGCCGCGAATGCAGGCCGTGGACACCCGCGCCCGGGTGACCGCGGCCGACCGGCTGCGGGTGCGCATGCAGGAGCTAGCGCGGGCCAAGGGAAACAACTTCGTCCGCGGGCTGCTCCGCAAGCTCGTCGTCGAGGCCGAAAGCGCCTCGCGGAGGCGGATCGCGCAGTGGAACGACGGTACGTACCGGGCCAGCATCTTCATCGACACCGTCGGCCCGGAGGCGGCGCTGATCCGCGGCACCATGGCGCTGACGAAAAAGGGCGATCACGTCACGGTCAACCTTACCGGCAGCACACCTGAGACACCGTATTCCTACAACGCGTACCCCCATATGGCGGCGGCCCACGCCGCCATCTATCTCTTCGCCTACCCGTTCCACGACCTGCCGATATCCAACGGCACGATGGCGCCGTTCGACTGGCTGGCCCCGCCGGGCAGCTGTTTCAACGCGGGAGCCGACGCCGCGACGAGCAACAGCGTGACCTTGTGCACGTTGATCATGGGCCTGATGCCGACGGTGACCGCAAAGATGATCTTCGACAGTCCTGATCGCATCCAGATCGGCGCCTCGATCGGGAACAGTGGCGGCTGTCTCATCTTCGGCACCGTCAACCAGTACGGCGTCCCCGTGGCTGACCTCGAGCCGAGCGCGCTCAACACCGAAGGCCAGGGCGCCCGCACCGACATGGACGGCATGGCCGCCTATGGCTTCCCCTGGTGCCATGCCGGGCGTTCACCGGACACCGAGGACTCCGAGACCGAATACCCCTTTATCAGGTTGTTCAGCAACCTGCGGACCGACAGCGGCGGCTTTGGCGAGCAGCAGGGCGGAGCGGCGACCGAGACGGCCATCGCGCCCTGGGGCGTGCCGATGTTCTTCTGGAGCTCGCTCGGCAAGGGCTGCAACATCGCGCACGCCGTCGGCCTCTTCGGCGGCTATCCGTCCAGCGCCAGCCCGGGCATCTCCATCGCCAACACCGACTTGCGCGAGAAGCTCGCCCGCGGCGACGCCGACCTCCCCACGGGCGCCGTGGAACTGGCGGTGAAACGCACGATCGGCGGTGTCTACACCTTCGAGCACGAGAACCGCACGGCCCGCGTCGGCACCGACGGTGACGTGCTCGTCCAGATGGACTCCGGCGGCGCCGGCTACGGCGACGTGCTCAATCGCGATCCGAACCTGGTCGTGAAGGATCTGCGGCGCGACGTGATCAGCGCCTGGACGGTCGAGAACCTCTATCATGTGCGGCTGACGCGCTCGGGCCAGGTCGACGAGGAGGCCACCAAGGAAGCCCGTGCACAAGCCCGCCGCGAACGCATCCAGGCCGGCCAGGCCTGGGACGAGTTTCACGCCGAATGGGATCAGCTGCGCCCGCCGCCGGAGGCGCTGACGTACTTCGGGCACTGGCCCGACGGGACGCCGGAGAACCCGGTCATCAGGATATGACGCCCGGACGGCCATCCCACCTCGGCCGATCGACGCTCCGGCAGGCGGTGAAACGCCGGGACGGCTCTTCGACCGCCCTGGTGCCGCTCATCTGGCGGCACGCCTTCCGCCTGGAGCAGATGCCCCCCGACGTCCTGCCGATGTCTGCCGAGGCCATGGCGCGCGCGCTGCGGAACCTTCCCGCACTCTACGGAGTGGACGCCGTCACCGTCGGCGCCGACGGCGCCCACCTCGCGACGTCGTGCTGGATGGCCGGGCAGCCGTCGGCGTCCGTCGAGGAGGCGTGGCATGCCGTCCGCAGCCGCCCGCTCGACCTCCTCCCCGAACCCCAGTCGGTCAAGGCCGCGCCGCCGATGGCGCTCCTGGTGGAGGTCACCGCCCGGCTCCGGTCCGTGCTCGGAGAGCAAGCCGGGATAGCGCTCGTCCTGCCCGACCCGACGTCCCTGGCGGCGTCGCTCGGCGTACCGGACGCCACGTCGTGGGCCAGCCGCGTCCTCATCGAGATCGTCCGATCGGTCGGCCCCGTCGAACCAGAACTGGTCTTGTTCGCCGGCCCCGAGGCGCGGGTCCGGCCGGGGATAGCCGGCGTGTGCCAGTTCTTCGGCGCCCAGGCCGTCCATCTCGCCGCGGGCGGCCAGGGCACCCTGGTGCTCGCCGCGGAGCCGGAAGCGGCGCAGCCGGCCCTCCCCGACGAGCCCGTCTGGCTCGTGACAACTGCGGCTGAGATCCCGGACACCGCCGAGCCGGCCCGCCTCGGACACACGCTCGGAGAACTACGGCGGACGCTGACTGGCTAAGGCCGAAACATCTCGGAAGATAAATGTTCTGGAGAGTCTTATGACACGGCGCAAAGTGATTGTCACGGTTGCCCCCACGGGCGGACTCATCTCGAAAGAAGAAGCCCCGCTGCTGCCGACCCAGCCGCACGAGATCGCCCGCTCGGTCCAGGCCTGCGCCGCCCTGGGCGCCTCCGTGGCCGCACTGCACGCCCGCCGGGAAGACGACACGGCGACCTGTGAGCCCGCGGTCTACCGGACGATCAACGAGCTCATCCGCCAGTCGTGTGACGTCGTCGTCAACAACAGCACCGGCGGCGGCGTCGGTCCCGACCTTATCCGCACCCTGCCTGACGGGCGCAAGGAGGTCAACTTCCACGCCCGGATGCGCGCCCTCGAGGCCGGCGCCGATATGTGCACGTTTGACCCGCAGACGATGTCCATGATCGCCAACGGCGAGGACATCCTGTTCCACACGCCGTTCCAGCGGTGCGTCGTCCTGGCCGAGGGAATGCGCGACGCGGGCATCAAGCCGGAGTGGGAAATATATTCGCCCGCCGACCTGCCGGTGGTCGAGCGCCTCATCTCGATGGGTTACGACTCTGCGCCGCATTACATCAACATCGTTCTCGGCACGCACCGGTCCTTCAGCGGGACCATGCCCTATTCGTCGGACACTCTCGAGCTGACCATCCGGATGCTCCCCGCAGACTCGATCTTCTGCGTCAGCGCGATCGGCGCGGCTCAGCTGCCGGCCACCACCGAGTCCATTCTGCGCGGTGGCCATGTGCGGGTCGGCATGGAGGACAACCTGAAGATGGAGGCAGGCGTGTCCGCGACGAACGAGAAGCTCGTGGAGCGGACCGTGTCGATCGTGGAGAAGCTCGGCTGCGAGCCCGCGACCGCGGCCGAGGCGCGCGAGCTGATGGGTCTTCCGCCCCGGCCGGCCCCGTGAGCATGACCCCCGGCGGACCCCTGGTGGTCGGCGTCTCGCTCAACAACCTCAGCGGGATCACCGGCCGCGGCTACACGCTCCAGGACCTGATGCGGTCGGCCCGGGAGGCCGAGGCGATGGGGTTTGACGCCGTCTGGGTGCACGACGCTCCCGGCGGCCGCCGGACGGTAGCGGCGTACGACCCGGCCGTGGTCCTGTCGGCCGTCGCCGGCTGTACCGAGCGAGTGCTGTTGTGCTCGGGGGTGGTCGCCCCGCACCTCCGCAATCCGGTCAGCCTGGCGGCCAACTGGGCCACCTTGCAGGAGATATCCGGCGGTCGTTCGGTTCTCGGCGTCGGCGGCGGTGCGGGCAAGGCCAGCCTGGTGCGCCGGCAGTACCAGGCGCTGGCCGCCCTGCGCGGGCCAGACGACATGGAAGCCAGCCGGCTCTACGAGCGGCGGGGCCGCCTGTTCGAGGAGTCAGTGAGCGTACTCCGCCGGCTCCTGCACGAGGACAAAGTGACCGTCAACGGCGAGTTCTACCGGTTCACCGAAGTCACCCTGGGCGCTGCGCGCCCCAGCGTCCCGCCGCCGATCATCATGGCGGGCGGAAACTACTATCCCCAGGCCCCCGGCGGGCCAGTCCACCACGAGTGGCAGGAACAGCGCGCCGGACGGTACCAGCTCGGACCGTACCAGCGGATAGCACGCCTCGGCGACGGATGGATTACCCCGCACGCGACTCCGCAGGAGTACGCGGCGGCAGTGGCGAAGATCTCCGCGGAGCGGACGGGCAGTTCGGCCGGCGAGCCGTTCACCTGGGCTTACAACGTGTTCGTGAACGTCGGTGACGACCCGAAACAAGCCTGGCTCGAGCTGCGGAACCATCTCGAGAGCTTCCACGGGCCGCCGGTCGGCGACGACGTCGTCGACCGGTGGGGGATATGCGGGCCGCCGGAGGTGGTGGCCGCCCGCCTGAACGAATTCGCCGCTCAGGGCGTTCGGCTGTTCCAGCTGGTGATCGGCTCCCATGAGCAGGACAAGCAGATGCGCCGACTCGCCGAGCACGTCCTCCCGCTGCTGAGGGCCTGACCGGCGCGACGGCCAAGGTCTCGACAACCACGACAACGACGAAAGGAACACGTTATGGGCCGGATGGACGGCAAGGTCGCATTCATCACCGGTGCGGCACGCGGGCAAGGACGGGCTCACGCCCTGCGGCTCGCGGAGGAGGGCGCGAGCATCATCGCGACCGACATCTGCGACCAGATCGCCAGCGTGCCGTTTGCCATGGCGACACCTGACGACCTCGCCACCACGGTACGGCTCGTGGAAGAGGCCGGTGGCCAGATCCTGAGCCGTGCGGTCGACGTACGGGACTCCGCCGCGCTCGCCGCGGTCGTGGCCGAAGGGGTGCAGGAGTTTGGCCACATCGACGTCGGTGTGGCGAACGCGGGCATCATCAGCGCAGGTACCTCGTGGGAACTCTCCGAGAGCGACTGGCAGGACGTCGTGGACGTGAACCTCACCGGGGTGTGGAAGACGGTCAAGGCGCTGGCGCCGCAGCTCATCCAGCAGAACACGGGTGGCTCGCTCATCCTGGTCAGCTCCATCGGCGGCCTCATGGGATTCGCCGGGTTCTCGCACTACTCCTCCACCAAGCACGCCGTGGTCGGGCTGATGCGGGCGCTGGTGAACGAGCTGTCCCCGTACAACATCAGGGTCAACACCGTGCATCCCAGCGCGGTCGACACGCCGATGATCCAGAACGACATGTTCTGGGGTGCGTTCGGCACCAGCGACCGCGAGGCTTTCAGCAAGACCTTCCGGGTCTTGCACCCGTTGCCGGTCAACTTCATCGAGCCCCGGGACATCGCCAACGCGGTGCTGTTCCTGGCCTCGGACGAATCCCGGTACGTCACCGGCCTCCCCATGCAGGTGGACGCGGGGTTCTACACCAGGGTCGGCTGATCAGGCCGCCGGCTGGGCGATGTCCGCCACCGTGGCGTGCACTGCCTGGACCAGGTCATCGGGCGCGATCTCGATCTCCAGCCCGCGTCGGCCGCCGCTGCAGAAGATGGTGGCGAACCCCAGGGCCGAGGAGTCGACCACCACGGGCAGCCGCCTGCGCTGCCCCAGCGGTGAGATCCCGCCGACCACGTAGCCCGTGGCCCGCTCCGCGGCCGCCGGGTCAGCCATGGCCGCCTTCCGGCCGCCCGCCGCCGCGGCCAGCGCCTTGAGGTCCAGCCGGCTGCCCACCGGGACCACGCCGACCGTCAGCGCCCCGTCCACCTGGGCGACCAGGGTCTTGAACACCCGCTCTGGCGCGACGCCCAGAGCGTCGCTCGCCTCTTGGCCGTAGCCGGCCCGGCGCGGATCATGCTCGTAGGCGTGCACGGTGTGCGCGATGCGCTGCTTAGCGAGCAGCGCGGTCGCCGGGGTGCCACGTCCTGCCACGGTCAGTCACTCTAGACGGGACCCCGGGGTGACGTGGCGGGCGTGGGTCAGCTGTCCGCGGGCTCGTATCCGGGACCCCGGGGCCAGGCGTGCCTGCGGCGGACTGGCGGGCTAGCCGGGAAGAGGGGCGGCTGGCAGCATGGGGGAGTGGACTACGTGCTGGCCCAGGTGAACATCGGGCGGCTGCGGGCCCCGCTCGACAGCCCGCAGCTCGCCGACTTCGTGGCCGCGCTCGATCCGGTCAACGCGGCGGCGGACGCCGCGCCCGGGTTCGTGTGGCGGCTGCAGACGGAGGACGGCAACGCCACCTCGGTGCGCGCCTTCGAGTGGGATCAGGCCGGCAGCGCGGGGGTGATCGTGAACATGTCAGTCTGGGAGACCCCCGAGGCGCTCGCCGCGTTCGTGTACTCCGACGCCCACCGGCGGGTGCTGGCCCGGCGCAGGCAGTGGTTCGAGCGGATGACCGAGGCGTACACCGCGCTGTGGTGGATTCCCCGGGGGACCGTGCCGACCCCGGCCGACGCCGAGGAGCGGGTGCGGCGGCTGCGGGCGAACGGCCCGGCCGCCGACGCGTTCACGCTGCGCGTGCTGTTCCCGCCGCCGGGCGGGGCAGGCGCGCCCCGGGCCGGGCGCGAGGACTGGGCCTGCCCCGTCTGAGCGCGGCGGCGGGCCGGCGGACCCGGCCGGGTCCGCCGGACTAGTGGCGATCGCCTGCTTCGTCGTCGCGGCGGATCCGGTCCAGCGCGACGGCGACGGCCAGGAACAGGACCTCGTCCTGGCCCGGGGCTACCTCCACGCCGTAGGTGTCCCGGATCCGGAACCAGGCCCGCGAGATCCGGGCCAGGACCTCGCCGCCCGCCGTGATCTCGAAGTCCTTGTCCAGGACGCTGCCGGTCACGTCGAGCTGGCTGCCGTCGGCCAGTTCCACGGTGAAACGGTGGCGCAGCGGTGAGACGAGCGCCTTGCGGACGGTCGCCGCCAGGGCGCCGCCTTCCTCGATCTCCATGCTCTCGTGCATGGCGATCAGCTTCTTGCGCACCGTCACCAGGACGCGCCCGCCGGGGTCCTGGATCTCCAGGGTCTGCCGCAGCCGCAGCACCTTCCCGTCCACGAGGAAGGCCTTGTCACCCCGCTCGTCGGTGATCCAGAAGTCGTCACCGATCGAGAAGAGCTTCTCCTCGTACCGCGTAGCGCATGCTCTCTCCAGGGTCCGGGGCGCCGGGGACCGGCGCACGTACCCCAGCTACCGAAAGCCGGGCGGGCGAAACCCTCAGCCCGTCGTGTACCGGCGCACGCCCACGGCGTACTCGACACCGGCCGCCATGCCGAGGTAGCCCGCCGCGTTCCGGAGGAACTCGTCCGGGTCGAAGTCCCGGCCCAGGCCGTCGAGATAGGCCTTGTGCTCGCGCAAGCGAGTTCGACCCCCGCGCCGATCGTCGCCGTGACGTCCACGAAGTGGGTGGGATCGGCCACGGCGGCCACGTAGACCTCGCTGGTGCCGCCCCAGGCCGGCCCGGCGTCGGTGAACACCCAGGGGTTGGCGGCGTCCCGGACCGCGTCCAGCACGGCCAGCCCCACCGCGCGGTGGTCGGAGTGGTTGACCATCCCGGTGTCGCCCCAGGTCAGGTCGAAGTTCATGGTGATGACGACGTCGGGACGCTCCGCGCGCAGCACGGCGGCCAGGTCGCGGCGCAGCGGCAGGCCGTATTCCACCAGCCCGTCGGCGTGGTCCAGGAAGTGAACGTCGTGCACGCCGACCACCGCGGCGCTGCGCCGTTCCTCCTCGACGCGCAGCGGCCCCACCTGGTCCGGGGCCATTCCCTGGATGCCGGCGCTCGCCCCGGGTGGCGAGCAGGTACGCCACGTGCTTGCCCTGGCTGGTCCACCGGGCGACCGCGGCGGCCGCGCCGTACTCCAGGTCGTCGGGGTGCGCGACCACCGCGACCGCCCGGTTCCACTCCTCCGGCATGGGCTCCATAGGCCCGTCCTCCCCGTGGCTGCGCCCCTGCTGGCGCTCAGCCCGGGGTCTGCTCCTCAGCCAAGACCTTCCGGATCACGTCCGCAAGCTCCGCGGGCCAGATGACCTCGGCCGTCGAATCCAGCTCGGCCAGGCTCCACCAGCGCCAGGCGGCGATGCCGTCGGCCGCGTGCATCTGCGCGACGTCCCCGAGCGGGCGGTCCGGCTGGTGCGTGCGGGCCAGGTAGTGACGCTCGTACTGGTGCACCAGGCGGCCGCCGTACTCCATGGTCAGGCTGCGCTGGAGCACCTCGCGGCGGAGCGTGACGTCGGTCCACCCGGTCTCCTCGGCCAGTTCGCGGACGGCCGCGGCGGCGTAGTCCTCGCCCGGGTTCAGCCCGCCGCCGGGCGTGGTCCAGTGGCGGCCGTTGGGCAGCTCGTCGTCGTAGCGCATCAGCAGCACCCGGTCGCCGGGGTCGAGCACTATCACCCGGCCCGCGTGCCGCTCGGGCAGCCGGGCTCCGCGCTGGGTATCGGTTTCAGCCACGCCGTGCATTCTAGGTCCGGCCCGGTGTTGCACTGTTTGGGCAGGTGGCCGGCTGGCTAGTGTGGTGGGGATGGCTACTCATGTCGCGTTGCTGCGCGGAATCAATGTCGGCGGGCGCAACAAGGTCGCGATGGCGGACCTGCGCGAGATCATGGCTTCTCTCGGGCACACCGACGTAGCCACCTACATCCAGAGCGGGAACGTGGTGTTCAGTACGGACGAGCAGGACACCGCGACGCTGGCGGCCGCCGTCGAGAAGGCGGTCGAGGACCGGGTGGGCGTGCGCTCCGCGGTCCTGGTGCTGACCCGCGCGGAACTGGCCCGGATCGCGCGGGACAACCCGTATCCGGACGAGCCCAACCCCAAGCTGGTGCACGTGGTGTTCCTGCCTGCCGAGCCGCCTGCGGAGATGGTCGCCAGCGTGGCCGCGGCGGAGGACACGGTGGCGCAGAAGGGGAGCCGGGACACGGCCCAGTACGCCGGGCGCGCCCTGTTCCTGCACACCCCGGACGGCTTCGGGCGCAGCGAGCTGGCCGCGCTGCTGAGCCGGGCGGGCCGGCCGATGTCGGCCCAGGGCGCGGGCACGGCCCGGAACCTGGCCACCGTCCGCAAGCTGCTCGACATGTGCGGTTCCTGAGGATGGGCGCGCCGCTGCCGCCGATCTCCCCGGACGCTGGGCGGATCAGGCTGGGCCAGCGCCGCGGGCGCTGGATCATCACGGCGACCGTGCTCGGGTCGAGCATGGCCATGCTCGACGCCACGGCAGTCAACGTGGCCCTGCCGACTATCGGCAAGGAACTGAACACCTCCCTGGCCGGCCTGCAGTGGGTCGTGACCGCGTACACGCTCACCCTGGCCGGGCTGATCCTGCTGGGCGGGGCGCTCGGCGACCGGTTCGGCCGCCGCCGGGTGTTCCTCATCGGCGTGACCTGGTTCGCGCTCTCGTCCGCGCTGTGCGGCCTGGCTCCTAACATCGGGGTGCTGATCGGGGCGCGGGCGCTGCAGGGCATCGGCGGGGCGCTGCTGACCCCCGGCTCGCTGGCCATCATCCAGTCCACGTTCGCGGCGGACGACCGGCCGCGGGCCATCGGCGCCTGGTCCGGGCTGGGCGGCGTGGCCGGCGCGATCGGCCCGTTCCTCGGCGGCTGGATCGTGGGCTCGATCGGCTGGCGCTGGATCTTCCTGATCAACCTGCCGCTCGCCGTGGCCGTGCTCGCCGTGACCAGCCGGCACGTCCCGGAGAGCCGGGACCCCACCGCGCAGGGGCGGTTCGACATCGCCGGCGCGGTGCTCGCCGCGCTGGCCCTGGCTGGCATCACGGACGGCCTGATCGAGGCGTCCTCCGGGACACTGGCCGAATCCGTGGTGCCGGCCCTGGCGGGCGTGGCCGCCGGGGCCGCGTTCGTCCTGCTGGAACGGCGCCGCGGCGCCGCACCCCGAGCGGGTCCCGCCGATGCTGCCCCTGGGAATCTTCTCGTCCCGCCAGTTCACCGCCATCAACCTCATCACGTTCGTCGTGTACGGGGCCATGGGCGCGGTGTTCTTCCTGCTCGTGCTCGACCTCCAGGTGGTCGCGGGCTTCACGCCGCTGCAGGCCGGGATCTCGTTGCTGCCCTCGACCGTGGCCCTGCTGCTGCTGTCGTCGCGGGCGGGGGCGTGGGCCCAGCGGTACGGGCCGCGCTGGCTGATGACCGGCGGGCTGCTGCTCGCGGCGGCCGGGCTGGCGCTGCTCACCCGGATCGGGCCGAATACGTCGTACGTGGCCGACGTGCTGCCCGCCGTGCTGCTGTTCGGGATCGGCCTGGCCATGACCGTGGCCCCGCTCACCGCCACCGTGCTGGCCAGCGCGGACGAGCGGCACGCGGGGGTGGCGAGCGGGGTCAACAACGCCACGGCCCGGGCGGCGGGGCTGCTGGCCGTGGCGGGCCTGCCGGCCGCGGTCGGGCTCAGCGGCGCCGCGCTGCACTCGAAGACGTTGCTGAACCACGGGTTCCACGAGGCCATGCTCATCTGCTCGGGCCTGATGGTCCTGGCCGCAGTGGGATCGGCGATCCTGGTCGACAACGACGTGCTCCGGTCACCGTCCGGGGAGCAGGTGGCCGAACCGGAGTGCCTGACGAACTGCGCGGTCGGTGCCCCGCCGCTGGAGCCGGGGCTGCGCGTGCGCGCCGTGCCACCCGCCGACTCCCACTAAGCTGCTAGGCCACTGGCTTTCTCACCACTGCGCTTCGAACCACTGGGCTTCGATTCACTGGGCTTCGAACCACTGGCATCTAATCGCTGGCCTTCCCACACGGAGAGTTTCCCGCGCATGCACTGGTCACAGATGTTCATCCCCACCCTGCGGGAGGACCCGGCGGACGCGGGCGCGCCGAGCCACCGGCTGCTGCTGCGGGGCGGCTACATCCGCCAGCTGATCGCCGGGCACTACTCGCTGCTGCCGATGGCCGTGCGGGTCCGGTCCAAGGTCATCGAGATCATCCGGCAGGAGATGAACCGGATCGGCGCGCAGGAGGTGCTGCTGCCCGACATGCACCCGGCCGAGATCTGGGAGCGCAGCGGGCGCTGGGAGATCATGGGCGAGGAGATGTTCCGGCTCACCGACCGGAAGGGCGCCCGGCTCGCGCTGGCCATGACGCATGAGGAGATCTTCGCGGTCCTGGCCACCGAGCTGAACTCGCACAAGCAGCTGCCGCAGGCCTGGTACCAGTTCCAGACGAAGTTCCGGGACGAGCCGCGGCCCCGGGCCGGGCTGATCCGGACCCGCGAGTTCACCATGAAGGACTCCTACAGCTTCGACCTGGACCGGGTCGGGCTGGACGCGGCGTTCGACCGGCACTACGACGCCTACCGGCGCATCTTCGAGCGGCTCGGGATTCCGGCCATCCCGGTCGAGGCCTCCAGCGGAACCATGGGCGGCAGCGACTCCACCGAGTTCATGTGCCCCTCGTCCTCCGGCGAGGACCTGGTCGTGTACTGCCCGGCCTGCCACTACGCCGCCAACATCGAGAAGGCCACGTCACGGCTGGCCGACCTGGCCGACGGCCCCGGGCTGGACAGCCCGGAGCGCTTCGACACGCCTGGGGTGCGGACCATCGAGGACCTGGCCACCGGGTACGACGCACCCGCGACGCGGCAGATCAAGACGCTCGTCTACGTGCTGGACGGCCAGCTGACGCTGGTGCTGATGCGCGGCGACCACGCGCTGAGCGAGCAGAAGCTGATCGACGCCACCGGGGCGACCACGGTCCGCCCGGCCCAGCCGGACGAGATCAGGGAGGCACTCGGCGCGCTGCCGGGCAGCCTCGGCGCGGTCGGGGTCGGCGGGCTGCCGATCATCGCGGACCGCGCCCTGGACGGCCGCCGGGACATGGTCACCGGGGCCAACGTGGACGACATGCACCTGCGCGGCGTGGAGGTGGCCCGGGACATCGCCGTCGGCCAGTGGGCCGACCTGCGCGAGGTCACCGCGGGCGAGGCCTGCCCCCAGTGCGGGGAACCGCTGGAGCTCATCGAGGCCATCGAGGTCGGGCACATATTCAAGCTCGGGGACCGGTACTCCAAAGTCTTCGGCGCGACCGTGCTCGGCCCGGACGGCAAGGCCGTCCCGCTGATCATGGGGAGCTACGGGATCGGGGTGGAGCGCGCGATGGCCGCCATCGTCGAACGCCATCACGACGAGCGCGGCATCGTCTGGCCGCTCGCCGTGGCGCCGTTCGCCGTGGTGGTGACCGTCGCCCAGTCCGAGGACGCCGAGGTGGCCAAGGCCGGTGCGGCCCTCTATGACCAGCTGGCCTCGGCCGGGTTCGAGGTGATCATCGACGACCGGGCCGAGCGCGCCGGGGTGAAGTTCCGCGACGCGGAACTCACCGGCATCCCGTACCGGGTCACCGTGGGCAAGCGAGGGCTGGCCGAGGGCACGGTCGAGCTGACCGAGCGGGCTAGCGGTGAGACTCGGAAGGTCGCGCCGGACGAGGTGGCCGCTCAGCTGGGCGCGCTGACCGGGAGGAGCTGAGCGCCCGGCCGTTCCGGGTGGCCAGCAGGCTGGTCACCGTGACCACGATGAGCACGCCGCCGATGACGCACAGGGATACCCAGGTGTCGATGTGCGGGACCGGCACCGGACCGAGCCGGTGCACCCCGGAGTCGGCGAGCGCCTCGGCGATCAGCTTCACGCCGATGAACGCGAGGATCGCCGACAGCCCCGCGGTCAGGTGCACCAGCCGGTCGATCAGCCCGCCGATCAGGAAGTACAGGTGACGCAGGCCGAGCAGCGCGAACACGTTCGCGGCTAGCACCAGGAAAGGGTCCCGGGTCAGGCCGAACACCGCCGGGATCGAGTCCATCGCGAACACCACGTCGGCGGTGGCGATCGCGGCCACCAGGACCAGCAGCGGGCCGTTGCGGTGCCGCTTCAGGCGGCCAGCCAGCCCGACGCGGAGCACCTTCGGACCGGGAAGCCGGGGCGGGGCACCCGCCGGGGCTGGCGGGCCGCCGAGGCCCGCGGCCATCCGGACCGCGGTGACCAGCAGCACCGCGCCGAAGATGTAGAGCACCCAGTCGAAGCGGTTCAGCGCGGCGGCGCCCGCCGCGATGAACACGGCCCGCAGCAGCAGCGCGAAGCCGATCCCGGCCAGCAGCACCCGGCTGCGCAGCCCGGCCGCTATCCCCGAGCGGCCGATCAGCAGGACGAAGACGAACAGGTTGTCCAGCGAGAGGCTGTACTCGGTCAGCCAGCCCGCGTAGAACTGGCCCGACGCCCGCGGCCCGGCCACCGCCGCCAGGGCCAGGCCGAACAGCCCGCCCAGGGCGACGACCCCGGCCGTCCACAACGCCGCCTCGCGCAGCCCGGGCTCCCGGCCACGGCTGCGCGAGGCGTGCAGCACATCCGCTGCGGCGACCGCGAGGACAACCGCGATCGCGACTCCCCATAGCCACAGCGGCACATGGAAAGGGTCATACATCGCGAGGGCTCCTCTTGTCGTCAGCGTGGGCCTGGCCCGGCTCCGGCCGTGGTGATCCGCAGGCCACCGACGTGGGCCGCACGGGCGAAGTCGGCGGGCGTCAGCAGCCCGGCCAGTTCGCCGCTCGGGCCCAGCACCAGGGCGTAGCCCGCGGTGTGCAGGGCGGCCGGGCTGGCCGGGCGCTGCTGGCCGCCGGCCCCGGTCAGCCGGGCGCGCAGGTCGGCCAGCGGCTCATCCAGCGTGGTGAAGGCCAGGTAGGCCACGGGGGTGGCGACCTGGGACAGCCGGGTGACGTCGCGGCGGCCGGCTGGCACGCTCAGCAGCTGGGCCAGCGTCACCAGGCCGGACAGCTGGCCGTCGAAGTCCCGGACGGGGTACGCGGTCGCGGCGGCGTGGGCCAGCTCCCTCGCCCCCCTCATCCTCGAGGAAGGCCCCGACCGTCTGCCAGCCGCGGGCGGTGGGGGCCAGCCCGCCGTCCGGCAGCAGGATGTCGCGGACCCGGGCCCCGGCCAGGGCGGCCGAGGTGCGTACCTGGCTGGCCTCAGCCCGGGAGGCCCCGACCATCAGCAGGCCCACCAGCACGAACCAGAGGCCGGCCAGGTAACCGAGCGCCAGCGCGGTAACGCCGGCGGCGGTGAGGATCGCCCCGCTGACCTGGCCGAAACGGGCCGCGACGAGTCCGGCGCGGGTGGGGTCGCCCGAGCGCGCCCACGCGAGCGCTCGGACGATCCGCCCGCCATCCAGCCCCGCCGCGGGCACCAGGTTGGCCACCGCCAGCAGGCCGTTGACCCAGGCCGCGGCCGCGGCCACGGCTACCGGCAGCAGACCCGCGCCGAGCGCGGACAAGGTGACCGCTGCGGCCGCGGCGAGCACGCCCAGCAGCAGGCTGGCCAGGGGCCCGGCCGCGGCGACCTGCCCCTGCGCGCGAGGGCTGGGCAACTCCGGCTGGCCGGCCGATCCTGGCCGGTACTCCCGGCCGTGCCGCAGCCCGCCGAAGAAGCCGACGGTGGCCGGCACCGCCAGGCCGTAGCGGCGGGCCACGATCGAGTGCGCCAGCTCGTGCGCGGCCATGCTGCCCAGGAGCACGACGACCAGGCCGGCCGCGGCGGCCAGGTAGCCGCCCACGGACCGGCCGGGGTCGAGCTCAGGCAGGGTGAGCGCACCGAACCCGGCGGCCAGCACGCCGAGCAGGGCGGCCCCCGGGGTGAAGTTGACCGGTATTCCGGCAACGCGGAAGCCGCCCGGAAGAGGGCGATCCGCTGAGGATCCGGCCGGCCTGGAATCGCCGGGCCGCCGGTCGGGCGGGCCCGCAGGGCCGCCCACAGGCGGGCCCGCGGGCGGGCGGGTCATGGTCACTGCGGTCTCCTCGTGGCGCTGGAGTCCCTCTCACCAGATACCTCTGACCACTATCCATTGCCGGAGGTCTGCCGTCATCGGCCGCATCCGGCTAACATTACCCTCATGAACTTGCCGACTACCGGCAATATTTCCGAGAGCCTGGTCGATCTTGACGCGATCGCCCAGGCGGCGAGCCGGGAGGCGGGCGGACTGCCGCCGGACCTGCTCGCCGACTACCTTCCCGCCGCGGCCGACGCGGCGCGCACCGGCCGCCGCCTGGCCGCCGCCGAGCTCGCCCAGTACGGCAGGTCGGGGGAGCAGGCCGCGGAGAGCGGCGTGGCCCTGCGCGGCCTGGTCGATCTGTACCTGTCGGCGACCTGGCGGCTGTGGCGCGAACTGCCCGGCCTGACCGATCTGCGGGCGGCCGGGCTCGGCGTGCTGCGGGCCGCCGACGACGCGGTAGCGGCTGCGGCCGAGGGCTTCGAACGTGCCCACCTGTCGATCGCCCGCCGCGAGGAAGCCGAACGCCTCGAGTTCGTCGATGACCTGCTCTCCGGCCGCGACGCCGCCGATCTGCTCGTGCGCGGCGAGCGCCTCGGGCTGCGGCTGGCCGGGCCGCACCTGGTCGTGCTGGCGGAGTACGCGGCCGGGGTCCGGGCCACCAGGCCGCTGGGCCAGGAGATCGACCGGCTGGTGGCTGAGGCGGCCGCGCCGTCACCGTCGCTGACGATCAGCCGGGGCGGCCGGCTCGTCGCGGTGACCGGGGTGAGCGACGGCGCGGAGGCCAGCCGGGTGGCGGTGGCGCTGGCCCGGGCCCTGACCCGGGCCCAGCCGGACCTGGTCCCGGACCAGCCGCGACCCTGGCGGGTCGCGTTCGGGCGGGCCTACCCAGGGCCGGGCGGCGTGCGGCGGTCCTTCGACGAGGCCGGTGACGCGCTGGACGTGGCGGCGCGCCTGGGCATGCCGGACTCCGTGGTGGACGCCTCGGACCTGCTCATCTACCAGGTCATCCTGCGCGACCGGACGGCCATCACCGACCTTGTCAGCGCGCTCCTCACGCCGCTGCAGCGAGCGCGGGGCGGGGCCGGGCCGCTGCTGGCCACGCTGCAGGAGTACTACGCGTGCGGTGGCGTGGCGGCTGAGACCGCCCGGCGGCTGCACCTGTCCGTCCGCGCGGTGACCTACCGGCTGGCCCGGGTCAAGGAGCTCACCGGCCAGGACCCGGCCGACCCGGCGCAGGGACTAGCGTTGCGGGTGGCGGTGATCGGCGCGCGGATGCTCGACTGGCCCGCGGTGCAGCTTGACGCCTGAGCCCCGGCGGCCCGGCCTGGAGGCTGTGACCATAACCCGCGGCCGGGGACGAATCTGGCCGGAACGCAGGCGAGCCCGCCGCCGTGGATGGCTGCGGGCTCGTTCGCTGCGGCGGAGTTAGCTCTGCGGCTCCGCGTCCTCGTGCTCGTGCTCGTGCTCGTGTCGTGCTCGTGCTCGTGGTCGTGCTCCGACTGGTCCTGGGCGATGCTCGCGCGCACCTCGTCCATGTCGAGCTCACGCGCCTTGGTGATCAGCTCCTCCAGCGCCTGCTCGGGCAGTGCGCCCGGCTGCGCGTAGAGGACGATGTTGTCCCTGATCACCATCAGCGTGGGGATGGACGAAATGCTGAACTGCTGGGCCAGCTCGGTCTCAGCGTCCGTGTCCACCTTGCCGAACACGGCGTCCGAATGCTTCTCCGACGCCCGGTCGAAGACCGGCGCGAACATACGGCACGGGCCGCACCACGAAGCCCAGAAGTCCACCAGAACCATGTCCGCGCCGCCCACGACGGACTCAAAGTTCTGGCCCGTCAGTTCGACCGTAGCCATGGAGTGTCTCCTCGTCTCGATGGGTATCCGCTGCTGGAATACCCTGCAGGGTATCTAAACCAGGCGTGGCCGGGTCTCATTCCCCCGTGCTGCTGGTTCACGTCCCTCGCCCGTAGTAGCCAACTTAGGCCCCGGGTTATGCCCGATAGGCCTGGCCAATCTGGGGAAGGCGGGTCGCAGCGGGACCGCTCACACCCGGCGTCCGAGGAAGGCGGCGAGCTGGTCGGCAGGGCCAGCTCCGGCCGGAGCCTCCTGAGCGGACCCGAACAAGCCCTCGCCGTCAGGTCCGCGGAAGGCGCCGGTGATCGCGGGCCTGGCCTGGCTGAGCAGTCCGGCGGCGAGCCCGGGATCCAGGTCGGTGTGGTGTCCGAGGGCGCGCGCGAGGTCCCAGCCGTGGATGAACTGCTCCATGGCGGCCAGGCTCAGCAGGGCAGCTCCGGAGAACTCCCCGAACGGCAGCCGGACCGTCTTCTCCAGTACGCCGTCGGTCTCGAACGCCGCGGTCGCGATCCGGATGCTCTCCTCGTACGCAGCCGCGAAGTCCCCGGCCGCACAGTCGGCGTCGGGAGCCCCGCCCTCCCCGGTGACAGTGACCGCCCACCATCGGGCCGTCCCGACGAAGTGGTTGATGAGCGCGCGAACGTCCCACGACGCGCAGGGCGTCGGCGCGTCCAGGTCGCCGGGCTGGACCTTGGCCAAGATGGCCTGGGTGCTGACAAAGGCCCGGTTCAGTTCGTCCATCGCTGGCGATCCTCTCGTCCAGAACTCACCGTCAAGCAGGAAGACCCAGGGAGAGGTGAAAAGGAATCGTGCTGCGCACCGCCGGAGCGGCTCAGGCGTTGAGGTAGGTCAGAACGGCCAGCACGCGGCGGTTCCCGTCGTCGTCGGGATACAGGCCCAGCTTGGTAAAAATGTTGCTGATGTGCTTGTTGACCGCTTTCTCCGTGACCACCAGCCGGGTGGCGATGCCGGCGTTGGTGCATCCCTCAGCCATCAGGGCGAGCACCTCGCGTTCCCTCGGCGTGAGGCGCCCCAGCACCTCGTCGCGGGCGTGCCGGGCCAGCAACTGCGCGATGACGTCGGGGTCCATGGCGGTGCCGCCGCCTGCGACGGTCCGCACGGCCTCGATGAACCGCCGCACGTCGCTGACCCGGTCCTTGAGCAGATAGCCAAGGCCGCCCCGCCCCGAGGACAGCAGTTCCCGGGCGTAGAGCGGTTCGACGTGCTGAGACAGGACGAGCACGGGCAGGCCGGGCACCTGAGCGCGGGCTTCGATCGCCGCCTTCAGGCCCTCGTCGGTGAAGCTCGGCGGGAGCCGGACGTCCACGACGGCCACGTCCGGGCGGTGCGTGACCAGCGCGCGCAGCAGTCCGGGCCCGTTGTCCACCGCCGCCACCACGTCCATGTCGTACGCGGTGAGCAGCCGGATCAGCCCGTCCCGCAGGAGGGTCAGGTCCTCGCCAAGGACAACTCGCACGGCAGCTCCATGGTGACGAGAGTCGGCCCCCCGACCGGGCTGGTCACGGCGATCACGCCGTCGAAGGCGGCCAGCCGCCGCTCGACGCCGCGCAGGCCGCCGCCGGGTCCGGGCCCGGCGCCGCCGGTGCCGTTGTCGCCGACGATCGCCACCAGCCTGCCGGAATCGTACTCAAGCTGGACCCAGGCCCGGTTCGCGCCGCTGTGCTTGATCACGTTGGCGAGGGCCTCGGCGATCGCGAAGTAGAGCGCCGACTCCACCGGGGCGGACGCCCGGCCGGGCAGGTCGATATGCAGGTCTACCGGCAGCGGCAGGCTCAGCGCGAGCGCCCGCACCGCCCCGTCGAGGCCGCGTTCGGCCAGCACCGGCGGGTGGATGCCGCGGACCAGGGTGCGCAGCTCGACCAGGGCCTGCCCGCTCGAGCTGCGGGCCTCCGCGAGGAGGGACAGGGCCAGGTCGGGATTGTCGCGGAGCACCTGCTCGGCGAACCCGATGTTCATGCCCAGGGAGACCAGCCGGGCCTGGGCCCCGTCGTGCAGGTCGCGCTCGATCCGGCGCAGTTCGGCCGCGGAGGCGTCCACCGCCTGGGAGCGGGACTCGGCTAGCTGGCCCACCTGCGCGGCCATCGCCGCCCGGGTCGGGGCCAGCAGTGACGAGGCGACCTGGGCATGAGCCTTGAGCAACCGCGGCCCCAGCAGGACGCCGAGCGGCAGCATGCTCAGCAGGAACACCTGGGCCCAGAAGCTTGGGGACGTCCCGGGCCACCAGCTGAAGAACAGGTTCCCGAAATCGGCCACCAACGTCCACCCGCCCGCGACGACCAGGAACGCGGGCAGCAGCCCCAGCACCCCCCCGGCCGGCAGGTCGACCAGCATCCAGAGCAGGTCACGCCAGGTCGCGGGGTCGGTCAGCAGCCACTTGCAGCGCTGCAGCCGGCCGATCAGCCCGTTGGTGAGCTCAACCGGCCGGGGCCGGTACGGCGCCGCGATCGACACCCGTGACCATTCCCGCGCCCAGCGGCGCTGCCCGCTGGCCAGCCCCCGCACGGCCAGCAGGCTTCTCGGTGCCAGCAGGATCCCGATCCCCGCGGCCAGCGACACCAGGGAGAGCAGGGAGGCGAAGAACAGCGGGACGCCAGCGACCGCGACTACGGCCAGGACGAGCCCGCGCACGCAGGTCTGCAGGGTCCGCTGGGCCAGCCGGCCGAAGACGCTCCTGTCCTCACTCATCCCCTACCTCCCGCTCCAGATCGGTCCCAGCGCTTCCATGATGCGGACCGGCGGCCGATATCTCGGTGGTGCTAACTCCACCATCTGCGGACCTGGCCGGCCAGGTGCCAGCCCGGCCAGGTGCCGCGCGGGCCAGGTCCCGCGCCGGCCAGGTCCCGCCCGCGGCTCAGCGCCCCGGGGGGTCCTGGGCGCCCCGGCCGGGCCTGATGTCCGCGCCGCCGGCGTCGATCCATTTGGCCGGAGTCCGCGGCCGCGCCGTCCAGCCGTCCATCGCGGCCAGCAACCGCGGCGCCGACGGCTCGGCCAGGATCATGTCCCGGTGGTCGGGGCGGACGAAGCGTTCGGCCGCGGCGTGGTCCAGGAACCCCAGCAACCCGTCGTAGTAGCCCAGCAGGTTCAGCAGCCCGGCCGGCTTGGCGTGCAGTCCCAGCTGGGCCCAGGTGACGATCTCCGCGAACTCCTCCAGGGTGCCGAGCCCGCCGGGCAGCGCGATGAAACCGTCCGACAGGTCGGCCATCAGCGCCTTGCGCTCATGCATGCTGCCGGTGACCCGCAAGTCACTCAGGCCCGGGTGCGCTAGCTCAGCGTTGACGAGCAGGCCGGGGATCACCCCGACGATCTCGCCCCCCGCGGCCAGCACCGCGTCCGCCAGCGTGCCCATGAGGCCCACCTGTGCGCCGCCGTAGACCACCCGGATCCCGCGGGCGGCCAGAAGCCGGCCCAGGTCCACGGCGCCCGCGAGGTACTCAGGGCGCCGTCCCGGGCTGGAGCCGCAGAACACGCAGATCGATCGCATCCGCCCATCTTGCCCGGGGCGCAGGCCGTCAGTCCCAGGCGCGCCGGTAACCAGCGGGCACAGGACCCGGTTGCGGGCGCCCAGTCGCCGGGGCGCTCAGTGGTCCAGGCCGAGGGTGAACGTGGGCTTGGGGGTAGTGGCCGGCAGCCGGTGCTCCTCGCTGAGCCGCCGGATCGCGGTCCCGGTGGCCAGGAACTCGGTCGCGTGCTCGCCCCAGACATGGTTGGAGACCGCCACGTTCACCCCGACGATGCCAGACGCGCGGGCCTCGCTCGCCTCGCTCTGCATCCGGACCAGGGCCAGCTCGCGGGCCTCGTACACGCCCTGGGTGAACGTGACCATCTCCTGGTTGCGCCCGGCCTGGCGCAGCGCCTGCATGGCCGACTGGTGCGCGATGTGGTAGACGCAGGTGCCCAGCACGAACGCCACCGGCACCGCCCCGGCAGCGAGCAGCCGGAAGAAGTCCTGGGCGGACAGGTCTGAGGTGAACGCGCGGCCGTCGGGGGCCCGGTGCGCCCCCTCGCCCGCCAGCGCCCGCACTGCGGTGCCGGTGGCCACGAACTCCAGCACGTCCTGACCCCAGGCGTACATCTGCATCCGCAGCGACACCCCGACGATGCCGTCCGCGCCCAGGTGGTCAGCTTCCGCGCGCATCCGGGTCATGGCCAGCTCACGGGCGCTGTACATGGCCTGGCTGAGGACCTGCAGCTCGGCGTTCTGGGACCAGCGGCCGACCTGGATGCCGATGTGGAAGATCGACGAGCCGACCACGAAGCCCAGCGGCTCGAAGCCCGCCTCACCCAGCAGGGCGTACTCCGACACCGACAGGTCGGAGGTGAACACCCCGTCCGGGTTGGCGCCCGCGGTGAGCGCCAGGCGGCCGTCCGCGGCCTGCGGTTCCCACGTCGTCGTGTCGCCTGAGCCGCCGCCGAACAGGGGCATCTGATTCTCCTTCGCCAGGCGCCCCCGCTGGCGGTGGCGCGGTCCCCCCGGGCGCCCGATCCGGGCGCTGGACGGGCCTCAGCGTAATCGCCTCCTGCCCTGGTGAGATCATCAATTGCTTATCGTTCAACCACAGAATGGGAAACCTGCACCTAGTGACACTCTTCTGCGTGCTGGGCGACGCGCACCTCGACGTCGTGGTCTGCCCGGACGGGCCGGTGGCGGAGGAGACGGACACCCCCGCGCGCACCTGGGTCGGGGCCGGCGGCCAGGCCGCCAACGTGGCGGCGTGGATCGTGGCCCTCGGCGGGCAGGCCCGGCTCGTCGCGGCGCGCGGCACCGACCTGGCCGCCCAGCTGGTCGCCAGCGACCTGCGCCAGCGCGGGGTCGACCTGCGCGGCCCGGTGGTCGAGGGCCCGACCGGCGTGGTGGTCTCGCTCTCCCGCGGCGGCGCCAGCCGCTCCATGCTCACCGACCGGGGCGTGGGCCCGCTGCTGACCGCGCAAGCCCTCGAGGACGCCTGGCTCGACGGCTGCGGGCTGCTCCACCTCCCGGCCTACAGCCTGACCCGGGCGCCGGTCAGCGGGGCCGCGCTGGCCGCGGCCGCCCGCGTGCCCCGGCTCAGTGTTGACCTGTCGTCAACCGCCGTGCTGAATGAGTACGGCGTGACCCGGTTCCGCGCGCTGCTCGGCCGGCTCCGGCCGCAGATCGTGTTCGGCACCGAGGCCGAGGTGGACCTGATCGGCGAGTTCGGCGGAACTGACCTGGCCGGAACCGACCTCGTGGTGAAGCTGGGCGCCCGCGGCGTGCGGGCCGGGGGCGGCGAGTACCCGGCGCGCCCGGTGGACGCGGTGGACTCGACCGGGGCGGGCGACGCGTTCGCCGCGGGATACCTGGTCGGCGGGGTCAGCATGGGCCTGGCCGCGGCGGCCCGGGCGGTAGCCACGATGGGAGCGATGCCGTGACGACGATGACCCCGCTGCTGACTGACGAGGTCCAGGACGCCGCCGACCGCGGCGTGCCCCTGGTCGCGCTGGAGACCACCCTGGTCTCGCACGGCTTCCCGGGCGGCGAAGGCGTCCAGGTCGCGCTGGCCGCCGAGGCCCGGGTCCGGGAGGCGGGTGCGGTGCCCGCCACGGTCGGCCTGGTGGACGGGGTGCTGCGGATCGGGCTCACCGAGTCCGACCTGAAGCGGTTCGCCAGCGCCGGCGTGGCGGCGCGCAAGGTGGGGGCCCGCGACCTGGCCGCCTGCCTGGAACAGGGCGCGCTAGGGGCGACCACAGTCGGCGGCACGCTGGCGGTCTGCCGGCTGGCCGGCATCCGGTTCATGGCTACCGGCGGCACCGGCGGGGTGCACCGCGGCTTCGCCACCGTGCCCGACGTCTCGGCCGACCTGCCGCAGATCGCGCGGACCCAGGCCCTGGTGGTGTCGTCCGGCGTCAAATCCATCCTGGACGTGGCGGCCACCGCGGAACTCCTGGAGACCCTCGCCGTCCCGGTGCTGGGCTGGCGCACCCGCACGCTCCCGATGTTCTACAGCGCCGAGGGTGGTCCACCAGTGTCCGCGGTGGTGACCGACGCCGCGGAGGCTGCCCGCGTCACCGCGACTCATTGGCTCCTCAACGGAACGTCGGGAGTGCTGCTGACCAGGCCACCGGACCCGGCGCTGGAGATCGAGCCGATCCTGGCCGAGGCCGTTGACCGGGTCCGGGGACTGGGGATCCGCGGGCCAGCCGTGACCCCGGCCGTGCTCGACCTCGTGCACGAGCTGAGCGGCGGGCGCAGTATCGAGGTGAACCGGCAGCTGATCGCCGACAACGCGGGGCTGGCGGCGGAGGTAGCGGTGGCCTATGCGGGGCAGGACTGACCCAGGACGGGGTCTGTCCAGCACAATTCTGCAGAGCGCAGCATGGGCCTGAGGTTGGAAACTGGGTCGCAACGGAGCGGAGAACCCTCATGCGGATTGGCGTGTCATTGCCGGACCCGTCCGGACCGGACGGCCAGGGACGGCCACCACTGGCCCAGGTGCGCGACGCCCTGCGCCGCGCGGCGGACGACGGCTTCGCGTCCGCGTGGATGAACAACATCTTCGGCCTCGACGCGCTGACCGCCCTGGCGGTGGCGGGCAGCGAAGTCCCCGGGATCGAGCTGGGCACGGCCGTGGTCCCCACCTACCCGCGGCATCCGGCGGCCCTGGCCCAGCAGGCGCTGACCGTGGCCGCGGCCACCGACGGCCGGCTGGCCCTGGGCGTCGGCACCTCACACCAGATCGTCATCGAGAGCATGTTCGGCTACGACTTCGGCACGCCGGTCGCGCACACCCGGGCGTACCTCTCGATCCTGCGGCCGCTGCTGGCTGGGCAGCCGGCCAAGCTGCGGGGTGAGCAGGTCAGCGCCAACGTCACGCTGACCACCCCCGGCCCGACGCCGGTGCCGTTGCTGCTCGCGGCGCTCGGGCCCAGGATGCTCCGGCTCGCCGCGGAGCTGGCGGACGGCACGGTGCTGTGGATGACCGGGCCCGCCACGGTGCGGGGGCACATCGTGCCCACCATCACCGCGGCGGCGGAGGCCCTCGGCCGGCCCAGCCCGCGGGTGGTGTGCATCCTGCCCATCTGCGTGACCAGTGACCCGGACGCGGCCCGGGCCGCGGCGGCCAAGGTCTTCGCCATCTATGGCCAGCTCCCCTCCTACCGGGCCATGCTGGACCGGGAAGGAGCGGCCGGCCCGGCCGACGTCGCCCTGGTCGGGGACGAAGCGTCCGTCGAGGCCCAGCTGGCCGACCTGGCCGACGCGGGGGTGACCGACTTCGTGGCCGGGGAGTTCGGCCGCGGGGAGGACGCGGTGCGGACCCGGCGGCTGCTCACGTCGCTGCTCCGGACCTGAGCGGGGGTAGACGCGATGCCGTTCCTCGACCGCGGCGACGCCGGACGGCGGCTGGCCAGCCTGCTCGCTGGCCTGCCGACGATAGAGCGGGGACCGGGCAGCGTGGTCGTCGGCCTGCCCCGGGGCGGCATCCCGGTCGCCTATGAGATCGCCCGGGCGCTGGACGCCCCGCTGGACGTCATCCTGGTCCGCAAGGTCGGCCTGCCCGCCCAGCCCGAGCTGGCCATGGGCGCGATCGGTGAGGACGGCGTCCGGGTCGTCAACGAGGACGTGGTCCGGGCCGAGCACGTAACCGAGCTGCAGTTCGCCGAGGTCGAGGAGCTCGAGCGGGCTGAGCTCATCCGCCGCGCGGAGCGCTACCGGGCCGGTCACCCCCGGGTGCCGCTGGCCGGCAAGACCGCGATCGTGGTGGACGACGGGATCGCGACCGGCTCCACCGCGCGGGCGGCCTGCCAGGTGGCGCGGGCGCACGGGGCGGCCCGGGTGGTGCTGGCCGTCCCGCTCGCTCCGCAGGCCTCGCTGGACGCGCTGGCCAGCGTGGTGGACGACGTGGTCTGCGCGGAGGTGCCCGAGCCGTTCCTGGCCATCGGCCAGTGGTACCTGGACTTCGCGCAGACCCCGGACGCGGAAGTGGTGGACCTCCTCCAGCGGGCGGACAAAGGACAGCGGGCGGACCAAGGACTGCGGGCGGATGACGCGGCGCCCACGGAGCGGGACGTGATCGTCCTGGCCGGGACGGTCCCGCTGCCGGGACGGCTGACCGTTCCGGCCCGGGTGCGCGGGGTGGTGGTGTTCGCGCACGGCAGCGGCAGCAGCCGCAGCAGCCCGCGCAACGTGTTCGTGGCCGGGACCCTGCACGTGGCCGGGCTGGGCAGCCTGCTCTTCGACCTGCTCACCCCGGACGAGGAAGCCGACCGGGCCAGCGTGTTCGACATCGGGCTGCTGGCCGGCCGGCTGGCCGCGGCGACCAGCTGGCTCCGGGGCCAGCCGGGGCTGGAACGGGTCCCGGTCGGCTACTTCGGGGCCAGCACCGGGGCGGCCGCGGCGTTGCGGGCCGCCGCCGGGCCCGGCCGCTGGCCCTGGCCCAGCCACGGACTCTCCCGCGGGGCCCGGCCCGGCCGGCTACTCCGGGGAGATCGCGGCCGTGGTCTCCCGGGGTGGCCGTCCCGACCTGGCCGGGGCGGCGCTGGCCGCGGTGCGGACGCCCACCCTGTTCCTCGTGGGCGGGCTGGACGACCGGGTCCTCGAACTCAACGAAGCCGCCCGGGCGCAGTTGCCCGGCGAGAGCCAGCTCGTGGTCATCCCCGGCGCGGGCCACCTGTTCGCCGAGCCCGGGACGCTGGAGCAGGTGGCGTCCCTGGCCCGGGACTGGTTCCTGCGCTATCTGCGCGCCGGCCCGCCGGCCTAGGTTCCCCGCTTGGCCCGCAAGAACGCCATCAGCCGGGGCAACGGCCAGGTGTTGATCACTTCGCCGGGGGTCAGCCAGCCGCGCTGCGCGGTGCCGATCCCGTAGCGCATCACCGCGAGGTGGCCGACCGCGTGCGCGTCACTGTCGATGCTGAACTTCACGCCGTGCCGGCGGGCCAGCCGGACGTGCTCGGCGGACAGGTCCAGCCGGTCGGGGAAGGCGTCGATCTCGATCGCGGTGCCAGTGCGCGCGCACGCCTCGTAGATCGCGTCCAGGTCCACGTCCACCGGCGGCCGCCGGCCGATGAGCCGGGTCGTGGGATGACCCAGGATCGCGACGTGGGGGTTCTCGACGGCCCGCAGCATCCGCCGGGTCATCTCCTCCCGCGGCTGGGTGAAGTGCGAGTGCACGGAGGCCACGCACAGGTCGAAGCGGTCAAGAAACTCCGCGGGCCAGTCCACCTCGCCGTCCGGGCCGATGTTGAGCTCGGTGCCGTGCAGCAGCCGCATCCCGCCGTACTGCCCGTCCAGCCGGCCGACCTCGGCCCGCTGGGCCAGCATCTTCTCGTCGGTCATCCGCTGCATGAACAGGTTGGGGGCATGGTCAGTGACCGCGTAGTAGGAGTAGCCGCGGGCCGCCGCGGCGGCCACCATGTCGGTCAGCGGGGCCACCCCGTCGGTCAGGTTGGTGTGCGTGTGCAGGTCCCCGCGCACGTCGGCCTCGGTGACCAGGACCGGCAGCTCGCCGCGCTGCGCGGCCTCGATCTCCCCGCTGTCCTCGCGCAGCGGCGGCGGGATCCACGGCAGCCCCAGCGCCTGGTACACCTCCTCCTCGCTCGCGGCGGCGACACAGGTCCCGGTTCCGGTGTCGTACAGGCCATACTCGGACAGCTTCAGCTTCCGGTGGACCGCCATCTCGCGGAGCCGGACGTTGTGCGCCTGCGACCCGGTGAAGTACTGCAGGGCCGCGCCCCAGCTGTCTTCCGGGACGACCCGCAGGTCGGCCTGGACGCCGTCGGCGGTCCGGATCGAGGTCTTGGCGTCGCCGCTGGCGATGACCTCGGCTGCCAGCGGCAACTCCCGGAACGCGGCCATCAGCGCGGCCGGGTCGGCGGACACCGCGAGGATGTCCACGTCCCCGACCGTGTCGCGCATCCGGCGCAGCGACCCCGCGTAGGCGCAGCGGGTGCAGCCGGGCACGGCGGACAGCCTCGCGATGAGCTCCGCGGCCAGGTCCATCGCGGTGTCGATCCGGATCCGGCCCGCCGACTTGCGGATGAGCTCGATGCCGCGGAGCAGGTTCTCCCCGGACTTGGGACCGAATCCCGCCAGCCCCTCCAGCCGGCCCGCGGCGATCGCCGCCTCGAGCGCGTCCACCGAGTCGATGCCGCGCTCGGTGAACAAGCTCATGGCCCGTTTCGGCCCCAGCCCGGGCACCTCGGTCAGCCGGCGCACCCCGGCCGGGACCTTGGCCCGCAACGCCTCCAGCTGGCGGATCTGGCCGGTGCCCAGGTAGTCGCGGATCTTGGCCGCGATGGCCCGGCCCACGTTCGGGATCTGGTCCAGTTCCGCGGGATCGGCCCGGGCCAGGTCCTCCGGGTAGCCGCCCACCGAGCGGGCGGCCTTCTCGTAGGACCTGATCCGGAACGCGTCCCCGCCGGTGATCGCGAGCAGGTCGGCGTACTCGGCGAGCAGCGCGGCGACCTCGTCGTTGGTGCGCACGAGCCAGGTTAACCGGGCCCGGCCGCCCTCAGAACGAGGGCACCGGGCCGGTGACCGGGAGAACGACCAGGCACGGCACCCGGACCGGGTGGGCCGGGTCGAGCGCGTTGAGCATGTCGGCCATGGCCACCGGGTCCGCGACGATCTCGAGGTGGTCGGACGAGTCCAGCGCGCAGTGCTTGTTCACGGTGACGCTGGTGACGTTCGGGGCGGCGAGCAGGAACGCTGCTCTGGTCCCGCAGCGTGCCCGAGCGGCGCTGACCACACCGGTCCCCATGGCACCGTCCGCCGGGCGGACGGTGCCATGAACCGCACTGAGTCACCCGGGCGAGTGGGTCAAGCTGGCCGCCTCGGCGGTGAATCCGTGCTGAAGCGATGCCCAGAGGGGCTTGCTGGTGTAGGGCAGGCAGTCCTCCTTGAAGTACCACCAGAAATACCCGCCAACGTAGTAGGGAAGGTCGATCGAAAGCCCGTAGTAGTACGAAAGCATGGACTCGGCGCTGGTCAGCGTCTTCGATTTGGCCGGGTTGTTCAGGCCGATCTCGCCGAAGCCGAGCTTCGCGTTCGGGTAAAGAGCGTGCAGTTGCTGGAAATACGCCGTCCAGGTAGCGGCACTCGGCCGGATGCCGTTGCAGTCGGTCTCGTAGTAGGAGAGCAGGACGTAACTGAGCCCGTCCCTGACCGAGGCTGGCACGTATTTGCTGGAGAAGGCGAGCGGGCTCAGCTCCGACGAGCCGTCGCCGCATCCGGCGTTGTAATAAAGAGTGAGGGCGCTGCTCTTTCCCGCGGCGCTCACGTCGTTATAAGCCTCGGTGAGTTTCGTGCTCACCGTCGGGTACGACCCGGTCCAGTTCCCGTTGACCTCGTTGCCGATCTCCCATAGATCGACTTTGCTGCCGAAGGCCGCCAGATAGGAATTCACCCGCGTGTTGTAGGCCGAGGTGCTGATGCTGGTCTCGTCAGAGGAATCCAGCAGTTCGCCCATGATGTAGCTCACCGGACGCAGTGCATTTATCGCGGGGGTGTAGTACGTGGCAGGCTCGCCGACGTCGAAGACGACACGCGTCGTCGGGGCTTGCGGCAGGTTCTGCAGGGCCGCCACGGTGCTGGTCACGTTGGACACGTCATCCACCGTGTCGCCGTAGAGCGGGCTGGGCAGTGGCCGGCCGGGCGCGGTGGAGATCTGACGTGTTGTATTCGCGTCCAGGACTGGCGTCTTGTGCGACGGTCCCGGGGCGGTGGGCACCCCCATCCCAGTCAGGACCGCGAACCCTGCGACTACGCTGGTAATGGCCGCGAGAGTCAGGCGGCCGCGGACGGAAAATGCTTGGCTAATCACGGTGATCCCCGCTTTCACATTTACAATGTGACGACACGATCACTGTGCGTGATTAGCTGGATGATCCCCAGAGGAAAAATCCCTGATTTTGAGTCTTGTCTGCTCGTTCGGCCCGGGCCGTTTGGCTCATGTCTTTTGGCCCAGGGGCCCGGCAGCTACCTATTCGCGAACGGGGCCCAGGCTAAATAAGGGTTCCTGCGGTCGCCGCCGCGGCGTTACGCCCCGCAGGGCGGGGCGTAACGCCGCCCGGGCACGAAGATCCGCCACTCAGCCCTGGTCAGCCGCTGGCCGGCGCTGGCGCACACCCCGGCGCCGGCGGCCCGGGCCTGGGTATCCCAGAGCCGGACGGTGCCGTCCGCGCTGCCCGCGGCCAGGCTGGTGCCGCCGGGCGCGAAGGCCACCGAGTACACCGCGTGAGCGGGGCCGGTGAGCGACGCGACCAGGGTCGGCCGGGCCGGGTCTGTCACCCGCCACAGCCACACGGTGCCGTCCGTCACCCCGGCGGCGAGCGTGCGCCCGTCCGGGCTGAACGCGACCGAGTAGACGTAGCCGGCGGGACCGGTGAGCGGCTGGCCCAGCCGGACCGGCCGGGCCAGGTCAGCGACGTCCCACAGACGTACCCGCTTGTCCGCGCTGCCCACGGCGAGGGTATGGCCGTCCGGGCTGAACGCAACCGAGATGGCGTAACTCGCCGGGCCCGCCAGCGCCCGGCCGAGCTTCACCGGCCCGGCCGGGTCGCTGATGTCCCACAGCCGGGTGAGGCCGTCCGCGCTGGCCACCGCGAGGGTATGGCCGTCCGGGCTGAAGGCGACCGAGAACGCGATGACGCCCGGGGAGTCGTGCATGGTGGCCAGCGGCCGCGGGTTGGCTGGGTCGGTGACCGACCATAGGCGTACGGTCCCGTCGTCGCCACAGGTGGCCAGTAGCCGGCCGTCGGGGCTGAACGCGGCGAACTCCACCAGGTCGGTGCTGGACCTCTGGGCCACGAGGGGCCGGCTGAGCGGGGCCAGCGCGCCATCCGGAGCCACCCGCCAGAGCTGGATCTCACCGTCGCCGTACCCGGTCGCCAGGCTCGTGCCGGCTGGTGAGAACGCCACCGCGTTGACGATCGTCCCGGCTGGTCCCGGCGCCGTGACCGCCGCGAGCCGGCGTACGGCTGGCCTGGTTCCAGATCTGCAGGCCGCCGTTGTCGCCAACCGCGAGCAGCCGGCCGCCGGGGCTGTAGGCCACGCTGTTGACCGGGCCGTCCGCATCGAGCACCGGGGTGGGCAGAATCCAGTTCCGGACCATGCCGTCCGCGTCCCCGGCCACCAGGTGGCCTGGGCCGTCCCAGGCCAGCGTGGTCACCGGCTGCGGCTGCGGCAGGGTGGCGGTCACCGCGCGGGTAGCCAGGTCCCACACCAGCACCTGGTCGTCGCTGCTGCCTGCGGCGAGGCTGCGGCTGTCCGGGCTGAACGCCACCGTGTTCACCCAGTCGGTGGCGCCGGCCAGGGTGCCGTACGGACGGGGCCGGGCGGGGCTGGCCATCTTCCACAGCCACACCTTGTCGTCCTGGCTGCCTGCGGCGAGAGTCTTGCCGTCCGGGCTGAACGCGACCGAGGACACCGCCGCGGCCGGCCCGGTCAGGGGCTTGCCCAGCGTCACCGGATGGGCCGGGTCGGACACGTCCCACAGCCGGACGGTCTGGTCGGTGCTGCCCGCGGCGAGGGTACGGCCGTCCGGGCTGAACGCCACCGACTGCACGTAGCCGGCCGGCCCGGTCAGGGGCTTGCCCAGCGTCACCGGATGGGCCGGGTCGGACACGTCCCACAGCCGGACGGTCTGGTCGGCGCTGCCCGCGGCCAGCAGCGGGCGCCGGGGGCTGAAGGCCAGTGAGTACACCGTGTTGCGCGGCCCGCTCAGGGTGACCGGGAGCCGGACCGGGTGAGCCGGGTCCGCCACGTTCCACAGCAGCACCTCCCGGCCGGCCCCGGCCGCCGCGAGGAGGCGGCCAGCCGGGCTGAACGCCACCGAGTACAGGGGTTCCTTCCGGTTCCTGGGCAGCAGCGTCGTGCCGAGCGGGATGGGATGGCCGGGCCGGGCCACGTCCCAGAGCCGCAGGGTGCCGTCCGCGGCCGCCACCGCGAGCACGCGATGATCGGTGCTGAGGCTGACGGCCTCGACCACGTCGGCCGAATCCAGCAGCCGGGCCTCGGCCGGGCTGCCGGACGACTCCAGCAGGCTGGCCCGGGCGTCGGCGGTCGGCGCGATCCGGTAGGCGGCCAGGCTGAGCTGGGCCGCCAGCCCGGCACTCTGCCCTCGTACCTGGTCGGCTTCGACGGCCACCTCGCGCGACTGTGCGATGTTCCTGGCCGACGTCGCGTTGTCCCGCGCGCGGGTCGCTGCCTGGCGCTGCTGGAAGGCGTACCCGGACAGCCCGACGGTCAGCACGACCAGCACGCTGAGCGCCACGACGAGGCGGCGCAGCCGGACCGTGCGGTTGCGTTCCGCGGCCTGCTGAAGTCGTTCCGCCACGATCCCCGCGTCCACGAACGCCCGGGTCAGCGTGCTGAGACTGTCCCGGTTAAGCGGGTCGGAGGTCCAGTCCCGGGCCAGGGCCAGCTGGCCGCCCCGGAGCAGGGCCGCGGGATCCCGCCCAGCCTCGTCCCAGGTCCGTGCGGCGTCGCTGAGCCGCTGCCGGACCCGCAGGCCCTCCCGGTTGGCGCCGATCCAGCTGCGCAGCAAGGGCCACGCGGTGAGCAGGGCCTCGTGGGTGATCTGCGCGGTGTCGGCGTCCACAGTGATCAGCCGTTCCGCGACGAACCGGTCGAGCACCTCCCCGGGGGAGGCGGTTCCGCCCGGCCAGTCCTGCAGCTCGGCCAGCCGGACCGAACTGCGCGTCTCCGGTGCGTCGTCGGCCACGTACACCAGGCGCAGGAAGAGCCGCCGGGCGATGTCCCGCTGCTCCTCGTCGAGGGACCCGTAGACCTGGTCGGCGGTCCGCGCGATAGCGTGCCTGATGCCCCCGCTGGCCTCGTAGTCCGCCACGGTGAGGCGGCCTCCATGGCTGCGTGACCAGGTGGTGAGCAGGGCATGGGACAGCAGCGGCAGCGCTCCGGCTTCGTGCCCGGCCTCTGGCGGGCTGCCCTCGGGGGAGTGGGGCGAGAGGTCCCGCAGCAGCAGCTCGACCAGGCCGTCGTCCACGTCCAGACGGGCCAGGCGGGCGGGCTCGACGATCGCGGAGCGGACCTCCTGGCCGGGTCATCGGGACGACCACGACCTGGCGCTCCTGGAGCGCCCTGGCTAGCTCCGGGTAGCGCAGCGCCCGGTCGTAGAAGTCGGCCCGCAAGGCGAGAACCACGACGGCCGGGCCAGCCAGCGCGCAGATCGCCGTGACAAACCGCTGCCGCTCCACCTCGTCCCGGGAGCCGGTAAATATTTCCTCGAACTGATCCACGACGATGACCAGCCCTGGGCTGCCCGCGGCGGGGAGGAGCCGGGACGCTTCACCCGGGTCGCGGCGCAAGGCCGCCTCGATGCGGCTGCTCTCCGCAGAATCCTCGGCCGTGGCTAGATCGGCGGCAGGCGCATCCGCGGCGGCCGGATCGGCGGAGGGTCCGTCGTCGGCCGCCCCTTCAATGGTCACGCTGCGCAGCCTGGCCAGCTGCCGGGCGAGCTCGCCCAGGGGCGTGGCGCCCGGGGTGAACAGAGCTAATCTCCGCGGGGACCGGTCCGGGAGTGCGGGGACCAGCCCCGCTCGCAGCAACGAGGACTTCCCCGAGCCGGAAGGCCCGACCACGGTCAGCGGTACACCTGGGGGCGCAGCGTCGGCGGCCAGCCGGACCAGGCGCGCGGTGATGGCTTCCCGGCCGAAGAACCAGGGGGCGTCCTCGGGCTGGAAACTGGCCAGGCCCCGGTAGGGCGCGGTGATGGCGGCCGGCCGCCGTCCGGGCCCGCGGCGGATCCGATTGAGAGCGCTCACCCACTCGCGGAGCTGGGCCGGGTCCGTCTCGCCACACAGCCGGAGGATCCTGGGCAGCAAGCCGGGCTGGCTGGGCGGAGGCAGGTGGCGGCCCGCGAAATAGTCTCCTGCGGTGCTGGCCGGGATGCCCACCGCCCGGGCCACCTCGCGTACGGTCAGCCCGGCGCGCTGCCTGACGAGCGTCAGCTCCCGGCCGAAGTCCCCCTGGGAGGCGATACCACGAGGATCCGGCTCCTCGTCACCTGGGCCAACAGCCCCGGGTCCTCCCTTGGCGGCCACGTAATCCCCCCTCTGGATCGACGGCCACGGTCCCGGTGACTGCTCGCCGTCCGTGTCAGCATGACTCCTGGGAGCCGTTCTGAGTTGACATTGGCGCCCGAATAAGTCAATCGGCGCTGGACGGCCGGACCGTCCGGCTTTGTCCGAGGTTTACTCGCGCCGCTGCGCTCACCACGGCGGGCCCCGGACACTTGTCAGCGAGCCCACGGCCCGCCCGGGCGCGCGCTACTGGCCCCAGTGAGGGGGTGCTGAACGTCCCTGCGCCTGGCGCGGGCGTGGGGACACCCATCCCGGTCCCGTTCGGCCGATGTGGGGGTAGGAGGCGGCCGAACGGGACCGGGATGGCCTGACCGGAGCCGGCGGCCCGCCAGGGCACCCCGGACGAGGGCCACCCCGGGGCACCCGAACGGATCTGGCGGGCAGGTGACCGGACCCCGGGCGAGCAGGTCAACTTCACTAGAACAAGAAGTCGTTGCCTGATCACGGACCGTATACTCGGGGCCGCCCGGGCCGAGCCCGCAGACCGGGGGTTCGTGATGAGACGTGCCATGGTCGCCGCCATCGCAGCCGCTGGGGTCCTCCTGGCGGTGGTGGCAGGATTGGCCACGCCTGTCCGCGGCCAGCCCGCCCGGGGGCCGGTAGTGCCGGGCCTGGTGTCGCCGGGCCTGGTGCCGGGGGACCCGGTGGCCCGGGACGTGACCCAGATGCGCCCGCTGCCGCGTGTCCTGTTCGGGGTGACCGCAGATGACGTAAGCCACCTACGCGAGCTCGTGACCAGCGCGCGGCACCTGCCGGAGATGCCCACTACGCGTATCTATTTCGATGTGTCCGAGCCGCCCCGCCACTACGCGACTGCGGTCCGTCGGCTCCACCCGGTGAGCTATCTGATGGGCGAGTTGCTTGACTCCTCCGACGAGACGCATATCAGCGTGGCCGCTTACCGCCACCGCGTGAAGTCCTATCTCGCCGCCTTCAGGAATGAGATCGACCTTTGGGAGATCGGTAACGAGGCGAACGGTAACTGGACGGGTCGTTATGCGCGGGTAGAGAAGAAGCTAACCGCAGCTTATCGTGCGGTAGTTCGCGCGAGGAGGCGAACCGCGCTCACTCTCTATTACAACGCCGGGTGCGGGGACGGGAAGGCCGAACTGAGCCCGCTCGCGTTCTCCCGCAGATACGTGCCGCGAACTGTCCGTAACGGGCTGACTCACGTCTTCCTCTCGTACTACGAGCGAAACTGTCATGGGATCAGGCCCAGTGCCCGGACCTTCCGGAATTACTTCCGGAAGCTCCATGGGCTGTACCCGCATGCACTGCTGGGCTTCGGTGAGATCGGCCTGAGCCGTCCGGTGAGGCCGCCCGCTATCGCCGCCGCCAGATCGCTGATCAGCTACTACTACGGCCTCCACATCAGGCTCCCGTACTACGCCGGCGGATACTTCTGGTGGTATTACGCCGAAGATTGCCTGCCATACTCGAAGAAGCCACTCTGGTCCGCGCTGCGGGCGGCTTCCGGGCCGAGGCGGCGAGCCTGCGGTCCGGCAGGTAACGCGGAGCCGGGCCGGACGCTGGCCCGCTCGGCGAACAATTGCACTCGCAAGAGTCTTGGTAAAACGGAATCCGGGATCGGGCGCTTGTACCTGACCGGGCGTTTTCCGTTACGAGATCTGATGACTGGGCTCGCTATGATCTTCAACGGCTATTCTTGGACTTCCGCTAGCATGATATAACGGCTCTGTGATGACACCGCAGCTCTGCAACGGTGCCTTCGGGCGTGATCATGGGAAGTGGTCAGTTAGCTTCTGTCCAAAGAGCTTATTAGTTCTATTTGAGAAATATGTCGTTTATTCACTCCTGCGCGTAAGTAGCGCGAGGGGTAGCCCCTGCTTGCCTTCACTGTGAGGCGGCCGGGCGGGTAATTTAGGGGATTTCTTATGTATTATCCAACAACTTTGGCGAGCCTGACGGCGTTTGGCTCGGCCGTGGCGCTGCCGCATAACGGTGATCTTTGGCTGACGGCCCGGATGCTGCTGGACGGCGCGGGAGCTCTCTTCGGCCTCTACCTTCTGATCAGCATCGGACTGCTGCTGACGGGCCAGGTCATGCGGATCCGCCGTCACCCAGCACCCCGGCCCGCGAATGAGCGCCCGCCGGTGCGGATCGGTCCTGGGCGCTGCCCGGGGAGTGGTGATCTGGACGACCGCGATGGCCGGGCTCCTGGTCGGCGACGCCTGCGTCGCGAATACAGCGGCCATGGCCGCCCCGGGCGCCCAGGCTGCGCCCGGCGTGGCGGCCCGGTCCGGGCTGCGGCCAGCTGCGGGGCCGATCCTCGTGTTCCGGGTCGATGTGTCCCGTTACCCGCAGGTGGGGGTGGTGGTCACCGTGCCGGACAGCCAGGAGCGGCTCACCTCCTCTGAGTTCGCCGTCCTCAACGGAGACCACTCCGTCTCGCCCAACGTCCGCCAGCTTTCGGCTAACAACGTGCAGCTCATGCTGGTCCCGGACACCGGGCTCGGGTCAGCCCGGTGGCACGAGGAGCAGCATGCTGCGGCGCGCTTCCTGGTGGACCTGCCCGATGGTGCTCAGACCGCTGTCGTCGATCCGGTCCGGCCGGGCTGGCCGGCCCGCGGTCTCACCCGCGACGCCACCTCGTCCGTGGCCAGGCTGGCTGGGCTCCCGGGAGGAACTCTCAGCCCCGCGGCCCGGCTGGCCGCCGCGCTCTCCGGGTTCGCGCGCGGACTGCGGGTCCGGCGCACGGTGGTCCTGGTGGTGTCCTCGCCGGTGCCGCTCGCGGAGGCCACTGCGGCCCACTTTCGCGAGCAGCTCGCGGCGAGTGGTACCGCGCTGTACGTCCTCGACGCCTCGCCGCGCCGGGACCCTGGCTATGACGCTCTGGCCGCTGGCAGCGGGGGCCGGGCCATCCGGGTGCGGTCTGCCGCCGAGTGGTCAGGTGCGTTCCGCAGGATCGTCAGCGACCTCGGCGAGCAGTACTACCTGCGCTTCACCGACACCTACCCGCTGCCCGGGCGGGTGAAGGTCCTCGTCCGGACCTCGCTCGGCACCGAGCACGGAATAGCAGCGCTGCCAGCCGTCAATCCGATCGCGCCACCGCCACTTCCGCCTGTCAAGCCGCCGGTATCGCGAGCCAGCTGGGACCGGCCGCTGGTCTGGCTGGCCGCGCTCCTGGTCATCTTCGGGGCGGGTTACGGCCTGCTGATGCTCGCCGCGTCCAGGAGAGAGCCGCGCCGGCGCAAAGGCCCGGCCCGGCACGCCGTCTCTGGGCCGACTGGTCACCCACCCGGGTCCGGCCTGGGCCGTCCGCCTGGAGTCGAGCAGTCAGTTGCCGTCGTGAGTCCGCTGCCCGGCGGGGCGGGGGTGGTTCCGGTGGGTCAGTTGCCGGTGGTGGCGGATGGGTTGTTCTTCGTGTTCTTGATGCCGTGCCTGAACGAGGAGAAGGTCATTCTCGGCAGTTTGCAGCGGCTGCTGTCGATGCCGGGTGGCAACTTCGTGGTCCTGGTCATCGACGACGGCTCTGATGACCGGACGGCTGAGGTCGTCGGGACTGCGGTGGGGGATCAGGTCTGGCTGCTGAGCCGTAAGCCGCCGGAGGCGCGGCAGGGCAAGGGAGAGGCGCTGAACGCGGCGGTCCGTTTCCTGACCGGCAGTGGCCGGCTGGCGGGCCGCGATCCCGACCAGGTGATCGTCGTGGTGGTGGACGCGGACGGGCGGCTTGACCCGCACGCTGTCTCCGCGGTCAGCCCGTACTTCGCTGACCCCATGGTCGGCGCGGTGCAGATCGGTGTGCGGATCAACAACCGCGACGCCAGCAGGCTCGCGCGGATGCAGGACATGGAGTTCGTCATCTATACCGAGGTGTTCCAGCGCGGGCGCCGTCATCTCGGCAGCGTCGGCCTGGGAGGCAATGGCCAGTTCATGCGGCTGTCGGCGTTGCTGTCGCTGGGCGGGTCCCCGTGGACCCGCAGCCTGACTGACGACCTCGACCTGGGTGTGCGGCTGCTGGCCGCGGGGTGGCGTAACGAGTACTGCTCCGCCGCGGCCGTGCATCAGCAGGGCGTGGTGGAACTGCGGCGGCTGATCCGCCAGCGTTCCCGGTGGTTTCAGGGCCATCTCCAGTCCTGGACGCTGATCCCGCTGGTGCTGCGCAGCACACCGCGCCGGGCCCGCAGCGACCTCCTCTACCACCTGTCCAGCCCGGCCATCTTGCTCATCGCGTCGTTCTTGTCCGCGTCCTTCGTGCTCTCGCTGGCCAACTGCGCGGTGCTCCTGGCGCAGGGCCGTAATCCGTTCGGCTGGTGGATCGCCACTACCTACGCCCTGACCTTCGGGCCGGCGCTGGCCTACGGCCTGGTCTACTGGAGCCGGGAACGGGCCAACGGCGTGTCGCTGCCCCGGGTCGCGGGGCTCGCCCACCTCTACGTGTGCTACGGGATGATCTGGTACGCGTCCGGCTGGTGGGCGGTCGTCCGGACACTCCGCGGCCGCACCGGCTGGGCGAAGACCGACCGCGTCGCCGAAGCCCCCGTGGCGCTGTCGCTGCCCGCCTCTGCGGGAGTCAGCGCGATGCCTGCCAGGGTGGTCGCGGTCGCCTACGACGTGCCGGTTACCCCGGGACAGCTGGCGGCTCAGCTCGCAGAGGCACCGACCCAGCCCATCCCGACCGTCCCGGTGCCGGCCGGTCCGCTGCCCCCCGTCCCGGTGCTGTCCGGTCCAGTGCTGCCCAGCCCCGTCGGGCCCGGGACGGCGGAACCCGCGGGCGGCCCGCGGCCGGGAGGGCGAAGGCACCGCAGGGCAAAGGTTCTGACCGTGGGGGCCGCCCTGGTCTGCGCCACAGTGGGTGCCGGTCTCGCGTGGTCTGCTGCTACGGGCCAGGGAATCGGGCCCGGCCAGTGGCTCACCGTCTTCACTGGCTACGGCCACACCGAGGTGACCGGGTCCGGTGCGGCCCAGACGATCACGACGGCGCCGAGCACGACACGGTCGCGGCGGGCCACCCACGCGGCGCTGGTCGTCTCCCGTGGTCGTTACGCCGACTTCGTCGCGACGTTGCGGGTGCAGACCGTGCGCCAGCTGCGCCGCGGTGCGGCCGGGAGGCCGAACCCGTGGGAAGTCGGCTGGGTGGTCTGGCACTACACCTCCGAGCACAGCTTCTATGCGCTGACCCTGGAGCCCACTGGCTGGCTGCTGTCCAAGCAGGATCCCGCCTATCCGGGCGGTGAGCGATTCCTCGCCTCGGGCCGGACGCCGCGCTTCCGGGTGGGCGTCCCGCACCGCGTGGGGATCGTCCAGATCGGCGACCAGATCACCGTGTCGGCTGACGGTCAGCTGCTGACCCGGTTCACCGACACCCGGCAGGCCTATCTGCGCGGATCCTTCGGCGCTTATAGCGAGGACTCCGACGCTCGCTTCTGGGACATCCGGGTCAGGACGCTGCCCAGCCCGGCACTCAGGTTCGGCCCGGCGGCCGCCGGGGGCCGCCGCGGTACCCCCGGGGCCCGCTCTCCTACCCCCGCGTCGCCGAGGTAACTCCGATCCAGGAAGGAAGAAGAGGCACATCGCCATGTCACATTCCGAGACCGGCACTCCGCCGGCCCCGCCTCGTGCCGGTGCCGCGCGTCAGATCATGGTTATCTACGGGACGCGGCCGGAAGCGGTGAAGGTTGCGCCGCTGGTCCAGGCGCTGGACCGCTCTGAGATGTTCACCCCGGTCGTCGCGGTGACCGCCCAGCACCGGTCGATGCTCGACCAGGTCAACGCGGTCTTCGGCGTCAAGCCCGCTTTTGACCTGGATATCCATCAGCCCGGGCAGACGCTGACTGAGATCACCACCCGGGCCTTGTCCGGGGTGCGGTCGGTGCTGGCCGCAGCAGCGCCCGGACGCGGTGGTGGTGCAGGGCGATACGACCACCGTGTTCGCCGCCGCGCTGGCGGCCTTCTACGAGCAGATCCCGGTGGTGCACCTGGAAGCGGGGCTGCGCACCGGCGACCCCTACTCGCCCTACCCCGAGGAGATCAACCGCCGGCTGACCACCCGGCTCGCCACCTTGCACCTCGCCCCGACCAGCACCAGCAAGGCCAACCTGCTCACCGAGAACGTGGACGAGGCCAGCATCGTGGTGACCGGGAACACGGTCATCGACGCCCTGCTGTGGGCCGTCCCGCGCCAGCGCGGCTACAGCGAACCGGCGCTGGCCGGCCTGGATGACCACGACGGCCCGGTGCTGCTGGTCACCGCGCACCGGCGCGAGTCGTGGGGTGAGCCGCTGCGCGCAGTGGGCCGGGCGCTGGCCCGCATCGCGTCCGCGCACCGCGACCTGCGCGTGGTGTTCCCGGTGCACGCCAACCCGGTGGTCCGGGACGCGGTACTGCCCGCGCTGCGCGGCGTTCCGAACGTCATCGTGACCGAGCCGCTGCCCTACGGCAGCTTCTGCCGGCTGATGAACCGCGCCACCGTCATCCTCACCGACAGCGGAGGGGTCCAGGAGGAAGGCCCCAGCCTGGGCAAGCCGGTGCTGGTGATGCGGGAGACCACCGAGCGGCCTGAGGCGGTCCGGGCCGGCACGGTCAAGCTGGTCGGCACCGACGAGGACGTCATCGCCGGCACGGTCGGCCGCCTGCTCACCGACCCCGCCGCATACGCCGCGATGGCCAACGCCGTCAACCCCTACGGCGACGGGCTGGCCGCGCAGCGCGCCGTCGCCGCCCTCGCCCACCACTTCCACCTCGGCCCGCCCCCCGACGAATTCAACAACCTGGCGGCTAACCCAGCCACCAGCCAGCAGGAAGCGGCCCACCGGTCATCCCACCAGGAGATCGCGGCCATGACCTAACCATCGGGCGTTCGGCTCGAGTTAGCACCTGATCACCCGCACTCCGGGGGGAAGGAAGTACAGAACATGCGTTATAAGCGAATGATGATCGCGGCTGCGGCAGCCGTCGCGCTCGCAGCGCCGCTGGCTGGTGCGGCCGCACCAGCCAGTGCCGCGCCTGCGCGAGGCGGCACCTCGGCGTCGGCCGCCGGTGGGCCGCACAGCCACAAACCCGGCGCGGGGGGCGGCGTGAACGGGCTGCCGACCATTCCTGGGCCGCCGGCTCCGCCGAAGGGCCTGCCCAGGCAGCGAGCCGGCTACCGGCCGCCCACCAAGCGTCCCAAACGGCGAAAAGGCGCTGGGACGGCGGCCACCAGGTCAGGACCGGCGGTGGCGGCCAAGCCGGCGGTGACCCCGCCGCCGCAGGCGAAGACGTGGGGCGCCGCGGGGGCGGCGACCACGCTGGTGCTGTACGACACGACGAACACCTGGGGCTGGCTGGGCGAGCTCTACGCGATCGGCGGCGGCAACCTGGCCACCCACTTCGGCCAGGTCACCGCGGAGCCGGTGGCCGACTACGTCTCCGGCCAGGTGAACAGCTACACCGCGACGATCTACATCGGCTCGACCTACAACGAGCCGATCCCGCAGACCTTCCTCAACGACGTCCTGTCCACGACCAAGCCGGTGATGTGGATCGGGGACAACATCTGGCAGCTCACCGGAACTCCGGGGAGCGCCGCTGACACGGCCTTCGAGGCCGCCTACGGGTGGGATCCCGCCACGTCGTACTTCGACACAGCCGACACCATCGCCTCGGTCAGCTACAAGGGCCAGACGTTCACCCGGAACACGGCCAACACGGGCGGCGTCCTGGCCCCCCACATCACCACCCCGTCGCAGGTGAGCGTGCTGGCCTCGGCGAACTGCACCAATTCGTCGGGGACCGCGACCGCCTGCAACGAGATCGCCCAGACCACCGGTACCTCGTTCCCGTGGGCGATCCGCTCCAGCAACCTCATGTACATCGGTGAGGTCCCGCTGTCCTACATCTCACCCACCGATCGCTACATAGCCTTCGCCGATCTGCTCTTCGATGAGCTGAATCCCACCGCGACGCCGAGCCACGAGGCGCTGATCCGTCTGGAGGACATCAGCCCGGAGTCGAGCCCGTCGGACCTGACTGCTTACGCCGCGTACCTGAAGAGCCAGGGGGTGCCGTTCAGCATGGCTACCATCCCCGACTACACCGATCCGACCGGGTTCTACAACAACGGGGTGCCGTTGTCGGCGACCCTGGCCCAGAAGCCGGCGATGGTGTCCGCGCTGAAGACCGCGATCTCCGACGGCGGGACCCTGGTCCAGCACGGCTACACCCACCAGTACTCGAACGTCGACAACCCCTTCAGCGGGGTCACCGGCGACGACTTCGAGTTCTACCGGGCCCAGTGCTCGACCACCCCGGCCGCCCCGTACACCTTCGTCGCCCCCTGCTCAGACTCAGACTCCGTCATCGAAGAAGGTCCGCTGCCCGGCGACTCGCAACTGGGGGCTTCCCTCCGGGTGACGATCGGCCGGGCGCTGTTCACGGCGGCTGGCCTGCCGGCGCCGACGATCTGGACGACTCCGCACTACGCGGCGTCGGCGCCGGACTACGCCGGGATCGACCAGACCTACAAGACCCGGTATGAGGAGGAACTGTTCTTCGGCGGCCAGCTGACCGGCCAGCCGATCAACTACAGCCACGTGTTCGGCCAGTTCTTCCCCTACGAAGTCCACGACCTCTACGGGTCGACGATCATCCCGGAAAACCTCGGCGACTACGAGCCGACCGCGGAGTTCGGGAACCCGCCCGCGCCTCGGGCAGGACATCATCAACGAGGCCCAGCAGAACCTGGCCGTCACCCAGGGCGTGGCCAGCTTCTTCATCCACCCCGACGACGACCCGCTGTCGGTCCTGCAGCAGGTCGTCACCGGGCTCAAGGCTCTCGGCTACACGTTCGTGAGCCCCGCCACCCTCATGTCCACCAACGGCTAACCACCGGCTAACCACCGACAGGCGGCTGGCGCCGGGTCACCCCCGGGAACCCGGCACCAGCCGCTCGTCCCAGGCCCGCTGCAGGGCCGCGAGCAGCGTGTCCACCGGCTGGGCGCCAGCCACGCCGTAGCGGCGGTCGATCACGAAGAACGGCACACCGGTCGCACCCAGTTCGGCCGCGTCCCGGCCCTCGTCCGCGACCCGGGCCGCGTACTGGTGAGACTGCAGGGCTTCCCGCGCGTCCTCCGGGTCCAGGCCGATCTCGCTGGCCAGGGTCACCAGGTCCTCGACCGAGAAGATGGGCCGCGCCTCGCCGAAGTAGGCAGTGAACAGGTGATGCCACGCCTCGGCCTGCTTACCCTGATCGGCCGCGTACGCCAGCAGTTCATGGGCCAGCGCGGTACTGCCGACCCGGTTGTCCAGGACGTGGTAAGGACGCAGGCCCTCGGCGTCAGCCAGGCCTTCGACCCGCTGGGTCATCGCGTCGATCTGCCCGTCGTCCAGGCCTTTTTTCCTGAGCATGGCCCGGACCGGCTCACTCGATCCGGCTGGCGCCGCCGGGTCCAGCTGGAAGGAACGGTGGGTCACCTGCACCTCGTCGCGGTGCGGGAAACGCTCCAGCGCCGCCTCCAGCCGGTGGGTGCCAAGCCCGCACCAGGGGCAGATGACGTCCGCCCATACCTCAACCTGCATCTGTACCCTCCAGATCTCTGTTGCCGGAGTCTGCTACAACGGGCGGGCGCACGGAAGCCTTCCCGGGCAGCCGGCGGTAGCTGCCGGGGACCCGCACCAACTGTTGCCCCGGGGAACTCTTCCAGCGCGCCGCCGGCCGAGGTAACGTTCAAGCGGGTCCCGGGCCGATGACCGACCAAAGAGCCACTGCCGAGGGTGAGAAGTGGCCGCGCAGGTTGGCTTTGGCCGCAGACGCTCCCTCTTCGTCACCCCCGGGACCCGCCAGCTCACCGCACGGCCCCAGGGCCGTGCGGGGACACCACGAGTGAGACGGGCGGCGGGATTGGCGGGCACCGGAGAGGCGGGCCGGGCGTGAGCCGGGTGCACGACATCGGCGGCCAGAGCGGCTTCGGGCCGGTTCCGCTGCAGGAGGACGGCCTGCCCTTCGAGCATGACTGGGAGGCCCGCGTCTACGCGCTGAGCGGTGTGCTCCGGGCCCGCGGCTTGTACAGCACCGACGAGTTCCGGGACGCCCTCGAGCGGATCCCGCCCCAGGAATACCTCGGGCTGTCTTACTACGAGCGCTGGCTGCGCGCGATCGAGACGGTCCTGGAGGACAAGGACCTGCTGCCCGACCGGGAGGGCGGGTGACGCTGGCCCCGGGAACCCGGGTCCGGGCCCGGCTGGGGGATCCGGACCACCACACCCGGCTGCCGGCCTACGTGCGCGGGCAGACCGGCGAAGTGGTCGAGGCGGCCGGACAGTGGCCGCTGCCTGACGACCGGGCCCAGGGCGTCGTGCCGCCCCGGGTAGAGACGGTCTACTCGGTCCGGTTCCCGGCCGCCGTGCTGTGGGGGAGCGGGACGCACTCGGTCGTCGTGGACCTGTGGGAGTCCTACCTGGAGGAGACCGGCTGATGGGAGCAGATCACGCCGACGAGCCGGTGGCCGTCCGGGTCCGGCAGCTGGAGGAACGGGTGATCGCCGCGGGGCTGGCCACGGACGCGGAACTGGACGGCCTGCTGGCCGGGCTGTACGCGCACGCCTCCCCGCTGAATGGGGCCCGGATCGTGGCCCGGGCCTGGACTGACCCCGGCTACGCGGGCCGGCTTCTCGCGGACGGCAACGCGGCCGCGGCTGAGCTGGGCTTCGACACCGCGCACGCGGGCAGCGGGTACCGGCTCAAGGCCGTGGCGAACACCCCGGGGACGCACAACATGATCGTCTGCACGTTGTGCTCCTGCTACCCGGTGTCGCTGCTGGGTCCCTCGCCCAGCTGGTACAAGAGCTTCGCCTACCGCTCACGCGCGGTCCGCGAACCGCGCGCCGTGCTGGCCGAATTCGGGCTGCTGCTTCGCCCGGACACCCAGATCGTGGTGTGGGACGCCAGCGCCGAGAACCGTTACCTGGTCATTCCCGCCCGCCCCGCGGGGACCGACGGCCTGGCCGAGGAGGATCTGGCCGCCCTGGTCACCCGGAATGGGCTGATTGGCACCGCAGCAGTCTGACGGGCCGGGCGTTCGATCCACTCGTGGCGGGTATGTGAGGTTGGAGGCCGTCCATTCCGGCAGCCTGGACAACGTTTCTTCCGCGCGGGCCGCGTGGAACTGGGGGTTACGCCATGAAGTTGCTGGCTGCGCTGGTCACCGTGACCGTGCTGGCCGCTATTGTCGCCGTGAACCGTGACGACATCGTGCGGTACGTCAAGATGCGCCAGATGTGAGTTCCCGAGGATGATGACATGACCACCGCCGCCACCGTGGCCAGCCCGGTCGACTTCGGCACCTACGGCGACTACAGCGCGAAAGCCCCGCCCCGGGCGGACGGTGCCTTCGTCCGGCCGGTGTACCGCTTTCAGGGCCGGCTGAGCGCGGACGGGTCCACCGGGTACCCCGCTGAAGCAGGCCGCTACCACCTGTACATCTCGCTCGCCTGTCCCTGGGCGCACCGCTCGGCCGTCGTCCGGGCCCTGCTGGGCCTGGAGGACGTGGTGTCGATGTCGGTCGTCGACCCGGTCCGGGACGGGCGCGGCTGGGCCTTCCGGGACGGCCCGGGCTACACGCCCGACCCGGTCAACGGTTTCACCCTGCTCCGGGAGGCCTACGAGGCGACCGAGCCCGGCTACGACGGGCACGTCTCGGTGCCGGTCTTGTGGGACAAGCAGACCGGCCGGATTGTCAGCAACAACTTCCCCGACCTCACCATCGACCTGGGGACCCAGTTCGCTCAGTGGGCCAGCCCGGAGTTCGACCTCTATCCCGTGGCGCTGCGGCCGGAGATCGACGCGCTCAACGAGCGGGTCTACGCGACCGTCAACAACGGCGTGTACCGGTGCGGGTTCGCCACCTCCCAGGACGCGTACAACAGCGCCGTAGCCAGCCTGTTCGCCACCCTGGACGACCTCGACCAGCGGCTGGCCACCCGGCGTTACCTGTTCGGCGACTCACTCACCGAGGCAGACGTGCGGCTGTGGGTGACCCTGGCCCGGTTCGACGCGGTGTATGTGACCCACTTCAAGGCCAATCTCCGCCGGCTGGCCGACTATCGGAACCTGTGGCCGTACGCACGTGACCTGTACTCGCTCCCGGCGTTCCGCGGCACCACCGACTTCGACCAGATCAAGCGGCACTACTACGGGACGCATCCGCAGCTCAACCCGCTGCGGATCGTGCCGGCCGGGCCGATCCTGGACTGGGACGCCCCGCAGCAGCGGGCGGCCCTGTCCCAGGTAGCAGAATCCCGGGCCACAGAGCGGGGTCCCGGGACGCGCTGACCGGCGGAAGCTGGCCCGCCCGCGCCGGTCAGCGCGCGTGTGTGTCGCGCTCCGCGCGTGCGTTAGCGCGCGTGTGCGTCACCGCGTGTGGCGGCGCGCATGATGTCCAGCACGGCTTCCTGCTCAGGAGTGGTCGGCCGGTTCATGGCCGGGGCGATCCCGTCGGTGTGCGCGATGAGCCGGATGTCCGGCTCGCCGTCCGCCGAGACCCGGGCCATGGCCCACCGGGCGAACAGCCGCTCGGCCGGGCCGGACTGGATCACTGAGACGTTCTCGTGCCGTGGGTCGGTCTCGATCGTGGCGTACAGCGCCCGGACCGGGGCTTCGGGGCCTTCCAGGACTTGTGCGAACCAGTCCCCGTAGATCAGCAGGGCTCCGGTGATGTGGTGCTTCTTGTTGTTCGACCGCGCGATGCTGAACAAGGTGCCGAGTTCGGTCTTGCGCCGGTCCGCCGGGATCTTGTTCCGGCTGCGGTACATCAGCCGGAAGGTGCTCCCCGGGCCGGAATCCGGCCTGCCGGACGTCGGTGCTGCGTCGGCCACGGCTGCCCCCGCTTCGTGTGTCGCCACCAGGACTTGTCCGATACTTGTTCATTGGGTTGGCCTGGAGGTCTCACTTTGGGACAGGCGGCCGAACTAGCTGGTCAGCTCGGCGTACAGGTCCACGGTCTGCGCGGCGATGGCGTCCCAGCCGAACTCGGCTGCGGCCCGCTTACGGCCCGCCGCGCCCATGGCTTCCGCCCGCCCCGGATCGCCCACCAGGGCGTTCAGCGCACCAGCCAGGGCGGCCGGGTCGTCCGACGGGACCAGCAGCCCGGTCTCGCCGTCGCTGACCACCTCAGGAATGCCGCCCACCCGGGACGCCACCACCGCCGTGCCACACGCCATCGCCTCCAGGTTGACGATGCCGAGCGGCTCGTACAGCGACGGACAGGCGAACACGGTGGCGTGACTGAGCAGCTGGATCACCTCGGGCTTGGACAGCATCTCGGGGATCCAGATGACCCCGGAGCGGTCCGTCTGCAGGCTGGCCACCAGCCCGGTCACCTCGGCGGCCAGCTCCGGGGTGTCCGGCTGGCCCGCGCACAGCACCAGCTGCACCTCGGGCGGCAGGCTGGCCGCCGCCCGCAGCAGCACCGGGACGCCCTTCTGCCGGGTGATCCGCCCGACGAAGATCACCATAGGCCGCGCCGGATCCACCCCGTAGCGGTGCAGCACTCCGGTCGCGGCGTCCGGGGCGTACTCCCGGGTGTCGATCCCGTTCCGGATGACCCGGATCCGGTCCGGCCGTACCGCCGGGTAGGCGGCCAGCACGTCGGACCGCATTCCCTGCGACACCGCGATCACCGCGGCCGCGGACTCGACCGACACCCGCTCGCACCAGCTGGACAGGGCGTACCCGCCACCCAGCTGCTCGGCCTTCCACGGGCGCAGCGGTTCCAGCGAGTGCACCGTCATCACGTGCGGGATCCCGTACAGCATCGAGGCCAGGTGCCCGCCGAGATTGGCGTACCAGGTGTGCGAGTGCGCCAGGTCAGCGCCGCCTACCGCAGCGGTCATGGACAGGTCGGTGGAGATCGTGGCCAGCGCCTGGTTGGATCCGGCCAGCAGTTCCCAGGGCCGGTGGGCCACGGCCCCAGGCCGGTCCCCGCCCTCGCAGTGCACGGTCAGGTCGACCAGCCCGGCCAGCTCCCGGGCCAGATAGGTGACGTGAACCCCCGCGCCGCCGTACACCTCGGGCGGGTACTCGCGGGTGAGCAGGGCCACCCTGAGCCGGTCTGCGCGGGCCGGCGCGGGGACCGCCGGCCACGCTCACACCGTCACTTTCTGGCTCTTGCCGACCACGGTGATGCCGCCGTCGGAGACCGCGAAGCCGCGCTCCCGGTCATGGTCCTTGTCCACGCCGATCGTGACGCCCTCGGGCACGACGACGTTCTTGTCCAGGATGGCGTCCCTGATCACCGCGTGCCGGCCGATGATCGTGTTGTGCAGGATCACCGACCGTTCGACGGTCGACCAGCTGTTGACCCGCACGCCGGGGGAGAGCACGGATTCGCGGACCAGCCCGCCGGACACTATGACGCCGTTGCTGACCAGGCTGTCGATCGCGCGGCCGACCCGGTCGCCGGAGTCGTGCACGAACTTCGCCGGGGGAAGGCTCGGCACGTTGGTCAGGATCGGCCACCGGGCGTTATAGAGATTGAAGACGGGGTGGATGGCGCACAGGTCCATGTGCGACTCGAAGTAGGAGTCCAGCGTGCCGACGTCGCGCCAGTACCCGGCGTCACGGTCACTCGCCCCGGGCACCTTGTTGGTCATGAAGTCGTAGACGTGCGCGCAGCCCTCGTCCACCAGCATCGGGATGATGTCGCCGCCCATGTCGTGGCGGCTGTTCGGGTTCGCCGCGTCCTTGCGCAGCGCCTCGACCAGCACGTCGGTGGAGAACAGGTAGTTGCCCATCGAGGCGTAAGCCTCGTCGGGCCGTCCGGGCAGCGAGGGCGGGTCAGCCGGCTTCTCCAGGAAGGCCTCGAGCGTGTGCCCGTCGGAGCCGGCCTGGATCACGCCGAACGCGGTGGCCTCCATCCGCGGCACCGGGATGGCGGCGACGGTGACCCCGGCATTGTGCTGGCAGTGCTCGTCGAGCATCTGCCGCGGGTCCATCCGGTAGACGTGATCCGCGCCGAACACGATGACGAGGTCGGGCTTCTCGTCGTAGATCAGGTTCAGGGACTGGTAGATCGCGTCGGCCGACCCGGTGTACCAGTGCGGCCCCAGCCGCTGCTGGGCCGGCACCGGCGTGATGTAGTTGCCGAGTAGCGTGCTCATCCGCCAGGTGGTGGAGATGTGCCGGTCCAGGCTGTGGCTCTTGTACTGGGTGAGCACGGCGATCCGCAAGATCCCGGCGTTGACCAGGTTGGACAGCGCGAAGTCGACCAGCCGGTACATGCCGCCGAACGGCACCGCCGGTTTGGCCCGGTCCGCGGTCAGCGGCGCCAGCCGCTTACCGGCCCCCCCGGCCAGCACGATGCCCAGAACTCGCTGATCTGCCATCTTCCACCCCTCACGTGCTTTCTGCTTCTTTCAGCACGCCATCCAGGATCTGCTGCGCCTCTTCCTGGATGCGGGCCAGCTGCCCAGGGCCGGCGAACGACTCCGCGTACAGCTTGTAGACGTCCTCTGTCCCTGAGGGGCGCGCGGCGAACCAGCTGTTCTCCGTCATCACCTTGATGCCGCCCAGCGGCTCACCGTTGCCGGGGGCCGTGGTCAGCCGGTCCAGGACCGGCTCGCCCGCGAGTTCGCTGACACTGACCTGATCCGGGGACAACTTGGCCAGCAGCGCCTTCTGGGCCCGGGTCGCGGGCGCGTCGATCCGGGCGTAGGCCGGATCGCCGAGCTGGCTGGCCAGGTCGCGGTACCGCTCGCCGGGTGACTGCCCGGTCACCGCGGTGATCTCCGAGGCCAGCAGGGCCAGGATGATGCCGTCCTTGTCGGTGGTCCAGACCCGGCCGTCGGTGCACAGGAAGGAGGCCCCGGCGCTCTCCTCACCGCCGAAGGCGATGGAGCCGTCCAGCAACCCCGGTACGAACCACTTGAAGCCCACCGGCACCTCGGTCAGCGTGCGGCCCGCGGCCCCGGCCACCCGGTCGATGATCGAGGAACTGACCATGGTCTTGCCGACCGCTGCGTCGACCGGCCATTCCGCCCGGTGCCGGTACAGGTAGTCGATGGCCACGGCCAGGTAGTGGTTGGGGTCGAGCAGGCCCGCGTCCGGGGTGACGATGCCGTGCCGGTCGGCGTCGGTGTCGTTGCCGGTCGCGATCGTGAACTGGTCCGCGCGGTGGATCAGCGACGCCATCGCGTACGGGGACGAGCAGTCCATCCGGATCCGGCCGTCCCAGTCCAGGGTCATGAACCGGAACGTGGCGTCCACGTCCGGGTTGACCACGGTCAGGTCCAGCCCGTAGCGCTCGCCGATCTCACCCCAGTAGGCGACGCTGGCGCCGCCCAGCGGGTCGGCGCCGATCCGGACGCCCGCCCCGCGGATGATGTCCAGGTCAACCACGGCCGGAAGTTGCGCGACGTACTCGCCCAGGAAGTCGAAAGTAGCCGTCGTGGACGCGCGCCTGGCCGCCTCGTAGCGGATCCGGCGCACCTCACGCAGCCCGCCGGCCAGCAGCTCGTTGGCCCGGTCCTGGATGACCGAGGTGATCTGCGAGCCGGCCGGGCCGCCGTCGGGCGGGTTGTACTTGAACCCGCCGTCCTCCGGCGGATTGTGCGACGGGGTGATCACGATCCCGTCGGCCAGGCCGTCGTCACGCCCGTCGTTGTAGACCAGGATGGCCCGGGACAGCGCGGGCGTCGGCGTGTACCCGTCCCGGCTGTCCACCAGCACGGTGACCTCGTTGGCCGCCAGGACCTCCAGCGCGGTCACGAACGCGGGCTCGGACAGGCCGTGGGTGTCCCGGCCGAGGAACAACGGCCCGGTGGTGCCCGCCCGGGCCCGGTAGTCGCAGATGGCCTGGGAGGTGGCGGCGATGTGGTCCTCGTTGAACGAGGAGCGTAGCGCCGAGCCGCGGTGTCCCGACGTGCCGAAGCTGACCTTCTGCTCAGGGATCGCGGGATCCGGGTGCAACGCGTAGTAGGACGTGACCAGTTTGGCCACGTCGACCAGGTCCGCCTGGCTGGCCGGCTGGCCGGCCCGCTCGTTCACCCGCAACGTCAGCTCCTCACCCACAATGTGCCCAACCCTGTGCATCTCACCACGAGACGCCGCGATCCGGGCACCTCTCACTGGGCCAAATACAGCCCTCGATGGCGTCAGTGCCCAGGTTCGCGGCGCCGAGTCGTCTGTTAATCAAGTGTTCCGGTAATCGGCGGCCGCCGCTATGGCCGGCGCCCCGGAAATGCCCCGTCTCGGTGAGGTGATCACGATCGGGCAAAGCGGGCTGCAATGATGGGCCGGGTGAGCAACAACGCGCCACCACCCCGGACCCGGCGCGACCGCCTGTGGGCCGCCGCGCGGGCCCGGGGTATCCCGCTGCCGGCCATCCTGACCACGGTCCTCGTGGTGGTCGTCGTCTACCTGCTCGGAAAGGTCGTCTACCGGCTCAAGGACGTCATCCTCCTGATCATCGTGGCGGGCTTCGTGGCGGTGATCCTGAACCCGGCCGTGGTGGCGCTGCAGCGCTGGAAGATCAAGCGGCGCGGCTGGGCGGTGGCCGTGGTCACGCTGTGGGGGCTCATCGTCTTCGTCGGCCTGGCCATCGCCTTCGGCGTTCCGCTGGCCAACGGGATCAGTCACCTGGCCCAGAAGCTGCCGGTCTACGTGGGTGACGCGGAGCATGGCCGCGGCTGGATCGGCGATCTGGTGCGCAGGTACCACGTCACGGTCTGGGTGAGGAAGAACGCGCCCAAGCTGGTCACCTTCGGCGAGGGGCTGGCCAAGCCCGCGCTGAGCCTGGGCGCGGGTGCGCTCACGCTGCTGCTGGAGCTGTTCACCATCTTCGTCCTGGTGCTGCTGCTGCTCCTGGAGGGGCCGAAGATGCGCCGCGGGCTGCTGGGCGCGATGGCCCCGGAACGCGCGGCGCGGTACTCCCGGGTCGCGCACGAGGTCAACCGGTCAGTCACCGGCTACATGCTCGGCAACGTCCTCACCTCGGTCATCGCCGGGCTGGTCGTGTTCGTCACCCTGGTGGTGGTCGGCGTGCCGTTCCCGTTCCTCTGGGCGCTGTGGGTGGCCCTGGTGGACTTCCTGCCGATGATCGGCGGGGCGCTGGCCGGGATCCCCACCGTGCTGTTCGCGGCGGCTCACTCGCTCAGCGCCGGGATCATCACCCTGGTCGTGTTCCTGGTCTACACCCAGGTTGAGAACCACGTACTGAACCCGGTCGTGATGAGCCGCACCGTCCGGGTCAACCCGCTGCTGGTGCTGCTGTCTATCCTGTTCGGCGGGGAGATCGGCAGCTGGATCGGCGGGATCTTCGGCGCGTTCGTCGGCGCGTTGCTGGCCATCCCCGCCGCCGGGGCCATCCAGGTCGTGGTCCGGGAGATCTGGCAGGACACTGATCCCATGGCCGCGGCGGCGGGGGTGGCGGGCGAGGCGGTGAACGCCGCGGCCGACGCCGCCGACGAGGCTCGCGACGGGCGGACGTGACCGGCGCCGTGCGGGTCTTCGTTGCGGAGAATTTAAGTCACCAGAGCGTGTAGCCCCCGTCGATGACGAGAACCGAGCCGGTCATGAAGGACGAGGCGGGGCTGGCCAGGAAGACCACGCTCGGGGCGATCTCGTCGGGCAGTGCGTAGCGCTGCTGCGGCGTGTCCTCGATCCAGTGCCGCCGGAACTCCGGGCGGTCCACCGGGGCCATCTCGGTCTTGACGTAGCCGGGCGCGATCGCGTTGACCCGGATGCCCAGCCCGGCCCACTCCGCGGCCAGCGACTTGGTCAGCTGGTGCACCGCGGCCTTGGACGCGTTGTAGGCAGGCTGCCACTGCGGGCGGTTCACGATCATCCCGGAGATGGAGCCGACGTTGATGATCGAGCCACCGCCGCCCTCGGCCATGTGCCGGCCGGCGGCCCGGCTGCACCGCCACAGCGCCCGGACGTTCAGGTCGAACACGTCGTCCCACTCCTGGTCGCTGACCTTCCACGACTCGCCGTGGTAGCAGACACCGGCGTTGTTGACCAGGATGTCCAGCCCCCCGAGCTCACGAGCTGCGGCGTCCAGGGCGGCGTCCGCGTCGCGGGTGAGGTCCGCGTCGAGCGCGGAGACCGCCAGGCCCTGGCTGTTCAGGTCCCGGGCGGCCGCCGCGTTCCGGCCGGTGTCCCGGGCCACGATCATGACCTCGGCGCCGGCCTCCGCCAGGGCCGCGGCGAACGCCTTGCCGAGTCCCTGGTTTCCCCCGGTGACCACGGCCTTGCGGCCATCCAGCGCGAAACGCTCCAGTACCCGCACACTTTCCTCCTGAGGGACGGCTTCTGCTACGGGGCGGTCGAGTACCCCGGGACCGAGGGCCAGCGGACCGCCAGCACGACCGACGCCTGCTCGGCGTGCCAGGAGTGCTCCACGCCGTGGAACACCACGTAGTCGCCCTGCTGGGCGAGCAGCACGCTGCGGCCCGGGAGCTCGACCCGGAACCGGCCGCTGACCAGGAAGATCGCCGCCGAGCGCCGCTCGCCGGTGACCCACTGCGGGCGCCGGTCGTCGCGGGGATGGATGGCCCACTTGATCTCGACGTCGTCGCTGCGGCGGGGGTCGCCGGGCGGCTGGAAGTGCCCGAGCACCCAGCCGCGGCCGGCCGGCGCGTCAGCGGCCGCGTTCCCCACGTAGATCCGCTCTGTCATGCTCGCTGAGACTAACGCCGCAGCGGCGGGCCAGGCGGCGTCCGGCCCGCAGGGCCGCCCCCGGGCCCGCTCATCCGGGCCACGTCCGCAGCCGCGTCGCACGCCGTGCCGGCCGGCTCACCCGCGCCGGCGTGCAGGGCCAGCCGGCGCAGCAGGGTGCGGAACACCTGGCGGTCCTGCCCGGTGTCCAGGCCGCTGAGCAGCTGCTCCTCGGCGGCGCGCAGCCGCTCGTCCAGGCGAGTCAGGCAGCTGCGGCCGTCCGGGGTGGCCACGATGCGCCGGGCCCGGCGGTCGGCGGGGTCCGGGCGGCGCTCGATGAGCCCGGCGGCCTCGAGGTCGTCGAGCAGGTAGGTCATGACCGTGCGGTCCACGCCCAGGTGCTGGGCCAGGGCCAGCTGGCTGCCGTGCTCATCCCCGTCGGCCGCGGCGAGCACCTGATAGCCGCGGGGGCCGCCGGGCAGGTCGGCCAGGGCCTCGTGGGTGGCCTTGACGTAGCCGCGGAAGACCACGCCGAGCGCCCAGCCCAGGTCGTTGCTGAGGGCGCAGTCCGCCGCGTCCGGCGCCGGGGCGCGGGCCGCCCCGGTTCCGGCCAGGAATCCAGGGGGCGCTGCCATGCCACGAGCCTACCCCAGACGAGCTGGATTGCCGATGAGTTGCATGGCAGATGTTCTGTGATACAGAATAGATGAGCCACCGCACGTGGTCATGAGCAGCCAGGAACAGGAGTCCAGATGAGCGAGCCTTCCCCGGCCCAGCCGGCCGTCGTCGTCATTGGCGGCGGGTACGGCGGGATCAACGTGGCCAAGGCGCTCGACGACGTGGCGTCGGTCGTGCTGGTCGAGCCGAAAGACGCGTTCGTGCATAACGTCGCCGCGCTGCGCGCGCTGGTAGACCCGTCCTGGCTGCCGCGGATCTACCTGCCCTACGGCCGGCTGCTCAGCCGCGGCCGGGTCATCCAGGACCGGGCCGCGAAGGTGGACGCGGGCCGGGTGGTGCTGGCCTCGGGCGAGGAACTCCCCGCGGACTACATCGTGCTGGCCACCGGGTCCACCTACCCGTTCCCGGCCAAGAGCGACCTGGACCGGACCGTGGACGCGCACGAGAAGACGCTCGGCACCCATGCCGCGCTGGCCGCGGCGGGCCGGGTGCTGCTGGTCGGCGCCGGGGCGGTCGGGATCGAGCTGGCCGGCGAGATCAAGGCGGCCTGGCCGTCCAAACAGGTGACGCTGGTCGATGTGGCCGACGACGTGCTCGGCGGCCCGTTCCGGCCGGACCTGCGGGCCGAGCTGCGCCGCCAGCTCGGGGAGCTGGGCGTGCAGCTGCTGCTGGGCAGCCCGCTGCGGGCCGAGCCGCCCGTGGAGCCGGGCGAGCTGGCGGCCTTTACCGTAGCGACGCAGGCCGGGACCGAGGTCACCGCCGACATCTGGTTCCGCTGCTACGGCGTCATACCCGGTCAGCGACTACCTGGCCGGCGGCCTGGCCGGGGCCCGCGGGCTGGACGGACTGATCGACGTCTCGCCGACCCTGCAGGTCGCGGGCCAGGACCGGGTGTTCGCGCTGGGCGACGTGTCCACCGCCGACCGGAAGGTGGCGGGCGCGGCGGCCCGGCAGGCCGCGATCGTGGCCGAGAACATCCAGAAGCTGATCGCCGCGGGATCGGGTACGGACGGCGGCGTGGAGCTCAGCCGCTACGAGGCCGCGCCGGCCGGCATCGTCGTGCCGATCGGGCCGGAGGGCGGCTCGGGCCAGCGGCCCGGCGCCGAGGACCTCCTCCCGTCGGCCACGGTGGCCGAGCTCAAGGGCCGGGACATGATGGTGGGCCGGTTCGCGGAGATGCTCGGGGTGCCGCCTGCCAGCGCCGGGGCGCCCGCCGGGGGCGGCCAGACCGAGGGATGACCCGCGGGTGTCGGCGGCCCGTGGGACGCTGGACCCGATGAACGAAGCACTGCGCCGCTGCGACTGGGCCGAAGGCTCGGACGCGATGCGTGCGTACCACGACGACGAGTGGGGCCGCCCGTCCCGGGACGACCGCTACCTGTTCGAGATGCTGCTCCTCGAGGGCGCGCAGGCCGGGCTGTCCTGGTCCACCATCCTCGGCAAGCGGGGCAACTACCGGCGCGCGCTGGACGGCTTCGACCCGGAGCTGATCGCCGGTTACGACGACGCGAAGCTGGCCGAGCTGCTGGCCGACCCGGGCATCGTGCGCAACCGGCTCAAGGTGGCGGGCACGGTCCGCAACGCCCGGGCCTTCCTGGCCACCCAGCAGGAGCACGGGTCGTTCGCCAGCTACCTGTGGGCCTGGGTGGACGGCACGCCGCTGGTCAACCGCCCCCGCAGCATGGCCGAACTGCCCGCCCGGACCGAGCTGTCCGACCGGCTCAGCAAGGACCTGAAGCGGCGTGGCTTCACCTTCGTCGGATCGACGATCACGTACAGCTTCATGCAGGCTACCGGTGTGGTAAATGATCACCTCGCGAGTTGTCCGGCGCTCGCCGCTTGTCCGACTTAGGGGCCGGGAGCTGGTATTTAACGGCGTTGCGGGGTGATGGACGCGGCGGGATCTGGCATCATGGAGCGTGAGATGAGTAAGCCCCGCTACCCCGTTACCGTGACTCAGCTCCCGGTACTGCGCTGCGAGATATGCCAGCGCACCATCGCCCACAAGCCCGGACAGGCCAGTGAGGTCCTGACCGAGCACTACCGTCGCGTGCACCCCGACTCGCTCGAGGCTGCGGCGGGCCGCCCCGTCTGACGGGCTATTTCGCGCGTCCCGCTTCCAGGCGTGATCGGCGGGGGCTGCGACAATGCCGTCATGCGGAGCATCCGTAAGCCACTGTCCGCTGGCTCGTCACCGGCCAGCCCGTCTTCTGCAGGCTCAGGTTCAGCCGGCTCGATCCTGTCTATCGGGTCGAGCGGCTCGATTCTGTCCATTGGCTCGGCAGGCTCGATTCTCTCGATCGGGTCGGCCGGTTCCATTCTGTCTATCGGGTCGGTCGGCTCGGTAGCGTCCGCGTTTTCGGTCGGTTCCGCCGGAAGTGCGCTGTCGATTCTGTCCGGGTTGTCACGCCGTTCCATCCTGGCCTGGCGGTCGGACGGGGTGATCGGTTCGCGGGCGCGCCGGAGGGAATGATCCCGGGGGATTAAAGCGGTAGCGAAGGGGGGATCGGGCTGACATGTCAGCTGTCGTAGTCGCGACCGCGTTTGGCGGACCCGACGTACTGGAGATCGCCAATCAGGCGCCGGGGGAGCCTGGTCCGGGCGAGGCGCTTATCGCGGTCCGGGCCGCCGGTGTCAACCCGGTTGACTACAAGGTCTACAGCGGGGCGTTGGGTGCCGATCCGGGGCAGCTGCCGATGCGGCTGGGCTCGGAAGCCGCGGGCGTCGTCACCCTGGCCGGTCCCGGCGCGGTCGGCCCGGCCGGCCCGATCCGGGCCGGCGACGAGGTCATCGCGTACCGTGCGCCCGGCGCCTACGCCGAGGAGCTCGTGGTGCCGGCCTCCGCGCTGGTGCCGAAGCCGGACACGCTCGACTGGGCCCAGGCCTCCGGGCTGATGGTCGCCGGGGTGACCGCCTGGCATCTGCTCGCGGTCACCGGCGTGAGCGTGGGCGACACCGTGCTGATCCACGGGGCGGCCGGGGGAGTGGGGGTCATGGCGGTCCAGCTCGCGGTGGAGCGCGGCGCCACCGTGGTGGCCACGGCCCTCCCCGCGCGGCACGACTTCCTCCGCCAGCTGGGCGCCATCCCCGTCGAGTACGGGTCCGGCCTGATGGACCGGGCCCGCGCGGCGGCGCCGGACGGCGTGGACGCCGCGCTGGACCTGGCGGGCACGGACGAGGCGCTGGACGTGTCGTTCGTGCTGGTCCCCGACCGGACCCGGATCGCCACCATCGTCTCGTTCGATCGTGGGCTCAAGACCGGCATCAGGGTGCTGGGCGGGGCGCCGGGCGCGGACCCGGGGACCGAGATCCGCGACGCCGCCCGGCTGGAGCTGGCCCGGCTGGCCCAGGACGGGAAGCTCAGGGTCTACCTGTCGCAGAGCTTCCCGCTCGCCGAGGTGTCGCAGGCCCACCGCAGCATTATGGAAGGTCACACCCAGGGCAAGATCGCCCTCATTCCCTAGCCGGGTCAGCGGGCCGGTTCGCCGCTGACCCGGGCCGGCACTGGCCGGCGATGTGGCCGGCTAGGCGCTGGCCAGCTCCGCGTTGGCGCGCTCGGTCACGGTGGCCAGTACGCGGTGCGCGATGGCCAGATCGCTCTCCGGGAGGCCGCCGTACAGGCGCTGGGTGACCTGGCTGATAGCGCCCTGAATCTGCTCGACGCTGGCCGTCCCGGCGGGCGTGAGGGCGACCTGCGTGCCTTCCGCCGTGGACGCACGACTGATCAGCCCTTGCCGCGCCAGCTCGGCGCCGGCCGCGTGTACCGCGTCCTCGCCGATCTTGAGGCCGTGGGTGATCCGGCTGGTCAGGTCGTCCTCAGCCAGCGCGCCGCCCGCGGCGGCGAGCTGGTTAAGCATCACCCAGTCGCGGAACGGGGTGCCGGTCCGGGCTAGCAGCCGGTCCAGGACGGCCCGGGTGGCGTGCTCGGCCTGGCCGATGTCCTGTCCGTTGAGAAGTGGAGTCTGCGTCATTGGTCTGCTCCTGTCTGTGAATGCGGAGGGGTGGATCCGAGCAGGGTGTGCAGCGAGTCGATCAGGCTCCGGGTGGCCGGGCTGTCCAGGCCGCCGAGTGGCGCGGTCAGCTCGTCTTGCAGTCCCCGGACCCGCTCGGTGGCCTGGGCCGTAACCTCCCGGCCCTGGTCGGTGAGGCTGAGCTGGACCGCCCGGCTGTCGTCCGGGTGGCCGCTGCGCTCGATCAGGCCGGCCTGCTCCAGGGCCCGGGCCAGTTTGGAGACGTAGAGCGGTTCCAGCCCGGTGAAGTCCGCTAGCTGGCGCTGGCTCGGCCGCTGGCCAGACCGCTCCATCCCCAGCAGCGGGGCAAGTACGGAGTATTGCGCGTTGGTGAGCCCGAGCGGGGTGATGGCCCGGTCGATGGCCGACCGCCACCGCATCGACAACCTCCACACCAGCCCCGTCACCGGAGGATCCAGCCGCTGCCCTGTCACGTCATTTAGTGTACATAGCTTCTATATACATGTACAGCATTCTGGGCGGACGGCCGTCCCGCGCGCCGGTACCGGCGGCCGCACGCTCGTGATCCACGAGTCCCGAATTCGCTGGCTGCGCGGTGCCCGCCGCTAGCGCAAGCCTGGGGATTGGCCGCAGGGCCGGGAAGGGGTCGGCCGGCGGCGCCAGCCAGGGATTGGCCGCGAGTCTCGGGGGATTGGTGGCGGGACCGGCTAGCCGCGATCGTGATCACGGTCATTAAAAGGCGCGATCGCGCCGCACAGTGACCGTGATCACGAAAAGTGGTCGGCCAGGGCGACCTGGGCGGCGTTCTGGCCGCACATGCCGTGCACTCCGCCGCCGGGCGGGGTGGAACTGGAGCACAGGTACACGCCGGGGATCGCGGTCCGGTACGGGTTCCACCGCGGCGTGGGCCGCAGCACGGTCTGCAGCAGGGTCCCGGCGCCCCCGTTGATGTCGCCGCCGACGTAGTTCGGGTTGTAGCGCTCCATGTCGGCGGCGGTCCGGACCGACTTGGCCAGGACCAGGTCGCGGAAGCCGGGTGCGAAGCGCTCGATCTGCGCCTCGATGAGGCCGGACACGTCGTGCGGGCTGCCGGAAGGCACATGGCAGTAGGCCCACAGGGTGTGCTGCCCGGCGGGCGCGCGGGTCGGGTCAACCACGCCTGGCTGGGCGACCAGGCAGTACGGGCGCTCCGGCATCCGCCCCGCGTTCACGTCGGCTTCGCTGCGGGCCACCTCGGCCAGCGTGCCGCCGAGATGCACGGTGCCCGCCTCCCGGCAGGCCGGGGCCTGCCATGGCACGGGACCGCTCAGCGCGAAGTCAACCTTGCACACCCCCGGCCCGTACCGGAACCGGCGCAGTGCGGCCTGGTGCGGCCCGGTCAGCCGGTCGCCGGCCAGCGTGAGCAGCTGGCGGGGGGTCACGTCGAGCAGGACAGCCCGGGCGGGCGGCAGCTCGTCGAGGGAGCGCACCCAGTGGCCGGTCTCCACCTCGCCGCCCAGGGACGCGAGCTCGGCGAGCAGCGCCTCGGTGAGGCGGGCGCTGCCGCCCTCCACCACCGGCCAGCCCACTGCGTGCGCCGCCATCGTGAGCAGCAGCCCGAACGCGCTGGTCACCGGGGCGCTCAGCGGCAGCATCGAGTGCGCGGCCACCCCGGCGAACAGGCCCTGAGCTTCCTCGGTGCGAAACCGCCGGGCCAGGATCGTGGCGGGCGGCAGGCCGTCCAGGCCGAACCGGGCCATGGCCAGCGGATGCCGGGGCACGGACCGGATCGGGGCGAGGATCTCCGGCAGGGTCAGCCCCACCTCCCGGACCAGCGGGCCGAGCAGCCGCCGGTACGCGCCGGCGTCACGGCCCAGGCCGCCCGCGGTCTCCTCGACCGAGCCCGCGACCGCCGCGGCCCGGCCACCGTCCTGCGGGTGGGCGAACGCGACCTTGGGGGTGCACAGCGTGACCCCCCGGGCCGCCAGGTCGATGCTGGTGAAGAACGGGGAGGACGCGGCGAGCGGGTGGACCGCGGAGCACACGTCGTGCCAGAACCCCGGCAGGGTCAGCTCGGCGGTCCGGCAGCCGCCGCCGGGCGTGTCCGCCCCTTCGACGAGCTGGACCTTGAGCCCGGCCCGGGCCAGGGTGATCGCGGCGGCCAGCCCGTTAGGGCCGGATCCGACCACGATCGCGTCGGCGGCTGGAGCAGGGCTCATAGGTCGAGTATCCCGCCCTCGGCGGCGACGAAGATCTCCGGGGAGCCCGGGTGGCCGCTGGGCGCTGGCGAACCGGGCGGCCAGCCGCGTCCAGTTCGGCGTCGGTCCGGTCCGGCTTGTGGTGGGCCAGCGCCACCCGCCGGGCCCCGGCCCGCGCGCCCAGGCCGGCCGCGTACTCCGCCGCCGCGTGCCCGAACGACGCCTCCGGCGGGCACCTCCGTCGGCCAGCAGGAACGCGTCGTGGATCGAGCAGGTCCGTACCGGCCGCCAGGTCCAGCGCGGCCGGATGATACTCGCCCAGGCCCTCCGGTCCCGGGGCCGAGCGACGGTGGGGCAGTGGTCGGGGATGTAGGTCAGCACCGAGTGCCCGTCGCTGACCCGGTACCCGTAGGTCCGGCCGCCCTTGTGCGGCACCTCGCGGGCCTCCACGGTGAACCCCTCGGCCTTGAGCTGGCCCGGGGGCAGGGAGCCGAACGTCCAGTCACCGCGCAGCCCCTCCGGGCCGATCGGGAAGTGCGGCGGGGACATGCCGCGGGCCAGCACCGCGACCGCGCTCTCCCCGGAGTCCTGCGGCCGGCAGCAGCAGGGTGACCCGGGCGTCCTCGCGGTCGCCGCCCCGGAAGAACGGCAGCCCGTGCACATGATCCCAGTGCAGGTGGGTGAGCAGGATGGTGCCGGCGAAAGGCTGGCCGCCGAGCAGCGAGGTGACCTGGCGGAGGCCGGTGCCCGCGTCTAGCACGAGCGCCGGCCTGGCCGCGTCGTCGTGGCTGATCGCCACGCTTGAGGTGTGCCCCCCGTAGCGGAGGAACTCCGCTCCTGGTGCGGGCGTCGAGCCGCGCACGCCGCAGAGGTGTACGCGCACGTCAGCCCCGGCCGGCGTCTTCGCGCCGGTGCCCCCCGGACAGTTCCACGAGCGCGTCGTGGTCGAACTGGCTGGCCTCTACCGACGCCACCCGGCAGTCGGTCACCGCGGTCAGCGTGGACGTGCGGACACCGCCTTCCAGGTGGGCCCGCTCGCCGAGCATCGCCCCGGGCCCGTACTCGGCGAGCTGCTCGCCGTCCCGTTCCACCCCGACCACTCCGTCCAGCACCAGGTAGATGGAGGTTCCCGGCTCGCCCTGGCGGACCAGCGTGTCGCCCGCCTTGAACCGGCTGATCACCGGCTTGGCCGCGCCGTGCATGAGCTGCACGGACAGCGCCCGCTCCAGGGCGGTCTCGACCGCGGTGACCAGCGCCGGGGAATCCTCGTCGCCCCACGGGCTGTGCTTGCCGAACGACGTGCCGGACCAGCCGGCGTAGTCGGTCAGGCCCGACTTGTGGCTCAGGTGGCCGTCGGCGCCGTAGACCCAGTGCCGGGGGAACGCGCTCGCCCCGGTCATCGCGGGCTCGGCGGTGCCGTCGGCGTGCAGGGTCAGCGTCAGCGTGGTCCACACCAGCGGGGCCAGCCACTGCACGTAGGGCGGGTGCTTGACCGTCCGGGGCATGGGCACCCCGGTGCGGCCGCCGACGGTCTGGGTGAACCGCACCCAGCCCGGCCCGTGCTCGGGTGGCCGCTGGATGTCGGGCAGCTTGACCGCCTGGAAGCGGGCGTGCAGGCCGGCCAGCTGGAGTGTGGTGGAGCCGATCAGGCCGGTGCCGGCGTAGCCGGCGTCACTGATCTGCCCGTCGTCGCCGACCTCGATCCAGGCCCGCAGCATGTTGGCGAACCGGAACTTGTCCGCCGCGCGGAGTTCCTCGAGGTCCCCGAGTTCCGCGGACGGCGGGTCGTCGTAGTGGCCGAATCCCGAGTCGAAAGCCAGCCGGCCGGGGCCGGTGACTGCCTCGGACGGGATCCAGGACAGTGAGGTAACGCTGCTTTCGTATCGCATGCTCCGAGACTCGTCCCTCGCGCGGCCGCGGGCCAGGGTGCTGGCTGGCATCTGCCGGCCAGCCCGTCGGCGTGCTGCCCGTGGCCCGGCTGGCGTGCTGGCTGGCCCGCGCGGGTGTGCCTAGCACCCTTGCCGGTCAGGGGCCGGCTGTAGCTGAATCGTCCCCATGGGAGCGGCCTGGCTGACGTTGCGCGCTGACCTGCGGCGACGCTGGCGGCCCATGCTGGGCATGGTGCTGCTGATCGGCCTGGTCAGCGGGGTGGTGCTGGTGGCCGCCGCGGGGGCGCGGCGCACCGACACCGCCTACCCGCGCTTCCTGAGCCGCAGCCATGCCGCCGACCTGCTGGTCAGCCCCGACGCAGTCCGGGTTCCGCGGCTACTTCCGGGCCGTCGCCGGCCTTCCGCAGGTGGCTGCGGCCGACACGGTGGCGTTCCTGCAGATGTCCTTGCCCGGACCCGGTGCGTCCCCTTACTCGGGCCTGGTGGCCGAGGCGAGCCTCTCGGGTGGCGAGGGCGTGGCCATCAACCGGGTCAAGGTCCTGGCCGGCCGCATCTTCAACCCGGCGGACCCGCATGCGGTCATGATCAGCCCGGCGCTGGCCGACCGGGCGCACCTCCGGCCGGGCGGGACGCTGCATCTGATCGGGTACCCGCAGCAGAACGGCAACCCCGACATCGGGCACGCGGTGCGGCTGGCCTTCCGGGTGTCGGCCATCGTGGTGACCGACGACGAGATCGTGCCAGCCACCCACGAGCTGGCCGAGCCGCGGGTGCTGCTGAGCCCGGCGTTCTCCCGTACCCGCCTGGCCCAGTCCTTCAATCCGGCCGGTGGCGCCAGCTACGTGGTCCTCCGGCCCGGTGCCGACGCCGCCGCATTCACCAGCCAGGCCGTGGCCCTGGCCGCGCGGTACCGGGTGGGGGCCGTCCAGGTCGTCCACCTGGCCACCGAGTATGCGGCCGCCCAGCGGGCCATTCAGCCGGAAGCGGTGGCCCTGGCGATCTTCGCCGCGCTGGCCGGCCTGATCGCGCTGGCTGTCATCGGGCAGCTGCTGAACCGCCAGCTCGTCCTCGACTCGGCGGAATTCCCGATCCTGCGCGCCCTCGGCATGACCCGGCCCCGTCTCGCGGTGCTGTCCCTGGCCAGGGTGGCCCTGGTGACCGTGGCCGGCGGTGTGGTCGCCGTCGCGGTGGCCGTAGCCGCGTCCCCGCTGATGCCCATCGGGCCGGCCCGGTTCGCCGAGCCCAGCCCGGGAATCGACGTCAACCTGGCGATTCTGGGCATCGGGTTCGCTGGTCATCGCCGTCGCGCCGCTCCTGGTGGTGATACCCGGGGCGGTGCGGGTCGCTGCCCGGGCCCCGGGCGCGCTCGGGCTGGGCGAGCCGGCGGCGCCCGCGCGGCCTTCCCGGCTGGCCCCGGCGCTGGGGCTGGCCGGCTCGGTGCCGGGCAGCCTGGGAGTGCGGATGGCCTTCGAGCCCGGTCACGGGCGTACCGCGGTGCCGGTGCGCAGCGCGCTGGTCGGGACGACGCTGGCGGTGGCGGCGGTCGTGGCGGCGGTCGTCTTCGGCGCGAGCTTCCTCGGGCTGGTCGGCACGCCGCACTCGTACGGGCAGAACTGGGACCAGCAGCTTGATCTGCAGGTCGGGTCCGTGCCCGCCAGCACGGGCAGGCGGGTCCTGGCGCAGATCAGCGGCCTGGACCAGTACGCGGGCGGCAACTACGGGCAGGTCAGCGTCGCTGCCCCCGGCGGCGGCAGCGGCACGGCGGTGCCTGCGATCGGGATCGACCAGCTGCACGGCACGCGGGTTCCTCACCCTGCTCGCCGGCCGGGCTCCAGCCGGGCCGCGGCAGATCACCCTCGGCCCCCGCACGCTGCGCATGCTGGGCCTGCATGTCGGGCAGCGGGTCCGGGTCAGCGCGAACGGCAGCACATCCATGATGCGGATCGTGGGCTCGGCGGTCTTCGCGGCGTTCAGCGTCGGCGGCGGCAGCGCCACAGATCTGGGGACCGGGGCCGCGGTCGCCGCCTCGGTGCTGTCCCAGCCCAATCCGCCCGGCCTGCCCCGGGCCCGCGACCTGTTACAACTTCTTCCTGCTCCGGTACAAGCCGGGCACCGACCTGCCGGCCGCCGCGGGCCGCCTGGAAGCCGCGGTCACCCGGGCGGCTGCCCGAGGGGCCTCTGCCTGG
>CAWAES010000005.1:0-384930 GCA_963781085.1 uncultured Actinomycetes bacterium
AGGGAACTGGCTGGCGAACGCGGTTACCGGCTGGCCGACTGCTCCGCCTACAGCGATTCGATCACCGACCTGCCGATGCTGGAGGCGGTGGGCCACCCGCACGCGGTGAATCCGGACCGCGCCCTGCGCCGGCTGGCCCAGCTCCGCGGCTGGCCCGTCCTCGCGTTCAGCGCGCTTCCCCCCGGCCGGCGTCCGGTGCGGCCGGGAGGTACCGCCCGGCGGCGAGGTGCCGCCCAGGAATGGGACACGGGGGAACGATCGAGATGAGGAATCGGTCAGGCCCAGGGCTTCCCCTGCCGCCGCATCCGCCGTAGAAAGGTGCCAAGGACAAACGTCCTGGCACGGCAGCCGGGTACCCACGCGACCGGGGCCCGAAGAAGGCGGCCGAGGCGGCGACGTGGCCGGAGCCCTGCGTCGTGCCCAGACGCGGGGGCCCGTCACCGCCCGGCATCACGAGGCGCAGCTTGGTAGCCCGGTATGCCGTGCCAGGCTCCCCCCGCCGCAGCAGCGGCCCGCCGCCCGCGCGCCCCGCAAGGCCCCCGGCCCCCCGCGCCGCCCTGTCCCTGCTGAGCCACGGCACAGTGCCATCAGTGCTGAGCCCGGCACCGCGCGGCGCCGGCCATCCCTTGCGTCTTCCCGGCCCCGGAAAACCACCCTTGCCGGGGCCATTTGGCCAGCCGCGCAGAAAAGCGGGAAGGCCGCGCGGGGCCCCCGGGCAGTAATCCCGTAAGATCACTTGCCGGGGGAAACTGATGTTGCCGGGATAACGAGCAATTCCGGGCGCCTCGCACCCGGACTGGCCCGGACGCCAACCCGTACCCAGGCGAGTCACCGGTGCGGAAGACTGAACGGCAGGATTGCGCGCGAGGGGAGTGTGCAGGTGATGGCCAGATCCGCGGTACCGCAGCCGCTCGGCAATGACAGCGAGCCGTCAATCGGTGATCTCGTCAGCCAGGCCATCCGGGACGTCACCCAGCTGGTCAGGTGTGAACTGGCCCTGGCGAAACTGGAGCTGCGCGACGACGTCAAGCGGCTGGGCCTGGCCGCCGCCCTGCTGGTCATCACGGCGCTCGCCGGCTGCCTGATCCTCGTCATGCTCTGCTGGGCCTTCGCCTACGGCCTGGTCACGCTGGGTATCTGGCCCTGGGCCGCGTTCCTCATCGTGTCGGGCGCGCTCCTGCTCCTGGCGTTGCTCGCCATCCTCGTCGTGGTCATCAAGGTGCGCGGGGTGAGCGGCCTGCGGAAGACGAGGAAGACGGTGCAACAGGACCTGGCGCTGCTCAAGCGGGACGAGGACAATCCCGCTCGGCCCGCGGTCGAGGCGGGCTGACCCGATGACCCTCCGGGGTGACGCGGCGGTCTACGTCGAAGGCCCGTGGTCGCATCGCGCGGTGAGCGCGAACGGGACCCGGCTGCACGTCGCGGAGAGCGGCGACGGCCCGCTCGTGCTGCTGCTCCACGGGTTCCCGCAGTTCTGGTGGACCTGGCGCGAGCAACTGGCCACGCTGTCCGCCGCGGGGTACCGCGTCGTCGCCCCGGACCTGCGCGGCTACGGGGGCAGCGACAAGCCGCCCCGGGGCTACGACCTGGTCACCGCGGCCTCGGACGCGGCCGGGCTGATCCGGGCTCTGGGCGAGGCCAACGCGGTGGTCGTCGGGCACGACTGGGGCGGCCTGGTCGCCTGGACCATGGCCGCCTACTACCCCAAGGTGGTGCGCAGGCTCGCCGTCGTCTCGATGGCGCACCCGCTGCGGATGGGGTCCTCGGTACTCACCCATCCGCTGGCGCCAGGGCCGCCGCAGCGGGTACGCGTTCGGCTTCCAGGTTCCGGTGCTTCCCGAGCACAGCCTGGTCCGGGAGCACGCCCAGCGGGTCGGGCAGATGCTGCGTTCCTGGTCTGGCCCGGGCTGGCCGGACCCGGAGACCGAGCGGCGCTACCGGACCGCGATGTGCATTCCCTCGGTGGCGCATTCGGCGCTGGAGTACCACCGCTGGTTCGTCCGGTCCCGGGTCCGCCCGGACGGCCTGCGCTACGCCCGGCGGATGCACGCTCCTATCCAGGCCCCCACCCTGCATCTGCAGGGTGCGCTCGATACCTGCGTGCTGCCCGCCACGGCGCGCGGGTCCGGGCGGCACGTTGACGGCCCGTACCGCTGGCGCCTGCTCGACGGGGCCGGCCACTTCCCGCACGAGGAGCAGCCGGAGCGCTTCGACCGGGAACTGCGCGGCTGGCTGGCGGACCCCGAACCAGAACGATGACGCCGGGTCCGGGCGCAGACGCGGGCCCGGGCCGCGACCGTGACCCGGCCGGGCGGCCGCGGAACTCCCGGCCCCGGGACGCCCTGGGACGCCCGCTGCCCCGCGGCGAGACAGGCGCGGAGCGGGTGCCGGAGGACCTGTCCTTGCCCCCGCCGGACGCGCTGGCGCTGGCCCAGCGCCTGCTGGACTCCGGCCGCCCGTTCGGAGCCCACGAGGTGCTCGAAGCGTCCTGGAAGCAGTCCCCGGAACCGGAGCGGGAGCTGTGGCGCGGGCTGGCCCAGGTCGCGGTGGGACTGACCCACCTGCAGCGGGGCAACGCGCGGGGGGCGGTGGCCCTGCTGCGCCGGGGTGCGGAACGGGTCAGCGGGTACGCCGGCGCCCCGCCGTACGGCATCGACGCCGCGGGCGTCGCCCGGGCCGCCGCGGGCCTGGCGGCCCAGATCGAGACGGCCGGGGACACCGCGGCGGTCTCATCCCAGCCGCGGATCAGCCTGACCCGCGGCTGAGTCCAGCCGCCCAGATTACGGACGGGCGCTAGTCACACTCCCAGGTGGAGACGGCGCGGACCCTGACGCCTCCCGAGCGGGCGTCTCCCTCGACCTCAGACGCGGTCAGCGCGTATCCGGTGTCCTTCACGCCCACGGCCGCGGCGAAGACGACCCCGTCCACCTGGCCGTCTGGGAGCGAGCAGCGGGCCGCCGGAGTTGCCCGGCTCGACGTTGGCCCGGACCGAGTAGATCTGCCGGGTGACTTCCCTGGACTGGTAGATGTCGGGCGCCTGGGCCAGCTGGTCGTCACCGACCCGGGCGGGCACCGCGGTGAACTGGTGGTTGCGTGGGTAGCCGGCGACGATCGCCTCGTCGCCCAGGTTGGCCGGGCCGGCGAACGCCAGCGTGCGGGCGTTCAGGCCCGGCACGTAGAGGACGGCGAGATCACGCTCCGGGTCGAAGAGCACCACCGTGGCCGGGAAACTGCGGCCCTGCCTGGTGGTGACCGACTGGTTCTGGGTGACGCCCGCGACCACGTGGGCGTTGGTCAGGATGTGCTGGGGCGAGATGACGAACCCGGAGCCCTCGATCTTGCGCTGGCAGGTCGGCGCGATTCCCGTCACCTTGACGATACTGTTCTGGGACCGGACCAGGCCGGCCGAGTGCAGCACGGCCCGGTTGGGCGGGGCCACGGTCAGCGCCGGCTCGGCCCCGAGCGCGCCGAAGACCTGGACGTACGGGCCGCTGGCCAGCAGGCTGCGGAAGTCAGAGAACATCGTCCGCGCGCCCGAGGGCATCACCCCGTCCACCGCGTGCAGCACCGCGGACTTCTGCACCTGGGTGGTCACCATGGCGAACGGCGCGTTGACCACCGCCGACCCGATCAGCCACGCGATGAGCAGGACCGAGACGACGCTGACCGCGGCCCCCGCCACGGAGTCGATCACGGTCGCCGGGCGCCAGTGCACCCGGGAGCGCACCGCGGCGCCGATCGCGGAGGCGAGCAACTGGCCGATCATGGCGGCCACGAACACGGCGACGATGGCCACCAGGGCCTGCTGGGCGGACCCCTGCACCAGGGAGCGGGCGAGCTTGGGCGCGAAGGACGCTCCCACGGCCGCGCCGCCCAGGAACCCGGCGAAACTCAGGATTCCGACGATGAAGCCCTGGCGATAGCCGGCCACGGCGAATGCCGCGGCGAGCGCAATCAAGATCAGGTCAAGCAGGTCACCCGACACCAGCCCACCGTATAGCGCGCGGTGTGATGATTGGTTCGCGCTGCGGTATTGACCGCGTCCAGCGACGGGATTAGCTCCCCGGGGCCAGCGCCTCCGGCGGCAGTTCCTCTACCTGGCCGTGGTCCCACGGCCGCTCCCATCCGCCCAGCGTGAGCAGCCGGTCAACCAGGGCCGCCGTGAACCCCCAGACGAGCATGCCCCGCACCCGGAAAGCGGGCCCGCTGACGCCGGAAGGATGCCGGATCGTTAGCCGCCGGCGGGGGTCGGAGAGTTCGGACAGGGGGACCCGGGCCACCGCGGTCACCTCGGGCGGATCGGCGGGCGCCACCGGGACCGGCCGCCGCCACCAGGCGAGGACCGGCGTGACCGCGAAACCGCTCCGGGCGATGAACAGGTCCGGGAGCACGGCGAGCACCTCGACCCCGGAGGCCTCGACCCCCGCTTCCTCGGCCGCCTCCCGGAGCGCGGCCGGTACCGGGCCCGCGTCGGACTCGTCGATCGCGCCGCCGGGGAAGGCGGGCTGGCCGGAGTGACGCCGCAGCCCCGGACCGCGCTGCACGAGCAGCAGGTCGGGCCCGTCTGCGCCCATGCCGAAGAGCACCAGCACCGCGGACGGGCGGCCGCCGCCAGGCGGGGGGCGCAGCCGGGGCGGGACCGCGGCCTCGCGGGCCTTCGCCGCCAGGTCGCGCAGCCAGGCCGGCGGCCCGTCCTGGGCGCCGTCGAGGCTGCTGGAACCGGAGCCCTGAGACCGCCCAGGGTCCGCCGGGTCCACCGGCACTCACGAGAACGGGCCCGTCTTCACCAGCGCGCGGGCCGTCTTCTCGTCGGTCGGGCCTTCCCCGTAGGACGGGCACAACCGGGCGATGCCACAGGCTCCGCAGGCGGGCCTGCGGGCGTGGCAGACCCGCCGGCCGTGCCAGATCAGCCGGTGGGACAGGATCGTCCACTCCGCCCGCGGGATGAGCGCCCCGACCTCCTGCTCGATCTTGACCGGGTCGGTCTGCGTCGTCCACCCGAAGCGCCGGGCCAGCCGGGAGAAGTGCGTGTCCACCGTGATGCCGGGCACACCGAACGCGTTGCCGAGGACGACGTTCGCCGTCTTCCGGCCTACCCCCGGCAGGGTGACCAGGTCGGCCAGCTTGCCGGGCACCTCCCCGGCGTAGCGGTCACACAGGGCCTGGCCCAGCCCTATGAGGCTGCTGGTCTTGGCCCGGAAGAACCCAGTGGACTGGATGATCTTCTCCATCTCGGCCCGGTCGGCCGCCGCGTAGTCGGCGGCGCTCCGGTAGCGCGCGAACAGCACCGGCGTTACCAGGTTGACCCGCTTGTCGGTGGTCTGCGCGGACAGGATCGTGGCGACCAGCAATTCCAGCGGCGAGGTGAAGTTCAGCTCACTGTGGGCATCGGGATAGAGCAGGGCGAGTTCGCGGTTGATGCGCCGGGCCCGGCGGACGAGCGCGGTCCGGGAGGGATCAGGGGTCACGGAGCCAGCCTATTGAGCGGCCGCGCCATCTGGCGCACGGCGCGGTCGCCAGAGTGGCTCATCAGCGCGCCCGCCGGCCGGGCGCTAGGCTGCGACCGCGCAATGACCAGCAGTTCCGTTATGCTTACGAAGAGCTTCCGGGGGGGCCATGGCAGGTGCACAGAGTCGCCTCAGGCGCGGCGACGCCGATCATGTCCGGGGCGGGTCTGGCCTCGATGGTGCGGCGGAACTGGCTGCTGGCCATCCTGCTGGTCGCCGGCCTCGCCCTGCGGGTGGCGACGCAGCTGGCCTACCGTCCGGCCCTGCTCTTCATCGACTCGATCAAGTACCTGTTCGGGGCGTACGCCGGGAACGATCCGCCCGGCTACCAGCTGATCCTGAAGGTCTTCCTCCGGGTCGGCACGCTGCCCATGGTGGTGGCCGTCCAGCACCTGCTCGGCCTGGCCATGGCCGTGGCGCTGTACCTGATCCTGCGCCGCCGCGGCGTGCCGCGCTGGCTGGCCGCCCTGGCCACCGCGCCTATCCTGCTGGACGCCTACCAGCTCCAGATCGAGCAGTCGATCATGCCCGACACGGCGTTCGAGGCCCTGATCGTCGCGGGCCTGGTCTGCCTGCTCTGGCAGCCACGGCCGCGGCTGTGGATGGTGCTGGCCGCGGGGCTCGCCCTGGGCGCCTCGGCGACGGTCCGCCAGGTCGGCGAGATCTTCATCCTGCCCGCGCTCGTGTACGTGCTGATCACCGTGCCGGGCTGGCGCGTCAAGCTGGTCAAGGCAGTGGCGTTGTGCGCCGCCTTCGCGCTGCCCATCCTGGTGATCAGCTTCCGGAACTACGTGGCCATCAAGCACTTCTCGCTCGCCCCGTACGCGGCCGGCACCATCTACGGCCGGGCCGGGGCCGCTGCCGACTGCGCCACGCTGACGGTGCCCGCCTACGAGCGGGCGCTGTGCCCCTCCCCGAGCCAGCAGGCGAAGGGCCCGGACTGGCTGGACCACGGGGCCACGTCGCCCATCAAGTACGTGGTCCCCCCGCCGGGGATGCCCCACGTGACGATGGCGGCCAACTTCAGCCGGCGTGTCTTCGAGCAGCAGCCCTGGCGGGTGGCCAGCGCGATCAGCCGGGACGCCATCAAGCTCTTCGCCGTGCAGCGGGTCACCTTCCCCGGCGACACGTCCGTCACGCGCTGGCAGTTCCAGCGGGCCTTCCCGCTGTACCCGCCCTACATCACCGACGTGCGCGGCCATCTGCGGTTCGCCCAGCTCAATCCGGCGGGCAAGGTGAAGGTGATCGCGCAGGGGCGGCGCTTCCGCGACCAGCCGACGGTGAACACGAGCCTGGCCGGGTTCTTGCGCACCTACCAGCTCGACGGCGGCTACACGCCCGGGCCGCTGTTCCTGTTCACCGTGCTGGCCGGGCTGGTGGGCACGCTCGGCGTACTGCGCCGCCGGGCCTCCGCCGCGCAGCGGGCCACGGCCACCGCCTGCCTGCTCACCTTCCTCAGCGCGGTGGCGGTCCTGCTCGCGTCCGACCTGTTCGAGTTCAGCTGGCGCTATCAGCTGCCGGCCCTGGTCACCCTGCCGCCGGCCGGGGCGCTGGGCATCACGGTGGTCATCGGGTACGTCGCGGCCCGGCGCCAGCGCGACCCCTGGCCCAGTTCCCAGCCCGGACCGCGAAGCGGCCTCCGTGTCCGGGAACGCCGGCTACTCCGGGTCCGGCCAGCCCGGCCGGGGCCCGAACCGGGCCGACGCGAACCACACGACCAGGGCCAGCGGGACCAGCAGCACGACCGGGAGCAGCCCGGGCACGTAGGCCGTGACCAGGGCGGCAGCACAGGCCCCGACGATCACCGCGGCGAAGATGCCCAGGCTGCGCTCCAGGCCCTGGGGCTTGCGCCCGGTGACCAGCGCCGAGATCACGCTGGTCATCGTTCCGGTCAGGTACGTCGTGGATATCTCGCCCAGGTGGCGGACGGTGGCCGACTGGATACCCATGGCGATGGCCGCGCTGGCCAGCAGCAGCAGCTGGCCAGTCGCGGACGGGTGGCCACCGGAGAGTTCCCAGCCCGCACAGAACACCACGAGCACGCAGAACTCCAGGCCCAGCGCCACCGTGAGCCACGACGGCCAGATCTCGCGGTGCGCGAGCACCGCCGATGAGTGGCGGCCCCGCCAGCCCGCCAGCCAGCGGCCCGTCCGCCGGGCCGACAGGGGTGCCCCCACGGCCACGCCGACCACGTAGCTGGCCAGCGCCACCGCGCAGTGTTCCGCCAGCGCCCCGTCGTGGGTCCCGGCCGCGACGCCCAGCAGCACCAGGGTCCCGGTGATCACGCTGGCGAACACGTGACCCAGGTGCAAGAAAACGGTGGCGTCCACGCCGCCGGTGGTCACGGTGAGCAGGACGACCAGCAGGTCCCGGGCGCCCGAGCGCCAGTCCTTAGCCACGGCCAGGTCCCTAGGCCGCGCGCTCGCCGGTGAGCGCCCGCCAGACGTCGCCGATCCGGTCGGCCAGCAGGCGGACACCGTCACTGTCCGGCAGCGGCGGCTCCGCGGGAAGCTGGCCTTCCCGGACGCTGCGGGCCAGCTCGCGCAGGGCGGCGGCCAGCTGCCCGACGTCACGAGGGGCGGGACGCTGGCCGGTGGCGTCGGCGCGCACGGCGGTCGCGGTCACGGTGTCCGTGACCTGCTCCAGTGCGGCGAGGGCCGGCCACAGCCGGACGGCCCGCCTGCTCACCGAGGGGGGCTCTGCCATCGTCCGCTGAAACTCCGTGCGCAGGTCGGATAGGGCTCGGTAGGACTGGCGGCGCAGCGACGACCGGCCCGGCTGGCCGAGCAGCGCCTGCTCCGTGTAACGCGCCACACTATCGAGCGCGACGGCCAGCTGTTCGGGCAGGTGGGCATGCCAGCTCGAGGGCCAGGGGGCGTACCCCACCAGGAGCACGATGGCGCAGCCCAGCGCGGTGTCGATCAGCCGGTCCAGGGCGAGCGACCAGCCGACCGGATGCAGCAGGTCGATCAGGATGACGACCAGCGGGGTCAGGAACGTGCTGAACAGGCCCCAGTTGCGGTCCCGGCCGTAGGGCAGCAGCCCGGCGAACACGGCGCAGGGGATCAGCAGCAGCGGGCCTGCCGGGATGACGATGAGGATGATCGCGCCCAGCACCGCGCCGACCATGGTGCCGATCCCGCGCTGCAGCGCCCGGGCGAACACCGAGCCGAAGTCCGGGCGCAGCACGATCGCGACGGTCAGCACCACCCAGTACGAGCGCTGGATCGGGAACTCCTGGCTGACCACGGCGGCCACGCCGACGGACAGCATCAGCCGGAGCGCGAAGACCCGGGTCAGGCGGCCGCCCAGCCGTTTCGGCCAGCACGTCCCGCAGACGTTCACGGGGGCTGGGGCGGCGGGGGGCCGGGGAGCCTTCCGGCTGGCGCTTACCGGAGACCAGGTCGGCCGCGCCCGCGACGGCGGCGGCCAGCGCCTGCAGGCCGGGAGTGCCGCCCGGAGGCGGCCGGACCGCGGAGACCGGCGTGCCGTACTGGATGGCGTCGGCGATCGCGTCGATCGTGGCGACGAGCCCGGGCGGAGCCTTGACCCCCTCCTGCACCAGGGTGACGGCCGCCTCGGTGAGCGGGTGGGTCTGGCGCAGCAGCGCGGCGATGCGGTTCAGCTCCGGGTCCCGGCCACTGGCCCGGACCCGGCGCGAGGCGAGGTCGTCCCAGGCCTGGTTGAGCGCGGTGACGACGGCCTGATGGGCCTCGGGAAACTCCGGCGTGCCGGCGGCGCGCAGCATCCGGGCCAGCGCGCGGTAGACGTCCGCGGTGCTGCGCTGCTCGGCGGCCAGCGGCGTGATCAGCCAGGCGGGTACCAGCAGCAGCATCGCCCAGCCCAGCCCGGCGAGCATCAGCAGCGGGGCCCACCACCAGGGCCGCAGCGCGCCCAGCGGGCCGGTGCCGAGGATGGTGTACACGAGCAGCTGGAGGCTGGTGATGGCCATCGTGGCCCCGGCCGCGCTCATCAGGGCCGAGATCCCGGCCACCAGGACCAGCAACACGACCGCGAGCCAGCCCTGGCCGTGCACCAGGCCGCCGAGCACCAGCCCGGCCGCCCCGCCGCAGATCCCGGCCGCGGCCATCCGCTTGATCCGCGCGGGGTAGGGGCCACCGCGGTCCACCACCGAGCCCAGCAGGCCGCCCATCGCGCCCAGGAGTCCTGCGGACTGGCTGCCGAGGGCGTATCCCAGGGCGAGCGGCCCGCAGACGGCCAGCGCCGCGCGGATCACCGCCGGCCACGGCACCGGGGCAGGCGCCGGCCGCATCACCTCGGCGAGCCACGGCGGGACCGCGGCCGAGGCGGGAAGCTTGGCCGGCTTCTTCACCCGGAGCCGGCCGGCGTCATCGGGGAACGGCTCACCCGGCACATCGTGTCAGACGCGCCGGGATCTGGCGCACCGGCACGTCTCCGGCCGGCCCAGGCCGCGGCCTGGCCCGGCTTCAGCCCGGCCCGGCGTCAGCCAGATTCCGCCCAGCGATAGCTGGTGGCCGCCCCGCCCTCGATGCGGACGGTCCCGGCCGCGCGGCCCGCGTCCCGCCAGATCGTGTACTCCCCGGCCGGGAGGGCCGGGTACACCGCCGCGTGGCTGGAGGCCGGCCCAGCCGGCGCTCCCGGACGACGGCGTGCGTCCGCCCGGCGGGGTCACGCACCGGGCTGACGTGGATTTCCTCCCCCGCCATGGCGGCCGGGGTGATGATGATCAGCGCGCCGACGTCGCCGCCGATGTCGAGCAGCACGCTCCCCGGGCCCGACGGCCCGGGGCTGCTTTCCGTCACGGCGCCACCTCAGGACGGGAAGTAGTAGCCGCCGTAGGGCACGCCCAGGTACGGGAAGGTCCGCAGGTACGGCTTCTTCACGTCCTTGGGGGTGAGCCCGTCGGTGATCACACCCGCCGCCGCGTCCGGCTTGTAGCCCGGGGCGACCAGCGGGTAGGTGAGCCCGGCGATGGCCCGCAGCTCGATCGTGACCACGTCGTCGAAGACCCGGCGGCCGTTCGGGAAGCCGGCCAGGTCACCACCGAGCACGCCGAGGATGTTGGGCTTCCTCGCGGGCTTGATGGCGGTGTTGAGCCGGAGCATGTCGGCCAGCACGGACCCGGTGTGGTTCTGGAAGCCCTTGATCAGGCCGGCCGGGATCCCGGTCAGCAGGATGGCCTCCAGGTCCGCGCGGGCCTTCCCGGACTTGTCCAGCGCCGCCAGATGCGGGAACACCCCCGGGTAGAGGGCGGGCAGCAGCTGGGCCAGCTCGGGGTGGGCCACGTACGAGGCGAAGTCCGAGTCGTACATCGGCGGCTGGGTGTTCCAGAAGTCTTTCTTGCCGAGCGGGATGAGCACCTCGTTGACCAGCGGGTTACCGAGCCGCGAGACCTGCCGGTACGGGCCGCTCGGCATGCTCAGCCCCCGGTCGGGGTCGAAGACCTGGGCGGACCGCCGGCTGGCGGTGGTCCACACGCCGATGACCGCCTGCGGGTCGCTCTCGTCCCGTGAGCTGGAGCCGGTCAGCGCGGCGATCGGCACCTGCAGGGCGATGGAGTGCACGTTCAGCTCGTTGGTGGTGTTCACCCCGGGCGCGGACTTGCTGAAGACGTGCATGCCGTACTTGGCGTGCAGCTGCTGGAAGGGCCGGAGGGTGGCGAGGTCGAAGATCGACCCCAGGTCCACGTAGAACCCCTCGGCGCGCTGGCCCGCGAACACCCTGACGCCGCCGGGCAGGGAGTGCACCGCGCTGGCCGCCAGGGTGGCGTACCGGGGGGTGGACAGCGGCCCGATGTTGCACGGCGGGCAGGCCAGGCCGTCGCCCAGCTGCTGGGAGAGCCCGCCCGCGACCCGGGTGACCGTGTAGAACTGGCGGCTGTTCCAGTTCGGGCTGTTCAGCGACCGGATCGGCCCGGTGTTGTACAGGAACGTGTCCGGGTTCCGCAGCCTGGTGGTGAACGTGAACTGATAGGTGATGTCCGCGGCCCCGTCGCCGTTGGTGTCGATGTGGATCGCGTACAGGACGTCGTCGCCGAACTCATAGAAGTTCGGGCCGCCCGCCGGTTCCTCGAGCGGGATGTAGTTGGCGATCAGCGTCACCGTGGACGGCCGGTCGGGGCTGACGAACGCGTAGACATCGGTACTGTCCGCGACCGGATCCTTGGAGATCTCCGGCGCCTCGCGGTGCGATGACATGGATTACCTCACAGCTAGTCGTGGTGGCTGGCCGGACCGCGCCGGTCAGCGGCGCCGGACAGGGCAGATGCCAGATACGGCAGATGCCGGATTGGACAGATGCCAGATGGGCAGAGGGAGCCCGGCGGAGGAGCTACCGGCTCGCCCGGGCGAGCCGGGCGGCGAGGTCTGGGTCACGCAACCGGGTGCGGGTCGTTCCCGCGAAGATGTCCATCTCGCCGGTGCGCGCGTCGCGAACGTAGATCACCAGCGGACCGTCGTCTTCGCGGCCCGGATGCGCGGCCGCGTCGTGAGCCGTGCTGGCGGCGGAACGGCCGGTCCGGTCCGCGGACGGCTGGGACCGGGACGGCCGGACCGCGGCCGCGGCGGGGAGAGCAGCGAACGCGCCGCCCGCGACCAGGCCGGCCGCGCTGGCACCGGCCGCGGTGCGCAGCATCGCCCGGCGGGACACCGGGGCGTGCTGGCCGGCCAGGCGTCCCGCTTCCGGCGTCTCCTCGCGATGATCTTCAGCCATGATCGTCCCCCCGGGCACGGTGCGGCGGCCTGTCGTGGATAGCGGTCAACGGCCTGCGGCTGGCCCGGTACGAACTCCGTCCGGCTCGCGCCACGCTGCAGAGCGTCACGCTAAGTATTCGCAGTGGAGACTATCTGTAACTAGAAAGCCACGCACCGTTATAAAAGCGTGATCCGCTGTGGTCCTGCCCCGGCCAGATCAGGCCGTCCGTCATCCGCTGACGGCCCCGTACTCAGGCAGCACTGCACTCAGGCGGCACCGTGCTCACCCAGGCCGCCTCGGGCGGCACCATGCTCAGACGGCACCGTGCTCAGCGGAACTGCCCTCAGAGGGCACCGTGCTCAGGCGGCGCTGCGCTCTTCGTCTTTCGTCGTCGCGCCGGTGATGAGCTCGCTGACCTGGCCGATGGCGCCGCTCAGGCCGCCTTTGGCGATGCGGCCGAGGATGCCCTGAGCCAGGCCCACCCCGTCCGCGACCATCCGGCGTACCTCGGGGGACGTCCTGATGGCGTCCAGGGACTTGCGCGCCCGCTGCAACCCCTCGCGGCCCTCGCTGACGCCGGTCAGGTAGCCGGCCACGAACCCGATGATCGTTTCCATAGTTCTGCCTGCCTTGCCTTGGGCCTGGCCGGACTGGAGGTCCCGGTCCGGGCGCGCTACATCTCGCGCAGTTCCAGGTAGCGCTTGATGTCGGGAAGGGACTGGATGACGGCGGCGAGCACTGCGGCCACCACCACCGCCTTGACGAGCCTGCCAATCATGGTGTTCTCCTCTGCCGGTAGATGCGGGATGTGCTAGCCGTCGGCCCCCAGCGGCTCGACCTCGTCGGGAGCGAAGTACAGGAAACGGCCCTGGACGCGCTGGATGTCCGCGTCCGGGTCGTCCTCGGGCAGCAGCGCCAGGTGGGCGTGCCCGTCCACGTCGAACAGCACGGCCTCGACCAGCGCGGTCCGGCCGGTCAGGAACAGGTCTTGCGCGTCCGCCCGCCGGGCGCCCGGGCACATCCGGACCCGGCTGCCCCGGGCGACGCGAACGTCCCCGATCATGACGTGGTCGGTGTCCGGCGAGACCGAGCGGTCCGCGCCCGGATCCCACCACGGCGCCTGGCCCGCCACGGCTGGGTCAGGAACCGCCCCGTTCTCGCGGGGCGGCCTGCCCCCGGGATCACCGGGCTGCTCCTGCGGAGGTTCGGTCCACTCCGGAACGGTCCCGGGTCCGGCGGCAGGTCCCCGGGCCGGCCCCCCGGCCGGGTCGAGGTAGCGGATGGCCCCGTGCATCCGCTCGAGCATCTCGGGCGGCAGGTGATCCAGCCGGTCCAGCAGCTCGGCCGCGCGCGGGTCAGTGGCCCGCGCGGCCCGCTTCTCCTCGTCGGTCAGGGTCATCGTGCGGAGGGTGAGGATCTCGTCGATCTCGGTCGAGTCGAACAGCTGCCCGGCGCTCTCCGCGGCGATCTCCGCGTGGTCGTACAGGATGACCGGGGAGGACAGCATCAGCTCCGTGCATTCCGGCGGCCCGGCCAGCACCGGCCAGGTGGCGGTGTTCACGCAGCGGCCGACTTCGCCCGCGGCCCACTCCGGCGGGTCCGTCATGGACAGGAACCGGCCGCCTGGCACCGCGATCAGGCAGTGCGCGGCGATCAGCGCGTACGGCAGGCCGTCCGCGCGGCGGCCCAGCGGCCCGGGCGGCTCGGTACGGTTTTCCAGCCCCACCCGCAGTCGCAGTGCGCCGTAGGGCCCCGGCGTCCGCTCCGCGCTCAGCCGGATCACCCCGTGCAGCGGCTGCCGCTGCCGGTCCAGGCGCCCGGCGGGCTCGCCGCCAGCGCCAGGCAGGTCCTCGTGCTCGGTACCGCCCGGGACGGTGAACTCGGTCTGCGTTCCCCCGTCGAGCAGGTCGGCGATCGGGGCGGCCGCCTGCTGCTCGCACTCGGCCGCCTCGTCCCACGGGGTGTGCTCCACCTCGCCGGCCTGCAGCGAATCGACCGGCCGGAAGCCGCCTGCAGGCGACCCGGCCAGCACGGTACGCCGCTGGACCTGAAGGAAACGGGCCAGCACCGTGACCGTCGCGTCGGGCGCGCATTCCAGGACGCACTCGGTCTGAGCGGCGGACGGCTCGTGCTCGTCGACGGTCCGGTAGGCCGCCGGCATCAGCACCCCGAACTGGAATCGCTCCTGGTTCTTCTGCGCCGAGGCGCGGTAAGGGTAGAGCAGGTAGCCCTCGTAGAGAATGGCGTCGGCGACCTGCCGGGCCTGGTCGAGGTGGGCCGGGTCGATACGGTCGCGGGACTTCACGATTCCTCCTGGGCCGCCCGGGCGAGCAGGGCGAGCACGGTCGCGTCCCAGGTGGGCAGCGCGTTGCGGCTCTTGAACTGGCCCAGCTCGTCGAGCGTCTTCCGGCTCATGGTGATCCAGGTGGTGTCCGGGAAGTGCGCATCCACGGCCTCCCGCCACTGGCTCACGGGCAGCCGGAAGGTGGTCTCCTTGCTCCACGGCACCTGCTGGACCCGCAGCCGGCCGTCGGCCGAGCCGAAGAGGGTCCCGCTGAACAGCAGCAGCAACGGGATCTCGCCGTCGTCCAGCGAGCTGAAGTAGCGCGTCGAGGCGATCTGCAGGTCGTAGGTGAACGGGACCGGCAGCGGGACTTCGACGCTGCCGGTGAACCCGGGGACCATGGTGGAGATCGTGGTGAACTGCAGCGGCTTGAGCGTGTCCGCCCAGCGGACCCGCTCGCCGAACAGGTCGTTCAGCCGGACAGCCTCCTCGTCGGAGTAGGGCCGGCGGAAGGGCTCGATCCGGATCTGGGTGCGCAGCGCGATCGCGTCCACCTTTTCCCCGGACGTCTCGCTGATCCGCAGGTCCAGTTCGAACGACGGCACCGCCGCGTAGCGGTCCACCCGGGCGCCGATGCAGTCGAACACGAGCTCAGCCATGTCGCGCGGTCCTGTCTCACGGGCACGTGTGCGGACGCCGGCCAGGAACTCCTCGATGCTGGCCCGGGCCTCGGTGCCGCCGTCGAAGCCTTTCCACAGCATCCGCATCCGGCCGGCCAGCTCGTAGCAGACGTCGATGGGGACGATGAAGTACTCCGCCTCAGACGCGTGGCTGTCCCGGCACAGCAGCACGGCTTCCACGTCGGGTTCTGCCGCGCCCAGCAGCGGATACGCAGCCGCCAGGCGCTGCCAGGCGGCCAGGTCGAGGGTGCATTCGGTGGCCCCGGCCGGGCTCGGGTAGAAGCCGCCCAGGCCGCGCTCCGAGCTATTCAGGAAGAAGGCCAGCCCAACCGGGATCTGCAGCTCGTCCCACTCCATGGCGGACATCGGCCGGGACGAATCCCGCAGATAACGGTCCGGTATGGATCTATATCGCGCGGAGCCCCGGCGAACTCCCTCCGGGCTGGTGCTCGCAGGGGAGGCCGGAGGGTGGTCGCCCCAGGCCTGCCCAGCCTGGGTGAACAGCAGGTAACAGGCCCGGCAGGCGCAGGCCAGGCTGGACTGCTCCAGGTCGGCCACGTGCCCGTGCTCGGACGGTATGCCGGTGGCGCAGAACTCGCAGTGTTCCTCGGCGTCGTCCCGCGGAGACGGGGCGGTCGACAGAGCGGCCTGGACCGGATCGGGGAGGACCTGCGGGTCGGGGAGGGCCTGGGCGGACGGAGCGGGGGACGGCGCACCCCGGGCAGGCGCCGGGCCAGGCGGCCCGACGAACTTGCGCAGCCCGGATGGCCGGCTCACGACGAGATCGCCTCCTGCGGCGCCGTGACCGCGACCCTGACTCCCTGGCTGTCGGACAGCAGCGGGAGCGGGTCCAGGTGCACGGCCGCACCGCCGATGCTGCGCCCCGCGGACCGGACGTCGTACTGGGTCCGGCAGCCGGGACACGCGAGTTCGCCTAGCGTGAGCTGGCCCTCGGCCAGCGATATCCCGCAGGCCGCGCAGGCGTCGCGGTAGGCGTACAGGGTGCCGCGGACCGAGCAGAGCAGCACCCGGGTACCGGCTACCTCAGCGATCACCGGCCTGCTGCTAGGTGGTCCGAGGTCCGGGATGGTGACCCACCTGGCCTCACCGCCGCGCGCGGCGGGCACCTCGTGCTGGCTGCCCGCCTCCGGGGGGCGCTGGCCGATCTGCAGCAGCGGGCCCTGGGCCGGCGGCGCGGTGACGCCTTCCACCACGACCTCGGTGACCTCAGGCGCCGCGTCCTCGATCGCGCCCTTGATAGCAAGCTGGACGGTCACCGTGGAGGAAGCGCATCCGTCACAGCTGCCCTCCAGGCGGAGCTGGGCCACCCCTTCCTCCGTCACCCCCAGGTAGGTCACCCCGCCCGCGTGCGAGCCGAGGTAGGGGCGCACCTTGTCCAGAGCGCGCTGGATCCGGGTGTCCACGTCGAGCGGGTGCAGGTCGTGCAGCATCAGCAGGCTCTCCACCAGCGGGTCCTCGAGCAGCCGGTCGAGGATTGCGGTTCCCGCGGCGCCTTCCGCCTGCAGCGCGGCCATGATGTGGCTCAGCCCGTCGCCGTAGAGTCCCAGCAGCAGCCGGACCAGTTCCTCGGCCGCGCTGGCGGTCGCCTCCCCGCCCTCGGACTGCAGGATGCCGAGCAACTCCTCGACGCGTGCCCCCACCTGCCGTGCGTCGGCCATCCGCCTCGCCTCTGTCTGGCTCACCCTGTGTGTGACTTACCGGTTAGGACTCATCCTCCTGGCCACCTGGCATCCGGGTCCCGCCTAGCCGGCTGGCCAGGCGGGACCCGGAGTGCGGGGCGCGTTCCGGGGCGGTGCGGTTCCCCGGAACTCCCGCTTCAGGTGGCCAGGGTCGCCGCCATCGGCGTGTGCACCTTCTCCAGCAACTTGCCGTTGCCGAGGTACATATGGACACCGCAGGGCAGGCAGGGGTCGAAGCTGCGGACCGCCCGCATGATGTCGATGCCCTTGAAGTTGTCCGGGGAGTTCTCCTCGAAGATCGGCGTGTTCTGGACCGCGTCCTCATACGGTCCCGGGGTGCCGTAGCTGTCCCGGACACTCGCGTTCCAGGGCGTCGGCGGGTACGGGTGGTAGTTCGCGATCTTCCCGTCCCGGATCACCATGTGATGCGACAGCACGCCGCGCACCGCTTCGGTGAACCCGCAGCTGTTCGCCTCGTCCGGGACGTCAAACGGCTCCCAGGTCTTGGTGTGCCCGGCCCGGACCTCGGCGAGGGCCTTCTCCATGAAGTGAAGGGCGGCCGCGGCGGCATAGGCCTGGAAGTAGGTGCGGGCCCGGTCACGCTCGATGGCGTTAGAGAGTGGTCTTCCCTCTTTGTCGTGCGGGATCTTCCACTCGAAGGTGACCTCGGGCTTGGTCACCGTCCGGGGCAGGTTGATCAGCACGCTGCTGCCGGTGGACTTGATGTAGCCGATGTCCACCAGGCCGCCCTGCGCGGTCGCCCAGAGCCGGGCGATCGGGCCGCCGCCGGTGTCGGCGGCCAGGTAGTTGGTGCCGTCGAACCAGCGGGGCGACATGACCCAGCTGTACTTGTCGTCGAAGTTGCGCTTCTGCGGCCGCGGGATCGTGTGCTGGTTCCACGGGTGCCTGCGGTCCACCGGGTTGCCCAGCGGGTCGCGGGTCACGAACATCTCCTGGTCTTCCCAGTCCTCGTAGTAGGAGCTACCGAGCAGGATGCGGATGCCCAGGTTGATGTCCACCAGGTCGTTGGTGAGCAGCTGGCCGTCCCGGATGACGCCGGGGCTGACGAACATCTTCTTGCCCCAGTCGCTCATGTGGTCGTACCGGAAGTCGCAGTACTCGGGGTCGTTCAGGCTGCCCCAGCAGACCATGTCCGCGCGGCGGCGGCCGACCTCCTCATAACCCGGCAGGGCCTCGTAGAAGAAGTCGAACAGGTCGTCGTGCATGGGCACGACGCGCTTCATGAATTCCACGTAGCGCATCAGCCGGGTGAGGTAGTCGGTAAAGAGCTGCACCGTGGGGGTGGTGCCCACGCCGCCCGGGTAGAGCGTGGACGGGTGCACGTGGCGCCCTTCCATCAGGCAGAACATTTCCCGGGTGGACCGGCTCACCTGGAGCGCTTCGCGGTAGAACTCGCCTTCCAGCGGGTTCAGTGACCGCATGATGTCGCCGATGAACTTGTAGCCGTGATCGGCCGCGTGCGGCGCCTCGGTGCGGTTGGCCAGTTCCAGCACGCCGGGGTTGGTCTCGCCGACCATCTTGGCGCAGAAGTCCACGCCGACCAGGTTCTCCTGGAAGATGTTGTGGTCGAACATGTACTCGGCGGCCTCGCCCAGGTTGATGATCCACTCGGCGAGATGCGGCGGCCGCACCCCATAGGCCATGTTCTGGTTGTAGACCGAGCACGTCGCGTGGTTGTCCCCGCAGATCCCGCAGATCCGGCTGGTGATGAAGTGCGCGTCCCGCGGGTCCTTACCCTTCATGAAGATGCTGTAGCCACGGAAGATCGACGAGGTGCTATAGCACTCGACGACCTTCTTCTGCTTGAAGTCAATCTTGGTGTAGATGCCCAGGCTCCCCACGATGCGCGTGATGGGATCCCAGTTCATCTCCCGGACGTCGGTGTCTTCGGCAGTCGTCATGCCTCTTCCCCTCGGTACTCAGTGGCGCCGTGGCCGGGCGGGCCGGCGCCAGTAGTCGTTACCAGGTACTGCCGGTCACCAGGGCTTCTGATAGCCCGTGAGCAGGTCGCTCCCCTTTTTCCGCCACTTCGGCTCCTCGTCGGCGGTCTTAGCGGTGAAGCCGCGGAGGGTGCGGATCACGGTGCCGTACAAGGTGCTCGCGGTCGCGGACACCTTCGAGCCCGGGGGCTCGTCCATGAAGGGCATGAACTTGTCCGGGAAGCCGGGCATGGTGCAGGCGATGCAGATCCCGCCCACGTTGGGGCAGCCGCCGACGCCATTGATCCAGCCGCGCTTGGGCACGTTGCACTTGACCACCGGCCCCCAGCAGCCCAGCTTGACCAGGCACTTCGGCGAGCCGTACTCGTCCGCGAAGTCGCCCTGCTCGTAGTAGCCGCCGCGGTCGCAGCCCTCGTGCACGGTCGCGCCGAACAGCCAGGTCGGCCGGAGCGCCTCGTCCAGCGGGATCATCGGGGCCTGGCCCGCCACCTGGTAGAGCAGGTAGAGGATGGTCTCCGAGAGGTTGTCCGGGTGGGTCGGGCAGCCGGGCACGCACACGATCGGCAGCCCGGCCTTGGACCGCCAGTCCCAGCCCAGGTAGTCGGGCACCCCCATCGCGCCGGTCGGGTTGCCGGCCATCGCGTGGATGCCCCCGTAGGTGGCGCAGGTCCCCGCGGCGAGGATCGCGGTGGCCTTCGGCGCGAGCCGGTCCAGCCACTCGTTGGTGGTCATCGGCTGGCCGGTCGCCGGGTTGTTGCCGAACCCGCACCAGTAGCCCTCGGGCTTGATGGCCTCGTTAGGGATCGACCCCTCGACCACCAGCACGAACGGGTCAAGCTCGCCCCGGTCGGCCTTGTGCCACCACTCGATGAAGTTGTCCGCGCCCTGCTCCGGGCCGCATTCGAAGTCGATGAGCGGCCAGTGCACGGCCACCTTGGGCAGCCCGGGCAGCGCGCCCAGGACGATTTCCTCGATGCTGGGCTGGGTGGCCGCGGTCAGCGCCACCGAATCCCCGTCGCAGCCCAGTCCTCCATTCATCCAGAGGATGTGCACCACGGGCTCGGCCGCGGACTGCGCCGAACCGTCGCTGGTCTCCGTGGCAGTGGCCATGACCCGGCCACCCCCTCCCTGTGATCTGGCTAGCCCTGTGACTGGCTGGCTGTGACCTGGCTGGCTGTGATCTGCGTGGTCCGGCTGGCCGTGGTTCCGGCGGCTAGACCGGCCTGGCTGGTGCAGCGCGGGTGACGGGCACCCTCGGTGCGCAGCAGACGGGAGCCCGCGCTAGTGCGGTGGCGGGCGGTGGGCCCAGGCGGCGGGAACGCGTGCCGCGCAGGCGCTCGGGGGCATCAGCGGCGTCAGCGGGACGGGGTCGGCCTGCCCTGGCCTCCGCTACTGGCTCACCAGCAGGCCCTGGCTCACCAGCAGGAATTGGTCGCCCGGCGAACCCCGATGACCGCCAGGCGACCCGAACCATGAAGGGCGCGTGAACGCCGGGAAGATGGTCCATAGAGGCCTTACCTGCATCATGCGCAAGTGCCGTCATGCTAAACCCGTCCACCATCCGTATCAAGGCAGTAGCGGCAAGTCGTCAGACATAAATGTCCGGCCAGTCCGGACTAAGGCTGGGGGCCTGAGGCCCACGCGCCCGCTCCGTCATCCCGCAGCGGACAGGTCTGGCCTTCGGCCAGGACCTCAGGCCCCCCGCTGACCAGTCAGATTGCCGCCGACCCGGGGAAAGGAGTGGCCCTACGGTGAGCACGCGATCCCGTACAGACGCGTACCCTGGGTCCAAACTGGCCAGGTGTGACGGCCCGGGACGGCCCGGAGGAGACAGTGACGGAACTGCCTAACGGAAACGGGGACGGGTCGATCGAGGTCGTCCCCGTGGTGGTGCTGTCCCAGACCTTTCCGGCCCGGCCGTCCTGGATTCCGGAGATCCGCGACTTCGTCCGGCGCTGTCTCGCCGAGTCGCCGCTGAACGAGGAAGGCACCCGCGGGGTCAGTGAGACCGTGTTCCGCGCCCTGCTCGACGCCGCGGGACCGACCGGGGCGATCCAGGTCTCCTTCCGGATCTTCCCCGAGCACGTCGAGGTGGACGTGCTGCACTCCAACCAGCCGCCGGCCGAGGTGGCCAGCCCCGGCGAGGTGGGCGGCCGGGCCCCCGCCGTGACCGCCCGCCCCCCGGCCGCTCCCAGGCCGGGAGGGGCCGTCCGGCCGGCCACGTTCGCGGACTGGATGTCCACCGCGCTGCGCCGCGAGGGGCTGACCCAGGAAGCCGCGGCCCGGCAGCTGGGCGTGTCGGTCAAGACGGTAGGACGCTGGGTCGGTGGCGAGACCGAGCCGCGGCTCCGGGATCTGCGCCGGATCCAGGAACTGTTCGGCGAGCTTCCATTCCCCTGAGCGTCCCTGTCGCCCGCACTGGCCTATGCGCGTCCGGTAGACGCCCTGTCGACTAGACAGGACTGTCTCGGTCTCGCGTCAATTGCTGGACGTCCCCCCACAAGTGTCCTACGGTGCTTTCATGGCCCTTCCTACGGGACGCTACCGGCTGGGTACTGAGAGCGGCCGGATCGTCCTGCGCACGTTCCGCGACGGCCTGGCCTCCACGGCCGGCCACGATCTGGTCATCGAGCTGCCCCGCTGGTCTGGCGAGCTGGTCGTGGATGACGACAAGACCCCGGAGTCCCTGCAGGTTCGCATCAACATCGACGCGCTCGCCGTCCGCGAGGGATCCGGCGGCATCAAGCCCCTGACCGACCGGGACCGCCGGGAGATAGCCGTCACCGCGCGGCGGCAGCTGTCCACCGACCAGCACCCCGAAGCGGTCTACACCGCCACCGGGTTCGAGATGTCGGGTGACAACGGGGTCATCGAAGGGAACCTGACCATCCGGGGGGTGACCCGGCCGCTCCGGCTCCAGGTAAGCCAGCCCGAACCGGGTACGTACCGGGGGACCGGGACACTGGTGCAGTCCGCTTATGGCATCAAGCCGTATACCGCGTTCTTCGGTGCGCTGAAGGTGCGTGATGCGGTGGATATCGAGGTGAATGCGGTCATTCCCGCGCCAGCAGATGGCCTGGAATGAACCCGGCTTAGGCTCCGGCCTTGCGGAGCCGGGCCGGGGGCAGTAAGCCAGTGAGGGTAATCCGGGGGACCGCCAGTCTCCCGGGGTAAGAAAGCCCGGAGATGGAAAGCCCGGGCCGAAGCTCAGCGGAATGACCGCGAGGAGATGAGCGCAGCGCCATCGGCAGCGGTAGGGGACGACGAGGTCGCCAGGCTCTTCGAGCGCCGGACGGCTTCGGCCGACGAGCTTGCCAGCCACGCGGCTACGGTGGCGGCCGCCTGCCACGACATGGCCGTCCGCTTCCACCAGGGAGGCAAGCTCGTCGTCTTCGGCACCGGGTCGTCGAGCACCGACGCCCTGCACGTGGCCGTCGAGTTCGTGCACCCGGTGATCGTGGGCAAGCGCGCCCTGCCGGCCATCTCGCTCACCGCTGACGCCGCCACGGTGACCAGCGTCGCCGAGCGCGAGGGCATGGGAGCGATCTTCGCCCACCAGCTCCGCCACCTGGCCGTCCCGGCGGACATCGCGCTGGGCCTGTCCGCCGACGGGAACTCCGAAAGCGTGCTGAACGGGCTGCTGACCGCGCACGGCATGGGGATGCTGACGATCGCGCTGGCCGGCGCGGGCGGCGGGGTGATCGGCACCAGCCCGGCGGTAGACCACGTCCTCGTCACCACGGAATCCGATCCCCGGGTAGTCAAGGAGGCGCAGGTGACCGCGTACCACGTGCTGTGGGAATTGGTCCACGTCTTCTTCGAGCAGCCCGGGGTGCTCGGCCCGGCGGTGGTCTCATGAACCATCCCGAGCCCGGGCCGCAGCCCGAATGTCACGACGAGGTCTGCATCACCTGCTCAGACTCCGCGGTCGCGGTGACCATCGCGCGGCTGCTGCCCGACGGCCTGGCCGTCGTGGACACCGAGGCGGGCCAGGAAGAGGTCAGCGTCGCCCTGGTCAGCGCCGGGGTCGGGGACACCGTCCTGGTGCACGCGGGCGAGGCCATCGCGCTGGTGCCGACATGACCGGGGTGCCGACATGACCAAGCGCAGCAGCGGGCAGGACAGGGCCGCCGCGATGGAATCGCTCTATCCGTTCCTGTACGCGGGGGACACGCCCGACCTGGACGCGGTGCTGGCCGAGGTACGCGCGTCCACCGTGGCCAAGGCCCGCGAGATCACCGAACTGCGCCGGGTCATCTGCGCCCAGGACGCGAAGCGGCTGACCGAATGCGCACAGCAGATGGCCGCCCGGTTCGCGGCCGGCGGCCGGCTGCTGGCCTTCGGCAACGGCGGTAGCGCCACCGACGCCCAGCAACTGGCCACGCTGTTCCTCGATCCCGGCCCGGGCGAGCGGGCCCTGCCCGCCTTCTGCCTGGCCAACGACGTGGCGGTGGTCACCGCCCTGTGCAACGACGTCGGCGTGGAGGTGGTGTTCGCCCGGCAGATCGCCGCGTTCGGGCAGTCTCAGGACATCGCCATCGGCCTGTCCACCAGCGGTAACTCCGAGAACCTGCTGCGCGCCCTGGACGAGGCGGCCCGCCGGGGCCTGCTCACGGTGGGCATCGCCGGCTACGACGGCGGCAAGATGGCCGAGCTGGACAGCCTGGACTACCTGTTCGTGGCGCCGTCGTCCTCGGTGCACCGCATCCAGGAAGCACAGACCACCGTGTACCACACGCTGTGGGAGCTGACCGTGGCGTCGCTGGCCGGGACGGGCGGCACCGCCAGGACCGGCGGGACCGTGGGCACGGCCGGCGCCGGCGGCGCGGCTGGCGGTTCCCCCGGGGCCGTAGGCGGGACCGGGTGAGCGGGATGGCCACGACGGGGGGCACCGGGGAGACAGGGCGCACGCTCGTCGCCTGCCTGGGCAACATCTTCCTCAGCGACGACGGCTTCGGGGTCGAGGTGGCCCGGCGGCTGGCCCGCGAACCGCTCCCCGAGGGGGTGCGGGTCACCGACTACGGCATCCGCGGCATGCACCTGGCCTACGACCTGGCCGAGGGATTTGACACCACGATCCTGGTGGACAGCGCGCAGCGCGGCGAGCCACCCGGCACCGTCTACCTGATCGAGCCCGAGCCGGGCACCCCGGCTGAGGGCGAGGACGACGCCGCTCTCGCCAGGATCAGCTTGTTCAATGCGCACGGAATGCAGCCGGACCTGGTGCTCAGCCTGGCTGGCTCGCTCGGCGGGGACGCCGGGCGGGTACTGGTGGTGGGCTGCGAGCCCGCCACGCTGGAGGAGGGGATCGGGCTGAGCGCCCCGGTCACGGCCGCGGTGGGCGAGGCCGTGCAGATGATTACCAGGCTGGTGACCACCGGCCAGCACGCCAGCGGCCAGCGCGGGACTGCGCCCGGCCCATGAACGGCCAGGCCAGACCGGCTAGCCGAGACCGGCGAGAGCAGTCCTGCCGGAGACGAAGAGGTGATCGCATGTGCCTTGGTATCCCAGGTGAGGTGATCGAGTTCCTCCCTGATCAACCCGACCTGGCCAGGGTGGACGTCAGCGGGGTCCGGCGGGTGATCAACGTCGGCCTGCTCGACGACGACCCGCCCAAGCCCGGCGAATGGGTGCTCATTCACGTGGGCTTCGCGCTGTCCAAGATTGACGAGGCGGAGGCCGCGGCCGCGTTGCAGTTCCTGGAGGGGATAGGCCAGGCCTACGCGGACGAGCTGGAAGCCCTCCAGGCATCCCAAATCGAATAGAGGGGGCAGTATGCGCTTCGTTGACGAATTCCGCTCTGCGGACAAGGCGCGCGCCCTGGCCGCGAAGATCGCCGGACTGTGCGAGCCCGGGCGGCAGTACAAGCTGATGGAGGTGTGCGGCGGGCATACGCACACCATCTACAAGCACGGCCTCGAGGACTACCTGCCGGAGTCAGTCACGCTGATCCATGGCCCCGGCTGCCCGGTCTGCGTCATTCCCATGGGCCGGGTGGACGACGCGATCGCGCTGGCCTCCCAGCCGGACACCATCATGACCTCGTTCGGCGACATGATGCGGGTGCCCGGCAGCCAGGGCTCGTTCTTCGACGCCAAGGCGCAGGGCACCGACATCCGCATGGTCTACTCGCCGCTGGACTCGCTGAAGATCGCCCGGCAGAACCCGGACAAGCGGGTCGTGTTCATGGCCATCGGGTTCGAGACCACCACCCCGTCCACCGCGATGACCGTGCTCCGCGCGGCCGCCATGAAGCTGGACAACTTCTCCGTCTTCTGCAACCACGTGACGATCATCCCGGCCATGAAGGCCATCCTGGACTCTCCCGACCTGCGCCTGGACGGCTTCATCGGCCCGGGTCACGTGTCCACGGTGATCGGCTGCCGGCCGTACGAGTTCGTCGCCCGCGACTACGGCAAGCCCGTGGTGGTGGCGGGGTTCGAGCCGCTGGACATCCTGCAGTCCATCTACATGCTGATGCTCCAGCTGTCCGAGGGCCGGTGCGAGGTGGAGAACCAGTACACCCGCGTGGTGCCCTGGGACGGCAACCTGGCCGCGCTCAACGCGATCAACCAGGTCATGGAGCTGCGACCCTACTTCGAGTGGCGCGGGCTGGGCTTCATCTCACACTCAGCCATGCGGGTCCGCCCCGAGTTCGCCGCGTTCGACGCCGAACTGCTCTTCGAGGTCCCCGGGGTCCGGGTCGCCGACCCCAAGGCCTGCCAGTGCGGTGAGGTGCTCAAGGGGGTGCTGAAGCCCTGGGAGTGCAAGGTGTTCGGCACCGCGTGCACCCCGGAGACCCCGATCGGGACCTGCATGGTCTCCCCCGAGGGCGCCTGCGCCGCCTACTACAACTTCGGCCGGATGAACCGCCGCCGGAAAGTGGAAGTGACCATCTCATGAGCGATCAGGGCACCTGGGTTAACCAGGCGCTACGTGAGCACGAGGAGCACGCCCAGGAGGAGCACGCGGGGGCCGCACGGCCCGGCGGGACCTCCGACCGTGAGCAGCAGGTCCTCGACCGGATCGACCGGGCCCGGCGCCGTCGGCCCAAGGTCCGCGAGGAGCGGATCACCATGTCCCACGGGGCCGGCGGGAAGGCCACCCGGACCCTGGTCGAGGCGGTCTTCCTGGACGCGTTCAGCAACGCGCTGCTCGACCCGCTGGAAGATGCGGCCCAGTTGCACCTGAACGGCGGGCGGGTCGCGCTGACCACGGACTCCTACGTGGTGTCGCCGCTGTTCTTCCCCGGCGGTGACATCGGCGACCTCGCGGTCAACGGCACCGTCAACGACCTGGCGGTGTCCGGGGCGACCCCGCTGTACCTGTCCGCCGGGTTCATCCTGGAGGAAGGCTTCCCGGTCACCCAACTCCAGGAGATCGTGGCCTCGATGCAGGCCGCAGCCCAGGTCGCCGGGGTCCAGGTGGTCACCGGGGACACCAAGGTGGTGCAGCGGGGCAAGGCCGACGGCTGCTACATCAACACCGCCGGCGTCGGCGTGGTGGAGCACGACATGTCCCTGGGCGTTGCGAACGCCCGGCCCGGCGACGCGGTGATCGTGTCCGGCCCGATCGGCGACCATGGCGTGACCATCATGCTGGCCCGCGGCGAACTGGACATCGAGGCCGACATCACCTCGGACACCGCAGCGCTCAATGGGCTGATCGCCGACCTGCTCGCAGCCACCTCGGGGGTCCGCGCGCTGCGCGACGCCACCCGGGGCGGGGTGGCCACCATCCTCAACGAGGTAGCCACGGCGGCCGACGTCGGGGTGCTCGTCAACGAGGACGCGATCCCGGTACGCACCGTGGTGCGCGGCGCCTCCGAACTGCTCGGCATCGACCCCATGTACGTGGCGTGCGAGGGCCGGATGGTCGTCGTGGTGGACGGCGGCGAGGCAGACAAGGCCCTGGCCGCGCTGCGTTCCCACCCGCTCGGCGCGGACGCCGCGATCATCGGCCAGATCACCGCGGACCCGAAGGGCATGGTCCTGCTGAACACCGCGTTCGGCGGCTCCCGGATCGTGGACCTGCTGGTCGGCGACCCACTGCCGCGCATCTGCTGACGGGCGGCCCTCGTGCACGAACTGGCGATCACCGAGGGGGTGGTGCAGGCGGTGACGCAGCGGCTGCCCGGCACGGCCATCGCCTGCGTGCACCTGGAGATCGGCGCCATGTCCGGCGTGGTCGCGGACTCGGTGCGGTTCTGCTTCGAGATGGTGGCCGAGGGCACCACGCTGGAGGGGGCCAGACTGGACATCAGCCAGCCCCCGGCCCGGTGCCGGTGCCGGGACTGCGGCGCGGAGTTCGAGCCCGAGGGGGCGCTCCCGCTGTGTGACTGCGGCAGCGCCGACGTCGCCGTCCTGGCCGGCCAGGAACTGCGGATCACGTCCGTGGAGGTGGTGTGAGATGTGCGCAACCTGCGGCTGCGGTGACGAGGCCGGCGTCCGCGTGTTCGGCCCGGGCCACCTCGGCCACCGACGACGAGCCCGCGCGCCAGCACGAGCACCACGAGCACGAGCACCCCCACGAGCATCAGGACGGCCACGCCGAGGGCCACGAGCACGACCACGGGGACGGGTCCAGGCCGGCCGGACCGTCGAGCTCCAGCAGAAGATCCTGGCCAAGAACGACCGCCTCGCCGAGGAGAACCGGGCCTGGCTCACCGCCCGCGGCATCCTCGCGGTCAACCTGATGAGCTCCCCGGGCTCCGGCAAGACGACGCTGCTGGAGCGCACCGCGCGGGACGCCGGCGCCCGGCTGGGCCTGGCCGTGATCGAGGGAGACCAGGAGACCACCCTGGACGCGTCCCGCATCGAGGCCGCCGGGTGCGCGGTCGCGCAGATCAACACGGGCGCGGGCTGCCATCTCGACGCGAGCATGATCGCCTCGGCGCTGCGCGCGCTCGACCCGCGCCCCGGCTCGGTGCTGGTCATCGAGAACGTCGGCAACCTCGTCTGCCCGGCCCTGTTCGACCTGGGTGAGGCGGCCCGGGTGGTGCTGTCCTCGGTCACCGAGGGCGCGGACAAGCCCATCAAGTACCCGCAGATGTTCCGCGGGGCGGACCTGGTCCTGCTGACCAAGGTAGACCTGCTGCCGTACGTGGATTTCGACACCGAGCGGCACGCCCGGGACCTCAAGCTGATCAGCCCGCACGCGCAGATCCTGCCCGTCTCGGCCACTGCGGGCGAGGGCCTGCCCGCCTGGTACGACTGGCTCGCCGGGCGCGCAGGGTAACGGTCCCACGCGCCGGACCCATCACCTACCGGGTGGCGCCATGCCGCTGCAGCAGGCGCACGATCTCCTCTTGCTGGGCCCTCGACTCCGGCGAGCCGCTGCCGCCACGGCCAGTGGTCCAGGTCGCGAGCTGCATCGGGGTCGAGCCGGTCCTGTTCTTGCGGCCCGCGTCGGCCCCGCCGTCCAGGAGGGCCTGCACGGCCGCGGCAGAGCGGGTGCGCACGGCCCGGTGGAGCGGCGTGACCCCGCTCTTGTCGGTGGCGTCCGGATCTGCGCCCGCCTGGATGAGGCAGGTGACGGTCGCGGCTTGAGCGCCCGGGTCCCAGTGTGGCGACCCGGGGCTGCCGTCGGCCGCGTAGTGCAGCGGCTGAGCGCCACGGCGGTTCCTGGCGCCGACGTCAGCGCCCAGTGTGATCAGCTGCCGGACGACCGGCGGCCGGTAGGCCGCGGCGGCAATATGGAGCGCCGTGTCACCGGCATAGAGGTAGTGCCCGATCCCGGCCAGGTAGTAGTCCGTCGCCGCCTCGCGGGTCGCGCCCTCCGCCGCCTGGGCGCTCGCCAGCGAGCCCGACGTGGCGAGCAGCCTCGACGTGGTGGCCGCGTCGTCGGCAACGATCGCGCGCACCAGCGTCATCAGCTCAGCGCTGCGGGCAACCATGGCGGGGTGAGCTTATCGCGGCTGCGTCACCGTCCACCAGGTCAGAACCAGGAGGACCGCCATGCCACGGCAGATCGTCACGACCCCGAACGCACCGACTTCCCCTCTACACCAGTCCCCCCTCTCCTCGCTCCCCCGGCCATTCACGGCAGCACGCTGTACTTCGCCGACGCCGGCAACTCCACGGTGGCGGTCATCAACACCAAGAAGCTGAACCCGAAGAACTACAACCCGGCTGAGAAACTGATCAACGTCGGCCTCTTCCCCCAGAGCCTGGCCGTCACGCCCGACGGCAAGCAGGTGTGGTCGGCCGACACCGGCCCGCAGACCTCACCGGCCTCGCCGTCGCGCGTCAGCGTGATCTCCACTGCCAGCGACAAGGTCGTGGCCAAGCTGCCCCTGTCGGGAACCCCCACCTCGGTCGCCTTCTCCCCGTCCGGGTCGACGGCGTACGTGGCCACCTCGCAGGGGCTGTGGATCTACAGCACTCACAGTCGCCAGGTACTCAAGGTGATCCACGGTCTCGGCGAGCCACGCAGCGTGGCCGTCTCCCCGGATGGCCGGACGGTCTACGTGACCGCCACCGATGCTGGCGCCGTCGCGGTGATCAACGCCGCGAACAACACGGTCGCCCGCACGATCAAGGTCGGTGAACTGCCGTGGCAGGTCATCGTGTCGGCTGACGGGAAGACCGTGTACGTGGCCAACCCGGACTCCAACTCGGTCTCGGTGATCGACGCCGCGACCGGCACGGTGAGCCACACCATTACCGTCGCCGGAGACCCCGAGACCCTGGCCCTGACCCCGAACGGCCAGCAGTTGTGGGTCGGCCAGAACAGCCTCGGCACGGTAGCGGTGGTCAACACGGCCACCGATGCGGTCGTCAACGACATCCAGCTCGGCAGCTATGGGCCACAGTCGGGTGACGGCTACGATCCCGCCGGGATCGTCCTGGTCACCACCCCGACGCCAGGGTCGTAGCTCTGGCGGCCAAACCAGTAAAGGCATGACCCGGGGGGTGGGTGGCCGGGCCACCCACCCCTCGGCCGGGCCTGCGGCGGTCAGGCCGCGGTCCGGTGCCGGAACAGCCAGGACGCCGCCGCGAACGACACGGCCAGGATGCCCGCGCACCAGGCGCACGCGATCCACGCCTCGTGGCCGACGGCCGCGCCGGTCGAGGTGTGCCCCATCCACAGGCCGCGCATGGTTTCCACGATGGGCGTGAACGGCTGGTGCCCGGCGAACCCGCGCAGCCACGACGGCAGCGTCTGGGCGGGCACGAACGCCGTGCTCACGTAGGGCAGGAACATGATCACGAACGTGAACGCGTTCGCCGCCTCGACGCTCCCGGCCAGCAGGCCGGCCGCGGCCGCCAGCCAGGACAGGGCCAGCACGAAGAACACGATCATGGCCGCCGCCGCCACCCAGCCGGCCGGGCCCGCGGTGGGCCGCCAGCCGACCGCCAGGCCCACGCCGATGACCAGGGCGGTGGCGACGAGGTTACGGGCCAGGCTGGCCACGACGTGGCCGACCAGGACCAGCGAGCCGCTGATCGGCATGGACCGGAACCGGTCCACGATGCCGTTGCTCATGTCGGTGGCCACCGCGACCGCGGTGGTGCCCGCGCCGAACCCGGCGCACAGCACGATGAGGCCGGGGACCACGTAGTCGACGTAGGCGCCGCTGCCGTCGAAGGCGCCGCCGAACACGTACACGAACAGCAGCATCAGTACCACGGGCAGCATCAGCGCGGTGAAGAACGCCTCCGGGTCACGCAGCGACCGGCGGACGCATCGGGTGACCATCACCCGCGAGTCGGGGAGCGCGTAGGCCATGCTCATCGGGCCATCTCCTTCGCTTCGGTGTGGGCTTCGGCGTGGGCTGCGCTGGCCGGGGCGCGGCGGCCGGTGACCGCGGCGCCGGTGGCGGTGACGGACAGGAACACGTCGTCCAGGCTGGGACGGTAGGTGGACACTTTGTCCGCGGGGGCGCCCGCGGCCTGCAGACGGCCCAGGATCTGGAAGATCTCGCTGGCCGTGCCCTCGGTGGCCACGTCGATGGTGCGCAGCCGGTGGTCGGTGCGCACCGGGTCGAGACCGCCGAGCGCTCGCTCGTAGGCGGCCGGGTCGGCGAACTGCAGCCGGACGACTTCCGCGCCCAGCCTGGCCTTGAGCTCGTCAGGCGTGCCCTGGGCCACGACCCGGCCGTGGTCGAGCACCGCGACCGTGTCCGCGAGCTGGTCCGCCTCCTCCAGGTACTGCGTGGTCAGCAGGACCGTGACGCCCTCGTCGACCAGGCGGCGGACCGTGCTCCACGTCTGTTCGCGGCTGCGCGGGTCCAGTCCGGTGGTCGGCTCGTCCAGGAACACGAGCGGGGGCCGGGCGATCATGCTGATGGCCAGGTCCAGCCGCCGCCGCATGCCGCCGGAGTACTTGCCGGCCCGGCGGCCGGCCGCGTCGGCCAGGTCGAACTCGGCCAGCAGTTCCGAGGCCCGGGCCCGGGCCGCCATCCGGGACAGGCGCAGCAGCTGGGCCATCATCTCCAGGTTCTCCCGGCCGGTCAGCTTCTCGTCTACCGCCGCGTACTGCCCGGTGAGGCTGAACGACTGCTTGACCCCGACCGGGTCGGTGAGCAGGTCGTGCCCGGCGACGGTGGCGGTCCCCGCGTCGGGACGGATCAGGGTGGCCAGGATCTTGACCATCGTGGTCTTGCCCGCGCCGTTCGGGCCGAGCAGGGCCAGCACCGATCCGGTCTCGACGGCCAGGTCCACGTGATCCAGGACGGGGTGCCCGCTGAAGGACTTGCAGATGCCCTTGGCTTCAACTGTGTATGACATACACTGAACTGTATGCGCCGTACACAGTTGTGGTCAAGCGGATATCCCGCCGACTCCGGAAGTTGGCGGCAGCCCCGTAAGGTGGCGGGATGACGGAGGAGACGACGCCTGCTCAGGGCGCCGGGAAGGCTGCGGGCGCGGACGCCGTCCGGCCTGGGCAGAGTGCGCCGTCCCGGCCACTCCCCCCGGGCCTGGACCTGCTCTGGGGCCGCCGCGGCCGGGGCCAGCGCGGCCCGAAGCCGGGCCTGTCCATCGACGCCATCGTCGCGGCGGCCATCCGGCTCGCCGACGCCGAAGGCCTCGAGGCCGTCTCCATGGCGCGCGTCGCCGAGCAGCTCGGGTTCACCACCATGTCGCTGTACCGGCACGTCAGCAGCAAGGAGGAACTACTCCAGCTGATGTGGAACGCCAGCGCCCAGGGGGCCGAGGACATCGTGCTGACCGGGGATGACTGGCGGTCGCGGTTGCGGATGTGGGCCACGATCCAGCGCGAGATGATGGACCGGCATCCGTGGATCACCCAGATGCCGATGGCCGCGCCACCCATGGCGCCAAACTCGCTGACGTTCGTGGAGCGCGGGCTGGAGGCGATGGACGGGAGCGGCCTGGCCGACGCGGACAAGCTCCGGGTCATCGGGCTGATCAGCTCCTACGCGCTCAGCGAAGCCCGGATGGCCCACGACGCGGCCCGGGCCGCCAAGCAGGCGCAGGCCGCTGCGGCCGCGCGGCGAGCCCCAGCCCGCCTGGACCTGGGAAGGGCTGGTACGCGAGGTCGCGGACGAGCAGACCTACCCTCGGCTGCACCGCCTGGCCTGGTCGGACAGCATCGGGGACGACCCGTCCGGCTGGGACGCGCAGGAAGAGTTCCGCTTCGGCCTGGACCGTATCCTCGACGGCGTCGAGGCCCTGATCGGGACGACTGAGCCGTAGACACCGAGCGACGAGGCGTGCCAGCGAATCAGCGGGACAGGGCAGTTACCGAGCGCGGCCTTCCCGGCTTGCGCTCCCAACGCCGGCCGAAGGCGACGACCGCGTCGCGCAGCCACAGCTTCCCGGTCCGGAGCTCGTAGGCAGCTTCGGGAAATCGGGGATTAGCCGCGGCCAGCTCGTGGACCCGCTGGGCCGACACCCCCAGGATCTCCGCTGCCTCGGGAGCAGAGACCAGCGCCGGGAGCGTCGGCCGCTCGTTTTCGGCATCGAGTACGTCCTGGCGGAGAGCCTCCAGCCGGACCACAGGCCATCCGGGCAGCCCGGCCTCGGCCGCCCGGCCTTCGATGAGCGCCCCGCCCATGTCCGCGGCTGATCGGGCCTGATCGGCCTGCACACTGACGGTGGCACTCCAGGCACCGCTACCCGCGGAGACGACTCCATCGTGCCCGGCCAGCAGGTCCATGAGCCGGTCCCCGGCTACGTCCAGCTCCGCCTCGCTGACCAGGCTCTCGGGCGCCCGAGTGGCCAGATGGACACTGAACCAGTCCACGTTCTTACCTCCTCGCGGGTGGCCAATGACCACCCTTGCGCCGGATATCCGCTAGCCAGTTACTGAAGGTTCGCTGCGAGCTTGGAGTCTTGGGGACCTTGATCGGCGGGTGCACAGGGTCGGCCGGGCGGAGTTGCGGGTAACCACCGCCCCGGGGTTTCCGGTATGTCCAGCCTTGGCTGTCGATCAGGTAGGCGATGACTTCGCGGTAGTCCTTCGGGACCTCACGGCCGGGCTGGTCAGATAACACGATACCTTTTCCCTTGTTATATCTCAAGGAATATGGATCGGGCTGCCTCCTGGGAAGGCTGGTGCTGACCCATGACTATGGTCTACCTGAGGGCACCGGCACAATCTCGAGTTGCCCGGGCCAGGATCCAGACTCAACGCAGGGTCAACCCCACCTCAACCTCCGTCGGGCAGGCTGCTCCTATCAGGGCGGGCGAGGTGCCCGCCGCGGAATTGGGACGGCCAGCCGGACTGCGGGGTTCCGGCTGGCCGTCCTGGCGTGTTCAGCGCCGGGGCCCGGACTCCGGGCCTGATCCTGGGGGGCTGACCTGCCGGGCCTGATCCTGCCGGGCCTGATCCGCCGGGCGCGACCAGGCCGGTTTCGTAGGCGAAGACGACGGCCTGGGCCCGGTCGCGGAGGTCCAGCTTGGCCAGGATGCGGCCGACGTAGGTCTTGGTCGTCTGCTGGGCGATGACCAGGGTGTCGCTGATCTCGGTGTTGGACAGACCGCGGGCGATCAGCCGCAGCACCTCGGACTCGCGGTGGGTGAGCGCGCCGAGCGTGGCCGGGAACGGCGGGTCCGGGCGTGGCTGGCGGGCGAAGTCGGCGATCAGCCGCCGGGTCACCGCGGGGGCGAGCAGGGCGTCACCGGCGGCCACGACGCGGACCGCGTGGACCAGCTCGGCAGCGGTGGCGTCCTTGAGCAGGAAGCCGCTGGCGCCGGCCCGCAACGCCTCATACACGTAGTCGTCGAGGTCGAACGTGGTGAGCATCAGCACCCGCGGCCGCTCCGGGCCGGCTGCGGAGCCGAGGATCTGGCGGGTGGCCTGCAGGCCGTCCATCACCGGCATCCGCACGTCCATCAGGACCACGTCGGGGTCGCAGGTGCCGCGTCTGGCGGACCGCGTCGGCGCCGTCAGCGGCCTGGCCCACCACCACCAGGCCCGGCTGGGCGGCGAGTACCGCGGCGAAGCCCTCTCGCACCATCGCCTGGTCATCGGCGATCAGGCATCGCGTCGTCGCACCGCCGGTCACCGCACCGCCGGCCGCCACACCGCCCGCCGACACACCGCCCGCCGAGGCACCGCCGGCCGTCATGCCGTCTTGCCCAGCGGGAGCACCGCAGACACCACGAAGCCGCCACCGGCCGACGGGCCGGCCGAGAGCGAGCCGCCGAGCAGCGCGACCCGCTCACGCATCCCGGTCAGCCCGTGACCAGACCCGGGTTCGCTCCGCGACGGCCCAGACGGGCCCAGCCGGCCCGCCGGGCCCGCCGGGCCCGTTGGCCACCCGCAGCAAGACCACCCCGGCATCGTGGCCCACCGACACGCTGACCGCCGCTCCGGGCGCGTGCTGGCTGGCATTGGACAGCGATTCCTGCACAATCCGGTACGCGCACACCGCAACGCCGGAAGGCACGTCGCTCATCGCCCCGGGTACGGCCAGCTCGACCGATACCCCGGCGCGGCGGGCGGCATCGACGAGCGCGGGCAGGTCTGATAGCTGAGGCTGCGGCGCCAGCCCGGCGGGCTGGTCGTAGCGCAGCACGCCGAGCAGCCGCCGCATCTCCGCCAGCGCCTCACGGGCCACCCCGCTCAGCGAGCCGAACTCGGCGACGGGCTGATTCGGGCAGATCGCTGAGCCGGTACGGGCGCGGTCTCAGCCTGGACCGCGATCAGCGACATGTGATGGGCGACCACGTCATGCAGTTCCCGCGCGATCCGGGTGCGCTCCTCCAGTACGGCCCGCCGCGCCCGCTCCAGCTCGGTGCGCTCGGTCTGGGCGGCCAGCGCCCGCTCGGTACCCCACCTGGAACTGATGCTGTCCACGGCGATCGTCCCCGCCGTGAACAGGATGGTCGCACTGATCGGGCCATTCAGGTCCGGCAGGTCCCTGCACCAGCCACAGCCACCAGGGGATGAGGCTCAGCGCCCACATCCACCACAGCACCGGCCGCCGGTAGCGGACCCCGGCCACGCAGAACAGCACCAGCAGCACCAGCACCTGCGCCGGGCCCCAGGGCCAGCCTCCCCGCCACTGCGCGGGTACCAGCGGGGCGAGCAGCAGCGCGAGCCACCCGATCCGCCAGCCCAGCAGCGGATACCGGGCCGCCAGCAGCAGCGGCGTCACCACCGCTATGACCAGCAGCAACTGCCCGGCGCTGAGCGGCGGGTAGTGGAAGTAGTAACAGGGGCTGGCGCGGCACGACGTGGGCGGCGCGGGAGTGACGGTGGGCCTGGTATGGATGCTGGCCAGGTTGAGCACGAACAGCGCCAGCGTCGTCAGGCTCAGCGCCAGATAGGCCCGGCGCAGCCACGGCGGGTGCCACCAGGCCGGGGGCGCGTCCGGGCCGGCCAGCACCTGGATCAGCCCACGCCACGCCCGCGCCCCGGCGCGCGACCAGGCCGGCGCTGCTCGCCGCCGGTGCCTGGCCAGGCGTCCGTTTCACGATGTCAGCGTAGGCCGCTAGCGGCCACCGCTCATCACACCAGCATGGTCATACCCAGGTATGAGCTCGCCCGGCCGCCGGGCCGGACTACCTGCGTGGTATGACCGCCAATCCGGCTCCCTGGTGCGATGACCGGCACCGGCCCAGCGGACAGCCTTGACCGCGGTGCTTCTTTCACGCATCGCCCTGTATCTAACCCGTCTCCGGGAGGCGCATCATGAATGTCGAGATCACCGGGCTGACCCGGCGCTTCGGCCGCACCATGGCCGTGGCGGGGGCGGACCTGCAGGCTGGCCCGGGAGTGTTCGGGCTGCTGGGCCCCAACGGAGCGGGCAAGACCTCGCTGCTGCGGATGATGGCGACGGCGGTCCCGCCGACCTCGGGCCGGCTACGGCTGCTGGGCCGCGATCCGGGCCGCTACGGCCCGCGGCAGGAGATCCGGCGCCGGCTCGGGTACCTGCCGCAGAACCTCGGCTATTACCCGGGCTTCACGGTGGCGGAGTTCGTGGAGTACTTCGCGCTGCTGAAGGAGATGCCCCCGGCGCGGGTCCAGGCCGCGGTGGCGGCGGCCGTCGAACGGGTCGAGCTGGGCGGTAAGGCGAAGGCCAGGCTGCGCACCCTGTCGGGCGGGATGCTGCGCCGGGTGGGGATCGCGCAGGCGATCGTCAACGAGCCGGAGTTGCTGCTGCTGGACGAGCCGACCGCCGGGCTGGATCCCCAGCAGCGGATGGTGTTCCGGGGCCTGCTCCGGGACCTCGGCCAGCGCGCCACCGTCGTGGTCAGCACCCACCTGGTGGAAGACGTCGGCGCCGCCTGCGCTCAGGTCGCGCTGATGGACCAGGGCAAGATCGTCTTTCACGGCACCCCGGCTGACCTGGTCGCCCGCGGCGAGGACTCGGCCGCGGAAGGCCAGGACATCGGCGATTCGCCGCTGGAGCGCGGGTACAGCGCCGTCCTGGCCGGAGGCCGGTCATGACCGCCACGAACGCCCCGGCCGTCTCCCGGCCGCGGCCGGCCCCCCGTCGTCCCGCACTGGTGACGGCCCGGCTGCTGCGCCTGGAGTTGCGCCATAACGCCATGCTGTGGATGCTGCCGGTGGTCTTCGCACTGTTCTGGCTCACCACCTACCGCAAGACCATGGCCATGCCGCCGTTGTGGAACATGCGCGCCGTCAGCCTGCAAAGCGGCGCGATCCTGGATTTCATCACTCCGGTGGTCGGCGCGGCCGCGTGGATGGGGTCCCGGGATGCCCGCCGCCACACCTCCGAACTGATGCGGATCACCGCCCGGCCGCGATGGGCCCGCCTGCTGCCGACGTGGGCCGCCACCACCTGCTGGGCACTGGTGGGGTACCTGGTCTGCCTGGCCGTCCTGTACGGGATGACCGCGCGCCAGGCCAGCTGGGGCGGCCCGCTGTGGTGGCCGGCCGCGGTCGTGGCCGCGAGCCTGCCGGCCTTCTCGGCGCTGGGATTCACCGCCGGGGCTCTGCTGCCCAGCCGGTTCACGGCCCCGCTGGCCGCCATCGCGGCGTTCTTCGTGCTCGCGCTCAGCACGCAACTCATCGTCGGCAGCCAGTCGTACTGGCAGATCTCGCCGGTGGTCGCCGCCCCCTGGGACATCGGATCGAACGCGAGCATGGCGACCTTTTACCCCTACGTTCCTGACCTGGCGATGGCCCAGGTGATGTTCCCCGCCGGGCTGACCGTGGCGCTGCTGGCGGCCCTGGCCCTGCCCCGGGGCTCCGGCGGGCGACGCCTGCGCGCCGCCGCTGCGGCGGTCACCGCGGCCGGCCTGGCGGCAGCCGGGACCGCCGTGGCGCTGGCCGGAACCGGCCAGCTGGACAGCCAGGGCATGATCGCCATCCCGGCCCTGCATGATGCGGCCAGCGACCGGCCGATCCGCTTCACCCCGGTCTGCAGCCATACCGCGATACCGGTCTGCCTGAATCCCGCCTACGCGAGCTATCTTCCGGTCACGGTCACCGCTCTCGCACCGCTGCTCAGCGAGGTGGCCGGCCTGCCGGGCGCCCCGGCCCGCGATCAGCCAGGCCGCCGCGGTCTACCGGCAGGGAACCGGCAACGCCGTCAGCATCGGGCTGGCTGGCCCGGCTATCAGCGGCCAGGCCACCGGTGTTCCGCCTGCTGCTTCCGGTCCAGCTGGCAGGACCCGCCCTGACCACCAGCCAACTGGCCGCCGAGATCAGATCGAGCACCGGGCTCGGCATCGTCTCCAGCATCGTCGGCGCGGGCCGCCACCCGTCCCCGGCCCAGCAGGCGGTGCTGGCGGTCCTGGCCCGGGTGTCCGGCCTGCCGCAGCCCACCTCGCCTCCCCGCAGCACACCGTCGGGCAGCCGGAAGCGCGCGGCGCCGAGCCCGCCGGCGCCAGAGCCGGCCCCCGGATCACCGGCCTACGCCGCCGCCCAGCGGTTCGCGGCGCTGACCCCGCCGGCCCGCCGCATCTGGCTCGTCCGGCACCTGCCCGCGCTGCGGGCGGGCCGGATCACGCTGGCGCAGCTGCCATGACCGCCGGCGGGGCAGGCAACGTGGCGGCGCCGGCCGAACGGGCCCGCATCGGCGCGGCCAGGCCGCCCGGGCGGCGGGCCCGCCCGGCGCGGCGGGCCCAGCCAGTCGCGGCGCGAGTGCGCCTGGTGCGGCTGTATGCCACCAGCCGCCGGGTCCCGGCGGCCGTGGCCGCGATAGCGGCGTGCGCCATCGGGCTGAGGATCGCGCTGATCTGGCCCTGGGACAGCTACGGCGCCCTGCAGCTGCCGCTGGTGTTCGAGGCCGGAGCCGCGGCCGCCATCACCGCCATTACCGCGAGCCGGCTCGGCGACCCGGAACGGGTGGCCGGCCGGTGGCTGCCGTTCCTGCGGCTGGCCACGCGTGCTGGCGCTGACCGCGGTGGCGGTCGGCGCGCTGGCCGCCACCGGGGCCGGTGCGCACCTGGCCGGCGGCACCCTGGACGCAGCGCGCAACGTGGCCGGGATGACCGGCCTCGGGCTGCTGTGCGCGGCCGCTCTCGGCGGCGGCCTGGCCTGGGCCGGCCCGACCGGCTACCTGGTCGTCGGCGTGTACGCGCTGTACACGCAGTGGCACCACCCGGCACTGACCACGCCGTGGATCTGGCCGGCCCGGCCCCCGCACGACCTGGGCGCGGCGATCTGCGCCGGGCTGGTGTTCACGGCCGGGCTGGCGGTCTTCGCGGTGCGCGGGGCCCGCGATCGCGCCGACGAGTGATCCGCGGCAGCGACCGACCCCAGCGCCCAACCCAGCGCCCGCCCCAGGCGCAGGTCCGGCCGGCCACCCGCCGGCACCGGGGAGGCGCGCCGGGCTATTCTCACCCCCATGCGGACACTGGCGGTGATCGGTGCGGGCGCCAAGGGCATCGCGATCGCCGCGAAGGCCCGGGCGCTCGCCGACACCGGATTCGACCCGCCCCGGGTGGTGCTCGTCGAACGGAGCGCACCGGCCGCGACCTGGATCGGCCGGCAGGGTTACACCGACGGCTCGCTGCCGCTGGGCACCCCGCCCGAGAAGGACGTCGGCTACCCGTACCCGCCGAGCTGGGGTGCGGCCTCGGACGCGGTGACCGACGCCATGATGGCCTACAGCTGGCCGCGCAACCTGATCGCCGGCGGCAGCTACGCCGACTGGGTGGATCGCGGCCGCCAGCGGCCCACGCATCGCGAGTGGGGCGCCTACCTGCGTGCGGTCGCCATGAAGTGCGGGGCCGACACCATCGCTGGCGAGGTGACCGCGCTGGACACCGAGGCCGGCCGCTGGCGGCTAGGGCTGGCCGACGGCGGCACGCTCGAGGCCGACGGGGTCGTCGTGACCGGACCCGGCCCGCCGGTCACGGTGCCCGGCCAGCCCCGCGAGCATCCGCTCGTCCTGGACGGCCGCAGTTACTGGCAGCACCTGGGCGAGATGGGGCACCGCGCGCGGAACATCTGCGTCGTCGGCAGCGGCGAGACGGCCGCCTGGGTCGTGATCACCCTGGCCAGGCAGTGCCACCGGCACTCGACGATCGACGTGCTGACCAGCCGCGGTGTCCTCTACTCGCGCGGCGAGAGCTTCGACGAGAACCGTTTCTACTCCGATCCGGGTGACTGGCCCCGGCTGGCCGAGGCGCACCGCCGCCAGTTCCTCGAGCGCACCGACCGGGGCGTGTTCTCGGTCCAGGCCGAGGCCACCCTCAATCAGCTGCGCGGGTTCCGCACGCTCGCCGGACGGGCGCTGCACATCGAGGCCGGCCAGCGGCAGGTCGTGGTCACCGTCGGCTACGGGGAGGACCGGGAACGCGTCGCGTACGACCTGGTGGTCGTGGCGCGCGGCTTCGACGGGCACTGGTTCGAGCGCCTGCTGGGCGGCGAGGCGAAGGCCCGCCTCACCGCCGCCCGCGCCGGGGACGAGCTGGAGCGCCGCATCGACGTGAACCTGGCCGTGGCGGGCCTGGAGCCGCCGCTGCACCTGCCGATGCTCGCCGGTCTCGCCCAGGGACCGGGCTTCCCCAACCTCAGCTGCCTCGGCCTGCTCAGCGACCGTGTCCTGCGCCGCTACGTCCAGCTGCCCGCCGCCGCCCCGCAGCTCGCCGAGAGGAGCCAGCGTGTCTGAGCCGACCTACGAAGCCTGGGAGCACGACGACTACGTGCATCGCAGCGTGGTGCTGCCCGCCGCCCTGGCCGAGCGGCTGGCCGCCGAGGCGGAGCGGCGCGACATCTCGGTGAGCGACCTGCTGATCGAGTACGCCGAAGCGGGCCTGCGCGCGCAGGACCCGGATTCCTGATAACGCCCGCCGGGCGCCGCCACCCCGCCCCGGAAAAGCGGCACACTGGGCTGGTGGCTGCCAACGTCCGGACCTCCGTCCGGGTCGAGGGTGTCGTCCAGGGGGTGGGTTTCCGCCCGTTCGTGTACTCCCTGGCCACCCGGCTGGGCCTGGCGGGCTGGGTCGGCAACGACGTGGACGGCGTGTTCGCCGAGGTCGAAGGCCCCGCCGAGCAGATCCGCGACTTCCTGGCCGCGCTGGAGCGGGACGCGCCGCCGCTGGCCCGGGTCGAGCGGGTCAGCGCCCAGCCGATGACCCCGCAGGGGCGTCCCGGTTTCGCCATCGTGGCCAGCGACATGGCCGGCCGCCGCCGCGCCCTGGTCTCCGCCGACAGCGCCACCTGCGCGGACTGCCTCCGCGAGCTCGCCGACCCGGCCGACCGGCGGTTCGGCTACCCGTTCATCAACTGCACGAACTGCGGCCCCCGGTTCACCATCGTCCGCGACGTGCCCTACGACCGGCCGCTGACCACGATGGCGGGCTTCGCCATGTGCGCCGCGTGCGCGGCGGAGTACCACGACCCCGCGAACCGCCGGTTCCACGCCCAGCCGGTGTGCTGCCCGGCCTGCGGCCCCAGGCTGACCCTCCTCGCCGCGGACGGGACGCAGCTGCCCGGCCCGGAGGGCGCACCGGACGGCCGCGCGGGCCGGGGCGGTGGCTGCGCTGGCCGGGGCGGTGGCCGCGCTGGCCGGCGGCCAGGTGCTCGCGGTGAAGGGCCTCGGCGGCTACCACCTGGCGGTGGACGCGGCCAGCGAGAAGGCCGCGGCGCTGCTGCGGGCGCGCAAGCACCGGGAGGACAAGCCGTTCGCGGTGATGGTGGCGGACCTGGCCGGTGCGCGGGCCCTGTGCGAGGTGGACGACCTGGCGGCGAGCCTGCTGACCAGCCCCCGCCGCCCCATCGTGCTGCTGCCGCGCCGGGCCGCCGCGCTGGACCAGGCCGCCGGGGCCGCGGAGCCCGGTCGGCCCGGCCGGGCCGCCGCGCTGGGGCCGGACCTCCTCGCCGCGGCCGTGGCCCCGGGCAACCGGCAGCTGGGCGTGATGCTGCCTTACACCCCGCTGCATCATCTGCTGCTCCGCGACTTCGGCCGCCCGATGGTGCTGACCAGCGGCAACGTCTCCGACGAGCCGATCGCCTACCGGGACGAGGACGCCCTGGCCCGGCTGGGCGGCGTCGCGGACGTGTTCCTCACCCACGACCGGCCGATCCAGGTCCGGACCGACGACTCGGTGGTCCGCCCGTTCCGCGGCCGGGAGGCCGTGCTGCGCCGCTCCCGGGGGTACGTGCCGGAGCCGCTGGCCGTGGCCGCCCGTTTCGGCCGCCCGGTGCTGGCCTGCGGCGCGGAGCTGAAGAACACGTTCTGCCTCGGCCGCGAGGACCGGGCCTTCCTCTCCCACCACGTCGGCGACCTGGAGAACTACGAGACGCTCCGCTCGTTCACCGAGGGCATCGGGCACTTCCGGCGGCTGTTCGACGTGACGCCCCAGATCGTGGCCCACGACCTGCACCCGGACTACCTGTCCACCAGGTACGCCCTGGAGCAGGACGACTGCGTGCTGGCCGGCGTGCAGCACCATCACGCGCACATCGCCTCCTGCCTGGCCGACAACGGCGAGGCCGGGCCGGTCATCGGGGTCGCCTTCGACGGCACCGGCTACGGCCCGGACGCCACGATCTGGGGCGGCGAGTTCCTGCTCGCCGACCTGGCCGACGCGGAGCGGGCCGGGCACCTGGCCGGCGTCCCGATGCCCGGCGGCGCGGCCGCGATCCGCCAGCCCTGGCGGATGGCCGCCGCCTACCTGGACGCCGCCTTCCCGGCCGGCCTGCCCGGGGGCCTGGACGTGGTGGCGCGTAATCAGGAAGCCTGGCCGACCGTGCTCGCCCTCGGCCGCCGCGGGATGAACTCTCCCCTCACGTCCAGCGCCGGCCGGCTGTTCGACGCGGTGGCCGCGCTGCTGGGCCTGCGCGACGCCGTCAACTACGAGGGCCAGGCCGCAGTCGAACTGGAGCAACTGGCCCTCACGTCACGCCACGACCCATACCCGGCGGCGATCACGGACGGGCGCCCGTTCACCGTGGCCGGCCCGGACCTGGTCCGCGCCGCGGCTGAGGACCTGCTGGCCGGCGTACCGCGGGAGATCATCAGTGCCCGGTTCCACCAGGGCGTGGCCGCCATGATCGGCGAAGCCTGCGGGCTGCTGCGGGAACGGTCCGGGCTGGGCACCGTGGCGCTGTCCGGCGGGGTGTTCCAGAACCTGCTGCTGCTCGGGACCGTGGTGGACCTGCTGGAGGGCATGGGCTTCCGGGTCCTGACCCATTCCCGGGTCCCGCCGAACGACGGCGGGATCAGCCTGGGACAGGCCGTGGTGGCCGCGGCGTGGGATCGGGCCGGGCGGCTGGGCTGAGCTCGGGCCGTCCGGGCGGGTGATCGCGCCATGGAATGGCGAGGCGCACACGCTCATGGAATGGCTGGGGCACAGGCATTCGCGTAATCGCCGGGCAGGCCCTGGGCAATTATTTTCACGCCAGCGCCCGTGAAGGCCATATCCGCTCCTATTCCGGAGGGCCCTTAACGGATCCCTGGGCCGGCGCAGAATAGGGCCGGCCGCGTGTTGCCTTGCTACGGTAATCCCGCTGTCATTCGCCGGGGAACGAGGGAAATGGGCAATGATACGGGGTGAAATCCTGAATTCCCGGGCCTGGTGGGCGCGGCGGTCCGGGCCTTGGCGGGCGCGGCGGTGGCCGTGGCGGCGCGCTGGCGGTCAGCCTGGCCGCGGCCGCGGTACCTGCCCTCGCCGCCCAGCACCCGGGCGGCCCAGCGGCCAGCCAGACCCGCGCAGACGCCACCGCGCAGCCACGACCTGGCGCCGACACCGGCCGGATGAGCCCGGCGCTCCCTGGGCCCGCATCACCGCCGGCGGCGACTACACCTGCGGTATCCGCGCCGACGGCACCCTGTGGTGCTGGGGCGACAACAGCGACGGCCAGCCCGGCCCGGCAACCGCACCGCCCAGGACCGTCCGCGGCAGGTCACCGGCTGCATGCAGCCAGCGGCCCGGTCCCGGACCGGTCCCGCCAGTACCTCCTCCACCCCCACCCGGCCGCCAATGCCAGTTGACCGGGTGCCTTTTGCTAATAATGGGGGACAAGACGGTCAGAACACTTCCCCTGCGCGAACAATTTGCGCGAGCCAGGGTGTCGATACGGGTGCTGGGCATGCTCGGCCGTAATCATCGTCTCCAAGACTCCCGAAAAGGTATGGCAGAACTCATGGAAATCCTTTCGGCGGGCTGGCCGCATTGATACGAAAGGAACGTTAATGGACGAATCTGATGCAGGCGGACGCGGGATCACCCGCGCCGAGCTGCTGAAGGCCGCTGCTGTCGCTGCGCCAGGACTTCTCCTCGGCCGGACTGCTTCCGCCGCGGCCGCAGCGAAACCGAGCCCTGCACGGCTGGGCCGGACTCGCGGTCTCGGCGGCATGAACGTGCTTCTCTTCCTGACTGATCAGCAGCGCTCTATCCAGCACTTCCCGCGCGGCTGGGGCAAGCGCAACATGCCGGGGCTGAGCCGCCTGCAGGAGCACGGCATGCTGTTCAAGCACGCCTTCACGAACGCGTGCATGTGCTCGCCGGCCCGCTCGACGCTGATGTCCGGGTACTTCCCGGCCCAGCACGGCGTGAAGTACACGCTGGAGATAGACATGCCCGCGCCGCAGTACCCGCAGCACGAGTTGTCCACCAGCTTCAAGAACCTGGCCAGCGTCTCCCGGGCGGCCGGCTACACGCCGGTCTACAAGGGGAAGTTCCACTGCAACAAGCCCGCGAACGGCTCGGACTGGGTGCCTGAGGACGTCAACAAGTACGGCTTCACCCGGTGGAACCCGCCGGACGCGGGCGCCGACCAGAGCATCCCCGAGGAGGGAGGTGGCCTGTACGACAATGACGGCCGGTTCATGAACTCGGTGGGCACGCCGAAAGCGGGCACCGAGGGCGCAGTTCAGTACCTGCGCGACACGGCCTCGCAGAGCCAGCCCTTCTTCATGGTCGTGTCGCTGGTCAACCCGCACGACGTTCTGCTGTACCCGAAGACGTACCAGAGCGGGGGCTATGACCCGGCCTGGCTGGAGGGCGAGATCGGCCTGCCGGCGACGGTGGACGAGGACCTGTCGACCAAGCCCACGGTCCAGGCCGAGTTCCTGCGGCTGTTCAACGCCAGCGGCCCCATCCCGACCCCGCAGATGAAGCTCAACTACCTGAACTTCTACGGCAACCTGATGAAGGCCTCCGACGAGTACCTGGTCAAGATCCTCGACACGCTCGAGTCGCGCGGCCTGCTGGACAACACGCTGGTCATCGCGACGGCCGACCACGGGGAGATGGGCACGGCCCACGGCGGCCTGCGCCAGAAGAACTTCAACTTCTACGAGGAAACGACCCGCATCCCGCTGGTCTACTCAAACCCCCGGCTCTTCCCCCGGCCTGAGAAGAACGACTCCCTCGTCTCGCACGTCAACTTCCTGCCCACCCTGGCTGGTCTCCTCGACACGCCGCCCCGCGCCCGGGCCAACTGGCAGGGGGTTGACTACTCAGACCAGATCCTGCGCCGTTCCGCCAGGCCACCCCAGGCCTACACCGTCTTTACCTACGACGACTGGCAGTCCGGCCAGGCCAGCGGCCCCTACCCGAAGCCACCGAACCACATCGTCAGCATCCGCGAGCAGCGGTACAAGATCGCCCGCTACTACGACGCCGACGGGAAGGTGCGGCCCCAATGGGAGATGTACGACCTCAAGACCGACCCACTCGAGCGGACAAACCTGGCCTACAAGCACTACCGGCGTACCCCCGAGCAGCAGCGTGAGTACAAGCGGCTGAAACGCAAGCTGGCCCGCGTGGAGCGGACCCGGCTGCAGCCACTCAGCTGACTGGCGGCACTGGCCGCCGGTTCTGGCGGTTGGACAGATGAACCTGGGCTCGCCCAGCATGGGGGCATGAGCGAGACGTTGACCAAGGTTTCTTTCGGGCAGACTGACATGACCATTACCCGGGCCGGTTTCGGCGCCTGGGCGATCGGCGGCGGCGGCTGGGCCTTCGCCTGGGGAGACCAGGAGGACGACGACTCGGTCGCCGCCATCCGGCACGCGGTCGAGTCCGGGATCAACTGGGTGGACACCGCGGCCGTGTACGGCCTCGGTCACTCCGAGGAGGTCGTAGCGCGGGCCCTGCGGGACCTGCCCGAGGCCGACCGCCCCTACGTGTTCACCAAGGGCGGTTACGTCTGGGACGAGTCCGACCGCTCGAAGCCGCCCCGCCGGGTGGCCAGCCCCGCCAGCCTGCGCCAGCAGGTGGAGGCGTCGCTGCGCCGCCTGGGAGTGGACCGCATCGACCTGTACCAGTTGCACTGGCCCGCCGCCGACGGGACGCCCCTGGAGGAGTACTGGCAGACGTTCCTGGACCTGCGGGCCGAGGGCAAGATCCGCGCCGCCGGGCTGTCCAACCACACCGTGGCCCAGCTCGCCGCGGCCGAGGCCCTGGGGCACGTGGACTCGCTCCAGCCGCAGTTCAGCCTGATCCACCGGGACGCGGCCGCCGAGCTGATCCCGTGGTGCGCAGCGCACGGCACCGGCGTGATCGTTTACAGCCCGATGGGGGCGGGGCTGCTCACCGGGGCGTTCTCCGCGGAGCGGGCCGCGAACCTGGGTCAGGACGACTGGCGCAGCCGGAGCGGTGACTTCACCGGGGACGGCCTGACCCGCAACCTCGCCCTGGTGGACGGCCTGCGGCCGGTCGCCGAGCGGCTCGGCGTGAGTACCGGCGCGGTCGCGGTGGCGTGGACCCTGGCCTTCCCGGGGGTGAGCGGCGCGATCGTCGGCGCCCGCAGCCCTCAGCAGGTGGACGGCTGGCTGGCCGCCGCGAACCTGGTCCTGGACGAGAAGGACCTCACCGAGATCGCGGCCGCCGTCACCAGCAGTGGCGCCGGTACCGGCCCCGCACGCCCCGCGTAGTTCGGCTGTCGGGGCGGGATGCTCAGCGCAGGCGCCAGACGGTGCTGGGCTTGACGTCGGCGTCCTCGATGACCCGCTCGACCGGCACGTCGTAGGTCGTGACCTGGGCGAACCGTTCCCGGGGCAGGTAGGCCCGGCCGGGGTCGCCGACCAGCACCAGCGCGCCAGCCTGGCTGGCCCGCTCCAGGAAGGGCAGCATCAGGCCGGCCATGTGCCGGTCATAGAACGCGTCCCCGGCGAGGACCACGTCCGCCCGGACCGGTGCGCCCGCTTTGTGGTCCGGCTCGCCTGGTCCCGGCTCGGGCGCCTGGTCCCGCGGGCCCGGCCCGCCCGGCTCGGGGGCACTGAGGAGATCCCCGACTGTGGGCTCGCAGCCGGACCCGGTTCACTCCGGCGTTCAGCGTGATAGCGGCGACGGCCAGCGGGTCGGTGTCGCTCGGGGTGACCGACGCCGCGCCCGCCGCCGCAGCCGCGATGGCCACCAGGCCCGACCCGGACGCCAGGTCGAGCACCACCCGGCCGCGGACGCAGTCCGGCTGGTCGAGCAGGTACCGGGCCAGCGCCTGGCCGCCAGCCCACGGGAACGCCCAGAACGGCGGGGGCAGCTGGTCCTGCCCGGTGTCCCGCTCGATCCGCTCCCACAACCCGAACGCGTCCCGGGCCAGGTACAGCCGGATCTCGGGCAGCAGCGGCGGAGCGGCCAGCCAGGTGTTGGCCCGGATGAACGCCCCGGGTGACTGCAGCGGCGTCTGGTGTTTCAGCCCCGGCCACCCCGCTGCATGTCCCCCGGCCTGGCCTCGCCGTCGAGCAGTCCGTAGGCGACCGCTTCGGTGACGGTGAAGAACCGCCCATTCCGGGCGTCCGCCCGGATCTCGTCCACTTCGCGGCCGGTCACCTCGGCCAGCCGGATGTAGAGCGTGTTGACCATCGACTCGACCTGCTCCTCCTGGGCCCGCACCTGGGTGGCCGTGCCGTCCAGGTTCAGCTTCGGCTCGGTGAGCCCCAGCACCGCGCTGGGGTAGCCGCGCCGCGGCCCGCAGGCGGCGAGCACGCCTAGGGCCGGGCCGTTGACCTGGCCTGCCACGTACCCCGTAACCGGGGCCCGGAGCACGTCCAGCACGCCCATGACGGTCAGCGCCGCGGGCAGTTCGGCGTCCAGGCCCTGAAGTTCGAGGCGGACCGGCCCGTCGCCCTCGGCGTCCAGGGTGAGCAACTGGGCGCTCAGCACGCTCGCGGCCGGGCCGTCGAGCAGGCCAGAGGCCAGCACGATGCGCTGCTCCAGCAGCCGCTGGTAGAGCCGGCCGGGCCAGTCGCCCTGGTCCGTCCAGACCCGGGAGGGCGGCACGACCGGGTAGCCGGGCGGCTCCCGGTGCGGGGCGGGCCAGCCAGGTGCTCCGGGGTGCCCGGGCGCTCCGGGGTGCCCGGGGTGGGCTGGCGGTTCTCCTGGTCCCGGCGGTCCGGGCCACGGGCGGCCCGGCGGGAACGAGTCAGCTATGGGGGTAGTCATCGGAATCCTCCTGTCGCCGTCCTGACGGCCAGAGTTGCGCGGCGGGCGCGAGATACCCAGGCGGCAGGACCGGCCGCGGGCTCGACTGCGTCCCGGGCGGCCCGGCTCACCGGAGTGACCGGCCCGGGCTGGCGCGGCGGCGGGGAGCGGGAGCGGCTCAGCTGGACCCGGGATCCTGCAACCGCCAGCTGATCTGGCTGCCGATCGCCGCTGCGTACCGCTCCAGGGTTGAGGCCCGCACGTCCGCCTCCCCGGCCTCGAGCCGGGCCACGGCCGATTGCGAGGTGCCCATCCGCGCCGCGACCTGGGTCTGGGACAGCCCGGCCGCCTGCCGCTGCCCGGTGAGCTCAATGACCAGGCGGCGCCGCTCGCCGGCCATCCGGCGCAGCGCCATCTCGCGGAATCCGGGCAGCCGCGGTAGCTCCGGCTCCTCCGGCCCCGGCCCATCCGGCCCATCCATACCCGCCACGATATCTCACCAACGAGATACCGCCAGAGCGATACGGCATTCGCGCCATCCCCCGGGTCGGTCGGCGGGTTCCGCCGCGCGACCCGGCGCCTGGACCTGGCCGAGTATCAGGTCATCGCCCGGGCGGGCGAGCCAGCGGGGGTTCGTTAGGGAGAGAAAATTCAGGCCACCAGGGGATGGTCGCCAGCGGTGGCGATCGTGGCGGCCGAGGTGCGCAGTGAGACGTCCAGGACGGGCTGGCGGCGGCGCGGGTCCATGACGTTGGCCCCCATCGCGGCCAGGTCCTCGGGGCCCGGGGTGAGCAGCGTGACCCGGGTGCCGCAGGCGCGCAGCGCCGCAGCCTCACGCAGCAGCGACCGGGTGATCAGCCGCCGGACGCGGCGTTCCAGCCGCTCGGCGGCCCGGGACGGCCGGCCGGGGACGAGGCTGGCCATGGGCGCGAGGACGTAGACCTCGTCCAGGCCGGCCTGGGCCAGGGACCGCAGCGACGTGGACGAGCGCACGCCGCCGTCCACGTAGCGGCGGCCGTCGATGACGGCGGCTCGTACCACCCCGGGATCGAGCAGGACGCGACGACGGCGTCGGGGAGCGGAGACCCGCGGGGCGCCCGCCCGGCCGAACATCACCCGGTGCCCGGTGTCGAAGTCCACGGCGACGATCCAGGTCCGGCCGTCGGCCCAGGACCCGGGCGACCAGTCCGCCAGGCCGCGGGAGGCGTTGCGCTGGCCCGCGAAGGTGTCCAGGGCCGCGACCATGGCGTGCAGGGCCTCGTGCCGCCCGCGGCCGCGAGGCAGCCAGGCACTGGCCCCGACGCCGGGATGGATGGTGCGCGGGGCGCGCAGCGTGGTGAGCATCAGCCGGGGCGAGCCGGCCCGCAGGTGCGGGCGCGGGGGATGCGGCCCCTCGTCCAGGTCACGCAGGCCGGCGTCGCGGAGCGCGGGCACCGGCTCGCCGCGTTGCAGGGCGGTCATCTCGTCCAGGGTCACCCCGCAGCGCAGGGCGGCTGCGAGCACGCTGCCGGCGCTGGTGCCGACGATCAGGTCAACGTCGCCGACTGGGACGGGCAGGTGTTGCTGCACGGCGTGCAGCGCCCCGGTCATCCAGGCCGCGCCCACCACCCCGCCGGACCCGAGTACCACCGCGACGCGCGGACGGGTCCGCGATCGGGCGGCCTCCCCCCGGCGGCTCCCGATCCTGGCGCACTCGCCCCCTGACACCCCCGCGGTGCTCATCTCATCTCCCCGCCGAAACGCTCACCCGGCTGCCCCCGCAGCCGGGTTACTGTTCGGTAAATTCAGGTATACCCGATATGACCAGCGGATACCCCTCAGCGGGTGGCCTGGCCGCCTGCGGCTGCGACCGCGGCGCGGCCTGCACCGGCTCAGCCATTCGCGGATCTCGGTCGCGCAGACGCCGGGGGCTTCGAGCTGCGGCACGTGACCCACGCCCGGGAGGACGACCAGCGACCAGGCCGGGTGGGCGCGCGCCGCTCTGCGGACCGCCTCGACCGGAACCAGCCGGTCGAGCAGGCCGTGCAGGACCAGCACCGGGCAGCGGACCGCGTCGATCGCGCGCCGGTAGGCGCGGCCGGTGACGTAGGCGGCCGCGGACACGACGGAGCGGGCCGCCAGGGTGAACTCGCGGTCCGCCTCGGTGTAGCCGAACCGCCTGCGGGCCACCTCCACGTGCTGCTCCACCACGGCCGGGCTGATCCGCGACGGGTCGGCACAGACCCCGGCCAGCACCCCGGCCACGAGTTCCTCCGGGGAGAACCGGCGGCGCCGGCTGATCATCCGCTGGCCCAGCCCGGGGACCAGGTTGGCCAGGAACATCATCAGCACGGACGGATCCGGCCGGACCGGCCCGAAGGGCACTACGGGGTCGAGCAGGATCAGCCCGGCCACCGTGCGCGGCGCGGCCGCGGCCTCGCTGAGCGAGATCATCCCGCCCATCGAGTTGCCCATCAAGATCACCGGGGAGCCGGCCACCTCCTGGACGAACCGGCTCAGCAGGGCGCGGTTGGAGGCCACGTCAACCCCCCGGCCCGCGGAGCGGGTGAAGCCGTGCCCGGCCAGGTCGGGGGCGAGCACCCGGTAGCGGTCGGTCAGCAGCGGCGCCAGCGCCGACCAGTTGACCGCGGCGCCCTCCAGGCCGTGCACGGCCACGATGACCGGGGCGCCCGCCGGGCCGCCGTAGTCGAGGTAGTGCACCGGGCCGCCGAGGTCGGTCCAGCATGACTCGCCGCCGAATCTGGGCGCCGGGGTAGCCCGGTGCGTCGCGGTCACGCGTCTAGCCCTGTTCCGCCATGGCCTGGACGCCGCGGATGAACAGGTCGACGCCGAACCGGTAGTGGAAGTCCGGGTCGTCGCAGTCGGTCATCGGCTCGGCCGCCTCGACCAGGCACGGGTAGCGGTCCGGGGGCAGCATGGCCAGCCGGATCCGGTTGCGCCGTTGCTCCTCGGCGCGCTCCGCCTCGCTGAGCGACGGGCCGTACCCCGGCTCGCTCATGGCCAGCATCAGCGCGGTCCACAGCCCGTTGCGGGCCACCGCGCTGGCCCGGCGCGGATCGAAGCCGCCGCGGCTCAGTACCTCCAGGGTGACCTCGATGGCCTCCAGCGCGGCCGGGCTCTGCTTCTCCCCCGACGCCAGCAACTGCGACGCGCTGGGGTGCTCGCGGAGCACCTGGACCAGGGAGTCCAGCAGGGTACGCAACTGCTCGGGCCAGGGCGCGGCGGCGTCCACGTCGGTGTCGATCTCGCTCCAGAACTGGTCCGACAGCCCGTTGAGGAGCTCGTCCTTGTTCCGGAAGTGCCAGTACAGGGCCATCGGGGTGACCCCGAGTTCCTGGGCCAGCCGCCGGATGGTCAGCGCGTCCAGGCCCTCGGCGTCGGCCAGGGCGATAGCCCGCCCGACCACGGCGCCCTTGCTGAGCCGGGGCCGCTGCGGGTCGGCCGGCCGCCGGCCGGGTCGGCCGGCGCTCCGGACGGGTCCGCCACTGCGGGCGGCGCGCCGGCCGGCGTCGTGTCTTGAGCAGGTCTCGTAGCCATCACTTGACAACTATACGCCGTACAAGTCATCCTGTCAGCACGACATGTACTACGTATAGGAACGACGTATGGGAACGGCGTACATGATCGTCGTACAGGAGCAACGTACAGGAGTGTCGTCCCAAGAGGAGAGGGCCCGTGTCCAGACGCTGGTGGGCGTTGGTGGCGGTCGGTTTGGCCACCTTCATGACTTATCTCGACAACAACGTGACGAACGTCGCGATCCCGACCATCCAGCGCGACCTGCACCTGTCGATCGCGGGCCTGGAGTGGGTGGTCAGCAGCTACATCCTGGTGTTCGCCGGGCTGCTGCTGGTCGGCGGCCGGCTGGCCGACGTGTACGGCCGGCGGCGGCTGTTCGTGATCGGGCTGACGGTGTTCACGCTGGCCTCGCTGGGCGCGGGACTGGCCGGCAGCGGCAGCGTGCTGATCGGCGCGCGGCTGGCGCAGGGCCTCGGCGCCGCGCTCATGGTGCCGACCACGCTGGCCATCATCGTGGCCACCTTCACCGACCCCCGTGAGCGGACCCGCGCGGTCGGGGCCTGGGCCGCGATCGGGGCGCTCGCCCTGGCCTTCGGCCCGCTCATCGGCGGCTTCATCAGCCAGCACCTGCACTGGGGCTGGATCTTCCTGATCAACGTCCCGATCGGCGTGATCACCATGGGCATCGCCCTGGCGTCCGTCCGCGAGTCGCGGGACACCTCCGCCGACCGCCACCTCGACGTGCCCGGGCTGGCCGCCTCCGCGGTCGCGCTGTTCTCTCTCACCTACGCGCTCATCGAGGGGCACGACAAGGGCTGGACGTCGGTGACCATCCTCGGCGCGCTGGCTCTCGCCGTCGTCGCGGGCGCGGTGTTCGCGCTCATCGAGTCGCGCACCGAGCACCCGATGGTCGCGCTGTCACTGTTCCGCTCGCGGGCGTTCAGCGGCGGGATCGGCACCATGATGCTGTGGGCGTTCGGCATCTTCGGCATCTACTTCTTCACCTCGCTCTACCTGCAGGGCGTGCTCGGCTTCTCGCCCACCAAGGCGGGCCTGGCCTTCGTGCCGATGGCGCTGTGCATGGCCCTGTTCGCCGGGCTGAGCGGGCCGGTGGCCGCCCGGGTCGGCGCGCACCGCACGGTGGCGTTCGGCCTGGTCCTGAACGCGGTCGGGCTGTACCTGTTCTGGCTGCTGGGCCGGGACGCCACGTTCGCCTCGCTGATGCCGGGCTTCGTGCTCTTCGGGGCGGGCTCCGGCCTGATGAACGTGCCGCTGACCACCGCGGTGCTCGGCTCGATGCCCGCGGAGCGGTCCGGGATGGCCTCCGCGCTGCTCAACAACTCCCGCGAAGTCGCCGGGCTGCTCGGCATCACGGTGATCGGCGCGGTGCTGCGGTCCCGGCAGGGGGTCGCGCTGAACCACGGGGTGCTGCCGGCCAACGCCTTCCTGGACGGCTACCACGCCGGGCTGGCCGTGACCATCGTGCTGGTCGCGGCCGGGGTGGTCATCAGCTACCTGGCGCTGCGGCGGCTGCCCGCGCCGGCGGCGAGCCCGGCGCTGGTGCCGGGCACCCCGGCGGCCGAGACCGAGTCCGGCCCGGCCAGCGGGCCGGAACTGGCCGGTACCCGGTCATAGCCCCCGGCTGACCCGGCTGGCGGCCTCGGCCTGCCAGCCGGGTCCCGGGCGGGCACTCTCGATCCACCAGGTGGCGCCGGCCGCGACGTAGGCCGGCGCCACCAGGTCCACGTCGCCGGGCTCCCGCTCCAGGTCGGCCCACACCACCAGGTCGAAGCCCTCGGGCGTGCCCCGGGCGAACCAGGCCTGGTCCCGGACCGCGGCGATGTCCGCGGGGGTGGGCCCGACCAGCGCCACCTCTCCTTGCGCGCTGACCGAGCGGCGCAGCGGCACCATCCCGTCCCAGCGGCAGGCCCGCCGGACCGGACCGGCGGCGGGCAGCACCCCGCCGACCCAGACCGGGATGCGGGGCTGCTGCACCGGCACCGGGCGGAACCGGACCGGGTCCAGCGTGAAGTGCGTGCCCTGGTAGGAGAAGCGTTCCCCGGTCCACAGCCCGGCCAGCACCTCCAGGCCCTCATCCAGCCGCCCGGCGCGCTCCCGGTCCGCGGCCGGCTCGTGGAAGATGCCGAAGTCCCCGTAGGCCGGCGAGCCCAGGCCGACGCCGAGGATGACCCGCCCGCCGCTGAGCCGGTCCAGGGTGACGGTCTCCTTGGCCAGCTGCCAGGGCCGCCGGCGCGGCACCGGGGTGATCATGGTGCCGAGGCGGATCCGCGACGTCCGGGCGGCCACGACGGCCAGGATCTGCCAGGGGTCCAGGATCGGCGGCCCTTCCCCGGCGTCGCTGAACACGAGGTGGTCCCAGAGGAAGAAGCCCTCGAAGCCAGCCTGTTCCGCGGCTTCCCCGAGGCCGACGAGGTCGGCGGGGTCGGCGGCGAAGGGCGGGACGGCCAGGGCCCGGCGCAGCGGGGTCATGAGGGCTCAGCAGATCCGCGAGACCGGCGATGTCCCGTCCGCCCCGGCGAGCATGCGCTTCAGCTGCGCCGGGCCGCCCGCGCGGACGGCCAGGTGCTGCGCCGCCAGGCCGCGCTGGGCCGCGGCGTCCCCGCCCCAGGCGCGGACGCAGGCCTCCGGGGCCAGGTTGGCCAGGGCCAGCAGGGCACCCGCCGCGCCCATCGGGCCGGCCAGGGCCAGGTAGCCGGCCGACCCGGCGTAGGTGTCGCCCGGGTACCGGGCCAGTTCGTCCAGCAGCCGGTCCGGGCTTCCGGAGGAGTCTTTGACCCCGCTGACGGGCAGCCCGGCCAGGGCGTCCACCGGGATGTCCGCGCAGGCGATGAAGGGGTTGTGGTACGCGAGCACCGGACGCCCGGCGGCGGCCTCGCCGATCGCCGCGAAGTACCCGGCCAGGTCGGCGCAGCGAGGCGGGCACCAGGTGAGCACGGCGTCGGCTCCCGCGGTCACCGCGGCCCGGGTCAGCGCGTCCGCCTGGCGCAGCGAGGGGGCCCCGGTCCCGGCGATCACCCGGACCGGGTCCGGGACCGCGGCCCGCACGGCCTCGATCAGCGCGGTACGCTCCGCGCCGGTCAGGGTGCCAGCCTCCCCGGTGGTGCCGTTGACCAGCACCGCCGCCATGCCCCGCCCGGCCAGGCTGGCCGCCAGCTTGCCGGTCGAGACCGCATCGACCTCGCCGCCGGAGTCGAACAGGGTGACCAGCGCCACGCCCACGCCGCGGAACAGGGTGCCCGGGTGGGGGGTGCCGGGGTCCGGGCGGCCCGGGTTCGGTGCCGCCGGTGGGCCGGGCTCGGGTGCCGCCATGCTCGCTGCCGCCATCGTCCGCCTCATTCCGGGCCGTACCGCTGGGTGCTTCCAGGCTACGTGCGCAGTCTTCTCCCGGCGAGGGGCCTCCCGTCTCCTGGCGAGGGCAGCCGGCGGGGCCGCCCGTGCGGGCCTCCGGCAGGCCGGCGGCGGGTGGCCCGGGACGCGGTCTACGGTGGGAGGATGGCCGACGCACGGCCACAGGGATGGTGAGCGCAGACATGCCAGGAACTGGCCAGGTGCGGTGGGGCGTCATCGGCACGGCCCGCATCGCCCGCACCGCGTTCCTGCCCGCGGTGGCGGCGGCCCGCGGCGGCGTGGTCACCACGGTGGCCGGCCGGGACCTGGACCGGGCCCGCCAGTACGCGGCCGAGAACGGCATCGGCCGGGCGGTCCAGGGCTACCAGGCCCTGCTGGACGACCCGGACGTGGACGCGGTGTACATCCCGCTGCCCAACGCGCTGCACGCGGAATGGACGGCCCGGGCCCTGCGGGCCGGTAAGGCGGTGCTCTGCGAGAAGCCGCTGTGCGGCAGCCTGGCCGAGACCGAGCAGGTCCTCGCGGTGGCCCGGGAGACCGGGACCCCGCTGTGGGAAGCGTTCGTGTTCCCTTTCCACGAGCAGATGGCGAAGATCCGCGGGCTGCTCGCCGACGGCGCCATCGGGGAACTGCGCGAGATCCAGTCCAACTTCGCCTTCGTGCTGGACCACCCGGACGACTTCCGGCTGCGCCGCGGGATGGCCGGCGGCGCCCTCAACGACATCGGCTGCTACCCGGTCCGGCTGGCCGTGGAGTTGTTCACCGGCGAACTGGAGTCGGCCTGGGCCACCGCGACGCTCGGCGGGGACGGGGTGGACGTGGACCTGGAGGGCAGCGTGGGCTACTCCGGTCACCAGCGGCTCACGGTGTCCTGCAGCTTCCTGCGCAGCGAGCGACCGGTTCACCCGGCTGGTCGGCACCGCCGGGCAGATCCACCTCACCGACCCCTACCACCCGGGCCCGGACGACTCGTTCACCCTGTTCGAGGAGAGCAAGGAGCCGCGGGGCTTCGCCTCGGCCGACGAGGTGCCGTCGTTTACCGCCGCGATCGGGCACATCCAGCGGGTCGTCCAGGGCCAGGAGGCTCCCCGGCACCTCGCGGTGGACAACTCGCTGGCCACCGCCCGGGCCCTGCACGCGCTGCACGAGGCCGTGGCGCAGGATCAGTGCGCGGATCAGGATCAGCCGGACCGGAGTAGGCCGGGTGGGCCGCCCGCGGCGGGATCCGGGATGACCAGCGACCAGGCCAGCGGCCTGCCGCCCGACGCGGCGGCGGCGATCCGCGACGCGCTGGCCGCCGAACGGCAGCAGACCCTGGACCGGATCACCGCCGTCAGCCGCGAGTTCGACGGCATCGTCGAGTCGTCCGCGGGGGTCGCCACCGACGACGAGCACGATCCCGAGGGCGCCACCATCGCGTTCGAGCGAGCCCAGCTGGCCGCCCTGCTCGACCAGGACCGCCGGCACCTGGCCGAGCTGGACGACGCCCGGGACCGGCTCCGCCAGGGCCGCTACGGCCGGTGCGAACGATGCGGCCGGCCGATCGCCGCCGAGCGGCTCGCCGCCCGCCCCGCCGCCCGCACCTGCATCACCTGCGCCACGGCCGGCTGATCCAGCTGGGAGCTCACGCGGATGCGTCAGCAAGCCACCAGACGACTGGGTGCTCGCCGAGGCCCGCCGGGGGATCTACGGCCAGCACGACCAGGGCCTTGCGGAGTCTCTCCAGGGCCGGCCTGGTGCGCGCGAACCGCGCATGGTGGCAGTACACAACCCCGAGATGATCCGGAACGAGGACCGCTGCCGCGCTGAAGGTACTGACGTCCTCGGTGACCACGACGCGCCCCTCCGCCACAGCAGCCTCGAGCACGCGCTGGTCATCGACGCCACGGAGGCCTGGCCGATGCGCCGTTAACGCGACGGCCTCAACCCCGTCGGCGGCTAGGTCCTCGGCAAGCCAGCCCGGATAGTGCTCATCCAGCAGGAACCGGATCTGGGCGCGCTCAGGCATCGTCGAGCGCCCGGCGGCGTTCCCAGGCGGCCAGCGCCTCGTCCTGGCTAGCGCGGTGACGGCTGATCAGGTCATCGATCTCATCCGGAAAGTCAGCCCAGTAGGCCAGCGCCTTCTCCACGTCGACGGGCGTCAGGCCGAGAGCTTCGGCCACGACAGCGGCGGTGCGCTCGTCTTTGTCGTGCTGAAGCCATGCTTCGGCAACCGTCCACACCTGGGAGCCGACCGAGAGGGCTGCGCGCCGCTCACCGGTGACTGTCGCGACAAACACGACGCCCGGGTGAGCCTGCATCCGCAGCCACTCACGGACCGCGCTGACGCCGACCATGATCCACCCGACGGTGTGCAGCCCGTGGTCAGACACCCCGGTGTGGAACACGATCCCGGTGATCGCCGACGAGGCGATGGACCCCACGTCGCGGCGTGGATCAGCCTCTTCACCCCGGCCGGCCAGCAAGGCGAGACGCCGCAGAAGTTCAGTTCCGGATACGCATCGACCAGCGACTCCAGCGAGAAGCTCGTCGCGCTGGCGCCCGCGCATCATGGGAAGACGGCCGCCACGGTCACCTTCGTGAGCCACCAGGACCCCTCCGCCAGCAGCATCGGGGCCCCCTGCACCGATTGGAGGTTCACCCTCTACCTCCGGCCGGCGGGCACGTCCTACCTGGTCGGGCAGCCCCCGGCGAGCTACCACGCCTCCCAGCAGGCCTGCGGCTGACGGGGCTTCCCTGCCGCAGCGCCTCGGGATGGTTTCATGCGGGGCGGCGGGTTAGCCTGGCCCGGGACCGGCGGACATAACCTCTGCCGGCCAAAGGCCCGGCACGGGCGTCACGCGAGGGCCCGCCAGCGGGCCGGGAGAGAGGCTGCTGAGTGCGCTACCGCAGCGACCAGTGGTACGGCGGGAACGGCAAGGACTCCTACATCCACCGCGCCTGGATGCGCCGCGGCCTGCCACGCAGCGCGTTCACCGGCCGGCCGCAGATCGCGATCGCGAACACTGCCTCCGACCTCACCCCGTGCAACAAGCACCTGAACGAGGTGTCGGCCAGTGTCCAGGCGGGCATCTGGGAGGCCGGCGGCATCCCGCTGGACATGCCCGTGATGTCGCTGGGCGAGACCCTGGTCAAGCCGACCGCCATGCTGTGGCGCAACCTGGCCGCGATGGCGGCCGAGGAGATGATCCGGGCCAACCCGGTCGACGGCGTGGTGCTGCTCGGCGGCTGCGACAAGACCATCCCCGCGCTGCTCATGGCGGCCGCCTCGGTGGACCTGCCCGCCCTGGTGGTCCCGGGCGGCCCGATGCTCACCGGCCACTTCCGCGGCGTGCCGCTCGGCTGCGGCACGGACGTGTTCCGGCTGTCTGAGGAGGTCCGTGCGGGCACCCTGGCCGAGGAGGACTTCCTGGCCTCGGAGTCGGCGATGATCCGCAGCAAGGGGCACTGCAACACGATGGGCACCGCGTCCACCATGGCCTGCATGGCCGAAGCGCTGGGCATGACGCTTCCCGGGGTGGCCGGTACCCCGGCCCCGGACAGCCGGCTCCTGGAGTCCGCGCACGCCAGCGGCAAGCTGGCGGTGGACCTGGTCACGGCCGGGCGGACGCCCAGCCAGGTGCTGAGTCCCGGCTCGTTCCGCAACGCCATCGTGGCCCTGGCCGCGATCGGCGGCTCGACGAACGCCGTGGTGCACCTGCTGGCCATCGCCGGGCGAGCCGGGATACCCCTGTCCCTGGACGACTTCGACACGCTCGGCTCCTCGGTGCCGTTGCTGGTAGACCTGGCCCCGGCCGGGCGTTATCTGATGGACGACCTGTACCGGGCGGGCGGCCTGCTCGCGGTGCTCCGCGAGGTGTCGGACCTGCTCGACCCGGACGCGCTCACGGTCAGCGGCCGCCCCCTCGCCGCCCACCTGGGTGAGGCCAGGATCTGGGACGAGACGGTGATCCGGCCGCGGTCCGCGCCGTTGCAGGAGAAGGCCGGGATCGCGGTGCTCCGGGGCAGCCTCGCCCCTGGCGGCGCGGTGATCAAGCCCGCCGCCGCGACCAAGGAACTGCTCGTCCACCGGGGTCCGGCGGTGGTGTTCGACAGCATCGAGGACATGCGGGCCCGTCTGGATGACCCGGACCTGGACGTTAGTGAGGATTCGGTTCTGGTCCTGCGGGGCTGCGGCCCGCGGGGATACCCGGGCATGCCCGAGGTCGGCAACATGCCGATCCCGGCCAAGCTGCTGGCCCGGGGTGTGCGGGACATGGTGCGGGTCAGCGACGCCCGGATGAGCGGCACCGCCTACGGCACGGTGGTCCTGCACACGGTGCCCGAGGGGGCGGCGGGCGGCCCGCTGGCCCTGGTCCGGGACGGCGACCCGGTCGTGCTGGACGTGCCCGGCCGCCGGCTGGACCTCGACGTGCCGCCGGCCGAACTCGCGCGGCGCGAGCCCGCCCCCGCCATGACCGCGGCGCTGCCCGGCCCGAACCGCGGCTGGCAGCGCCTGTATATCGACCACGTCATGCAGGCCGACCAGGGCGCCGACCTGGACTTCCTGGTCGGCTCCAGCGGCCACGAGGTAACCCGCGACTCCCACTGACGCCCCCGGGGCGACGGACGCGTGGTGGTGCTGCGAGGCCGGGCTCGGGGGTCCGGCCCCGCAGCACGTCGGGGGGGCGACGCAAGTCTGACGGCTGACGGCGGCGCCTGGATTACAGCGCGGCCGAAGCGGCCCCGACCTCACCTTCCAGGTTGGCGACCGCGTTCCCCATGGCCCGTGGCCGGAGGGCGCTCAGGACCAGCATGTAGATGATGCCCACGGCGATCAGCGCGATGGTCAGCCAGGGCAGGTAGCTGTACGGCGCCGGCTGCCCCGGGCGCAGGTCGCCCCAGATGGGGATGGCCAGCACCAGGACGCCGATGACCGGGGTCACGACCCAGGCCCACACGTTCTTGCGCACCCCGGCCCGGCGGAACTTGGCCCACTGCACGATGAGCGCGATGTTGGCCATCAGGTACATCAGGACCAGGCCCAGGATGCCGTAGGTGCTCAGCAGCCCGACGGCGGTGCCGGGGTCGGTGAACGCGGTGGAGATGACCCCGATCGCGATGCTGGGCGCCACGAACGCGATGGCCGCGGCCCACGGGGTGCGGAACCGGGGACTGACCGAGGCCAGCGCCTTCGGCCACAGCCCGCCCCGGGCCCCGGCGAAGATGACCCGCGAGGTCTGCGTGTTGGCGGCCACGTACGAACTGGTCACGCTGGTCAGGAAGATCCACGTGATGAGCGGGGCCAGCGGAGAGATGAACTGCTGGGCGGCGGTGTGGAACGGGTTCGGGTCGGACGCCAGCGCGCTGATGTGACCGGGACCGAACGCGATGATCAGCGCGTAGGAGCAGAACACGTACAGGATCCCGCTGATCACCACGGTGCCGATGACCGCCAGCGGGACGTTACGCCGCGGGTTGCGGGTCTCCTCGGCCAGCGGCGCGGCCGCCTCGAATCCGCCGAAGGCGAGCACCGCGAGCGAGAACGCGATGAAGATGTCCTTGGTCCCGGACCCGCCCGGCCAGTGGAACGGCGTCGCGGACAGCCCGCTGGCGCCCCCCTTGGCCAGCACGGTGATGGCCAGCGCCAGCAGCAGGACCACCTCGAACACGTAGAGCACCACCGTGGTGCGCACGCCGAACTTGAGGCCGATCACCACGGGCGCGACCACCAGGGCGCCGTAGGCGATCGTGACGATCTGGGTGATGCCCCAGATGTGCGGGTCGTTCAGCACGTTCAGCACGATGTACTGGCCGACGAAGATGTAGATCCCGCCGAACGCGATGATGTACCCGAGCAGGGTGATCACGCCGACCACGACCGAGGTCCGGATGCCCATGGCCCGGGCGATGTAGGTCAGGAACGACCCGGCGCTCGGGAACACCCCGGAGAACAGGGCCAGGCTGGCCGCGGTGGCGATCAGCCCGACCATGCTGATCAGGAACACGAGCGGGACCGAGGCGCCGGCGAACGCCGCCATCAGCCCGGTGGTGAAGAACAGGTTGAAGGCGGGCGCGACCTGGGCCAGGCCCGGCATGAGCACGCCGAGCAGGCCGATCTCGCCGCGCGGGAGGGACGCCCCGGCGGGGGCGACGGTCGCGGTTCCGGTGCCCGCGACGGCGTCAGGGACGCCGTCGGAGCCGATGTTCGTGGACATTAGTCACCCTTTCCGTGGCGGCGGACGAAGTCGGCAACGGCGTTGTTGAAGCTGGCCGGGTGCTCCCACAGGCAGGCGTGGCCACCCTGGACGGTCTGCCACTCCGACCCGGCGATCCCCTTGTGCAGTTCCTGGGACAGCGAGACCGGGATGAGGATGTCCTGCTCCCCCGCGAGCACCAGGGCGGGCACGGCGATCCCGGCCAGCCGGCCGGTGGTGTCGTGCTGCTGGATCACGGCCAGCTGGGCGAGGTAGGCCGGGACCGGCTGGTCCATGTAGGCCATCGCGGTCTCGAACTCGGCCAGCTCGTCGGGCCGGCTGCTGAAGAAGTCCGTGGTGAACGCCCACAGCGTGACGTCCCGCATCACGAACGGGATGCCCAGCACCGGGGCGGCGTCGGCCCACATCGCGAACATCCGCGAGCAGAACGGCCCCGGCGCCGCGTAGGTGCAGGCCATGATCACCGACCGGAGGTCCTCCGGGTAGGCCAGGGCGTACTCCTGGACGATCATCCCGCCCATGGACACCCCGAGCAGGTGGAAGTCGGTCAGGCCGAGATGGTCGACCAGCGCCTTGGCGTCGTCGGCCAGCAGCCGGGACGAGTACGGCCCGGCCGGTTTGCTGGTCTTCCCGATGCCCCGGTTGTCGAACATCAGCAGCCGGTACCCGGCCGCGGTGAGCTCAGCTTCCTGGAAGGCCCAGGTCTCCAGGTCGTCGGCGAGCCCGTTGACCAGCACGATCGTCTCGGGCCCGGCTCCAGCGATCCGGTAGTGCACGTCGATTCCGTTGACGGCGGCGAATGGCATTGGCTACTCCTGTGGTGTCCCGGGTGGTGTCCCGGCTCGCAACATCACCCGCGCGTGCAGTCCGCGCAGCATGGATTCGGTCAGCGAGAAGTGCTCGGCGGCCAGCGTGGCCGCCTGGTCGGGGTTTCCGTCGATGACGGCCTGGGCCAGGATCGGGTGCTGGTGCAGGGCCCGGCCGCGCACCTCGGGGCTGTACGGCTCGGCCTCGAAGCCGAAACTGATGTCGTGCCTGATGCTCAGGCTGAGGCTGGTCAGGTGCGGGTTGTGGGTGGCGTCCGCGATGGCCCGGTGCAGCGCGAGATCGGCCATCCGGGACGAGTCACGGTCGGCGCCCGCCCGCTCGTAGTCCGCCAGCGCCGCCCTGATCGCCTTCAGGTCGGTGTCGGTCCGGCGGATCGCGGCGGTGCGGGCGATCTGCTGCTCGATGACCTGCCGGAAATCCAGCAGCAGCTCCACTTCCTGCCACTCGCCGCCCAGCGTGCGGCGGATCATCTCGTCGGAGTCGGGGCCCCAGCCGTCCGTCACGAACGTGCCACCGGACCGGCCCCGGCGGACCGTGACGTACCCCGCCTCCGCGAGCCGGGCGATCGCCTCGCGGACCGTGGCCCGGCTGACGCTGAGCATCGCGGCCAGCTCACGTTCGGTGGGCAGCCGCTGGCCCGGCACGAACTGGCCGAGGGCGATCGCGGTCACGAACCGCTCGGCGATCCGCTCTCCGGTGGTGCGGACCGTCATCGGGCTGAGCAGTCCCGGCGGTGGGCGTGTGTCCCGCTCTCCGCTCACGGCATGCTCCCCCCGGCCAGGCCGCCGGCCGCGTAGTACCCGGCGAGGAAGCGGGCCAGGGTCCGGGCCCCGGCCACGATGCTGTCCAGTTCGACCGCCTCGTCTGTCGCGTGGATGTTCCGGGTCCGCGGCCCGTAGGCCAGCGCGGGCACGCCGTACTGGTTCAGGTAGATCCGCGCGTCCGTGGTACTGCCCAGCACGAACCGCCGCGGCGGCGCGCCGTGCGCCGCCTCATGCGCACCGGCCACCGCGGCCGCCAGCGGGTGCTCTCCGTCGAGCAGGTACCCCTCGGCCCGGAAGCCCGTCGCACGCACCTGCGGCGGGTGCTCCGCGAGCCAGGGGTCGGCCGCGGCCGCCGCGGCCACGGCGTCCGTGACCCGTTTCAGCGCCTCGTCCGGCGTCCACCCGGGCGGGAAACCGACCCGGACGCCGAGGACGGCCTGCCCGGGCACGCTGGAGGGCCAGTCGCCCGCGTGGAACGTCCCGACGTTCACCGCGCACGCCCCGTCAACCCGCGCGAAGGGTCCCTCGAGCTGCCGGGCCATTTCTTTCTCCAACGCCCGGAGTCCGCCGATCACCCGAAACGCGGCGTCGGCCGGATTCACCGCGCGGTGCGCCGACTCGGCGTGCGCCGGTAGCCCGCGTACGGTGATCTCGGTCCAGAGGATTCCCACGCCGCCGAGGAGCAGGCCCAGGTCAGTGGGCTCGAGCAGGACAGCCGCGTCGGCCAGGACCCCGGCCCGGGCCGCGGCCAGGGTCCCGTTGCCGGTGCACTCCTCCTCGATGACCGAGGCGAAACTCAGCCGGCCTCGCAGCCACCCGGGCACTGCCGCGTGCAACGCACCCACGGCCAGCGCGGCCAGCGCGAAGCCGCCCTTCATGTCGCCGGCGCCCCGGCCGGCCAGCCAGCCGTCCCGCCGGACCGGCTGGAACGGCGGCGCGGACCACAGCGGGGCCTCGGCCGGGACCACGTCGATATGCCCGTTGAGGAGCAGCGACGGCCCGGTCCCGGCGGCCAGGTGTCCCACCACGTCGCCCCGCCCGGCGTACGGCTGCTGCGGCACGCCCGCGACCGGGTCCGCCGCGATGTCCTCGCCGATCGGCAGCACGGAGGTCTCGAAGCCCAGCCGGTCCAGCTCGGCCCGGACGACGCGCTGGGCCGGCATTTCCGCGCCGACCGTGCTCGGGGCGGCGACCAGCCGTTCCAGGAACGCGAAGGCGTCCTCGGCCAGGTCGTCGATCGCCCGGTCGAGGGCGCTCAGCTGGGCAGGGTCAGGGAAGCTCAGCACAGGCCATCCAAAAGACTAAAGGTTGAGACATTAGACCTTTTAGCCCTGGACCCTGTCAATCCCTCCCCGGCCACACACGAGCGTCCTCGCCCGCTCCCGCTCAGCTCACCGACCCCGCCACCCCGGCTGCTGCGGCGGGCACCCGGTAAGGCACGCTTGGCGGGTGAGCCGGCCGCAGCGGGGAATAGAGCATCAACGACACCACCGGGGGTGACACGGGGCGATGACCGGAAGCAACGGCAAGCCAGGCTGGTTCGAGCCGGAGCTGGCCACGCTGACCAAGGACCGGTTCTCCAACCCGGCCTGGATCTATGAGCGCAAGCTGGACGGCGAGCGGTGCCTGGCCTTCCGCGACGGCGACCAGGTCCGGCTGATGACCCGCAACCAGAAGACGGTCAGCAGCACCTATCCCGAGCTCGTCGAGGCGCTGGATGCCCAGCAGTCCAGCGATTTCGTGGTGGACGGCGAGGTGGTCGCGTTCGACCACGGCCAGACCCGCTTCGCCCAGCTGCAGCAGCGGATGCAGCAGGCCCACCCGTCCGCGGATCAGCTGCGCACCGTGCCGGTCCAGTACTACATCTTCGACGTGCTGTGGGCCGACGGCACCGACCTGCGCCGGCAGCCACTGCGCGAGCGTAACCAGCGGCTGCAGGAGCTGCTGGACTTCGCCGACCCGCTGCGCTTCACCGAGCACCGGGTCGGCGACGGCGTCGAGTTCTACGCCGAGGCGTGCCGCCTGGGCTGGGAGGGTCTCATCGCCAAGCGGGCCGACGCCCCCTACCAGGCCGGCCGGACCAAGGACTGGCTGAAGTTCAAGTGCGAGAACAACCAGGAGCTGGTCATCGGCGGGTTCACCGACCCGCAGGGCAGCCGCACCGGCCTCGGCGCCCTGCTGCTCGGGTACTACGACAGCGACGGGCACCTGGTCTACGCGGGCAAGGTGGGGACCGGGTTCAACCAGCAGACGCTGGACCTGCTGCACACCGAGCTGAGCACGATGGAGCAGGATCGCAGCCCGTTCGAGGCCGGCGACCTGCCCCGCGAGCGTGGGGTGCACTGGACCAGGCCCGGGCTCGTCGCGCAGATCGGCTTCAGCGAATGGACCACGGACGGGCGGCTGCGCCACCCCAGGTTCCAGGGGCTCCGCCGGGACAAGAGCCCGGCCGAGGTGATCCGGGAGGTTCCGCAGGCTTATGGCTAGCACGACGACCCGCGAGCAGCTGAAGGTCGGGCGGCTGACCGTCGCCTTGTCCAACACCGGCAAGGTGCTCTTCCCTGACGGCGGGATCACCAAGGGCGAGCTCATCGGGTACTACCAGGCCGCTGCCGAGCAGATGCTGCCCTACCTGCGGGAGCGTCCGCTGGCTATGGCCCGCTACCCGGACGGGATCACCGGCGAGCGCATCTTCCAGAAGAACGTGGGCCGCCATTTCCCGGACTGGATCCCCCGGGTTGACGTCGGCAAGCAGGGCGGCACGCTCCGCCAGGTGGTCGTCGCCAAGGCCGCCGACCTGGTCTACCTGGCCAATCAGGCCTGCGTCGAGCTGCACCCGTTCCTGAGCCGGGTCGGGCGGCAGGACGAGCCGGACCAGCTGCACCGGCCGGACATGCTGATCTTCGACCTGGACCCGCCGGACAGCGGCCACTTCGAGGCCGTCCGGACCGCCGCGCTGCGGCTGCGCGAGATCCTCGAGGACCTGGCGCTGACCGCGTTCGTAAAGACCACCGGCAGTAAGGGCCTGCACGTACAGGTCCCGCTGAACGGCCGGGAGGAGTTCGACCCGGTGCGCGAGTTCGCCCACCAGGTGGCCGAGGTGCTCGCCGCGGCCGAGCCGGATCTGGTCACCGTGGAGCAGCGCAAGGACGCCCGGCACGGCCGCGTCTACGCGGACATCATGCGCAACGCCTACGCCCAGACCGCGGTGGCGGCGTACTCGGTCCGGGCCCGCCCGCACGCCCCGGTCGCGACCCCGGTGAGCTGGGACGAGGTGGCCGACCCGGTGCTGGCGGCGGACAGTTTCACCCTGCGCGCCATGCCGGACCGGCTGGCCCAGCTGGCCAAGGCCGGCGACCCGTGGGCCGGGATGTCCCGGCACCGCCAGGGGCTGAGCCGCCCCCGGCGCGTGCTGGCCCGCAGGTCGCCGTGACCGGGGCGGGTGAGCGGGCCAGCAGGGCCGTTAGGGAAAGCAAAGACCGTGCGGGAAAGTAAGGTCTCGGGGTGCGGGCCAAGCCGGCGGCGGAGCCGAGCCTGGCCAGACCGCCCCGGCCCACGGAAGCGAGGTGTGCTCATGAACATCGGCGAGTTGCTGGCCGAGGAGTTCGGCCGGATCCACGGGGTGGTGCTGGGCGCGGTGCGCGGACTTTCGGAGGACCAGCTGGCGTTCCGGCCCGACGACCGGTGCAACTCGATCGCGTGGCTGGTCTGGCACCTGACCAGGATCCAGGACGACCACGTCGCCGACGTCGCGGGGACGCAGCAGGCCTGGACGGCGGAGGGCTGGGCCGACCGGTTCGGGCTGCCCTTCCCGGTGGCCGAGACCGGGTACGGGCACAGCAGCGCGGAGGTCGCGGCGGTGCGGGTGTCCGCTGACCTGCTGGTCGGGTACCACGAGGCCGTGTTCGGGCACACGGTCAAGTACGTGCAGGGCCTGGCCGAGGCGGATCTGGACCGGGTGGTGGACGTGCACTGGGATCCGCCGGTCACGCTGGGCGTCCGGCTGGTCAGCGTGGTGTCCGACGACCTGCAGCACGGCGGTCAGGCCGCCTACGTGCGCGGGATGCTGCCCGCCCGCTGAGCGGCGAGCGGACCGATCTTTGGCAGCACCGGCTCGGGCGGGGTCGCGTTCACGGCGTCACACCTGACTTGGCTCACGATCGTTCGACGGGCACGGCCGGGACACCTTCTGGACCTGAGGCGCCAAACCGGCCAACTTTCAGCAAGGCGTCTCTGTTGGGTGGCTGGTCCCGGTGGCTATGCGCGGGCGGATGACGTTCCCGGCGGGTGGTCCGGCAGGATGCGGGGCAGGCCGAAAGGACGCAGGGTGTGCGACTCGAAGCGGGTGAGCCCAGTGATCTGGTCGCCTCGCTGGGTGATGACCAGCAGTCCGCTGCTGCGCCAGAGGCCGCTGGCCTGGTCACGGGTGTAGACGGCCAGGGCGGGTTGCCCGTTCGCGCGTGTCTCGACGAAGCGTGCCTTTGGGACCAGCCGGAACGCCACCTCGGTCAGGAACTCGGCGGCGCGCTCTCGCCCCTGCCAGATGGCGGGCAGGGGCGGCATGGTCATCTGGATGTCGTCTGTGAGCAGGCTCACCACCGCGTCGATGTCATGTGCTGCCAGAGCCGTGGCCAGGCGGCGGGCTGTCTTTTCCTCCGCGGGCGTTCCGGCCCGGGCGGGCGGTGCCTCGGGTGACGGCGTGTGCTGGCGCAGCGTCGTACGGGCACGGCTCAGCGTCATCGCCACGGCCTCCTGGCTGGAGCCGATGATGCCGGCGGCCTCACGGGCGGTGAAACCGAGCACGTCCCGGAGGATGAGCACGGCGCGGGCGCGCGGCGAGAGCAGTTGCAGCGCGGTGACGAACGCCAGCGACACCGCTTCGTTCCGCTCGACCCGCACCTCTGGACCCGGGTCGCTGTCGGGCAGGCCGTCGAGCAGATTGTCGGGGTATGGCTGAAGCCAGGTGACCTCGATCGAGCCGGTTGGCACCGGCGCGTGGCCGGGCAGGGGCTGGGTCATCTGCGGTCTCCGCGCGGCCTTGCGGACCAGATTCAGGCAGGTATTGGTCGCGACGCGGTACAGCCAGGTGCGCACCGACGCCTTGGCCTGGAAAGCCGGGAGTCCACGCCAGGCCGCGACCAGAGTCTCCTGCAGCGCGTCGTCGGCGTCGTCAAAGGAGCCGAGCAGCCGGTAGCAGTGCAGGTGCAGTTCGCGGCGGTGCGGCCTGACCAGCTCGGCAAAGGCCGCCTCGTCGCCGGAGCGGGCCAGGTCCAGTAGCGCGCCGTCGGTCATCTGCGCCGCTCTCCTCTCAGTGGTGCCCGCTCGGGCGGCCGGTGAGCCGTTGAGGCCCGCCTGCCGCCAGCGCGGTATCACCTGGAGGCCTGGGCCTCGAAGTGCCTGGTGAGGGGAGTCAGGTAGAAGGTCGCCCAGTTGGCATCCAGATGATCGTGCCAGGTCCGGTGACAGCCGAGCGCGTCGGCATCTTCCGGTTCGCCGTCCTGGTCGATGACCAGGCGGGTCCCGCCGTCCTCGGTCTCGAGCGTGAACCGGACGATCGTGTACCGCCCCGGCTCCCATACCGGGAAGCGCCAGGCCTGCACCACGCGCTGATCTGGCACCAAGTCGATCTGCCGCCCGGCCACGTGGCCGTCGAAGGCGGAGAACTCCTCGCCTGCTGAGCGGCCTGCCTGGCCGCTCATCCCGGACAGGGCGGACAGCGCCTCGGCGTCCGCCAAGATCGCATACACCTGGGCCGGGGTGGCGGGGATCGTAGCCTGCTGCTGAATACTCATCGTGGGTCCCTCCATGATCGGGAAGCTTGACCGATGCTTGCGATCAGATAGACACCCGGCGGCGGCAGAACCTAACAACCAGAAGCCCTGCGCAGGCGCGCGCTCATCCGGGCCAGCTCAGGTCACCGCCGCTGACTGCTGCCCGGCGACCTCCGCGGCACCCTCGACGATCCACCGCGATACCGTTGCACACTGATTTGAGCCAAGTCGGGCCCGGCCGGCCGCCAGGCTCAGGCCGGGCCGAACAGGGAGTCGAGTGCGGCGTCGATCGTCGCGGCGAGCGGCCCGATCTTCGGCAGCACCGGCTCGGGCGGGGTCGCGTCCACGGCGTCACACTCGGCCAGGGCGGCCGGGTCGAGGAACCGGGTCAGCTGGCCGTAGCCGTGCCGGTCGTCGCTGGCCATCCGGTGATGATGCATCCGCAGCGGTGCGTACAGGTACAGCTGGTCCCGCGCCCGGGTCACCGCCACGTAGAACAGCCGCCGTTCCTCCTCCAGCCCGGCCCGGCTGGACAGGGCCATGTCGCTGGGCACGGCTCCGTCTACCAGCTGCAGCAGATGCACCACGGGCCATTCCAGCCCTTTGGCCGAGTGGATCGTGGACAGGATCAGGTAGTCGTCGTCCAGCCGCGGCGGCCCGGCCAGGTCCGACGAGGACACCGGCGGGTCGAGGGCCAGCTCGACCAGCGCGTCGTGCAGCGAGGGGCGGGTCGCGGCCGCGTCGACCAGGCGCTGCAGGTCGGCGATCCGGATCCCGGCGTCGGGGTAGCGCTCGCGGATCGGGGCGTCCAGCGCGGTCAGGACGCCCACGGCCCGGTCCGCGGTGCGCTCCCGCCCCGCCGCGTCGGCCAGGCAGGACATGGTGTCGGCCACGGCCGGGCGGGCCCGCGGGGGGAGCACGTCGGCCGCGTCCTTCCAGTGCTCCCACAGCTGCGGGTCGCCCAGGCCTAGCGCCCCGATGAAGCGGCGGGCGTGCACCGGCCCGATCCCTTCGTGCAGCCGGAGCAGCCGGAACCAGGCCAGGTCGTCCGCGGGGTTGGTGACCACCCGGGCGGCGGCCATGAAGTCCTTGACGTGAGCGGCTTCGGTGAACCGGATGCCGCCGTACTTGATGAACGGGATGCGCCGGACCGAGAGCTCGACCTCCAGCACGTCGCTGTGCGTGGCCGCGCGCATCAGCACGGCCTGGTCGCGCAGGTCGGCCCCGGCCTCGCGGGCCTCCAGCACCCGGCCGCAGATCTCCCGGGCCTGGGTCGCCTCGTCGTGGCAGCGGACCAGCTGGGGGCGGGCTCCCGTCCCGCGCTCGGCGCGCAGGGCCAGCTCCAGGCCCTCGGACTGGGGCCGGACCGTGTTGGCCAGCCGCAGCACCGCGTCCTTGGACCGGTAGTTGCGGGCCAGCCGGATGACCTCCAGGCCCGGGTAGTCCGCGGCCAGCGCGCGCAGGTGCGCGGGATCGGCGCCGCGGAAGGCGTAGATGGCCTGGGCGTCGTCGCCCACGCAGGTCAGGCCGGGACCTTCGGGGCGCAGCAGCCGGACGATGTCGGCCTGGATCGCGTTGACGTCCTGGTACTCGTTGACCAGGACGGCGTCGAACATGCCGCGCAGCACCGGGCCCGCGGCCTCGTCGGCCAGCGCCGCCCGCCACAGCAGCAGCAGGTCGTCGAAGTCGACCAGGCCGTGCTGGCGTTTGTGCGCGGTGTAGGCGCGGAACAGGCCGGCCAACTCGGTCTCGAAGCCGGCCACCCACGGGAACTGGGCCTTGATCACCTCGGGCACCGGGGCGCGGGTGTTCACGCACCGGGTGTAGATGTCCGCGCAGGTGCCCGCCCGCGGGGCCCGCCGCTGGCTGGTGACCAGGCCGTTCTCGGCACGCAGTGTGTCCATCAGGTTGGTGACGTCGGGCGGGTCGATGACGCTGAACTCCGGCGGCAGCGAGAACGACTCGGCGTGCGCCCGGATGATCTGATGGGCCACCGCGTGGAAGGTCCCGCCGACGACCCGGTCGGCGGCGCTCGCGCCGCGCGGTGTGACCCGGGCCAGCATGTCGTCCGCGGCCCGGCGGGTGAACGTGAGCAGCAGGATCCGGCTGGCCGGCGTGCCCTGGCTGCGCAGCCAGGCCGCCCGGGCGACCAGGGTCCGGGTCTTGCCGGTACCCGCCCCGGCCAGCACCAGCAGCGGCCCGGACTGATACGTGGCCGCCCGGCGCTGGTCGTCGTTGAGCCCGTCAAGGACATCCGCCGGTTCGAACATGAAGACGAATGTAACGGGCGCGGCCGGGCGGGGCGAGACCCCACACCGGAGGAGATCCGGACGGACCTCCCCGGGGGCGGACTCAGACCGGGCCGACGGAGTGAGACTCGGCACACGCAATCCCGTATCCAGGCGCAAGCTCACTGTCATCGGCAATCCATTCCACACGGCAAAGTCCGGTCCGGGAGGCCGCGACTCGCCTGCCCGAGCCAGCGGCCCGTCCACCCTGGCCAGCGACCCTTCCGCCGGGGTCAGCGGCCTTTCCGCGCAGGCCAGCGGCCCTTCCGCCGCGGCCACGAGCGGTTCGCCCAGGCAGCACGGATGTCACTGGTCTGCCCGCATACTGCGAGGATGCTGAGTAATACTTGAAAAGAATTGCTGGTCATTGCAGGGGGGATTAGGTTCGAAATGGCGCCCAGGAGGCGGGCCGTGATGGACGGGCCGTGCACCTAGGGTCACCGAGGAGCAGGGATGCCCAGTTCAGCCGTCCCGAACACCGATCTGCCCGACCCTGATCTGCCCGGCGCCGGGATTGGCTCCGGGGCCGCCGACGACGCCTGGGGAGCCAGCGCCACGCTGCTGCGCTGCGATGGATGCGGAGCTAGCGCCATGGTCGACCAGGGGGAGCACCAGTACGGCGGGCTGGTGCACAGCTTCCTGGGTCACCATTCGGGGTGCGGCAACGCGGTGCAGATCACCAGGACCCAGCCCGGGGAGGCCTGACCCGCCCGCTGATCCCGCCCGCCTACTGCGCGTGCTGCTCGAAGTCCACCGGCGGCAGGTCCTGCACCTCGTGCTTGCTGATGTTGAGCCGGATGGTGTCGTCGACCCGGGACACGGCCTTGATCGGGATGGCCACGTCCTTGCGGCCCCACAGGTGCCCTTCTTCCAGCAGCACATGGGTGACCTGATGATCGCCAGGGTCGATGACCAGTCCATGGATGTGCCCGATCCGGCCGTCCGTGGCCTCGACTGGGTCGCCGCGCCGCACTTCCACTTCACCAAGCGGAATGCGGTCGTAGGTGATCGTGGGCGAGAACCCGGCCACGGCCAGGTCCACGCCGCCCGGCGTTTCCGCCCCGGGGGTGAGGCCGTAGTACGGCCAGGCGCTCACTTGCTCGGGCCCGTAGGCCGCGTACCCGCCGCTGCCGGGCACGAACTGGGTTTCCTCAGCCGGGTCGAGCCCCTCGAACTCGGCCAGGGTGCAACGCAGCCGCACGTCGCCCGCGGACGCGCCGACCAGGTCGAGCGGCACCAGCCGGGCGAGCCCCTCGCGGCCCTTGGGCTCGACGACGAGATCTGTGACGGTCTTTGCGACCGGGTCGACCACCACCCGGGACACCTTGCCGCACACTCCGTCGGTGCAGTGAGCCTGCGAGCCGATGGTGAATTGCGTCATTTCTCCCACATTGAGCCTCCGTCATTCCGGACTGGACGCACAGCAATGCAGTGCCCGGCCACACGCAGTAAACACCTTCCCAGGCCAGAGCCGCTCTGCCGCGGCTCGCTGGCTGGATTTCGGGCGCAGATTCCGGGTATCTGGTCACGCTGCGCGATAGCGCGTCCACCTCGTCAACCGGTCACGCCGCTGCCGCGTCATCTAAGTGAATGAGCCAGTCCGGCGCGGACGTCTGCAGGACATCGGCACCGGGTTCGAGCTCTGGAACGACGGCTACAACCTGGCCAGCCAGGGCACCTGGATCAACCTGACCACGTCTAACCCGAGTCCGAGTCCGAGCCCCAGTCCGAGTGCCAGCGTGACCGCGACGGCCGCGCCCACCGCGACCAGTGCGCCTACCACCACCCCGACGGACACCAGTGCGCCGGACCCGACGGACAGCAGCACCACGGGCCCAGCCCACGGGCAGCTGACCTCGGATGCGTGAGTGAAGGGCTCCGGCGATTCGCCGGGGCCCTTTGTTCATGAACTGGGTACATCATTGGATGGGCAAGGCCTGATCCACGTCATCGTCCCAGCCGCGGCGATGGAAGTTAAACCGCTCAAGAAACCAGTTGGTCGGTAATGACGGAAGAGCGCGTCAAGGCGAGAGAAGACACCGGCGAGGACCCGGGTCCTCGTCCCGGGCCGCACCTGCTGCTCAGGTGGCGGTCGGCCCTATTCGCCCCCGTCGGGGCGGGCCAGCGGCGCCGCCGTGGCAGCGACGGGCTGCGCCTGGCCGGCGCGATCCTCGCGCTCGTGTGCTGCGTGCTCATCATCCATTACGACTCCCGCATAGACCGCGCCATTGTCCAGGTCATCCATCCACCGCCGCGGAGCATTACCTGGCTGGTCACGGTGGTGTATGACGTCGGCTCGTTCGGCGTCACGATCGCCTTGGTGCTGCTGGCCCTGATCGCACGCCGCTGGGTGGTCGCGCGGGACATCGCGCTGAGCGCCGTAGCGGCGGCCGCAGTGAGCGGGATCCTGGTCCTCGCGCTCGGCGGTCGCGGCGGCAGGCCCAGCGGAATCGTGATCCACGGGTACGCCGTGAGCTTCCCGGTCCTCCAGATCGCTCTCTTCATGGCCGTGGCCACGGCAGCGCTGCCGTATCTGGCCCGGGGGCTGCAACGCCTCATCGAGATCTTCATCGCGCTCACCGCGATGGCCTCAGCCGTCGGAGGTCACGGGCTGCCGCTCAACGTGCTGGGCAGCCTGGCCATCGGCTGGGGCACGACGGCGCTGGTCCGGCTGGTCTTCGGCTCCCCGCTCGGCCTCCCCTCGGCCAACGACGTCCGGGCCCTGCTCAGCGAACTCGGTATCCACGCCAGCCAGGTGCGAGCGGCGCCCCGGCAAGTCTGGGGGGTGGCGAAATACCAGGCCAGCGACATGGATCCGGCCGCCAGGCCGATGGGTGTAGCGGTCTACGGCCGGGATGCGGCCGACGCCAAACTCCTCACCAAGACGGCCCGGTTCCTGTTCTACCGTGACTCCGGGCCCAGCCTCACCATCACCCGGCTCCAGCAGGTCGAACACGAGGCGTACGTCACCTTGCGGGCCGCGCGGGCGGGCGTGGTCGTACCTGACATCGTGGAGGCAGGCACGGCGGGTCCGTCCCACGACGCGCTGCTCGTCTACCGCTGGCCGGCCTGACCCTGTCCGAGGCTGACGCCGGCCAGGTAAGTGACGCCGCCCTGGACGACCTCTACCGTCAGATGCTGATCCTCCGGAAGACCCGCATCGCGCACGGCGCCATCAGTGGTGACACCCTGCTGGTCGACCCGGCCAGCCAGACCGCCACCCTGGTGGACTTCCGCAACGCCATCTCGAACGCCTCGCCGGACCAACTCGATCGCGACATGGCTGGCGTCATCGCGGCCACCGCCGTCGTGGTCGGCGCCGAGCGGGCGGCCGGCTCCGCAGCCCGGTCCCTGGACGCGGAGGTCCTGGCGGGCACGCTCCAGCATCTGCACCGCGCGGCCCTCGACCCCGTCCTGAGCCGGACCCTGCGCAGCCAGCGCGGGCTCCTGGACGAGGTCCGGATGCGCGCCGCCCAGGCCAAGTCGATCAGCGTCCCGAAGCTGGTGGAACCCCGCCGGGTGAGCTGGCCCACGCTGATCATGGTGGTCGGCACGCTCATCGGCGGCTGGGCCCTCATCGGGGTCCTCATCGACGTGTCCCAGTCGTTCGACACGGTGCTCGGGGCCAACTGGCTCTGGGTCATCGCGGCGTTCATCCTGGCCCAGGCGGCCTTCGTCGCGTCGGCCGTCGAAGCCATCGGCAGCGTTTCCGGGCCGCTCCCGTTCGGGCGGGTGGTGGCGGTCGAGGTGGCCAACTCCTTCAGCGCCCTGGCTGGCGGGACCGCCGCCGTCTTCGCCACCCGGGTGCGTTTCTTCCAGCAGCAGGGCTACGACGCGTCGGTGGCGTTGAGCTCAGGCGCGATCATGACCACCTCGAGCTGGATCGCCACCGGGGTGCTGTTCCTCGCGTCGCTGCCTTTTGCCTGGGGGTCCATCCACATCGAGGCCACCCCGGAGTCTGGGGGAAACTCCAAACTGGTCTGGATCATCCTGGCCGTGGTGGTGGCAGCGGGCGTGCTGATCGGCGTGGCCCTGGCGGTGCCCAGACTCCGCAGGCTGGCCGCCAGCAAGCTCCGGCCCAAGGCGCGCGACATCTGGGCCAACTTCAGGCAGGTCGCCAGCTCCCCGCGCAAGCTCGTGCTCCTGGTCGGCGGCTCGTTCGCCCAGGAGCTGGTCGTGGCCATGGCCCTGTCGGTGTCGCTGCGGGCCTTCGACGACCATCTCCGGCTGCCGACCCTGATCGTGGTCATCTTCCTGGCCGGGTTCATCGGCGGCATCTCGCCGTCACCGGGCGGGATGGGCGTGGTGGAAGCGGGGATGATCCTCGGCCTCACCGCAGCGGGCGTCTCCGAGGCCGACGCGACGGCCGCGGTCTTCATCCAGCGCCTGTTCACGTCGTACCTGCCGCCGATCTGGGGCTGGGTCACTCTGGTCTGGATGCGTAAACGCGAGTACCTGTGAGCCCCGGGGCCGCCGCGGCGGTAAGCCCTAGCGCGAAGATCGTCTGCACATCAGCCTGGCCGGGCAAGATCACGCGTTAGGGCGCGGCTAGCGTCGCAGTCGAGCCAGTTGTCCGACGACAAGGAAGGCTTACGGTGCACCAGGACGTCAACGCCTGGCCGACCTGGCAGACCGATATCACCGCGGGTGCTCGACGGATCGCTTGTCTCGTGGCTTAACCATCTCAAGAACGCCGCTCAGTCGGCCGGGTAACGCCAGTTCCGGCTGCTCCTCCCGCATGGGACCTGATCGTCGGGTTCGTATCCAGGAGCGGTTGACTGTCAGACGAAGCAGTCAGGCTTGCAGATAATCGGCCAACGTTGTTTTTGTGTTTCGAAAGAGCGGCCTTGCGCACGTTGCCGGTGTCGGGGGTGTCAACCAGTTCCCGCTTCTCCGGGTCCCTACGGCCCGCCTGGGAGGCGCCTTACGACGCCCAGCCGTGAGAGCCGTCCTCCGTACTCCGTTCACCTGCGCCAAACGTCCCATAACTCAGAGGCAGGCCGAGCCGCGGTCCGTTATGAGGGGGTCTGGGTGTTTCCTGATCAGGGTGCTCCTGCGGCGGGACGCCTTGATAATCCCAAATCCTCGCTTACCAGCTCTTTCGGCGTCACACTGATTTCCGGGGTGGTGCTGGTGCCACTGAGCGCCGCTGTGTGGCATCGCGATGGGGCGCCGTTCGGCTTTCGAGAGCAGGCCGGGCGTCTCTGGTGACGACGTCAGGTAAGGGACGCGCCGTCTTCACCTGGTCGCTCCTTTTCAAGTGGGCGGTTGCCGTCGCGGCGGTGGGCCTGGCTGGGGCCGGGATCTCGTCCCTGTGGGGTCTCGGTCGCGAGCCGCTCTTCATCAAGTGGGCGGTTGCCGTCGCGGCGCTGGGCCTGGCTGGGGCCGGGATCTTGTTGCTGGTGGGTAGCGGCCGCGAGCGGCTCTCCTCCAAGTGGGCGGCTGCTCTCGCCGCGCTAGGCGTATATGCAGCCGGGATCTTGTTGCTGTTGGGTGTCGTCCACGAGCCACTCTTCAAGTGGGCGGTTGTCGTCGCGGCGCTGGGCGTATATGCGGCCGGGATCTTGTTGCTGTTGGGTGTCGGTCGCGAGCCGCTCTTCTTCAAGTGGGCGGCTGCTGTCGCCGCGCTAGGCGTGTATGCAGCCGTGATCTTGTTGCTGTGGCGTGTCGTCCACGAGCCAACCTTCTTGAAGTGGCAGGCTGCTGTCGCCGCGCTAGGCGTGTATGCAGCCGTGATCTTGTTGCTGTGGCGTGTCGTCCACGAGCCACTCTTCTTGAAGTGGGCGGCTGTTGTCGCCGCGCTAGGCGTGTGTGCGGTCGGGATCTTGTTGCTGTGGGGTGTCTGGGACGGTACGCCAGTCGCCGCGGCCTTCACCCGCGTGGGGGGCGCGACACGCGTCGAGACCGCCCTGGAAGCCTCCCGCTTCTGGCTCATGCCGCCACAGACCGTCGTGGAGACCCAGACAGTACTCAAGCCAGGTCATGCTTGGAGCCGCTCGATGTGCCATGGCCTATGACGCGCCGTTGCTGTTTACCTCGCCGGATCCCCGGCGACAGCGGCTAGTTGACGCAAGGATTAACAACTGGCGGGAGATCGAGACACAGAAAGGTCCCGCGCTCCCTGAAGTGATCACCATCCAGACTCAGCGCGAGGTGAAGAACTGCCTGGCCAGCGGAGATCCGGCTGGCGTTGCTGGGTTTTCGACACTTGAGGTATCCAACCCACTAATCCGGCTGCGCCATGTTCGGGCCCTCCAGACGTTGGCACCTGTCGTTGTCTTTGCAGCCGCCATTCAACCAGGGCACCTGCCCGACGTCGCCGTCGGCTTGGCGCTCACCGCGCATATGGCAAGGGCGGAATCGGCGGGGGTCTCCTTGGTCCTCATCCCGCACTACCTTGAGTCCGACCCGGAATTGGAGAACAAACTACAAAGCCAGCACGAGCTGGTCACAGGCGGCGTCGTTTTGGGTCAGACCCCAACCGTACCCGATGACACGCGCGCACTGCTTCGCCAGCTACTCACCTCCCGTGACCGGCAGGGCGTGCTTGGGCAGGTGCAGGACAGCCTGGGATCAGTAGGGCCTCTTATAGCTGCCCTGCTGGCATTGGGGGGTCTGGCAGCAGCGACCCGGATCGCGGCACTGATAGTCATCGCACCACTAGAACGCAAGGAACAAATAAAACGCTACGAACGAGACCAGGACGCGGGCCAGCGCCAATTGCCACAATTATATCCAGCCAAGCAAAGAAAACATCAAAGTTTATCCAGAGTAAACTTCCAGGAAGGAAGCACGACATGCCCGTGGAAAACAAATCTGACTGGCTCACCGACTTGCCCGACAACCAAGAGGTGACTGTCTGGCTACGTTCTGGCCGACAGATAACTGGTATCATAGAAAGTCAGATTCCCGTCAATACCCGTGACGCAACGGTACTTCGAATCAAAAACTCGTCTTTGGTACCCAGTGGACCAAAGGGGAAGTACGTATTGGTATCTGTCAACGATATCGAGCTGATCGAATTTGATGATCCGGAGTAGGGAGTTGCGGTGCCCAGCGTGTGCCGACGTCGCCGATTTAACCCTGACGCTGGTCGTGAACCACCAGTGATCGTTAGCTGGGGCGCCCGGTGAGTGGCGCTGGATCCTGCCCTAGAGCCAACTGGCGGCAGGCCAGCATCAGGGTTTCCGCCATCTTCATCTTCTCCGCTCCACCGACTCGCTTGCCGCCCGTTTCGCATTCGGCTTCATAGCGGACACCCAGGGCACTGACCGCGGAGACGGGATCGCTCTCACATGCCGCTACGGTCAGTTTCTTCGAGTTCTCCCGCAAGTACTTCCGCCGCCACCGGGTGGCTCCCCAGGCCCCCGCCGACTCGGACGCAGATTGCTTCAGATCGTCAACGTACCGCATGATCCGCATGGCCCTGATGAAGGCTTCACAGCCCTGCTCGTGATCCTCTTGCCGAGGATGACCTTTGGTCTTCGTGTGGTGAAGCGGTCCTCCGCACCGGGCACAGCAGATCAATCGGAGCGTCGCTGGACGTCGCCCCGGAGGCATCGGAGCCGGCCACGAGTACCCCATGATCAAGCCACCGCCTCCGCGAGACAACCCTGACCATGAGGATAGAGCCTGTCCGGGGTGACGCTGAACCGCATGGTCACCTTCTTCGTTTCCCGGGCCGCCCGTGGCCTCGGCACACGCGGCGCATGGAGTGTGTACGCGGGCGGCGCTACCTGAGGGCAGCCTCGCTGCGCACCGCCTGGGCCCACCACAACCATGATCAGCAAAACTGCCGCTTGACAGTCAAGGACCATAGGTGTCTGACCGGGCGCCCGTGCTCGCAAAGGGATCGACCACCATGTGGATATAGGAGAGACTCAACCCTAGGGGCGACGGTTGGGGTAGGCCGCAGAGATTGAGAACAAACGCCCAGACTTTAGCCAGGGGGAGGAAGCAATGGCTGGCAACGCTGAAAAATCTAAGGGACCACAAACACCGGAAGGCATCTTGAACCCGGTGGAAGAGGCTCAAATAGACGAATCCAGAGCCACGCAGCGTGCAACAAGAATCGCAATTGGCTCGTTGGCGCTGGCCATTGTTTCGGCAGTTGCATCGATAGTTGTCGGCCTGTACTCAGCGTACCTTGTCAGGCAGCAGAATGGCAATGCAGAGCAGCAGGAACTAGTATCCCTTGTAACTAACATTGAACAAGGACAGCAAGCTGCTACTGGGCCAAATGGCTCTTCCGCTGCGCTGACAATACTAGGGGAAGCAGAAGAAGCGAACAATATCATAGTGAACCTCCATTCCAACGTTTCGTCACCTGAGAAGTACATAGTTGGCTCGGCGCTGGAGGATGGCCAAGACTTCAAGCCAGCGCTTATGCTGCTTACGAGTGCAGCGAAGGAGGCGTCAGACCCGCGCACGACGGCTGACTCCTGGCGCGGCGCGGCCGCTGTTCTTTATAAGCTTACCATGAATTCACAAGCAGAAAAAGATATAGAACAAGCCAGGGAGTCGTTCAGCGGAAAAGGAAAAGATGTGACTCAGGTCGGCCAGGATAACAACATCGCGTATACAGACTTCTTCGATGTTCCGTACCAAGCTTCCATCGGCCACTGCTCAGTCGCTGAAAAACAAGAGTGGGATACGGCCACTCAGCTTATTCAGTACTACTACTCCAAGCACCACCACTATTATCTTCTGGCTGGTAACAATGCTAAACAGGCGGCGGTGAGCGCCCAAAAAGCTCTTCATTCCTTCTGCAAGGTGCCGGCCGGCGTGCTTAAGGTGAAAAAGATCCTAAAGCTGATCCGGACATAACCGATGCTAGGACGCCCTGGAAGCATTAATCCACCAGACACCCCTCCGGACCCGTCTGCACGACCCCACGTCACGACCTTGCTGCTGTCCGGCGCGCCGGTCCACATCGTCGCCACCTGCCGGGCCACGCCGGAAGCATGGGGAATACGTGAGTGATCGCCTGGTCCGCTTCCCGTCTCAGCCTGGTCTGATCGAAGCTTGAGGGACCCAGCCGACCCATCAGCTCGCGCAGGCTCGCGCCTGTTGCTGCCTGACTCCCACCGCCCTGAGGGGAGGGCGGCGAGCCACCCGCGATTGACCGAGGTTAGCCGCCTGTCTACCCTCGCATCTATGCGGACTGCTCGACTGCAACATTCCGTTCGAGGCGTACTCCTGCTAGCTGTCTCAGCTGCCCTGTTGATGGGCTGGCTGTGGTGGAGCCATCTGTGGTTCGCGATCGTCACCGGCTTTGTTGTCGGGCTCGTGCTGATAGCTGTGATGCTCCGGAACGGATGGCACCAGACGAGTCCGGAAAGCCTCGAGTCACGCGGTTTCAGTCCGGAATCTGTCTGGGATTCCAATCTGATGGATCCAGGCCTGCACCGAGAGATGGTGCCCGTCGTCCCGGCCTTCGGGCGCCGTGGGATATCCAATACCCCCATCCGGCGTCCGGCCGCCCAGCCGGCCCCCGGGTCGTTCGCCCGGCGGCGTGCGCCGACAGCCTGGAACGGCCAGCCCGACCGGCGGCGCGACCGGCTTGCCCCGGAAACCCTGGTCATGTTCGCCGAGGAGCGCGAGGCCGCCAGCATCGACGAAGTGCTCGGCGCACTCGACCGCGACCTGGTCGGCCTGGTGCCCGTGAAGCGGTGGATCGAGGACATTGCGCTGCTGCTCCTGGTGGACCGGGCCCGGCAGAGATTCGGCCTCGAGGCCCCCCGGCCAAACCTGCACATGTGCTTCACTGGCCCTCCGGGCACCGGCAAGACCACCGTGGCGCTGCGCATGGCCGAACTCCTGCACCGGCTCGGCTACCTGGAAAGCGGGCACCTGGTGCACGCCATGCGCGACGACCTGGTCGGCCAGTACATCGGGCAGACCGCACCCAAGACCAAGCGCGTGCTCGACCAGGCCATGGGCGGGGTGCTGTTCATCGACGAGGCCTACTACCTGTACCGCGCGGCTGACTCCAAGGACTATGGCCAGGAGGCCATCGACATCATGCTGCAGGTGATGGAGAACGAGCGCGACAATCTCGTGGTCATCCTCGCGGGCTACAAGGACCGGATGGACGACTTCTTCGAGAGCAACCCGGGCATGCATTCCCGGATCGCGCACCACCTCGACTTCGCCGCCTACGATGCCGACGAGCTCGTCGCGATCGGGCGGCTAATGCTCGAGCAGTCCAGTTACTACCTGTCCCCGGGCGCCGAGGAGGCGTTCCGCCAGTACCTGTCCCGCCGGATGCGCGGGCCCCGGTTCGCCAACGCCCGCAGCGTGCGGAACGAGCTGGAACGCACCAGGCTCCGGCACGCGCGCCGGGTGGCCACTGACGCCAGCCGCGGTTGGAACCGCGACGACCTGATGCGCCTTGAGCCATCGGACATCTTGCCTAGCTGGGACTTGCTAGACAGTGATCCGTCGTAGCTGCCTCGTAGTGGCCCTCATGTAGCCAGCCGGACGCCCGGTTTCGCCGGAGACCGGCCGCCACGTCGTCCGCGGATACACGCGCCTGGGCCACGGTCAGGCGCCCGTTAGCAAGAAGGCCCCTTCCTTGATCGGAAGGGGCCTTTGACGTGGGAGCCGCCTATCGGAATCGAACCGATGACCTACGTATTACGAGAAGGAATTACGGCATACCGTAGCTGACCTGGCATGGCCCGGCTTGCACTGCAGGACCGGATGGCAGGGTTGCCGGGGCTTGTTGTGGTCAGGTTCGTGGTCAGCCGCTGAGACGGCCTGCCGCGGGACTTGTGGCCTGCCAGGCTCACGCACCTTCCGCGCTCCGGCCGCGCCGGATCAGTCGTGCGAGCTGTAGGAGAACTTGGCGGCGAAGCCGCACTGGCCGTGCAAGTCCCAGCTCAGCGGGGCGTCATCGACGCTGAAGGTACTGGCGATGACTTCCTGGCCCGGCCGTGCCGATGGCGGCCGCGAAATTGCGCAGCGTGGTGCCGCCCGCCTGGCCCCCGAAGATCGCGGCCAGCACGTCGTGCTGCGCCCCGGCCCGGCCCCGGCTGATCTGCCAGGACGACACGAACTGGCAGATGCCAAAGGTGGATCGCCCGCCCGCACGCTCGCCGACCCTGCGGCACGGGCAGATGGCCTCGCAATTGCACGCCTCGAAGTAGCTGCCCGCGACCGTTCACATCCGGGGAGATTTCACCCCTGCCATGCCGCCATCCAAGCCTGTCCGGCCGTTCAAGTCCACTGGCGCGTACAGCCGGGTGCGGCGCCGACCACGACGCCGCCAAGCGCCAGCGCATTGATCGACTCCAGCAAGATCCGGCAACCGAGCCTTCCGATCCGTAGCTTGCGGCGGCAGGGTCGCTGAATGTCCTTGCGGTCTGGGCGGAGGCGGTAGAGGTTGGCTGTGGTCGGCCAGGTGTGGCATGGCTGCTGCACTTTCATGCTGCACGCGGCCTCCTGGTCCAGAAACCGGGTACCGACCGGGGCTGCCAGCGCCACGGTGCGCCTGACCTGGGACTGACTGTCCGAGAGCGACTGCAGGCGTCCGCTGCTGTGGTGGCGATCGGTTACTCACCTGGTTACCCCGGCCGCTCGCCAGCTGTGCCGTGCTATCGCCGGACAAGGCGACTAGGGTTTGGAGCCATGCCAGACGAGAAAGCTGACCCCGGTTCTGCCAGCGGTCCTGCTCCGCCCGACATGGGAGCGAGTACCTGGCGCGTGCTGGAGCGCTTGAGCGAGGCTGAATGCATGCAGCTGCTCGCCAATGGCGGGGTGGGCCGTCTGGTCTACACCAGCCGGTACGGGCCCACAGCGTTGCCGGTTGCGTACAAGACCGACGGAGAGTCGGTTGTCTTGGGCACCTGGGACCCCGCCCTCTTCGACGAGGACCTGCGTACTGGCATCACGCAGGCCGAGTACCAGGTCCTCGTCGAAGTGGACCAGATCGATGCGGAAGCGCGCGAGGGATGGTTCGTGCTGGCACGGGGGCCGGCCCACCACCTAGACACCGAATCCGAGCGCGCGCCGTTCATGGATGCCGGACTCGAGCCGTGGATCGAGGGAGTGCCTGCGCACTTCATCCGGGTGAATCCCACCACTATCTGGGGCAACCGGGTCCGCCGGGCATGATGCCAGCGGCAGTAGGACCCGCAGGAATAAGGGCTGGTGAGGATCTTGACCGTGATGCTAGTGGCCGTGATTGTGCCGCTCGCGCAGTGATCGATGTCGTCGCCAGGCCGCGAAGCACGACGAGCCGCCGGGAGCACAGTCGGGCCCTATTGACGTTGGGCAATGCCTGGCTCGGTGCTTCCTGTCCCGGCGCCCCGCCGGAGGGATGCCCAGATCTCGAGGACAACCATTGTGGCGAGTACAGCCGTGGCCAGTATCCAGTAGGCCGACTCATTTACGCCGCGGTCGTAGGCAACGAAGAGCTCGGCTGAGATGGCAAAGCCGAACCACAGCAGGCCGAGCAGCACGAGGCCGCGCCGGGCGCAAGCGAGCGCCGCCTCCCCGCCGCGCGCCCAGCGCAGCGCAGCCACCCACAGAAACACCACTGCCGTCCCTTCCCAGACAATCACCAGCGCGAGCAGCACCTGATTTGCTTGCTCAGTTTTGAAGTAGATACGAGTCGCTGTTGCGATATAAGCCAGATTGCCGGAGCGGAAGGCCCAGTTCTCCCAGTGGAAGGACCAGAACAGGTCGCTGAGGTTCGACGCGGTGACCACCGTAATATAAAGGGCCAGCCGGCCAAGAGAAGAGAGCTGGCAAGATTCGTTTTCTTCCACATGATGTGTACTCACCCGTTCCGTCTCGGCCGGGGGCGCCGAAGATGTTTGCGGCGCCGCGGGGCGTGTGGCCGTCGCCCCAGCTAGCTCAGAGTGCCGGTGGCCGTGCTGGCTGCTGGCGAAGGCTGATACGCCTTCCACTGAGGTTAGCTATAGATGACGTACCCGTGATCTTGGGAGGTCTTGTTCTCCTGGTGGAGCCGAGGAATTTGAACCCCTGACCTCCTGGTTGCAAAATCCGGTCACGGTGTCTGTCAACGTCCCTGGCGTGGGAAGACCTGTCTCGTCGATTCGCTGGTACGTGCCGATATCCGGGCTCGTTGGTGTCAGCTCCGGGTGTCATTTACGGGTCTGGCGGGACTTGCGTTCGCTGTCGAGCAGCAGTTGACGCTCTCCGCCCGATTCCACCGGCGACAAGTAGCGCTCTACCACCCACACACCGGACGCTGGCAGCATCTTCTGGAGCTAGACCAGATGGCGTCGCGTACTTCCACCGCTGGCTGGGTCTTTCGCCGTTCTGGCGGTTTACTGTCTCCCCAGGGGGTAACGGAACCTGGTGAAAGATACCGTGGACAAGTGGCTGAGACGGCGCCCAACGTGGCAGTTCGCGCTTATCTCGGGATTGGCGATCGCCGCTGGATGCGTGCTTGGCGCGGTCCTCGGGCAAGTCTGGAAGCACCACTTTGACTGGGCGGCCCTCCTGGGGACGGCGGTCGGCGGCGCGGCCGCGGGATCGTTCGCCGCCGCCGCGGTCCGCTGGAATCAGCGGGAGAGCTCGAAGTTGACGTTAGGTTCAGAGCGGCAGGATGGTCCCGGCTCCAAAGTGGATCCCCATCGGTGACTTGACCGAGAGCACCAAAGCCGGAAGCGGTCGCGTCTCGAACATGCGACCCACTGCTCAGGAGATCGTTCCGGGCACGCCTGTGGCCTGTGGCTGTCCTGCTCAGGCTGCAGGCCGATGGCCGCTCAGTGGCCGTAAGTGACCGCTGTATCGCGTCCGTTCTGGCACGTATGTGACACGTAACCGGCCGATCAGATCCCTGCCGTCACGCCGTGTATCGCTCGACCACCCACACCCCGGATGCTGGCAACGTCTGCTGGAGGCGGGTTAGATGTGTTCGCAATGGGCGTGGCGTAGACGTGTAAGGCGGCCACCGCGTGATCCTTTGGAAGACCTCTCACAGTGCTTCTGAAGGAGACACGACGATGACCGCTCCTAGCAGTATCGACCCTGCCCGCTTCCTGCACGACCAGCTGGAGTCCGCGTCGCCGGACCTGCTGCGCTCGATGCTGACCACGTTCATCAACGCGCTGATGTCCGCGGAGGCCGACGCGGTCTGCGGCGCCCCGTACGGGATGCCGGCACCGGACCGGGTCAATGTCCGCAACGGCTACCGGCACCGGGACTTCGACACCCGGGCCGGGACGCTGGACGTGGCGATCCCGAAGCTGCGGTCGGGCAGCTATTTCCCGGACTGGCTGCTGGAGCGCCGCCGCCGGGCCGAGGCGGCCCTGACGTCGGTGGTGGCGACCTGCTACCTGCTCGGGGTGTCCACCCGGCGGATGGAGAAGCTGGTGGAGTCCCTGGGCATCACCCGGCTGTCCCGGTCGCAGGTCAGCGAGATGGCCCGCGACTGGATGAGCAGGTGGAGGCGTTCCGGACCCGGCCGCTGGACGCCGGGCCCTACACGTTCGTGGCCGCGGACGCGCTGGTGCTGAAGGTCCGCGAGGGCGGCCGGGTCGTGAACGTGCACGCGCTGCTGGCGGCCGGGGTGAACGCCGACGGGCACCGGGAGATCCTGGGCCTGCAGGTCACCAGCGCCGAGGACGGCGCGGGCTGGCTGGCGTTCTTCCGGGACCTGACCGCCCGCGGCCTGACCGGCGTCGCAGCTGGTCACCTCCGACGCCCACCGCGGCCTGGTCGAGGCGATCGGCGCGACCGCTGCCGGGCGCGGCCTGGCAGCGGTGCCGCACCCACTACGCCGCGAACCTGATGGCCGCCACCCCGAAGGCGTCCTGGCCGTGGGTCAAGACGCTGCTGCACTCGGTCTATGACCAGCCCGACGCCGCCTCCGTGCACGCCCAGTACGACCGGCTCGTCGAGGCCATCGCCGGCAAGCTCCCCAAGGTCGCCGAGCACCTGGACGCCGCCCGGGCCGACGTCCTGGCCTTCACCAGCTTCCCGAAAGAGATCTGGCGGCAGATCTGGTCGAACAACCCCCAGGAGCGGCTCAACCGGGAGATCCGCCGGCGCACCGACGTCGTGGGGATCTTCCCCGGCCGCGACTCCCTGATCCGCCTCGTCGGCGCCGTCCTGGCCGAGCAGCACGACGAATGGACCGAAGGCCGCCGCTACCTCGGCCTCGACGTCCTCGCCCGCTCCCGCATCACCCTCGCTCCCGGCACCGGGACGGAGGTGACCCCAGCCAGCGACCTCCAGGCGCTCAGCGCCTAACCACAACAAAAGGATCACGCGCTAACCGCGAAACACCACGCCACGGGACTTGACCTGTTCGCAGACCGCCAGGACGTAGGGCTCCCGAGAGATTCCCACTTTCACTGTGGCCGCTGGATGCTGCCCGGTGTGGTCGTAGACCTCATCCTGTACACATGCAGAGCAGGCAGGACGCCTCGGCCTTCCCAGTCTGGCCACGGCTCAAGGGTAGGCCTCCTGCTCCCAAGGCCAATCCGGAGACAGTTGCGCCGCCTTCAGGACTTGCCGATGATGGGCACCCATGAGCGCAGTGCTGATCACCGGCTGTGCCGGCGCCGGGAAGTCCGCGATCGCCACCGTGCTTGCCCGGCGGGGCCTGGCATGCATCGATGACGACGAAGACCCGTTCCTGGCGCGGTTCGTTGACCCTGCCGGCGCCGTGGCAGAAGAGCCGGCAGAGCCGGACTTTGCCTGGCTCTCCCGGCACAGCTGGGAATGGGATCCGGGCCGCCTCGACGAACTGATCCGCGCCGCAGCACCCGCCACGCTGTATCTCTGCGGCGGTGCAGACAATCAGCTGGAGCTGGCCGATCGCTTCGCCCAGGTGTTCTTGCTGGAGATCGACGAGCCCACCATGCTGGCACGGCTGGATACGCGCCAGGACAGCGAGTGGGGCCGTGCCGGGGACTCTCGCGAGTACACACGCCGCCTCCTGCCCGGATATCAGGACCGCTTGCGCGCCTTCGGGGCGATTCCCGTTGACGCCAGGCAGCCCCTCGACCAGGTGGCAGACGCGATACTCTCCTGCACAATGGCTAGCTCGCCCACGAGTGAGGCCAGCAAGCCAGGCAATCCCCCCGCCAGTCCCGCCACACCCCCGCCGCCGCGGACATCTTCGCCGAGGCCGTGAAGGTCGCATAACCGGGGTCGGGAGCGCCCCCGCTGTAAGCAAGCCTGTTTGCAAGAAGGCCCCTTCCTTGATCGGAAGGGGCCTTTGACGTGGGAGCCGCCTATCGGAATCGAACCGATGACCTACGCATTACGAGTGCGTCGCTCTAACCGACTGAGCTAAGGCGGCATGCCGCGGTCTGGCGGCCCACCGAGTCTACCGGTCTGCTCCCCAGGCCGTACCCAGCCCGCGAACCCCCGCGACCAGCGGCCTCAGGGGCAGACGGTGCCGCTGCGCGGGACGGCCAGGTCCACCAGGTACCGGTTCACCAACCCGTCCACGCACGAGCTGCCCATCATGTACGCGGTATGCCCGTTGCCGTCCCATCCCAGCAACACCCCGGACTTCAGGTCCCCGGCCAGGGCCTGGGCCCAGCGGTACGGCGTGGCCGGGTCCCGCTCGTTCCCGATGACCAGGATCGGCGGCGCGCCCGCGGCCCGGATCGACGGCAGCGGGGCCGAGCGGACGGGCCAGTAGGCGCACGGCAGGCTGCCCCACATGATCGACGCCCCGAAGGCCGGCGCGGCCCGGGCGGCGGTCGCGGCCGCGGCGCGCCAGCGGGACAGCGCAGACGGCCAGGGCCGGTCCAGGCAGTCCACCGCCATGTTCGCGTCGGCCAGGTTCGTGTAGTGGCCGGTGGCGTTCCGCTCCCAGAGCGCGTTGGCCAGCTCGACCAGCACGGTCCCGTCGCCGCCGAACGCGGACGTCAGCGCCTCGCGCAGCGTCGGCCAGTACGCCTGGCTGTACAGCGCGGTCGCGATGCCGTTCAGCACCAGGGCCCCGTCCGCGCGCTGGTCACTCAGGTTGTTGATCAGCGGATGCGCCGTGGCCCGGCTGACCAGGGCCTGGATCCGGGCCACGCCCGCCGCCACGGAGCCGCGCCCCACGGGGCAGCCGGCCCGCGCGACGCAGTCCGCCACGAACGCGCGCAGCGCGACCTCGAAGCCCTGCCCCTGCACGATATTCATCCGCAACGAGGAGCTTCCGGGGTCGATCGCCCCGTCCAGGACCAGGGCCCGGACATGCGAGGGAAACAGCTGCGCGTACCAGGTGCCCAGGTAGGTGCCGTAGGACTTGCCGAGATAGGTCAGCTTCGCGTCGCCGAGGGCGGCCCGCAGGACGTCCATGTCCCGGGCCGCGTTGGGCGTGCCCACCCACGGCAGCAGGGCTCCGGACTCGCGCTCGCAGCCCCGGGCGAACTGCTTCGCCTCGGCGACGACCGGGGCGAGGTGGCTGGCGCCGGTGAGGTTTTCGTTAGTGGAAAAGTAAGTGTCGAGCTGCGGGCCGGTCAGGCATCCGATAGCGGGCTCGCTGGCGCCCACGCCGCGCGGGTCGAAGCTGACGATGTCGAACCGGGCCCGGACCGGGGCGGCGATCTCGCTGCGGGCCTGCAGCGCGTAGCCGATCCCGGAGCCGCCGGGGCCGCCGGGGTTGACGACGAGGGAGCCGATCCGCTGGGCCGGGTCGGTGGCGGCCAGCCGGATCACCGGCAGCGAGAACCGCCGCCAGGCGGGCCGGCGGTAGTCGAACGGGACGAGCAGCCGGGCGCACTGGAACCCCTGGTGGCAGGACTGCCAGCGCAGCTTCTGGGCGTAGTAGCCGGCCAGCGTGGTCGGCGGCGGGCCGGACGGCTCGGCGATCGGCGCGCTGGCCTGCGGGCTGGGCGCCGCGCGTGGTGGCCGGAGCGCTGGGGGCCGGGTGCGCGGCGGCGCTGGTGCTGCACGCCGCCAGGACGACGGCGCACGAGCGCGCCGGTCAGCGCCAGTGCGCACCGGCGCCTGCGCCGGATCGGGAAAGCCACGGGGCGAGGCTACTCCGCGGGAGTCACGGCCGCCTGGTCACCGTACTTGGCCTCGTAGGCCTGGCGGGACCCGCAGACGCTCGCCTTCGGGCAGGCGCACTTGCTGCCGTCCCGGGCCAGCTTCACCACGATCTTGTCGCCCGGCACGCTGTGGCCGGTGACCACGCCGGGACCCTCGGGGGTCTCGACCGAGGAGCCGATGCTCGGGGCGTCCTTGCGGAAGTCCTGGTAGAGCGGGTGCTCGTACTTCAGGCAGCACATCAGGCGGCCGCAGGCCCCGGCGATCCGCAGCGGGTTGACCGGGAGTTCCTGGTCCTTGGCCATCCGGACCGACACGGGCTCGAAGTCCTTCAGGAACGTGGAGCAGCACAGGTCGCGGCCGCACGGCCCGATGCCGCCCTGCAGCCGCGCCTCGTCCCGCGGGCCGATCTGGCGCAGTTCCACCCGGCCGCGCAGTTTGGCGGCCAGGTCGCGGACCAGCGCGCGGAAGTCGACCCGGCCCGGCGCGCTGAAGTAGATCGTGTACACGTTGGGGTCGTTGACGTAGTCCACGCCGATGATCTTCATGGGCAGGCCGTGCTCGCGGGCCAGCCGGCGGGCGGCCACCCGGGCCTCGGCGCGCCGGCCCCGGTTGGCCTCGTCCCGGGACAGGTGGTCGTCGGTGGCCAGCCCGGCGCACACCGGCAGCCCGTCCACGTCGTCATCCACCCACTGCGGGGCCCAGATGACGTCGGCCACCTCGGGGCCGCCGTCGGTGGGCACGAGGACCTTGTCCCCGACCCGGGGCGTGAGCGACCCGGGGTCCAGGTAGTAGAGCCGTCCGTATCGTTCGAAACTGACGGCCATCATCATGCCCATCGCCCCAGGTTACGGGGAGATCACGCGATCCGCTCCCCCGGGGCGGCCGATTTGCGCGGATTACGAGGTCGCGGGGCGGGGCGACTGCCGGGAAGCTGCGCGGACGGGCAGGGCGATCAGGCGGGAACGGTGTCGGTGCACTGGCACTGGACCAGCGCGGGCGGCAGGATCCGGGCCAGCACCTCCCGGTGCACGGACGCGGCCTCGGCATGCCGCCGCAGGCCATCCGGGGTCAGGAGGACGTAGATGCCGCGCCGGTCCTCGCCGCACAAACAGCGCTCGACCAGGCCGTTCTTCACCAGCCGGTCGATCAGGCGGGACAGGGCGCTCTGGCTGAGGTGCACGGCGTCGGCCAGTTCCTGGGCCCGGAACTTGTGCTCCGGGCTCTCGGACAGCCGGTCCAGTACCTCGAACTCGCTCACGCCCAGGCCCAGGTGGGCGAGTTCGTGGTCGAGCGCGGCGTTGGCCGCCGCATGGCTCGCGGTGATAGCCCGCCAGGTGGCCACCACCTGGTCAGCGGCCAGCGCGGGCGGCCGCTCGTCCGGTGCCACGCGGCCTGCCGGTGGCCTGCGCCGGACGATCCTGGGACTGCATCACGCTCACGTGCGCATAGTAGCGCGGGACGAGATTAGATGCAACTGCATTAATTGCACTTGCATCTAGTGCACGTACATGCATATTGTCTGGGGTCATGGAGTCAATCAGCCGCGCTCAGGCGGCATCTCCCTCCCAGTCCCTTCGTCCCCGGACGGCCCAGGGCGTCCGGGCGTCCGCCCCCCGGCCGCCAGCGCCGCCCGAGCGGGCCGGCGCCCAGCGGTGGAGCCGGCGGCTGTGGGCCATCCTGATCGTGCTCTGCATGGCCCTGTTCCTCGACGCGCTCGACGTATCGATGGTCGGCGTGGCCCTGCCCGACATCCGCGCCGACCTCGGGCTGTCCACGTCGTCGCTGCAGTGGGTGATCAGCGGCTACGTACTCGGCTACGGCGGCCTGCTGCTTCTCGGCGGCCGCGCCGCTGACCTGCTGGGACGGCGGCGCGTCTTCCTGGCCGCTCTCACCTTGTTCGCGGTGGCCTCGCTGTTCGGCGGGCTGGTCAGCAGCGTCGGCCTGCTGATCGCCGCCCGGTTCATCAAGGGCATCGCGGCGGCCTTCACCGCCCCGGCCGGGCTGTCCCTGCTCACCACCACGTTCCACGAAGGCCCGATGCGCACCCGGGCCATCAGCGTGTACTCCGCCTTCGGGGCGAGCGGGTTCTCGCTCGGCCTGGTGCTGTCCGGCCTGCTCACCGAGGTGAGCTGGCGGCTGACGCTGCTGGTGCCGGCGCCGGTGGCGCTGCATCACGCTGATCGCCGCGATCCGGTTCATCCCGCGCGCCCCCGCCTCGCGGGAGCCCCGCGGCAGCCGCCGGTTCGACATCCCGGGGGCGGCGACCGTGACCGGCGCGATGCTGTTGCTGGTCTACACCGTCGTCTCGGCTCAGCAGGCCGGCTGGGGGTCGGCCCGGACCGTGGGCTCGTTCGCGGTCGTCGCCGTTCTCCTCGTCACCTTCGTGGTGATCGAGCGCCGCAGCGTGGACCCGCTGGTGCCGCTGGGGATCTTCCGTTCCGGGCCGCTGACCCGGGCGAACATCGGTGCGATGACGCTGTTCGGCTCGTACGTCTCGTTCCAGTTCCTGGTCACCCAGTACCTGCAGACCCTGGCCTCCTGGTCCGCGATCGCCACCGCGCTCGCGTTCCTGCCGGCCGGCGTGATGGTGGCGGTGCTGTCCACCCGGATGAGTGCGATCATCGGGCGGTTCGGGACCACCCGGGTCTCGGTGCTCGCCTTCGCCAGCCTGGTGACCGGCTACGCGGTGTTCCTCCGGGTCGGCGTCCAGCCCGACTACCCCTCGGTGATCCTGCCGGCGGTCATCCTGATCGGCGTCGCGTTCGGCCTGGGCTTCTCCGCGCTCAGCCTGGCCGCGACCAACGGTGTCGCCGACGCGGAGCAGGGCCTCGCGGCCAGCCTGTTCCAGACCTCGTTCCAGGTCGGCGGGGCGATCGTGCTCGCCGTCGTGACGGCGGTGGTGGACGCCGGGGGCGCCAGCCAGATCACCTCGGCCCAGGCGACGCTGGGTGCCTACCGGCCCGCGCTGGCCGTGATCACGCTGGTGTCGGTGCTGGGCGCGGTGGCCGCGATCAGCGGTTTGCGGACGCAGGACCCGCCCGGCCAGGCCAGCTCCGGTCCCGGTCCCGGCGCGGGTCCCGGCCGTGATCGTCGAGGCCGGCGCGGTCGCTGACCCGGAGGCGGCGCTGGACATGGAGTCCGACCTCATCACCGGCACGGCCCGCGAGGTGGAAGAGGACTGCGCCACGCCGCTCTGCATGTGACCTGAGGCAGTGCCAGTGGCTGACCTGAGGCAGGCAGCAGTGCGCCGCCCAGCCTGGATGGACTGGGCGGCGCACTGCTGGGCCGAGCCGCAGGGCGGCCGGTAGCGCACGGGGCCGGCCGCACCCTGGTCACCAGGCCTCGTTGACCTCCTGGCCGGTCACCGGCGGCAGCGGCACCAGGCGTCCGTCGCGCAGCCAGCCGTGGAACCCGTCCGTGCACCGGCCCGCCGGGCAGGCAGCCCGCCGTTGAGCATCCAGTGCTGGCCCGCCCCGTCCTGGCTGAGCTGGAGGAAGTCGGCACCGGCGTTGATGTCGGTGGTACGGCCCAGGTTCCGCTGGTACAGGACCCGCAGCGGCTGCCGCGAGGACCGGGACACCTGGATCACCGCAGGTCCTCGGGCGTCAGGTCAGCAATCTGGTGCGCGCTCGACCTCCGGCCGGTCAGCACGACCGCGGTAATCGTCCGTGCCGTCCGGGCTGATCTCTGCCTGCGCGATGTAGGGGTAACGCGCGGACTGGCGGAGCAGGACCGGGCCGCTGTCCCGGTGGCCGCCGCTCGGGGCCGGGTTGAGCGCGCGGACCTCGGCGGTCCGGCCACCCCGGCGGCAGACCTCGCTGTTCAGCTCGTAGTTGCGGCAGGTCTGCCCGAGGTAGACCAGCTACCGCCGCGGGCGGTCCAGGACAGGCTGGCCACGCTGAACGCGGGGTCCGTCCCGCCCTGCCAGACACTTCTCGCACCACTGCTCACGGTGATGACGTCGATGTAGTCCGGGTGTGTGCCGGGCTGGCACGGGCCGCCGGCGCTGGTGCACCCGGGGGCCGACCAGTTGAACGCGAAGGAGATGGCGACCCGAGACCCGTCGGGCGACGCGGCTATGGCGTCCGCGGTCCAGTCACGGTTACCCAGCGCGCCTCCCGGCACCACGGCGAAGCTCGTGACCCGGCCTGAGCTGGTCAGCCGGAACCGGTACAGGCGCTGTCCCGGGGTGCCGGGCGCGGCGGCCAGCGACGAAGAACATCCCCCTGCGCGTACTGGCTACCAGGTCGTCCACTTCGGCATTGGCCGACTTCGAGACCGGCACGGTACCAACGATCTTCCCGGTGGCCGTGGAGCGGACCACCGGAGGGCCGCCCTGCAGCCCCTCGACCACGTAGTACCGCGGGCACCGGAGCCTGGCTGCTGACCGGGCCGCCGGACGACCGGGATCCGGTGAGGCGCGTCCCGGCCGCGAACGCGAGGCCTACGACGAGCACGATGCCCAGCACCGCCGCGACCGGAGTGAGCCAGGCAGGCCGGCGGCGGCGTGGCGGGACGATAGAGCGGGCGGAGCGTCTCTTCCGGGATGGCCCGGGCCGCCGCGCCGAGCGCGTCGGTCAGCCGGTCTTCGGTTGCTGTTCATGCTGGCTCCCCGAGCTGGCGCGCCAGGGCGGCGATGCCCCGCGCGGCGGTCGAACTTGACGGTGCCGGGACTGATCCCGAGCACTGCGGCGATCTCGGCTTCCGGCAGCCCCAGCCAGTAGCGCAGCACCAGCACCTCGCGGCGCCGGCGGGGCAGCCTGGCCACTGCGGCCAGCACTTGCCTGCGGTCCTCGGCCAGCAGCGCCTCGTTCTCCGCGGACGGCTGGGTGACGTCAGCCGTCATGGCGTCGCGGCGCGCCGCCGAAGCGGCGCGCGACGGCCCGGCGGCGCAACGCGCTTCGGCACCCGTTCAGGACGGCGGCCCGGACGTACGCGAGCGCTCCAGACGGCTCCGGCAGCAGATCCCGGGCACACAGCCGGGCGAACACGTCCTGGACGATGTCCTCGGCGGACCCTCGGTCCCCGGTCATCAGTGCGGCCAGCCGGACCAGTTCGGCGTGGTGCGCGCGGAACAGCGCGGTCACGCCGTACCCAGAGTCCGCCTCGTGCGACGCCCCAGGCACCAGGCCCATGCCGTCATCTCCGGCCGCGCTCGTTTTCCCCACGGTACCGGCCGCCACGCGGCCAGCCGGTCCGGGCTGCCCCTCAGGCGAGGGAGGCCCGAAGCGGGGCTCCCAGATCTGCTCGCTCATACTTAGTGCACGCGCGAGCCGCGGATCCGTTGCTCCGATCATGAGGATCCCCGGGGATCTCGGGATCCTCATGATCGGGGTGCTTTTTGCCCCGCCGGCGGGGCGCCGACGGGGCGCAAGGCACCACGATGAGGGCTGCGCTAGCCGGACAGGAGGGCGAGGGTGAGTTCCTCGACGGCCAGCAGGGGGGCGACGTTGAGCTCCAGGCGCTCCCGGCAGGTCATGATCGCTTCCATCCGGCGCACCGTGGCCTCCGCGGTGCTGGCCGCCGCCAGCCGGCGCAGTTCCTCTTCGTGACCCGCGCTGGCCAGGTCCACGTCGGCGCCCAGCTGGACGACCAGCACGTCACGGTAGAAAGCGGCCAGGTCCAGCAGCGCCCGGTCGAGGGCGTCCCGCTTCAGCCGGGTGGCCCGGGACTTCTGCCGGTCCTCCAGGTCCTTCATGGCGCCCGCCGAACCGCGGACGGCCTTGGCCACGCCCTTGCCGGTGGAGCCCTCGCCGAACGCCTTGCGCAGCGCGTCCCGTTCCGGCGTGTTGAGCTCTTCGGTCACCGCGGCCGCCTCCTGCTCGGCCGCTTTCACCAGCCCGGCCGCCGCGCTCAGCGCCGTGCCCAGGTTGGTGATCCGGGCCGGAAGCCGGAGCACCTCGTCGCGGCGCTGCGCCGCCTCGGGGTCGGTGGCCAGCCGCCGCGCCCGGCCCACGTGACCCTGGGCCGCCCGGGCGGCGGTCAGGGCCCGGGCCGGGTCAACCCCGTCCCGGCGGGCGAGCACCTCAGCCACCGCCTCCGGCGGCGGCGTGCGCAGTGTGACCAGCCGGCAGCGGGACCGGATCGTCGTGACGAGTTCTTCCGCGGAAGGCGCGCAGAGCAGCCAGACCGTCCGCGGCGAGGGTTCCTCGATCGCCTTGAGCAGGGCGTTGGCGGCCTGCTCGGTGGCGCGGTCGGCGTCCTCGAACACCACCACCTGCCAGCGTCCGCCGGACGGCGCCCCAGCGGCGCGCAGCACCAGGTTGCGGGTCTGCTTGACCCCGTACGACAGCCCCTCCGGCTTGACCAGCATCAGGTCGGGATGGGTGCCCGCGCGTACCTGGTGGCAGCTCGGGCACTGCCCGCAGCCCCCGTCCGGGCAGAGCAGCGCGGCCGCGAACGCGCGGGCCGCCACCGACCGGCCTGATCCGGGCGGCCCGGTGAACAGCCAGGCGTGCGTCATGCCCAGCGCGTTCTCGCCGCGAAGCAGCCGGGCCGCGACGGCGGCCGCCTGTTCCAGCTGGGCTACCACCCGCTCCTGGCCGACCAGGTCGCCGAAGACCGGTGCGCCGCTCACTGCTACTTCCCCGTCCATCCTCAGTCGACGATAGCCGGGAAGCTGCCGGTGTTGGCCTCGGCCATGGGCGGGATCGGGTCCGGCAGCATCTCACGGACCCGCTCCTGGATCGCCCGGCTCACGTCCTCCGGCGACCGGGACGCGTCGAGCACCAGGTAGCGGTCGGGTTCAGCCCGGGCCAGGGCCAGGAAGCCACGCCGGACCCGCTCGTGGAAGTCCAGCGGCTCGGCTTCCAGGCGGTCGGCCGACCGGGCCCGGCGGCCGAGGCCGTTGGCGGGCGGCATGTCGAGCAGCACGGTGAGGTCGGGCATCAGGCCGCCGGTCGCCCACTGGTTCAGCGTGGCCACCTCGGCCGTGGGCTGGTTCCGGCCCGCGCCCTGGTAGGCGAGGGAGGAGTCCACGTACCGGTCGGTGACCACGACCGCGCCCCGCTCCAGCGCGGGGAGGATCACCGAGGACACGTGCTCGGCCCGGTCCGCCGCGTACAGCAGGGTCTCGGCCCGGGGTGACAGGCCGGCGTGCGCGGTGTCCAGCAGCACCGCGCGCAGCCGCATGCCGATCTTGGTCGCGCCGGGTTCCCGGGTGGTGATCACGTCGTAGCCCTGGTCACGCAGCCAGATGGCGAGCAGCCGGGCCTGGGTCGTCTTGCCGGCCCCTTCACCGCCCTCCAGCGCGATGAACACGCCGTGCCGGGCCGTGGGCGCCGGGTCGTATCCGTTGACGTGGCCGGGAACCGGCTGGAACTCCTCACCCCGGACCGCGGCCACCAGGTCCTCACGGAGCGGGACGCCCTTACGGTCGTCCATCTGCCGGTAGGAGACCACGCCGAGCCACACCGCGATCGCCGCGGCCAGCAGCATCACGCAGTTGTAGCCGATCCCCTCGTAGCTGACGTGTGCGATGTGCAGGCTCCCGGCCCCGGACACGCCGCGGAACAACGCGGTGAAAGCGGCCGCCACGAAAGGGGATACCGCGATCACGGTGAACAGGACGACGCGGATGGCGGAGTTGAGGAATGCGAACGTGCGCCCCCGCGTGTCGTCGTCCACCTCGAGACCGACGATCGTGTAGCCGGTCACGTAGGCCACCCCGGCGCAGGCGCCCAGCAGAACGACCAGCACCACGGTGACGACGAGGTTCGGGATCAGCGCGATGAGCGCGAGCGGGATGGCCGCGCTGACGATACTCAGCCCGAACAGCCGCCGCCGGCTGAAGCCGCTGAGGATGCGCAGGCCGAGGAACATCCCGCCGGCCAGCCCCACGAAGATCGCGGCGAACACGACGCCCCAGCCCGCGTTGCCGCCGTGCAGCGTGTTCGTGATGTACGGCTGGCCGAGCCCGACCACTACCCCGCCGGCCGCGAACGCCCCGACCATGCCGATGACCAGGCCCCGCACCACCGGGGTGCGGCCGATGAACCGCCAGCCCTCCCAGATGGTCTTGGCCACCGAGGGCGCGGAGATATGCGAGCTGAACTGCCGCTTGGGGATCTCCCGCAGCGCGTAGATGGTCAGCGCGGACACCACGAACGTCGCCGTGTTGAAGTACAGCGCCAGGTTCACCGGGTTGGTGCTGAAGTAGTGCGACAGCCCTTCGAGGGCCCGGCTGACCAGGGACAGCAGGCTGAACAGGATCCCGGCGATCGGGGCGGTGCCGAACGTGGTGAACAGGCTGTACTGGTTGGCCTCTTCCAGCCGGTCCGGGGGCACCAGGTTCGGCACCGAGGCGTCCTTGGCCGGCGTCCAGAACAGTGAGACGCAGGACGCGAGGAACTGCACCACGTAGATCCAGGTCAGCGGGTTGGCGAAGTGGATCGACAGGTCCAGCGGGATAGTCAGGTACAGGACCGCGCGCAGCACGTCGCCGACGATCATGTTCACCCGGCGGTCCAGCCGGTCCGCGACCGCGCCAGCCAGCGGCCCGAGCACCAGGGCGGGTAGCAGCGACACCAGCCACACCCCGCCCACCGCGCTGTACTGCGCGGCGGCGCCGTTGCCGGCCAGGGCGTACGCGAGCGAGGCCAGCGCGACCAGACTTAGCCAATCCCCCAGGCTGGACAGCGAGGTCGCGATCCACAGCCGCCGGAACGGCCTGATGGACAGGACGTTGCTGCGCCGCTCGCGCGTTGGGGATCGGAGGTTCACTGGGTCAGGGTATCCACACCAGAGGGGCTCGCGTGGCCTGCAAGCTCGCGAAATGTCCGGTGGCTGCGGCCTTCCCGCGCTTGCCGGGGCGCCGGCCGCAGCCGCTCTAGGTCCGGCTGGGCTTCTTCGGGGCGGCCTTCTTCGCGGCCGGCTTCTTCGGCGCGCCGGCTTCTTCGCCGCAGTCCGGCGCCGCGGGGCGGAAGGGGCGGCTGTCCGGCGCTCGGCCAGCAGTTCCGCCGCCCGCTGCGCGGTGATCGACTCGACCGCGTCACCCTGGCGCAGCGAGGCGTTGGTCTCCCCGTCGGTCACGTACGCCCCCCAGCGGCCTTCCTTGATAACCATCGGGCGCTTGCTGGCCGGGTCCTCGCCCAGCTCGCGCAAGGGCGGCGCGGCGGCCGCGCGGCCCCGGCCGCGGGCCTTCGGCTGCGCGAACAGTTCCTTGGCCTCGGCCAGGGTCAGCGTGAACAGCTGCTCTTCACTGTCCAGCGAGCGGCTGTCCGTGCCCTTCTTCACGTACGGGCCGTACCGCCCGTTCTGCGCGGTGATCGGCTCGCCGTCCAGCTCGCCGATCGTGCGCGGCAGTGTGAGCAGCTTGAGCGCGTCCTCCAGCGTGACCGTGTCCAGCGCCATGGACTTCAGCAACGACGCGGTGCGCGGCTTGCTGGTGTCACCCTCGGGCAGGACCTCGGTGACGTACGGGCCGAACCGCCCCGCCTTGGCCACGATCTCCCGCCCGGTGGCCGGGTCGGTGCCGAGCGGGAAGTCGCCGCTGGGCTGGGCGAACAGCTCCTCGGCCTTCTCCGGGGTGAGCTCGTCGGGCGCCGTGCCCTCGGGCACGTTCACCCGCTGGTCACCGCGCTCCAGGTACGGCCCGTACCGGCCGACCCGGACGGTGATGTCGGTGCCGGCCAGCGGGAACGAGCTGACGTCACGCGCATCGATGTCGCCCAGGTCGCTGACCAGTTCCTTGAGCCCCTCCTCGCCTTCGGCGCCGAAGTAGAACCGGCGCAGCCAGGGCACCCGGGCCGCCTCGCCGCGGGCGATCGCGTCGAGGGCGTCCTCCATCCGCGCGGTGAAGTCGTAGTCCACCAGCTGCGAGAAGTGCCGCTCGAGCAGGGTGATCACGGCGAAGGCCAGGAACGAGGGCACCAGCGCGGTGCCCTTCTTGAACACGTACCCGCGGTCCAGGATCGTGCCGAGGATGTTCGCGTACGTCGAGGGGCGGCCGATCTCCCGGTCTTCCAGGTCCTTGACCAGAGTGGCCTCGGTGTAGCGGGCCGGCGGCCGGGTGGCGTGCTCGGACGCGGCCAGCTCCAGCGCGCTGAGCGCGTCGCCCTCGGACAGCGGCGGCAGGCGGCGCTCCCGGTCGTCCCGGTCGCCGTCGTCGTCCGCGTCCTCTACGTAGGCCTTCAGGAAGCCGTGGAAGGAGATGATCTTCCCGGACGCGCCGAACTCGGCTTCCTCTCCCGCGGAGGAACGGCCGGACACGCGCACCGACACCGACTCCCCGGTGGCGTCCTTCATCTGGGACGCGACCGTGCGCTTCCAGACCAGCTCGTAGACGCGCAGCTCGTCGCCGGACAGCCGGGACTGCGCCGGGGTGCGGAACGAGTCGCCCGCCGGGCGGATCGCCTCGTGCGCTTCCTGCGCGTTCTTCACCTTGCTGGTGTAGACGCGCGGCGCGTCTGGCACGTACTCGGCGCCGTACAGCTCACGTGCCTGGCGGCGGGCCGCGTCGATCGCCGTCTGCGACAGCGTCGTCGAGTCGGTCCGCATGTAGGTGATGTGGCCGTTCTCGTACAGCCGCTGCGCCACCGACATCGTGTACTTGGCCGAGAAGCCAAGCTTGCGGGACGCCTCCTGCTGGAGGGTGGTGGTGCGGAACGGCGCGTAGGGCGAGCGCCGGTACGGCTTGCGCTCGACCGACTTGACCGAGAAGTCAGCGCCCTGGAGCCGGTCGACGAGTTCGGCGGCCGACAGCCGGTGCACGACACCGGGCGGTACCGCCTGACCGTCGGCACTGCCGTGAGCAGCACTGCCGTTCACGGCCGTGCCGTTGACAGCAGCGCCCTCCGCCGTGGCACCTTCCAGGTAGAGCACGTCAGGATTGCGCAGCTCACCGGACGGGGCGAAGTCACGGCCCTGGGCGACCCGGCGCCCGTCCACCGCGACCAGGCCGGCCGGGAACGACGACGCTCCCTGGTCGGTCGTGCCGTCGGCGCGGGCGAACACGGCCTGCAGGTCCCAGTACCGGGCGGCGCGGAACGCGATGCGTTCCCGTTCCCGGGCGACCACCAGCCGGGTGGCCACGGACTGGACGCGGCCCGCCGACAGCCGGGGCATGACCTTCTTCCACAGGACCGGGGAGACCTCGTAGCCGTACAACCGGTCCAGGACCCGCCGGGTCTGGTAGGCGTCGACCAGGCCAGCGTTCAGCTCGCGCGGGTTGTCCACCGCGTGCGCAATCGCCTCCGGCGTGATCTCGTGAAACACCATCCGCCGGGTCGGCACCTTGGGCTTGAGTTCCTCGAGCAGATGCCACGCGATGGCCTCGCCCTCGCGGTCCTCATCAGTGGCGAGGTAGAGCTCGTCGGCGTCTTTGAGCAGCGACTTGAGCTTGGAGACCTGGGACTTCTTGTCGGAGTGCACGACGTAGAGCGCGCCGAAGTCATCGTCGACGTTGACGCCGAGCCGCGCCCACGGCTCCTTGCGGTACTTCTCGGGGATCTCCGCGGCCTTGTCCGGCATGTCACGGATGTGACCGATGCTGGACTCCACCACGTACCCCTTGCCGAGGTATCCCGCGATAGTCCGCGCCTTGGCGGGCGACTCGACGATTACCAGGCGAGTGCCCCCGCCGTTGCTCGCGGCGTTGCCCTTGCCCGCCGCGCGCTTCGCGGCGGGAGGTGTCCTTGCTGCCACGCATTCACCTTCTAGTCCGGCGCCTGTGCCCGGCCCGGTCTTGTCTATTGCTCGATCCTGCTTCGGAATCCCTTAGCTGCCAACCCTCAGCCTGACAACCCTCAACCCTGCTGAACCCTTGGCTTGCTCAAGCGTCTTTGTCAAGTGTGCTCGCTCAAGCCCCCTCGCCAACCGGCCCTGCTTCTCTCAACTCCCAGAGCCGGCATGGGTGTTCCCCACCCCTCCGGTAGGCCCCTGGACAGCCATCCCTGGGGGCCCCGGACAACCTCGCAGCGAATTTTTCGCCACTGCCGATTGAACCACCGCGTACGCCGCGCACAATAAGAGGTGATGGCCGAGTACTCCTACCTCGTGCTGTACCTACCGCGAGGAACGTCACGAGACGCCGCCCGGCGCCTGTTGACGGACCATGCCGAGTACGGCGAGTGGGAACTGGCCAGACTCCGCCTGTATGCAGACGGCAGCAGGAAGGTCACCCTGCGGCGCCCGATCATACGCCCCGTACTGACCCTTTGAACACCGCTTGCTCATCAACGCCCAGGCGCGCCAGGCATTCCCGCCGGTCCGCAGGCTGTGACGTTGCCGGAGATCCCGGCCGTCTCCCTCAGGCCTCCGCAGGACTGTGACCCGGTCGGCGATCCGGGCTGCCTCCCTCCGGCCCCCGTAGACGGTGGGGCGGCGGCCTGGCTGGGTCTTCGTTGCGGGCCCTGAAGTTCTCGATCTTGACCTTCCGTCTGGACCTCCGTCCGGGGCGGCGGCCACGGTCAGGGGGCACCGCGGGGGGCAGTTTCCGCTGGCCGTGGCCGCCTGGGCGGGATAGCCACGCCGGTCACGGCGACCCTGCGCAACTCCCCGGCGCCGGCTGTGCCTGGCCGCGTCGTGTCCTGCCCGCCCCTGGCGGGTTACCCGCGCGGCTCCCGGTCGTTCTCCGGCGCCGGATCAGCAGGAAGATCATCCTCGTCGTCACCGGTGCTGTGCGGGCTGGCCAGACAGGGTTTGCCGGAAGTCCTGCTCCCCCTGGGGTGGACAGCCTCACGCAATGCGTAACGATAGCACTACTGAGTGTGCGCATCAGGTTATTCGGCGAAAAGTGCTGGCCCTCAGCAGCGGTCGAGGAAGCCGTCCAGGACGCGCGTGCCGAACTGGAGGGCGGACACCGGCACCCGCTCGTCCACGCCGTGGAACATGCCGGAGAAGTCCAGGTCCGCCGGGAGCCGCAACGGGGCGAAGCCGAAGCACCGCATGCCGAGCCGGCTGAAGGACTTCGCGTCCGTCCCGCCGGACAGGCAGTACGGGACGACCCTGGCCGCGGGGTCCTCGGCCAGCAGGGCGGCGGTCATGGCGTCGCACAGGTCGCCGTCGAACGTGGTCTCCAGGGCGATGTCGTGGTGGATGAACTCACGCTGGACGCCCGGGCCGAGCAGGCTGTCCACCTCGGCGAAGAACTCGTCCTCGTGACCGGGCAGGAAGCGCCCGTCCACGTCGGCGGTGGCGACCTGCGGAACGACGTTGACCTTATATCCCGCCTTCAGCACGGTGGGGTTAAGGGTGTTGCGGAGGGTGGCGCCGGTGAGCCGGGACAGCGACCCGATCTTGTCGATGACCTGCCGGTAGGCGTCCGGTCCGTACTCGAGGCCGAGCGCGGTGCACGCCTCGGCCAGGAAGGCCTCGACCGCCGGGGTGAGCCGGACGGGCCAGTCGTGGCGGCCGATCCGGGCGACCGTCTCGGCCAGTTCGGTGACCGCGTTGTCGGGCTGGAGCATCGAGCCGTGCCCGGCGGTGCCGCGCGCGGTGAGCCGGAGCCAGGCCATGCCCTTCTCGGCGGTCTGGACCAGGTAGAGGCGCTGGCCGCCCAGAGTGACGCTGAACCCGCCGACCTCACCGACCGCCTCGGTGACGCCCTCGAAGAGTCCCGGGTGGTTGTCGACCAGGAAACGGGCCCCGTAGGTGCCGCCTGCCTCCTCGTCGGCGAGGAAGGCCAGCACCACGTCGCGGGGCGGGCGGCGGCCCTCACGCAGACGTTGGCGGACCACGGACAGGATCATTGCGTCCATGTCCTTCATGTCGACGGCGCCGCGGCCCCAGACACACGGGTCGTCCTGGCCAGGCGCTGCGCGGTGCCGGCGGTGCTCTTGGTGCTGGCGTCGCCGATGTGGCCGGAGAAGGGGTCGACCTGCCAGTCCGCCGCATCAGCGGGCACCACGTCGAGGTGGCCGTGGATGAGGAGGGCGGGCCGGCTCTGGTCTTCCCCGGTGATGCGGGTGACCACGCTGGCCCGGGTCTTGTCGGACTCCAGGATGGTCGGCTCGAGACCGACCTCCGCGAGAAGCCCGGCCACATACTCGGCCGCCTGGCGTTCGCCGGGACCTTGGTTGTCGCCGCGGTTGGAGGTATCGATCCGGATGAGGTCGCTGCACAGGCCCGCGACCTCGTCCTGAGCGGTGACGTTGTTGCCGCTGCGGCCCGAGGCGGCTGGAGTCTGTGTCATCACCCCATGGTGACACTTAGCGGGGGCGGAGTGGGGATCGGCCGGGTCGGCTGGAGGGGCAGCGGCGCCTCCGGGGGCTTGAGGACTCGGGGACTCGAGGCTGCGCCAAGCCGGAGGGGCCAGTTAGACCCGCTCGTGGCGGGAGGGCCGCCATCATCGAGTGCGGGGGCAGTCGGCCGGCGGACGACTGCTTCGCCGGACGCGGCTGGATTTGCTATCGTGAGGCGGCCGGTCCGGTGGATGCCGTGGCCTGGCCCACGTCCGGGTGGCGGAATAGGCAGACGCGCTAGCTTGAGGTGCTAGTGCCCTGAAAGGGGCATGGGGGTTCAAGTCCCCCCTCGGACACATACCACTTCGCTCTGAACTGCGGTTTTGTGAGCGAGGCTCTGACGTGGGCTGGCAAATCCGCAGGTCAGAGACATGGGGGTTCAACTCCCTCTCGGAGTCGTCCGATTAGCCAATAGTGCGCTGCAACCGAGCTTGCTATTGGACGCTGACAAGCGGTCACTGTTGGTTATCGATCATGTTCCAGTGATCAGAAGAGTCAGTCGCAGCCCGCGACTCGTCGGCGAGCAGGGCTTCGGAGTTATCCAAGCGGAGTCGGCGTTAAGAACGCGGCCCGTTCGTGTCGCCGGGGCGGACCAGGCCGGTCTCGTATCCGTAGATCACCGCGTGCGCCCGATCTCGCAGCCCGAGCTTGGCTAGGATCCGGGTGAAGTGAGTCTTGACCGTCGTCTCGCCGATCGTCAGCTGACGCGCGATGGCAGCGTTGGACAGGCCCCGGACCACCAGCACGAACACCTCACGCTCCCGGTCAGTCAGCCGGTCCAGGTCAGCGGTCGCTCGTGGCCGGCCGCGGACGAAGTGCTCGATGAGCCGTCGCATCGGGGCCGGTGACACGAGCGCGTCGCCGGCCGCTGCGGCGCGGACGGCGAGCAGGATTTCCTCCGGCGGGGCATGCTTCAGCAGGAATCCGCTGGCCCCGGCCAGCAGGCCGTCGAAGATGTACTCGTCCAGGTCGAAAGTCGTGAGCAGGACCACCCGCGGTGCGTCGGGGCCGAGCGCGACCACCCGGCGGGTCGCCTCGATGCCAGTCAGCTGCGGCATCCGGATGTCCATCACGACGACGTCCGGGCGCAGCCGCGCCGCCATCGCCACGGCCGCCAGGCCGTCGGCAGCGTCGCCCACGACGGCGAGGTCGGGCTGGGTGCCGAGCATCGTCGCCACGCCCGCCCGCACGACCGGCTGGTCATCGACGACCAGGATGCGGATGGTCACCGTGAGCCCGGCAGGAATGCGCGCACCGCGAAACCTCCCCCGGGCCGACCTCCTGCCTCCAGGTGGCCGCCGAGCAGCCGGGTCCGTTCGCTGAGCCCGGCCAGGCCGGTACCCCCACCCTGGGCTGCAGGGACGGCCGTCGTGAGTGGGCCGGGCCCGTCGTCCAGCACGTCGACCATGATCCCGTCGGCGCGATAGGCGACGCGCACCGTAGTGGCGGCTCCCGGCGCGTAGCGGATCGTGTTGGTCAGGCTTTCCTGCACCACCCGGTAGCCGGCTAGCTCAACCTCGGCGCCGAGGCGGCTGGGCTCGCCGGCTACCTGCAGCTCGGCGCGCAGGCCCGACTCCGTGGCCTGCTGGACGAGCAGGGGAAGATCAGCGAGCTGTGGCAGGCCGGGGTCAGCGGCACCCGACTCCTGCATCCCGCGGACCAGCTTGTTGAGCTCGGTCAGCCCGGCACGGGCTTCCCGCTCGATGGCGCCGATGGCATGCGCTGCGGCCAGCGGATCGGCGGATGAGGCGAGCCGGGCCGCGCCGGCCTGTACGGCGATGGCGCTGAGCTGATGGGCGAGGACGTCGTGCAGCTCCCGGGCCAGGCTGGCGCGGTCCAGGTCGTGCGCGTGCCGGGCGGCGGCGGTCGCGATATCCCGGTGGGCGCTGGTGACCTCGCCGAGAACGAACGCCGTGGCCAGCAGCGCGCAGGCCACCGCCGCTGAGTGGTCGCCACCCCCCGCCTGCAGGGCAACCAAGACAGCAGCCAGGGCGGCGGCAGCCATCAGCCGGGTGACCCGTCGCGTCATCCGGCTACCGTAGGCGCCCAGGCCATAGGCGGCAGCGAGCACAGCGGCGCTGGCCGACCAGAGGTTGAGGTGCGCGGCATACTTCACGGCGAGCGCCGCCCCGGCCAGCGCCAGCACTCCGGCAGGCCTGGTGCGGCGGCATAGGAACGGCAGCGACTGTGCTGCCGCGAGCCCCAGCATGCCGAGGATGAGCAGAGTGCTGCCCGCGTGCCCCGGCGGCCGCCACCACCAGGGCACATCAAAGAGTGCCCAGATCAGCAGGGCACCCGACAGTAGGCGGTCTACCTGGCGCGCGGGCAGCGGCCGCTGGGACCAGGCCCACCACGCTGCCCGACCATGCGCCGCCAGCCGGCCAGCGCTCATGCCGTCACGTCAGCGGCGAAGCGCCAGCGGGCGATGCCCGCGGCTGCCGCGACGGTGACCAGGATGCCGGCCAGCCCGGCCAGCTGACCCAGATCCGGGCCGCTGCCGACGAACCTGCTCCAGAAGTTCGTCGGCAGGTAGCCCGCCGGGCCGAAGCCCATCCAGGCCTGGACAAAGGAGGCCGGGGACAGGCGCCCGAGGCCGGCGATCCCCGCGACCAGCAGCGCGAGCAGCATCGAACCGGCGGTTATCGCCGTGGTGGCCAGCTGGCCCCGGCCGATCGTGCCCGCCGCGGTCCCGACGGCAGCGAACAGGCCGAGCACCACCACGGCACGTCCCGCGGCTGTCAGCGACGAGCCCAGTCCTGCCCACACTTCCGAATGAGCTGCGGGCAAGCCGGTTGCGGCCGCGATCACAGGTGCTGCTGCCGCCAGGACGAGGTAGCAGGCGATCAGCGTGAGAGCCCCGGCCATCCAGATAGATAGCCACTTCGCGGCGAGCACGCGGCCCCGGCGGCCTTCCCGGCACAGCAGCTGGCGGATGGTCCGGGACCCCCACTCGCCGCCCCAGTGACCGCCCGCAATCATGGCGATCAGCACCAGGCCCGGAAGGGAGGCCAGCATGCCCGCGGCGACATGGCCGACCTCACCCGGCTGGGTGAGCTGGCTCGTGGCAGTAGCCGCGGCCCGCGCGGCAGTATGCGCGTGCGCGACGACTTGGCGGCACTGCGCGGTGGTCACACGCTCGCAGACGTCCGGAATCCGCGGGCTGGCCAGCCCGGCGCGGGCGTTGTTCGCCGCTCCCCAGGTAATGAGCAGGCAGAAGGCCACAATGGCCAGGGCAGTGCCCCAGACCAGCGGCCGGGCGAGCTTACGGAACTCAGCCGCCAGCAGCCACAGCATGGGTGCTCTCCTCGACGATCTCCAGGAATCGGTCCTCCAGCCGCGGCAGCTCCGTGGTCACCGACTCGGCGATGACACCGCCGGCCACCAGGACCGCGTTCACGTCGCGGCCGCTGTCATGCTCGACCACGAACTGGCCGTCCAGCTCCCGGGCGGGCCAGCAGGCCAATAGCCGGGCCGCGACCTCGGTGTCAGCCGCGCCGACCTGGACCCGGACTCGCCGCCGGATGGCGCCGAGCCGCGATGGCGGCCCCTCCTCGACGACGCGGCCCCGGACAATCACGGCCACGCGGTCGCAGACCTGCTCCACCTCGGTCAGCAGGTGGCTGGACATAAAGACCGCCGTTCCGCTGGCCGCGAGGTCACCAAGCAGGCCGCGTACCTCCCGGATGCCCGCGGGATCGAGCCCGTTGGTCGGCTCGTCGATGATCAGCAGCGGCGGACGGCCGAGCATGGCCGCCGCCAGGCCCAGCCGCTGGCGCATGCCCTGCGAGTAGGCCCGGACCTTCCGTCCGGCCACTTCGCTGAGCCCGGTGGCATGCAGAACCCGGCTGAGCTCGGCCACGGGACAGCCGCCGCCTTCCCAGGCGATCACCTGGAGATTCTGTCGGCCGGTCAGCCATGGGTAGAAAGCCGGTTCCTCGATCATGGATCCAGTCCGGGAGACGGCCCGCGGGTCGGGTAGGCGCTTCCCGAGCAGCTCGATGTGTCCCGCTGTCGGCGTGATGAGTCCGAGCAGCATGCGGATCGTCGTGGTCTTACCTGCCCCGTTCGGGCCGAGGAAGCCGTAAACCTGGCCGGCCGGGACCTCGAGGTCAAGCTCGCTCACGGCGACCGTCGAGCCGAAGCGCTTAGTCAGGCGCGTACAGCTGAGGACGTTCATGAGGCTCACGGTAGAGGTGGCGCGCGCAGTTCGGCGTCCCCCTACAGGGCAATTCAGTCTCACCATTTAGGCGACCGGCCGGAGCGGCGGCCGCCCCGGTCACGCGGGCGGCTCGCCGTATCGCCCGCTGGTTTCGGACCACCGGTGAATATCTCCGGCCGACTCACGACCTCAACCGCATTGATCCGCGGCCGGTCGCCAAGTGCGAACTGACCTGACAGCATGCATTGGGTTTGAGGCGCCGTCGCCCCTCGGACACGGATGATCATGATGTGACCAGGGTCTTGTTATGAGGCAGCTGCTAGTACGCCAGCAAAACCGCAGGTCAAAGCCATGGGATTCAAATCCCGGTTGCCCGCGAGCTAGGGGTTCTCATCTGGCTCCCCGGTGCTACAGGCGGAACTGGCGGCCGGATTGCCCGGCGGGCCAGCCGACCATATCTTCGGCGTCGGCCCAGGCCGATGAGATGGGTCGCTCGGTCTCCCGCACTCTATTGGTGCTCGTTCCCGGCGCTAATCCAGGCGGCCGGTTGCGGGGGTCTGTCTCGCCGATCCACAGTTCCCTGGTATCTGCACCTGGAGGCCGAAAACTGCACGATGAGATCGGCACCCCGTCCTGCGTCACCCGTGAAACTTTGACTCCCTCAACGACCAGGCGGTGACGGTCCGCGAGCGCGACTCCATGCAGCAGGTCAGGATCGGCATCGGCGCACTTCAGGGCTGTCTGGCCGAACGGATCACGGTCTGCCGACTGCCCCGGGCCTCGTAGCAGCGTCGCGCCGCTGGTCGGGGGGTGCGAGCAGCGGAACTGACTTACGCTGAAATGACCAGGACCTCTAGGCCTCGGCGGTGTAAAGGAATTGGGACGCCGGTGCGTACATGGGTGTGGAACGTAAACAGGCCGAGTTCACCGAGTTCTACCGGAGCACGCGGGACGACTGTTTAAGGATCGTCCTGGTCGCCGTCGGTGACCAGGCACTAGCCGAAGACCTGGTGGCGGAGGCCTTCGCCCGGGCGTGGACGGCGTGGCGCACGGTTCGCCGTCACCCGGCGCCTCGCGCGTGGGTGGTCAGGACGGCGCTGAACGCCCACGTGTCGTGGTGGCGGCGACGACGCAGGGAGATGCCCCTGGAGGGGCACGATCTCCCGGTGCCCGCCGATCCCAGTTCCGCGCTGGACACCGCGGTCGTGGCCGCGCTGCGGCAGCTTCCCATCAGGCAGCGCCAGGTGATCGCGCTTCGGCTGCTGCTCGACCTGGACACCGAGACCACCGCACAGATGCTGGGCATCTCACCCGGAACCGTCGGCGCCCACCTGCATCGCGCGATCGCTACCTTGCGGGGCGACATCGCTCTTGTCCACGGCCGCGCCTCGCCGCATGCGGCTGCCACCAGCCACCAAAGAGGCGTCACGAGGCACATGGAGGCTCAGGCATGAACGACGATGAGGTGCTCGCCACCGCGCAGGCATCCCTCACAACCACGCGGGAGTTCCTCGACCAGGTGCATATGGAGCGCCCGGTGGCGGCTCTGGTGGCCAGGGCCCGCGCCCGCCGGCGGCGGCAGGTGCTGTCTGGTGGAGCAGCCGTCAGCGCCGTCGCGGCCATTGCGGTGCTGCTGGCCACGGCCGGCCAGCCGGGTCCGGGTCAGGCGCCGCCGGCAGCGTCCGGCAGCACGCCCGAGACGCATACCACCGCGTACGTCGTCACGCGGGTCGAAAGCGCGCTCGCCCACAACCGGATGGTCTTCCGCGGGACGTCAAACAGCATGGGCCAGCTGAGTGTGACCTGGGCGTATGGCCGACGGAGCCGGTTTGAGGAGTTCACGGGGAAAGAGTGCGGCCACTCGCTGACGTCGGGGGAGTGCACCCACCGGGGCGGGTCCGAGAGGTTCCTCGCTGACGGAACCACGTTCGTGCACGGCAAGCTCACCGGCGTTTACGTCACGTACTTCAACCGCAGATACAGCCTCTCCAAGGTGTGGGACTCCCCGCCGAACGCGTGCTCAGCCGAGGCTGCAATGGAGGTGGGAGGTCCGGGGGTGGCCACGGCGCACTGGTCGGCTTTCATACGCGCGACGATCGCCTGCGGCGCCGCCCGCGTGACAGGGCATGTCCTGATCGACGGCGTGGAAACCACGAAGATCTCCGGGAAGCCGGTCACCGTCAAGCTGTCACCGGGATACGCCAAGGTCATCCACGAGAAGTGGGCGCGAAGCTACTGGACCCTTTACGTCGATCCCACGACCTACCTGCCGGTGCGGACGTTCGGCGCGACGTATATGTTCGGCGGCCCGATGGCCAGCTACACCTCATCCTCTGTCACCGACGTGCGGTGGCTGAAGCCCACCCGCGCCAACATCGCCAAGGCCACGATCAGCATCCCGCCCGGCTTCCACCGGTGGTGGGGCTTGCCTGGCAACCAGTGACCGCTGGCAAGCAGGGGCGTGGCAGGCGTGCCAGCGATACCCGGCCCCGGCGCCGCCGGGGCCGGGCCCGGCATTCTTCGAGCGCCGCCGCCTGGGCGGCGGAGGCAGGCAGGGAGGACTCATGCGACATTCTCCATGGAACCGGCCGGCTGCGGCGCTGGCCGGGGTGGGCCTGGCGGTGGCCATGATCGCCGTTCCCGGCTCATCGGCGACCGCCGGCGGCCTGGCGGCCGCGCCGGTGCTGAAGCTGGCCGCCGCGCAGCGCACCATCACGCTGGACAGCTTCGGCGGCAAGGTGTACCTGGACCCCGGCATCTGGCTCGAGGTGCTGAAGTCGCCGCTGCAGTTCAACGTGCGGCGGGTGTCCTATACCCGCCCCTTCACGATCACCCAGATCATCCATACGCCGGGTGGCGGAACCGTGCGGCGCCCCCTGCCTGCCAGCCTGGTGCAGTGGAATGGCGGGCTGCGTCGCTTCCTGACGCTGACCGCGCGGAACTCGGCCGGAAAGGTCGCCGCCTCTCAGACGATCCCGTTCTGCCCCGACACCTACGACCCCGAGCGGGTGAGCCCCGGCGGGCCGGCCACGACGCCGTTCCCACCGCAGTGCGACACCAACCCGTTCATGAAGGGAATGGTGTGGGGGGTGCAGACCGGCTGGGCGACCGACCCGGCCGAGTCCAACTTCCTCGGGCACCAGGTCAAGCTCGCGCTGGGCACCTACCATGTGACCGCCGCGATCCGTCCGGTGTACCAGCGGATGTTCGGCATCTCCGCCCGCGACGCTAGAGCATCCGTGACGGTCAAGGTCGTCAAGGGCCCGACGTGCTGCCCGGTCCCCGGGTGCTGCGCACAGGCCGCGACTCACGTGCAACACGCCGCGGGGCCACCGCCGGCTGAGGCGGGAGTCCGGACCGTAGCAAAGCCACCCGAGTCTGCGCTGCCGGACCTGGTAGCACTGCCCGCCTGGCACATCGCGACCAGCCACGCGGCCAAGACCAAGACCGACTACCTCACGTTCGGCGCCACTGTTTGGGTGGGCGGCGACGGCCCGCTCGACGTCGAAGGATTCCGCTCGCACGGCTCGCCGGTCATGAAGGCATATCAGTACTTCTGGCAGGGAAAGCACCTCATCGGCCGGGTCAGAGCCGGGACCATGGGATTCGACAGCCAGAAGGGCCACAACCACTGGCACTTCGAGCAGTTCGCCAGGTACACCCTGCTCGACTCCACCAAGTCGGTGGCGGTGACCAGCCACAAGGTCGGATTCTGCATCTTGCCCTCGGACGAGATCGACTTGCTGCTGCGCCGCGCCGTGTGGCAGCCATCCACGGCCGGCCCGGCGGGCCTGTGTGGCTCACCGACGTCGCTGTGGGTGGCAGAAGACATGCCGGTCGGCTGGGGCGACACCTACTATCAGGTCGCCGGACAGTCGTTCGACATCACGCACGTGCCCAACGGCACCTACTACATCGAGGTGACCGCCAACCCGCTGCGGGTTCTGCACGAAACCACCACCCGCGACGATGTCTCCGTGCGCAAGGTCATCCTGGGCGGCACCGCCGGGCACCGCACCGTCAGGGTCCCGGCCTGGCACCGCATCGACCCAGAACACTAGGCCTTGCGCCCACTTCATGAACGGCAGCGGGCAGGGGCCCGCTCACGCGTGAGGAGCGCTGTGGAGCGGCTCGCTGTCACCCTGGCGGGGACGGGGGAGCGGGCGAAGATCTGGGTGGCGGCGTGCTGTCATGGCGAACGTGAGCCACGGCAACAGCGGCCATCCCGTCCACCAATAGCGGGGTCAGCGCCGATACCCAGCCCGGCTGTCCGTGCCGCGCCGAGAGTGTGCATATGCAGCTAGGACACCATCCCGCGATCAACGCCCGCGCGCCACAAATCCGGTCGTGGTCCACCGAATCCACCTGTCCGTGGGCCTGTTCATGACCGGCTCTCGACTGTGAACTCACCAGAGAGCACACATTGGGTTTTGGGTGCACTCCCACCTCGGACACACACCACCTCGCTCTGACCTGCGGGTTCGCGAGCTGCACTCCGACGGAGACCAGCAAAACCGCAGATCAGAGACATGGGGGTTCAAGTCCCTCTCGGAGTCGTCCGATTACCCATAGGACATGGACCCTGTGAACGGCATCGATATAGCCAGAGCGGCGCGGTTCAGTTTCTCCTTGTCCATCTCGAGGATGAGGAACGGCCCGGCCGCGGCAACGTGCAGCCCAGACTCCTGGGCAGCCATGCGCGGGCAGCACGCGGGGGGGGTGGGCCACACCGACCTGGAAATGGTCGTGATCGTGGGTGCACCCTTGGTGCTGCTTGCGGCTGTGATCATCCGGCCAGTCGATTCAGGCAGCAGGAGCGAACCTGCGGGTTGCAGGGTCCGTCAAGGCTGCCTGATCCAGACCGACAGGTGGCGAGGCTCAAGGGCCGTGTGCACGACCCCCGTCAGGTCGTCCTGGACTGTTCCCAGGTTCACTGCTCCCTGCAGCCGGGCTGCAAAGGCGGTGACCATCTGATCCGTGTCATATCGGGCCCGGTTGAACCGGCGGTCCACGTCCCGCTGGACCCGGTGCCGCAACGGGTTGAACAACGCCGCGGCCGCCAGTGTGGCCGCGGCGACCGCCACTGGCGAGGAGACCGATAGGACCCGCGTGGCCATCAGCACCAGCCCTGCGTACAGCCCCAGGAGCAGACCTGTGACGATCGTGTACGCGAGGGTCCGGGAGACGATCCGGTCGATGTCGAACAGGCGGTACTTCAAGATGGCCACGCCCATGCAGATCGGAAGGGCAAGCAGCGTGGCGGCGCCCGCGATGCCACCAGCCACTCCGAGGATCCCGTGCCTTCCTGACAGCCAGGTCGTGAGAGGGATGCCAATGCCGGCGATGGCCGATCCGGTCAGCAGCCACTTCAACTGCTGCCGACGCTCTCCGGACGAGCGCCGATAGCTGGCCACCTGGGCTACCAGCGAACCCAGCCAGCAGACTGCCAGCACTGGGAGGAACACGGCTTCGGCCGCACCCCACCAGGCCGCAGAACCGCTGGGGTGGGAAAGCATGACGAGGTTCCCGCTGGAATCCACGCGAATGTGGTGGCCGCTGATGGCGCCCACCGTGACCACGCCGGCGCCGGCCAGATACAGCATGGCCAAGGCAAGGTAAACCCACAGGACCCACCGCCAGCGCGGCGACGGCGGCTGGCCATCGGGAAAGAGCAAGACGGCCAACCCGGCGAGGACGATTCCGGCCGCCCAGCCGGGCTGCGCGAGCACCGCCAACCAGCCGACCGACAGGCCGCCGTGCCGAAGCCGGTAGTCGGCTACCGCATAGAAGCTGGCGTCCTGACTGAGCGCGAGGAAGACCGCCCCGCCCAGGAGGAGCCACCCGAGCGGGTTGCGCGGCTTTCGCCAGGCCACTAGGAAGCCGACCGCCCCGAACGCGGCCGAGAACCAGACCGGCGCGGAGCCGCCGCTGGAGTCCATGCTCTGGCGCGCCAGGCCGGCAAAAGGCACATCGGCGATCATCAATGCCAGCAAGACACCGCCGAGGACCAGTGCCGCGACCTGTGACAGCACACGAAGGCGACGGCCCGCCGCTATGGTGGCCTGCGGGCCGCGCAGACCGGGTGCGCCTATCCCCACAGGCCAAACGCTACGCCTGGGCCGTCCCGAAAACGTTACGGCAGTACATGGACTATCCCCCCTTGGATGGCGCCTACCGGTATAACCGGCGATCGGCGGACGACCCGTGCGTGAGTCGGCCAGCAGCGTGGCCGACGCCGCCACGATCATCCCGTCCGCCGACAGCGGCGTGAGCGCCGCAACCCGCCCCGGTTGGCCGTTCAACTTCATCAGCAGGTGCATGTACAGGTAGGAGACTGTTCCCGCGATCAGCCAGCAATGCCACGCACCCGATCGTCGTCTACCGGATCCACTGGCCGGGCGTCGCACTCATGATCGGCTCCCAACTGCGAATTCACCGGACACGCTGCATTGGCTTTTGGCTGCATTCGCCCCTCGGACACTTTCGAATTGCCAATGCTGAGCAGGGCTGACGTGGACCTCGGTCCGGACGAGCCGCTCACCAGGCTGGTAGATGAGGCGCAGGCCGAGCCCACCGTAGATCTGGGCCTTGTCCGCAGGGTCAGCGCTGCGGAGCACGACCAGCGCGTCTGACAGCGAATTCACGACTGAGGCGATCTCGTCCCGGCTCATGGCGGCCGGCACCAGCCGGGGTGCGGCGGCCCGCTTGACCGCCTGGTACCTGGCTCGTTCGGCTTCGGTCTCGGTGATCCAGCGAGCGACGTTGGCGGGCTCGGCTCCGGCGTCCAGGGCGGCCCGGTACTGGGCGAGCTTGCGGTCACATCCGGCGATCTGGGCGTCGATCTCGGCTGCCCCAGGGTCGCCCTCAGGCGGGGTGATGACAGCGGCCAGCTCGTCGATGGTGCCTGGCAGGTATTTGGGTCCGACTTGCTGGCCAGCCACTCATCGAGCAGGCCGAGCAGGATGTCCTGGCGCAAGGTGACGTTCAGCGGGTGGCCGACGTGGTTAGCGAGGGCGTACTCGCTGTGGAAGCGGCAGCGGTAATACGGCGCGGCGTTGGCCCAGTGACCTTGCATGCGCCGATCACAGATGCCGCAGAACAGCAGCCCGCGCAGCGCGTAGGCGTGCCGGGAGCGGTGCGGTTTGTGGTCGCCCCGCTCCCCCTTGCGGGCGGTCAGCAGATCCTGGGCTCTGCGCAATGATGTGCCCTTGGTTTCCCGGAGTCGGGTTGCTCAGCGCTCCAGTCCCCGGCCCCGGCCGGGATGGCTGTGGCGAGCGACCACCTGGGAGCCATGCGACTGTCCGGCAGCACGGGATGCGTGCGGCGGTCACGTCAAGGTCCGGTGCGACGCTCCATGGTACGGGGAAACCTGGTGGGCGCCGATGCACCGGCCGGAGCGACGCCTGCCTGGGCACCGGGACGACCCGGATCGGCAGCCCCAGGCAATCCGACGCAGCCAGTCGTCGTCCGCCTAGTCCGAAGGTCCCTCTGGGGCGCTCGATCTCCATCGCTGGAGATCTCCTAGTCAGGTGATGGCGGCTGGCCGGTCGGGCTGGTCGTCCGTGACGTGGGAGTGCCCCCGCGCGAGCAGGACCAGGTAGGCGGCGAGGACGATGCCGGTGAGATTGATAAGCAGCTGGAGACCTGACTCTCCCGCATCATGGAACCGGCCGAAGACCAGGGCCAGCGCTCCGTTGCCCGCTGCCGGGATCGTGGTGACCGAGATGAATACGCCCACCAGCGCCGCCGACTTGGCGGAGGTAAGCGACAGCGTCCCGGCCGCACCGGCCACCAGCGCCGTGATGAGCGAAAACCAGCCAGGCTGGTAGATAAACTCGGTGCCCGTCGAGTTCGCCAGGTCGCTGGCGTGGACCAGGCCGCTAGCGCGCCACGCCACAGCGACGGCAGCTGTCACGGCGATCGCTCCAGCGAACCCGACGACGAGCGCTATTACCCCGCGGCGCACGGCGTCGGCCCGGCGCAACCGCAGGCCGACCGCTACACCGGCGAGCGGGCCGAACTCAGGCCCCACGACCATCGCGCCAACAATGGTGATCGGGGAGTTCGTCGCGACGCCGATCGCCGCGAGGATGCACGCGAGAATCATGAACGCCATGAACGTCCAGGTCAGCGTCGAGTCCTCACCCGTACTGGCGATGACCTCGTCCCAGATGATGGCATCGGCTCCCTCGCCCGGCGCGTCGCGCTCAGCTTGACGCATGCCCGTACCGATAGCCGTATCCACTCCGCGCCAGCTGATTGAGCCGCGCTGGTCGACGCCCAGCTCCCGCAGCTCGCTGACGACCTGCTGCACGCACTCGCGAACCAGGTCGACCTGGAACAGGTCACCGGCCGGCTCGCGAGCTACCCCTACGAGCACCACGAGATTGGCCGCTCCAGGCTGTCGGCGCAGTACCTCCTCAACCCCGTCACTCAGGTCGGCCGGGCTTACCACGCGCACATGCAGCATCGACATGCTGGGCAAGCCTGCCCCACCTCGTCCGCCACCGTCGACTGAACCGACGCCCGCGCGCCGGATGCCCCTGAGAGGCCAGCCGGGCTGATCGTGGATGGCGCCGCTCGCGGAATGGTGCTCACCAGCAGGGAGACAGGCCAGCATGCCCTCTCGTGCGCTCTACCTGCCCGATCCAGCTACAGGCAGTGAGGCATTCAAGCAACGTGCCGCCGTGGTCGTCTGCCTGAACTACGGTTCCGCGGTCGGTCACCGCTATCGGCAACCAGCACGCCTGTGATCGCGGGGATGTACGTAAGGGTCGGGCTCGGACCTCGGACACATTGGGGTTCAAGTCCCCAGGGACACAAACTCCGGGGACCGAGTCCACCAGGGGTCGGGCCCGGGCTCGCCGAGGATCTTGGGAATTCGGACCAGGGTGACTCCGGTCAGCCATTCCCGACCGCGTGCGGCTCCGGCTACCGCTGGAATCGGCCGCCAGAGGACTAGCCGTTCGCCTTGGCTTGCAGTCCCACCGGACTGGGAGGCCCAGCAAGATGCCCAGCCTCAGCCGGTTGGTTCCCAGCGCAGCCCGTCGTTGTCCTCGCAGATGATCGACTCGCCGTCTCCCGCCACGCCGGTCATCCCCTGATCGGAGTCACGGCAGTACTCGCCAGGCTGGTAGCAGGTGCCCTCGTCGCTGAGGGGATAGCAGCCGGCCGGTGAAGCCGCAGGCGCCGACGCTGCGGGCGGCGAAGGAGCGGCACTCGCAGCCGGCGGGTGGGCCAGTTTCAGGCGCAGCGTCAGTGCCGTCCCGGCCCCGACGAGAGTCCCGGGAGCGGGGCTGATCCGCACGATGCGCCACCTGTGGGCGGCATTGGCTGGAGCGTTCATGATGTTGCGCCCGCTCGGCGCGTAGGCAGCGCCCAGGTTGAAGCACCGAAGGTCGCTCGCGCTCGCCCGGGCGAGCGTCTGGCCGATCGCGCGCCGCGGTACGGGCCGCGGCCACGGCTTCTTGCCGCAGAGATCTGCGGGTGGCCCCGATGCGTCAGAGGCATGGGTGGCAACCGCGTGCTGCGGGGCGCTGGAGGCGGCTGGATGGCTGCCGAAGACTTCTCCCCACGCCCAGCTGATCCCGCCGATTACCAGGAACGCAATGAACGCCAGGCATCCGCATCCCTGGGCCGTACTATTGCTCTTGCGCTGGGCCATGGGGATTCGACGTCTGGGCAGCCTGACTGGTTGGCAGTCGCCACGGCACAGAGGCCCGGTCGTTCCCCGCGCCCGCCGCCGACACCTGGGCGTGGACTCAATTGTGCTCCCTATTGGCTTCGTGGCCGTGCTGGCTGGCGACGTCAGCGAGCAGAGCTGCGGCCCGGGGGCCGATCCTGGCGCAGCGAGTGCAGTTCGGGAGATCTGTGCCTTGTCGGCCGGAGTCGGGGAATTTCGCCTGGGGGAGCCGAAGTCAACCCCTGCTACTGTCGCGCGCGTGAGGAGCCTCGATCCAACCACTGTCAATCGGTGGACCACGGAACTCGCTGAACGTGGCTACATCCCGAGCCCGTTGGCCGCTGGTGTCGAGGGGGCGGTCTTCCGGCTAGGCGATGGCACCGTGGCGAAAGTCTGGAACTCCCGGACTGAGGTCGAGATCGGCAGGCTGGCGTCCTTCTACGGCGCCGTGGCGCGCGTGGGCCTCCCTTTCCTGACACCCGAGATCCAGCACGTCGGCCACTTCAGCGAGGCCACGTTCAGCATCGAGCGGGAGCTGCCCGGCGACCCGCTGTTCCCCGACCACACGGGCCAGTCGCCGCCGCTGGACCTGCGGCGGCTGCAATGCGTCGGCGACGTCCTGGCAGCCCTCGCCGCGGTCGCGCCCAGCGACGAGATGAAGCTGCTGCCCATCCTCGACGAGCCCGATCCTCTATGGCGGGAGGGCAGCTTCAACTGCGCGCTGGGCCAGCTCGTCAGGCGCCGCGTACAGCGCTCCCTGGAGCACGCGAGCGTGGCCATCCCGACCATCGACGAACTGGCCACAACGTTGGCGGGCCGGCTGTTAACCATGGACACGGGACCCGACGGTCTGATCCACGGTGACCTGATCCCGGCCAACATCCTGGTGGACGACGATTGTAACGTCGCGGCGGTCCTCGACTTCGGCTTCTTCTCGACCGTCGGGCCGCCGTCCTTCGACGCAGCAGTCGCCGCGGACATCTTCGACATGTACGGGCCGGGCAAGGACGCGAGCCGCACCGCCATGGAGAAGCTGATGCGCGACACCTTCGGCTATCCGCAAGAGGTGCTGGCCGTCTACCTCGCCGCCTACGCGATGGCGACGATGACGATGTTCGGGTCGTCCGAAGAGGACGGCCATTTCCACTGGTGCGCCGAGGTGCTACGACGCCCGGACGTGCTGGGCGCACTCTAACCGCATTCCCCGCTCGGTCCTTATCCTGAGCACGCTCCGCCGACCCTTACGATTTCGCCTTGGTGGTCATGGATCGCGGCGCTCCCAGATCAGGGATTAAATCGACTGCTGTTGCGCACCTTGCCACGACCCTCCACCGACGGCTTGGTTGACCGCTGGAATCGGCGAGACCCGGTCGTGAGCGACCTCGCCGCGGCGTCCGCTGTGCCAACGTGCCGACGGCGGTGTATTTTCTGAAATGACGGGTGAGGTGAGTAAATCGCCAGGAGACCCGGCAGCGGATGCGGCACCCGAGGAACAGCGGTGAGCGAGTGAGCGCCAGGCTCCTGGTCCAGCTGTTATGGGATCCGCTGCCCGACGCGCTTCCGGCTAGCGGGCAGCGGCGATTTGCCCGGGTACGTGAGCTTGCCGCTGAGATTATCGCGGTCACGGCCCCAGTGACCGGCCAGGAACAGGTCGAACGCTGCGTGCGCAGAGGCGCCGTCCAGGCCCTCGTGCGGGCGGCATATCAGTCCACCGTCGCCAAGCAGGAAAGCGAGCACCGCCCGCCAGCCGCCTTTGCTGAGGCGTGGCACGATCACCTGGCCGACCTGCTGAACCTGGCCCAGCCCGACCTGCCCGGCTGGGGGCCCATCACGATCGCCGATCTCGACATCGACCTGGCCTGGAGCCTGTACCAGCTGGCCAGCCGCGCCCGGCTGAACGCGGTCGATCACGCGAGAGCGGCTCCCAGCCGTCGCGCCAGCGCGGCCAGCACATCCCGACCTTCGAGTTCGCGATCGTCAGCGACGGCGAGTCACTCGGCGATGTCACCTACGGGATTTGCCAAGCCTGCCGCGCCGGCCTGCTGTACAAGATCGAGTTCGCCCCGGACTGGCAGTTCTGCGGTTTCGGGCGCCTGGCGCTTAGCCAGCTCGAAGATCGCCACCCCAGCCTGACCTGGCACACCACCGGCCAGCTCCAGCACGCACGGGGCTTTTACGACCGGTACCGCCAGGACAGCTCCAGCCCCTGGACTGCGAGGCAGCACCCCTGCCCGCATTTCGACTAACCGCAAAGGCGAGGACGTGACAGAAACCATCCATCCCCGGAACGGGAACACCATCAGCCTCCGACCCTGCCCGTCCTGGTGCACCCTCAGCCAGCACTTCACCGAAGACCACCCGGTCAACACAGACGACGGCTTCCATCACTACGGGCCGGAGATCGCGGTACCGACGTCCGCCCGCATGCTTCTTGACAGCCCCAAGTTGGTCGTGAAAGTGATCCTCAAGGCCTGGACGCACCCCCTGGACGCCGAATCCGGCCCCGGCCTCATCGAGCTGCAGCTCGCGGAAGGTGAGCGCAACACCGACATGTGCGTCGAGCTCACCCCCGGCCAGGCCCGGGCGGTCTCCGCGGCTCTGCTTGAAAGCGCTGACACCGCGGAACAGATCACCGCAGACCCGCCTCCGTGACGCTGTATTATTATCATATCTGATATCGTCAATCCATGACAGGAAGGCTTCCGGACCAACAGCCAGCGCGGAGAGACTCTCTTTCCGAGGCCAGCCCTGAACTGCTGGCCGTGCTGGAGTCCGCATCGCGTTTGCAGCAGATGGTTCCCGATGCGGTGCTCGTGGGTGGGTCGGCCGCCGCCCTGTACGCAGGTCATCGGGACTCCTACGATCATGATCACGTTCTCGCTGACCTGAGGGAACGGTTCGACGTCGTGCTGGAGGCTCTTGAATCCGAAGGTGAGTGGGTGACCAACCGGGTGGTCCCCGGAAAGGTCATCCTCGGGCAACTGGGGGACATCGAGGCCGGCGTGCGCCAGATGATCCGTACCCGGCCGCTAGAGACCACGCATGTCATGCTGCCGTCGGGACGCGAGCTGACGGTTCCCACCGCGGAGGAGGCTCTACGGATCAAAGGGTTCCTGATCGTGCGGCGGAATCAGACCCGTGACTACCTGGATGTCGCCGCCCTAGCCGATCGTCAGGGCCTTCATGAAGCGGCGGGAATCCTGGCCAGAATCGATGACTACTACACGGACCAGCACGGCGACGGCCGAGGCATCGCGGCGCAACTAGTCCGCCAGCTCGCCGATCCCCGCCCGAAAGACTCATCCGTAACTGGGCAACTCGGCGCGTACCGGAACCTGGCGCCGCGCTGGACCGACTGGGATGAGGTGCGCTCGGTGTGCCGGCAACTGGCCGTCGAGATGCTCGAAGCAGAGGTGTAGTCCATGACCCTGGCATTCCGCAACCTGACCGTGAGCCCCGACGCTCCCGTTTCGTCCTGGCCCACCGAGGCCGTGCAGACCGCACTCGAACGGGGTGACCTCGCCGACTGGCACCGAATCACTGCCGAGGTCCGGGCGGATCCCTGGGGCAAGACCGCACGCCAGGTGGAAGAGGTGCTCAGCCACTCACGCCCCTATGGCATCGCCGAAGCCATGGAGACGGTGCTATCCCGCGCCCGTGAACGAGCTGAGGGCGGCGAACGCGCAGCGATCGCCGCCGAAATCACGGAGGCTGTTAAACGTGCAGGACTGAGCCGGGCGGCGTTCGCCTCCCGGATTGGGACCTCCGCCTCGCGGCTGTCCACATATACCTCCGGCAAGGTAACGCCCTCCGCCACGCTCTTGCTTCGGATTCGCCGCGTAGCCGACCGGGAATCCGGGTCATGAGTGGCTATCCATCAGAGCCTGAACCGGAATCTGCGACTACTCCCATCTGGACCAAGGAACTACGGGCCGGACCGGCCGGGCGCAGCGAGATCCGCATCCTGTACATCCATATGAAGTAGGAGACCGTCCCCGCGATCAACGGCAGGCGCATCGCACATCCGGTCGTTGTCCACCGGATCCACCGATCTCTCGGCCGGTTCATGACCGGCTCCCAACTGGGAACTCACCAGCCAGCACACATTGAGATTTAGGTGTATTCGCCCTCGGACACCCTGTTTTCCCAGCTCAGAGGCCTGATTCCTAGATCATTTAGGGGTCGCGCTACTTGATTGCTACTTATCATGCTTCACCTGTGTCCGCTTCCAGGATCCGCAAGCAGCGCAGGCAGGTGATCCGCTCCGGGTCCTCTGTGGCCCGGCCGTCATCACCTGCCGCATACAGGGTTGAACTAGTCGCGTGGGTGCCGCACAACGGTCCGGCCTGCTCTCCCCAGGCGTGTACCACCTGGCTGTTCATACGCCACCGCCGACCAGTGCGGCGAAACGGTCGGCTGCGCGCTCGGTGCGCAACTCGTCCGCGGACAGCCGCGGCGGGTGGGTGCCCTTCAGCGGTCGTGGTATCCCTTCGGTTGCGGTCAGTGCCAGGACGGCACCGAGCCGCCCGGCTGGACAGAGAACGTCCAGGCCAGCCGTTTGATCCGGCCTCTGGCATTGGTGTACTGCCAGGTCATGCGGCTGAAATACGGTGCGCCCCGGTGCGTGCGCGGGGTATTGGCCCACACGGTGACTGGGTGAGTGGTCGGCTTGCAGGTCGCGATGGGGACGCACCAGAACAGCTCGATCTTCCCGGTGGCCTTGCCGCTGGTGGCAGTCCACCTGGACCAGCGCAGATTGGCGGGCTCGGGCCGCCCGTCATGTGGACCAGGATGTAGCCCGGCCGCTTGACCATTCCCGACCAGCCGACCACGTTGTGCGCCTGGATCTTCGGCAGCGGGGTCACGGCGGCCGGTGCTGAGCTGAGCGCCACCAGGCTGGCCATGCAGGCGGCCAGCGCAGCGGCGGATATGCGGATCAGGTATCGCATCAGTTCACCCATCTCTACTCGCGGCACGGCCAGGTCGCGTGATGGATCGGCCGAGCTACCATCCTTGCGCCGCGGCGGCTCGATCTCCACGGCTGCGCTCAGCGCCGTCCAGACACGCCAGCGCCCTTTCCATGCCCAGCTTCGCTGTCGCTTGAAGCGGCAGCCCTCAGACGAGCCCGGCCCGCAGCGCGAGCCGGGTCAGGTCCGCGCGGCGGCGACAGCTGGTCTTGTCGCGGATCCGGTCCAGGTGGGAGCGGACGGTGCTGATGCTGATAAACAGCTGCGCAGCGATCTGAGCGTCGGTGGCGCCCTGAGCGACTAGGGTGACCAGCTCGGATTCCCGACCGCTGAGCTGCGCCAGTTCGGGGGGCGTCTCCTGGGCGGTCAGGCCGAGGGTGGGCAGTACGGCCGCGTATTCGGCGGCCGTCTCCAGGGACATAGCCGCGCCGCGTTCTTCAGCAGCGCGAGCACGTTCTAGTCCCAGCACTGCGGTGGCCTTCGGCTGGCTTTTCTGGCGCCGGTTGATGTCGTGCGACAGGTCGATGAGCCCTTCCTGGTCTAGCCAGGCTGCCCTGGCTGCCCACACCGTGAGGGCATCAGCCCAGTGGCCAGTCTGCACGCACCAGTACCCGGAGATGTCCAGGCAGTTGGGCAGCGGAAAGCGGTAACCAGTGCGCAGGGCAAGCTCGATTGCCTTGGTCAGATGCTCCCCTGCGGCGGTGAGCTGGCCTGTCTGCAGGGCCAGGTCGGCCGCTTCGGCCCGGAAGGCGATCTGGCCAGCGAGGTCGCCCGTTTCCGTGCTCTGGGCCAGGCTGTCCGCGCAAACGCGCTGGGCGGCCGCGATGTCCCCGGCATTGGTGAGTGCTTTTATCAGCGTCTGGCTGCGCTCGTGGGCGCGCCTGCCGGGAACCTGCGCCGGGTCGATTTGGCTGGCCTGGCGGTGCCACTCCAGGGCTTGCTGGACCTTGCCGTCATAGCGGGCTGCCTCGGCCAGGTTGACCAGGGCGAGCATTTCACCGGCGGGGTATCCCAGGACGCGGGCCATGGCCAGGGCGTGTTGAGCGGCTTGTTCCCCTTCAGGGATGCGGCGAAGGTTCAGCAGGCAAGCCGCCTGGCCATCAAGGGCATCAACCTGAAGCCGGGACGCCCCCTGCTGCTCAACGGCGTCCAGCACCGCAGAGTGATGGTTTAGCGCCTCCCGCGTGTCCTGCGCCATTTCGCCGAGCATGATCTGCCCGGCGCACCAGGCCGGATCACCTGGGCTGCCGCGCCCAGCCGCGGTGCGCAGCCACGCGTACCCGTCTGCGAAGCGGCCCCGCAGCATCCACCAGGGTGCGAGCGCGACGGCCAGGTGCAATCCCGCCACTGGGTCATGACCGAGGCACCACGCCAGAGCCTGGTGAAGATTTGCCTCTTCAGCGTCCAGCCACCGGGCCGCCTGGAGTTCGGTGCTGCTGGCCTGCAGGCCCGTAGAGGCTTGGCCGGCCACGGCCAGCGCATGCCTGGCCAGGGCGGCCTCGGCGTCGGGCCGCTCACCATCGATTTCGGCGAGCCGGTCGAGCCCGAAAGCGCGCAGGGTCTCCAGCATCAGGTAGCGGGCCCGGCCATCGGGCCCGGGCAGTGGCGGGGTCAGAAGTGAGCAGTTGACCAGCTGCAGCACCGCCGGGCTGGCGCTGGCACCGGCGACGGTCTCGGCCGCATCCAGGGTGAACGGGCCGGGGAAAATGGCCAGGCGACGGAACACCACCTGGTCCTCGCCGGAGAGCAGCTGGTAGCTCCAGTTCACCGTGGCGGCCAGTGACCGCTGGCGGGCCGCGGCGGTGCGGTCTGTGCTGGTCAGCAGGGCAAGCCGGTCATCGAGCCTGTCCAGCAGCTGGCCCAGGCCCAGTACCTCGACGCGGGCGGCGGCCAGCTCGATGGCCAGGGGTATCCCGTCCAGGCGTGCCACCAGCTGTCCCACCAGCGGGCCGGTGTCACTGTCCAGGACGAATGCCGGGTCGGCTAGCTGCGCCCGGTCCGTAAACAGGGTCACCGCGGCGAAGCTGCCCGTTTCTGCCTTTGACCCGGGGACGGCCAGTGGCCCAAGCCGGTAACGGGCCTCACCGCCCACCCCGACCGGTTCCCGGCTGGTCGCCAGGACCCGCACGTCATCGGCGGCCGGCAGTACCTCGGCCAGGAGCTCCGCGACCGCTGCCAGTAGATGCTCGCAGTTATCCAGCACCAGCAGCAGCTGCTGGCGCGCCAGCACCCCGGCCAGGAACTCGGCCACCGGAACCCCGGGGGCCTGCTGTACTCCCAGTGCCGCCACGACCGCGGCGGGGACCAGCGCCAGATCCTGGACGGCGGCCAGGCCGACCAGGTAGACCCCATCAGCGAACCGGCCGGTCACCCGCCGGGCTACCTCGGCCGCCAGCCGGGTCTTGCCCACCCCGCCCGGCCCCGTCACTGTCACAAGCCGGTACTTCTCCAGCAAGACGCCGACCCTGGCTACCTCTTCGGCCCGGCCCACCAAGGTAGTCAGCGCGGGCGCGAAGCCCCGCAGGCCGGCCGCCCCCTGATCAGACGCGGTTCCCCCCATACCCGAACGATAGCGGCGCCCGGTCCCGACGTCCGGCCTGCCCGCAGCATGGCCACCTGAGCGCTATAGGCAGTTCTGCCTAACGTCCCGGAGTCGGCCAAGGGGCAGTCTCGGCCCCTGCCGCGACCCTCCCGGCAGCCTGTCACTCAGCGACGGGAACCGTCCTGCCCGTTTTCAAGCAGGCAGGAGAACACCATGTTCACCAGCACCACGACAGCCGCCAGCGGCACGCCAGCCCCGGCCATGATTATTGACCTACCGGACCTCAGGCGAGGTGGTAGCTGATCTGGCCAATCGCGAGGTCGAGTGCCGCTTCGAGGGGACCGGCATCGCGTTTGGCCTGGGTAAGCAGCAAGCCACCCTGGAGGGCGGCGAGGGTTCCCAGCGCGAGCCGGTCGACATCGGTGTCGTCATCCAGCTCGCCCCTGTCTCGCATGCGCCGGAGCCCGTTGCGGATCGGGGCTTCCCAGCGGTCAAAGCTGGCGGCGAGCGCGGTCCGGGCGGGTTCGTCGGTCTCGGCAAGCTCGCTGGACAGTGACCCGAGCGGGCAGCCACCCTCGCAGTGCCGTTGTCTTTGCAGGTTGACAAGCATGTCGCGCCACTGCTGGAACGCGGCGAGAGAGTCCAACTGGTCGAGGAGCGGTCGCTGGCCGTCGATGATCTCGTCGGCTTGATGCTCAATCACGGCGTGCACCAGCGCGTTCTTGTCGGGGAAGTAGTGGTAGAGCTGCGAATTGCTGACATGCGCGGCCGCGAGGACGTCTTCGTTGCTGGTGCCGGCTACGCCGTGGCGGAACATCAGCTCCGCTGCGGCTTCCACGATCCGCGCTCGCGTCGCGAGCCCCTTGCGGGTGAGCCGCCCGGCGGATGCGTTTGCTGTGGCCATGATCCCACCTTACCGATTTTGGCCTTGACAAGCCAGAAACAGTGTGAGCAAGATTGGCCTGTTCAAGCCAAAACTAGAGGAAGCGGTTCGCATGACTTCTCCCACCTCCCGTCCGTCAACCGCGCTGGTCACCGGGGCCACCAGCGGCATCGGCCGGGCGACCGCGATCGCTCTCGCCTCGAACGGGATTCACGTAGCGGTATCGGGACGCGACAAAGTCCGCGGTGATCTAACCGTGGCGGCGATCCGGGCAGCCGGCGGCCGGGCTGACTTCGTCCCGGCCCATCTGCGCGACGCCGCATCGGCGACTCAACTGGCTGGCGCGGCCGAGGCAGTGCTCGGCCACGTGGACATCCTGGTCAACAACGCCGGGTCCGGTGCCTTTGGCCCCACTGCCGACACGACCGAAGCCGCGTTCGACGAACTGTTCGCGCTCAACGTCAAGGTGCCATACTTCCTCACCGCCGCCCTGGCCCCGGGCATGGCCGAGCGCGGCACCGGAGTCATCGTCAACGTCTCGACGATGGTCGCCGAGTTCGGGTTCGACGGCATGGCGCTCTACGGCTCGACCAAGGCCGCGTTGGAACTGCTGACCAAGGCATGGTCGGCGGAGTTCGGGCCCAAGGGCATCCGCGTCAACGCCGTCGCCCCGGGGCCGATCAGCACTGAGGGCACCGAGGGCATGCGCGAAGCGCAGGGATACCTGGCCTCCCTCGCACCGGCCAGGCGACTGGGCACTGCGCAGGAGATCGCCGCAGCCATCGTTTACCTGGCCTCGCCGGAGGCGGCATTCACTCACGGTGTCGTGCTCCCGGTTGACGGCGGCCGCGTCGCGGTCTGAGACAGGTTCGTCGTCAAGACGGGCACGCCGGCGTGGCCCGCGGGAGCGTAGGCGTGTTCGTCCGACGAACCACAGCGACCAAGGAACGCTCGTCACAGCTCCGGCAGGGGACCCAACTGATGGCCCGATCGATGTCGATCTTGGGTGGGTGACGAACGTGCCGCGTCCGTGCAGCACGTTGAGCCATCCCTCGTCGGCTGGCTGTTCTTTGGCCCGCCGGATCACGTCCCGGCTCACGCCGTACTGCCTGCCATGTCCAGTTCGCCCGGCCGCCGGTCATCATCGTTGAAGATGGTTTATGCCTGCGGGGTAGCGTCTGGGAGTGTGACCGGAAGAGAGCTGGGACGGGCAGGGATGCTGGCGGAGTTCGGCGGCCTTTCGACGCCGCTGGTGGCCGATGCCTGTATCCGCGCGGGAGTGCCGCTGCGGGTCGCGCCGCGGGGAATCGGCGCGGTCGTCCCTGGACAGCGGGTCGCCGGACGGGCGCTCCCGGCCCGCCACTACGGCAGCGTTGACGTGTTCTTGGAAGCGTTCAGCGGCGCCGCCCACGGTGACGTCCTGGTCGTCGACAACGGCGGGCGGGAAGATGAGGCGTGCGTCGGCGATCTGGTCGTGCTGGAGGCACAAGCGGCAGGGGTCGGCGGGGTGATGGTGTGGGGACTGCACCGCGATACGGCGGAACTGACCCAGATCGCGCTGCCGCTATTCAGCTACGGCCACTGCCCGGCCGGCCCTGTTCGCCTGGATGAGCAGGAACCATCCGCGCTGGCCAGCGCACGGTTCGGGGCCTGCCTGGTCACCCGCGACGACATCGTATTCGGCGACGACGACGGCGTGGTGTTCGTCGCGGCCAGCCGGGCTGGGGAGGTCCTGGCCGCAGCCCGGCAGATCGGCGAGGTCGAGGGGGAGCAGGCCCGTAAGATCCAGGCGGGTCAGACCCTGCGCCAGCAGACAGCCTTCAGCGAATACCTGGCGCGGCGGGCAGCCGAACCGTCCTATACCTTCCGGCGGCATCTGCGGCGGATCGGCGGAGCCATCGAAGAGTAGGCAGCCATGACGGCCAGCCGCCACCGACGACTCCCCCGGACTGGTGGTCACCCACCACGTCGGCCAGCTGATAACGGGGCTCCTGGCCGGCTTTGGACCCGGTCAGACGAACAGCGGGTCGGCCGCCGTCCGCGCGGTCAGCCCGCTCATCGTCGCGTCGTCCGGCGCTCCCGAGAACCGGCTGGCCGCGTCGAGCACTTTCGGGAGCAAGTTCACGTCCCCCACGCTGTCGAGGAACGACCCGGGCCGGCTCATCGCCCACCACACGGCGAGATCGATGTCATCCTGCTGCTCAAGCGGCTCGTACCAGGTCGCCCGGGTGTGCGGCCGACCCGCCCAGGGGCGCAGCGCGATCGACTTGATCGTCTGCACCGCAACGCGCCGCTCGCGGCAGGTCTCGTACAGGGCGTTGAAGTTGTCGGCGTAGTACGGGTTCTGCATGGTGACAAAGTTGTACGGGAGCAGCACCGAGTCGAAGTCGAACCGCTCGAGGCTGCGGCGGTGTGTCGCGGCGATCTGGCTGCCGTGGCCGGTTACCCCGATCCAGCGGATGAGGCCCTGCTCCCGGGCTTCAAGGGCGGCCTCGAGCGCCCCGCCAGGACTCAGGGCGGTGTCCCACTCGATCGGATCGGCGAGAGCGTGCAGCTGCCAGAGGTCGACGTGGTTGACGCCCATCCGGTCCAGGGACCGGTGCAGTTCCTCCCGGGCCCCGGCTGCGGTGCGCTCGTCACCCTTGGTGGCCAGGAAGAACCGGCCTGGTTCGCGCTGCAGCCACGGCCGGATGCGTGCCTCTGCCTCGCCGTAGGACGAGGCCACGTCCAGATGGTTCACTCCGTGGGCGAGCAGGAGGTCGAGGGTCTCGTCCGCGGTCCGCTGGGAGACCTGCGCGAGAGCCGCTCCTCCGAAGATCACCCGGCTGCTCTGGTGGCCGGTGCGACCGAACTCCGCCTGTTCGATGGGCACGAGACCTCCCACAGTGCCGAAAGCTGAATCTGAGGGTACAGCGGATGGCGACGGCAGGTCAGGGCAACCGCGCCCAAGCGTGCGGTCCGAATCATAGATCAGCTGCGGCAAGAGGGTGATCGGCCGGGGATGGGATTGGCTGCCTGGCGATAGGTAAACCAGCAGGAACACCGCGTCAGATGCTCCAGAGTGCCTGGGTTGGAGACAGTCGCGCGGCACGGATGGCGGGCAGCAGGCCGGCCAGGGCGCCGATGATGACCGCCGCAGCCAGGCCGCCGGCCCAGGCTTCGGGCGGGATAACGACAGTCTCCCCGTGGGCGCGGGCGTAGGCAGCGGTGGCGGCCGCGCCGGTGATGACCCCGATGACACCGCCGGCCAGGGACAGCAGGACCGCTTCGGCCAGGAACTGGGTACGGATCTGGCCGCGGGTCGCGCCCAGCGCGCGGCGCAGCCCGATCTCGGAGCGGCGTTCCAGCACCGAGATGACCATGATGTTGGCCACCCCGATCGCGCCGACCAGCAGCGCGACCGCGCCCAGCCCGAGGAACAGGGTGTCGAGGGTACCCGTGGCGTCGGCCTGGGCGGTGAGCGCGTCCGAGGGCTGGGAGACGCCGACCTGGCTGGGGTTTTCCGGGCTGGCCTGCGCGCCGAGCAGGCTGTCCACCCGCGTGGTGACGGCCTGGCTGCCGGTGGTCCGGACGTAGACCGTCGAGGGGTGGCCGTCGAAGTGCAGGTATTTCTGCGCGGCCGGGAAGCCGACCAGAACCGCCGAGTCGATCTCGGGAGCGTAGGTGTCCTTGCTGAGGATGCCGGTCACGTAGAACCACGTGCCGCCGGCCCAGATCCGCAGCCCGGGCCGGATCCGGTCGATGCCCAGCCGCTGCGCGGTGGCGGCGCCGAGCACCGCGACCGGCTCGCGGGCCGTGGCGGCGTTGAGGAACCGGCCCTGGGCCACGCTCGTACCGGCGACCGCGGGCAGCCCCAGGGTGGCCGCATCGACCGATAGGGCGTTGGTTTCGACCGTGGGGATGAGCGGGGACTTGTAGGCGCTGACCCGGCCGAGGCTGCCGGTGTCCTGCACCGCGGTAACGCCGGGCAGCCGGGCGATCATGCCTGGCGCGGCCTGCGGCAGCTCAGCGGTGGCGCCGGTAAGGGTCTGCCCGTTGGTGACGGTGAGCAAGTTGGTGCCCAGGCGGGCGATCTCGGCCAGCAAGTGCGGCCTGGGCGGAGGCGGCCAGGCCGAGCACGGCCACGATCGCCGCAACGCCGATCGCGATGCCCAGCGCGGACAGCCCGGCGCGCAGCTTGCGGGTCCGCAGCCCGACGCTGGCCAGGGCAGCCAGGTCCCCGGGGTGCAGCCGCGCCCTGGCCGGCGCGGACGGCTGCGGCGACGCGGCGGTCATGACGATCCTTCCTGCCCGGGCCGCCGGGGGGCGCGGCTGGTGTCAGCGGTGATGTGGCCGTCGAGCATCTCGATGCGCCGCCGGGCCCGGGTGGCAACCGTGTGGTCGTGGGTGATGATCATGACTGTCGTCCCTTGCCGGTTGAGTTCTTCCAGCAGGGCCAGGATCGCGGCACCGGTGGCCGAGTCGAGATTGCCCGTCGGCTCGTCGGCCAGCACCACCGGCGGCGCGCCCGCCACCGCCCGCGCGATCGCGACCCGCTGCCGCTCGCCCCCCGACAGCTGGGCCGGGCGTGCGGCGGCCTTATGGCCCAGCCCGACCCGGTCCAGGGCCTGCAGCGCCAGCCGCCGCCGCTGGCCGCGCCGGACGCCGGCGTAGAGCAGCCCATCGGCCACGTTGCCCAGCACGCTCTGGTGCTCGGCCAGATGGAATTGCTGGAACACGAACCCGATCCGGGCGGCCCGGACCGCGGCCAGATCACGGTCGGCCATCCGCGCCACGTCCAGGCCAGTGACCCGCACCGTCCCGGTGGTCGGCGTGTCCAGGGTGCCCATCAGGTGCAGCAGCGTGGATTTCCCCGACCCGGACGGCCCCACGATGGCGGTCAGCTCCCCGGCCGTCACCGTCAGGCTCGCCTGATCCAGCGCCCGCACCGGCGGCTGCCCGGGGTACACCTTCGACACCCGTTCCAGCTGCAGCACCGGTACCCCGGCCGGGCCGTCCCCGCGGGCCAGGACCGTCTCCACGGGGGTCACGACGACGCCACGACCACGCGCAGCCCGGGCCTCAGCGCCCCGGTCACCTGCACCAGCCCGGAGGCGTCATCGAAGATCCCGGGCTGCACCGGTATCCATCGCCGCCTGCTCCCCCGGCCGGCCACCTCGACGTCGTACCCGTGCGGCGATTGGGCCAGCAGCGCCGACACCGGCACCGCCAGCGTGCTCATGGCGCTGGCGGTGGTGATGTTCACCGTTACTGGCGCCTGGTCCAGGGTCCCCGCCGCCTCCGGATCGGCCAGCTTCACCTGCACCGGGATCGTGGTGGTCGGGCCCTGCTCCTGCTGCCCCTGCGAGGTGGTCGCCACCGCGCCGACCGAGGAGATCAGGCCCGGTACGGTCGTCCCGTCCGGCAGCGTGACGGTCACCTTATCCCCGGCCTTCACCTGCGACTGGTCCGAGGCGTCCAGCGGGATCGTCACCACGTGCCGGTCTGAGGTGGCCGTCAGCACCGGCCCGGCAGCCGGGCCGCCCAGGGTCCCGGTCTCGTGGATGACCCGGATCGCTCGCGGCTCGAACACCACCTGGCCCAGCGACAGGCTCCCCGGGGGACTGACCACCCCCAGGTGCTCCTCTAGCTGCTGCACCCCCTGCGCCGTCTCCCACGAGTAGTAATCCCAGCCGTTCGCGGTGATATCCGCGCGGGCGGCGTAGCCGAGGTTCGCCAGGTCGTGGTTGAGCTGGGTCACGTCCTGGCCGGTGGTCCCCACGCCCAGGGCCCGCCAGTCCGGCACGCTGCCGTACAGCAGCACCACGGGAGAACCGTTACCGGTCTTGTAGAGCGCCTGGCCCTGGCGGAGCACCCGCCCGGCCGGGGGCAGCCACGTCAGCGTCCCGCTGCCCTCCCCCTTGACCGTGTAGGACCCGGCGTACCCCAGCGTCGCGCTCTCCGGCGTGGTTGCCGTGAGGTCCTGCCGGGTCACCACGGCCGTGGCCGGCGGGGGTGTCCCCGTCCCGGCCCCGGGCGGTGCGGCCGCGGAAAACACCCCCGCCCGCCACCCGGCCACCGCCCCGACCGCCAGTACCACCATGACGCCCACGGCCACCCAGCGGCCGCGGCCGCGCGATTCCCCCGCCTCCGCGGCCGTCTGGGGTTCCGTCTGCGGACCGTCCTCCCGGCCGCGCGAGATTGCGCCGCTCACGACTCACCACCTGCCGTTGATCCGGGCATCGTCGTGTGGCACCAGGCCCATATGGTCATCAGCCACCGGACCCGCTGCTGTGGGGGAGCCCGGCGGGGATGAGTTTTGTGCAGGTCTGCGCGGCCTGAGTGAACTGCCCGGACGTGGTATCGATGCTGGCGGGGATCTGGAGATTGAGACGCCCACCGGGGAAGGTCGGGTCGGGGAAGCCGGTGATGCCGTGAGAGCGCATGCAGGCGGCTGCCCTTAGATAGTCCTGCTGCTCCTGGCTGGTGAGAACGGGGTCTTCCTGCCCGGCGGGGTTCAGCCTCGCGCAGGCTCCCGTGGCCGCCGCGGCCCGCGAATCGCTCACCGCGCGCAGCGCGGTGACGACAGCTTGCTTCGAGAGCTGCCCGCCGCTGCCGGGGTCGGGGAAGTTCGGCACCCCGTGGGCGCGCACGCACCGGGAGTAGGCGAGCCCGGACGACGAATTCGCCGAGCCTCCCGCCTGCGGTGAGCCGCTGGCCCCGGCGGATGACGGGCTGCCGCTGCTGCAGGCCGCGGCCGGCAGGGCGGTAGCCAGCACGATCATGACGGCTGCGGCTCGCGCCCGTCCAGGCCGTCGGCGGCTGGGGCAGGTGCTCACGCGGTGATTGTTCGTGGCTGGGCCGGCTGACTGTAGGTGCATGGTGGCCAGCGTCCCGGCTGGCGGCGGCGGGCGCCTCACGCGCCGGAGGTAGCACTGGTCCCTCCTTGGAGGGATACGCCGGAGGGCGGCCCGCCGATAGCGTGCAAGCATGCTGGACCGGGTCGGACGCAGGGTATGGGAGGCTGTCGGCCCGGCTGACCGCGTCCTACATCCTCGTCACGCTCACCGCCGTGGTGCTGGTCGAGGCGATCACACTGGGCTTCCAGGTGCCCTCACTGGTGAACGGCGCCCAGCTGCAGGCTCAGGTGGCCGCGGCCGCGAAGAGCTTCGGCCAGCAGTTCGCCCGGCGCTACCCCCATGGCATACCAGCCGGGACTGTGCTCGGCGACCCGGGCCAGCCCGCGAAGCTGGGCATGGTCCGGCCGAGCCCGGACGGCACACTGGTGTTTCCGGCGATCACCAGCGCGATCCCCAGGAAGCAGGGGGTCACCGCGGTCGTGGCGATCGCCACCGACGGCACAGTCGTCGCATCCTCTGTGCCAGCCCGGTACCCGCCCGGCCGGCCGGCAGCCAGCGAACTCCCGGTCCAGGCGGCCCAGGCCATCACGGGCCCCCATATCGAGCTCAAAGGCGGCGGCGTACCTACGCCGTACGGAAACGTGATCTTCTGGATATCCGGGCCGGCGGGCCGCGCCGCGCGCAACCGACCGTTAACGAGCGTGCCGGGACTGGCCGACTACGTATACGTCCAGGCTCCATGGTCACCCCCCGGGTTCATCAATCCCCTTCACGCCTGGGACGAGCTGCGCCAGCTTGGTGAGGACGGGCCGCTGCTGGTGGCTTCCTACGCGCTGCTCTTCGCTATCGTGCCGGTCGGGGTGCTGTTCGGGCTGCTGGCCTCGCGGCGCCTCGTGCGCCGGGTACGCCGCCTGGAACAAGCCACCCTCGCGGTCGCCGACGGCGACTACGACGTGGCCCTGCCCGTTTCGGGCCGGGACGAGGTCGGCCGGCTGGAAGCGAACTTCACCACCATGACCCGCCAGCTCGGTTCCGCACTGGCCGCCGAACGGCAGCGGGCTACAGGTGACGCGCGCGCCGCGGAGCGGGCCCGGATCGAGCGGGAGGTCCACGACGCGATCTCCCAGCACCTGTTCGCCCTGCGGATGATCGCCGCCGGGATGCGCCGGGCCGACCCGGGTAACCAGCAGGCCCGCGCGATCGAGTGGATCAGCGAGGAGGCGCTGCGCGATATGCAGGCGCTCCTGCTCGAGCTGCGCCCGGTCAGCCTGGACGGCGCGGGGCTGGCCCCGGCGCTGCAGGAGATCTGCGCGGCCTACCACGACCGGCTCGGCGTGACCGTAGACGCTAGCCTTGACGACCTCACCGTCCCCGCACCCGTCGAGCACGCCCTGCTGCGCATCACCCAGGAGGCATGCGCCAACGCCGTCCGGCACGGCCACGCCCGCGCGCTGGCTGTGTCCATGACCCGCCAGGACGGGCACGTTGAGCTGACCGTCCGTGACAGCGGCACTGGCTTCGATCCGGCCGCCCCGCACGCCGGGTCTGGGCTGGCTCACATCCGTGACCGGGTCGCCGAACTCGGCGGCACAATGGACATCGACACCGCACCCGGGCGCGGCACGGCGCTCATCGTCCGGGTGCCGGCGCCATGACGATCCGCGTGGTGATCGCCGACGACCACCGCGTCGTCCGGGACGGGCTGTGCTACCTGCTCAGCCAGGAACCAGGCGTTGAGGTCGCCGGTGAAGCCGGAGACGGCAGGCAGACGGTAGACGTCGTCGCCGCCACCCGTCCGGACGTGCTGCTGCTCGACCTGTACATGCCCGGCCTAGATGGGCACGCCGTGCTCGCCGCGCTGCATGGCGCGCCGCACCGGCCTGCCGTCGTCGTACTGACCTCTGCCACCGGCGACGAGCATCTCGTCCGCGCCATGCACGCCGGTGCGACCTCCTACCTGCTCAAGACCGCCCCGGCCGAGGACGTCATCGCTGCGGTCCGCGACGCTGCCGCCGGGACCGCCAGCCTCAGCCCTGAGCTGCTGACCCAGCTCACCCAGGCGCTGCGCCGGCCACCCCCGCCCGATCCGCTGGCGCCGCTGTCACCGCGCGAACGCGAAGTCCTGCAGCTGATCGCCCGCGGTCACAGCAACCGGCAGATCGGCCGGGACCTAGCGATCGGCGAGCAGACCGTCAAGACCCACGTCCGCAGCATCCTGACCAAACTCGGCCTGCAAGACCGCGTCCAGGCAGCGATCTTCGCCCTCCGCCACCAGGCCGATAGCCACGAGCACCGGCCGTAAGTACGGTCGTCTCGTGTTTGCGCAGGTCAGGAGCATAGGAGTTCAACTCGGTTCCAGCGCTATGCGGGCCCCGCCAGACTCATACGTCACTACTTGGCCGCGCTTTTCCGGGCCGGGCGCTGGCTCGTCGCGACCCGGGCCAGTTTTCAGGTGGCCTCTGGCTGAGACAGCTACCGGCGAGATGCCCTGCCCAGCACGCCGTCGATCATTACGTCAATGGCGAAGCGAAACCGTTCGCCGGCGTCTCCAGCGACCAACTGAGCGGCGTGGGCAGTAATTAGCGGAAAGTCCTCGGCTGGCAGGCGGGCGAAGTTGGCCGTGATTTCGGCAGCCAGTGCGCTGGGGTCGGTGCGCCGCAGCTCGGCCTCGATGGCGGCGTAGGTCACCTGGGCCGCGAGGATGTCGGCCGCCCACGCGGCGTCCTGAGCGTCAAGGCCGCCAGCAAGCAAGATTCCCAGGAGGTTCTCCAGCAGCCGCATGGCCACGTCGGTCCGCGGCGGGTTGACCATGGTCGCCGCGGCCATTCCAGGATGAGTGACGAGTTCCGCGCGCACCCGCTCCAGGAGGTTGTGCAACTGGGCGCGCCACCGCGACGGATCGGGCTTTTCCAGCTTGACCGCCCCAATGATGCGATCGAACATCGCCTCCAGCAGGCCGTCACGACCGTCGACATAGACATACAGCGAGCCGGCTCCAGTATCCAAGGCAGCCGCGACCCGGCGCATCGACACAGCTTCCAGGCCCTCTGCCTTGAGGATGGCGAGGGCAGCGTCAACTATTGCCCCTTCGCTCAGCGGCGGCTTCGCAGGGCGATCACGAGTCGAGCGAGGGCGGCCCGATGTCTTCATGTGCGGTGGACCTCCAGGTTCTGCACAGCAGTGCGGTACTCACGCTTGACCCTAACGCCGTGCCGCACGTACAGTGTACGTAACGAACAGCGTTCGTGACAAACACCGTACGCAACGCCCTCCGTAACGGCTCACTTCCACCCTCTAACCAGAAAGTCATCATGGACACCGCCCCCACCATCACAAGCTCTCCCGCCAGAGCGCAGCTCTACAGCATGCGCTGGATCGTGGCGGGCGTGGTGCTGGCCGCCAACACCATGGATCTGCTCGACGCCACAATCGTCAACGTCGCCGGCCCCTCTATCCACCGCCAACTCGGCGGAGGTGCCAGCACGATCCAGTGGCTGAGCGCCGCCTACACCCTGGCCTTTGCCGTCCTGCTGATCGCGGGGGCACGGCTGGGGGACATCTTCGGCCGCCGCCGGATGTTCCTGCTCGGCTTGGTCGGGTTCACCGGCTTTTCGGCCGCCTGCACCGTGGCGCAGGGCATCGGCATGCTCATCGCCTTCCGCGCCCTGCAGGGCGGCTTCGGCGCCCTGATGATCCCACAGGGCTTCGGCCTGCTGAAGGAAGTCTTCGACGACGAGGAACTGGGCCGGGCAACCCGCCTGTTCGGCCCGTCAACGGGCCTGGCCATGCTCGGCGCACCGATCCTCGCCGGTGCCCTCATCGACGCCAACCTCTGGAACATCGGCTGGCGACTGGTCTTTCTCATCAACGTGCCGATCGGCCTCATCGCGCTTCCCTTCGCGATCCGATCGCTGCCGAGCGGAACCAGCCACCCCAATCTCAAGCTCGACATCGGCGGCGTCTGGCTCATCGGCCTGGCCCTCGTGGCGATCATCTACCCGCTTATCCAGGGCCAGACCGACGGCTGGCCAGCCTGGACGTTCGCGCTCCTCGCGGCGGGCGCGGTCCTGCTCTACGTCTTCGTGCGCTACGAGCGACGCCGCAGCCACAACGCCTTGATCGAGCCATCCCTGTTTGCCAACCGCATGTATCTCAGCGGCATCGCGGTCATGCTGTCCCTCTTCGGCGCTTTCGGCGGACTGCTGCTCTGCGTGTCGCTGTACGGCCAGCTCGGCGAAGGATGGTCGCCGATCCACGCCGGCCTGACTCTGACCCCGATGGTCGTCGGCATGATCGTGGGCATGCTCGTGTCGGGCATGCTCGTCAAGCGGCTCGGACGCCGGTTGCTCCACATCGGCATTCTGTTCATCGCCGCCGGCACCACCGCCCTCGCTCTGATGCTGACTGTCGTGCATAGCGCCTCGACCTGGGACCTCGTTCCCGGCCTGCTGCTGGTCGGTGCAGGAGTCGGCATCGTGCTTGGTCAGCTCATCCAGTTCATCCTGGCCGCGGTCAGCATGAACGAGGTCGGATCGGCGGCCGGCGTCATGGAAGCCTCACAGCAACTGTCGACCTCGCTCGGCGTCGCGGTTCTCGGCACCATATTCTTCGCGCTGTTCAACCACCACCCGGCGACCGACGCTCTCCGGGTCACCTCATGGGCCTGCCTCGTCCCTCTGGCAGCCGCCTTCATGTTCGTGTTCCTGCTGCCCAAACACGCGCGAGAAGAAGAAAGACAATGAGGAGGACCGACGGCGCCGCCGCGACCCTGGGTGAAGCGCTTGGCCTAGGCCGAGCATGAGATGGTGGCCGGCTCCGAGCGCGTTGGGCAGGATGGTTTCATCTGATCCGGGCTGGCCGAGCACGGCGGCGACGATCAGGACCTCGCTCCGGCCGCCACGCACGTCCCGCCAGGAGGCCAGCAGGACACATCCGCCGGCGGCGGAGTCGCTGCCGGTCTTGAGCCCGGCGATCCCGTCTTGGCCGAGCAGGGTGTTGAGGTTACGGATCAGGCCGGCCACGGGGATGACAGCGGAACGCATCGCCACGATCGCTGCCAGCGCCGGCTGATGCATGGCCGCCGTGCCCAGGACGACCTGGTCAGCGGCACTGCTGACCGTCGATGCGGCGAGGCCGGAGGGGTCGGTGTAGCGGGTGGCGGTCAGGCCCAGGGACCGGGCGGTGGTGTTCATCCGGGCCACGAACCCGGCCTGGCTGCCGGCGTCCCAGCGGGCCAGGATCCAGGCCATGTTGTCCGCGGACGGCAGCAACAGTGCCTCCAGCGCCTGGCGCTCACTGACCCGTTCCCCCGCAGAGACTGGGACCAGTGAGTCTCCGTTGCGTACATCGGCCGGGTAGGCCGCCGCCTCGGCGGCCTGGACAACGATGTCCGGCCCCGGCTGGCCCGGGCTTAGCGGGTGGTCGTGCAGCACGACGTAGGCGGTCATCACCTTGGCCACGCTCGCGATCGGGACCCGCCGGTGGGCGCCCGGCCCGGCCACGACTCCCAGGCCGGTGATATCAGCCGCGGAGACGCCGGCTTCCGGCCAGGACACCGCGCCCAGCGACGCCGGTGACTCGGCCAGCGGGCCGGGGCGGCGGAGCTGGCGGGCCGGAGCGCCACATCACGGCCACGGCCACGGCCACCAGGACGATCCCGGCGAGGCCGGCCAGCACGATCAGGCTGGCCAGCACGGCCGGCCGGCGACCAGGTGAGCCGCTCCAGCCGGCGGGGCGCGCAGCGGCTGGGCGCCGGGCCTGCGGCGGGACTGTCGTGTCCGGGTCGCCGGCCGGAAAGCCGGTTCTCATGTCGCGCATGCCGTAACCATGCGGCGCCGGCGTGATGACACTGTCCGATGCCCGTCACGAGCGCGTCACAACCCCGCCGGTCTGCCCTCCTGCGCGGGACCGGGCCTTTGGCGGTGTGTTAGTGCACCGGGAGCCGGACAGTGAACACCGCGCCGCCACTTGCGTCGTTGGCGGCGTCGATCCGCCCGCCGTGCAGGCGCGCGTTCTCCTGGGCAATAGCCAGCCCCAGGCCGCTGCCCTCTGAGCGTGCCCGGGCACTGTCAGCCTTGTAGAACCGCTCGAACACGTGCCCGATGGCACCGGCGGGGAGGCCGGGGCCGTGGTCACGGACCTGCAAGACCAGTTCACTGCCCCCCGCTGGGGCAGCCTGGATGCTGGCCCGGACGGTAACCGGCGCTTCGCCGTGCCGCAGCGCGTTGCCGACGAGGTTGGCGGCGATGACGTCGAAACGTCGGCGGTCCAGCCGCACTGTCAGCCCGGCAGGCACCGTGCAGCACACCCCGGCCCAGTTCCGGGCCCGCAGGCACCCCTGCACTGCGGCTGCGACGTCGGTGTCTTCTGCAATCAGTTGCGCCGAGCCGGCGTCGAAGCGGGAGATCTCGATCAGGTCTTCCACTAGGCGGTTGAGGTGGCGTATCTCCTGGCCGACCAGGCGTGCTGCGGCGGTGCCGTCCACCGACGCGGCCGTGCCGTCGCCGAGGATGTCGGCCACCGCGGTCATCGCCGTCAGGGGTGTCCGCAGCTCATGCGAGACGTCACCAGCGAACCGGCGGGCTCGGGCCTCCATCACTTCCAGCTCGCCGACCTTGTCCTGCAATGCCGAGGCCATCGCGTTGAACGTGGTGACCAGCTGCGCCAGCTCATCCCGGCCAGCCGACTCGACCCGGACCGACAGGTCGCCGCCTGACATCTGCTGCGCAGCCCGGGCTAGCCGCCGCACCGGCCCCAGCACCCGGCGGGCCGCGGCGAATGCCAGCCCGGTGATCGTCGCCAGCAGCAGCCCAGACGCGGCCAGGACGAAGGCGAGAACGGTAGTCCGGGCCGGGAAGTCAGGGCCCCACGGGGGCCGTCGGCCTGTCCCAGGCACGTGCGACCCGAGCAGGTGGCTGATCAGGGCGGGGCGGATCAGGTTGCCCAGCGACGGGTAGAACGGGACGATCAGGGTGACCACCCACGCCGACGCCAGGGCCGCCAGCAGCGCCACCACGACGAACGCGGCGATCAGGCGGGCACGCACCAGGTGCTCCTCCCGTGTTGGTTGCTACACCGGCCCGAACCGGTAGCCGAACCCGCGCACCGTCTGGATATAGCGCGGCTCGGACGTGTCGGTTTCGATCTTGGCCCGCAGCCGCTGCACGCAGGCGTCCACCAGCCGGGAATCACCCAGGTAGCCGTGTTCCCACACCAGGTCAAGCAGCTGCTGCCGGGAGAATACCTGCCGTGGCGAGCCGGACAGGACCAGCAGCAGGCGCAGCTCGGTGGGAGTCAGTGTGATCTCCCGGCCACGCAGGGCCACCGTCAGCGAGCCGCGGTCGATCATCAGCTCACCGTGGGTCTCCGCTGGCGAGCCATCTCGGGCCTGCCGGCGTAGCACCGCGCGGATCCGGGCGTCGAGCACCCGTGGTTCCACCGGCTTCACCACGTAGTCGTCGGCCCCGGCCTCTAGGCCGCCGACAATGTCGAAGTCGTCGCCGCGGGCGGTCAGCATGATGACCGGGGCAGTGCTGCCGCGGCGCAGCCGCCGGCAGACTTCGAAACCGTCGAGGCCTGGCAGCATCACATCGAGCACCACGACGTCCACCGCGTCCTGGCCGATGCCGTCCAGCGCCGCCTCGCCGGTTTCGGCGGGCCGCACGTGATAGCCGAGGCGGCGCAAAGCCAGCTCCAGGCCCTGCCGGGCACCCGGATCGTCCTCGACGAGCAGCACCTTCGTCATCGACCGCCATTATGCATGTCGTCGCCGCTCATAGCGGCACGCTAGGCAGCCCGGCCGGCTCACGGCCTGTTGCGTTCATCTCCCTGACGGTGCGGCACCAATGTCACGAGGCTGTGCGCCGACTGTCACAACCGTGTCACAAGGGCACCGCTGGACCGGACAGCGCGTCGCTGACCAGCAGGTCGAGGAGTTCGGGGTAGGGCAGGCCAGCGCTGGCGAACATCTTCGGCACCTGTGAGTGCTCGGTGAAGCCCGGCATGGTGTTGACCTCATTGAGCAGCGGGCCGTCCTTGGTGAGGAAGAAGTCGACCCGCGCGACCCCAGCGCAGCCGAGCGCGCCGAACATGGTGACAGCGGCGGTTTCCAGTGCGGTGCGGTCAGCGTCGCTGAGTGCTGCGGGAACCCGCAGGTCGGCCTGGCCGCCGTACTTGTCCTGGTACCCGAAGATCCCTCCGCCCGCGATCTCCAGCGCAGGCGCGACCATGCGGGTCCCGTCGGGGCGAGCCAGGACGGCCAGGTCGATTTCGCGGCCGGTGATGACGTCTTCGGCCAGCACCCGGTCATCCAGCGCGAACGCGGCCGCTAGGGCTCCGGGCAGGCGGGCTGGTTTCCCGACCAGGGTGACGCCCCGGCTGGACCCGGCGGCGACGGGCTTGACCACGACCGGGCGGCTCCAGCGGTAGCCGGCCGCGGTAGCGGCGGTCAGCAGGACCGCCGGCGCGGTGGCGATCCCGCAATCGGCGGCGATGAGCTTGGTGACGTGCTTGTCCATTCCCAGCGCGCCTGCCCGCAAGCCGGAGCCGACGCAGGTGATACCCGCGAGGTCGCATAGCACCGCCAGCGTGCCGTCCTCCCCGTGCGGGCCGTGCACGACCGGGACGACAGCATCGCAGCCGCTGAGTATGCGCACGGCGTCGGCGAGGCCGGGCAGGCGAACACCGCCGTCATGCCAGGTGCCGTCAACGCCGATCGTCAGCCGGACGACACGGTAGCCGGTGTGTTCCAGCGCGGCGGCGACCGCCGCGGCGGAGGCGAGGGAGACTTCGTGCTCGCAGTTCTGTCCCCCGCCGATGACGGCGACCCGCGCCTTCACCGGTCACCTCCGCGGCACGCGCCGGTGACCTGCCGACGCACCCGGGCGCCGATACCGGTGACGATCTCGTGCTCGATCGTTCCGGCCCAGACGGCCCAGTCCGCGACCGTGGGTTCCCCGGACGTGCCGGGGCCGAACACGGTAACTATCTCCCCCGGGTGTATCTGCTGGCTGCCCAGGTCAATGACGGTCTGGTCCATGGAGATCAGCCCGGCGACCGGGCACCGGCGCCCCCGGACCATGACTTCGGCGTGGCCGGAGGCGGCGCGGGGCAGCCCGTCGGCATAGCCCGCCGGAAGCAGGCCCAGAGTCGTGTCCGCCGGCGTGGTCCAGGAATGCCCATAACCGACGGGGCTGTTTGCCCGGACCCGGCGCACCGCCACGACTGGCGCGGTGAGCGTCAGTGCCGGGTGCAGGCGGGTCGTCCGGGATGGATCGATACCGACCAGGCCGGCGCTGATGCGGCACAGGGTGTGGTGAGTGCGCGGGTCTGTGAGTGTCGCCGCGGTTGCCGCCAGGTGACGTACCGCCGGGCGCAGCCCGGCTGCGCGTGCCGTCTCCACGCCACGGCCGAAGCGCGCGCGGCCGGCCTTGTTGCACGGGTCGGCTGGGTCGTCGGCGCAGCCCAGATGTCCCATCAGGCCAACTACCTGGAGCACGCCGCGCTGCTCGCCGCCGCACGCGGCCCGGCACAGCCCAGGCCACCCGGCGGGCTCGCATCCGTCCCGGGCCATTCCCACGTCCAGGTGCAAGTGCACCCGGGCGCGGCGCCCGTGTGCCCTGGCTGCATCCATGACGGCGCTCAGATGCCGGAGGCTGGGCACGGCCAGGTCGATGCCCGCCGCGAGCGCGAGCCCGAAGTCGGCATCCACGGGGTTCAGCCAGCTCAGCACGGGGGCGGCCAGCCCGGCCTCCCGCAGCGTCAGGGCTTCGGCGATGCTCGTCACTCCCAGCCACGTCGCCCCGTTCGCCAGCGCCGTGCGGGCAGCGTCCGCGCCGCCGTGCCCGAAACCGTCCGCCTTGACCACGGCCATCACCTCAGCCCGGGCGCGGGAGGCGAAGAGCCGGGTATTCGCCGCGACCGCATGCAGGTCCACAGTGAGCACTGTTCCCTGGGCGCGATCGGTGCGGGCCACGGTCACCGGTTCAATAGCCACGCTCATCGGGCGGCCCGGTTCGTGGTGACCGGACCATAGAGCGCGGCCGGGGCACCGGTCACCAGTGCCCAGTACCGGTCGCCGTAGCTCCAGTGCCACCATTCGGTCGGGTAGTTCACCAGGCCGGCGCCCCGCAGGACCCGTGCGAGCAGTCCGCGGTTGGCCCGGGCCTGCCTGCTCACCTTGGGGGCGTCGAAGTAGCAGGCGCCCTCGCTCTGTTCGGGCGTGGCATCGATGGGCGTACCAAGATCAAGTTCGCGGCCCGCGCTATCGACCAGAGTCAGGTCAGCCGCCGCGCCCGCCACATGCGGCGCTACCGCCAGCGGTGCGACGAAACGGCTGGTGAGCCGCCCTAGTTCTGCCGCCCCGATCGCCGGGTGAACCATGCGGAGCCCCGCAGCGTACGAGCTGATGATCGCACGCTGCGCCTCGGCCGTCCGGTGGCCGGCGACGACCCGCAGGCCCACGCCCCGCGGCAGTTCGTCACGCGCCAGCACCAGCCGTCGCGCCACCGACGCACGCACCAGCGCACGGGAGGGCCCGAACGACTCAGCCAGCGCGGTCAGTGGCTCCGCACAATCACGGACGGAAACCGCGGAAACCGCCGGATCCGACAGCAGTACCGGCGTCTCCGGGGAAGCGGCTCTCCGCTGAGCTCTGCCCCCAGACAGCAGGCCCGGGGCCAGTGGCGGCGAATCGGCCTCGCCGGTCCCGCCGGAGCCAGCCAGCCCGGGACCGGCTCGGGCATTCGCGTCATGCATACCCGCGAGAATCAGGCCGAGATATCGTGGCAGCGTCATAAGGCTGTCACAGGCACGTCACAGAAGCGCAGGCTCGCCTCTACCAGCGTGGTCGGCGACGATCATGCCGGCGACCGGCTCACCCCGCCGACGGCTGGCGCAGCGGGCGGAAGAATGTGCGCAGCTCGGCGGCGACCTGCTCGGGTTCCTCATGGGCCATGAAGTGACCGCCCCGGCCGGGGGCATTCCAGTGGCGCAGGTCGGTGCACAGCCGCTCGATGAAGCTGCGGGGGTAGCCGGCATAAGCCGGCTCGCTGCTCAGGGTGACCGCCGCCGGGACGGTGATGCGCGGGACCGGATCGTTCAGCTCATAGTCGTAGTACTGGCGGAACGAGGAGCCGATAGTGGCAGTCGCCCAGTACAAGGTGACGACCGTCAGGATGGTGTCCTTGTCCCAGCGGGCCGCCACGTCGCCGCCGCAGTCGCTCCAGTCGCGGTACTTGTCAACGATCCATGCGGCGAGCCCGGCCGGGGAGTCGGCAAGTGCCGCCGCGACGGTGTCCGGGCGAGTGCACATGATCTCGCTGTAACCCTGGTCGCCGGCGTCGTAGGCGGCATGCGCCGTGAGGTAGGCCTCTTCCTCGCTGGTGGGCGGCTGGTCCGCGAAGTTCGCCGTGGTCACCGCGGAGGTGATGTGAACGCCGGCCACCTCACCGGGGTACAGCGCGCCCAGCCACTGGGTCACGCCGCCGCCGATATCGCCGCCGAATGCCCCGAACCGCGGGTAGCCCAGGGACCCGGTCATCAGGGCGTGCCAGGTCCGGGCGGTACCGCGCCGGGTGAACGGGCCCGGCGGCAGCTGCGAGTACAGGAAACCGGGCAGGGACGGGATGACCACGTCGAAGGCGTCAGCGGGATCCGCTCCGTAGCTGGCCGGGTCGGCCAGCAGCGGCGCGACGCGCAGCATTTCCACGAAACTGCTGGGCCAGCCGTGCGTCAGGACCAGCGGCAGGGGCGCCGGCGCGCCCTGGGCTCCGTTGCCGCGGAGGTGGACGAAATGCACCAGACGGCCGGCTACCTCGGCCGTGTACTGGGGGTAGGCATTGAGCCGCGCTTCGGCTGCGCGCCAGTCAAAGCCGTCGGCCCAGTAGGCGACCAGCTCGCGCAGGTACCCCGGATCGGTTCCGGCTGCCCAGTAAGCAGAATCGGACGCCGCGGTGAACCGAGTCCGGGCCAGCCGGGCACGCAGGTCGTCCAGGACGTCATCGGCGACGAAAACCCGAAACGGCCTGGCTGGCAAGGCCGGCTCGATCTCCGGCATTCTGGGTGCGGACGAATGCACAGCTGCTCCTCAGATTCGGCTACTGTCTGCCGCCCGATGCTGCCGGTAAGGCCCTCTCGGCGGCATTAGGCGAACTGCCTGATTCCTGGCGCCGGCGGTCACGGAACTGCCGCCGCACTGTTGGTCATCTCCTAGGCTGATTTCCCATCCCGTGGCACCGATGGCGGCCCGCGTGGCCTACCGGGAACCGGCACTGGGGGAACGGTATGACGTCCCGCCGCCGTGGGGCGTCACCCGAAGGTGCCTGCCGGGTGGAATATCGCTGCGCGGCGATCCCTCATACCAAGGCGCGACCGGATACCAAGGTGCGAGCGGGCCGGCCGGGGCGCGGTGTCAGGCGATCAGCCTGAGCTGCCAGGCCCGCGCGGCAGCCTCGGGGCGGTTGGCGGCGCCGGGCTGGCCCAGGACGTGCGACACGTGCTCTTCACAGCGTCCAGCGACACAAACGGTTCGAGGGCGACCCGCTGGTTTGACCCGCCCTCAGCAATCAGCCGCAGCGTCCTGGGCGGGTGGTGCACCAGGCTGGTCCGCTACCGCTCGGTGCGCCCCGGGCACACGTTCAGTACTGCTGCCTATCGGCTTCGTGGCCGTGCTGGCGGGCGAGCTCAGCGAGCAGATCTGCGGCCCGGGCGCGGTCCTCGCGCACCGAGTGCAGATCGGCAGCGGCCAGCTGGGTGACTGGCGTCCACGGATTGCGTTCCGCGCGGCCATCGACTGTGGCCAGCCGGTAAGCGACCTGCCCGTTAGCCCGCAGGACCCACTCCCACGACAATGCCACGAACGCGCTCCGGCGGCTGCTGCCGAGCCGCGCGAGAACCTCCGCCGCCCTGTGCCCCTGCCACCAGCCACCGCCGCTGACTGCCACTCCCTGACCAGGCGGCAGGGGCGCGTCCGGGTCGTAGCCCGCGCCCCCAGGGCCCGGGTAAAGGGCCCAGCACAGCGTCGCGATCACCGTGAGCGCGGCAGCCAGGGAAAGGATCGCGCCGCTGGAAAGTGCTGCAAAGCTCATGGCCCCCCCGGCCCGGTCAGCCAGACTGCGGCGGAGCACCCCTCAGCGCGGTACTCGCCTTGATGTAGCCCCACTGTAGACGGGTGAAGCCCGCTCCAGTCCTGAACGCACGGAGGTTCTGTAGAACGCGCCACAGCGGCGCAGTCGCCGGCCAGCAACCGGGCCGGGCACACGCTCGCCGGGCGGCCGCGCCCGGGCGGGATGACCCGGGGCGGCTCGACCACCTGCGGCGTCGCAGGGATCCCCTGTGCGGGCCTGGGTGCCAGGACCTTCACGGCGGGCTGGGTGAGCCGTCCGTGGACCAGCTGGCTTCCGTCCATCACCTGACGTGTGACGTCACCGCAGGTCACGGCCATAGGGTTCAAAACTCCCCCTCCGAATCCCTATCCTGGCGGCGACCCGGGCCGCCGGCCGGGCTCGTCCAGCCAGGGGAACGTGACCTCGTGCGCGGCGGCTACCCGGAACGCGGCGACGTCGTCGTAGGTCTTTCCGACGACGGACAGGCCCGTCGGCAGGCCGTCGCGTGACAGCCCGGACGGCACGCTCAGCACTGGGCAGCGGCTGGCGATGTTGAACGGCAGCGTCATCATGGCGTCCATCCAGTGCGCGGTCGGCTCGCCGTTGATCGCGACCGGGTCGCCGACTTCGTAGGTGGCGGGCAGCGCTGGTACCGCGAACGTCGGGCAGATCAGCGCGTCGTAGTCCTCGAGCAGCGCGCCGAGCGGTGCGTAGATCCGGCCTTCCAGGTCGAGCCCGGCGATCAGGTCGTCCTTGGTGATCTTTGCGGAGTCCTCGACGAGATGCCGGGCGTAGGAGGTGAGGTCGGCGCCGTGCTGTTCGTACAGCTCGCGCATTGACGGGCCGAAGATCATGCCGAAATGGATCTCGGCGGCGCGCTCGATGTCGGCCAGCCGCCAGGGCAGGCTGACTTCCTCGACGATCACGCCCGCGGCGCGGAGCCGGTCGGCCGCGGCCAGGGTGTTGGCCACGACGTCCGCGTCGACGCGATAGCCGCCGAGGTCGGTGCTGAGTGCGACTCGGGGTCGTGCGGCCGCGAGGCTCAGGTCGGCCGGGATCACGAGCTTGGGCCTGATCGACGCCACGTCGCTCGGGTCAGGTCCGGCGATCACGTTCTCCAGCAGCGCGCAGTCCGCGACCGTCCGGGCCATCGGTCCTTCGTGGCAGTAGTGGTCGAGGTTAAACACCTCGACCTCGGGCACCCGGCCATACGGCGGCTTGAACCCGACGACGCCGCAAAACGACGCCGGGATGCGGATCGACCCGCCGATGTCCGAGCCCGTGGCGAGCGTCGTGCTGCCCGCGGCCAGCGCCGCGCCCGAGCCGCCGGACGACCCGCCGGGCGAGTAATCCAGGTGCCACGGGTTGCGGGTCACCCCCCACAGCTTCGTCCAGGTCACCGGCGCGCAGGAGAACTCCGGGGTCGTCGTCCGGGCGTGCACGATGCCGCCCGCGTCGAGGATCCGCTGCACGAACACCGCCGTCTGCGGCGCCACCACGTGACGCAGCGGCAGTGACCCGAGCGTGTTGAGCTGCCCGGCGATCGGGGCCTCTTCCTTGACCGCGACCAGCAGGCCCTCCAGCGGCCTGGGCGGGTCACCCTGGCCCGCGTAGCGCTCGGCGGCCGCGCTGGCCTGCTCCAGCGCCTGCTCGTAGTAGGTCGCGGCGAACGCGTTGATGGCGGGCTCGACTGACTCGGCCCGGGCTATCACGGCCGCAGCCAGCTCGGCCGGCGACAGGTCACGGGACTGGAACAAGCGCAGCGCGGTCGTCGCCGACAGATAGCAGAGGTCGTCGGTCACGTCGGCTCACCTTCGGTGTCGGCGGGCACCAGCTGGCGCCGCACTGGTTTCCAGCCCGGCCGCGGCACGCTCGCGCGCAGCCGCTGGGTGTAGGGGTGCTGCGGGTCGTCCAGGATCTGCGCGGTCAGCCCGCGCTCCACCAACTGCCCGCGGTACATCACGATCGCGTCGTCGGTGAGCTGACGGACAACCGCGAGGTCATGGCTGATCAGCACGTAGGACACCGACGTCTCGTCCCGGATGTCGGCCAGCAGATTGAGCACCTGGGCCTGGATCGACACATCCAGCGCGGCCACGGACTCGTCCAGGATCAGCAGGCGCGGCTCCGCGGCGAGCGCCCGGGCAATCGCGACCCGCTGCCGCTGGCCGCCCGACAGGGCCCGCGGCAGCGCCCTGGCCTGGCGCGAGTCGAGGCCGACGAGGTCGGTCAGCTCGGCGATCCTGGCCTGGCGGCGCTTGACCTCGTACCCGTGGTGCAGCCGCAGGATCTCGTCGATCGCGTGCTCGGCGGTCTGCCGGGGATCCAGGCTCGTGTACGGGTCCTGGAAGACGATCTGCACCTCGCTGCCACGCCGCCGCCGGTCACGGGCCGAGCGCGCGGGCCGCGACCGGTCCCGGCCGCAAGCGGTGATCGAGCCGCTTGTCGGCCGCTCCAGGCCGACGATCATCCGGGCGATCGTGGTCTTGCCAGAGCCGGACTCCCCGACGATCGCCAAGGACCGGCCGGCCGGAATCGCGAACGAGACGTCGTCGACTGCGACCAGGCTGCCGAACTCCTTGCGCAGGCCCTCAACGGCCAGTACCGAGTCGGCGCCGGCGAGAGCCGGGGCGGCGCCGGCCGGCTGCGTTTCTGCTGCCGCGCGCTTGTCCCGGCCGCCAGCTCGTGCTCACGCATGCGCCGCCTCCAGCTGCCCGCGCAGGTCGGCTGCCCGCAGGCAGCGCGACCGGCCGCCGTCGAGCGCCGTGAGGTCCGGCACCGATTCCGTGCAGGCGGGCTCGGCGTAGGCGCAGCGCGGCGCGAACGCGCACGCGCCCGCAGGCGCCTCGAAGGCCGACAGCGGCCGGCCGGGGATCGCGCGCAGCCGGCTGGCCTTCTGGTCGATCTCCGGCCTGGCCGCCCCGAGCGCCGCCGTGTACGGATGCAGCGGATGGCTGTGCAGCAGCTCCGACCGCCGCTCCTCCACGATCTGCCCCGCGTACATGACGATCGTCCGGTCGCAGATGGCCGCGGCCAGGTCCAGGTCATGCGTGATAAACAGCATCGCCAGGCCGTGCGCCTGCCGCAGCTCGTCCAGGATCGCCATGACCTCGGCCTGCGTCGTCACGTCGAGCGCGGTCGTCGGCTCGTCGGCCAGCAGCAGCGCGGGCCCGGTCAGCAGCGCAGCCGCGATCATGACCCGCTGCAGCATGCCACCCGAGAGCTGGTGCGGGTACTGCCGCAACTGCCGTTCCCCGTCGGCGATGCCGACCTCGCCAAGCATGCTGGCCGCGCGCCTGCTCGCTTCCGCGGCGCGGACGCCAAGGTTGGTCCGCAGCGCCTCGGTCATGAAGTCGCCGATCCGCCGGACCGGGTTCACGTGCGCGCGAGGATCCTGGAAGATCATCGCGACCTTGTTGCGGTAGCCGCGCAGTGCCGCGCCGGTCAGCGTCGCGACGTCCGCGCCGTCGAACTGGATCTCGCCTTCGACCTGCGCGCCCTTGGGCAGCAGCCGGTCGATCGCGCGGGCGGTCATCGACTTGCCCGAGCCGGACTCGCCGACCAGCCCGACCGCCTCGCCCGGCCGGATCTCCAGCGCCACGTCCCGCAGCACCGCGCGCTGGGCGCCCTCGACCGGCAGCGTGACGGTCAGGTCCCGCACCGACAGCAGCGCGTCGCGCTCTGCGCTCGCCGCGCCAGTCCGCTCGCCGCGCCGGCCGCGCTCATCGCCGCACCATCTGGGCCTGCTCGAACAGCCGCTCGCCGAGGATGTTGAACGCGATGACCACGCCGACGATGCAGACGCCGGCGGCCAGCGCCGGGAGCGGGTAGCCCTGCAGGATGCCGGGCTGGTTCTCCGAGATCATCACGCCCCAGTTCGGCGCGGGCGGCTGCACCCCGAGGCCGAGGAACGAGATCGCCGCGAGGTCGACCATCGCCCAGCCGAACAGGATCGTCGCCTGCGCCACGATCAGCGGCAGCATGTTCGGCACGATGTGCCGCAGGCAGATCGAGGCGCCGCTGACCCCCTGAACCTCGAGGGCGGCGACGTAGGGCTGGCCACGTTCCCGCAAAGCAGCGCCGCGCAGCACTCGGGCCACGTACGGCATGTACGCGATGGCGAGCGCGACCGCGGCGGCCGTCAGGCCGGCGCCGAACACCGCCGCGGCGAGCACGGCGAGCAGGATGCCAGGGAAGGCGAAGAGGATGTCGAGGCCGGACGAGGCAACGGTGTCGGTGAGGCCCCGGCGCCAGGCGGAGACGACCGCGATGAGCGTGCCGAGCACCATCGCGCCGACCACGACGGCGAGCGGGCCGATCATCGAGGACTGCGCGCCCGCCAGCAGCCGGGACAGCACGTCGCGGCCCTCGAAGTCGAAGCCGAGCAGGTGCCCGCCGACTGGCCCGACCCAGGCCAGGCTCAGGTTCGGCAGGTCCGGGTTGTAGGGCGCGATCCACGGGCCGATGATCGCCAGCACTATCGCGACCGCGATCACGACGGCCGAGATCATGCCGCCGACCCCGGTCGCGCGCAGCAGGCCGAGCACGCCCGTCCGCCCTGCGCGCCGCCCGGCGGCCGGGGCGGCGGTAGCGGCCGGGACGCCGACAGCCGCGCTCACCGTGCACACCTCATCGGTGCCCCCTCACTGTGCCCTGCTTCCGAGCGCGACCCGCGGGTCGAGCACCGCGTACAGCACGTCGACCAGCGCGTTGATCAGCACGAACGCGGCGACTAGGACGAGCGAGATGCCCTGCACCACCGCCAGGTCCTTCGACTCGGCCGCCTGCACGAGGTACGCGCCGAGCCCGTTCAGGCTGAACGCGGTCTCCACCACCGCCGCCACCGCGATCAGCGAGGCGATCGTGATGCCCGACACCGTCGCGATCGGGATCGCGGCGTTGCGCAGCACGTGCCGCCGGATGAGCTGGCGCGCCGGGATGCCGCGGCTGATGGCGGTCTGGACGTGCTCGCGGTCGGCCTCCTCGCGGACCGCCGCCCGCGTCACCCGCGACACGATCGCCAGCGAGGAGATCGCGAGGGCGATCGCGGGCAGGGTGAGGTGCTGGACGTTGGACCAGAAGCCCGTGCCGTTGCCCAGCGCCGGGAACCAGCCGAGCTTCACCGAGAACAGCAGGATCAGCACGATCGCCGCGACGAACGACGGCAGCGCTGCGGTGACCGCGGTCGACACCAGTACCGAGCTGTCCGCCCAGCCCGGCCGCAGCGCCGCCACGACCCCGCTGCTGATCCCGACGATCAGGATGATGATCGCGGCGTAGAGCACGAGCCCGCCGGTCGTCCACATCCGCCCGGCGATCACCGAGGACACGTTCTGCTGCAGCGTGATCGAGATGCCGAGGTTGCCGTGCAGCGCGTTGTCCAGCCAGTACCAGTACTGGGCGAGGAACGGCTGGTTGAGGTGGTAGCGCTGCTCCAGCACGTGCAGGCTCGCGGGCGGCAGCGCCCGGCCGCCGGACAGCGCGCTGATCGGGTTCCCCGGCGCCAGGTACAGCGCGCCGAAGATCACGAAGCTCGCGATCAGCAGGCTGGCCAGCAGCATGGCCAGCCTGCGGACCAGAAATCGCCAGCGCACCGGGCTAGCCCTTCCCGCCCAGCGTGTTGGCCCAGGGCGCGAACATGTACGAGAACGACGCCGGCGCCCCCGTCAGGCTGCTGCTCAGCATGAGGACGTTGGTCGGCTGCACGTTCGGGATCCACGGCAGCAGCTTCGCCGCGAGCTTCTCGGCCTTGGCGACCAGCTGGGCGCGCTGATCCGGGTTGGCGGTGCTGCGCGCCCCTTCCAGCAGCGAGGTCATCTGCGGGTTGCTGAAGCCGTCGTAGTTCTGGTCGCCGCCGGGCAGCGCCACCGTCGACAGCAGCGCGGCCGGGTCGGCGTAGTCGCCGTAGTTGACGGTGATGAACCCGTCGATGCCCTTGCGCGCGGCCGCGCTGGTGAAGAAGTTGATGTAGTCAGCCGCCGAGACCGACTTGAGCACCACCTTCAGCCCGATCGCCTCGGCCGCCTGCTGGTAGGCGCCAGTCTCGGCCGAGATACTGGCGAGCTCGCTGGAGGTGCCGATCGTGATCGTCTGCCCGGCGACGCCGGCTTCCTTGACGAGCTTCTTCGCCCGGGCGAGGTTCTGGTTCAGCACCGGCGAGCTGTCGTAGGCCGCGTCGAACACCGAGGTCCCGTAGCCGAACGTGCCCGGGTTAGCCAGCCAGCGCGGCATCAGCGCCGCGCCGTCGTAGACGTTGCTGATGATCGCCTGCCGGTCCAGCGCCATCGACAGCGCCTGGCGGACCGTGGGCTTGGTCAGCGGCCCGCTGGTCGCCGACACGACGAACGCGTCGGTCATCTGGCCGGGCCCCTGGTAGACCTTGACGGCGCTGCTGGACTCGAGCTGCTTGAGGTTGGAGAGGCCGAAGTAATACGAGCCCTGGATCGCGCCGGTCAGCATCCCGGAGGTGAACGACGCCGCGTCCGGCACGCCCTTGATCACGATCTGCTTGACCAGCGGCTTGACCGCGGGTTTCCAGTAGTGCGTGTTGAGGTCGGCGGTGACGCCCGCGCCCGCGGTCCAGGACACGAACTTGTACGCGCCGGTGCACATGATGCCGCCGGCCGGCGTGCCGTATTTCTTGCCTTCCTTCTGCGCGTAGCTCTTCTGGACGATGATGCCCGGCATCGAGGACAGCTCGCCCTCGAGCCAGTAGTCGGGCTGCTTGAGGGTGATCGTGACCTGGTTCGATCCGGTCGCGGTGATCGACTTGACCCGGTCGAAGACCTGGCCGTAGAAGCCGCCGTAGGCCGGGTCCATCTGCCGCTGCAGGCTGTAGATCACGTCAGCGGGCGTCACCGGGTCGCCGTCCCAGAACTTCACGCCCGGCCGGAGCGTGAAGACCATCTGCGTCGGCGCCGGCGTCGAACACGGTGGCCAGGCCCGGCTGGACCGACCCGTTCGGCTCCTGCAGGAGTAGCGACTCGCACATCAGCGAGATCGCGGTGTTCTCCGGGTAGTCGAAGGCGAAGATCGGGTCCAGGGAGTTCACCGGACGGTACACCGCCCAGGTCACCGAGGCGACGCTGGACGTGCCCGGCGGGGTAGAGATCACCAGGCCCTTGGTCGGGGAGACCTGGCCGGAGCCGCCGCTGGCGTTGCCGGAGCCGCCGCTGCCGCCCGTGCCCGGGGCGGCCCGGCCGCAGCCCGCCGCCAGAAGCGCGCAGGCCGCGAGCGCGGCCACCGTCGCTGAAGTGCGCCGTCGAGCGCTCATGCTGTCCTCCTGGAATGCCAGGCCTGCTCACCGCGGATCCATGTCTGCGTGACTGCCGCCTGGCCGATGTCATGGCTGTCGATACGGGAGAGGTCGGCGTCGACCACTGCGAAGTCGGCGTCCAGGCCGGCGCGGACCGCGCCGGCCTGGTCGTCGCGACCGTTGATCCGGGCGCTTCCGGAGGTGTAGGCGGACAGGAACGTGGTGAGATCCAGCCGCTGTTCAGGCAGGAACGGGTCTTCACTGCCGCGGCCTTGCCCGTCCGGCACGACACGGTTGACCGCGACGTGCGCGGCCCACAGCGGGTTGGGGCTGCTGACCGGCCAGTCGCTGCCGCCACACAGGGCCGCGCCCGAGTCGTGCAGCGAGCGGAACGGGTACTGCCAGGTCGAGCGGCGCTCGCCGAGGAACGGGATCGTCAGCTCGTCCATCTGCGGTTCGTGCGCGGCCCACAGGGCCTGGATGTTGGCGGTGGCACCGAGATGCGTGAATCGTGCGACGTCGTCCGGGTGCACGACCTGCAGGTGGGCGAGGTGGTGGCGCTGGCCGGTGCCGTCGCTGCCGCCACCGTGGGCCTCCCGGGCGGCCTGGATGGCGTCGAGCGCATTGCGGACGGCGCGGTCGCCGAGCGCGTGGAAGTGGACCTGGAACCCAGCCTGGTCCAGTGCGGTGACGAAGCGCGGCAGCTCGGCCGGATCGATGAAGTCGAGGCCGGTGACCTCGGTCTGGCAGCCGTGCCCGTCGAGGTAGGGCTCGAGCATGGCGGCGGTGTGGTTCTCGGCGACGCCGTCGAGCATCATCTTGACACTGGTCGCGCGGAACCGGCCGTCCGGCGCGAGGTCGCGCTGCTCGATCAGCTCGGCGAGCTGGTCCAGGCCGCGGTGCCGGTCCCACCAGAGCGCGCCGACAACCGTGGCGCGGAGCGTGCCGCGGTCCGCGGCGCGAAGGTAGGCCGAGAGCGGGTCGCCCGACTTGGAGGAGCGGCCGATGATCGCGTCCTGCCAGCCGGTGATGCCCAGGGCCAGCAGGTGCTCCTGGGCCAAGCGCAGCGCCTCGTCGCGATCGTCCTCGGTCAGCTCGGGCAGCAGCCGGGAGACCAGGTTCTGCGCGCCTTCCTGGAGCATGCCGACCGGGCTGCCGTCCGCGGCCCGCTCGATCCGGCCGTCTGCCGGGTCGAGAGTGTCGCGGGTGATCCCGGCGAGCTGGAGCGCTTTGCTGTTGACCCAGGCGCCGTGGCCGTCGCGGTTCGGCAGGTAGACCGGGCGGTCTGAGGCGATCTTGTCCAGCGGCGCGGCTGTCGGGATACCGCCGGGGAACGCCTCCATCGACCAGCCGCCGCCGGTGACCCAGCCGTCGCCGGGGTTGCGCTTGACGTAGTCGCGGATGATCGCGAGGTACTCCGGCAGCGTGACCGCGCCGGACAGGTCGCACCGGCGCAGCTGATCGCCCGCGAAAACCGGATGCATGTGCGCGTCGATGAAGCCCGGCAGCAGCGTGCCGCCGGCCAGGTCGACGATCTCGGTGCCGGGGCCGGCGGCAGCCCGGGCGTCCGCGTCCGGCTGGACCGCGACGATGCTCCCGGCCCGGACCCGCACGGCCGTGCCGGCCGGGAGGAACTCGTGGCCGTCGAAGATCGTGCCGTTGCAGAAGGTCAGGTCTGCGTCACCTGGCACCGGGACCTCCCGTCCGTGGTGAGTTGCCCGGTACTCAAGCAGTTGACAAAGCTCTTGTCAATGCCTTTGACTAACCGAATCGGTGTTAGGCTCCCCCTGAATCCTGGGGGGAAGCCAGGCCCTGAGCAGCGGGAGGAGGCTGGCGTGACTGCTGCGCCTGACGCGCACGCCAAGCCGGCGCCGGAACCGCCTCGGCGCGGGCTGCGCCGCGGCAGCCTCACCAAGGAGATCATCGTCACCGAGAGCCTGCGACTGCTCGACACCGGCGGGCTCGACGGGTTCAGCATGCCCAAGCTCGGCCGCGCCCTCGGCGCCGACCAGACCGCCGTGTACCGGCACTTCGCCAGCAAGGACGACCTGATCCTGGCGATCGCCGACCGGCTGATCGAGGAGGCGACGGCCGGCCTGGAGCCGAGCCCGTGCTGGGTCGACACCCTCACTGACCTGGCGCGGCGCCAGCGGGCGACCTACCTCGCGCATCCAGCCGCCGCGTCGATGTCCGCGTACCGCACGACGCAGGGCCCGGCCGAGATTGCGGCTGTCAACGTCATCCTCGAGGCAGTCCATGCGGCTGGCTTCGAGGGGGCGCAGGCGGCACTGACGTACCGGACGGTGGGCGACTTCGCGCTGGCGTTCGCGGGCTTCGAGGCGGCGTTCCTGTCTCTCGACGCGAAGGCGCAGCAGAGCGACCGAGCCGCCTGGACGCAGGCTTACCTGTCCGTCGACCGCGCGCAGTTCCCCGCGATCTGGCAGGTCAGAACGCTACTGCCCGAGGTCAAGGACGACGACATCTTCGAAAACTTGCTCGGCCTCATGATGACCGGCCTGCTGCAGTCGGCCCCGCACCCCTGCGACTGTCACCGGCCAGCCGGAAGTTAGCAGGGTAGGTACCGATTTCGAGGACGAGTATCCCGACGGCGACAACCTGCACCGAGGCCTACGCCTCTTTGGTCCGCACCGGCGAGGCCCTGCTCGGCGAGCTCGACCGGCGCTCCGGCTGACCTTCGGCGTGCCGCAGTCCGCCGCGACCGCACTAGCCGTCATCGACGGGGCCAGCGCGCCGCTGACCCCTCGCAGGTCAGCGACCGGGTTCTCATTCCGTCGGCCACCATGACAGCTATGCTCGACGTCCTCGAGCGCCGCGGCTGGATCTGCCGCACTTCCAACCCCGACGACCGGCGCAGCGTGCTGATCGAGATCACCCCCGACGGTCGCGCCACCGCAGATCAGCTGCTACCCGGAATCCGCACGCTCGAGCGGAGCGTCGCCTCCGCACTGAGTCCCGACGAACGAGCATGCCTGCTGAACCTGCTCGGCAAGATCCTTACCCGCACCGCCGCAGTCGCCGCCGAACACCCTGACCCCCTGAGCGGTCGGCGCATCCGGCCCCCCGGCTCGACGGTCAGCCGCAAAGCACCTAGCCGGCCCGGTAGCGTCCGCCCCGTATTTCAGTACGTGATGCCGGGGAACTGCGCGCGGGCGTCCTCCAGTTGACCGGCCCACTCGGGGGGCCAGCCGAAAGCGCGGGCGGCCAGGCCGCTCAGGTCGGCGGCCGCGGCACCACTGGTGAAGTGGACGTACTCGCCCCAGTTCATCCGCCGCGTATAGGTGCCGCCGGAGTCGCGCGGGAAGTGCCGGGCCAGGTCCCGGAAGAACCTGTTCATGACCTCCGCCTGCCCGCAGTCCCGCCAGAGCGGGTAGAACCAGTCGCGGAACCAGCGGGTCCCCCGACGCGGGAAATCGTCAGTGTTGCCGGTGAACCGGCGATAGACGCCCTTAGCCTCGCGGTCCATGCCCAGCGCCGTGTAGAGGTCATAGATGTAGAACTCGGCCCACTTGCTGTCACCCCAGATCTCATACGCCGGTGAGCCATGGACGCCGTTGTTCGCGCTCTCCACGGAGTGCCCGATCTCATGAGCGGGCAGCTCGCGAGCGAGGGTGTTGCCCTCCCGCCAGGTGTCCAGCCCGCAGTCGCTGACGTTGTGGTAGTCGTGGACCGGGCTGACGTAGTAGCCCGCGTGACCGCCGCCGTGCCGCCCGGCGTGATGGACGGAGTAGATGCGCGGGTCGGGCCCGAACGCGTCGCCGTAGGTTGCCTTGGAGTACTGCCAGGTCACATTCACGAACCGGGGCAGCCACCGTACCTCAGCCCGGCGCACGTCCGGGTCTGCGTAGATCGCGCAGTGCTCGTCGCTGTGGTGCAGCCGGAGCAACTGGCGATGGTCGAACCAGTGTTCCTGCCAGGTGGCCGGCGGGTCAGCCAACGGAATCTCCGGCTCTGCCTCCACCAGGTCTCCTACCTCTCCGGGCCCTGCCCGGCGGGTTTCGTTAGGCCCTCGTCAACGCGTGTCGATCTCGATCACCAGCGGGCTGAGTGGCGGCAACACGAGGTCGATCGTCAGTACCCCTTCAGCCATGACGAAGGGCGCCCCGGTCACCTCAGGCGCCTCGCCGAGCGGCATCTCCGCCGAAGTGATGCTTACTGAGCGTCGCACCTCGCTCGCTTCGAGGTTGTATGCGGTCAGCACTGCCCCGCCCTCCTGGTCGAGGACGTGCAGGTGCGTCAGTGTGTCGATCCCGGCGAAGCGGCCCCGGGCGAAGTAGGGCTGGAGCCTCCGGTACGTGCGCATCGCCTCGACCAGGAGGGCCCACTGCCCGTCGCTCTTGGCCAGGCCCCCGATGCCGAGGTGACGGCAGCAGGAGGCGTACCACCAGAAGGCGAGCATCGTCGGGCTGTCGTGCGCGCTGTTGATGTGGAGGTAGAGCGGGATGTCATACGCGAGGTTGTACTCATAGAGCGACAATGCCCTGCCGCTCAGCAGGTCCGCATACGGGTCCCACATGAATTCGAAGCCCCACAGCTCGTCGTGGGTGCCGGTTGATCCGTGCTGGTAATACAGCGGCAGTCCGCCGCCGATCCGGTCGTGCGCCTCGATGGTGAGGCCGGGAAATCGCGATTTGACGGCCTGGATGACGCTCAGGATGCCCGCAGCGTGCTCCTCCCGGGTCAGGGGGACGCTGTGGCCATGCTCGCTCGACCAGCATGGCCGGTAGTTCACGAAGTCAAACATGAAGAACGAGGCGCCGGCCTGGGCCAGGCGGAGCAGCCGATCCGTCTTCTGTTGCTGCCAGACGCGCGAAGCGGGGCACACGAAGCCGCCGACGTACGGCGTGGCATCGGTCCACAGGTCGATCTCCCCGTCGGGGCGCCTCCGGTAGATCCTGGGGTCCTCCTCGATGGACTTCGTGTGCACCATGAGGTGCAGCGCCAGCGACAAGCCATACTCGTCCTGCAGGCGCCGGACGAATTCCTCGATCGGCCCTAGCCGCTCGGTGTCCCAGATGGAGCTTCCCTCGAACAGGTCCCATCCGGGGTCGAAGTAGAACGCCTGGGCACCAGCCGCCTGGGCCCGGGCGGCCTCCTCGAACAGCGCGGGCAGCTCCTGCAGAGGCGCGTTTGATCCACAGCGCCATCCGAGGCGGTACAGCTCGTTCCAGTGGGTCTTCGGGTCGTAGCCGGCCGGGGTGAGGTGGCCCCTGGCCCGGAGGAGCTGCTTGTACATGGTGCAGCCAGCCTGCCAGTCCCCGTCGTAAGCCACGATGGTGGACGATCCGAAACGCAGGCGCTGGCCCGGGCCCAATTCGCCGGCGTGCTCGGGGAAGCCGTCGTGTACGCCGGCACCACCGTGCCGGAGGCAGAGATTGCGATCACTGTGGAGCTGGTCCAGCTGGAGTGAGGCAGCCTCGCCTGCTGAGCGGCGCGCGACGACGTGCTCGCCGTCGGCGAGGCTGAACTCGGCGTGCTCTTGAGAATATTTGGCGACGAGGAAGCCGCCGTCCTCTTCCGCCCACAGCCAGGCCTCCGAGCTCCGGCCGGGAAGGCTGTGGCGTCCCGGCCACTCGGAGGGGTAGAGGTCGTACGCGCGGTAGCCGGAGAGCAGATGGTTGACATCCTGCGCGCGGTAGCGGCGCAGGGGGACCGGGACGAGCTCAGCCCGGTCACACCCGGGACGCCAGGCCGACCGCCCGCGGTCGAACAGCGTCTTCCGGAAGCCGAAACGGACGTCGTCCAGCCTGAGATGGTCACGGCCGGCATGATTTGACAGCGCGAGCTGCTCGATGATCTCGCCTGACCCGGCGAACGTGATCTGGTGCTCGAGGCGGACGCCGGTCGGGCCCCGGGGGCCGAAGTCCAGCTGGCCGAGGAGCGTCAACGTGGCCCCGGAGTCTTCGTGGTGCTCGAGCGACCAGTCGAGGGGGCGCACCCGACGGCAGGCGGCCGGGCCGCCGTGGTAGCCCGAGTTCGTGGCCCCGGTCACGGTGAGCTGGTAGCAGTAGCTCTCGTCGGCGACGACGCGGCCGGAGGCGAGGTGCACGACCTCAAAGGGGTCGAGTCGCTGATCCCAGTCGACTCGCAGCCTCCAATGGGGGCTCGTGAGGACGAGCTCTGTGCCGCCCGCATTGTTGCCGCCCTCGCTCAACCGCACTGATTCCGGCACCTGTCCCCCTCCGCTGCCAGACGATTCTCGCGCTCAATATTGTTGACTGTCAACGGTTTTTAATTTGCGGGACGGGTTACCAGCACGCCGGCCGGGGCCGTCTGTTCAGATCCGGGCCTGAGTTCGTCCGGGTCTGCGCCAGGATCCGGCCGCCACGCGGAGCAGGGCGTCCGGCCGGTAGGGGATGGCCTCGTCAAGGGAGATGACCGTGCTGGTGCGGACGACGCCGTCGACCGCGAGGATCGCGTCGGTGATCCGGTGCAGGTCGTGCGTGCTCTTCGCGACGACCTGCGCGAGGATGTCGGCGTCACCGGTGGTGTGGTGCGCCGAGATGACCTCGGGCACCTCCAGGAGCCCAGCCACGACGCCGGGGTCGGTCTGGCTAACCGACAGGGACATGAACGCGACTAGCTCGTAGCCGACGGCGCGGAGATCCAGGCGCTGGCTGAAGGGCTTGAGCGCGCCGTCTTCGGCGAGCCGCCGAAGACGGGCGTGGACGGTGTTCCGGGCGACGCCCAGGGTCCGGGCCAGGGACAAGATCGTGGCGTCCGGGTCGTCGTCAAGGGCCAGGATGATCTGGGCGTCGAGCGCGTCGATCGATGTCATATTGAGCATACTGACACATGAAAATTGATTTAGTAAGCATCTATCGCAGATGAAAGGACTTCGGTTGCGCAGTTTGCTGTTACCGGCCATCGTGGTGCGCGAAGGACCCATCCGGAACGGAGCGACCATGAACCTGACCGCAGCCTCCCGGTGCCCGGACGCCCGCTGGATCGTGGTCGTCCTGGCCGCGATCTGCGCTGGATTGCACATCTGGGACCTGCCTGCGGCGATCCCGTCGGTCCGGCAGGACCTGGCTGTGACGCTGGTGCAAGCCGGCGCCCTGCTCGGGGTCGTCCAGCTGGCCGGCATGCTGGGCGGTCTGGCTGTCTCGCTGCTCGCCGAGCTGGTAGGTGAGCGGCGCTGCCTGCTGGCAGGGCTGGCCCTGGCCAGCCTGGGATCGGCGCTCGGTGCTGCCGCCCCCTCCGTGACTGCGCTGATGGCTTCCCGGGCGGTAGAAGGGGCCGGGTCCATCATGGTCATGGTGACCGGCCCGGGCTTGATCCGCCGGCATACGGCGCCGTCGCGGATCAACACAGCGATCGGCTACTGGGGCGCATCGACCGGCGTCGCCGCCTTCGGCGGCCTGGCCGGCAGCGCGGTAATCCTGCAGGTCACATCCTGGCGTCTGCTGTGGTGGGTCGTGACCGCCCTCACACTGGCATCGCTGCCCCTGGCCGCCGCTGTCCTCCCGGCCGGTCAATCCCGCGGCCCCGGCAACGTGGCAGCCGCCACGCGGCGGATCGGCGCCACCGTCCGCTCGCCCGGGCCCTGGATCGCGGGACTGGCGTTCGCCTGCCTCACCATCCAATGGATGACCGTGGTCGGGTTCCTGCCCACCATCTACGCCCAGAACGGGCTGCGCGGCGTCTGGCCCGGCGTCCTGACCGCCGTGGTCGGCGGCCTGGGCGCGGCCGGTTCGATCGGCACCGCCCCGCTCCTGCAGCGCGGCGTCCCCGTCCGCGCCCTGCTGATCCCCGCCTTCGCGGCGATGGCCGTCACCTCCGTGCTGACATTCGCCGTCAACTGGGCCGTGCTGCCCGCCGGTACCATCCTCCAGCTCGTCTGCGTGGCCGCGTACTCGCTGTCCGGCGCGGCCATCCCGGCCACCCTGTTCCGTATCGGCGTCGATCTGGCCCCGCCGGCCGGCTCCGCGCCGGCGGTCATCGGACTGATGCAGCAGCTGTTCAGCGCGGGCGGCGTGGCCGGCCCCGCCATCGCCGCGTGGCTGGTCACCCGCACTGGCAGCTGGCAGTCAATGTGGTGGATGACCTGCGCGTTTGCCGGACTCGGTGGCCTGCTCAGCCTGTACCTCAGCGAGCGCCGCCTCCGGATCACCCTCGCGCCCCGCCACACTGGTGGCCAGCAGGCCACGGTCGCCGGCGGCCAGCGCCCGGCAGTGCCTGCGGGGCAGCCCGCCCACGCCTGACCGCAACCGGTTGCCGACGCATCTATGTATTACGTCCTACCTGCTTCATAGACGCGAACAGCGACAGCGGCAGCGGCCCACAGGAAGTTAGCCCCTCGTAGGGCCGACCGTCTTCGGGGACACGGTCGCGGCGTGGCTCACCAGGACGGCGCGCACCGAGTCGTACGGGGCCGGGCTACGGAGCGCGCGGGAGGTGATCATGGCACCTTCCACGCCGGCGATCACCGCGTCAGCGAGCACCCGCGCCGCGGCCCGGTCCACGCCGAACGAGACGAAGTGGAATACCAGCCGGTCGGTCATCTCGGAGAAGGCCCGGCGGCTGGTTTCGCTCAGCCCGGCCGACTCCTGCGCCGCGCCTTCGGTCACCAGCGGCGCAACGCCGCAGCCCCGGCCGTAGTCGCCGGCCACCATGCCGTCGCGGCCCAGATCTACGTACCGCTGGATGAGCTGGGCCGGCGAGCTGGCTTCCCCGGCGGCACGGTCGATGATCTCGACCTGCTCGTGGGCGTGCGCCTCGGCTGCTTCCATCCCCAGCTGCGCCTTGCCGCCCGGGAAGTGGAAGTACACCGAGCCGCGCGGTGCGCCGCTGAGCGTGAGCACGTCAGAGAAGGCGGTCGCGCCGTAGCCGCCCTCCCGGATGAGCTGCTTGGCCGCCTGCACCATCTTCTGCCTGGCATCTGATCGCTGTCCCACCGCGCCCACCCCCTCTCGATCATTTATACCATGTATGATGGCCTACATAGTAACGAGAGATGAGCACCAGCTCAGGGAGACTCGAGCCAGCTCAGCCGGACCGCCCCGGAAAGGACTCCTCATGCCCTTCGTCAACATCTCACTGGCCCGCGGCAAGCCGGGCGAGTACCTCGAAGCCGTCTCGCGGGCCGTACACGACGCGCTGGTCGCGGAGCTCCACATGAAGCCGGAGGACGAGTTCCAGCTCATCCACCAGCATGAACCCAGTGAAATGGTGTTCAACCGTAACTTCCGGGGCGGCCCGCGGTCCGACGACTGGATCGTGTTCACGATCACCGACGGCCTGGAGCGCGGCGAGCAGGCCAAGCGCCGCTTCTACAAGACCCTGGTCCGGCTGCTCGAAGAAGGCCCGGGTGTCCGGCCGGCCGACGTCTTCGTCATGATGACGGTGACGCCGCCGGAGAACTTCTCCTTCGCCGACGGGGTGACCGGCACTGACGTTGCGGCCGCCGAGGCGCTCGACGCGGCCGCGAAGGACCCCGGCAGCCGGGAGAGTTACACGAAGGCCGAGATGGCCTACGCCGTCACCGAGCTGCTCGGGCACCGTGACAGCAGCCGCATCCTGCCGATGCTGCGCCCGGACTTCGTGCTCAAGATCCCTGCCACGCTGCCTTACGGCGGGGAGTTCACCGGCCCCGAGTCCTTCGCCAAGTTCTTCGCGGGGACCCCCGGCGGCGCAGCGGTGTGGGAGTCCTTCGACGTCCACGTCGACCAGGTCATCGAGTCCGCTGACTATCTCGTCGCCCGGCTGACCAACACGGCCGTTCGCAAGGCGACCGGCCAGACGGTGGTGTTCCAGAACGCCTGGCTCTTCGAGGTCGCCGGCGGCCGCCTGGTCAGCGCCCAGCTCTACGCGGACACGGCCGCTGTCGGCAGCAGCGCGGGCTGACCCCGGCGCAGCGGCGCGTACTAACGGCGGCGGGTCACGACGATCGGTAGTTCGCTCGGCACCAGAGTGCTGCTGACCACGGGGCGCACGACGGCGCCGTCGGCGAGCCGCAGGTGCCAGTGGGCGGCGATCGTGCTGAGCAACAGGGTTGACTCGGTCCAGGCGAACCCCTCGCCGATGCAGTTCCTGATGCCCTGGCCGAACGGGAAGAACGTTGCTCGCATATCGCTCTTGCTGTAGTCGGTGGCCCACCGGTCCGGATCGAAACGGTCGGGGTCGCGGTGCAGCCGGGGGTCGCGGTTGAGCGCATACGGGCTGAAGAAGATCCTGCTTCCCGCCCGGAGCAGGTGACCGCCCAGCTCGACATCGACGAGCGCCCGGCGGGGCAGTATCCAGACCGGGCTGTAAAGGCGCAGCGCCTCGGTGACCACGGCGCGGGTGAAGGGCAGCCCGCTCAGGGTCTCGTAGTCGGGATCGGCGCCGGCTAGCACGAGGTCGGCTTCCTGCTGGAGCCGTTCCTGGATCTGCGGGTGCTGGGCCAGCAGGTAGCAGGCCCAGGCGATGGTGTTCCCCGTCGTCTCGGAACCCGCGATGACGAGCGTTGTCGCTTCGTCGCGCAACTGCTCGTTGGTCATCCCCGCGCCGGTGTCGTCGTCACGGGCGCGCATGAGGATGGAGATCAGGTCGCCGTGGTCCGTGCCCACCCTCCGGTACGCAGTCGATGACGTCTGTCAGCAGGGCGCGCAGGCGCCGGTTGGCCGCGCTGAACCGCCGGTTGGACCGGGTCGGCACCCACGCGAGCCCCGGAACATTCGCGCTGATGCCGCGGGCCACGAGTTCGGACAGGAGCACCCGCAGGAGTCGCTCGATCTCGTCGATCGCATCCGCGCCGATGTCGCTGGAAAGGAGCGTCCTGGCCAGCACGGTGAGCGTGATCGACCGCATCTCCCGGTCGAAGGCAAGCGTCCCGCCGTCTGGCCATGCGCTGATGCGCGGCACCGCGACGTCGCGCATCGTGCCCACGTAGCGGGCGATCTCGGTGCGGTGGAACGCCGGCTGCATGAGGCGCCGCTGCCGGTGATGGCTCTCGCCTTCGGACATCACGAGCCCGTTGCCTATCAGCCGCCTGGCCCGGCCGAAGTTGAGGCCCTTGCTCAGCTTCCTGGCCTCGCCGACCAGCGCCTGCCTGATGGCGCCCGGACTGTTCAGCACGTAAAAGCGGAACGGCCCGAACCGGATGCCAACCACATCGCCGTGCTCCCTCGCCCGCTGGAACAAGGCGAGCGGGTCGCGGCCGAACTCCAGCGCGTGCCCCAGAACCCGCTGTCCGCCCGGCATCATCAGGACGTCACGCGGGACCCGTTCGCTAGCTACGGTCATCTTCCGCGCTCCTGACGGCATCTGCCACCACCCGCTGGCCGGGAGCGGCATCTGGCCGATCGTTACTGACGCACCATGAACAACGCGCCGTCGGCCGCCAAGATGCCTGGACGCCACCGTCCGCCGGGCGGCGAAGCATGTTCTGGCCGAATGCAAAACCTAGTATTAAGGTGGAAATTGGGTATTTTCCTGTCCGACCCACTCGGACACGGCCCGGGCTGGTATCGCGCGGGAAAGGTGACCACCATGACTGTCCAGGACCAAGGCACGCCTCCAGGAGTAGCCGACCCCGGTGAGTTCACGGCGGCCTGGCAGGCCTGGCATGCGGGCCAGGAGGCCCGGCTGGCCGACCCGCACGGCTTCCTGGCCATCACCAGCCTGCACTGGCTCACCGAGACGCCCCAGCGGTTCGACGACGCTCCGGGGGCCTGGCACACCGGCCCGGACGGCGTAACCGTCGAGCTGGCCGACGGCGAGGAGCTGGTGATCGACGGTGCCGCCGTGCGCGGCCGGTACTCGTTCGGGACGATTCCCGAGCGGGGCGGGGTTAACGCGGGCTGGGGTGACGCGGTGATCGAGGTGGCCAAGCGGGGCGGGCACGACATCGTCCGCCCGCGCCACCCGGACACCCCGCTGCGGGTTCAGTTCGCCGGCACGCCGGCCTACCCGCCGCATCCGCGGTGGGCCGTCACTGGCCGCTACGTGCCGTTCGCCGAGCCGCGGCCGACCACGGTGGGCGCGGCTGTGGACGGTCTCCAGCACGTCTACGACGCTCCCGGGCGGATCGAGTTCGAACTGGACGGGCAGCCGCTGAGCCTCACGGCCTTCCCCGGTCATGGTCCGGGCAGCTTGATCGTGCTGTTTACCGACGCCACCTCCGGGGTCACGACGTACGCGGCCAACCGGGCCCTGCAGCTGGAAGCGCCGGGGCCGGACGGGCGGGTGGTGCTGGACTTCAACCGCGCAGCCAACCTGCCCTGCGCCTACACCGACCTGGCGACCTGCCCGCTGCCGCCGCGGGAGAACCGGCTGCCGGTCGCGATCGAGGCCGGGGAGAAGATCCCCGGCGAGCGCGGCTGATCCGCCCGCGTCCACCTGCGAGACGCGGTACCGCCAAGTTCGGGGTTAGGTGAAGTACCTGACCAGGCAGAACTCGTTGCCCTCTGGATCGGCCATCACCACGACGATGCCCTCGGCGTAGTCGTGCCGTTCACCGGTGGCCCGGCCACCGGCCTGCACGACTGCCCCGACGGCGCGGTCGATGTCCTCGACGGTCAGGTCGAGGTGGATCCGGGTCTTGACCGTCTTCGGTTCGAGGACGGGCTGGAAGTTGATGCGGGGGCTGCCACGCTCCCCGAGCTCGTACCAGCCCGGCAACGACGCCCGCGGTTCCCCGCCCAGCAGGCCCGCCCAGAACCGCGCTTCGAGATGCGGGTCGAGGCAGTCAATCGTGATGCCCGACAGGCGAAATCCGCTAGTGGCCATGCGCCACCATAAGACGGAGCCAGGCCTGCCTCACTCCTCCGGACGCTCTTGAGGATGGTGACCCCGCCCCGGTAGGTGCCAGGACCGATCACGATCGTGTCCCCGTTGTGCGAGGCAGCCACCGCGGCCTGGATCGTCGGATAGCAACCGGAGCCAGGGCCCTCGCAGAGCGAGCCGGCCAGGACTGGCTGGGCCGCGATGGCGCCGCCGCCAAGAGCGGTCGCCGCCAGGCCAGGCCAGCACAGCGCGGTGAACCCCACGCGCTTTGGATTGACTCACAGAGATCCTCCCCTTCCCGATGGGTGCCCACCTGATCGTGCCGGCGAGCGCGACCGGGGCTGATCCGCGCGCGGCGCAGGCAGGGGGATCCTGCGCCGGGAAGCTCACATTCGCGCGGCTGCGGCGGTTAGATCTCGATGCGCGAGCCCATGATGACGGTGCGCTCGCGGGGCAGCCGGAAGTATTCGGCGGCGTCCGGGGTGATCCGTGAGGTGGCGATGAACAGGCGCTTGCGCCAGCGGCTCAGGCCCGGGGCGTCACCCTGGACGAGCTCGATACGCGACACGAAGTACGACAGCTTGGCGTCGGGGGCAGGGCCTTCGACATCGGCGTCGCGGATCGACGGGACGAGGCGCGGAACGTTCGTCGGGTCCATGTAGCCGAAGCGGGCGGTGACGTGGATGATCCCGTCGTTCCTGAACCCGAGGTCGTCGACTTGGAGCCGCTCGGCCTCAGGGATGTGCGGCGCGGGCATCGTCTCGACCGAGAGGATGATGACGTTCTCGTGGAGGATCTCGTTGTGCTCGACGTTGGCCCGCATCGCCAGCGGGGCGGTGGTCTTGCCGCGGTTGAGGAAGATGGCGGTCCCCGGCACCCGGTGCAGCGGAGGCCTCATCGCGTGCAGCTGCGCGATGAACTCCGGCAGCGGTCCCTCCTCGCGGTCCCGTTTCTGCGTGACGAGCTCGCGACCCCGCTGCCAGGTGGTGAAGATGGTGAAGATGGTGATGCCGATCAGCAGGGGCAGCCACGCTCCATGAGTCACCTTGGTCAGGTTGGCGGCGAAGAACAGCAGGTCGATGGCGAGCAGGACGCCGCCGCCCGACAGCACGATCCATAGTGGCCAGCGCCACTGATGACGGGCGTAGTAAAAGAACAGCAGGGTCGTGATCGAGATCGTGCCGGTCACGGCGGTGCCGTAGGCGTAGGCCAGCGCAGCTGAACTCCGGAAGGCCAGCACCAGGGTGAGGACGGATACCAGCAGCAGCCAGTTGACCCACGGCACGTAGATCTGGCCCATCAGCTGTTCCGAGGTGTACTGGATGCGCAGTCGCGGAAGGTAGCCGAGCTGCCCGGCCTGGTGCGCCACGGAGAACGCGCCGCTGATCACCGCCTGCGAGGCGATGACGGTCGCCACCGTGGCGAGAAACACCATCGGGAGCCGGGCCCACCCCGGGGCCAGCAGGAAGAACGGGTTACTGATGCTGGCCGGGTGACCCAGGATCAGGGCGCCCTGCCCCAGGTAGTTCAGAATGCAGGCGGGGAACACCACCAGTAGCCAGCCGCGCCTGACCGGCCCGCGGCCAAAATGCCCCATGTCCGCGTACAGCGCCTCGGCGCCGGTGACGGCCAGGACGACAGCGGTCAGGGAGAAGAACGCTGTGCCGAAAGTGGCCGGTCAGGAAGCCGGCCGCATAGCTGGGCGACAGCGCCTCCAAAATCACGGGATGCTCAGCGATACCCCGCACGCCCAGCGCGGCCAGGACGGTGAACCAGACGACCATGATCGGGCCGAACACCCGCCCCACAGCGCCCGTGCCCAGCCGCTGAGCCATGAACAGGACGACGATGATCGCCACCGTGATGGGGATCACGATGCCCGACACTGACGGTGCAGCGACCTTGACGCCCTCGACCGCGGAAAGCACCGAGATGGCGGGCGTGATCATGCTGTCGCCGAAGAACAGCGAGGCCCCGAAAATCCCTAGTGCGGCCAGGACTGCCTTCGCCCGGCGTCCGCCCGGCAGCGCTCGCCGGCGGATCAAGGCGATAAGCGCCATGATCCCGCCCTCGCCGTCGTTGTCGGCCCGCATCACGAGCAGTACGTACGTGACGGTGACGATGACCGTTACTGACCAGAAGATAAGCGAGACGACCCCGAAAATGCTGTCGCGCGACACCTTGACCGGATGCGGGTCACTCGGGTTGAAAAGCGTCTGCACCGTGTACAACGGGCTCGTCCCGATGTCCCCGAAGACCACCCCGAGAGCGCCGAGGGTGAGAGCTCCCTGCGCGGCAGCCCGCCGGCTCACGCTCAAAACGTCCGTCCCCGGCCGCCAGCTTCCACGCCCAACCCCAACCAGCCGCCCAGGAGAACACCCTGACCGTCGACGGCCGGCGATGCGGACAACGAAGCCAAGATGACGATCCCCCGGTGGTGCAGGCCATTAGCGAACATGTCGCGGCGCGAAAGTATCTAAGCACAGCCACTGCCGCCCAGCGGTGGTCAGTGCCGGCGGCCGCCCCGTCACCGACGTCGCGCAGGGCGTGCTGCATACTGCCGCTCATGATGATCGGTGCAGGGCTGGACGCCCGGCTTGGCCTTCCCTTCGGCCAGCTGCGGGAGGCCGCCCGGGAGGCGGAGCGGCTCGGGTTCGAAAGCCTGTGGACCCCGGCCGGAGGTGTGCCGGACTCGTTTCACGTCTGTGCGGCGTGGTCGCAAGACACCTCGCTGCGCAACGGGATCTCCGTCGTCCCCGCGGCCCGGATGTGGACACCGCCGGGCCTGGCCGTCCAGGCCGCCACGCTGGCCCAGCTGTCGGCGGGCCGCTTTGTGCTCGGCCTCGGCACGGGGGGCTACGGGCCCGGTTTCTGGGCGTCGGTAGGACTGCCCGACCGCCCGGTCGCGGTGATGCGCGAGTACGTGACCGAGGTCCGCGCTCTGCTGGGCGGCCAGCAGCCCGCGGCGAGCCCGGCCCCTGCCAGGGCGGGTGCGGGCAGCCCCGGGTGGCCGCAGCCTGCCTCGCCCGGGCTGGAGGGCCTGCCGGCGGCTCCGGTGTACCTGGCCGCGCTCGGACCCCAGATGCTGCGGCTCGCGGGTGAGACCGCCGACGGAGTGCTGCTCAACTGGGCCACGCCGGAGCGTATTGCGGTCAGCCGGTCGGCCATCGACGCGGGTGCCGCCCGGGCGGGCCGCGATCGCGGCGCGGTCCCGATGACCATGTACATCCGGGTCTGCGTCGACGACGACGTGGCAGCGGCCCGGCAGGCGTTCGGTGCCCAGGTGCTCGGCTACGCCATGGGCCGCCCCGGTATCCCCCAGGGCGCGGGCTACCGGGGCCTGTTCACCCAGATGGGCTTCGGCGGCGAGCTGAGCGAGCTGGAGCAGCGGCGTGACCGGGGCGCGGCCCTGCCCGAGCTGGTGGCCGCGGCCTCCGACGAGATGCTGGCGGCGGTCGGGTACTACGGCCCCGCAGGTCCGGCGCCCGCCGCGTTCGCCCGGCTCAGTGACGGACTGGACGAGGCCATCGTCCGGATCATCACCACCCGGCCCGGCCTGGAGCCGGTCATCCAGGCCATGACCGCACTGACTCCGTCGCTGATCAGGCGAGATACGCGTTGAGGATGGCTACGTCGTCGTCGCGGTCGTTGTGCCGGACGGATTGCTCGACGAGGGCGTCACACAGGCTGGCCGGGTCAGGCGGGAGGTCGGCCTTGAGCGCGGTGGCGAGCCGGGCGATTCCGGCGTCGAGCGTCTCGTCGCGTCGTTCCACGAGCCCGTCGGTGAACAACACCACGCAACTGCCCGGGGCAAAGGTCACCACCTCTTCGGGACGGTCGTGCACTTCCAGGCCGAGTAGCGTGCCCGGTGCTTCGCCGAGCATGCTCACCGTGCCGTCGGGTCCACGCAGCAGGGGCGGTGGATGTCCGGCGAGGCAATAGCGGAGTGTTCTTTCGGCCGGGTCGATGACGACGACCGCGGCGGTGGCCAGCGGTTCGTCTACCGTGCGGCACAAGAACCGGTCCAGAGCCTCGAGCAGGGCTGCGGGCCCGTGGTCCGGGGCCAGGGCGCGGGCCGCGCTGCGTATCTGCCCCATCGTGATCGCGGCCTCCAGCCCATGGCCGGCGACGTCGCCAACGATGAGCGTCATCTGGCCGCCCGGCAGCAGCACGGCGTCATACCAGTCGCCACCGATGCCGTAGCGGGTCTCCGCAGGACGGTAGTAAGCGCCCAGCCGTACTCCCGGGCTGTCGGGCAGGGCGCCGGCCAGCAGACTGCGCTGTACCGAGATGACGAGTTCGCGGTCGCTGTCGTGCCGGGCCGCGCGGCTGAGCGCGTCGGCGATGATCGAGCCCAGGGCGGTGAGGGCGATCTGGTCGGGACCGTCGTCGAGCGGGTGCGCCCGGGCGAAGACGAGGGTCAGGACGCCGAGTGTCCGCCCGCTGCTGCACAGGGGCACGGCCACCCAGGCCTGCTGCCCGGAGATGGACTGCCCAATGCGCGCGTCGGGATATTCCGCCGCCAGGTCCGCGGCGGTCGGCACGTAGACGATCGCTGACGTCTCGAGTGCTCTCCGGGACGGGGAGAAGTCTGAGAGCGGGTAGGCCCGCCAGTGGGCGAGAAGCGGCTCAGGCAAGCCGACCGCGTTCACCGTCACCAGGCGCCCGGGCTGTTGCTGATCTACCAGGACGAGCCGGGCGGCCGACGCCCCGAAGGGCAGCAAGCCGTGCTCGAAGACGGACGCTGTTACCTCGGCCAGCGAAGCCGAGGCCACCAGGGCGCTCATCATCCGCTGCAAACGCTCGGTGCGCTGCCGCGCCGCACGCTCAGCCTCCAGCATCTGGGCCCGTCCGAGAGCGTCCGCAGCCAGCTGGGCCACCACCCGGACCTCGTCCTTCTGCGCCTGGGTGAAGGCCTGGGGCCGGGCCCAGGCCACGCTCATCGCACCGATCAGGCTCTGATGCCGGTTGCGCAGCGCCAGAGAGGCTGTCGAAGCCAGCCCGGCCTCGACGGTGTCCTCGAGGAGGAGCCGGTAACGGGCCCCGGCGTCGGACAGGGACGGCGTCCAGATCTCGCGTCCGGAACTCAAGACGGCGCCCAGCGGGGTGGAGTCGTCGACCGGGACTGCCGGGTGCCGCCGGGCGACGCCGGCGCTCAGGCTTGATGCGTGGTAAAGGTGCGCCGTCGTGGCCGCAGCGTCCAGCACCGCGATATTCGCGAATTCGGCCCCCGCCGCGACGGCGCCCTTCTCCGCGATCACCCGCGCCACCTCGTCCGCGGTCTCGGCCTGGGACAAGGCTCGCACGAGATGACCGAGCAGGACTGTAGGCGATGTCACCGCCTGCTCGTCGGCGCCTGGCACAGCAACCCCCGTTACGTCCTCCGCTGAGTGTCCTGGCCCTCAGCGGCCGAGCTTCCCAACGACCTTCGTACCGCCTCCAGATCTCTCGAACTGGATTTTCGTTTATCTCCGTAACATTTTTATCTCCGTAACATTACTGTCACGCCGTGGCCGGCCCGTTCGCGGCCTCGCGCCTCGCGTGCCGCCGCGCACCCAGCAGCTCTGCGTCCACTGCCGCCGGAGCCCCGCCGGGTTCTGGGTCAGCAACAAGAGCGACACGGTGGTACGCCGACCCTGGTGCCTGACGTGCTGCCAGCATCTGGACCGGGCCCGGTGCGACGTCGCGTCGTTCGACGGCTAGTGCCGCCGGCGCTGAGCACTGGCGGGTCAGAGGCCGAGCAACCCGCGGGCGCGCCGGAAAGACGCTCCCGGATCGGTGACGTCAACCGGCACAGCCGTCATCCCCACGTCGGCGGCCCCGGCCAGGTTCACCGGCTGGTCGTCGAGGAACACCACGTCCTGACAGCTAACGCCCAGACGGCTGGCGGCCAGCCGGTAGATCCGCGGGTCGGGCTTCAGGATGCCCTCCACCGATCCGTCGACCACCACGTCGGCCAGCTCGTCCAGGCCGAGGCGGCTGACCCACTCCTGCGAGTGGAAGGCGTTCAGGTCGTTGGTGAGCACTCCGACCGGCAGGCCGGCGGCTCGCGCGTCACGCATCAGCGCGAGCGCTTCCGGCCGCAGCAGGTCGTGCGGAACTCCCTCGTACAGGGCCGCCATGAGCAGGCGGGTGTCCCCCGCCCGGCCCACGACGCGACCGAACTGCTCACCTCGCCGGGCCCAGTAACTGCGCTCCGCCAGCCGTCCGGCGAGCACGTCCTGCCAGTCCGGATCTCGCTCCGGCGCGAACGGGCCGGTCCAGCCGAGTCGCCCCGGCGCCAGGCCGAGCCGGGTCTCGGCGGACCCGGTCAGCTCGAACGGCGTGACCAGGACCGGCCCTCCGAAGTCGACGATCAGCGCGGTCCCGGGCGGGGTCAACGCTCCGGCTCTTCGATGACGGCGCGATCGAACCGGACGATGTTGCCGGTCCAGGAGCACTGCGGGCACCAGGTCAGGAAAATGCGCTCGTCCGCGGCCCATGACTCGGAGATCAGCCCGCGGTCCAGCGACTCCCCGCACATAGGGCAGAACCGGGGGCGGTCGAGCAGATGCCGCTCGGCGTGAGGCCCGAACCACTGTCCGGGGTCAGGCAGGCGGTGCGGGTCCATCGGCAGCAGCGGATGGTCAGCCACCGGCGGCCGCCTTCTCGCGGGCCACGGCCGCATCCCGGTGCAGCGCCAGCAGTTGGTCGCGGATAGGGGCGTAGCGCATGGAGCCGCCGGTGATCCACTGGTCGGTAAAGGCCGTTCCCGCGCCGAACTTGTCCTTCTCGCAGGGCAGCTCGATGCAGTCGCGGTGGGTCCGTACCGTGCCGAGCGGGTCTTTGCCCTCCTCGACGCGCTGCATGTTCTCCTTGAACATCTTGCGCAGCATGGCCACCCCCGCGTCGCTGCGCCCCAGGTGCTCCTGGGTCCGGTCAACAATCTCGCCCTGGGACACCCAGGCCATGACGTCCTGGCCCTCGACGTAGTCGGTGATCAGGGTGCCGTCTTCGCGCTTCCACGGGAACTCGTACACGACGGGGCGATCCTGCCGCTCCCACGTGCCGCCTTCGGGATGATGCAGCGTGTAGAAGAGCTTCCAGGTATGCGTGTCGTCGATGGGGACCCGGATCTGCATCTGGTCGATCCACTGGCCGCCGACCCGCATCCCGTACGGGAACATCAGCGGGTGGCCGATCTTCCAGTCGTCGTCGTCGTCGGTGTGGCCCTGCAGGACCCGCCGCTTGATGATGCCGAACTCGAACTCGTCGAACGCCACCTTGACGTGCTTCTTCTGGAACGACTTGGGCGCCTCGAAGCCGTTGGTCTGGCCCAGGAACTCGAAGTAGTAGCCGTGCAGCCACTCGACGTGGTGCGGGTCTACGGCGTTCTCCATGATCTGCAGCCAGTTGCAGGGCAGCACGGAGTGGCCGATGTCGCGGACGCCGTCGAGCACGTAGACGTCGAACCGCGGCAGCTCCGGCGCCGGGCTGGGACCCAGGTAGACCCAGACCATCCCGCCCAGCGCCTGAGCCTGCCCAGCCTGAGCCCGGACCCGGTCGCGGAAGTTGGAGTTGTCGCTTTCCGCGGGCTGCTCCAGGCACTGGCCGTCGAAGCTGAACCTCCAGCCGTGATAGCCGCAGCGGATCCCATCCTCGTGGACCACGCCGTAGGTGAGCGACGCACGCCGGTGCGGGCAGCGCTCAGCGATGATGCCGTACCGGCCGGACGGCGTCTTGTACAGCGTCCAGTCCTCGCCGAGCAGCCGGACCGTCTTGGCGGGCCGGTCGTCGAAGTCCTGCTCGAAGGCGATGGGATACCAGTAACGGCGCAGCAGCGCGCCCATCCGCGTCCCCGGGCCCACCCGGGTGAATTCCTCGTTCTGCTCGACGGTCAGCATGCGCTGCGTCCTTCCGGTAGTTGCCGCGGGGGGCCGGGGCGGCGGCTCGGGTCAGCCGATCGGCGTGACGGTGCCGTTGTTGCCGTCGACGCGGATCCGCTGCCCCGTCTTGATCTGGGTGGTCCCGAAGGCCGTTCCGGTGACCGCGGGCAGCCCGTACTCCCGGCAGACGATCGCGGCGTGGCTCATCATGCCGCCGACGTCGGTCACGGTGGCGCCGATCTTGCTGAAGATCGGCGCCCAGCTGGGCGCGGTCAGGGGCGCGACCAGGATCTCTCCCGGTTGCACCTCGCCGATCTGGTCGGCGGAGAAGATGACCCGGGCCGGGCCTTCCGCGGTACCCGGGGAGGCGGCGAACCCGGACAGCGCGCCGTCGGCCGACCCCTCGGACGAGCGGAGCCAGCCGGCCACGCTGTCGGAGGTGATGCCCCACAGCATGACCGTGAACGGCTCGGTGACCACCTCGGGTGGCCGGCCCAGGGCCGGCGGCGCGCTCCAGCCGCGCAGGGCGTCCAGGATGGCCTTGCGCTGGGCGATCCGCGGGCCCCAGTACTTGCCGCCGCGCGGCTCCACCCCCACCGACCAGGCGTGGTACATGTCGAACAGCGCGAGCGGCACCTCGTCCTGCTGGAGCAGGAAAATGTCGTCGGTCTCGGTGAAGAACCCGGCCTTGACGAAGATCTCGCCGAACGCCCGCATCTTGCGCCACATCACCGAGTGGGCCCAGTGCTCGACGTAGAAGTTGTGGTTCTCGACGTACGGGAACACGGTGCGGGACAGGCCGAGCTTGCCGTCGAAGGCGGCCCGGTCCTCGTCGCTGCCGAGCAGGTCGCGGTACTCGGCGACGATCCGGTCCCGTTCGGCGTGGATGGCGGCGATGGGCCGGGCCAGGTCCTCGCCGTCGGCCAGCCGGGCGATGTAGTCGCGGATGAAGCCGAACGGGATGTCCACGTTCTCGATCCACACCCGGTCGGAGTGGTAGAAACCGGACCCGGAGGAGAAGTTGAACCACGGCTCGCATGATTCGTCCCACTGGGCCAGCCAGGCCTTACCGGCCTCGGAGGAGCGCAGGACGTCGCGGACGGCTTCGGGGTCGGTCTCGTCGAACGCGCTGGCCACCCCGGAGGACAGGGCCAGCCGGGCCAGCTTCTTCAGTTCCTCGTCGGGGCGGAAGAGGTCAACCTCGACCCCGGCCACCATCTTGGCGATGGCCAGGTCGGGGATGGACGGAAACGCCTGCTTGCAGAACCCGAAGAAGTCCAGGTACGCGGCGTAGCCGAGGTTGAGGAACTCGAAGTGGTAGTGCCACAGCTTGAGCGCGAGGTCGCACAGCCGGTGGTAGGACTCCTGCTGGGTGAGGCCGGATCCGGTGCCCACTCCGTCCGTGATGACCTCGATCGGCTCGCGCTCGGGCAGCGCTTCGACGGTAATCGCCGACATCTCCTGGACCAGGGCGCGGATCTTGACCAGCCAGGCGTCGTACAGCCGGTCCCAGTTGCCGAAGTAGTAGCCGGCCCGCTCCAGGAAGTGCGGCACCCGGGCCTCGATCTCGGCTGGGTTCGCCACCCCGACCGGGGACAGGTAGGTGTAGCCGTTGAGGATGCGGAAGTCGACGCCGAGGGCCGGCGGGATGATGTAGTGCCGGGTGTTGTACTGCGAGAGCGACGCGATGGCGTACTCGTAGATGGTGGCGTCCCACGGGGTGACGACCTCCGGCCAGTGCACGCCGTCCCGGAACCAGAACTGGGTGTCCTCATACTCGCGGCGGTCCTCGCTGAACTGGGAGGAGTAGCGGTAGAGCTGCTCCCACCCTTCGGCGCCGGGCGGGGTGGGGATCTCGAACGGGCTGGGAAACCGGTCGGCCATGTCATCCTCCGTTGGATTCGGGGCTCGCGGGCGTGCAGCGGGGGCGGTCCGCCGGTGCGGGTCGGCGGGCAACATAGGGTGGCGACGATGCTGGCCATCGGGTCCAGGCCGGTCGGAGACCGTGGTCTTCTTCTTGCTCCACACCGTCTCCGGCCGGGCCTGCAGCAGGACGACGTTCTCCCCGTCCGGCAGCTCGGTGTCGACCGCCCACTCGACGTCCTGCGGGCAGCCGTAGTGCTTCTCCGCGGACCGGGCCAGCCGGGCGACGGCGAGGATCTCGGCGTCGGTCAGGCTGGGCGCGCTGGCCTGGTCGGCGGCCAGTTCCACCCGGCGGACCCGGTCGTCGTCGCCGAGCCGGTAGGCGTGCCGTTTGGTGCTGACGGTGCGCTGGGTGATGACGCTCATCACCTTGTCGACCAGGAAGTTGTCCGGGGTGACCTCACCGGAGACCACTCCCTCGCCGAACCCCCAGGCGCTGTCGATGGCCACCGTCGAGCGGTCGCCGTTGCCGGGGTTGAGGGTGAACGCCACTCCCGCCGACCGCGGCTTGACCATCTTCTGCACCGCGACGCACATGGCTCGACGTCCAGATGGCTGTAGCCCAGCTGGCTCCGGTAGCTGACCGCCCGGTCGGTGAACAGGCTGGCCCAGCAGCGGCGCACGGCGTCCAGGACCTGGTCCTCGCCGCGCACCCACAGGTAGCTGTCGTGCTCACCGGCGAACGAGGCGTCGGGTGAGTCCTCGCAGGTCGCGGACGAGCGCACCGCGACCGCGACCCGTTTGCGGCCGGACCGCTGCGAGAGCACCCGGTACGCCTCGCGGGTCCTGGCGTCCACGTCCCGTGGCATCGTCCAGGCCATGATCAGCTCGCGCGCGGCCCGGGCCCGCCGGGCGACGTCGGCGGTGTCGCCGGGGTCCAGGCCGTCAAGCTCCGACCGCGATGGCGTCCGCGCCGGACGCGGCGCGGGCGGCCCGGAAGGCGTGCGTGGTGACGGCGAACCCGGGCGGCACCGGCAGCCCGGCCCTGGCCATCTCGCCCAGGCTGGCGCTCTTGCCGCCCAGGCAGGCCTTCTCCACGCCGCCGAAGCGGTCGAACCAGACCAGGTTCTGGCTGGGCCGCGCCGCGGGTCCGGGCCGGCCGGACCAGGCTGCGGCGTCATACCAGGGTGTCCTCTCGCGCGGGCGGGCCGAATCGGCTGTCGCCGGCCGCGGCGAGGTCAGCCGGGCTCGGGACCCGCATCTCCTGGACGCGGTTGCGGTAGGTGATCAGCGCGGTCACGCCGCCCTCGATGAGGCGGACCCGGACGAACTCGGCGTTGAACGGCTCTCCCGGGTCGTAGCCCATGGCCCAGGTAGCGAAGGCGCGGATCGGCCCGGAGTGCGTGGCCACCACTATCGACTGGCCGGGGGTCTGCTCGCGGACCCGCAGGATGCCGGCCCAGAACCGGCGCACGCAGGAGATCGGCGGCTCGAAGTACATCATCGGCAGGGTCAGCCAATGCGTGATCGGGTCGCCGCCGCCCTGCTGGACGCCCCAGAACCGGTCGATCTCGACCAGCCAGCCCGGCCGCTCGCCGAGCCCGATGCGCTCGTACTTCTCCATCTCCCGGTGGTACAGGCGGAACGCCGAGGTGACGTCGCGCGGCCCGTACGGGGTGGCCACCGCGAAGTTGCCGAACTCGGGCATGGCCGTGATCGGCGAGACCTCGGCGTCCGCGGCCGAACAGCTGCAGGTTGTCCGCCAGCCCGCGGCGCAGGTGCTCCGCGGTCTGCCGGGCCCGGTTGGTGGGCGCGCAGGCCATGATCACGCGGTGGCCGGTCTGCACCCGGCGCGCGATCTCCTGGCCGCGGCGGTGCGCCTGCCAGGATCCGAGCGGGGTGAGGCCGGACTCGGACGAGTAGCCCTGGGTCTCGCCGTGCCGGACGAAGTAGACGTCGGTGACCACCTTGACCTGCTGGTCCCGGCGTTCCGGCACGATCTCCTTGGTCCGGGTGACGTCGGCCCAGGACCGGGTGACCCCCAGGTCCTCACCGTCCCACTGGGGCAGGTCGACCGGGACTGGGCGGCCCCTCCTGCCGCTCGCGGAACCGGCGCAGGTACAGCGGCACGTCCGCGTCCGCCGCCGCGCCGTCCGGGGCGCCGGACGGGCCGCCGGGGCCGCGCGACTGGTACCGGGTCAGGTAGGCGGGCGCGTCCGGCCGCTCGGTCCGCGGCAGGTCCGCCCGCGGCCGGATCCGTTCGGCTCGGCCAGCCGGCCTGGTCGCTCACGTGTGCACCGTCAGGAACTTCTGGTTGACCACGCCGTCGTAGTAGAACAGCGCCCGGCCCATCTCCGCCTCGGTCCAGGTGATCGGCTCGGCGTCCGGGTCGACCCAGTAGCCGCCGGTGAACATCTCGTTGCGGTTGCCGCAGGGGTCGAAGAAGTACAGGCACTGGCCCCGGCTCACCCCGTGCCGGGTCGGGATTGGTCTCGATGTGCACCCCGTGGTACGCGCAGGCGTCGGCGGCGCTGCGCAGGTCGTTCCAGTCGTCCACCCAGAACGCGAAATGGTGCAGGCCCCGGTTCGAGCCGGTGATCACCGCGATGTCGTGGGAGGTGTGCGAGACCTCGAGCCAGGTGGCGATCTGGAAGCCGTCGTCGCCCATGACCTGCTCGGTGAGCCGGAAGTCCAGCATCTCGCGCAGGAACGCGGTGACGGTGTCCACCTCCTCGGCGGTGAGGAACAGGTGGTCCAGGCGGGGCGGCGCGATGCCGGTCAGGTTCATCGGCCGGGGCGGCGGGTTGGTGCGCGGCAGCAGGTTGCCGACCTGCTCCATGCCGTGCACCAGCTCCATCCGGTGCCCGCTGGGCAGGTCGAAGCGGATGGCCTGGCCGTGCCCGGGACCCCACTCCCCCTTCTCCAGCCGCTGCACCGGCACGCCGGCGGCCTCCAGGCGCCCGGCGTAGTGGTCCAGGTCGGCGGCGTCGGTGACCTTGAAGCCGAACGAGTTCAGCCCGTGCGTCGGCGCGTAGGCGAGCACCACCGAGTGGTGCTGATGCTCGTCCCAGCACTTCATGAACACCCGCTCCGGCTCGCGGGCGGTCTCGATGAGGCCGACGACTTCGCTGTAGTAGGCGGTGGCGAGCTCCAGGTCCGGGACCCGGATCTCGACGTGGGACAGCCGCAGGATTCCCATCAGGTGTGCACCTTCATGAATCGGTCGTTGAGCTCGCCCTCGTAGTAGAAGATCGCCCGGCCGGCGTTGTCCTCGGTCCAGGTGATCATCGGGAAGTCCGGATCGGGCCGGTACCCGCCGGTGAACACCTCGTTGCGGGTGCCGAGCGGGTCGAAGAAGTAGATCGTCGAGCCGCGGGTGATCCCGTGCCGGGTCGGGCCCACGTCTACCGAGATGCCGTTGTAGGCCAGGATGTCGGCGGCGTCCCGGACGTGGTCCCAGTCGTCCAGCCAGTAGGCGAAGTGATGCAGGCCGCCATTCGGGCCCGATACCACGGCCAGGTCATGCGGGGAGTGCGACCGTTCCATCCAGGTGCCGACCTGGTGGCCGTGGCCGTCCAGCAGCTGCTCGGTGACCCGGAAGCCCAGGACGTCGGTGTAGAACTGGGTGGATTCGCCCACCTCCTCGGCGGTGACCAGCACGTGGTCCATCCGCGGCGGCGCGATGCCCGGCGGCGGGCCCCGCCGGCTCGCCACCCGGCCGGAACAGGAACGGCTGCGGGTTGACCCGCGGCAGCGAGCTGCCCAGCTTGCGCACGTCGTGCACCAGTTCCATGGTGTGGCCGCTCGGGGTCTCGAACCGGATCGACTCGCCCTGCCCGACGCTGACGCCGCGGCTGAGCCGCTGGACCGGCAAGCCGTACCGGGACACCGCGTTCTCGAGCTCGGGACAGGTCGTCGTCACGCTCGACCTTGAAGCTCATCAGGTCGAATCCGACCCGGGGGGCGTAGGTCAGCCGCAGCGAGTGGTGGTCGGTCTCGTCCCAGCACTTGAGGTAGACGGAGTCGGCGGTCCGCTCCACCAGGACCATGCCGATGACCTCGGTGTAGTAGGCGCTGGCCAGGTCCAGGTCGGTGACCGTCACGTCGACGTGGGCAGCCGCAGGATGCCCACCCGTCCCCCTCTCCGGGAGCGCAGCGGCGCTGCGCGTAGGGTGCGGGCGGCCGGGCTCGCCCGCTGTGTGCTGTGTCACAAAACTTAAATCTGGTGTCCCGCATACAGGACCCACGTACCTCTATGCGGGACAGTTGTTCTAGATTCCCCGCATGACCGCAGAACGCCGCCTGCTGGGCAGCCGCCGCCTGGCAGCCGCCTGCCCGGCCTGAGGCGATGCGCGCAGCGCTGCGCGGCTACGTGGCCGCCCTGCATCACGCCTACCTGGGCGCCGCGGCCCTGCTGCCGCCGGGCGAGCGGGCCGCGCTGCCGCTGCTGCGGGCGGGCCAGTTCACGGTCGTGGTCGCGGCGGCCCGGTACCTGCACGTCCTGGCCACGGCCGATCCGCTGCCCCGCCCGCAGGGCCAGGAGGTCGAGGAACACGACACCGACGGCGACCTGGCCTGGACGGTGCGGTTCTACGATCCGGTCGTGCTGCCGCCGCTCGCGCTGGTGCAGGAGCCCGGCCCGCCCGCGCCCGGCGACGTACGGCGCGTGATCGGGATCACCGACGTGATCTACCACCTGTCCGTGGCGCCCGGGCGGCGGCCTGGCCCCGCATCACGCCCAGCATGCGGGGACCGGGCTGGCCAACCAGCACGCGGCCGCCGTCCGCGACGCGGACACCCTCCGGGCGGCGCTGCGGGGCCGGGAAACCCTGGTGGACGAGTTCGCGGTCGCCGAGCGGCTCGGCCTGCACCATGCGGTGCGCATGCTGGCCGCCGCTCTGGCGCCTGGTGACCCGAGCGTGGCCCGCGCGGCGGCTGGCGACGACGACGCGGCGGTGCGCCGCGCCCTGGTGGCCGCGGTCCGCGCGGCCCGGCGGCTGGCCACCAGGCGCCCCCGGGCCTGCCCGGCCGGGCGGGAAGGGATCATGACGGCGACCCGGCCGGACGGCGAGACCCAGGTGCTGGCCAGCGTGCGCAACGCGGCCCGGCTGCTCCGCGAGTTCGGCCGTGGTGAACCGCAGCTCGGGGTGAGCGACCTGGCCCGCCGCCTGGGCATCGCCAAGAGCACCGCGCACCGGATCGTGCACACCCTGGCCGCGGAGGGGCTGCTGGAGCGGGTGGACGACACCGGCCGGTACCGGCTCAGCGTGGCCATGCAGGTGCTGGGGGCGAGCGCGCAGAGCGCCTCCCTGCTGCACGGCGCGGCCACCCCCGTGCTCGACCAGCTGCGCAACCTGACCAAGGAGACCGTGCAGCTCGCGGTGCTCGACGGCCGTGAGGTCGTGTACGTCGAGCGCCGCGAGAGCCCGCACACGGTCCGGCTGTTCGGCCGGATCGGCAACCGGGCGCCGGTGCACTGCACCGGCACCGGCAAGCTGCTGCTCGCGTTCCTGCCGCCCGACGAGCTGGACCGGCGGCTCGACGGCATCCGGCTGATCCGCCGCACGCCGTACACGATCACCAGCGTCAGCGCCCTGCGGGCCGAGTTCGACCAGATCCGGGTCCGGGGCTGGGCCGAGAACGTCAACGAGTCCGAGATGGGGATCGCCTCCATCTCCGCGCCGATCAGGGACCGGGCTGGCACGGTGATCGCCGCCGTGTCCGTGGCCGGTCCCGTGCAGCGCATCAACGGCGACAACCTGCGCCGCTTCGCGCGCCCCGTCACCGACGCTGCCGCCCAGATCAGCCACCGGCTGGCCGGCGGCGTGGCCGAGCCCAGATACGCCGAGCCCAGAGAGGGCCATCTCATGAGCCTGACCGACGCTGAGGTGAGCAAGCTGGCCGCCGACCTCTACCAGGCCCGGCAGACGCGGATCGCGATTCCCCCGCTGACCGCCCAGTATCCCGGCCTGACCATGGCCGACGGGTACCGGGTGCAGCAGGAGCTGGTGGCCATGCTCACCGCCGCGGGCGAGCGGGTCGTCGGTTACAAGCTCGGGCTGACCAGCGCGCCGATGCAGCAGATGCTGGGTGTCGACTCCCCCGACTTCGCTCCGGTGCTGTCCTCTCACCTGCACCCGGACGGCGCGGCGGTGGCCGCCGCCTCGTTCATCGCCCCGCGGGTGGAAGCCGAGATCGCGCTGGTGCTGCGCGAGGACCTGCGCGGACCGGACTGCACGGTCCTGGACGTCGCCGCGGCGGTCAGCGGCGCGGTGCCGGCGCTGGAGATCGTGGACAGCCGGATCGCCGACTGGAAGATCAAGCTCGCCGACACCGATCGCCGACCTGGCCAGCAGCGGCGCCGTCGTGCTCGGGCCCGCGTTCACCCCGACCGCCGGCCTGGACCTGCGGGTCGTCGGCATGGTGCTGACCTGCGACGGCGACCTGATCGCCACCGGGGCAGGCGCCGCCGCGCTCGGCAACCCGTTGCAGGCCGTCGCGTGGCTGGTGCAGACCCTGCACCCGCTCGGCGACTACCTGCGGGCCGGCCAGTTCATCATGACCGGCGCGCTGCACGCGGCGGTCGGCATCTCCGCCGGCCAGAACTACCGTGCTGAGTTCGACCGGCTGGGCGCGGTCGGACTGCGCGTCCGCTGACCGCGCCTGGCGCCCGCTGAAAGCCAACCTGGCCACGACCGACCGTCCCGACGCGGAAAGGACAGCCCATGGGACTCAGATGCGCGATCATCGGCTCCGGCAACATCGGCACCGATCTGATGATGAAGATCCGGCGCTCGGGTCAGCTGGAGCTGGCCGCCCTGATCGGTATCGACCCGGCCAGCGACGGCCTGGCCCGGGCCCGCGGCCTGGGCGTCGAGGCCACGCCGGACGGCATCCGCTGGGTGGCCGACCATCGCGACCAGGTGGACCTCGTGCTGGACGCCACGAGCGCGCACGTGCACGTGCGGCACGCCGCGGTCCTGGCCGAGCTGGGCATCCCCGTGATCGACCTGACGCCGGCCGCCCGCGGCCCGAAGGTGATCCCGACCGTCAACCTGGCCGAGCACCTCGACGCGCCCAACCTCAACCTGGTCACCTGCGGCGGCCAGGCCACCACGCCGATCGTCGCCGCGGTCAGCCGGGCCGCCGAGGTCCCGTACGCCGAGATGGTCTCGACCGTGGCGTCGGCGTCGGCCGGGCCCGGCACCCGGCAGAACATCGACGAGTTCACCCGGACCACGGCCCGGGCGCTGGAAGAGATCGGCGGCGCCGCGCACGGCAAGGCCATCATCATCCTCAACCCGGCCGACCCGCCGATCCTGATGCGCAACACGGTGTTCTGCGCGCTGCCCGAGGGCAGCGACCATCAGGCGGTGCTCGACTCGGTGCAGCGCATGGTCGCCGACGTGGCCGCCTACGTTCCCGGGTACCGGCTGAAGAACCGCCCGGTCATCGAGGAAGGCCCGTTCCACACCCCAGGCGGAACCGTCCCGCACCGGGTGGTCGTCCTGCTGGAGGTCGAGGGCGCCGGGGACTACCTGCCCGCCTACGCGGGCAACCTGGACATCATGACCGCGGCCGCGGTCCGGGTCGCCGAGGCCAAGGCCCAGCGGCTGGCGGGGGTGGCGGCGTGACCGCGACGGACTTCCGGCTGACCGACTCCACGCTGCGCGACGGCTCTCACGCCGTCCGGCACCAGTACACCCGCCAGCAGATAACGGACATCGTGACCGGCCTCGACCAGGCCGGCGTCGCGGTCCTGGAAGTCGCCCACGGGGACGGCCTCGGCGGGTCGTCGTTCAACTACGGCTTCTCCGGCACCGACGACCGGGAGCTGATCGCGGCCGCGGTAGCGGCCGCGCGAACCGCGAAGATCGCCTGCCTGCTGATCCCGGGCATCGGCACGGCCGAGGACCTGCGCGCCGTCGCCGACCTGGGCGCCTCGGTCGCCCGCATCGCCACCCACTGCACCGAGGCGGACATCGCCGAGCAGCACATCGGCATGGCCAAGGAACTCGGCCTGGAGGCGGTCGGTTTCCTGATGATGGCCCACATGATCGAGCCCGGGCAGCTGCTCGAGCAGGCCAGGAAGATGCAGGACTGCGGGGCTGACGTGGTCTACTGCGTGGACTCTGCGGGGGCGATGACCACGCCGATGGCCCGGGCCCGGATCGAGGCGCTGGTCGCCGGCCTGGACGTCCCGGTCGGCATCCACGCCCACGAGAACCTCTCGCTGTCGGTGGCCAACTCCCTCGCCGCGCTGGAGGCCGGGGCGCTGCACGTCGACGGGTGCACCGCCGGGGCCGGCGCGGGCGCGGGCAACTGCCCCACCGAGGTCCTGGTGGCCGTCTGCGAGAAGCTCGGCATCGAGACCGGGGTCGACGTGCTGGCCGCGGCCAACGTCGCCGAGGAGACCGTCCGGCCGGCGCTGCAGCGGCCCCAGATGGTCGACCGGGCCTCGCTGATCCTCGGCTACGCGGGCGTGTACGGCTCGTTCATGCTGCACTCCGAGCGGGCCGCGGCCCGCTACGGCGTCCCGCAGGCGGAGATCCTGCTGGAGCTAGGCCGCCGCCAGGTGGTCGGCGGCCAGGAAGACATGATCATCGACGTGGCGCTGGAACTGGCCGCACGGTCCGGTCAGGAGGCCTCGTCATGACCGGCACGCCCGCCCCGGCCGACGTCAGGGATCTCGCCGCCCGGCTGGTGGAAGCCGAAGCCAAACGGACACCGATCGAGGCGCTGACCACCACCTCCGGCCCGTTCGACGTCGGCGTTGCTTACGAGGTGCAAGACGCCGTGGTGGCCGCCCGGGTGCAGGACGGCGCCGTGCTGACCGGGGCCAAGCTCGGCCTGACCAGCACGGCCAAGCAGCGGCAGATGCACGTTGACCAGCCCCTGTACGGCTGGCTGACCGATGACATGGCGCTGGACGTCGGCCAGCCCCTGGACTGCGGGCGGCTCATCCAGCCCCGCTGCGAACCCGAGATCGCCTTCCTGATGTCCAGGGATCTGGCCGGCCCGCAGGTCACCGCGGCGCACGTGCTGGCGGCCACGGCCGCGGTGTACCCGGCGATCGACGTGCTGGACTCGCGGTTCGCCGGCTACTCCTTCACCCTCCCGGACGTGGTGGCGGACAACGCGTCCGCCGCCGGGTTCCTGCTCGGCGGCCAGGCTACCGAGCCGGCCGGCGTGGACCTGCGGCTGACCGGGCTGGTGCTGGAGAAGAACGGCGAACTGGTCGCCACGGCGGCCGGGGCCGCCGTGCTCGGCCACCCGGCGGCGGCGGTGGCGTGGCTGGTCCGCGCCCTGGCCGCCCGCGGCCGTGGGCTGGCCGCCGGGCAGGTCGTCATCGCCGGTGCGCTGACCGAGGCGGTGCCGGTCGCGCCCGGGGACACCGTCGTCGCCCATTTCGACCGGCTCGGCACCGTCGAGCTGGCCTGCCGGTGAAGTGAAGGAGTTCCGCTTATGCCGTTCGTCCAGGTCACGATGGTCTCCGGCCGGACCGCCGACCAGAAGCACGCGCTGATCGCCCAGGTGTCCGCGGCGGTATCCAGCGCGCTGGATACCCCGGTGGAACGGGTCCGGGTCGCCATCTACGAGGTCAGCGCCGACGAGTGGGGCATCGGTGGCGTGCCCTACGCCACGGCCCGCGGTCCGGTCGCGGCGCCGGCCACGTCCGGGACGGCCCAGCCACCACCACCGTCGCCCTCCGATGACCCGCCCGCCGGGGAGGCCACGCCATGATCACCGTCCGGCACTTCATCGACGGGGAATGGACCGGCAGCGCCGACGGCGCCACGTTCGAGTCGGTGTCACCGATCGACAACACCGTTATCGCGCAGGTGGCGCGGGGCGGCGCCGCCGACGCCGACCGCGCCGTGGAGGCGGCCCGCCGCGCCTTCGACCACGGCCCGTGGCCGAAAATGAACCCGGCCGCGCGCAAGAAGATCCTGCATGCCGCCGCGGCGCTCATCGAGGAACGGCTGGAGGACTTCGCCACCGCCGAGACCCGCGACATGGGCAAGCCGATCAGCGAGTCCCGCACCAAGGACGTTCCCCGGGCCGCGCACAACCTGAGGTTCTTCGCCGACTTCGCGGAACACACCCACACCGAGACGTACGCCAAGCCGTGGGACAACGTGATGACGTACACGCTGCGTGAGCCCGCGGGCGTGTCCGCGTGCATCTCCCCGTGGAACTTCCCGCTGATGCTGGAGACGTGGAAGATCGCGCCGGCCCTGGCCTTCGGGAACACCGTGGTGCTCAAGCCCGCCGAGCAGAGTCCGCTGACCGCCGGCCTGCTGGCCCAGGTGTTCGCCGACGCGGGGATGCCGCCTGGGGTGTTCAACGTCGTGCAGGGCTTCGGCCCCGGCGAGGCAGGCGAGCGGCTCACCGAGCACCCGGGGGTGGACCTGGTCACCTTCACCGGGGAGAGCGCCACCGGCCGGCTGATCATGGCCAGGGCGGCCGGGACGCTCAAGCGCTGTTCGTTCGAGCTGGGCGGCAAGAGCGCGGCGATCGTGATGGCCGACGCGGATCTGGACCGCGCGGTGCCCGGCACCATCGACGGCATCTTCCGCAACCAGGGCGAGGTCTGCCTGGCCGGCTCGCGCCTTTACGTGCAGCGCCCGATCTATGACGAGTTCTGTGCTCGGTACGTCGCGGCCGCCCAGAACCTGGTCGTCGGCGACCCGCGCGAACCGGCCACCCAGGTCGGGCCGCTGGTGTCGCGGGAGCACCTGGACAAGGTGCTGTCCTACGTCCGGCTCGGCGAGCAGGAGGGCGCGAAGCTGCTGACCGGCGGGCACCAGCTCACCGGGGGCGCGCTGGCCGACGGCAACTACGTGGCCCCGACGGTGTTCGCCGACGTGGAGAACAGCTGGCGGATCTCGCAGGAGGAGATCTTCGGCCCGGTACAGGTGATCGCGCCGTTCGACGACGTGGATCAGGCCATCGCGCTGGCCAACGACAGCCGTTACGGGCTGGCCGGCATGGTCTGGACGACCAGCCTGGACACCGCCCACAAGGTGGCCCGCGAGGTCCGGACCGGCACGATGTGGGTGAACTGCTTCTTTGTCCGTGATCTCCGCGCGCCGTTCGGCGGCATGAAGGACTCCGGCGTCGGGCGCGAGGGCGGCCTGCATTCGGAGGAGTTTTTCACCGAGGCCAAAGCTGTCGTCCTGCAGTTCCCGTCCTAGGCAGGCAGCCGTGCCGTCCTGGGAACGGGTTATCCCCCTGGCCGACCTGCCGGCCCGCACGGCCGTGCGGGCCGTGCGCCACGGCTACGGGTTGTGCTTGTCGCTGGCCGACGGGTCGCCCGTGGCCGTCGCTGACGCCTGCGCCCATCGCCACACCGCCCTGTCCGGTGGCCTGGTCCGCGACGGCGTACTGACCTGCCCGGGTCATTTCTGGCGGTACGACCTGCGCACGGGGCAATGCGTCAACCGCCCCGACCGGGTCGCGAGCTACCAGTGCCGCGTGGTCGACGGCTGGGTCGATGTCCTCGTCCCCGACCCGGTGCCCGCGGTCGGGGTCCGGGCGATGCTGCTCGCGGCGGCCAGGCGCCAGACGGTCCCGGAGGCCGCCGACCAGTCCGGAGGGCCGGGCGCATGATCTGGCGCAGTTGCATGGACGCTCACGGCGCGCTGGACCCAGCCGCGGCGGCCGCCGCTCTGCACCGGGCCAGGCTGGCTGGCCAGACATTCGACGTGCTGCTGTCCGACGAGTTCCGGCTCAGCCTGGAGGATTCCTACCGCATCCAGGACGGGGTGACCGCGGCGCGGCTTGCGCACGGGGAACGGCAGGCCGGCTGGAAGCTGGGTTACACCTCGGCCGCCATGCGGGCTCAGATGGGCGTTTCCTCCCCAAACTTCGGGCCGCTGACCGACGCCATGCTGCTGACGTCGCCCGCGGTGCTGCCCGGCGGCGCCCTGCAGCCGCGCGTCGAACCGGAAATCGGGCTGCGGCTGCGCGAGCGCGTCGCGGCCCCCTGCTCGCCCGCCCGGGCACTGGCCGCATGTGACGCCGCGCTGGCGTGCCTGGAGATCGTGGACTCGGTCTGGTCGGGTTACCGGTTCACCCTGGAGGACAACACCGCAGATGGCTCATCCGCCGCCTGGGTAGCCGTGGGCCCTCAACTGCGACTGCCCCTCGACACACTTCCGTCGCTGCAGGTCGCGCTGGCGGTGGATGGGGAGATCGTGGAACGCGCGACCGGTGCCGCGGCGGGCAGTCATCCGGCCGCTGGGCTGGTATGGCTGGCCGAGCAGCTTGCCGCGCAGGGCCGCGCGCTTGAGCCCGGCGACCTGGTCATCACCGGGGGCCTGACTTCTGCGCAGCCACTGGAGCCTGGCCATCGGATCAGCGCTGACTTCGGCCAGGGGCACGCAACGGTCGAAGTGCGCAGGCTACCGGCAGCTGACCGCCAGTCATAGCTGGTCGCCGGGGGGTCAAGCACGGTATCGACTTCTGTGCCCGTAGGCCCAGCTACTACGGTCAACTGACGAGGCCGAGTCCCGGGCCACGCTGGAGCACGCGCTCGAGCTCGGCGTCACCCTCTTCGACACGTCCGACTCGTACGGGGACGGCGCCAACGAGCGCTTTCTCGCTCCGTTCATTACGCGGCCAACTTCGACCTGCTGGCCCCGCTGCGGGAGATCGCCGCAGCCCGGGGGTGTGACCGTCGCGCAGGTGGCGCTGGGCTGGCTGCACGGGCGCGAGCGGGTGTTCGGCCTTCCGGTGGTCCCGATCCCAGGCACGCGCAGCCGGGCCCGGGTCGAGGAGAACGCCGGCGGGGCCAGAGTGCACCTGACCGACGAGGAGAACGCCAGGCTGGAGCCACTCGCGGCCCAGGTCGCCGGTGACCGGTACGCGGACATGACATTCGCCTCGGCCGGACGCGAAGAGCAGCACTAAAGCCAGCCGGGGCGCTGGCCCGCCTGGCCGGCGGTGACCGGGGTGCACGCGGTGGCCAACTGCTGGCGGGCGGCGGGACGCGGGCGACCGCGGGCGGGTGACTGGCGCTCGGCGGGCGCACCGGTCGTCAGCCGGGCGAGCACCACGAGTCCGGCCGCCGTGACCAGCACCGCCAGCACCGCGGCCGCGCCGTTCAGGACGCCGAGCTGGGCTGACTCGCCGAGCAGCAGGTTGCCCACGGCCAGGCTGGCCACCGGGGTGACCACGGCGACGACGGGCAGGGTGATCATCGGCCGTCCCGCCTGGTAGGCGGTCTGCGTCAGCAGCAGCGAGCACGGACCGCCCAGCATCAGGGCGTAGGTCGCCCAGGAGCCGGCCATGCCGGTCACCCCGCCGCTGACGACGTGCGAGAACGCCATGGTCACGACGGCTATCCCGGCGTCGGCCAGCCCGGCGGCCACGGCCAGCAGGACCGCGCGGCGGCGGCCGGCGGCAGCGAGGCCGGCGGCGGCGAGCGGCACCGCGCAGGCGGCCAGGACCGCGGCGGCCAGCCCGGCAGGCCCGGACCCGCCCGGGGCGCCCGCGTCACCGCCGGCGGGCGAGGCCAGCACGACGAACGAGGCGATGCCGACGATGACGGCCAGGACCGCGGCCCAGGCGGTCCAGCTCAGCCGGCGGCCCGACCACACCCGGACCGTGGCCACGCTGAACAACAGGGACGAGGCGACCAGCATCTGCACGATCGTCAGCGGGCCGGTGCGCAGCGCGACCGCGTGGGTGGCGAATCCGCCGAGTTCGACGCCGATGCCGAGCAGCCACCACGGGCGCCGCACCAGCAGCAGGAGCAGCCGGGGGCGGCCCGCTGCCTGGCTGGGCGCCGCGGCGGCCTGGCGCTGCTGCAGCGCGGCACCGGTTCCGTACAGGACGGCCGCGATCAGCGCCCACACGAGGGCCGTCACCGGAAAACCGCCCGGCCAGGCCGGGGACGCCGCGCCCGGCGGGGCCACCGCCGCCGGGGGCCTCTGCGTTTCGTCTCTCGTTGCGAACAGCGACACGCGATCGACGGTACCGACGCGATACATCGCAAGTCATCAGGGATTCCCCCGATATCCCCGGGGGATGACCCCAGTCATGCTCGCCTGAACGACCCGGCGGTCACCCCGGCTGGCCGGGCGCGGGTCTAGGTGCCGGTGCCGGTGCCGGTGCCGGTGCCGAGGTACTTGAGCACGGCCAGCACCCGGCGGTGGTCGGTGCCGGTGGCCGGCAGATCCAGCTTGGCAAAGATGTTCGTCACGTACTTCTCCACCGCGCTCGGACTGACCTTCAGCGCGGCCACGATCCCGTTGTTGGACCGGCCCTCGGCCATCAGCTGCCAGCCTGAACCATGTCGTCGATGCCCGTCTTGGTGACGGATGGACTGCCGGAGTTCACGGTGACCTCGTCCGCGTCGCCCGACAGGTCCACGCTGGAGGCGGAGCCGGCGACGACATGATCGCTGTCACCGGAGACGTTGATGGCGTGACAGGACCCGGTCAGGGTGACGTCGTCACTGTCCCCTTCCAGATTGACGGTGGCGTTCTTGCAGGCCACCGTCAGCGGGGTACTGCTCTGGTCGATGGTGATCGTACGGCGGCCGCCCGAACTACCGCCCGTGGCCGAACTACCGCCGGCGGCGGTGAAAGCCCCGGCCGCGACCGTAGCCGAGTACCTGTCGGCCGGCCCCGCCCCGGCGGACGTGGTGCTGCTCGACTTGAACCTGCGGGATGGCAGCACTCCCGCGGCCAACGTCACACGACTCCTCGACGCCGGCGCGGCGGTCCTGGTCGTGTCCACCATCCCCGACGCCGAGCACGTGCTGGCCACCATCGAGGCGGGCGCTGCCGGGTACGTCACCAAGGACAACGACCTGCCCGCGCTGGTGAGCGCGATCCGCGACGTCGCCGCGGGCGGGACCTCGGTCAGCCCCGAACTGGCCTTTGTCCTCAGTACGGACCGCCGGCCTGAGCGTCCCCGGCTGTCGGCTCAGGAGAGCCTGGTCCTGCGCATGTACGCGTCGGGCGCGACGCTGCAGGCCACCGCCCGCCGGGCCGGGGTGGCCTACGGGACGGCCCGCGAGTACCTGGAGCGCATCAAGCGCAAGTACACCGACGCGGGACGGCCGACCCGCACCAAGCTCGACCTGGTGGAACGGGCCCGCGAAGACCGGCTCGAACTCGATGGACTAGGACCTTCCAGCTGACGAGCTCAGCAGCGGATGCCATTATCTGCACGGGAGGGTGGGGGATTTTCCAGTGTCCACCCATGCGCATAGCCGGACAAGTGCTTCTATTTCGCTCCACCCTGCGAAACCGGCCGGGCTAACTGCTCATTCAGGTATCATGAGAAATTGCTGCCCGGCCTGGGGGAACGGCAGAGAGGATACTTCCATGTGCACCAGCTTTCGCGTGACCGCGACCGACGGGGCTGTCGTAGTGGGCCGGACAATGGAATTCCCGAATGCGCTGGCCACGAAGCTCACGATGCTCCCTCGTGCTTACCGTGGTACCGGAATTGGTAAGCACGGCAGCGGAATGAAATGGACGTCAGCTTACGGCGTGGTCGGGATGGACGCGTTCGGGCAGCCGGGCACCATGACCGACGCCATGAATGAACGGGGCTTGTACGCCGGGCTCCTGTACATGCCGGGCTTTTGTGAGTACACGCCGGCCGAGGACGGCGATCCCGCGAGCCTGATGTCGATCGTGAACACCGTGGCCTACGTGCTCGGGGTGAGTGCCACGGTGGAGGAGGCGACGGCCGCGATGAGCAGGGCCACCGTGTGGCCGTACGTCTTCGGCCCGTTCGGCTTCGCTCCCCCGGCGCACCTGGTCCTGCACGACGCGTCGGGAAAGTCCGCCGTCGTCGAGTGGCGGGACGGCGAGATGACGGTCTTCGCCAACCCGATCGGCGTGGCCTGCAATTGGCCGCATCTGGACTGGCATCTGACCAACTTGCGGAACTACATCAACCTCTCAGACCGGAATCCGGCGGCGATCACGATTGACGGGGTAGAACTCGGCGCCATGGGCCAGGGGCCGGGCATGAACGGGCTGCCCGGCGACTCCAGTTCCCCGTCCCGATTCGTCCGGGCCGCCGCTTTCGTGGCCAGCCTCCGTCCCGTAGCCACCGGAGCGGAGATGGAGGAAACGGCCTTGCATGTCCTGAATAACTTTGACATCCCGCTGGGATTCATCCGGGACAACGACGACCCGGCCCACGACGACCACACGCTCTGGTCGTCTATCGCCAACCTGGCCCAGCTGCGCTACATCGTCCGCACCTACGGCAACCCGGTCCCCCAGCTCGTCGAACTTGGCCAGGTGGACTTTTCAGCCCCCGGGCCCCGGGAGACCGCGTTGCCGCACAGCACGTTCGCGCCTCTGGCCGTCTAGCGCGGCCGGAATCACGGCAACTAACGCCTATCCGTTACAGGGACCCGGTTTCCAGTTCTACCCACACGGCTTTACCCGTCGCGTTGTCGCAAACTCCCCACGTGTCGGCCAGGGCACTCACCAGGACGAGTCCGAATCCTGACTCGCTGGCCGCGGTCGGCGTGCACGGCCGCGGCCACCGCGGGTCCGCGTCGTGGACCTCGATCCGGATCCGGGCGCCGATGTCCTGCATCTGCAGCAGCAGCAGGGATCCCCGGCTGTGCCTGACCGAGTTGGTGACGAGCTCGGACACGATCAGGAGTGCTGGTTCGCTCAGGTGTGCCACCTGCCACGAGGTCAGGACGTCGCGGGTGGCCCTGCGGGCCAGCCCGGGAGCCTGGCTGGCCATCGGGAGGGTGAGTTGCCACGCCCGGCCCGGGTCTCCGGTCTTCGCGGAATGGCCGGCGTCGTGGGACGTACTCAGCTTACACGCCATTGTCTGACTGCCTCAGTCTCATTATCTGCCGGGCCGCCCGGGCTGTTTCACGGCGGATAGGGCTGCGGTGTTGAGTCTGGCCAGCGGCTGGCACGCTGGCCCGGCCCAGGTGATCTGAGCCGGTGCCTGTTCCCCCGTATGACACCCCATGTTCGGAAACGTACCTGAAGGAAGGCTCAAGGAAAATTGAGGATATCCTGATACTTCTCGGACCTTAAGCTGACTACTAGCTGACAGCAGGTCCGGTGCGGACTCCGGGGCCGACGGTGTGCGGCGCCGCTGCCGACGGCGCCAGGATCAGCTGTTCGAGTTGCCGCACGATGCTGGCGGGCGGGATCGGCAGCGGCTGGGCGAACACGTTCAGCAGTGCGTCAACGGACTGCCCGACGGTGAACCTGGTCCCGGCGTCCTGCCTCTCGGCTGGGGAGAGCGGCCCGCTGTCCATGGCTTCGCGGATCCCCCAGGCCAGCGCTTCGGCGTTGTCCGGCCGGACGAGTACCACGCCGCCGCAGTCGGTCTCAGGCAGGCCGCCGTCGTCCGAGGCGATGACCCGGCACCCCGAGTGCTGGGCCTCGATCGAGACGATGCCGAACGTCTCGTGCCAGTACTGGCTGTTGGAGGGCATCACCACGATGTCGTGGCCGGCCATCAGGGCCGCCATCGTGGCCGGCGTCTTGCAGGTGGCGACCACGGAGATGCCGGGATGCTCGCCGAGCAGCCGTTCGATGATCTTCCCCTGCGGCTTGTCCGCACCCGCGGTCGTCGCGGTGAACGTGAGCGCGGGGTCGGCGTCGATGATGTCGATGTGCAGGGTCTCCAGCAGGGTGTAGATGCCTTTCTCCGGGCTCAGGCGGCCGGCGAACAGGACGCGGGTCTTTCCCGTCTCGTTGCCGGGCCGGGACTGCGCGGCGAAACATGGTTCGGCGAACGGGTACACGACACTGATCGTTGACACGTTAACGTCCAGGTACGCCGACCACAGAGCGGCCGCGTACCGGCTGGTGGCGATCAGGACGCGCTCCCTGGTCCCCGCGACGGCGAAGGCCCGGGCCCGTTCCCGGATAGGCGGCGGGTTGTGCAGGATCAGGAAGGCCGGGTACCTGGTCGGCGCGGGGTGCGGTTCGTTGACGAAAACGACGGTGGCGTCGAGCTCGCCAACCCCGGCCAGCGTCGGCAGCGACCGGAACGGAACCCCGGGGAAATCGTCCCGGCCGTCGCCGGCGCCCAGGCCGACCGTGACCACCTGCGCCGGGACGCCCCGCCGGTTCAGCTCCCGGACCTGGCCGATCGTGTAGTTCTCCGAGCCGCCTGTGCCAGCGGGCAGGGGATTTCCCGGAGACCAGATGAACGATATCAACGTCTGCTGCCTACGTTTCTTGTGACGGGGGTTCCGGGAGAACACCAAACAATGCCCGGGCGGGCTGGGCCAGCGCGTGGCCGACCGCGTGCTGGCGCCGTGGTATACGCATGAGATAAATAATGTGGACCGCTGCCCGGCCCGCGACGGGGCTGCAGCCTGCTCCTCCCGCGAAAAGGCTCAAAACCGGGACGCCGGCCAAAATCAACGGCATTCACAACGGTGAGCAACAACGGGCGCCGTCAGCCTACCATCGAGTAACGCCAGCCAAACCGGCTCCCGGTGGCACATCACCAGACGATCGCGATGTGCTTCCTAGGAGCCCGGTGTGCCATCCCTCAAAGCCGGCCGGCCCGGCTGCCGTCTGGCCCGTCATCTCCGCTGCCGCGCGGCAGTGAGTACGCCGAGTTGTCCCGGCAGGTCAGGCAGGCCGGGCTGCTCGAGCGGCGGCCGTGGTACTACGCCTGGAAGATCACGTTCACCGTGCTGCTGCTGGCCGCCGGGTGGGCCGCTTTCGCCCTGATCGGCGACTCCTGGTGGCAGCTCGCGGTGGCCGTGTTCCTGGCCGTCGTGTTCACCCAGGTCGGCTTCCTGGGGCACGACGCCGGGCACCGGCAGATCTTCCGCTCCCGCCAGGCCAACTACCGCCGCCACGCCCATCCGAACACCGAAGGCGCGGACCCCGATATCGCGATCGCGCGCTGGCCTTCAGCGAGTCCCAGTCGCGGGCCGCGCGGGGCCCGGCCCGGCTGATGTTCCGCTTCCAGGCCTACCTGTTCTTCCCGCTGCTGCTGCTGGAAGCGGGCAGCCTGCACGTGGCCAGCGTCAGCGCGCTGGCCCGCCGGACCCCCCGGCCGGGACCTCCGCGCCACCACTGGGCCTGGGAGGCTGGCCTGCTCGCCGTCCACGCGGCGGGCTATCTCACCGCGGTGTTCCTGGTGCTCTCTCCCGTGCGGGCCCTGGTGTTCATCGCGGTGCAGCAGGGCCTGTTCGGCGTGTACCTGGGCTCCTCATTCGCCCCCAACCACAAGGGCATGCCCATCCTGGACCCGGCCGACCGCACCGGCTTCCTGCGCCGGCAGGTCCTCACCTCCCGCAACGTCCGTGGCGGCTGGCTGACCGACTTCGCGCTGGGTGGGCTGAACTACCAGATCGAGCACCACCTGTTCCCGTCCATGCCGCGGCCCAGCCTCCGCCGCTCCCAGGCTCTGGTCCGCGCCTTCTGCCAGCAGCGAGACCTCGCCTACTGCCAGACCAGCCTGATCGACTCCTACGCCCAGGCTCTGCGCCACCTGAACAGCGTCGGCAAGTCGGCCCGGCTGCAGCAAACCCCGGCTCTCTAACGCCAACCGCCACCGGGCGGGCGCCAGCGTGAGCGCGGCCCTTAGCGGCGCGCGAACCGGCGAGACCGGCCAGAAGAGCGGCCGGACCGGGAGGACCGCCCGGTGATCAGGTGAAAGATGAGCAGCAGGACGGCTGCGCCGACGATCGCGGTGATCCAGGTGGAGAGGTTGAAGAACCCGTGCAGGCTGTGGACGTGGAACAGCTTGGTAGCCACCCACCCGCCGAGCAGCGCCCCGACGATGCCAATTATGCAGGTGAGAATAAGCCCTTCTGATCTCCGGCCGGGGACCAGCACGTTGGCCAGCAAGCCCGCGACCAGGCCGAGAATTATCCAAGCGATGATGCCCATGAACCGACTCCTTTAGCCAGTAACGAGGTGGCGCACGCGGTAGTCGGTCAGTGAGTGCAGCTGCCTCAGCCCGGAGCGGTAATTTCATTTTACTCTTTAAGAGCTTCCCCGTATAGGACATTTCATTGCCAATTACGGTTTTTCGCTCAAATATGCGGCAATTTGCAGCGACGGCCGCCCTGACCGGACGTGACCGGTGGCGTAGGGTCGAGACGCAGGCTGATGGTGAGCTGTTGGGTCGAGTCCCCGCCTGGCTGCCGCGGCACGGAGGCGACCCGATGGTGTGTATCAAGCTGAGATGACGACCAGTCGGACTACGGTCCTCTGGGGCATGATCGCCGAACACGCGGCGGCCGTCGGCCGCCGGGTGGCGATTGACGACGTGTGCGCGGTCGCCGTGTCGTCAGCCCAGGCCAGCGGCGCCTGGGTGGTCGCCGCCAGCAGCCGGGGACCGGACTTCGTCATGTCCGTGACCGATCAGGTCAGCGAACAGCTCGCGGAACTCCAGCAGATGCTCGGCGAAGGGCCGTGCCATGACGTGCTGGCCGCGGCCGCGCCAGTCCTGGCTCCTGACCTGCGGGACGCCGAATCCAGCCGCCGGTGGCCAGCGTTCGCACCGGAAGCCCGCCGCACCGGCGCCACCGCCGTCTTCGCGTTCCCGCTGGTGATCGGCGCGATCCGGGCTGGGGTCATCGGCCTGTACCGGAACTCCGCCGGGCCGCTGTCCAGCCTGCAGCTTCGCGACTGCCTGCTGCTGGCGGACACCGCGACCGTGCTGCTGCTCGACAGCGCCGACGGCGGCGCCGGGCCGGCGGCCAGCCACGACGGGACGCGGCCGGCCGGGCAGCCCGCGGATCTGGCGGTGCACCGGGTAGAGATCGACCAGGCCACCGGGATGCTCACGGTGCAATTGGGGGTCACGGCCGCGGAAGCCTTTGCCCGGCTCCGGGCCTACGCTTATGCGGAGGACAGACGGCTCGCCGACGTGGCGGGTGACATCGTCGCGCGCCGGCTGCGCTTGGAACCTGACGCCCGGGGCAGCGGTCCGTGAGACGTCCGGTCCATGAGACATCCGGCCCGCGACCGGCCGGCCCGCCGAGCGGCGGCCCGGGCCTGCCACCGACGAGAAGGTGAACCCAGATGGATTCCGAACTGCTCACCGACACCTTCGTCAACCTGGCCGACACCATGGTCGCGGACTTCGACATCATCGACTTCCTGCACATGCTCACCGATCGCAGCGCCGCTCTGCTGGCCGCGTCCGCGGCCGGGGTGGTGCTCGCTGATCCGCGCGGCGCGCTGCGGGTCGCGGCGGCGTCCAGCGAAGCGGCCGGCCTGATCGAGCTGTTCCAGATCCAGAACGACGAAGGGCCGTGCCTGGAATGCTTCCGCAGCGGCCATTCAGTGACCGCCCCCGACCTGGCCGGGCCGGGCCAGCAGTGGCCCCGGTTCGCCGCCGCCGCCACCGGCGCCGGATTCCGCACCGTCGAGGCCCTGCCGATGCGGCTGCGTGACCAGGTCATCGGGGCGCTGAACCTGTTCCGGGCCACTCCGGGCCCGTTCGACCCCGGAGACTTGCGGATCGGCCAGGCCCTGGCCGACGTCGCCACCATCGGGCTGCTCCAGGAACGCAACCTGCGCCGCAGCGAGACCGTCGCCGAGCAACTCCAGGCCGCTCTCAACAGCCGGGTCATCATCGAGCAGGCCAAAGGCAAGCTCGCCGAGCGCTCGGCCACCGACATGGACAGCGCCTTCCGGATGCTCCGCGACTACGCCCGCAACACCAACCGGCGCCTCACCGACGTGGCCCGGGATTTCGTGGACCACCCGTCGGCGGACTTCCCGCCGCCCCTTCGCACCCCCCGGGGTAGCGGCGATCCCCGCTGAATCGGCGGGTCAGCCAGCAGATCTCGCCATCCGGGCCGTGGCCTGGTCGAGGATGTCGGGGCTGGTGGCGAAGTTCAGCCGGGCGTATCCGCTGCCCGCGGCGCCGAAGCGCAGGCCGGGCTCGAGCGCGACACGTCCGTGCTCGAGGAACCGTTCCCGGGCCCGGTCGTCCGCGCCGAGGGCGGCGCAGTTCAGCCAGGCCAGGAAGGTCGCCTCTGGCGGATGCCAGGTGAGCATGGGCAAGCGCTGGCGGAGCAGGTCGCCGAGCAGCAGCCGCCGCTGATCCAGGGTCAGAAGCAGCTGGTCGAGCCAGGGCTCCCCGGCGGTGAACGCCGCCACGGCGCTGATGACCCCGAAGTGGCCAATGCGCCACCGGGTGTCGGCCGGGAGCCGGCCGGTCACCGCCGCCATGCGTGGTGCGGCGGTGACGACGGCGGCGCACTTCAGCCCGGCCAGGTTCCAGGCCTTGCTGGCCGACAGCACGCTGACCGCGACCTCGGCGGCGCCCGGCACGGTCAGCACGGGGGTGAACGTGGCGCCGGGAAGCACCAGCGGCGCGTGGATCTCGTCGCTGACGATGGCGACCCGGTAGATCCGCGCGAGCCGCACCAGGGCCGCCAGCTCGTCCGGGGAGTGCACCCGGCCGACCGGGTTGTGCGGGTTACACAGCACATAGGCGGCCGGGTGGGTGGCGAACGCCGCCTCCAGCGCGGCCAGGTCAAGACGCCATCCGGTCTCGTCGCAGGCCAAGGGCACCTCGAGGAGCCGGGTCCCGGCCTCGGCGACCCAGTCGAAGAACGGCGGGTACACCGGCGGGCTGATCGCCACCGCGTCACCCGGGCGGGTCAGCACCCGGAGCAGTTCGACGACGCCGACCCCCACGTCGGTCACGGCGGTCACCGCCGCCGGGTCAAAGTCCCAGTTCCACCGGCGGCCAGCAAACCCGGCGAGCGCCCGGCCCAGCTCAGGCCCGGCCTTCGCGTACCCCACGTCGGACCGCTCGACGGCCTCACGCAAAGCGTCCGCGATCGGGGCGGCGAGGGCGAAGTCCATTTCAGCCACGGTCAGCGGCAGCACGTCGGCTGGGTAGGTCTGCCACTTCGCACTACGCCGCTGCCTGAGGACCTCGAGCGGGTCCACCGGCAACTCTGGTCCGGCTCCGTCCATGGGCCCAGCCTTCCCCATCCGATCAGCCAGATCGACTCCGGGGCCCGGTGATGATCCTTAAGCTCGTCGTATGGCCAGGTACTTCGACGTTCATGCGGCCAACCCGCAACGGCGTGCGATCATCCAGATCGCCGACATCGTCCGCGCGGGCGGCGTGATCGCCTACCCCACGGACTCCTGCTATGCGCTCGGCTGCCAGCTCGGCAACACCGACGGCCTCGCGGCGATCCGGTCGATCCGGCAGCTCGACGACCGGCACCACCTCACGCTGGTGTGCCAGGACTTCGCCCAGCTGGGCCAGTTCGTGTACGTCGCCAAGCCGGTGTTCCGGGCGATCAAGGCGGCCACGCCCGGCAGTTACACCTTCATCCTGCCCGCGACCAAAGAGGTGCCCCGCAGGTTGCAGCACCCGGGGAAGAAGACCGTCGGGGTGCGGATCCCCCGCCACGTGGTGACCCAGGCGCTGCTCGCCGAACTCGGCGAGCCACTCGTCTCGAGCACCCTGCTGCTGCCCGGCGAGGACGAGCCCATGACCCAGGGGTGGCAGATCGCCGAGCAGCTCGACCAGGCCGTCGCGGCCGTGATCGACTCGGGCGACTGCGGCACCGAGCCGACCACGGTGATCGACTTCTCTTCGGAACCGCCCGAGATCGTGCGCCGCGGGGCAGGCGACACCTCCGGGTTTGAGTAAGCCGCCGACCGTGAAGCTACGGCGACACGAGCGAGTCCAGGTCTCACCAGGGCCTGGAAGTACCGGCCAATCGCTGAAAGTAGTCGCCCCGTCGCCCAATCCCGTGGTCAGGACGATCCGAACTCCTTATATGCATGCGCGGATCCGCTGGGTGGCTGCGATCGTTTTCGCGTCCGGCCTCATCGTGATCATGACGGCGGCGTGCGGGACACGGCCGGCCGCTCACGCCGGGCCGGCCCGGCCCGCGGCGCCTGCCAAGGTGCAAGCCCTGCCCGCGCCAGCCGGCTCGTTCGTGGCCGCGCCGCAGACGGCAGCGCCCCAGGCAACGGCACCACAAACGGCGGCCCGCCCGGTCTCCCTGAGCATTCCGCTGATCGGGGTAGACACCCGTCTGATCACCCTCGGTCTCACCGGAGACGGCTCGCTGCAGGTGCCGGCGACCACGTCCGTCGCGGGGTGGTTCACCGGAAGCCCGCCGCCGGGCGCGACCGGCTCGGCCATCATCGCCGGGCACATCAACTCCTACCGGGGACCGGGGGTGTTTCTCCGGCTCGACGAGTTGCGCCCTGGAAACCGGATATACGTCCGGCGATCGGATCAGACCACGGTCATATTCCGCGTCACCGCAGTGCACAGATACCTGAAGAATCATTTCCCGACGCAGACCGTATACGGCGCCACGCCCGACGCGGAACTGCGCCTGATCACCTGCGGCGGAACCTTTGATTCCGCCACCGGCCACTACCTGAGCAACATCGTGGTCTATGCGGCCGAAGCACGCTGAGCCGCGGCCCCGGCCCCGGTGGCGTTCAGGAGTTACGGCCGGGTGAGCCATAGGCTCGCGGCACATAGCTTCGACGAAGGAACCGGGGTGGCGATGGCATCGCAGCGGGCCAGCGGGCCGGAATACCTCCACGCGAACGCGCTTCAGCAGCCGCAATGGCCTGATCATGATCGGCTTGAGGCGGTCCTGGACCGGCTGGGGAGCCTGCCCCCGCTGGTGTTCGCCGGGGAGTGTGACCAGCTCCGGGAGCGGCTGGCCGCGGTAGCACGAGGAGAGGCGTTCCTGCTGCAGGGTGGTGACTGCGCCGAGACGTTCGCGGGCACGACAGCCGCCGGGATCCAGGGCAAGCTGCGCACGCTGCTGCAGATGGCCGTGGTCCTCACCTACGCCGCCAGCGTGCCGGTGGTGAAGGTCGGCCGGATGGCGGGCCAGTTCGCCAAGCCCCGGTCGGCCGCGACCGAGGTCCGCGACGGCGTGGAGCTTCCGGTCTACCGGGGAGACGCGGTGAACGGGCTGGAGTTCACCCCGGCGGCTCGAACCCTCGACCCGGGGCGGCTGCTGGAGGCTTATCACTGCTCAGCGGTGACGCTGAACATGTGCCGGGCGTTCGTCAGCGGCGGATACGCGGATCTGCGGCAGGTACACGCCTGGAACCAGGACTTCGTCGCGGCCAGCCCGGCCGGGCAGCGCTACGAGCGGCTGGCAGGGGAGATCGACCGGGCGATCGCGTTCATGCACGCGTGCGGCGTCAATCCCGAGCAGTTCCGGGCGGTCGAGTTCTACTCCAGCCACGAGGCGCTGCTGCTGGACTACGAGCGGGCCCTCATCCGCGCCGACGCCCGGACCGGCCAGCACTACGACCTCTCAGCCCATCTGCTGTGGATCGGCGAGCGCACTCGCGACCCGGCCGGCGCGCACGTCGCCTTCGCGCGCTCCATCCGCAACCCGCTGGCCGTGAAGGTCGGTCCCGCCACCACGGCGCACGACGTCCTCGCGCTGGCCGAGGCGCTGGACCCGGACCAGGAGCCCGGCCGGCTGACCCTCATCACCCGGATGGGCGCGGACCGGATCGCTGACGTGCTGCCGCCGCTCGTGGAGGCGGTCACCGCCAGCGGTACCCCGGTGGCCTGGGTGTGCGACCCGATGCACGCCAACACGTCCATCACCGCGAGCGGCCAGAAGACCCGTGACTTCGACGACGTCCTCGCCGAAGTCACCGGCTTCTTCGAAGTCCACCGCGCCCTGGGCACCCATCCCGGCGGCATCCACCTCGAGTTCACCGGGGACGACGTCACCGAATGCACCGGTGGCGGGCACCACCTCACCGAGAGCGACCTGCACCACCGCTACGAGACCGCCTGCGACCCCCGCCTCAACCGGGGCCAGTCCCTCGACCTGGCGTTCCTCGTCGCGGAGCACTACCGCCAGCACACCGCCGTCCATCGCGTGCCGCCCGCCACTGCCGACCGGGACGCTGGCCAGGCCGCACGGTAGCCGGGGCTGCCCGTCCGTGGTGCAATGAGAGGAGGCCCTGGAGCGCGGACCTCGCGGTACGTGGACGTACCGGCATCAAATGTCACCCACCCGGCGAACGTGGCGGTCATGAAGGCACTCGGTACCACCCCAGGGACGTCGGCTACGGGCGATGTCCCCGCCGGGGTCCAGGTCGAGTGGCTGGCCCTGCCCGACGGCACCGTCCGCCGCGTGGTCACGGTCGGCTCCGAGCTGCTGCCACCTGACGCCGCCGCCCGGGCGGTGGCGCCGAAGTGCGCCTGTGGCGAGCCACGGCGCGCCCGCGCCCAGTCGTGCGGGGCGGCCGAGTGCGTCGAGCGGCTCTGGGCTGGCCTGGGGTCCTGACCCACGGCTGTTCTAGAGCTTGCTGCGGATAGCGACCTGGCAGAGCTCCGGCAGCCGTCCCTGCGCCGCGGCGGCCGCGATCCGCGGGCCGGCGATGGCCAGCGCCAATCCGTAAGCGGCGGCCAGAATCAGCAGCGCCGGCATCCGGACACTGGCGGGATCCGCGCTGGTGAGCACCGTGGCAATGATCACCGGGCTGGCCAGCAGGGCGGTGCCGCCCACGCTGCCGAAGACGGCGAGGAACTGGTAGGACGCGTATCCCTGAGCCGCCTGGCGCAGCGGATTTCCGGGTCGCTTGTCCATCGGATACGGGATCACGACCGTGAAGATGTTGCTCAGGGCCAGGGCCGCGCCCAGCGCGGCCAGGCCCACGGCCGTACCCAGGAATCCGAACCCGGGCCGCCCGGCCACGGCGGCGAGGCCGAAACAGACCGCGGCCAGCAGCGGCACCGCGATCACGGCGAGCGCGATGTTCTGGCCGGCGAAATAGGAACGCAGCTCGCGGCGGCCGGTCAGCGCCGAGGCCTCGAGGACGAACGGGGGCCCGGTCAGCCCGACGGTGTTGGCGTGGAAGTAGCCGACGAACCCGGCACCGACGACGGCACTGCCCAGGACGAAGGCGGGATGGCCGTCCGGGCCGAGGATGGCCCGGGCCGACACGGCGGCCATGATGACCGCGGTGATCGCCCAGAAGACCAGCGACGTGGGGTCGCGCCGCTGGTAGATCCAGAACCGGGCGGTCACCGCGCCGCGCAGGCCGTACCGGGCCAGCGGCAGCGCCGAGCCATGGACCCGGGAGGACTGGGTGGTCGTGTCCGCGGTGACCAGGGCCCGGCTGAGCGACCGGACCCACAGCCAGCCGAGCGCGACGATCACGGCCGCCAGCAGCGCCAGGCGCAGCAGGGCCGGGCCCGGATGCCCGTCGGAGGCGTCAGCGATCGCGTGCGCGGCCAGGCCCGGCGGCAGCCAGCGCAGCCACGAGTCGAGGCCGCGGAAGCTGGCGGTGGTGAATGTGCCGTCGGCCGCCTCTTTGGGCACCACCTGGGTGAAGAACTCGTACAAGGCGAAGAGCGGGATGATCAGGAACGCGGCCAGGTCCTTGCCGCGCCGGGAGCGGAGCAACCCGGCCATGCTGGTGGTCGCCAGCCGGGCCAGCGTGATGCAGAACAGCACCTGGAGCAGCACCGCGACCACCGCGACCAGCACGCCGGACACGCCGCGGGCCAGCCCGACCGTCACGCCGAGCAGGCCGATCACGTTGGCCAGTGGCCAGACCCCGGTGGCCGAGGCGGCCAGCAGGCCCACGGCCAGCGGCCGGATGCGCAGCGGGTAGAGCGCCAGCGTGGCCGGGTCGAGGGTGCTGTCCAGGCCGAAGGCGAAGATCGGCAGGATCAGCCAGCCGAAGGCGAACACGGTGAAGATGACCGCGGTCACGTCCACCGACGCGCTCTGGCCCCGCAGCAACGCCAGGATCACGAACGTGCCGACCGCGGTCAGCACGGCGAAGATCGTGCTGAGCAGGAAGGAGACCTTGACCGCCGTGGAGGAGTGCAGCGCGTTGCGCAGCAGGCGCAGCTTCAGCTGGACGAGGAGCCGAGCCATGACAGTCCCTCCTCGTCGTGGGCCCGCGGGCCGACCAGGTCGATGAACGCCTGCTGCAGGGTCTTGCCGCCCCGCACCTGCTCAGTGGTGCCGGTGGCCACGATCGTGCCCTGGTCGATGATGGACACGTGGTCGCAGATCTGCTCGACCAGCTCCATGACGTGGCTGGAGAACAGCACCGTCGAGCCGGAGCCGGTGAAGCGGGTCAGCAGGCGGCGGATCACGTCGGCGGAGATGGGATCCACGCCTTCGAGCGGCTCGTCCAGGAACAGCACCGCGGGGTTGTGGATCAGGGCGCAGCCGAGCATCGCCTTCTTGCGCATGCCCGTGGAGTAGTCGGCGACCAGCCGCTTCGCGTCCCCGGTCAGGTCGAGCACGTCCAGCAACTGCGCGGCGCGCGAGCGCGCCTCGGTGGCGGGCAGGCCGCGCAGCCGGCCGGCGTACTCCAGCACTTCCGCGCCGCTCAGCCGCTCGAACAGCCGGGCCTGGTCCGGCACCACCCCGATGACGGCCTTGGCGGCCCGCGGGTCGGCCCACACGTCCAGCCCGTTGATCAGGATCTGGCCGCTGTCCGGCCGCAGCAGGCCGGTCATCATCGACAAGGACGTGGTCTTCCCCGCCCCGTTCGGCCCGACCAGCCCGGCCAGGGAACCGGCCGCGATCTCCAGGTCGATCCCGGACACCGCCTCCTTGGTCCCGAAACTCTTGCGCAGGGCGCGCACCTCGATCGCTGGCTGTCCCATGTCGGCCTCCTGGCCCATATCGGCCTCCCGGCCATGCCGGCCTCGTGGCTATGAGCGGACGGTGTCGGGGAGCTTGCCCTGGGCACCGAGCTTGTAGGCGATGATCAGTGGCTGCTGGCTCTTGGCGACAGCCGAGCCGGCGCCCACGATGACGTAGTCACCGTCGATGCTGACCGGGGCGTTAGACCCGGCGGACAGCGGCGTCTTCAGCAGGATCGCGCCGGTGGCCGCGTTGAACGCGTACAGGTCGCCGTGGTACGTGGTGGTGAACACGACATTGTTGGTGATCGTGGCGGCCCCGTAGGGCGAGGAAGGGAGCTTGTCGTCCCATTCGATCGTGCCGGTGTCCTGGTTGACCGCGACCATCTCGCCGGTGGCCTTGGGGATAGACGGCTGCGAATGCCTTAGCGCTTTCCGCCAGGCCGTGGGCGGTGGTCAGGGGGACGGCGAGGTTGTTGACGGCGGCGAAGGTCGCCGACCCGTTGGAGGCCAGCTGGGATTCGACGCCGCCGAACACGCCGGGCTCGAGGGTGAACTTCGCGGGCAGCGGGATGGGTGAGGTCGGCGTGGCGTGCTCGGTGAGCAGCCCGTCGTTCTCGTGCCCGGTGTGCACGCCGACCGGGAGCTTCCAGAGCAGCTTGCCGGTCTGCGCGCTGAGCTCGATCAGGATGCCGGCCTTGCCGCCGTCGATGACCACCGGCTGCCCGTGGGCGGTCGTGAGGACCGGGGAATTCTGCAGGTCCCAGTCGTAGAGGTCGTGCGGGGTCAGCTGGTAGTACCACAGCAGCTTGCCCTGCGGGCTCAGCTTGACCACCGAGTCGGTGTACAGGTCCGGGCCCGGCCGGCTTGTCCCCCACGGATAGCCGCGGGGCCACCGGCCCTGGCCTATCGGGCCCGGGTTGGCGATACCGATGTAGATATTGCCGGCGCTGTCGAACGAGGGCGGATCCCACAGGCCGCCACCGGAGTTGAGGGCTGGTTTCCCCCACAGGTTCTGCACCTCGTCCCAGCTCCACTCCGGCGCGCCGGTCCGGGCGTTCAGCGCCCACAGGGTGGACTTGGCGCCACCGAGATACTGGCCGACGGTCGGGTTGACCGGCACGGTCAACACGTACACCGTGCCGTGGTTGTACCCGGGCGCCATATCGATGCCCTCGCGGTCGTTGCCGATCAGCGTCCGGCGCCACAACTGGCGGCCGGTGGCCGCCGACAGGGCCACCGCCGCGCGGTTCGTCGCCGCGTACACGGTGCCGCCGACCACGTTGACGCCGTCCGGGCCGCCGTTGGGCGAGCTGTAGTTGTGCGTCCACAGCACCTTGCCGGTGGCGAGCCGGATCGCCATCACGTTCGACTCGAGATCCTGCGTGTACACCACGCCGTGCACGACCACCGGCGTCGTCGCATACCCGTCGGCCAGCCCGGCGGACTTGGCTAGACCCGTTCGACTCGACCGGCACGCACCACGCCACGCCTAGCTGGGTGACATCAGAGCTAGTGATCGGGCTGGCGACATCCCGGGTGTTCTGCAGGTTGCCGCCCGGCAGCGTCCAGGCCGCCGCGACCGCCGGATTCCCCGAGGCGCCCGGCGCTGTGGCGGCGGGCGTCCCACTGACCTGGCCCGCGGCTGCGTGCTTAGCGAAGCAACTGGCCACGCTGGAGCTGGCGTTGCTCCCGCAGCCACCGACAGCCAGGCCCGCGGCCACGGCCAGGGATACGCCGGCCACCGCGGGCCGCCACGTCATGCCGCCCGGTACACCCATGATTGCCTCCCGGGTCCGATCGAAAAACTGATATCAATATGCTAGACTTGTGTTATCAGGTACGTCAAGCGGAGGTGGTTCCGGTGGCTTCGAAGGTTCCTGCTGGTCCCGATCGGCAGCTGAGTCCCGGCCCGGAACTGACCTCGCCGCCGGTGACCGAGCGCGAGGCGTGGTCCGCGGCCGGGGTCCGGGTTCTGGTGGCGGCTATCGTGGTGGCGCTGGTCGGCCTCGCGGTGCTGATCGTGGACCTGCCCCGGACCAGTGGCGCGACCCGGACCATCCTGCTCACGATCGCCGTCCTGCTCCTGATCGCCGCCGCGTCGGCGTTCTCCGGCCTGACGCCGGTCGTGGCCGGAGAGGCCCGCGTGGTGCAGCTGTTCGGCCGCTACCGGGGGACGATCCGGGCGCCGGGCCTGCACTGGGTCAACCCGGTCGCCCGCCGGCGGCGGGTGTCGACCCGGATCCGCAACCACGAGACATCGATCGCCAAGGTCAACGACGCGGACGGCAACCCGATCGAGATCGCCGCCGTGGTCGTCTGGCAGGTCCAGGACACGGCCCAGGCGATCTACTCCGTGGACGACTTCACCCAGTTCGTCGCCATCCAGACGGAGACCGCGGTCCGGCACGTCGCGTCCAGCTATCCGTATACGAGCCACGGCGGCGGCGAGCTATCCCTGCGCGACAACGCGGAGGAGATCACCCAGCGGCTGTCCGCCGAGATCGCGGACCGGGTCCGGCCGGCCGGGGTGCTGGTCATCGAGTCGCGCCTCACCCGGCTGTCCTACGCCGCCGAGATCGCCCAGGCCATGCTGCGCCAGCAGCAGGCCAGCGCCGTGGTCGGGGCGCGGCAGCGGATCGTGGAAGGCGCGGTCGGCATGGTCCAGATGGCCCTGCAGCGGCTGGACGAAGAGGGCGTCGTCGAACTCGACGAAGAGCGGAAAGCCACGATGGTGTCCAACCTGCTCGTGGTCCTGTGCAGTGAGCAAGCCACCCAGCCGGTCGTCAACACTGGCTCGCTCTACCAGTGATCGCGGGCCTGGCCACGCCGATGGCGGAGACACCGATAGCGGACCCGGTGGTGTAGTGAGCGAGCGTAAGAGCGTGCTGCTGCGGCTGGACCCTGCGGTGCACGACGCCCTGGCCCGGTGGGCCGGTGACGAGTTGCGCAGCACCAACGCCCAGATCGAGTTCCTGCTGCGCCGCGCGCTCGCCGACGCCGGGCGGCTGCCCGGGCATACCCGGCCCATGCGTCCCCGCGGGCGGCCGCGCTCGGACTAGGTCGGCGAGGCGGCGGCCGTGGCTGCCGCCGGACGGCCAGCCTGGACCGCCAGCCCGGACCGCCAGCGCAGATCTTACGGATCGGTGACGCGAGGCCGGCCCTCGGTAAGAAGGCCGCCACCACGCGGCGCTCATCGGGGTGGATCGGCGGATCACCGCAGATCCTCCCTCATGAAGGAGAGCGGCATGAGCAAGCGCAACCTGGCTGGCTGCGGGCGGCAGCCTGCTAGCAGCCACCATCGGCCTCCTCGGCGCGGCCGCCGGGGCGAGCGCCAGCACAGGCTCGCGAGTAGTCGGCTACACCTACATCGACGGCAATACGGCCACCGCGAACACCATCGACGGGTTCGCCCGGCACGCGGACGGCTCGGTCACCCCGCTTCCGGGGTCTCCGTTCGCCGCGGGCGGCGCGGGCACGGGTGCGGGCCTGGCTTCCCAGGGCGCGATCCAGGCCACCCGCGACGGCCGGTACCTGCTGGCGGTCAACGCCGGCAGCAACCAGATCTCGGTGCTGCGCGTCACCTCCGGTGGCGTGCCGGTCCCCGTCGGCCAGCCGGTCTCCTCGGGCGGCGTGCAGCCCGTGAGTATCGCGGTCTCCCGCTCCGGGCTCGTCTACGTGGCGAACTCCGGCGCCGGTGGCAGCGGCTACTCCGGCTTCCGCCTGGGGTTCGGCGGCGCCCTGACGCGCGATCCCCGGCTCGACGGTTACCGTCCCGGACGCCGCTGGACTGGGTGACGTGTTCTTCAACGGCCCGGGCAACCGCCTCATCGGGACCCGGACCGGCACCTCGCAGATCGACAGCTTCGTGGTGCTGCCTGGCGGCCACCTGTTCGCCGCCCCGGGTTCTCCCTTCACCGGGCAGGGCCTCGGCCAGCTCGGTGCCGAGTTCTCACCGGCCCGTCCCGGGCAGCTGTTCGTCAGCAACGCGCACAACGGCACCGGCCTGGGCACCGTGTCCGCCTACCGGGACGGCTTCCTCGGCCGCCTGTCCCCGATCGGAGCCTCGCCGTACGCCGACGGCCAGACCGCACCGTGCTGGGTGGAGATCAGCCACGACGGCAGGTACCTGTTCACCGTCAACACGGGGTCGGGCAACATCTCCAGCTACGCCATCCACACCAACGGCTCACTGTCCCTGATCGGCAGCACGCCCATCCGCGGCGGCGGGGCGGACATCGACGCCCGGCTGTCCCCGGACGGCCAGACACTGTCGGTGGACGGCAGCGGCAACCACATCCTGTCGGTCTTCGCCGTGCACGGCGGCACGCTCACCGAGCTGCCCAGCTCGCCGACACCACTGCCGCCCGGCGGCGCGCCGGCCGGGATCGTCAACATCCGGGCCTGACCAGCAGAGCCGTCCCTGGCCGCCTGATCCGGGCGGCCAGGGACGTTCGCCGCCGCCCGGCGGGCGGGGCTGGCGTCCGCGGCCCGCAGCAGGGCCTGCGGCTTCCGTAGGATCGGGACCATGGTGCCACCGGATCCCGCGGCCGGAGGGATCGTCCCGTCGCCCGGGCTTGATCCCGACTCTGAGCAGTGGATTCAGTCCCTCGCCAGCATCGGTGCGCAGCGTGACGCCGGACTGGCCCGCCTGCACGAGTTGCTGCTGCGTATCGCCCGCAGCGAGCTGCACCGGCGGGGGGACCAGCTCCAGATCACCGGACCCGAACTCGACGATCTCGCCTATCAGGCCACCGCCGACGCGCTCGTGGCCATCGTCAGCAAACTGGGCGAATTCCGGGGTGAGAGCCGCTTCACGACCTGGGCCTACAAGTTCGTCGTGTTTGAGGTTTCGGCCAAGATCGGGCGGCACTTCTGGCGTCATCCCGCGGTGCGCTGGGACGCTGAGGACTGGGACCGGCTTCCCGACCGCTTCGGGCTTGAGCCCGCCCGGGAGGCTGAGCACAAGGACCTGGCCGACGCCGTGCGCCGCGCGGTGGATGAGCAGCTGACCGCCCGGCAGCGGCGGATATTCGTGGCGCTCGTGCTCAACGGTGTTCCCCTGGACGCTCTGGCCATCGAGCTCGGTTCCACCCGGAACGCGATATATAAGACAATGTTCGACGCCCGACGTAAGCTGCGAGCCGCCCTCGCCGCTCACGGGTATCTGGACCAGGAAACTTCGAGGCCTTCATGAACGGCTCGTCAGCGCTGGACCGCTTCCTGCGGACCGACCCACGCGATGTGGGATGCGCTGAGGCCATGGACCTGATGCACGTGTACGTCGAGCTAGTGGCGGCGGACGCGTCGGCGGCCCGGCGCTACCCGGGCATCGCCGCCCACCTGGCCGCGTGCGGGCCGTGTGCCGGGGACTTCGACGGATTGCTCGCGGCGGTACGCAGCGCAGCGGAATGACCGGCGACCCAGGCCAGGTGCAGGTCACGACCATTCGAGACCCAGGCCGCAGGAAGAGGAGAACCATGGCCGAGCCATTTCGCCCGGTAGCGCCGATAGACCCGACGAACCTGCGGCCGATCTTGTTCCTGGAGGCGGCCCGCGAGATCATGCTCAGCCCCGAGTGGTCCCACCGCGCCGTGTCCGTGGTGATGGAGAGCCACACCGGACCCGGGCGCTTCAGCTTCTACGGCGCCAACCACCCGGACGTCATCGAGCAGGTCCACGCGCGCCAGGTGGACATCTCGACCCTCAACCCGGCGGCCCTGCTGACCATGGCGCACCGTGGTACCGGCGCGTTCGACAGCCCGCGCGAGGTCGCGACGATCGCCGTGCTCCCCCACGACGACCAGCTGGGGTTCGCGGTGAGCGACCGGCTCGGGTTCACCAGCCTCGACGAGATCGCCGAGGCCCAGTACCCGTTGCGGGTGTCTACCCGCGGCTCCATCGACGCGTGCACGCCGATCATGGTCGACGTGGTCTTGCGCGCGCACGGCTTCAGCCTCGACGACATCCGGGCCTGGGGCGGCGAGATCAGCTTCGACCAGCCCATGCCCAACCATCCGTCCCGGATGGGACGGCTCGAGCGCGGCGAACTCGACGCCATCTTCGACGAGGGCGTCATCTTGTGGGCGGACCAGCTGGCCGGGGCCGGGGCCCGGTTCCTGCCGCTCAGCTTCGACCGGCTGGAACTCCTCCAGAACCAGGGCTTCCGCCGCGGGCTCATCGAGAAGTCCCGCTACCCGACCCTGGCCGGTGACGTCGCGACCGTGGACTACAGCGGATGGCCCCTCTACTGCCGCACCGACACGCCTGACGTCCTGGTCGAGCACTTCTGCCGGGCCCTGATCAGCCGGCGCGAGCACATCCCGTGGGACATCGGCCCCGTCCACCAGCCGCCGCTGCCGCTGGAGCGCATGGTGCACGAATCACCGGCCACCCCCCAGGACGTCCCCATGCACCTGCGGGCCGCCGCCGTCTGGCGGGAGCACGGTTACCTCCCCTGAGACCCCTGGGACCGGGCGCGCTCCCGCCACGCGGGCAGCAGCGCCGTGACGGCCAGCGCCGCGGTCAGCAGGAATATCCCGGGATAGCCGACGAAGCCGGCGAGCAGTCCCATGCCGATCGCGCCGGCGCCCATGCCAGCGTCGTACGCGGCGTTCCAGATCGCGCTGACCGCGGTATGCCCGCTGCTGGGGACCCGCGCGTACATCAAGGTCAAGGTGGCGTTCTGGAGCAGCCCGAAACCGATCCCGAACGTAGTGGCGCCGGCGACGACCAGAACCGGACTGGACGTCGCGGCCAGGGCCGCCACGCCCGCGGCGGACAGGGCCACCCCGGGACAGAGCAGCCCGGTGTGCCCGCGCCGGTCCCCGGTCTTCCCGGCGGCCCAGCGCGCGAACGTGGCTGCTGCGGGCTGGGCGAACAGCGCGATCGTGGCCACCGCGGCCGACCGGCCCGCGACCGCCAGCGGCAGGAACGTCACCAGCACCCCGGCGGCCATCGTCGACGCCGAGAAGATGACCGCTGGCCGGAGCAGAGCCCGCTCCCCGAGCCTGGACAGCACGCCGGGCGCACCGCCGTCCAGGCCACGCTGGTCAGGCAGGCCCGGGAGGACGACGAGGACCAGCAGCGCCGCGGCGGCGGTCGCGGCGAACACGGGCCGGAAACCCCAGTGGGCGGCTATCCAGACGCCGGCCGGCAGCGCCACGAGGGCCGGGATACCGCCGACGATGCCGACCAGGCCCAGTCCCTCACCACGGCGTTCCGCCGGGATCAGCGCGGCGGTCAGGGCCCCGCCGGCCACGGTGGTGACCGCGAACCCCGCACCGCGGACGACGCTCACCCCGATGACCACGGCGGTATTCGACGACACCAGCAAGGCCAGCGCGGGCGCCCCGAGCATGAACAGGCCGGCGGTCAGCGACCGCCGGTAGCCGGTCCGGGCCAGCAGCCGCGGGGTCACCAACTCGACCGCCACCGTGGTCAGCAGCAGCGCGCCGGTGACCATCCCGGCTCCGGTGCCCGCGCCGGAGGACTTCGCGAACAGCGGCATCACCGAAAGCGGCAGGTAGAAACTCACTGACGCGCCGACGATGGTCACAAACCGCAGCAGCATGGGGCGGGTGACCAGCGACGGCCGGGCCGCCGGGGGGCCCGGGGTAGCTGCGGCGCCGGGGGTGCAGGGTTGCCTTGTCATGCTCACGACGCTAGGTGCCGACCGGACCCCCGGTAAGGTCCAATCTCATCGCTGTGGAGTGGTCCAGTGCCGCCCACCGGAGCTCCGCTCCGCGCTAGCGAAGTGCTCGTGCCCCAGCACGGCGAGGAGCTGCAACTTCTCGTAGCCCTCGGTGCGCGGCGGAGCGGTGAGCACCAGCAGCGCCTGGGACTGATCCTCGGTGAACAGCACCTGGCAGTCCAGTTCAATCGCGCCCAGCTCAGGATGGATGAGCGTCTTGTGGTCCTCGAACCGCCTGGCGACCTCATGCCGCGCCCACAGGGCCGCGAACTCGGGGCTGACCTTCTGCAGGGCCGCCACGAGCTCGCCGGCCCGCGACCTCGGGCCCATCGCTCCGTAGGCGGCGCGCAAGTTCGCGACCTGGGCCCGGCTTTGCCGGTCGCGGTCCTCCTCGGGGTAGACGAGCCGTTCCGCGGGGTCGGTGAACCAGCGGTAGATCCCGCTGCGGGCCAGGCCGGTATGGCCCGAGCTGGCTCCGAACAAGGCTTCAGCCATTCCGTTCTGGATCAGGGTTTCGCCCAGGCTGGACAGGATGAGCGCCGGGGTGTCGTGCAGGCGGTCCAGCACGCGGAGCAGCGCCGGAGCGACATGCGTCGCCGCCGACACGGAGGCCGGCGGGTTATGCCCCGCCAGCTGGAACAGGTAGTCGCGCTCGTCACTGGTCAGCCGCAGCGCCCGGGCCAGCGACGCCAGCATCTGCTCGCTCGGCTGGGGACCGCGCTGCTGCTCGAGCCGCGTGTAGTAGTCAGTCGACATCGACGCGAGCGCCGCTACGTCTTCGCGCCGCAGACCCGGGGTCCGGCGGCGCGGGCCGGCGGGTAGCCCGACGTCTCCCGGCTGCAGCGCCTCACGGCGCCGGCGCAGGAAGTCGGCCAGTGCGGCACGGTCCATCCCTCCATTATCGGGGCCCGCCCGGCACCAGCCAGGGATCGCCGATCCCCCGATGAGTGGTCTCTGCCCGGGCGGCGACCGACCGGCCACACTCCAAGCATGAACGTCTCCGGAAACACGATCTTCATCCCCGGGTCCACGAGCGGCATCGGGCTCGCCCTGGCCCTCAGACTCCAGGCCGCCGGCAACACCGTCATCGTCGGCGGGCGGCGCGCCGACCTGCTCGGCCAGATCGCCGCTGAGCACCCTGGCCTCGACACCGTGCAGATCGACACGACCGATCCGGCCAGCATCGAGTCCGCCGCGAAGGATGTGCTGGCCCGGCACCCCGACCTCAACGTCCTGGTCACGATGGCCGGCATCATGCGCGTCGAGGACTGGCGCCAGCCCGAGTCGTTCCTGGCCTCGGCCGAGGCCACCGTGACCACCAACGTGCTGGGGCCGATCCGCCTCATCGCCGCCTTCGTCCAGCACCTGCAGGCCCAGCCGGACGCCACGATCATCACCGTGTCCTCAGGCCTGGCCTTCGCGCCGCTGCGGGTCACCCCCAGCTACAACGCGTCGAAGGCCGCCATCCACATGCTCAGCGAGTCGATCCGGCTGCAGTTCGCCGGCACGACCGTGAAGGTCGTGGAGCTGGTGCCCCCGGCCGTCCGGACCGGCCTGTTGCCCGGCCAGGAGGACAGCGAGTTCGCCATGCCGCTCGACGACTACGTGGACCAGGCCGTCGCGCTGCTCCAGGCGCAGCCCGGCGCACAGGAGATCCAGGTCGAACGGGTCAAGTTCCTCCGCTACTGCGAGGCTCGCGGCGACTACGACCAGGTCGTGGCAACGCTCAACGCAGCCGACCCGCACGGTCAGTAGCAGCCGATCGCGGTCACTAGCAGCCCGCCACGGCTGGTGACGGTCAGGTGGCCCCGGGTCCGCTCGGGTGACCGCCTCGTCGGCGACGCCGGTCACCTATCTGCCCGACCAGCATCGGGGTCACGATCCAGAGCACCCACGCGTCGGCGGTGACGAGGAAGAGCGGGATAGACACCGCGAAACCGGCCATCACGCCGTAGGACTCCCAGTCGTTCTGGGTTTCGGTGAGCGACGGGGTGTCGGGCGCCTGCAGGTCATGTGCGGCCACATGGTGCACCGTCAGCAGCAACGCTGCCGAAGACAGCACCTGCAGCAGGGCGTAGAACCCGAACTGCAACGTGCGCGGACCAGCGGTAACCTGCCCCGGAGTGGTGAGCAGCCTGGTCGCGAATGGGTTCAAAATGATCATCAGCAACCACAGCACGTTATAGTTCCGCACCTGCGCATCGACCCGTTCGATGTAGCGGAACACACTGTGGTAGCGCCGCCAGGCCGCTGCGATCACCAGGAAGCTGATCAGGAACGCCACGTAGCGCTCGTAATTGTTCCCTACCGACTTCAGGAAGTCAGACATCGTGGCCCCGTGCGGGACGGGCAGGTCGAGAGCGAGCAAGGTGATCGCGATGGCGACCACCGCGTCCGAAAAGGCAACCAGGCGGTCGGTCGCGCGCGACTCGAACCTTCGTACGTCGTCGGACACCCGTCAGTCCCCCTCCGCATAGGCCGGTGCGGGCCAAACGGTACTACCCGACTGTGGGACGTGCGCGGCGCCCATGACTGCCACAGCGGCGGTGCGGCTAGGGCCGGAAGGAGTTCGCCCCTGCGCGCCGCCTGTCACCTCTCCCGCAGCCCGGGGCCCTCAACCTTCCCCCCGCAGCCCGGGGCCTTCAACCTCCCCCCGCAGCCTGAGGCCTTCAACCTTCCCGCGCCCGCAGGCGAAAGGCCGGCGCTCGTCCGCTCCACTGCAGGGCAGGCAGGGCGATGATTCTAGAAATCATATTCGAAATAGGGTGCATTGCGGCGTCTAATTCGATATTATGAACGGTAGGTAGAACGTTTCTCGTCTATCCGGGAGGTGATCCGGTGCCTGAAGAGACGCAGCCCGTGCTCCCAGGTGACGGTTTCCCGGACGGACCCGGCCATCCCGCTTCCTCAGCGAGCGTTCCCGTTCCAGGCGCACCCGCGCACCGCGCCTCCTTAACCTCCGCCCTGTTCACCCCCACCCCTCGCACTCCGGCGCCTTCACCCCCTCCTGCCGCGCCCCCCTCCTCCCGCACTCCCGGCACCTTCACCGATGCTCCCTTCTCTAGTGACCCGGTTCTAGGCGAGATCCTGGACTGGGAGATGGAGGCCCTGTCGCGTGAGGATGACTCCTACCGGTCGTACTGCGAGGAGGGTGAGGCCCGCGACGAGGACGAGCGGCCGGAGGAGTCTTACCTCCTCGCCGCTCCTGGTACAGCCGGCCCTGAGCAGTTCGCGGTGGGCGCGGCAGCGGATGCCATGGCCCCCGGGCCCGTCCTGGCCATCCTGGCCGATCGCGTCCAGGGAGATGGACTGGACCAGCTGGATGACGATCAGCTGACCGGGGTGCTGCAGGCTGCGGTGCGGCTGGCGTCCTGGTCGGCGTCGCTGAAGCTCGCCGCCACCTCCCGCCTCGCCGCCCGCCGCGAGGCGGGCGGCCACCAGAGTGGGGACTGGCGGCCGTTCGACCATGTCGACGACGAGGTCGCCGTCGCCCTCACGCTGACCCGCCGCAGCGCCGCCCGGCTACTGGACCTCGCGCTGAGCCTGGACCGGCTGCCGCTAACCCGCGCCGCGCTGGCCGCCGGTCTGATCGACGAACGCCGCGCCGAAGTCATCGCCGAAGAACTAGCTGGCCTCGACGACGAGCACGCCGCCGCCGTCGAGAAACTCATCATCGCCAAGGCGCCCCAGCTGACCAGCGGGCAGCTCCGCGCCCTGGTCCGCCGCGCGGTCTTGTCCGCCGACCCGAAAGCCGCCCGCGAGCGGAAAGAGAAGGCGCTGCAAGACGCCCGGGTCGAGACGTTCCCCGAGACCGCCGGCACCGCCGCCCTGACCGGCCGCGACCTGCCCCCCGCCGCCGTGCTGGCCGCCGACAAACACCTCACCGCCCTGGCCCAGGCCCTCCAGGCCGCCGGGACCCCCGGCACCCTGGACACCCTGCGCGCCCGCGCCTACCTCCACCTGCTCACCGGCCAGCCCACCGCCACCCTCATCCTGCAGACCACCCACCCCGGCCGACCCGGCCGCGAACCAGCCCGCGGGCCGCACGCCGCCACCCACGTCCCCCCATCACCCGGCAACCCAGCACCCGGTGGCGCAGCCCCCGACCCTGCGGCACCCCTGGCCGAGGCAACCGGGAACAGCGCGCCCGCCGGCACCGCACCCGGTCCCGACCCCGGTCCCGGCGGCCTCCCCGGGCTGCGCGGCTCGGTCAACCTGACCATGCCCCTGACGGCCTGGCTCGGCTGGACCCAGTCCCCCGGCGACGTCCCCGGCTACGGCCCCCTCGACGCCAGCGACTCCCGCACCCTCGCCGACCTCCTCGCCCAAGACCCCGCCAGCCAGTGGTGCGTCACCCTCACCGACCCCGCCGGGCACCCCACCGCCCACGCCTGCGCGCGCCACGGCCCTCGGCCACAACCAGGGCCACCCAGCCCCGGCGCACAAGCCAGCCCCAGCACGCGAGCAGGCCCCGGAACAACCGCCGAGCCCTCCGCCACCACCCCGACCGCCCCACCACCGGACTGGCTCCGTACCCTCACCTTCACCACCCTGCAGACCCGCGACTGCACCCACCCCCGCGAATCACGCGGCTATCGGCCCAGTCCCGCTTTGCGCCACCTCATCCAGATCCGCAACCCCACCTGCACCGCGCCCGGCTGCCGCCGCGCCGCCAACCGCTGCGACCTGGACCACGTCACCCCCTACGACCGCGGCGGGCGGACCTGCGAATGCAACCTAGGGCCGGCCTGCAGGCACGACCACCAGTGCAAGCAGGCCCCCGGCTGGACCCTCACCACTCCCACCCCCGGCACCCTGATCTGGACCACCCCCGGAAACCGCACCCACACCACCACACCCGCCCAGTACTGGGAATGAACGGGCGTGTCTCGGCTGGGTATGTGACCTGGCCTGAGACTCCGTCACGCGGCCGCCTGCTGCGGGCTCACGTAGCCGGGCTTGGCAGGCCTCGGTAAGGTGAAACGAGGTCGAGAGGCGCTGCAACGGGTTCCGGCCCGCCACGCTCGACCTGGCCCATGCCGAACTGGGCTGTGCACCAAGGGCGCCTCCTAGTACAGGAGGTGCCACACGGAGATGTCATCAGCGCCGGGAGCGCCGCGGGCGTTCCACCAGCAGACCCCCGGCGAGCAGACTCTGCGCCAGCTTCTGGACCAGCGCATCGTGGTGCTCGACGGGGCCTGGGGCACGATGCTGCAGGGCGTCGGACTCAGCGCGGCCGACTACCGCGGCGAGCGGTTGCGTGATCATCCGCAGGACGTGACGGGTGACCCCGACCTGCTCAACCTGACCCGGCCGGATGTGGTCCGCGAGGTACACCGCCAGTACCTGGCCGCGGGCGCCGACATCACCACCACGAACACGTTCACCGCGACCAGCATCGGCCAGGCTGACTACGGCCTGCAGCCGCTGGTACGGGAGATGAACCTGCGCGGAGCCGAACTGGCCCGGCAGGCGGCCGACGAGGCGGGCGGCCGCCTGGTCGCCGGGTCGGTCGGCCCGCTGAACGTGACCTTGTCACTGTCCCCGCGGGTGGAGGATCCGGCCTACCGGGCGGTGTCGTTCGACGACGTGTACGCCACGTACGCGGAGCAGATGAAGGCGCTGGCCGAGGGCGGCGTGGACCTGCTGCTGATCGAGACGATCTTTGACACGCTCAACGCCAAGGCCGCGATCGCGGCCGCGCGTGACGTGGCCGGGCACCTGCCGTTGTGGATCTCGGTGACGATCGTCGACCTGAGCGGCCGCACCCTGTCCGGGCAGACGGTCGAGGCCTTCTGGCGGTCGGTCGAGCACGCGGCCCCGGTAGTGGTGGGGGTGAACTGCTCGCGGGGCGCGGAGGATGTCCGCCCGCACGTGGCGGAGCTGTCCCGGCTGGCCAGCACGTACACGGCGTGCCATCCCAACGCCGGACTGCCCAACGCCTTCGGCGGTTACGACCAGACTCCCGAGGAGACCGCCGGGCTGCTCGGCGAGTTCGCTGCCGCGGGGATCGTGAACGTAGTCGGCGGATGCTGCGGGACGACACCGGAGCACATCGCCTCGATCGCCGCCGCCGTGGCCGGCCTGCCGCCCCGGCCGGTGCCGGTGGTGCCGCCGCGGACCCGGTTCAGCGGCCTGGAGCCCTTCGAGATCGGGACCGGCGAAACCGGGACCAGCGAAACCGGAGCCATCCAAACCGGGGCCAGCAGCGGCTTCGTCATGATCGGGGAACGCACCAACGTCACCGGGTCGCGGAGGTTCCGGCGCCTGATCGAGTCGGGCGACTACCAGGGCGCGGTACAGGTCGCCCTGGAGCAGGTGCGCGGCGGGGCCAACCTGCTCGACGTGAACATGGACGCCGACCTGCTGGACAGCGAGCAGGCGATGACCACCTTCCTGAACCTGATCGCGACCGAGCCCGAGGTCGCCCGGATCCCCGTCATGGTGGACAGCTCCCGGTGGAGCGTGCTGCGGGCCGGGCTCAAGTGCCTGCAGGGCAAGGGCGTGGTCAACTCCATCAGCCTCAAGGAGGGCGAGGAGCCGTTCCTCGAGCAGGCCCGGTACGTCCGGGAGCACGGCGCCGGGGTGGTGGTGATGGCGTTCGACGAGCAGGGCCAGGCGGACACCACCGAGCGCAAGGTGGCCATCTGCGGCCGTGCGTACGACCTGCTCACCCAGCAGGCCGGGTTCGCTGCCGAGGACATCGTGTTCGACCCCAACGTGCTCGCCGTCGCCACCGGCATCGCCGGAGCACAACGGGTACGCGAAGGCCTTCCTGGACGCGCTGCCGCTGATCAAGCAGCGCTGTCCCGGCGTCCGGACCAGCGGCGGCATCTCCAACCTGTCGTTCTCGTTCCGCGGGAACGACGTGGTGCGCGAGGCGATGCACTCGTCGTTCCTCTTCCACGCGGTCCGGGCCGGGCTGGACATGGGCATCGTCAACGCCGGCCAGCTCGCGGTCTACCAGGACATTCCCGCGGGCCTGCTGGAACTGGTCGAGGACGTGCTCTTCGACCGGCGCGACGACGCCACCGACCGGCTGGTCGCCTTCGCCGAGACGGTGCACGGGCCGGGCACCGGCCGGACCGTGGACCTGTCCTGGCGCGAGGCGCCGGTGGAGCAGCGGCTCACGCACGCGCTGGTGCACGGCATCGCCGACTTCATCGAAGCCGACACCGAGGAGGCCCGGCAGCGGGCCACGCGGCCGCTGGACGTGATCGAGGGCCCGCTGATGGACGGCATGAAAGTCGTCGGCGACCTGTTCGGCAGCGGGAAGATGTTCCTCCCGCAGGTGGTCAAGAGCGCCCGGGTGATGAAGCGCGCGGTGGCCTACCTCGAGCCCTACATGGAAGCCGAGAAAGAACAGGCCCGGCTCGAGGGCCGCGCCAGCGCCGATCGCGGCCAGGGCAAGATCGTGCTCGCGACGGTCAAGGGCGACGTGCACGACATCGGCAAGAACATCGTCGGAGTCGTCCTTGGCTGCAACAACTACGAGGTCATCGACCTCGGCGTGATGACCCCGGCGTCCGTCATCCTGGACACCGCGGTCGCCGAGAGCGCCGACGCCGTGGGGCTGTCCGGGCTCATCACCCCCTCGCTGGACGAGATGGTCAACGTGGCCACCGAGATGCAGCGCCGCGGGCTGAAACTGCCGCTGCTCATCGGGGGCGCCACCACCTCGCGCCAGCACACCGCGGTGCGGGTCGCGCCCGCCTACGACGGAAGCACGATCCACGTGCTCGACGCGTCCCGCGTCGTCGGCGTGGTTTCGGACCTGCTCAGCGACGACCGGGCCGCGGCGCTGGACGCCGCCAACCGCGCCGATCAGGAGCAGCTCCGGGAACAGCACGAGAAGGCCCAGCGGCGGCCCCTGCTGACCCTGGAGCAGGCTCGCGCCAATCGTGAGCGGGTCCCGTACGGCGATCTCCCGGTCCCGGCCTTCACCGGGATCCGGACCGTCCAGCCCGACCTGGCCACGCTGCGCGAGATGATCGACTGGCAGTTCTTCTTCCTCGCCTGGGAGCTGAAGGGCAAATACCCGGCGATCCTGGGCCAGCCCGCCGCGCGCGAGCTCTTCGACGACGCCAACGCCTTGCTCGACGGCATCATCGCCGACGGCAGCCTCCACGCGGCGGGCGCATACGGCTTCTGGCCCGCGCACGCCGAGGGTGACGACATCGTCATCGAGCCGGGTCACGGTGAGGTCCGGCTGCCGATGCTGCGGCAGCAGACCGCCAAGCCCGCCGGGCGGGCCAACCGGTGCCTGGCCGACTACCTGGCTCCGGCCGGGGACCACCTCGGCGGGTTCGCCGTGGCGATCCACGGGGCCGACGAACTCTCGGCCGGGTACGAGGCCCAGCCTGGACGACTACCACTCGATCATGGTCAAGGCGCTGGCCGACCGCCTCGCCGAGGCGTTCGCCGAGCACATCCACCTCCAGGCGCGGCGCGACTGGTACGAGCCGGGCGCCCAGCCCGGCGCCGAGGACCTGCACGCCGAGCGCTTCCGCGGGATCCGGCCCGCCTTCGGCTACCCGGCCTGCCCGGACCACAGCCCCAAGCGAGACCTGTTCGGCCTGCTCGACGCCCCGCAGCTGGGCATGACGCTCACCGAGTCCTGCGCGATGACCCCGGCCGCCAGCGTCAGCGGACTGCTGTTCGCCCACCCGTCGGCGCGGTACTTCTCCGTCGGCCGCATCGGTGCGGACCAGGCCGCGGACTACGCCCGGCGGCGCGGTGTGGACCTCGCCGAGGCAGAGCGGTGGCTGCGCCCGAACCTGGGCTACGACCCTCCGGGAGACAAATTAGCGCTCTGGCGGGAGAATGGCCGCCCGGTGGCCACAGGGCGTTAACTTGTCTTTTCTACGGTCCGGGCCATGGGCGAATCGCGAAGTAACGAATCAGGTCCTCCGGCGGCTGGTCGCGCCTGGCTCACCCGGCGGGGCTTCCTCACCGGGGTAGTGGGTTTTGGCGCGGTGGTGGGGCTGGCCCGGGCCACCGAAGGCCCGCTGTGGCACCAGGACGCGTTCGCGGCCACCGCGCCGTCGGGTCCCCCCACGGTCACGTTGCCGCTGCCGACTAAGACCGCGCCCGAGCAGCTCCTGCTGACCTGGGGCGCGGACCCGGCCACCTCGGTCACGGTGTCCTGGTCGGCGCCGGGCACGGTGGCCCAGCCCGCGCCGACGCTGGCCTACTCGACCTCACCCATCACGGCTGGCCACCCCGGCCGGGTCGTCAAGCTGCCGCCGCCGTCGCCACTCGACGTGCGGCGGCGCTACAGCCGGGCGGCCTCGGTGAGCTTCACCGACGGGCTCAACGGTCAGACGACGTACTTCTACCACGTGCAGCTGACCGGCCTGCACCCTGGAACCCGGTACTACTACCAGGTCAGCGACGGGGCGGCCACGCCGTCGGTGGCCGGGGCGTCGTTCGAGACCGCGCCGGCCGGGCCCGGTTCCGGTTCTCGAGCTACGGCGACCTCGCGACCCCGTCCTGGGACCTCAACACGTCCGGGAACATCTGGCACGAGTCGTGCGACAACTCCTACTACGCGGTGAAGCGCGATCGAGAGCCCGGGGGACGGGCAGGGCGCGCCGTTGTTCCATCTCCTCAACGGCGACCTGTGTTACGCCAACCTGGACATCCTGAACGCCCCCGGCGTGTGGCGGGACTTCGGCGCCAACATCGCGCGGTCGGCGGCCAACCGGCCGTGGATGCCGGCGCTGGGCAACCACGAGACCGAGTTCGGCGTGTGCGACCACGCCGGGCAGACCGGGAACGCGCCCGGCGGGATCGCCGCCCAGGGCGCGGCCGGGAACTACTGGAACGGCCCGTACGGCTACGGCCATTACCTGAGCCGTTTCCTGCTGCCCGACAACGGCGTGACCAACTGGGACGGCAACCACCTGCGCGGCAACTTCTACAGTTTCCAGGTCGGCACCGTGAAATTCATCTCGCTGGACGCCGACGACGTCATTTACCAGGACGGCGGGTCCGCCTACCTGAACGCCGTGCCCAACGCCGCACCCGAGACCACCACCTCGGGCGCGGCCATCCCCAACGGCACGGTGACCTACAACCACGGCTACACCGGCGACCTCAAGATCGTCCCGGCCAATAACTCCGCGGTGCCCGACCCCTCGCACGGGACCCCCAACCTGCAGACGCTGTGGCTGGAGCGGACCCTGGCCCAGGCCCGCCGGGACCGCGGCGTGGACATGATCGTCGTCTTCATGCACCAGTGCGCGATGTCCACCTCGGTCCCGGGCAACGGGTCCGACCTCGGCATCCGCCGGGCCTGGCTGCCGCTGTTCGACCGCTACCAGGTCGACCTGGTCCTCTCCGGGCACGAGCACGACTACGAGCGCACCTATCCCGTCCGCGGTTACGACCGCGGCGCGCACGGCACGGTGGTCTCACCCAACCCGGACCAGACCACCGGGGAAACGATCGACACCCGGCGGCCTTCGGTGGCGACCACGAAACCCTCGTCCTATAACGGAACCCCGGCCTGGGACACCTCCCAGGGAACCGTCTTCCTGGTGCTCGGCGGGGGCGGTACCAACGGGCCGTCCAACGTCTACGGGACCGACGCGGCCGACGGCCTGCCCCAGGCCAAGGTCATCACCGAGCGCAACGCCATCAGCGGGTCGCAGGCGGCCGGTTTCACCCGCAACGCCGCCGACTCGATCGAGGACGCTCCCTGGTCGGCCGCCATCAACGCCAGTGACCCCTACGGGTACGCCATCTTCGACGTGGATCCGGGCGCGCGGCCCGGCGACACGACCATCACCATGAAGTACTTCGCCATCCCGGCCGTGAGCAACGAGGCCGGCACCGCCCACGACGGGACCACGACGCTGCCGACGACGCCGTTCGAGACGTTCGTGTTCGGCCGTGGGATAGCGCACCGGCACCACGCCGGTCACCACGGCGCCCGCACCCTCGAAGCGAGCGGGGCCAGCTGACCGGCCGGACCCGGTTGATGCCGCAGCCGGGCTCCTGGCAGATCCCGGGTGACCCGGGGTGAAGGCGTTAGATTCGATGCTTGTGCAGCCATTGGCGAGCGATGATCCGGCCGAGATCGGGGGCTACCGGCTGCGCGCCCGGCTCGGCGCCGGCGGGATGGGCCGGGTCTACCTGGCGTCCACGCCCGCCGGCCGGAGCGTGGCGCTGAAGGTGGTGCGGCCGGAACTGGGCGACGACCAGGACTTCCGGGCCCGCTTCCGGCAGGAGATCCAGGCCGCCCGGCAGGTGCACGGGCTGTACACCGCGCAGCTGCTCGACGCCGATCCGGCCGCGACGCCCCCGTGGCTGGTGACGGCCTACGTGCCCGGCCCGTCGCTGCAGCAGGCGGTGGCCGGGAACGGGCCGATGCCCGAGGCGATGGTGTTCCGGCTGATCGCCGGCGTGGCCGAGGCCCTGCAGGCCATCCACGCCGCCGGTGTCGTGCACCGCGATCTCAAGCCCTCCAACGTGCTGCTCGCGCCGGACGGACCGCGGGTGATCGATTTCGGGATCGCCCGGGCGCTGGAGGCGACGGCGCTGACCCGCAGCGGCATGATGGTGGGCTCGCCGCAGTTCATGGCGCCGGAGCAGATCCGGGACCAGCCCGTGACGCCGGCGATCGACGTGTTCGCGCTCGGCTCGCTGGCGGCCTACGCGGCCCGGGGCCGTCCCCCGTTCGGCGAGGGGCACAGCGCCGCCGTCTCCTACCGGGTGCTGCACGAGCCGCCCGACCTGGACGGCTGCCCGCCGCAGCTGCGCGCCCTGATCGAGCCCTGCCTGCGGAAGGACGCCGCCGCCCGGCCCGCGCCCGGGCAGATCCTCGAGTTCTGCCTGGCCCAGCCGCCGGGAGCGGCCGATCCCGGCTGGTCCCCGCCCGTCACCGGCGCTGGCCACCGACCGCGACGGCTCAGGCGCCGTCCCAGCCGACGACCGTCGCGGCGGTACCCGCCCCATCGCCCGGCCGGCTGGCTGACGCCACCGCAGTCCATGGTCAACGCGGTCAAGCTGATGTACGTGGGCGCGGCGCTCGCCGCGGCGACCATCGTCACCACGATCGCGACCACGCCCGCGCTCAAGGCGGCGATCAGGCAGCAGCACCCGTTCCTGGCCCCGGGGCCGCTCGGCGCGGTGATCACCGGCACGCTGACGGCCACCGTCGCCGGGGCGCTGATCAGCGTCGGCGTGTGGCTCGCCATGGCCCGCAGGACGAGGCGTGGCCGGCCCGGGGTGCGGGTCATGTCCACGATCTTGTTCGGCATTGACTGCCTGACCGTGGCCCGGACCTCCTCGCACGGGCTCGTGACCGGGCCCACCTGGATCATCGGCGCTGGCCGAATGGGGTATCGGCCTGGCCGTGATCGTGTTCTTGTGGAATCGGCGGTCGAGCGCGTATTTCGAGCAGCAGCGCCAGGCCAGGTCCCTGGCCACTCCCCAGTGGCGGACGGCGCCGGGCGCTAGGCGTCCCGGCTGATTTTCCGCCAGATACTGGCGCCGAGCGAGCTGAGGCCCAGACCGAGCACAAACGCCCCGCAGGCGCTCACGACCAGGCCCGCCGGGCGCGGCCGGCGGGCGTCCGGCGAGCAGGGCCGGGCCCGCGAGGGCCGCCAGGTAGCCGGCCAGCGTGAACGCGACGCTCAGGGCCAGGCCGGCCGGGATACGGGCCAGGAAGAGCGCGACCGGCGAGCGGCCGGTGGCGATCAGGCCACTGAAGACCCCGGCGGTGACGTCCGCCGCTCCGGCCGAGGTGCCGAGGAGGATGGCCATCAGGGCGTAGCACGCCCCGGGCCAGACGCCGGCTGCGGGCCGAGGTCACTGGCGATCACCGCGACCGCGGTCAGGGCGGCTGCCGTGATCATGAGCCCGCGGCGCCTGGTCAGCTTCAGGAACTCGGCCCGGATGAGACGGACGCCGGGCAGCCACGCGTCTCCGGTCAGCGCCCAGGCGGCCCGCGGCCCGTGCCGTGGGCCAGCGGGGTAGGTCGCGGGCTTCGTGCGCCTCGCGGTGGTGGTCACGCGGCCCGTCCCACGGCCGAAGCCCGGGCGCACCGGCGATCTCGCCGATCGGGCCCTGGGCGACGATCCGCCCCTGGCCGAGAACCGCGGCGGCGGCGCAGGTGCGCGCGGCCTCATCCAGCCGCCGCGTGGACAAGACCACGGTCCGGCCCTCGTCGGTGAAGCTGCGCAGCAGCTGCCGGAACTGCAGTATCCCGGCCGGATCCAGCCCGTGCGCAGGCTCGTCCAGGATCAGCAGCTCGGGGTCGCCGAGCAGGCACGCCGCCACGCCCGAGGCGCTGGCGCAGGGCCGCCGGGTAGCTGGCGACCCGGTCACCGGCCCGCTCGCGCAAGCCCACCCGCGCCAGGGACGACTCGATCCGGCCGTCGGCTCCCGGCTCCCGGGCCGCGGCGAGGACCCGGAGGTTTTCCCGCCCGGTGAGGTAGCGGTGGAAGCGAGGCTCCCCGACCATGGCGCCTACCTTCCCCAGCGCCAGACCCCGCTGCGCCGGGACGGAGATCCCGAGCACGCGGATGGATCCGGAGCTGGCCGGGGTCAGGCCGAGCAGCAGGCGGATCAGGGTGGTCTTACCGGCGCCCTCCGGTCCGGCGAGGCCGAACGCGCCGCCCCTGGGGATGGTGAGGGACACGTTGTCGATCACCGTCCGGCCGCCGAATTTCTTGGTCAGCCCGGACGCCTGCAGGGCCGGGGGGTCATACATGCGGTCATCCTCCGCAGATCGGGTAGCTGGGAACACGACCACCAGCCTGCGCGAAATCAGCGCTCGCGTCGTCACCCTGGCGCGCGAATCCCGGCTAGTCCCTGATCGGTAGCCCGCCCGCTGGCGTCCCCCCAGCCGACTACGCCCAGACCATCCCTCAGGAGGACATGGACCCGGTGAGCGGCGCTTGCCGGTGCTGGCCAGGATGACGCCGCCCAGCGCCACGGCCCCGCCAGCCAGTTCGACCGGGCCGGGGATCTGGGCCAGCCAGGCCAGGGAGATGACGATGGCCGCCGCCGGCACCAGGTAGAGGCTGAGCGTGACCCGGCCCACGTCCATCCGGGACAGCGCGTACGCCCACAGCACGAACCCGGCCGCCGAGGGCGCCACCCCGAGGAAGACGGCCGAGGCCAGCGCCGGGCCACCGGCGTGCGGCAGGGCCCGCAGCAACGATCCGGCCCAGGGCAGGATGAACAGCGTTCCGGCCCACATGGCGTAGACCGTGACCTCGAAGCCGGTGTACCGGGCGAGCAGCGGCTTCTGCGCGGTGTGGAAGATCCCCTGGACCACGGCGGCGGCCAGCACGACGAGCGCCGCGGCGCCGAAGCCCAGGCCGCGCGACACCGCGATGATGGCCGTCCCGGCCAGTGCGACCCCGCTCCCGGCCCACCACCGGCGCCCCAGGCGCTCGCCGAGGAAGCCCGCCGCCAGCAGGCTGGCGTACACCGGCGCCGTGGCCACCAGCAGGCTGGCCGTCCCGGCCGGGACGACCCGTTCCCCGGTATTGAGGAGCAACTGGTACGCGGTCATCCCGGCCAGCCCGCACCCGGCGATGAGCGGAAGATCGCGGCTCCGCGGCCGCCGTACCCCCAGGAACGGGGCGGCCACCGCCAGCGCCGCGGACGCGACCACCAGCCGGGCCACCGACAGCCCGACCGGCCCGAGCTGCGGAACGGCGACGGAGATGGCCGGGAAGGCGCTGGCCCACAGCACCACCGTCCCGGCGGCGGCCAGGCTGGCGGAGGGTCGCAGCAGGCTCATGACCCCAGTCTCGGTCGGCAGAGACTTTCGGTCCAGTTACAGAATTACTGGCAAACGATAAGCTACCCTTCATGCTGGATATGCGCCGCCTCCGGGTCCTGCATGCCGTCAGCGCGTACGGGTCGGTCACCGCGGCCGCGGCCGCGCTGGGCTACTCGGCCCCCGCCGTCTCCCAGCAGCTGGCCGCCCTCGAGCGGGAAGTCGGGATGCAGCTGACCGAGCGGGCGGGCCGGGGCATCGGGCTGACCACCGCGGCCGGCCTCCTGGTGGCCCACACCGACGCGCTGCTGGCCCAGCTCGACGCGGCCGAGGCCGACCTGGCCGCGCTGCGTGACCAGGTCGCCGGGCGGGTCAGGCTGGCCGCGTTTCCCTCCGCCGCGGCCGCCATCGTGCCCCCGGCGTGGGCCGCGCTGGCCCGGTCCGCACCGCACGTGCAGCTCGACCTGCTGGAGTCCGAGCCCGAGGAGTCGCTGCCCGCCGCGGCGCGAGGTGAGATCGACCTGGCCATCGCCCACGAATACGACCTGCTCCCGCGGCCCCTCGACCCGCTGTGTGAGCGGCGCGAGCTGCTCAGCGATCCGGTGTTCGTCGCTGTCCCGGCCAGCAGCAGCGCAGTCGCGGAGGGCCCAGCTGGAGCTGCGCTCACTGACCAGCCAGCCGTTCCTCGCCCCGCGCAGCAACACCAGCTGCGCCGAGATGATCCAGCGGGCCTGCGCCCGGGCGGGCTTCGTCCCCCGGGTCGTCGCCCGGGCCAGCGACTTCCATGTCCTGCTCAGCCTGGTGGCCGCGGGCGCCGGGGTCACCCTGGTCCCCCGGCTCGCCGCCCGGCGCCTGCCACCGGGGGTCGCACTGGTCCAGCCGGCCGAGCCGGTCACCCGGCAGATCTTCACCGTCAGCCGCCGCGGCGGTGACCGCAAGCCCGCGGTCCGCGTCGTCCTCGACGCGCTCACCGCCGAACTTACTGGCGGACGCGAGCCAGGACGAGAGTGATGTCGTCCTCGCCGCGCTGGCGCAGCGCCTGGCTTATCGTCTCCGAGGCGCTCTCCAGCGACGTACCGGGCTGGTCCAGGACGGAGCTGAGCGCGTCGCGCAGTGCGGCGATGCCGTCGTCGAGCGGCCGGGTGCGGCTTTCCGCCAGCCCGTCGGTGTACAGCGCGAGCGTGGCTCCGGGCGGCAGGGTGACCTGGGTGGCCTCGAAGGTCCCGGCGCTGAGCCCCAGCGGCAGGCCGGCGGGCACGGCGAGCACCTCGGTAGTGCCGTCCGGCAGCGCCAGTACCGGAGGCGGGTGACCGGCGGCCGCGATCACGCAGGTGCTGGCCCCGATGTCGATCACGGCGCAGATGCAGGTGGCGTACGGCGAGGCGGGCATGCCCGCGACCATCGTGTCCAGGCTGGCCAGCAACGTGGCCGGGGACTGGTCCAGGCCGGCCAGCAGGTGCGTCGCCGTGCGCAGCTGCACCATGACCGCCGCTGCCTCCGGCCCGTGCCCCATCGCGTCCCCCACGACCAGGGCCACCCGCCCGTCCGGCAGGGCGACGATGTCATGCCAGTCCCCGCCCACCATGCTGGCCCCCACCGGCAGGTACAGGTGCGCCACCTCCACCCCCGCCGGGACGCGCGGCTCAGCGGGGAGCAGGCCGCGCTGCAGCGCGAACGCGGTCCGCCGTTCCCGGTGGTACAGGCGGGCGTTGTCGATGCACACCGCCGCCCGCGAGGCGAGCTCGCCCGCGGCGGCGATGTCTGCGGGCCCGAAGTCCGGGCTCTGCGGCGCCCGCCCGAACGTCGCGCAGCCCAGGACCATCCCCTGGGCCACCAGGGGGACCGACAGCCACGACGCGTAGCCGGAGGTGAGGTCACGGCCGCCGGGGCGGCGGCCGACCCGCTCGGCACTCTCGTCGTCGAGGCGGTCGAACAACACCGGGCTCCGGGTGTGCATCGCCCGGAAGCTGGGCGACTCGTCCTGGAAGACCAGCACCTCACCGGGGCGCAGCACGCTGTCGGTGACCGAGGTGGGCTGGCCCGCCAGCCGGGCCACCAGCCGCCGCATGACCGCCCCGTGCCCGGTCTGGGGCGAGACGGGCTCGTCGGCGGCGAGCAGCCGTTCGAACACGAAGATGGCCACGGCGTCGGAGAACGCGGGAACGGCGACGTCGGCGACCTCACGGGCGGTGCGGGGCAGGTCGAGCGTGGTCCCGATCCGGTCGGCCGCCTCACGCAGCCAGCCCGGGCCAGCGGTCGGCGAGACGTGCTGCCCGATCACCAGCACCCCGGCCTCCGGGCCGCCCAGTGGTTCCCACCGGACGGCGACCGGGCCGCTGCCGCCGGCGAAGGCCATGCTCATCGTCGCGGTCCAGACCCGCCCGGCCGCGACCTCGGCCAGCGCCTCTCCGGCCAGCTCACGCTGACCAGGGCCGGTCATCAGCACGTCGCACACGTCACGCCCGGCCACCGCCGACGACGGATGACCGAAGAGCCGCTCGGCCGACAACGGCCACGAGACCACCCGGCCCGCGGAGTCCAGGGTGAAGGCGGCCATCCCCGCCAGGTCCGGCCCCCGCCGCCGGGGCAGGGCCGGCCCGCGATCCACGGTCATCTACGCCGCCACCGGTATACGCACCAGTCCTCGCCGGCCAGCACCCCGCCCCTCGCAGCGGCCGGTCCGGCAATGGCCCCAAGCCATTCCGCGCCGACGGCCAGGCGATACTGGCAGCCATTGCCCCTGTCCCGCGATATCGCGCAAACACGAAATATATCGCAAAACCGTTGGCAAAATCCGCTGAGACGCGGAACTTACGCCTGGTCAAGGAAGATTGGAGGGCCGCAGCCCGTACTCCTCCAGCCAGCCGAACGAGTCCTCGGGACGGCCCCCCGAGGGGCGGTATTCCAGTCCTACATAGCCGTCGTAGCCCTTCCGGTCCAGGTAGCCGAGCAGGAACCGGTAGTTGATCTCCCCCGTCCCCGGCTCGCCCCGGCCAGGTACGTCGGCGATCTGGACGTGGCTGATAAGGGACCAGTACGAATCCAGCGTGGTGGCAAGATCACCTTCCATCCGCTGCATGTGGTAAGCGTCGTACTGGAGGCGGACATTCTCGCGGCCGGTCTGCGCGATGAAGGCGGCCGCAGCCGCGGTGGTGGTGAGCAGGCAGGGGCCGTTGTCCATGGAATTGAGCGCTTCGATCATCACCTGGCAGCCCCGCTGCGCGGCCTGGTCGGCGGCCCAGGCCACGTTGTCCCGGGCCAGCCGGAGTTGCTGGTCCAGCGGGTAGCGCTCGTCACGCCGTCCGGCCAGCAGGTTCAGCCGGGGGCAGCCGCAGTCCGCCGCGATCCGCAGGGCGAGCGGTACGTTGGCCCGCAGCTGGGCGATGCGGTCCGGGTCAGCGGCCAGGCCCCGGTCGCCGGCGGGCATGTTCCCGGCGTCGAAGTTGAGCAGCGCGAGGTGCAGCCCCCAGCGCTGGGTCAGCTCAGGGAGCCGCGCGGCCTCGTCGTCGCCGGGCCACCACAGCTCGACGGCGCCGAACCCGGCCGCGGCGGCCCGGGCGAACCGTTCGGGCAGCGGCAGGTCAGCCCAGAGCAGGGACAGGTTGGGCGAGAACCGCAGCGTCATCCCGCGACCCTCTCACGTCAGGCCGGGGTCTCCAGCACGACCACGGCTTGCCCGGAGTCACCGGAGGCCGGGTCGGCGAGCTCGACCCGGTTCCGGCCTTCCCGCTTGGCGATGTAGAGCGCCGCGTCGGCGAGCCGCTCGAGCCGGTCCAGCGCAGCGGCGTGGTCCGGGAAGCCGACCACGCCGAGTGAGGCCGTGACCGACACGTCCGCGCCCGACACGGAGATCCCGGCGACGGCCGCACGGATGCGCTCGGCGATCTCGAGGGCCGCGGGAATCCCGGTGTCGGGGAGCAGGACCGCGAACTCCTCACCGCCGTTGCGGCCGGCGAAGTCCCTGGCCCGCAGTACGCTCCGGAGCACCGCGCCGACGTTGGCGAGGACCTGGTCCCCCACCGGATGACCCCACTTGTCGTTGATCTGCTTGAAGTGGTCCAGATCGATGAGCAGCAACGCCAGCGGCGACGTCGTCGTCGAGGCCTGGGCGAACAGGCGCTTCATCGCGTCCGTGACCGCACGTTTGTTGGGCAGCCCGGTCAGGCCGTCGGTCGCTGCGCGGATCTCCGCGACAGCCAGGTTGCGCAGGTTCGCGAGGACCGGGGCGGCCTGGCCGACGGAGTCCCGGATCCGCTGTTGCTCGGCCTCGGCGTAGGGGGCCGGGTGGTTGAGCAGGACCGCACCGATGACCTGGCCGCCGACCGTGAGCGGCAGGCACAACGTAGCCCCCGGGCAGGAGGCGCACACTGGGCACGCGAGCAGGGCCGACCGCTCCGGGTCCTGGGTGTGCGTCCGGCCCGACCGGACCGCGAGGCAGGACCGGGGCTTCGCGCCGCGCAGGGTGTCCGCGAGCGGCGAGCCACCCGGCAGCGGCGTGACCGCCTCCAGCCGGTCCGCGCTGTTGTTCCGGTTGAGCACGACCGCGGTGGTCGCCGTGAGCGTGCGTTCGAGATGGCGCTGGAGTAGCTGGTGTGCTTCGTCCTCGTCGTTCGCGATCTGCAGGGTGTCAGCGAACTCGGCCTGATCCTGGCCAGGCTCCAGGCTGCGGCGGATACGGCGGACTCCGGACAGCAGGAGGAGGACGCCGACCGCGAGGCCGAGGACGGCGGCGCCCACGATGAAGCCCACGGTCACTGTCTGGTTCGCGGCCGCCGAGACGCGGTCCATCTGCCCGTCGTGCTGCTCGATGCGGAGCAGGTGGTCGAGGTGGACGCTGATCGGCTGATAGGCGGTGGTCAGCCGGGCGGCGAGGGCGGCGTCCGGATGGGCCGGCACGCTCGTCGGGCTGAGCAGCTCGCGGACGCCGGCCCACTGCCGGACCAGCCGCTCGACGCCGGCCAGCTCACCCGGAGGGTCACCCGCGTGCAGCCGCTCCAGGGCGTTGAGCTGGGCGTCCGTCGCTGGAAGACGGCTTGAGTAGAGGGAGCCGAGGAGCCGGGAGCGGTCCGCGGGCCCGGGCGCGAGGAAGGCAGCTTCGCCGATCGCGTACGCGTTGTCCATCGTCCGGGCCAGCTGGCCCGTGGCCGTCGAGGTGGTCAGCTCGTCGCTCGCGGCCTCATTCCCCAGCGCCGTGGCGGAGCGGGTGCCGACGACGCCGATGACCGCGACGCAGACCACTACGACGGCGAGCCCGACGCACAGCGTTATAAGCGAACTGGCTGCAGCTCTAGCAAGCGTCCGCACTTACCCATAGTTACACAGTGTGCTCCATATGAAACTTTCCGTGCTCAACACGGCGGCAAATGTGGGGCTATGCATGACTTCGGGAACGCAGGCCGGCCAGGTGGATGTCGAGGAATCGCTGCCAGGCCCCCGGAGCGGGTTCTCCGGAAGCGCCTTCTCCGGCCGCTTGCACGAGCCCGCGCATCCCCCAGACCAGCGCCAGGACGTCGCCGGGGGTGATGCCCGGGCTCACCGTGCCGGCCGCGATGGCGCGGGCGGTGAGCTCGTCGATGGCGGCCCGGATCCGGTAGACGGTCGCGTCCTCGGTGCGGCGCTGGATGAGCAGGTTCGCGTAGCGGGCATGGTCGGCGAACGACTGGCCCAGGGCCCGCAGGAACTCTTCGAGCCCCGACCCGTCGGTGCGCGCCAGCGCCCGGTCGGTGGACGACAGGATCTCCTCGAGGGCCAGCCTCAGCAGCTCGTCGATCAGGGCGTCCTTGCTGGCGAAGTGACGGTAGACGGTGCCGACGCCCACGCCCGCCCGCGCGGCGATCTCCTCCATGCCGGCGTCGGCGCCAGATTCGCCCAGCACGTCGCGCGCGGCGGCCAGGACGGCGTGATAGTTCCGGATCGCGTCGCGCCGGGTTCCCAGGGTCGGGTGCGGGGCGGGACCGCTCACTCGCTCTCGTCCCCGGTGACCGTTCCGCCCGCGACCATCGCCAGTTCGGCGTGGTCCAGCTCACCAGCCTCCCCGCCCCGCCTGCGCGCGGCCGGGATCAGCAGGCCAGCCAGCGCGGCCAGCGCCAGACCGGCGGCCATCACCGCGAACCCGGTGGTGTAGCCGGACTCCTCCGGCAGCCCGGTCGGCCCGAGTTGCGAGGTGACGATGCTGGCCATGACCGCCGCGCCGATGCTGCCGCCGATCGTGCGGATGTTCGCGTTCATGCCGCTGGCGACGCCGGTCTGTGAGGCGGGCACGGCGGCCACCACCAGCGCCGACATGGCCGAGAACGCGAGCCCGAACCCGACCCCCATGATGGCGCTGGAGAGATAGATCTCCCATTCGTAGGCGTGCGCGAAGGCGAGGATCGCCATGGCCACGCACCCGATCAGGCACCCGGCGATCACGAGCACCTTGCCCCCGAGCGCGCGGGTCAGCCGGCCCGCGAACATGCCCACCGCGAACATGGTGATCGTCGAGGGCAGCAGCATCAGCCCGGACAAGGTGATGCTCGCGCCGAACCCGTACCCGGCGGCGGCGGGGGTCTGCACGAACTCGGGCAGGAAGGCGAACGTCGCGTACATCCCCACCCCGATGAGCAGGGCGACCAGGTTGTTGGTCCACACGGCGGTCCGCCGCATCATCTTCATGTCGATCAGCGGGGTCGCCGCGCGCAGTTCGGCCACGACCCAGGCCACCGCGAGGACGACCGCCGCGGCCAGCAGGCCGATCACCCGGCTGGAGCCCCAGCCCCAGACCGGTGCTTCGCTCAGCGCGACCAGCAGCGCGACCAGCCACCCGGACAGCAGCACCGCGGGCAGCCAGGAGATGCGGCCAGGAGTACGCACCGGCGACTCGGGCACGAACGCCACCGCGGCCACCGCCGCCACCACGGTCAGGATCAGCGGCAGCCAGAACAGCCAGTGATAGTTCAGCGCGTCCACGATCGGACCCGCCAGCACGATCCCCAGGCCGGCCCCGACCGCGGTCAGCGCGGCCAGGACCCCGACCGCGCCCGCCACCTTCCCCGGCGGGAACTCGTCCCGGATGATGCCGAACGCGACCGGCAGCATCCCGCCGCCGGCCCCCTGGATCACCCGGGCCACGATCATCACGCCGATCGAGGGGGCGAGCGCCGCCAGCAGCGAGCCGACGGCCAGCGCCACCAGGGCGGCGACGAACACCCGCTTCTTGCCCGTCATGTCGCCGACCCGTCCCAGGATCGGCGTCATGATCGACGCCGACAGCAGGTAGGCGGTCAGCACCCAGGTCACCGTGTCCTGCGAGGTGTGCAACTGGTGCTGCACCGTGGTCAGCACCGGCACCACCAGCGACTGCAACAGCGCGAACGCCCCGATGCCCAGGGCCAACACCGCAAACGTCACCTGATGGTGCGCGCGCCGGCTGCCAGCGGCCACGACGACCTCCCCCGAAACGGAATAATGCTTCCGATTAGGAATCGTAGCAAACGGAATCCATATTCCGGTAGCTGCTACCCAGTCTCACTGGGTCCCATCCGGAGCACCGCGGCGGCGAGCGCCGCGGCCAGCACGATGCCCGCGGCGATCAGCAGCGCCAGGTGGTAGCCGTGGTGGAGCAGCGGCGTCACCACGAGCGGGCCAAGGATCTGGCCCAGGCCGTAGCCCGTGGTCAGCAGCGCGACCGCCCGCGGGTACCGCAGCTGGACGCCCAGGGCCAGCGCCATGGACGCCACGCCGAGGAAGGTGGCGCCGAACAAGACCGCGGACAGCAGGGCCGGGACGACGCCGCTGACCAGCGCGGGCAGGGCTATCCCGGCGGCCTGGATGAGGAGCGCCGCGCACAGCAGGCTGGACCGGGTCCAGCGCCGGCTGAGGAGGGCCCACGCCGCCGAGGCGGGCACGGCGGCGAGCCCGGTGAGCACCCAGGCCCCGCTTCCGGCCCAGGCCGGTGAGTTCTCGTTGATCGCGGCGACCAGGAAGGTCCCGGCGATGATGTAGCCCACCCCCTCCAGCGAGTAGCTGGTGAGCAGCACGGCGAACCAGCGGCGGGACGGAGGCGGCGCGAGTACCGGCGGCGCTGCTCCCGGCTGGGCCGGGTGCACGGCTCCAGGCTGCACTGGGCGCCCCCCGGGCCGCAGCGGCCAGGCGGCGGCGGTGAGGAGCAGGGCGAAGCCCGCCGAGGCCAGCCAGGCGGTACGCCAGGTCCCGGTGGCCAGGACCACGGCGCCGGACAGGGCGATGCCGGCGCCGACGCCGCCGAACCCCCAGCCCGACAGGTACTGCCGCGGCCCGCGCAGCCCGGTCAGCAGCGCGCTGACGGCGATCATGAAGACGAGAGCGCTCGCGATCCCGGCGACGAGCCGCAGCGCCAGCCAGGCGGCGTGGTTCTCGGTGGCGCCCATCAGCGCGAGCGTGACCACGACGAGGACAAGACCCGCCCGCAGGGTCAGCACTGACCGGGTGACCGCGGGCCTGACGATGCCCAGCAGCGCCCCCGCGAGGTAACCCACGTAGTTGGCGGTGGCCAGCGCCGACCCGTACTGAGCCGAGAGCCCGGCCTGAGTGTGCATGAGGGGCAGGATCGGCGTGTACGCGAACCGCCCGATGCCCATGCTGGCCGCCAGCGCCGCCGCAGCCTGCAGCACCAGAGTCCAGGGTGCCTGGCCGCTGACCCCGCCCGTTCCCGCGGTCCGGCCGGTGGCTGTCGTCATGGTGGCCGTCCTTCGCGTGGGCTGGTGGCTACGACGCTAGAAGGGCGGCTGCGCGGACTCCAATGCCTGTCCCGCTGCGTCTATGCTCGGCAGGCATGGATGTCGAGGTGCGCCACCTGCGGGCTTTCCTCGCGGTGGCGCGGTCGCGCTCGTTCACCCGCGCCTCCGAGCACCTGCTGATCACGCAGCCGCTCTCGCGTCGGTGCGCAGCCACGTCACGGTCCGGCTCGGCTTCAGCTGGCTGCTGCCCGACCCGTGGGCGCAGCAGGCGGTGGGCCAGTTCGAGCAGGCGACGGGGGCCACGGTGTCGCTGGTCCGCTGCGACGATCCGCTGGCCGCCGTCGAGCAGGCGTCAATCGACGTGGCGGTGATCCGCGGCGCCTTCCCGGACAGCTCCCCGGTGCGCCGGGTCCATCTGTTCGACGAGGTGCGGGTGACCGGCCCGTGGTCGTGGCCGGCGGGCCAGGGGCCCGCTCGCGTCGTCGAGACGGGGAACTTCGACGAGTGGCTGGAGTCGGTGGCCGCCGACCGGGGCATCGGGGTGGTCCCGGACGTCGCGATGCGCCGGAACATCCATTCGGCGGTGCGCTTCATCCCGCTGGTGAACGCCCCCTCCAGCCCGGTGTGGCTGGCCTTCCTGCCCCGGGTGCGCGAAGCGCTGATCCGCCAGTTCGCGGCGGCGGCGATCGCCGCCGCCCCGCCAGGGAGCGGGCGCAGATGAGCCAGGCCCCGCCCGACGTCACCTTCGAGGTGCTCGACGGGGCAGCAGCCGGCGCGCACGCGGACGAACTGCAGGCCCTCTACGTCGAGGTGCACGCGGAGCCGCGCGGCCGGGACGAGGAGGCGGCCCGGTTCGCCAGCCGGTTCCGGGTCCAGCGCCGCCAGCCCGGTTATGTCCTGGCTGAGGCCCGCCGGGGCGGCTACCTGGTCGGTTACGCGGCCGGGTTCCCGCTCCGGCCGTCCACCTCCTGGTGGCGGCATCTGACCACCCCGCTGCCGGACGACGTGACGGCCGAGCATCCGGGCCGGACCTTCGCCGTGGTCGACCTGCTGGTCCGCGCGTCGTGGCGGCGCCAGGGCATCGGCGCCGCCCTGCACGGCCTGGTCCTGGCGACCCGGCCCGAGGAACGGGCGACGCTCACCGTCACGCCGTCCGCCGGCCCGGCGCAGCACGCCTTCCGGGCCTGGGGCTGGCACAAGGTCGCGCGGACGCGTGAGCCCGCCCCCGGCTCACCGGTGGCCGACGTTCTCCTCACCCCGCTGCCGCCCGCCGCCCCGCTTCCGCCCGTCATCCCGCTTCCGCCGGGACACCAGCCCTAGAGACGCATAAGGCCCGCCGGGACGGGTCGAAACCGTCCCTGCGGGCCTCCGCGTGCCGGTCCGTTACTGGGTAACGGTGTCCGCGCGGTGCGGCAGCTTCCAGCCTGGCCGCACGAAGTGGCAGGTGTAGCCGTTGGGGTACTTCTCCAGGTAGTCCTGGTGCTCGGGCTCGGCCTCCCAGAACGGGCCGGCGGGCTCGACCTCGGTGACCACCTTGCCCGGCCACAGGCCGGAGGCGTCCACGTCGGCGATGGTGTCCTCGGCGACCCGCTTCTGCTCGTCACTCGTGTAGAAGATGGCCGAGCGGTAGCTGGCCCCGACGTCGTTGCCCTGCCGGTTACGGGTGCTCGGGTCGTGGATCTGGAAGAAGAACTCCAGCAGGTCCCGGAAGGAGATCTGGTCGGGGTCGAAGGTGATCTCGATGGCCTCCGCGTGGTTGCCGTGGTTCCGGTACGTCGCGTTCGGCACGTCACCGCCGGTGTAGCCGACGCGGGTCGAGATCACGCCGGGGCGCTTGCGGATCAGGTCCTGGACGCCCCAGAAGCAGCCGCCGGCCAGGATGGCCTTCTCGGTGTGGCCCGTCATCGTGATGCACTCCTCGTCTCGTCGCTCTGCTCGTCGCTGGCCTGCTCGGTCTGCTCGAACAGGTCGCGGTACTCCCCGTACCCTTCGCGCTCCAGATCATCGAGCGGGATGAAGCGCAGGGCCGCGGAGTTGATGCAGTACCGCAGCCCGCCCTGGTCGGCGGGCCCGTCGGGGAACACGTGGCCGAGATGGCTGTCCCCGTGGGCGGACCGGACCTCAGTCCGGATCATGCCGAGGCCGAAGTCCTTCTTCTCGACTACGTTGCGCGGCTCGATCGGCACCGTGAAGCTCGGCCAGCCGGAGCGGCTGTCGTACTTGTTCACCGAGGCGAACAGCGGCTCTCCGGATACGACGTCCACGTAGATGCCGGGCTCCTTGTTGTCCCAGAACTCGTTGCGGAACGCCGGCTCGGTGGCGCTCTTCTGGGTGACCCGGTACTGCTCCTTGGTCAGCCGCGAGACGGCCTCGGGGTCCTTGCGGTAATTCTCAGGCATGTCAGCTCCTTTGCCGGACCGGGTCCTCGTTGGTGGCGAGGGTGGCCCACCATTAACAGCACTCGCACGGGCCTAGGTGTTCCCGCCCCGGGGCCAGCCGCAACCTGCCGTCCCGCTCACTCGGCCAGGGACTCCTCGGTGACCAGCGGCCGGTGCGCGAGACCGTGCAGCGCGGCCGCAGCGAGTACCGCCGAGACCAGAGCGGCCACGCCGCAGATGAGATAGCCGAGGGAGTAGGCCTGCCCGAGAGCGTGGAACGCGACGTCCTTGAGCGGGTTGAAGGGCACCGGGGTCCCCTTCGGGCCAGGCACCGTGGCCGGGACGCCGTTCGCGCCGAGCGGCCCGGACTTCACCGCGTCCACCGCAGCCTGGACTGAGGCCCGCTGTCCGGCGGGTGCGTGCGCGGGTGCGCGGTAGAAGGTGCCCAGCGCGGCCCGCAGCCGGGCGCTGGCCGCGATCCTGGCCTGGATCTGGCCGGCCGCCTGGCTCAGCGCCACCGCGCCGATGACCGCCGGCCCGAGCGTGAACCCGAAGTCCCGCAGCTGGCTGGTGGTCCCGGAGGCCATACCTGCGAGGTGGTTGGGCACGGTGTTGACGGCCACCGCGGTCACCCCCGACAGCGCGAACGCGAAGCCCACCCCGACCAGCACCAGCGGGGCGATGACCGGGGCCAGCGACATCCCGCGGACGGGCACGGCGGACAGCCACAGATCGCCCGCGCCGATCAGCAGGAACCCGCCACCGAGCGCCCATCGCGGGTTGTAGCGACGGATAGCCCGCGCCGTCAGCGGCATCAGGACCAGCGCGAAGCCCTGCAGGAGCACGAAGGCGATGGCCGTCTTGAGCGGCGTGAAGCCCTGGATCGCCGACAGCCGGATGCTGGTCGAGTAGGCGGTGCCGAGGAACGCGAACATGCCGAGGACGGTCACCACCGAGTTCACCGCGAAGGGCCGGCTGCGGAACAGGTCAAGGCGCAGCAGCGGGGCGGCGGAGCGGCGCTCGACCGCGATGAACAGCAGCAGGAAGATCGCCGCGACAATGAATCCGGAGATCACCAGCCCGTCCGACCATCCGCTGGTGGCCGCGTTGATCACCGCGAACAGCAGCGCGAACAGGGCGATCGCGATCGTGATCTGGCCCGGCCAGTCCAGCGAGCGGCCTTCGGGTGCGGAGGAGTTCTGCGCGGTGCAGGCCACCCCGGCGCTGATCAGGGCGAGAATGCCAACCGCGACGAAGGCCCACCGCCAGGCCGCGTAGGGGTCGCCGCCCCAGTGAATTTTGGTCACCAGGCCGCCCAGCACCGGGGAGATGAAGCCGCCGGTCGACAGCGCGGCGGCCCAGATCGCGATGCCGCGCGCCCGCGACTGCACGGTGTGCGTCCCGGCGGCCACCATGGCCAGCGACGTCGGGAAGAGCACCGCCGCGCCGATGCCCGCCAGGGCCTGACCGGTCCACAGGACGCCCACCCGGGCGCCGGTGGAGGTACCCGCGCCGGGGGTTAGGACGCTGACGAATTCACCCACGGCCAGCAGCACGCTGCCCCCGATCAGCAGCCGCTTGCGGCCGAACAGGTCCCCGAGGACGCCCCAGGTCAGCTCCAGCAGCGCGACCGGGACCAGGAACGCGTCGGAGATCCAGGTCAGCTGGGACGCCGTCGTGCCCAGGTCCTGCTGGAACAGGCCGTTGAGCACCGCGGGAATGGCCAGCCCGACCTGCCCGACGCACGCCGCGAGAGCCGTGGCCACGGTCGTCGCCACGGTCAGCGACGGCGTGTGCACAGCGATGCGGGGCTTGCTTCCAGTGATCGCCATGTGTACCTCCGTCCGCTATGTGAACGGATAACAGCTCACCCGTCAGCCGCAGATGAAACGCGATTGCGCCCGCCGGACGATTCGGGGAAGGTAGGGGTCCATGCCGACGCGACTGGTCCACGTGGTGGCCGACGCCCAAGATCCCGCCCGGCTGGCCCGGTTCTGGGCCGCCCTGCTGGGCTGGGAGATCGCCGACGAGACGGCGGACGAGGTGGACGTCTGGCCGGCCGGCTACAGCTACCCCGACCCGGTCGCCGTGCCGATCGTCTTCGTCCCGGTCCTCGAGCGCAAGACCGGGAAGAACCGGGTCCACCTGGACCTGGCCAGCGCCTCGGCCGCGGATCAGGCCGAGCTGGTCAGCCGGGCCCGGGACCTGGGCGGCGGCCCGGCAGACATCGGCCAGGGCGACGTGCCGTGGGTGGTGATGGCCGACCCGGAGGGCAACGAGTTCTGCGTGCTGGAGCCGCGGGACGACTACCGCGACACGGGCCCGGTCGCCGCGATCCTCACCGACTGCGCCGATCCCGCGGCGCTGGCCCGGTTCTGGGCCGGGGCGGCAGGCTGGCCGGTCACGCGCACCGAGGACGCGGGCCAGCTCGTCGGGCTCCGCTCGCCCGCGGGGGTGGGGCCGTACCTGGAGTTCCTGCGGGTGCCCGGCGGTAAGACGGTCAAGAACCGGGTCCATCCGGACGTGGCGCCCTACCGCGGCGAGGATCCGGCCGCCGAGGTGGCGCGGCTGCGGGCCGCGGGCGCGGTCCTCGCGGACGTCGGCCAGGGTGACGACGTGTCCTGGACGGTCCTGGCCGATCCCGAGGGCAACGAGTTCTGCGTCCTGTCACCCCGCTAGCGGCTGCTCCGGGGCCGGGCGCGCGGGATCAGGTAGCGACCAGGTCGCAGACGAAGATCAGGGTCTCGCCCGGCGCGATCGCGCCGGCCGCCCCGCGGTCCCCGTAGGCCAGGTCCGGCGGGATGATCAGCTGCCGGCGGCCACCGACCTTCATGCCCTGCACGCCCTGGTCCCAGCCGGCGATGACCTGTCCCACGCCCAGCCGGAACTGCAGCGGCTCACCCCGGTTCCAGCTGGCGTCGAACTCCTCGCCGGTGGAGTACGCGACCCCCACGTAGTGCACCTGGACCGTGTCGCCCGCCTTCGCGACGGGGCCGTCGCCTTCCCAGACGTCGGTGATCTCCAGGTTCTTCGGCGGCTCGCCACCGGGAAAATCGATCTCAGGCTTGTCAATGCTCATGGTTGAGTCTCCATACAGAACGTGATGCGTCAGCCACAACGACAGCGCAGTCTACGTCAGGTGCCCAGCCGCGACGCCCGGGGTCCAGCCGATGGCGGGCGCGATATGGCTGGCGATCGTGGCCAGGATGCGCGCGTTGTAGGCCACGCCGAGCTGGTTGGGCACGGTGAACAGCACCGTGTCGGCCTCGCGCACGGCCTCGTCCGCGGCCAGCTCGGCGGCGACGGCGTCCGGCTCCCCGACGTAGGTCCGGCCGAACCGGGACCGGACGCCTTCCAGCAGCCCGATCTGGTCCTCGTGCGCCTGGTCGCCGAAGTACATCCGGTCGATGTCCTCGGTGATCGGCAGCACGCTGCGCGAGACCGAGACGCGCGGCTCCCGCGGCCAGCCGCGCTCCGCCCACGCCTCGCGGTACAGCCGGATCTGCTCCGCCTGGAGCTGGTCGAACGGGACGCCGGTGTCTTCGGACAGCAGCGTGGAACTCTGCAGGTTCATCCCGGCCTGGGCGGCCCACTGGGCCGTGGCGCGGGTCCCGGAGCCCCACCAGATCCGGTCGGCCAGGCCCGGTGACTGGGGCTGGATGGCCAGGCCGCCGCTGACCCCGGTCCGGGCCGGGTCGGTGCGCGCGACCACCGCGCCGCCGATGGCGGCCAGGAAGATCTCGGTCTTGCGCCGCGCGGCGTCCGCGTCGGTCTCCCCGTCGGCGGGCCGGTAGCCGAACGACTCGGCGCCGCGCAGCACCGTCTCCGGCGATCCCCGGCTGACGCCGAGCTGCAGCCGCCCGCCGCTGATCAGGTCGGCCGCCGCGGCCTCCTCGGCGAGGTACAGCGGGTTCTCGTACCGCATGTCGATGACCGCGGTGCCGATCTCGATCCGGCTGGTCCGCGCCCCGATCGCGGCCAGCAGCGGGAACGGGGAGGCCAGCTGCCGCTCGAAGTGGTGCACGCGGACGAACGCCCCGTCGACCCCGAGATCCTCGGCCGCCTGGGCCAGCTCGATGGTCTGCAGCAGCGCGTCGGACGGCGGTCCGGGTCTGCGACCCCGGAGCGGCCCGCCAGTGCCCGAACGACAGGAAACCGATCCTCTTCATGGCTGTATCAAGCGCTCGCGGCCTGCCGGGATTCCCCGCCGCCGGCGGCCTGGCCGCGCCGGGCCGGCCGCTCTTACTTGACGGGCCGCACGACTAGCGTTACACCTTCATAAAAGCCTTGTATTAAGAGCAAAATTCGCCGCAACGACCACCATCACCCGCTGCTCCCCCGCCCCGGCACGCGGTGATGGTCCCGGCTACCCCAATGACGGGGCGCAGGCTGGAGGTAGGCAGATGAATCATCGGATGAAGGCCGCGCGCGGGATCGCGTCCCCGGCGCAACTGGCCCCGGCTGGGGCCGGCCGGCCCACGCGCGGTCCTCACGGCGTTAGCCCTGCTGGCCAGCTGGCCTGGCCGGCGTCGTGGGCACCGGGCTGGTCCGCGCGCCGGCCGCGCGGGCCGACACGGTGCCGGCGCCGCCGTCCGGCTGGACCACGGTGTTCGGCGACAACTTCGCGGGCGCGGCAGGATCGGCGCCGTCCGCGGCGAACTGGTTCTACGACATCGGCACCGGCTACGGGACCGGGGAGAAAGAGCAGACCACCAACTCGACCAGCAACGTGTACCTGGACGGGAACGGCCACCTGGTGCTGAAGGCCATCGACAACGGCGGGACCTGGACGTCCGGGCGGATCGAGAGCACCCGGGACGACTTCGCGGCCCCGCCGGGCGGCAAGCTCGAGATGACCGCGTCGATCGAGCAGCCCAACCCGGCCAGCGGCCTGGGCTACTGGCCGGCGTTCTGGGCCCTGGGCTCCCCCATGCGGACCGGCGGCGGCTGGCCGCAGTCCGGCGAGATCGACATGATGGAGGACGTCAACGGGCTGAACGAAGCCTCCCAGACCTTCCACAACTCGGCGAACAGCCCCGGCCACCCGCTGATCGCCTGCCCGGGCGCGGGCTCGGGCTGCCAGACCGGCTACCACACCTACACGGTGATCGTCGACCGGACCAACACCAGCGCGGAGACCATGCAGTTCCTGATGGACGGCGTGGTCGAGAGCACCATCACCGAGGCCTCGGTCGGCACCGCCGCCTGGCAGGCCGCCGTCGATCACGGGTTCTTCATCATCTTCGACCTGGCCATGGGCGGTAACTACCCGGACGGCGTCTCCGGCACCACCACCCCCACCTCGGCCACGACCTCGGGCGCGTCGATGAGCGTGGGCTACGTGGCCGTGTACGAGGAGGGCGGCAACTCCACCCCGACCGCGACCGCCAGCGCGACCGGGACGGTCACCGGGCTGAGCGGGCTGTGCCTGGCCAACCAGAACTCGCTCAATACCTCGGGCAACCCGATCGGCGTGACCGGCTGCAACGGCAGCGCGGGCCAGCAGTGGTCGCCGTACTCGGACGGGACGCTGCGGACCCAGGGCGGCTGCCTGGACGTGGTCAGCGCGGGCACCACCAGCGGCACCAACGTGGACTGGTACCCGTGCAACGGCTCCGCGGCCCAGAACTGGACCCACCAGGCCAACGGCGAGCTGGTCAACCCCAGCTCCGGGCTGTGCCTCACCGTTCCCGGCGCTAATACCGGCGCCCGGCTGGACATCGAGACCTGCACGGACTCCGCCCAGCAGCAATGGACCCTGCCGACCGGGAGCAGCAGCGGCGGAGGCGGTGGCAGCGGCGGCACCTGCGGCACCACCAACCTGGCGCTGAACAAGACCGCGACCGCGTCGTCCACCGAGAACGCCGGCACACCGGCGGCCGACGCGGTGGACGGCAACACCGGCACCCGGTGGTCCAGCGCCTTCTCCGACCCCCAGTGGCTCGAAGTCAACCTCGGCTCCAGCCAGGCCATCTGCCAGGTCACGCTCAACTGGGAGACCGCCTACGCGAAGGCGTTCCAGATCCAGACCTCCGCCGGACGGCACCAACTGGACCACCATCTACTCCACCACCACCGGGACCGGCGGCACCCAGACCCTGAACGTCACCGGCACCGGCCGTTACATCCGGATGTACGGCACGGCCCGGGCCACCCAGTACGGGTACTCGTTGTGGGAATTCAGCGTGTACGGAACTGGTGGAAGCGGTGGGGGCGGGGGGACCTGCGGGACCACCAACCTGGCCCTGAACAAGACCGCGACCGCGTCCTCGACCGAGAACGCGTCAGCTTCCCCGCCGCCGACGCGGTGGACGGCAACTCCGGCACCCGCTGGTCCAGCGCGTTCTCCGACCCGCAATGGCTGGAGGTCAACCTCGGCTCGTCCCAGGCCATCTGCCAGGTCATCCTGCAGTGGGAGACCGCCTACGCCACCGCGTTCTCAGATCCAGACCTCGGCCGACGGCACCAACTGGACCACCATCTACTCCACCACCACGGGCACCGGCGGCACCCAGACCCTCAACGTGACCGGCACCGGCCGCTACGTCCGGATGTACGGCACCGCCCGGGCCACCCAGTACGGGTACTCGCTGTGGGAATTCCAGGTCATGTAGCTAGCCACTGGAGGTAGCGCACAGCCCGGCCCGGGTGATGACATCATCCGGGCCGGGCCATTTTCGTTCCGCTGGGCGCCGGCAGGCGTGATCTTCCTGGTCCCGGGGGACAAAAGCATCGGGTCGGACATCAGAAGGACAGTGAGATGAGACGTTTCGCACGCCTGCCGCGTGCCGCCGTGGCCGCCATGGCCGGCGTGACCGGCGTCCTGCTGCTGGCCATGGTGCCGCTGACCGTCCTGCCGCTCTCCGGCCGCCAGCGCGCCGAGGGCTGGGTGCTCGCGGTGGCTCTGGTGGTCTTCGTCCCGCTCCTCGGGCTGGCCGCCTCGGCGCACTGGCACCGCGCCTTCAGCCCGGAACTGCACGCGGCCGCGATAGTCCGCGGCATCATCTGGCTGCCGGTGGGCGCCATCATGGTCGGGGCGGTGGAGTTCGGCTGGCATCAGGACGTCCACGGGGCCGCCAGCGCGGCCGCCGCCATCCTCATCGGCGCCGGGGTTGGGCTGGGCAGCAGGTTCTGGTGGCTGTCCCGCCGGCCGTGACCGCGCTGGACTTTGCGGACGGGTGCCGGGCTTCAGGACGGGCTGCCCCGGAAGGCCGGGGCTTCGAGGCCGGTCAGGACGCTGTCCCCGGTGGCGTACGGGATGAAGCTGCCGTGATGGGGATTCGGGTCGAGCGGCTTGCCGAGGGCGGGGAAGGCCCGCTGCGGGCAGGTGGTCCGGTCGCACACCTTGCACCCCGGGCCGATCGGGACCAGCGCGGACGGGCTGGCCAGGTCCAGACCGTGGGAGTAGACGAGCCGGTGCGCATGCCGCAGGTCGCAGCCCAGGCCGACCGCGAACGTCTTGCCGAGCGTGCCGTAGCCGCCGTAGCGCCGGGCCACTGTGCGCGCCACCCACAGGTAACTGCGGCCGTCGGGCATCTGGGCCAGCTGGGTCTGCATCTCGCCCGGGTGGACGAAGGCCTCGTAGACGTTCCACAGCGGGCATGACCCGCCGACCCGGGAGAAGTGGAAGCTGGTGGCCGACTGGCGCTTGGAGATGTTGCCGGCCCGGTCGACCCGGACGAAGATGAACGGCACCCCGCGGGCCCCGGGACGCTGCAGCGTGCTGAGGCGGTGGGCGACAGTCTCGTAGCCCACGTCGAACCGCCGCTGCAGCAGCGCGATGTCGTACCCCACCGTCTCGGCGGCGTCCAGGAACGGCCGGTAGGGCAGGACCAGCGCGCCGGCGAAGTAACTGGCCAGGCCGATCCGGCAGAGCATGCGGGCCTCGTCGCCGGACAGGTTAGCCTCGGCGACGATCTGGTCGATCTCCCCGGACAGCTCGACCGAGGCCAGGTGGGTGGCCAGCTGGAAGGCCCGCTGCCCGGAGTTGAGCAGCGGGGACAGGGCCAGCACCCGGGCCTCGGGGTCATACCGCCGTTTGACGCCCTGGTCACCGTCCGGAAGGTCGGCCACCCGCAGGCCGTGCCGGCGGGCGAGCCGCTCGGTGATCCCCGCCTCGGTGTTGCCGATCCGCAGGTCGGCCTGCGCGAAGATCTGCTCGGCGGCGAGGTCGAGCGGCGGGAAGTAGTTCCGCCGCGCGTAGAACAGCTCCTGTACTTCCTCCTGCGCCATGGGCGGCGGCACCGACATCGACCCCGGCTCGCCCGCGTCGATGCGGGTCATGATCGTCTCGTTGACGTCGCGGCCGTGCCGGTAACGGCGGTGCAGCTCGATGACGTACCGGCCGACGGCGGGCATGGCCGCGGCCAGCTCGCGGATTTCCGCCATCGAGATCTGCTCGCCGACGGAGGGGTCGGTCAGCACGTCACGCAGTTGGGCCACGAGGCGGTCGGCGTCCTCGGCCGAGAACTGCTGCAGGTCGGCGTCGAACACGCTGGCCAGCTTGAGCAGGACCGAGGCCGTCATCGGGCGCTGGCTGGACTCCATCTGGTTCACGTAGCTGGGTGAGATGCCCAGGGCGCTGGCCAGGGCGGCCTGGGTGAGGCCGCGTTCTTCGCGGAACCGGCGCAACCGGACCCCGACCCGCGCTTTCGTGACCGGCATCACACATCCCATCCTTCAAAGGTTTTGTTAACAGTCGCTCGCCAGTTGACTGACGTTTCCCGGCCGGCGCCGTCCACTCCCGCAGGTCCCGCAGGGTATGGCCCGCGCTCATCGGTCTAGACCATCGCTGATCGTCTTCACAAGTATTACAGAATCGCAGTTTGAACGCCACAAACCTCCACACATGCAGGTCTACCACTGTGCTGGCTTTGAGTGCACCTTGTTAAGATAGGTTGTCGGTTTCCCTGCGGGCCCGACGCGAGCCGGGCTGCGGGTACCGACGCTGGCGATCGGAAGGACATCCTGTGAGCGACGCAATTCCAGGCCTGAATCAGCCTCCAACGGCGCACGGCGGCCTGATCTCATGGGTAAACGAGATCGCCGCTCTCACCCGGCCCGCCCGCGTCCAGTGGTGTGACGGTTCGCAGCAGGAGTGGGACGAGCTCACCAGCCTGCTGGTGGAGCAGGGCACCCTCCTCCCGCTCAACCCCGACCTGCGGCCGGGCAGCTTCCTGGCCCGCTCCGACCCCTCGGACGTCGCCCGGGTCGAGGACCGCACGTTCATCTGCTCGGAGAAGGAAGAGGACGCCGGGCCGACCAACAACTGGGTCGCACCCGACGAGATGCGCAGGACGTTCGCGGACATCTTCGAGGGCAGCATGGCCGGCCGGACCATGTACGTGGTGCCGTTCTGCATGGGCCCGCTCGGCTCGGCGATCTCCCAGCCCGGCGTGGAGATCACCGACTCGCCGTACGTGGCGGCCTCGATGCGGATCATGACCCGGATGGGCGCCCCGGTCCTGGCGGAACTGGGCCGCGACGGGTTCTTCGTCCGGGCCGTCCACTCGGTGGGCGCCCCGCTGGCGCCCGGCCAGGCCGACGTGCCGTGGCCCTGCAACGACACCAAGTACATCTCGCACTTCCCCGAGACCCGGGAGATCTGGTCGTACGGCTCCGGGTACGGCGGGAACGCGCTGCTGGGCAAGAAGTGCTACGCGCTGCGGATCGCCTCGGCCATGGCCCGCGACGAGGGCTGGCTGGCCGAGCACATGCTCATCCTCAAGGTCACGCCCCCGCAGGGCGAGGCCCGGTACATCGCGGCGGCTTTCCCGTCCGCGTGCGGTAAGACCAACCTGGCCATGCTGCAGCCCACGATCCCCGGCTGGACCGTGGAGACCGTCGGCGACGACATCGCCTGGATGCGGTTCGGCGCGGACGGCCGGCTGCACGCGATCAACCCGGAGGCGGGCTTCTTCGGGGTGGCCCCCGGGACCAGCGCGGCCACCAACCCGAACGCCCTGAAGACGCTGACCCGCGACACGGTCTTCACCAACGTCGCGCTGACCGACGACGGCGACGTCTGGTGGGAGGGCCTGACCGACGAGCCGCCTGCGCACCTGACCGACTGGCAGGGCCGCGACTGGACCCCCGCGACCGGCAGCCCGGCCGCGCACCCTAACTCCCGGTTCACCGTGGCCGCGGCCCAGTGCCCGTCGATCGCGCCGGAATGGGACGACCCGGCCGGGGTGCCGATCTCGGCGATCCTGTTCGGCGGCCGCCGGGCCACGGCGGTGCCGCTGGTCACCGAGGCCTACTCCTGGCAGCACGGAGTCTTCATCGGGGCCACCGTGGCCTCGGAGACGACCGCCGCGGCGACCGGCCAGGTGGGGCAGCTGCGCCACGACCCGTTCGCCATGCTGCCGTTCTGCGGTTACAACATGGGTGACTACTTCGGCCACTGGCTGAAGATCGGGGGCCTGACCGACCCGGAGAAGCTGCCCCGGATCTACGCGGTCAACTGGTTCCGCAAGGACGAGAACGGCCGGTTCGCGTGGCCCGGCTTCGGGGAGAACAGCCGCGTGCTCAAGTGGATCACGGAGCGGCTGTCCGGGGACGCCGGGGCGCGGCCCACCCCGATCGGCTACGTGCCCACCCCGGAGTCCCTGGACACCGACGGCCTGGCCACGACCGACGCCGACCTCGCCCTGCTGCTGTCGGTGGACACCAGCACCTGGCAGGACGAGGCCGACCACACCCGGGAGTACTTCACCACGTTCGGCAGTCACCTGCCCGAGGCGCTGTGGGACGAGCACGACGGGCTGCTGGAGCGGCTGAAGACGGCCGACGGCTGACCGGCCGGCCCCGCTCGAAGCGGTGGAACAGTAGCCAGGCTACGGCCAGGGTCGCGGCGAAGACGGGCAGCCAGGCCAGCCGTTCCGCGATCCAGGCCGCACCCGACGGCGACGTCAGCAGGCCCGGAAGGCGCCCGGCCATCGCCCCGGTCATGGTCACCGCCAGGAACGCGGACTGGTGCCAGAGGAACAGGGTCATCGCGGACAGGTTGACCAGGGCCACGGCGGCCCAGGCCAGCGGGCGGCGCATCAGCCGGGCCAACTGGGGCCGCAGCAGCAGGGCGAGGCCGACCTGGGCCACGCCGAAGGTGACGGCGGCCAGCGTGGGCGGGTTCAGGTTCGAGATCGCGGCCCCGTTCACGCCCACCATGCTGGCCGGGTAGCCGGCCCAGGTGACCAGCACCGCGGTGCCCGCAGCGCCGGCGGCGAGCATGACGGCGGGGACCTTCCAGCCGCGCAGCGCCCCGCGCGCCCAGGCGATGCCGAGCAGGTAGGGGACCAGCCAGCCGGCGCCGACGTTGACCCAGCCGATCCAGCCGGGAGCGCCGAGGCCGAACCGGGCCAGGTCCACCCCGGCGACCGCGGCGGCGGGGACGCAGCGCGGCCGCGGCGCCGCACCGGCGGACCAGCGCCTCCGCCAGCGGGGTCAGGGCGGTGAGCCCGGCGAACACGCCCAGGAACCACAGCGGGTCGAGGACCAGCGTCACCAGGGTGCGGATCGTCCCGGCACTGACGCCGCCGAGGGCCATCGCCGCGGTGATCGGCACCCAGACGGCGAGCAGCACCGCCACCGGGCGGCCCAGCCGGGACAGGCGGCCGCGGAGCCAGGCCAGATAACCGGCGCCGGTGGGCCCGCTGCGCGCCGCCGCGTACCCGCCGACGAAGAAGAAGATCGCGAGGGTCTGGAAGATCCACGACGCCGGGGCCAGGGCGGGCCAGGACGCCAGCGGGCTGGCGTCGTGCAGCCGGGCGCCGGCCGGGGAGCGGGTCAGCACGAGCGCGGTGACCAGCCAGTGGCCGAGGATCACCCCGGCGATGGCCAGGCCGCGGAGCGCGTCGACGCTGCGGTCCCGCCCGGCCGGGGTGGCCGCGTCGATGCGGGCCGCCATGTTCGCGATGGCGAGGCGGGGCGCGAAGGTGCGTCCCCTCGTGGCCAGCGACTGCGCAGCGGCGTCGTCCCCCCGGGTCAGCACGGTCATGGCGTGACCTTCCCGGGCTCGCCGAGCGCGATGTAGGCCAGGTTGCGCAGCGACACGCTGCCGGGCTGCAGGTAGCCACTGTGACCGTCGTCGTCGCAGCCGAACCGGCGGGCGCCGAAGGACGGCGCGGTGGGATCCGCCCCGAACCCGATCCCCAGCAGCCGGACGTGCGGCACGTCGCGGATCCAGTCGCCGGCGTCCCGGCCGGCCCAGACCCGGGCCGTCGTGTGCAGGGACCGCACCGAGGAGGCGTCCATGCCCGGGCTGCCGAACACCGCGATGTCGGTCACGGGCAACTGCGGCGCGGCCAGCCCGCACACCACCGATCCGTAGCTGTGGCACAGCAGCGCGACCTGGTCTCCGTGACCGGCCAGGCTGATCACCAGGGGCCGCAGGGTCTGGGCGCCCTGCCCCGCGTTTCCCGAGGTGAGGACGGCCGGGCTGAGCAGGCTCGGGGTGCGGTAGCCAAGCCAGGCGATGACCGCGAGCCGGGCCCCGGGATCGAGCCGGCGGGCCTGGGCGGCCAGCGCGCGGGCTCCGCCCTGCGGCGAGGCGCTGCCGCGGGAAGCGAACGTGGCCAGGGACGTATCGGAGCCCGGCACGAGGATCACGACCCGGCGGGCGGTAGCCAGGTTCCCGAGCACCTCGACGGCCTCACCCGGGCCGTCCGGGTCGAACCCGAGCAGGTGCTGGTGACCCAGGGCCGCCAGGGTGCCGGCCAGCGCCGGGTTACCGGAGCGGGCCGCGGCGCCCGCCGCCCGGGCGACCGCGGCCGAACTGGCGGCGTAGCGGACGGCCAGCGCCGCCGGGGTGAGCGCGGGCAGCGAGACCGGCGGCTCGGGTGGAGGCTGCGGGTTCACCGCCGCCGTCAGCGTGAGGCCAGCGGCAGCGGCAGCCACCGCGAGAGCGGTGGCGCGGCGCAGTTTCATGGCGTGTCCTTCCTGGTCCAGCGGGTGTACTGGGCAGAAAGCTACGGACGCGCCCGGGTAGTCGGCGTCACGCTGCGGAGCCCATCTGGAGGCTGCTCGCTCAGGTACTGGCGGCCAGGCCCGGAAGGGCTACCGGGCGGCCCTGCCCCCTACCTGAGTAGGGGCAGCCAGATCCCCCGCGCGGGTCACGAAAGGCCCGGGCCCTCGCACTTACGCTGAGGTCATGAGTTCCGGAGTCTCCCGCCGGGAGGCAGTCGTCACGGCCGTGACCGCGGCCGCGGCCTGGGTCGCGGCCGTGTTCCGGGCGGCGGTGGCGACCGGGGCCACCGATCCTCCGTCGCCCACTCCGGCCTGGCGGCAGCGCCTCCAGTTCGGCCCGGTGGACCTGGTGTTCCTGGCCGACGTCGTGCTCGCGCTCATCCTCTGGGGCGCCACCGACTCCTGGCTGAACACCCAGAACGGCCGGCACCACCATCCGTTCGGCACCGAGACGCTCCTGCTGTTCGCCGCCGTGCTGGCCGCGCCGCTGGTCCTGCGCACCCGCTTCCCCGCCACGGCCTGGGCCGCGTCCGCGGTGAGCCTGATCTGGGTATCCGTGGCGATCGGCCCGCACACCCTGTTCACCGGCGTCTACCCGGTCTGCGGGCGTGCTCGTCTACGGCCTGTGCCTGTACGCGGTCGGGGTCCGCGGCAAGGGCTGGTTCGTGCTCTGCGTGGCCGCGGTCACCCTGCTGGGCGCCCTCGTCGTGGACGCGCGGAGCAGCGTGGGCGCCATCCTGGCCGCCATCCCCCTGCTGATGGGGGCCATCGTCCGGGCCCGGCGCAGTAGCCGCACCGCGCTCGCCCAGCAGGCCCGCCGCCTCGAGGGCGAGCGCGCCCTGCTCACCGAACGCCAGCGGATCGCCCGCGAACTGCACGACATCGTGGCCCACCACATGTCGGTGATCGCTATCCAGGCGGAGGCCGGCCCGCGCAAGGTCGCCCACCCCCCGCCGGAACTCGTGGAAAGCTTCGCCGACATCCGGGCGAGCGCACTGAGCGGCCTCGACGAGCTGCGCCGGCTCCTCGGCGTCATGCGCAGCAGCGGAGCGGACACCGCACCCCAGCCCGGCCTCGCGGAACTGGACGACCTGCTGGACTCCGCGCGCAGCGGCGGAGTGCGGGTAACGTCGTCGGTCAGCGGCACGGCCAGGGTCCTGCCGCAGGGCATCGACCTGTCCGCCTACCGGATCGTGCAGGAGGCGCTGAGCAATGTCATGCGGCACGCCCCCGGCTCCGCAGCGCGGGTCGAACTCGGCTACGCCCCGAGCGCCCTGGTGATCAAGGTGCGCAACGACGCGTGCGCGGCCCCGGACGGGGACGCGGACCAGGAGGGCGCCGGTCACGGCCTGATCGGCATGCGGGAACGGGCGGGCATGCTCGGTGGCCACCTGGAGGCAGGCCCCACCGACGACGGCGGTTTCCTGGTCACCGCGGTCCTGCCGGACACCGGGGACCGTGAGGGGAGCGGGCGATGACCGTGCGGGTGGTGATCGCCGACGACCAGGGCATGGTCCGCTCCGGATTCACCACCCTGCTGAACAGTGAGCCCGACATCGAGGTCATCGGCGAGGCCGTGAACGGGCAGGAGGCGATCACCCGCGCCATCCAGCTCCGGCCCGACGTGATCCTGATGGACGTGCGGATGCCGGTGCTGGACGGGCTGCAGGCGACCCGTCAGATCACCGCGATGGACGGCGCCCCGAGGGTCCTGGTCCTGACCACGTTCGACCTGGACGACTACGTGTACCAGGCGCTGCGCTGGGGGGCGAGCGGCTTCCTGCTCAAGGACGCCTCGGCCCGGGAACTCGCCGAGGCGGTCCGGGTCGTCGCGGCGGGGGACGCCCTGCTGTCCCCCAGCGTGACCCGGCGGCTCATCGCCGAGTTCGCGCGGATGGGGGCGCCCCGCGGTCCCAGCCGCAAGACCCTGCAGGACCTCACCGAACGGGAGACCGAGGTGCTGGCGCTCGTCGCGCGGGGCTTGTCCAACGCGGAGATCGCCGGCCGCCTGGTGGTCGCGGAACAGACCGTGAAGACACATGTCAGCCGGGTCCTGATGAAGCTGGGCCTGCGGGACCGCACCCAGGCCGTGGTCCTGGCCTACGAAACCGGGCTCGTCCAGCCCGGCGGATGAGCGGGCCCAGCTCCCGGCGGCCCCGGGACGTCACCGCCGCCGCGGCCTGGTCGGCGGCCCTCATCGGCTGGAACAACCTGGCTGGCCGGCAGGCCTGGCATCAGCGCTGGTACCCGCTGGCCAACCTGGGCGCCACCGGCACCGCCCTGGCCGCGGCGGCGGCCAGCGGCCTGACCGCCGACGACCTCGGACTGCGGCGCGGCCGGGTGGCCGCCGGACTGCGCTGCGGCGCCGCCCCCTCCGGAGCCCTCGCCGCAGGCTGGATCCTGCTCGCCGCCGTCCCGGCCACCCGGCCCGCCCTCGCCGATCAGCGGATTTCCGGCCTGACCTGGCCCGAGGTCGCCTACCAGGTGACGGTCCGGATCCCGGCCGGCACCGTGCTCTGGGAAGAAGTGGCGTTCCGCGGGGTGCTCCAGGCCGCCTTGCGCCGCGTCCTCCCCCGGCCCGCGGCCGTGGCCGTGACCAGCGGGGTGTTCGGACTCTGGCACGTCCGGCCCACGGTGGAGGCGCTGCGGATCAACCAGCTGGCGGCCAGCCGCCGGGCGACCGCGGCTTCCGTCGCCGCCACCGTCGCGGGAACGGCCGCCGCCGGCCTGCTGCTGTCCTGGCTGCGCGAGCGGTCCGGCAGCCTGGCCGCACCGGTCCTGCTGCACCTGTCCGCCAACTGCGGTGCGGCGCTGGCCGCCCGCTCCGCGCACGGAATATCGGCCACCTCAAAGTAGTTGCACGTTCAAGTAGATGAGGTCGGACAGCGCTCAGACTGGCCAGCGGCCGGTGCGCGCAGCAGGGAGCAGCGATGCAGTTCGGGATCTTCACCGTCGGGGACGTCACCAGCGACCCCACGACCGGCCGGACCCCCACCGAGCACGAGCGGATCAAGTCGATGGTCGCCATCGCCCGCAAGGCCGAGGACGTCGGCCTGGACGTCTTCGCGACGGGCGAGCACCACAACCCGCCGTTCGTGCCCTCCTCGCCTACGACCATGCTCGGCTACGTCGCCGCCCAGACCGAGAACCTGATCCTGTCCACCGCGACCACGCTGATCACCACCAATGACCCGGTGAAGATCGCCGAGGACTTCGCCATGCTGCAGCACCTGGCCGACGGGCGGGTCGACCTGATGCTCGGCCGCGGTAACACCGGGCCGGTGTACCCCTGGTTCGGCCAGGACATCCGCCAGGGCATCGAGCTGGCCATCGAGAACTACCACCTGCTGCACCGGCTGTGGCGCGAGGACGTCGTCGACTGGGAAGGCCAGTTCCGCACCCCCCTGCAGGGATTCACGGCCACCCCGCGGCCGCTGGACGGCGTGCCGCCGTTCGTGTGGCACGGCTCGATCCGGAGCCCGGAGATCGCCGAGCAGGCCGCTTACTACGGCGACGGGTTCTTCGCCAACCACATCTTCTGGCCCACGGACCATTTCGTCCGGCTGGTCAACTTCTACCGGGAGCGCTTCGCGCACTACGGGCACGGCGCCCCCGAGCAGGCGATCGTCGGCCTCGGCGGCCAGGTCTACATGCACCGGAACTCCCAGCAGGCGGTGGCGGAGTTCCGTCCCTACTTCGACAACGCGCCGGTCTACGGCCACGGACCGTCGCTGGAGGACTTCACCGAGCAGACGCCGCTCACCGTGGGCAGCCCGCAGGAAGTCATCGACAAGACGCTCACCTTCCGCGAGCACTTCGGCGACTACCAGCGGCAGCTGTTCCTGATGGACCACGCCGGCCTGCCGCTGAAGACCGTCCTCGAGCAGCTTGACCTGCTCGGTGAGGTGGTGCCGGTGCTGCGCCGGGAACTCGACGCGAAGCGCCCGGCCAGCGTGCCCGACGGCCCCACCCACGAAGCCCTGGTCGCGGCGTCCGTGGCCGAAGCGGCGTCCGGTGCGGGCAGCACCGACGAGACCAGCACCGCGGCGAGCTCCCGATGACCCCGCGCACCGTCGCCGTCGTCTCGGCCGGGCTCAGCCAGCCGTCGTCCACCCGGCTGCTGGCCGACAAGCTGGCCGCGGCGACCGCCGGGCAGCTTCCGGCCGGGACGCAGGTGGTCACCATCGAGCTGCGTGACCTGGCCCATGACATCGTCAACGCCTTGCTCACCGGGTTCCCCAGCCCGGCGCTGCGCGAGGCCATCGAGCAGGTCCTGCGCGCGGACGGGCTGATCGCGGTCACCCCGCTGTACAGCGGCTCGTACAACGGGCTGTTCAAGTCGTTCTTTGACGTACTCGACCCGGGCGCACTGGCGGGCCAGAGCGTGCTCATCGCGGCGACCGGCGGCACGGCCCGGCACTCGCTCGCGCTGGAGCACGCGATCCGCCCGCTGTTCACCTACCTGCGCGCCGTCACGGTCCCCACCGCGGTCTTCGCGGCGACCGAGGACTGGGGCACGGCCGACGGGTCCGGCGAGGCGCTCACCGCCCGCATCGCCCGGGCGGGCGCCGAACTGGCCAGCCTGATCGAGCGCCGGGAGCCCCCCGCCGAGGCAGACCCGTACGCGTCCGTGCCTGCGTTCGAGCAGCTCCTGCACGACCACTGAGCGCCGCGCGCAGCCGGTTCCCTGGCCGTACCCCTAGTTCACGTCTTTATTTAAAAGTCATAAAAACGGTTATCGGGATCTTGGAGGTCCGTCTCCCCTAGGAGATGCTGTCGGACGGAGCGCGGTAGCACTGGTGCTGCCGGCAGAAACGGACCGCTGATGAACCTGAGACCCCCCCGCAGCGCTACGACAGGAACCAGCGAGACACGAACCGGGACGGGCCCGGGACGCGGAGCGGGGCCGCTCCGGTCTGGCCCGCCGCCTGCGCCGCGGCGCGATCCTGGCCGCGGCGCTCCTCGCCGCCGCGGGACTGTCCGCCGCGCCGGCCTGGGCCGCCCCGGCGAAGCCGGCCGCCGCCCAGGCGGCCGCCGCGGCCCCGGTCAGCCCGGCGGTCCACCTGGCGGGCGAGCCCAGCTTCGGCCCGAACGTGTACGTCTTCACCCCGAGCATGCCGCAGAGCCAGATCCAGGCCACGGTGAACTCGATCGCCAGCCAGCAGATCTCCAACCAGTTCGGCACCCAGCGGTACGCGCTGCTGTTCGAGCCCGGCACCTACGGCTCGGCCGCCGACCCGCTGACCTTCCAGGTGGGCTACTACACCGAGGTGGCTGGCCTGGGCGGGTCGCCCGGGGACGTCACCATCAACGGCACGGTCGACGTGTACAACCAGTGCTTCCCCACCACCGACGGCAGCACCAACTGCATCGCACTGGACAACTTCTGGCGCTCCTTGTCCAACCTGACCATCAACATCGCCGGCCAGACGGGCTGCCAGTCCGGCACCGACTTCTGGGCCGTCTCCCAGGCAGCGCCGATGCGCCGGGTGGCCATCACCGGCGGCACCCTGTCCCTGATGGACTACTGCTCGGCCGGGCCTCAGTACGCCAGCGGCGGCTTCATCGCCGACTCGTCGTTCTCCGGCGGGACCGTGGTCAACGGCTCGCAGCAGCAGTTCCTGGTCCGGAACACCAGCCTGGACGGCTGGTCGAACGGCGTGTGGAACCAGGTGTTCTCCGGTGACCCGGGCGCCCCGGCGCAGAGTTTCTCGGCCACCTCGGGCCTGGCCGGCGGCACCGCGCCGTACACCACGCTGGCCACCAGCCCGGTGACCCAGGAGGAGCCGTTCCTGCAGACCGACTCGGCCGGCCAGTACAGCGTCTTCGTGCCGGCCCTGCAGCACAACTCCTCCGGCCCGTCCTGGGCCAGCGGGCCCGCGGCGGGCTCGGCCGTCCCGATCAGCAAGTTCTTCATCGCCACGCCCGGTACCTCGGTGCTGGCCATCGACGCGGCCCTGGCCCTGGGGAAGAACCTGATCCTCACCCCCGGGGTCTATGACCTGAAGGCTCCGATCCTGGTGACCCGGCCGAACACGATCGTGCTCGGCCTGGGCTTCCCGACTCTGGTCCCGCAGAACGGCACCGCGGCCCTGCAGGTGCTGGGCGTTCCCGGGAGTGAAGCTCTCCGGAATGATTTTCGACGCCGGGCCGAAGAACTCCCCGGTCCTGCTTCAGGTCGGCGGCCCGCTGGCCGCCGGTACGGGCAGCGCGGCCGATCCCACGCTGGTGCAGGACGTGTTCTTCCGGATCGGCGGGGCCACGGCCGGGCTCGGCGACCGACAGCCTCGTGGTCAACAGCTCGCACGTCATTCTCGACGACATCTGGGCGTGGCGCGCGGACCATGGTGCGGGGGTGGGCTGGACCAGCAACACCGCCGACACCGGGCTCATCGTCAACGGCAACGACGTGACCGCTTACGGCCTGGCCGTAGAGCACTTCCAGAAGAACGAGGTCATCTGGAACGGCCAGGGCGGCCAGGACATCTTCTTCCAGAACGAGATGCCCTATGACCCGCCCAGCCAGGCGGCCTGGATGTCCGGCTCCGCGGACGGCTACCCGGCGTTCGTCATCTCGCCCAAGGTCACCAGCTTCTCCGGCTACGGCCTGGGCAGCTACTGCTTCTTCAACCAGGGCGTGCCCATCGAGTCGGCCACCGCGTTCTCGGTGCCCGACGCTCCCGGTGTCCAGCTGAACGACGTGTTCACCCGCTTCCTGAACGGCTCGGGCAGCATCGACCACGTCGTGAACGGCACCGGCGCCGCAGTAACCGCTGATAACCCCGGTCCCAGCGACGTCGTCAGCTACCCCTGACCACGATCGGCTGACCGGTTAGCCCGGACCATCTACCGGGCTCAGGCAGGCCCCGTCCGCACCCGCGGCCGGGGCCTGCCGCATGCCGGGCACCGTCCTCGGCCCCGGCTATGCTCCGGCGGTGTGCACGCTGATCGAGACCCCGGGCAGGCGGCGGACCGGTTGCCGGCGTTCGAGGAGATTTACGCCCGCGCGGGCCAGGACTTCGGGGCGATCCCCTGGGCGGCGCTGGCCCCGGACCCGGCCCTGGTCGGCTGGCTCAGCCAGCAGCCCTCCGGGGCCGGGCAGCGGGCGCTGATCGTCGCGTGCGGTCTGGGCGACGACGCTGAGGAGGCCGCCCGGCGAGGCTACCGGGTCACCGCGTTCGACCTGTCGCCGACGGCGATCCGGCACTGCCGCGAGAGGTTCCCCGGATCCGCCGTGGACTACCAGGCCGCGGACCTCTTCCGCCTGCCCGCCCGCTGGAGCGGGGCCTTCAGCCTGGTGGTGGAGATTCGCACCCTCCAGTCGCTGCCGCTGACGCAGCGCACGGACGCGACCGCGGCCATCGCGGCGACGGTGCGGCCGGGCGGCCGGGTGTTCGTCCGCTGTCTGGCCCGGGATGACGACGAGCCGCCGGTCTCCCGCCCCTGGCCGGTCAGCCGCAGCGAGCTGCGCGGTTTCGTCCAGGCGGGCCTGCACGAAACCGAATTCGCCGACCAGCCCGCCACCGGGGCTCACCTCCGGTTCTTCACCGCCGTCTACGCCCGGCGGCCTGCGTCACCGGAGCGACGTGAGACGACTTGAGACGGGCAGCGCCAGCTGAGGGACTGGTCCGCGGCGAACACCGGCTCTAGGGTGAGCACCACGATCACTATTTCCGGGAGGGTCAATGAAGACCAAGGCCGCGGTCCTGCGCGGAACTGGCCAGGACTTCGAGATCACCGAGCTCGACCTGGATCCTCCCAAGGCCGGCGAGGTCCTGATCCGCTTCGTGGCGGCTGGCCTGTGCCACTCTGACGAGCACCTCCGGCACGGAGACATCGTGCCCCGGTTCCCGATTGTGGGCGGCCACGAGGGCGCGGGCATCATCGAGGAAGTCGGCGAAGGCGTCACCCGGCTGAAGCCCGGCGACCATGTGATCTGCTCGTTCCTGCCCGTCTGCGGGCACTGCCGGTGGTGCTCGACCGGCAAGTCGAACCTGTGCGACATGGGCGCCACCATCCTGGACGGCGTGCTGCCCGACGGCACCTACCGGTTCCACGAGAACGGCGCGGACCTCGGCGGCATGTGCATGCTCGGTACGTTCTCCGAGCGCGCGGTCATCTCCGAGAACTCGGCCGTCAAGGTCGACTCGGACCTGCCGCTGGACAAGGTCGTGCTGATCGGCTGCGGGGTACCCACCGGGTTCGGCTCGGCGGTGCACGCGGCGGCGACCGAGCCGGGCGACACCATCGCGATCTACGGCATCGGCGGCATCGGGATCAACTCGGTGCAGGGCGCGGCGCTGGCCGGGGCCCGCAACGTGGTGGCTATCGACCCGCTGGCCAACAAGCGCGAGGCCGCCGAGCAGCTCGGCGCCACGCACAGCTGCGAGACCGCCGAGGAGGCCCAGGAGCTGATCACCCAGCTGACCCGGGGTGTCGGCGCAGACAAGGCCATCGTCACCGTCGGCGTGGTCACCTCGGAGGTCGTGACCAGCGCGTTCAACGCGATCCGCAAGGGCGGCACCGTGGTGGTGACCGGCCTGGCCGACCCGTCCAAGACCACCATCGAGCTGCCCGGCGCGATCCTGACCCTGTTCGAGAAGCGGATCCAGGGCAGCCTGTTCGGCTCCGGCGACCCGTTCGCCGACATCCCGAGGATGGTCGAGCTGTACCAGTCCGGGGACCTGAAGCTGGACGAGCTGATCACGTCCACCTACACCCTGGACCAGGTGAACCAGGGCTACCAGGACCTGATCGACGGCAAGAACATCCGCGGCGTCATCCTGTATGACTCCTGACCCGGAACGGCTCACGGCGGAGGACCCGTCCGTGAACCCAGGAGGATGACGCAGCCCGCCGGGCCACCGCCCGTCGTTGGCCTCCGGCGGGAGCGCGAAGTGCTCACCGTGGCGCTGGCGACGGGGCGGCACGTGGTCATCGAAGGCCCTCCCGGCACCGGGAAGTCCACGCTGCTGCGCGACATCGCCCGCGAGGCAGGGACGGTCGTGGTCTTCGTCGAGGGCAACGCCGAGCTGACCCCGGCCCGGCTGATCGGCCAGTACGACCCGGCTCAGGTGCTCGCCGAGGGCTACGTCCCGGCCAGCTTCACCGACGGGCCGCTGCTGGCGGCCATGCGCTCGGGGGCCCTGCTCTACCTGGAGGAGTTCAACCGGGTTCCGGAAGAGACCCTCAACGTCCTGATCACCGTGCTCACCGAGGGCGAGATCGCGGTGCCCAGGCTGGGCCTGGTGCGCGCGGCCGCGGGGTTCCGGCTGGTCGCGGCCATGAACCCGTTCGACGCGATCGGGACCGCGCGGGTCAGCCACGCCATCGCCGACCGGATCTGCCGGGTCGTCCTCGGGTACCAGGACGCCCCGGCGGAACGGGAGATCACCACGGCCGTCACCGGCCGTCAGGGGCCGGTGGTGGACTTCGCGGTGAGGTTCACCCGCGCCACCCGGGAGCACCCCGACGTCCGCATGGGCTCCTCGGTGCGCGGCGCCATCGACCTGGTCCTGCTGCTGGACGGCCTGCTCCGGCTGCGCGGCGAGCCGCGGATGACGCGGGCCAGCGCCCGGGACGCCGGGTACGCCGCCCTGTCCGGGCGGATCCGGATCGCCGACGGGTGTGAGCGGACCCCGGAGTCAGTACTCGACGAGCTGCTGAGCCAGCTCTGGCCGTCCGGCGAGCCAGATCCGCTGCCCCCGCCCGGCGACGGAGCTCCCGGTCACCCCGGCGTCGGGTCCCTGGACGGCCAGGGAAAAGCTGACCGCCTGCCGGAGACCCCGGCAGGCACCAGCCAGGACAGGACTAGCCGGGACAGGGCCAGCCCGGACGGGGCGGCCCCGCGCCGCGCCTCGGCGTCCGCGGTCCGCCGCGACCGCAGCCGGGGTACCGCCCGGCGGAGCGTCAGCCGGGCTGAGCTGGCCGCCCGCCACTCGTCGTTCGCGGAGGTCTCACCCGGGCTGGGCCAGCTCGACGAGGAGGCGTTCGGCCGGCTGCTGGCCGACGATCCGGACACTGCTGTGACCCTGCTGCCCGAGCTGGCCCGCGCCACCGACCGCGAGCTGCGCGCCGCGGCCCGGCGGCTGGCCGCGCGGGTCTTCGTCCGGCTGGCGCGCACCGGCCGCCAGCCCGTCGGGGGCGCCCGTCGTCTCGGCCCCGGCCGCGCCGAGGGCGACCTCGACCTGGACCGGACCTTCGACCAGTGGTCGGGGATCTGGCCGCCGGGAGCCGACGACCTGGTGACCCGCTCCTGGTATGCGCACCGCCGCGCGTTGTGCCTGCTCATCGACAGCAGCGGCTCCATGTCCGGCCTGGCCGTGGCCATCGCGTCGGTGGCTGCGGCGAGCCTGGTCCTCGCGGCCGACGGCCGGCTCGCCCCGGCCGTCGTCAGCTTCAGCGGCGACACGACCGTCCTGCATGCCCAGGGCCGGCCCGGCGTGCCGGGCCAGGTCGTCGGCGACCTGCTGGCCCTGCGCGGGCACGGGGTCACCGACCTCGCCGCCGCGCTGCGTGCGGCCGCGGCCCAGCTGGCCGCCGTCCGCGCCGACGAGCGGGTGGTGCTGCTGCTGTCGGACTGCCTGCGCACCGCGGGCGGGGATCCCGCGCGGGCGCTGGCCGGGATCAGCCGGCTGCACGTGCTCTGCCCGCTGCCGACCGCGGAAGCAGAGCGGGCCGCCAGCGCCCTGGCCCGTCGGGGACATGGCCTGAGCCAGCCCGTCCGGACCCTGGCGGACGTGGCTCCCGCCCTGACCCGCGTACTTGCCTGAGGACTCTTCTTCAGCCCTGGCGTTTGCTACTGCGGCGGCACCAGGAAGGTGCTGAAGCCGTTCGCCGTGGAGTTCAGCGGCCCGGCGTTCGCCTCGGTCACACTCCCGGCGCCGGTCATGATCAGCTGCGAGGTGGTGAAGTAGCCCGAGAACGCGAGCTTCGTGCCCTTGTAGTTGGTCAGCTGACCCCCGCTGAACGCGGCCACCTTGGTCTGGGAGGCGGGCGGTGTGAAGGCCGGCCCGCTCCAGGGGGTGTCGCCGAACTCGGAGCCGATCCGGACCTCCTTGAAGGAAACACCGGTCCCGACGTTCAGCGTGAACGTGGAGGTGGCGTGCACGGTCAGGTCGTCCACGGTGAAGGTGAGGTCACCGTTTCCCTGGTTGTAGAAGATCGCTTCCTGCACGGTGTGCCCGACAGGGTAGCTGGTGGACCCGAACCCGCCGGACGCGTCCTGGCAGTTGCCCAGCGATGCGGCGCAGACCAGGGAGTGGGTGGAGTTGTTGAACACCGCCACATTGGGCGACCACGGGCCGCTGGTGGTGGTGTTGGACACGCCCAGGACGTACACCCTGCCGCCGCCCCAGAACTGAACCGACTGACCGAGCCCGCCGATGAAGGCGCTGTACTGACTGGCGTTGCGCAGGTACACGCTGGCCTGGGCGTAGCGGAACTGCGCCTCCGTAAATTGATATCCGGCTTGTTCTTTGGTGGGCGTGACCGGACCGGTGGCGGCGCTGGCAGCAGTAGCTATTCAGCCGGCCGGCAGAACGAGTGCCGCTGCCGTCGTGGCAACAGTAAAGAACTTGCTAAGCCTGCGCATGGGAATCCCCTTTTCCCGGCGACCATTCAGGGTCGTCGTTGACCACTGTTAGGGCAGGCTTACCGCATCCATGGTCAGAAGAACAGAGGACCGATACCTTTCCTTGGTTGTCCCGGCACGCGCGCGGCGCGGAGCGGGGGCACGCTGTCCAGCAGTTCCTGCGGCCGGCTGACCCGGTCCTGGCGCTGCGTCGCCATCGGCTCCTCGAGCTGCGAGGACGCGAAGCTGTCCGGCCAGTCGGCCGGGCCGTAGCCTGCCGCCAGGTCGCAATGATGCAACTCGACCTCGACCAGCCGCCGGGTCAGGATCTGCGCCGCGGGGAAAGGCGCCAAGCCGGGGACCCGCACCGAATACGCCCAGGCCTGATCGGGCAGCTGCCGGGCTATGGTGCGCAGCGCCATCGCGGAGTCGGCCACGTCCGCCGCGAGATCCTTGGCCTCCTGGGCCGCCCCGCGCTCGATATCGGCGTCCCGGGCCGCGCTGCTGGCGTAGGCCGCGCGATCCTGGCCGGACCGCGCGCCGACCAGCAGGTCCCGCATCGCGTCCGCACCGTGGGCCAGATGGGCCAGCACCCGGGCTCTTGTCCAGCCGGGCAGCAGCGACGGCTGCCGCAGATCCGGCTCGGCGATGATCCGGACCGTGCCGAGCAGGCGCTGCGTGGCGTCGTCGATCTGGTCGTAGAGCTGGCGTTGCGCGGCGTCCATTCCCTCACTCTAGAAGGGCGGCTGCCCCGGCCCGGAGGTGTGGTGCGCGGGCGGGGACCACTTCCCGCGGCAACGGATAGGTTGGGTCCTGGACGGCAGGACCTGAGCGGCGGACGGGAAGGCACGAGTCACATGAGCACCCAGGACCACGACGACCCGGCGGCGGAGAGCGTGGCAGTCGATTCGCTGTCCTTCGACACGTCGGTCGCTCATCCGGCCCGGATCTACAACTACTGGCTCGGCGGGAAGGACAACTACGAAGCCGACCGCCAGGCCGCCGAGCAGGCCATCGCGGTCACCCCGGACATCCTCCCCGGTGTGCGCGCCAACCGGGCCTTCCTGCGCCGCGCGGTCGAGTTCGCGGTCGGGCAGGGCATCCGGCAGTTCCTCGACATCGGCACCGGGCTGCCCACCGCCGACAACACCCACGAGGTCGCGCAGGACATCGCCCCTGAGTCGCGGGTCGTCTACGTGGACAACGACCCGATCGTGCTGGCTCACGCCCGCGCGCTGCTGACCAGCACACCTGAGGGCGCCACCGCCTACGTGGCCGCCGACGCCCGGGATACCGCCAAGATCGTCGAGTCGGCGGCGGGCCTGCTGGACTTCACCCAGCCGGTGGCGGTGATGGCTTTGATGGTGCTGCAGTACATTCCCGACTCTGATCACCCGGAGCAGATCGTCTCCGAGCTGATGGAGGCGGTGCCGTCGGGCAGCTTCCTGGTGATCTCGGACACCACGACCGACATCGGCGACGGCGCCAGCCGCGTGGCCTCGAAGATCAATCCGCGGATGGGCCCGACCCGGCTGACCCCCCGGCCGCGGGCCCAGATCGCTGCGTACTTCGACGGCCTCGACCTGGTCGAGCCCGGGCTGGTGGGGATGCCGCAATGGCGGGGCGAGGCCAACCCCCACGTCGTCATCAACGCGTTCGCCGGCGTAGCCCGCAAGCCGTAGCGCCACGGGCCAGGGGAGGTAGCCCGCAAGCCGTAGCGCCACGGGCCGGCCGCCCCCGCGGCGCCGTCCGTCCCCGCCGTGCTCGCACCGCCACGCTCCTCACGCCCGTCCGGGTCGTCCCGAACAGCAGCGTTCCCGGGGCCGGGGCGCGCTAACCGCAACCCCAGACCGGTCGAGAAGGTTGGTGGTGGTTTGCCCGGCTCTGCGGGACAGAACGGTCGCCGCGGGTCAGCCGGCCGGGATCAGGCTGTTCGCATCAGCCCGCGCCCCGGACCCGGAAGAACATCGTGGGATGCCACCAGGCGTTCGTTTTATGCCAGCCGATACGGGTCCCGGTCTCCAGCGCACCGAACGTGTGGCCGCGCCGGATGAAGAACTCCACGTGCCCGGTGCCGTAGAAGGCCAGGTCACCCCGGTGGGCCTGACGCGCGGTCTCGCGGATCAGCCGCCCGGAGGCGAGCATGGCGGTGGTCAACCGGCCGAAGTGGATGCCCTCCCGGGCGTAGGCGGCCATCACCACCCCGGAGCAGTCGTAGCAGCTCGGGCCGGCACCACCCCAGCAGTACCAGTGGCCGGCCGCATGGTGGTAGGCCCATACGTAAGCCGCCTCCCGCGGAGTCCGAGACCCGGCGGAGGCGGCTTGGGAGGTAGCGGCGATGGAAACCGCCGCGAGGGATGCTGTGGCCAGAAGAGCGATCAGAAGACGACGAAATACGGGATACCTGCCCACAAGGGGCTCCCAGATTGCAGGGTGCTCTCCGCTGCGGTGGCCACGGGTTCACGGTGACCAGCGAAACTCAGCCGGAAAGCCCGACAAGTTCAGCACTGTAACCGACTCGAGACCTCTGGGGCGGCATTTAGGCCGCATTAGCCCCCACATACCCCGCGGCCCGGCTCTCCGGGCAGCGGGGCATGCGGGGCTCTGATCAGGGGCTATGAACTACGCTTCCAGGTCACGCCGAACCCGTTGCCGCTGCTGTTGAGCGCGCCCGGCTGGGCCTTGGTCGCGCCGGACGAATTGATCATGGTGAGCTCGTCATCGGTGAAAGACGAGATGACGCCGGAGGTGGAACCGGCCTTCACGGTGGCACCCGACTCGGTCCAGCTGCCGAAGTCCGGCAACGGGTAGACGCCGCTGCTGCCGCTGGGCGCTTCCGCTATCCACTCAGCGCTGGAATTGGCGCAGCTTGAACACGTCTGAGTCGTGGAAAAACTGTCTGCGGAGCGACTTGAATCCGTCACCTTCAGCGTATAACTTGTACCGCTGCGCACCACGGAGGCAGTGATGCTGTCGCCCGCGTGAAGCGTCGAGCCGACGACTTGAATGTCGTTGGTCGGATACATCTCCCACCACGTGTAGTAATAGGCGACATCGCGGTAGCACTCGATGAGCGTGCCGTCTTGCTCCACCGAGCTGCTGCTGTACCCGTCGATGCCGACCCAGAAGGCCGCGAGGGAGGTAGTGGAGGTGCAGCTGACGCCGGGCTCGGTCCAGCTGCCGGTGACCGTGCTGAAGCCGCTGCCGGTATCTGCGTACCCGGACCAGTTTGTGCTTTGTACCTGGGACAATCCCTTGACCCGGAGCGACGGCCGGGATACCCGATGGTCGGCTGCGTGCTGGCCGACCGACAAGTGCTCGAGGGCCTGGCGGGCCGCCACCGCGGCCTGGGCGGCCGCTGACCTGGGGGTGGTGCTCGCGCCTGCGGCCGGGCTCATGGCCAGCAGTAAGCCGAGCGCTGGCCCACTCACCATTAAGAAGCGGGCCAGCAGACGGGGACGAGTACGGTGCATGGTGGGTCACCTCTCGCTTCGGGCGGCCATTGCCAGCCGCTCCTCAGCAGATACTAAATTCTGGTAAATCAACCATCAATAACGTGACCAAAAATTTAACATAAGAGGCTGCCGCAATGGCCTGCAGCGGTCAGTTCTCCCGGGAGAAGATCCGCAGGAAGAACAGGAACACGTTCAGCGCGTCCAGGAAGATCGACGCGGCCAGCAGCGGCGCGGAGGCGAGGTCGGTGGAGCGCCGGAGGCGCTGGAAGTCGACCACGGTCAGCCCCGCGAAGATCACCAGGCCCAGCACCGAGTAGATCAGCTCGCCGTGCGGGATGCGCACGAAGATGAGCACGATGCCGAACACGATGAGCGCCACGAGGGCCCAGAAGCTCAGCCGGGCCAGGCCGGACAGGTCGCGGCGGGTCGCGTAGCCGACGGCCCCGAAGCCGGCGATGAACAGGGCGGTAGCCCCGCCCGCCTGCCAGAGCGCCTGGGGGTTCGTGCTCGCGTAGTAGACCAGGGCCGGCGCCATGGCCAGGCCGAGGGCCAAGCCGAAGGCGAGCAGGAGTCCCACGGTCAGCCCGCCGGATCGCCGGACCGCGAAGTTCATGGCAATCAGGCACGCGAAGGCGACAATGAACCAGACGATGGCCCAACCCTCGGACAAGGTCCGGCCCAGGTAGGAGCCCAGCGCGAAGCAACCTGCGGTAACCGCGACGTAGCTCATCGTCTGCGCGAACAGGGCGTGACTGCGGTCTCGGTCCATCGCTCCGAGGCGGCCGACGCTCAATGAGTCGCTCATGCCTCTACTGTGACAGCGGGCGGTGCGGATGTCTTCACCGCCATAGCCAGTCACCCTCCCTCTCCACGGTCCACTCGGCTGAACTGGCCTAGGCGATCACACCGCGCTCGATGGCGCGGCGGCAGCCGCGGCGGCCGACCAGCAACTAGCCGCGCCGCTCCCGGTCCAGCGCGTGGTGCTGCTGGACCGCCGGGCCGAGGACCTGCGCCGCGAATACCTCGCGACCTGCCCGCCGCCCATGGTCCGCGCGCTGTGCCAGGTGGACGCCGAAGCGGTCTCCTGGAAGGACCGGCTCCTCGCTACCCTCGACGCGATGCCGCCCGCAGCCAGCGCCGGGACAACGGTGATCGTGGCCGATCGTATTGGTCGGCAAGTTTCAAATAGAGCGCTGGCGTCAATGGCCCACGACACCGGGTCTGGACGCCGGGCTAAGACGCCGCGAGGAGCAGGTCCTCGATGCGGCTGAGCTGGTCGCGCAACTGGGCGACGTCGGCGTGCGTGGCGCTCTGGTCAGCACGCTTGAGGGTCAGCACGAGCTGCCCGCCGGGCGCGAGTATCCCGTCCTGGACCTCGCTGACGTCGTCCCCGTTCTGCATGCGGACCGCGTTGTCGAGCTCGCTGCGCCGCACGCCCAGGCGCACCAGCGCCCGCTGGATCACGTGCCCGTCGTGGATCACCGTGGTCGGCTGGCCGTCGAAGATACGCGCCGCGACGGCATTACCGGCCACTACCCGGTTGACCAGCGCGTTGACGACCACCAGCGTGACGGCCCCGACGGCGCCGCCGGTCACCGAGGTGTCGCTGCCGATGACCGCGTTCTGCACCACGTTGGACAGCAGGAAGATCACCACGAAGTCGAACGTGCTGAGGTTCGCGAGCCCGCGTTTGCCGCTCAGCCGGAACAGCAGGGCGATCAGCGCGTACACCAGGACGGTGCGGAGGATCTTCTCGGTGAACGGGATCTGCTCAACGAACATGGCGTGCCACATCCCGGCCTCCAGCTACTCGGAGACGGGACCCGCGCCCGTCCTCCCGAGCACCCTAGGATGATCGGCCACGCGCAGATGTCCTGGCCGCCGGATACCTCGACGCTGGCGCCCATGATCCCGGCCCTTACCCGGCCAGCGGCCCCCACTGACCTCGCAGCCACGCCGGGTCGAGGATCCAGACCGCGAGGGCCAGCAGCGCCCCGGACAAGATCGGGTCGATGATCAGGAGCTCCGGAAGGGTGCCCGTGGTGAAGGCCAGCGGCTCTGGCAGCAGGTGGAAGCGCTGCCTGGACCAGGGAAAGCCGAGCATGCAGCCTGAGTCGGTGAGCATGTCGCCGGTGATGTGGGTGGCGCAGCCGAGCAGGACCGCGATGGGGATGAGCCGCAGACCGTACCCGTACCAGATCTCTGCGGCGGCTACCGCGACCCCGCCCAGGTCGGCCACGTGGCCGCGGGCCAGGTGCAGGGCCTCCAAGGCGGCGGACACGCTGAGCGTCATCAGCAGCGCGAGCCCGGCCTTGCCCCCCAGTCCGCCCGGAAGTGGCAGGCCACCCAGGCCAGGGCGGTGAAGACGGCGATGCCCAGAAAGGAGTGCGTGGCGTGCCGGTGGCCGCCGCTGACCCGGCCGAACACCCAGGCGACCGCCTCGGACACGAAGCCGAGCGAGCGGGCCGGCGAGGACCCGCACTTGTCCAGGTCCGGCAGCAGCGCCATGCCCGCGGTGAAGCCGGCCAGCGCGGCGGTCTGCGGGATGGGCAGGTGCATGAAAGTCCTTGCGGCGAGGCCGGCCACCCCGCCGGACAGGGCGTGCGAATGCCCCAGCATCAGCCCGCCGGCCGGTGCCGTCGCCCTGCCCGTGCCATTCCCACCGCCCTCCGCGGGCAGATAGTAACGAAGCCGGGCGAACACCCCGGGGAGGCACGCTCCGCCGGGCGCGCCGCTCGCTCAGGGAGTGACGCCGGACAGGTTGAGCCCGATCACGCCGGCCAGGATCAGGCCGATCGACACCAGCTTGGCCGCAGACACGGTGTCACCCAGGACGGCCATCCCGACCGCGGCGGTGCCCGCCGCACCGATGCCGGTCCAGACGGCATAGGCGGGACCCACCTCCAGCCGGCGCAGGGCCAGGCTGAGCAGGCCGAAGCTGACCAGCGCACAGGTCGCGAAGCCAACAGTGGGCCACAGCCGGGTGAAGTGGGCGCTCTGCTTGAGCAGCACGGCGAAACCCGTCTCGAACAGTCCCGCGGTGACGATCAGGAACCAGGCCATGGCGCAACCTGACGCTGCCGGCCGCCTCAGGCGCCCAGCGGCCGGCCGGTTTCCAGCAGCGTCTTCAGGTCGCTGAGGACCCACGCCCAGCCGCCGCCTGCTGTCGCGTGCCGCCCCTCCGCCAGCGCCGCCGTCTCCGGCGCACCGGCCAGGTCGTGGGTGAGGGTCAGCATGTTCACGCCGGAGCTACCTTCCGCTATCTCCCAGCTCAGCCGGGTATCCGGCTCGGCCCGGGTACCGGCGTCGAGCAGCACGTGCCAGGTCTGCACCAGCCGCCACGGCGGATCGGTCTCGATGACCTGGCCGTCGAAGATCACCCCGCTGATGCCCCGCATCTTCATCGTCACGCTGGCGAAGGCCTGGTACGCACCGCCCGGCCGCATCTCGTACTGGGCCGGGGTCCGGTAGCCGTAGAGCTGGCTCCAGCCCGGCCGGGTCAGCGCGGCCCAGATCTCCCGGGGTGTCGCCCGGATGAAGATCTGGTAGGTCCGCACCGTGCCGGCCTGCACGATTCCAGCCTGCACGACGTGCGTCTGCGCTGGGCGGGCCTGCGCCGGGCCAGCTTCCACGGGACGGGACGGCGTGGGGCGGGCCGGCACAGGGCGGCCCGGCCCAGGGCGGCCCGGCACGGGGCGGGTCTGCGCTGTGCGGGTCTGCGCGGCCAGCAGGTCCTCGGTCGCGGCGGTCATGTCCTCTCCTCTGCTCGGTGCCACAGCTCGCCGGTACCGCGGCGGTATGGGCCGCCCTGATCCGCACCTCGGGGGGGTCGGATCAGGGCGACACGGCCAGCCAATCCAGGGAAGATGCAGAGGCTGTGCGGCTGATGTGGTGGTGTGGTGTAGAAACGCCCGGTTCACGCTGCAGGCAGGCTGAGGGTCATCTGAGTGCCCTGCCCGGGCTCGCTGCTGGCGGTCAGCTGGCCGCCGTGAGCCCGGGCCAGCTCAGCCGCCACTGCCAGGCCGATGCCGCTGCCCGAGGTCTGCATGGCCTGCCGCCCGCGCCAGAACCGCTCGAAGATGTGCGGCAGCTCGTCCTCGGGAATCCCGGGGCCCGTGTCGGTGACCCGCAGCACGGCGCCCGGGCAGGCCGTTTCCGACTCGATCCTCACCTGGCCGCCGGCCGGGGTGAACTTCAGCGCGTTGGTGAGCAGGTTCGTGATCACCTGGTGCAGCCAGCGCGGGTCGGCCCTGACCGGGGCCGGGGCGAGCTGGCGCTCGACGCTGAGGTCGGCCGCCTCGAACCGTCCGGCCAGGCTGTCCATGGCAGCCGCGGTCACCTCGGCCAGGTCGCAGCGGCGCAGCGACAGCTGCAGCGTGGCCGCGTCGGCCGCCGCGAGGGTCTGCAGGTCGTCCACCATGCGCGCCAGCCGCAGGACCTCGTCACGCAGCGAGGTCAGCTGGTCCGGGGTGGCCTCGACCACGCCGTCGAGCAGCGCCTCGTGGCCGGCCTGCAAGATCGCGACCGGGGTACGCAGCTCGTGGGCGACGTCGGCGACGAGGTCGCGCCGGAGCTGCTCCTGCCGGTCCAGGGTGTCCGCCATCTGATCGAAGGCGGTGGCCAGCTCGCGCAGTTCCCCGGGCGCGGCGACCGGGCCGACCCGGGCAGTGCGGTCCCCGGCCCCCATGGCCCGCGTCACGGTGATGATCCGTTCCACCGGGCGGGTGATCCGCCGGGCCACGGCCAGGCCGGTCACGAGCGCGACCAGCGCGGCCAGCCCGGCCGCCCCGGCGATGGCCCGCAGCAGCGCGGTGCGCAGGGTGTGCTCCGCTCCGCCCAGGCCAGATCCGCTGAACCGGATCACGGCCGTCCCGACCCGCCGGGCGTCGGCCATGACCGGCCAGCTGAGCTGGGTACCGGAATGCCCTGCGAACCCGGGCGAGGACGCCACCGGCCGGCCGGCGGCGTTCCGGATCTGGACGTCCGCCCCGGTCCGGGCGGTCAGGTCCAGTACCGGGCCGAGGTAGGCCGTGGCCCAGTCGCTCTTCCGGTCGTAGGCCGCGCCCGCCGCCACCGCGACCGCGCTGGCCAGCTGGGTGCGCTGCCGTGCCGCCAGAGCCGAGACGTCGGTGCCGGAGAACACCGCCGTGAGGCCGGCCAGCAAGGCGATGGCCACCAGCGCCACGCCGAGGAACGACAGCGCCAGGCGGAGGCCGATCGCGTCGCTGCGGGCGGGAGCCGCAGCGGCCCGCTGATCCTCAGCTGTCACTGCCGGTATCACGGGCTAGGCCGAGCCGGTAACCGCCACCCAGCACGGTCTGGACGATCCGGGGGTCGCCCGGATCCTCCTCGATCTTGCGGCGCAGGTTCTTCACGTGCGAGTCGACAGTGCGCTCATAACCCTCGAACTCATACCCGCGAACCCGGTTGATCAGCTCGAACCTGGAGTACACCCGTCCCGGGACGGTGGCCAGCGCCAGGAGCAGGCCCCACTCCGTCGGGGTCAGGCTGACGACGGAACCCCGCACGATGACCTGACGCTGCGGCTCGTCGATGAGCAGCGCGCCACCGCCGTAGCTGGCTTCCTGCCCCGCGGCCGCGGGGCTGCTGCGGCGCAGCACCGCCTGGACCCGCAGGACCAGCTCGCGGGGACTGAACGGCTTGGTCACGTAGTCGTCGGCGCCGAGTTCCAGACCGCGGATCCGGTCTTCTTCGGTGCTCCTGGCCGTGAGCATCAGGATCGGCGTGGAGCCGGACGCGCGCAGCTCGCGGGCCACGGTCTCACCCGCCACGTCGGGCAGGCCGAGGTCGAGGATCACCAGGTCCGGAGAGGCCGACCCGGCCAGCGTGAGGGCCTCGGCACCGGAGTCGGTGGTCAGCACGACGTAACCGGCTCGTTCCAGGTAGGAACGGACCAGCTCGCGGAGCTTGCGCTCGTCCTCCACGACCAGCACCGTCGCTGCCATAGTGCTCATCCGCCTCTCCTGGCCAGCCCACTGTGCCAGCCCACTGTGCCTCCATGATCCCGCAGCGGAGGACCGGTACCCAGGACGGCCGGGGGCGCGGGGTTTGCCGCCCGGCTCCACACCGCCACCACAACAGCTCCACCTGCCCGGCACCGCCGCCGGCTGCACTGATCAGGTGACCGGCAATGACCTGATCGTGATCGCGCCGTGGATCATCTTCGGCGTGGCGCTGGCCGTCGTGCTGGTCCGGCTGCTCAGTTCCCGCCGCCGCGGAGGCCGCTGGTGATCGACCTGGCCCAGCTGGACGTCAGCTCCCCGGTCTCGTACCTCGTCGCGGTACTCCTGCCCGCGCTCGACGCGCTGATCCCGGTGCTGCCCAGCGAGACCGCGGTGATCGCCCTCGGTGTCGCGACGGCGGGCGGCACCGACCCGCGGATCGCGGTGCTGGTCGGGCTGGCCGCGCTTGGGGCGTTCCTCGGCGACAATGCCGCTTACCTGGTGGGCAGACGATTCGGCCCGGCCGTTAGCAGAAGGGTTTTCGCAGGTGAGCGGGGGAAGCGACGCCGGGACTGGGCTCAGCGGTCCCTGGCCAGGTACGGCGTCCGGATCATCGTGGCCTGCCGGTTCATCCCGGGCGGCCGGACTGCCGTCACCCTCGCCTGCGGTCTGACCGGCTACCCGCGCGGCGGTCCGCCGGATCCGGCGGCAGCAACGCCAGCGGCAGGCCCGGGCCTGGCCGGGGCGTCCAGAGTCGCCGCTGACCCGGCTGCGCAGACCCACCGCGCATCTCCCCCGCAGACTCGATGCTCCATATCCCCTGCACATGTTCTGCAGGCGAACTCCACCAGGGTCGCTTGTCCTGTTAAGGAAGGACGGACGAGCGTATGCACCGGCGGGGACGCCGTCCGAAGGGGATGAGCTGGGCGGCGCCCGTACTCGTGGGGAGCGGGCGCCGCCTGGTCCGGTCAGCCGGGGGCCTGACCGGACGGGCGGGCCGCGTCCAGGACGTACTTCCCGCGGCTGGTCCCGGCCGCATCGGTCAGCCGCATGACCGCCTGGGCGGCCACGACGAGCTCGGCGTCCCGGCCGGCTCCCTCAGCTTCCAGCGCCTTGGCCAGCGGGCGGGCCCATCTCCCGGGGTCTTCGGCGTGCTGCCTGAGCACCATGCTGCCGTTCGGGCGGCCGCGAAGCCGCTGCCCGGCCAGCGTCATCAGCTCGGCCTGCGCCTCCGGTAACGCAGCCGGAACCCGGTCTCCCTGGGGTGGGACCCTGGTTCGCGCGGACAGCGCGGTCACGATGAGCCTGATTGGGTCCATCTCTCTCCTTGGTCGGCTGGATCCGGGACAGCTTGATCCCGGCCAGACTGGTCGAGGGTGGCGCCCGGCGCGGGCAGCCCGGGACGTCCTGGCCCGGGCAGCCGGGCCGGGCCGCTCGCGGACCGGGCGGGCAGCCGCACGTCGGCGGGGTCGGGCAGCGGCGCACTGCTGACCCGGGGCAGGGTGACGATGGCCGGGTCACACTCCACGGACGTCAGCACCGGACCGCCGGGACCCCGGGTGACCAGCAGCAGCGCCTGATCGGGCAGGTTCTGCAGCACGGCGGGCTCGACCGCGTACTCATACACCCGCTGGCTGGCCGCGGCGTTGCTCCAGTTGGTGCTCTCCGCCCAGGAACGGGCCGTAGACCAGTTCCGGGACACCGACCTGCTGCGGGAGTGGCGCCGGGACTCGTCGCGGCCCCCGTTCCGCGGACGGTACCGCTGGGCGGCGGCTTTCCATCCGGGGTGGCCGCCGATGTGGATGGTGTCGGTGACGGTCTGGCCCTCGGTCTGCGTGAGCGTGTGCGTGTCGCTGCCACCCAGGGCGGCGGTGACCTGTGAGAGCACGAACTGGTGCTGCCTGCCGATGTAGGCCGCGGCCTGCTCCGCCTCGGCGTGGTGGCCCAGCCGCATGAACGCGGCGGAGCCACCGCCGAGCATGCCCAGGCCCGTGTCGCGCAGATGACGGAACAGCAGCGTCAGCGGAACGCCGCGCCGTTCGCACGCGCTGGCCAGCCGCTCCAGGTGCGGGCGGCTGATCTCGTCCGCACCCACGATAATGACGGCCGGGGCCGGGTCGTTGCTGCCGGTCACCTGGACGGTCAGCCACTGGATCGCCAGGGCGGCCAGGACCTCGGCGCGGGCGCTGCGGGCGGCGGGTTCCAGGGCCAGGCAGGTGTAGTAGGCCGGCGGCCCGGGGGTGGCCGGAGGCTGGCCAGGCCCGGTGTCAGCCGGATCCGCGTGCTGCGCCAGCGCGGTCAGGAAGGCCTCGATGCGTACTAAATTCGGCTCGATCTGGCGCCGGTACTCCGGCGGGAACAGCTCGGCCGAGATGAGCGCCTGCTCGGCTGGGCTGAGCACAGCGGGACGATCCGCGTGGCCGAGCGCGGCCCGGACGGCCGCGGCCAGCCGTCCCGGTGTGACGTCCCCGCCGAGCGCGCCGTGCAACTGTTCCAGGACCCGGGTGTCCACGGCCCGTTCCGTGCGGGCCGCACCAGCCGTGCCGTCCACGTGCACGGCTTCGGCCAGGGCGTCGGCGAACTGGGCGGCGGACAGCCCGGCGAGTACGCCTGAGGAGCCTAGCTCCGCGGGCAGCAGCCATACCGCGGCCGGCACCCCCGCGGCCCGGGCGGTGTCGGTGAGTTCCTGGCAGATCATCTCGCCGGTCAGGTCCACAGCCAGGACCGGCTGGCTGGCCAGCAACGAGGTTCCGTGCGTGGTGAGCAGGGCCTGCCAGCCGCGCAGGCTGCCGCCGAACACGTCCGTTCGCAGCGTGCCGGGGGGCAGCGTGGCGCTGCCCCACTCGTCCACCTGCTCGAGCCGGGTCAGCTCCGCTCGCTGCCAGGCTTCCTCACGCTGCTGCCAGGCCGCGAGCGCCCGCTGGTGGTCGTCACCGACCCCGCTCACCGTGGCCGCGGCCCGCCGGGCCCGGCGCCACCGCAGAAAAGTAAGCGTCATCCCGGGCCCGCAGATGACCAGGGCGATCAGGTCGCCGACCAGCGGCGGGCCGCTGCCGTTGACATTGGCCGCACACCCGTTGGCCAGCAGCAGCACGACGAACAGCAGGGTGCTCGGGATACCGAGGAATCTGCGGATCTTCCGGTACGCCTGCTCGGCCGACTCGGCCTCCTGCTCCGCGGCCGCCCGCATCGCGTCAAGGTCGGGTCGCGGCTCAGGGAACGGCGCCGCGAGCTGGCGACGGTCCCGGAACACCCAGCCGAGCCTGGGCCCCGGCGTGAACAAGCTGGCCCGCTGGTCCGCCCCCTCCGCTACCGGTACTGGCGCGAGCGGTGCTGGCTGCGTGCTCATGCCGATCACTCCCCTGGGCCTGGGCGGTCCCGGCCAGGCTGAACGCGGAGCCGCACATCCCTGGTAGGCAAGTCGCGATGCTACCAAATGCTCGCTTCTTCTCCCCGCGACGGCGGCGGGCCCCGTTACCTCCTCCGCCTGATGTGTGTTTCGGCGCGAAGAAAATTGCGCACACCCGCATTACGCGTTCATGTCGCGGGAGCGTTTCGGCGACGCGCTGGAAAAGGTGATCATGGAACTGTATTCGGACGGGACTCTTACACCGGCCGGGCCACGTCCCCGATGACTACGCTGGCCGACGCGCTCAACCGCATCACCGTCGCCGACCTGCGCCGCCGGGGCGGCCTGAAATGGACCTACGCCGGTCCCGACGTGCTCGGGGCGTTCGTCGCCGAAATGGACTTCGGCACGGCCCCGGCGGTCGAGGACGCGTTGCGCGAGGTGATCGTGCGCCACGACTACGGGTACCTCACCCCGCTGGCGGCGCGGCAGATGGCCGTGGCCTGCGCGGCGTGGCTGGCCGACCGGAGTGGCTGGCAGGTGGACCCGGACTGGATCCGCCCACTGCCTGACGTCATCAAGGGCCTCGAGGCGGCGATCACCCTCTTCTCCCGCCCGGGCAGCCCGGTGATCCTGCCCACCCCGGCCTACATGCCGTTCCTGACCCTGCCGCCGCTCCTGGGCCGGAAGATCATCCAGGTGCCGATGATCACAGTCGACGGCCGGGCCGCGCTCGACCTGGATGGCATCGGCGCCGCCTTCCGCGCGGGCGGCCACCTGCTGGTCTTGTGCAACCCCTGTAACCCGGTGGGCCGGGTGTACACCCAGGCCGAACTGGCCGGCGTGGGTAAGGTTGTCGAGCGCCACGGCGGCCGCGTGTTCGCCGACGAGATCCACGCGCCGCTGGTCTACCCCGGGCACCGGCACATCCCCTACGCCTCGCTCAGCGAGGTCACCGCCGGGCACACCCTCACCGCGACCTCGGCCTCCAAGGGCTGGAACCTGCCCGGCCTCAAGTGCGCTCAGCTCATCCTGGGCCACGAGGCGGACCGCGAGCTCTGGGCCGAGGCAGGCCGGTTCATCGAGCACGGCGCGAGCACGCCGGGCGTGCGTGCCAACATCGCGGCGTTCACCGCGGGCCAGGACTGGCTCGCGGAGGTGCTGGCCTACCTCGACCGGAGCCGGACGCTGCTGGGGGACCTGCTCGCCGAGCACCTGCCTGGGATCCGCTACCGGCCCCCGGAAGGCACGTACCTGGCCTGGCTGGACTGCCGCGAGCTGGGTCTGGGTGACAGTCCCGGCGAATTCTTCCTGGACAAGGGGTCGGTGCTGGTCAACGACGGGCCGGCGTTCGGTGCGGCGGGGAAAGGCCACGTCCGGCTCAACTTCGCCACTCCGTGGCCGATCCTCGCGGAGGTCGTCCGCCAGATGGGACAGGCCGTGGCCAGCAGCTGATCAGGATCCTGACCGAGCAAGATCGGCGGGCGTAACGGTACGGCTAACCAGCCGGCAATTCTGTGAAGCGCGATGACAATTGGTGCTTAGTGACACAGGATAGGGCGCCTACGGTAGCGTCCGGTTCGGCAGTGACGGGATTCCGGGGCACGGGATCGATCCAGGAGTGACCAGATGGGCAAATCCAGCTCGGCCGGCACCCAGCTAGAAGCCCCGCGCCGGACGATCAGGTTCACTTTTGCCGCCACCGTCGCCATCCCGGCCACCTGCCTGATCCTGCTCTGGGCGCTGGGGGCCGGCGCGGTGCTGGGCAGCTCGCTACGCGGGCACGGCTTCTGGTCGCCGGATCACCATGAGGTCCTCGAATTAACGATTCTGGTCGGGGCGGGCCTCCTCGTCGGCCTGGTCTGCGTCATTCTGATGGGGCGCTTCTCCTACAAGCTGTCGCGGGATATCGCCGCTGTGGCCACGACGGCCCAGCGCTCCGCGGACGAGCAGCTGCCGCAGCTGCTGGAGCGGCTGCGCAGCGGGGAGACCGCGGCCAGCGTCCCGGAGCAGCCGCAGTCCGGGCCGCAGCCACGGAACGCGGAGATCGCCCGGACCCTCGCGGCGATCGGGAGTCTGGAACAGACCGCAGTCGGGGCGGCGGCCCGCGAAGCCGGGCTGCGTAACGGCCTGCGCCAGGTGTTCGTGAGCCTGGCCCGGCGCAACCAGTCACTCCTGCAGCGGCAGCTCCGGCTGATCGACGCGCTGGAGCACAAGGCACCCGACGCCGCGGCGCTGGCCGACCTGTTCGCGCTCGACCACCTGACCACCCGGATGCGCCGCCACGCGGAAAGCCTGGCCATCTTGTCCGGGGCAGCGCCCGGCCGGTCCTGGACCGAGCCGGTGCCGATCATCGACGTCATCCGGGCCGCGATGGCGGAGGTCGAGGACTACCGCCGGGTCACGGTGCTTACCACGTCCGAGGACGCGGTGGCCGCCCCCGCCGTCGCGGACATGATCCACCTGCTGGCCGAGCTGACCGAGAACGCGACCATGTTCTCCCCGTCGGGAACGCGGGTCGAGATCCGCGCGGAACGGGTGGCCAACGGGTTCGCCGTTGAGGTCAACGACCGCGGGCTCGGCATCGAGCCCGCCCAGCTGGCCGAGATCAACCAGCAGCTCGCCGAGCCGCCCGACTTCGACCTGGCCAACGCGGACCGGCTCGGCCTGTTCGTGGGCGCGAAGCTGGCCGCCCGCCATGGCGTCCGGGTCTCTTTGCGGCGGTCCCCGTACGGCGGTACCACCGCGATCGTGCTGCTGCCCACCAGCATCATCGTGCTCGTATCGGCGTCGGCCCGGCGTCCCCGGGCCCGAGCGCGCTGCCCGCGGCTCGCCGGCACCGGCCGGCCCGCCGCGCTGGACCTCGGCTCCGGTGCCGCGCTGGCGCTGACCGGCCGGCGCGGGCTCCAGCCACCGCCGGCCGCCACCGGCCAGCCAGTGGCCATGCCGCAGCGCGAGAAGGCCGCGCAGCCGTCCGGCACCGCGCAGCCAGCCAACGGGGCCCAGCCCGCCAGGCGAGCACAGTCAGCTAACGGCACCCAGCCAGCCAACGGCACCCAGCCAGCCAACGGTGCCGCCCCGGTCACCGGGCAGGCGGCCACCAGGGAGGCGGCGGCCGGGGAGGCGGCCACCAGGGAGGCGGCCACCAGCCCGGCCGACGACGCGCCCCGGCGTGAGCTGCCGCACCGGACCCGGCAGGCCAGCTTGTCTCCGCATCTGCGGGACAGCCTCGCCGCCGGCCGCCGGCCCGCGGGCCGGGACGCCCCCGCCGACGGCCGGAGTCCGGAGCAGGCTCGCGACCTGGCGGCGTCGCTGCAGACGGGGTGGCGGCGCGGACGCCAGGACGACCTGCCCGAGGCACCAGAGACGGCTGCCCCGCCGCTGCCCAGGCGCACCGGATCCCCTGCCGCCGACCGCGAGGAGCCGTGATGGCGGAGCAAGAGGCCACCGGGACCGGCCCGGACCTGAGCTGGCTGCTCGACGACCTCGCGAGCCGGGTGGAGCATTTCCGGAAGGCCGTGATCTTGTCCCGGGACGGGCTGGCCATCGCCTCTTCTACCGGCCTGCACCGGGACGACGCCGAGCGGCTCTCCGCGCTCGCGGCCGGGATGCAGAGCCTGGCCAGCGGCGCGGGCCAGCACTTCGGGGTCGGCGAGGTACGCCAGACCATCATCGAACTGGAGCAGGCCCTGCTGTTCATCACCGCCGCTGGTCAAGGCAGCTGCCTGGCCGTCCTGTGCCCAGCGAACGCCGACGCCGGCCTCGTCGCCTACGAGATGGCGATGCTGGTGAAGCGGGCCGGACCCCACCTGGCCGCCCGGCCGCGGTTCCCGGCCAGCCACCTCACGGTGGACTGAGTCCGCGATGGGGGTGGGTGGCAAGTGGGTGGACCGGGACTCTGACCCGGTCGTGCGCCCGTACGCGGTGACCGGCGGGCGGACCGAGCCGGCCGACGGCGAGGTGCTCGACCTGATCGCGGTCATCGTGGACTCCGGCCGCCCGGCTGAGCCCGCTCAGCAGCCTGGGCTGGGCCCCGAGCACCGGCGGATCCTGAACCTGTGCCGCCGCCCGGCCACCGTGGCCGATGTCGCCTCCGACACCGGACTGCCGGTCGGCGTGGTCCGGGTGCTGCTCGCCGACCTCATCGAGCAAGGCCGGATCAAGGTGCTGCGGAGCCGCCCGGCCGGCCAGAAGCCCAGCGCTCAGCTGCTGCGGGAGGTGCTGCATGGGCTCCGGGCTCTCTGACCCTGGCCTCGAGGGCCCGCTCGCGACGTTCAAGATCCTCGTCGCGGGTGGGTTCGGTGTGGGCAAGACCACGCTCGTCGGCGCGATCAGCGAAGTCCGGCCGCTGCGCACCGAAGAGACCCTGACCAGTGCGGGGGTGAGCCACGACGACGTGGCGGGCGTGGAGGACAAGACCACGACCACCGTCGCGATGGACTTCGGCCGCATCACCCTCGCGGGCCGCCAGGTGCTCTACCTCTTCGGCACGCCCGGGCAGGAGCGCTTCTGGTTCATGTGGGACGACCTCGCTTACGGGGCGCTGGGCGCCGTGGTGCTGGCGGACACGCGCCGCCTGGCCGACTGCTTCGCGTCCATCGACTATTTTGAGAAACGGCGGCTGCCCTTCGTCGTCGCGATCAACTGCTTCGACGGCGCGCATCGCTACGACCCCGCCGAGGTCCGGGCCGCGCTCGAACTCGGCCCGCGGGTCCCGGTGGTGCTCTGCGACGCCCGTCAGGCGGAGTCGGCCAAGAACGTCCTGATCACCCTGGTAGAGCTGGTCCTGGACAGCACACCCGACGAGGACTGCGCGATCCGGGCGGCACCCGCGGCCCCGCCTCTGGTGTAGGCGTTGCGGGGCCCAGTGATATCACGGATGATCGCGTTTAGCGGCCGACCAGGTCGCAGAGCAGGGGTAGCGGGTTGATCAGCCAGGTACCGGCCGGCGGAGCGGCCGAGTCGCCGGACGGCCAGGCACTGTGGCCGGTCCGCTCGGGAGTGGTGCCTCCACTCGCGGATGGGTTCAGCACCAGGCCGGAGAGCGCACCCCGGATCGGCGCTGCGCTCGTCCCGGGCAGCGCGGTCATGCTGGTGCCGGCCCGCGGCGGTGGCACAGGACCGCGGGACTGGCTGGGATCGTGCGGCAAGACCCAGCTCGCGGCCTTCTTCGCCGAGTCCCTCTGGCGGTCCCGCGAGGTGGACCTGATGGTCTGGGTGTCTGCGACCAGCCGGTCATCCGTGCTGGCCGGGTACTCAGAAGCCGCGGAGGCCGCGCTGGGCACCGACCCGAGCGCCGACGCCGAAGCCATCGCCGAGCGCCTGGTGAGCTGGCTGGGCGAGACCCGGCGGCGCTGGCTGGTGGTGCTCGACGACCTGACCGGCACGGCCGATCTGACCGGGCTGTGGCCAGCCGGGCCAGCCGGCCAGGTCCTGATCACCGCGCCGAGCGCGGCGGTTCTGCCCGCCGAGTACCGGGCCCTCGTCCTCCAGGTCGGGGCGTTCAGCCCGCGGGAGGCCCTGAGCTACCTGATGGGCCGCCTGACCGCCGACCCGGACCAGCGGCTCGGGGCGATCGACCTCGTCGAGGACCTCGGCCGCGAGCCCATCGCGCTCGCCCAGGCCAGCGGCGTCATCGCCACGTCCTCGCTGTCCTGCCGGGACTACCAGGGCTACTTCACGGCCCGGCGGGACCAGCTGGCCACCACGGCGGGCGGCAAGCCACCCGCCGCCGCGGTCAGCTGGCTGTTCTCGGTCGAGCAGGCCGACCGGCTGGCCGCCGGAGGTGCCGCCCAGCCGGCCCTGGCCCTGGCCGCCCTGCTGGACGGCGACGGGATGCCCGCCACCCTGTTCAGCACCCCGGCCGCCGGCGCCTACGTCACCGACGGCGTCGGCGCGCCCACTGCCCGCGAGCTGGCCTGGAACGCCCTGCCCATCCTGGAGCGGACGGCGTTGCTGGCGCTCAACCGGTCTTCGTCACCGGCGGTGGTCCGGATGAGCCCGGTGATCCAGGCGGCCATCCGCGCGGTCATGCCGGACGGCATGCGTGACCGGGCGGTGCGGGCCGCGGCCGACGCGCTGGTGCAGGCGTGGCCAGAGACAGAACCGCCCTGGCTCGGCGCGATGCTCCGGTCCTGCGCCACCAGCCTGAAGCAGCACGCGGGGACCATGCTGCTGGCCGACGGCTGCCACCCGCTGCTGCTGCGCACCGGGCAGAGTCTGGTCCAGGCCCGGCTGACCGGCTCGGCCGTCGCGTACTGGCGCGAGCTCGCCGCGGCCAGTGAGGCAATCCTCGGCCCGGGCCACCCGGACACCAAGGTGATCGACGGACGGCTGGCCGACGCGTACCTGGCGGCCGGCCAGGCCGCCGAGGCTGTGACCTGGTTCCAGCGGGTGCTGGCCGGCCGGGTCACGACGCTGGGCGCGGGCCATCCCGGCACCGTCGCGGCCCGGCGAGACCTCGGCCACGCCCTGGTCGCCGCCGACCAGCCCGCCGAGGCCGCCACCGTGCTGGAGGGCGCGGTGGGTGACTACGACCGGGTCCTGGGGCCAGATCATCCCGACACGATCAGCGCCCGTGAGGAACTCGCGGCCGCCTACCGGTCCGCGGAACGCCTGTCCGACGCGACACGGCTCTACCGGCGCACGCTGAGCGACCGGGAGCGGGTCCAGGGCGCCCGGCATCCGGACACGCTGACCACCCGGCAGAAGCTGGCCGACACCTACCTGGCCGACGGCAAGCTCAAGGACGCGACCTCGCTCTACAAGAAGGTGCTGGCGGACCGGGAGAAGGTCCTCGGCCCGGACCACCTGGACACGATCGCCACCCGCGGCAGCCTCGGCTCCGCCTACCATTCGGCGGGCAAGATGGCGTCCGCGGTCCACTTGTACGAGCAGTCCTGCGAAAGCTATCAGCGCATCGCCGGCCCGGATCATCCCGACACCCTGGCCCGCTGCGCCAACCTGGCCAGTGCCTACTACTCGGTGGGACGGCTGACCGACGCGCTGTCCCTGCTCCGGGACACGCTGGCCCGGTGCGAGCGGATCCTGCCCGCGGGCGACCCGCTGACGGCCGCGGTGCGGGAGAGCCTGACCAACCTGGTCGGGACGGGTCCTTAGTCCGGGCGGCTCAGCAGATAACGCGCCGTGCTGATGCCTGGTTCGGCCGCCATCTCGGCGTCCGGGTAGGCGCCCCGGCCGTCCAGGCTCCCGGACCGGTCCTCGGAGACATGCACGATCTGCCAGCCGTCTGCCGACAGCCGGTCGAGGCAGCCCAGTACCTCCCGGATCGGGTAGCCGAACTGGGACACCGGCAGGCCGAGGTCCACTGGGCTGTGGTCGGCGCCGTTGAACAGCCAGCCGACCCAGGTAGGCAGCTCCACGACCTGGACGGTCTCCCGCCACTCCGCGAACTGGGCGGCGACGGTCGGCTGCGGTTTGCGGGCCCGGAACTCCTCGGTGACGTAGTCGTGTGCGTGCTGCGGATCCACCACGGTCTCGGTGCCGTCGGGGAACCGGATCCGGGCCACGTCCACCCGGGGACCGCCCTCGTGCAGGCGTTCCTTGCCGACGGCCACATCCGTGCCCGCCTGCCAGTTGGCCAGTTCGTCTTCCCACGCGTCGCCGTTACGCTCGAACACGCCGGCAGCCACGGCCCGCACCCGCTCGTCCCACCACCGGCGGGCCGCCTCGTCGCCGGAGTCCTTCGCCACCACGAGGGGCTCCTGGCCCGGGATCTCCACCATGTCGAAGACCGCCCGGGTAATGACCAGCATCGCGTGCCGGACCGGCATACCGCCCCGCCCTCCCGCCTGGTGATTGACCTGCGCGGCGCGTGGCGCCGCCCTATCCGCTGGTCCCTGCTACCCAGTGCCGCGCCGATAATTCCCGCTTACGCCGGGGCGGCGGGCCTACGACCCGGCTACCGGGGGCCCAGGCGCCTGGGGGCGAGGACGATGTCGAACACCACACTGGTCCACGGGCCGTCGAGGCGCCGGCCGTCCGGTCCGGTGCCCGGCGGGTGCTCGGCGAACTCGGTGATGAGGCTCTCCTTGACGCCGAACACGGCGTCCCGGTCCAGGTACGGGCCACCCGCGACGAAGATGTGCGTGATGAGCGTCCGGTACCCGGGCGCCTCCACCTTGAAGTGCAGGTGCGCGGGGCGCATCGGTCCCCGGCCGGCCGCGGTGAGCAGGTCGCCGACCGGGCCGTCGTCAGGAATCGGGTAGGGCGCCGGGCGCACCGACCAGAACGAGTAGTTCCCGTCCTGGGCGCTGCGCAGCCAGCCGCGTCCGCCGGTCCGGCCGTCGGGGTACTGGACGTCGTAGAAGCCGTCCTCGTCCGACTCCCAGACCTCGATGCGGGCCCCGGGCACCGGTTCCCCGCCGGTACCGCGGACCGACCCGGACACGTAGCACGGCTGGCCCTGAGCCGCGCCGGCGATGTCGCCGCCCAGCGGCACCTCCGGCGAGTCGTCGGTGAAGAACGGGCCGACCACCGTTGACTCGGTGGCTCCCGCCGACGCCGGGGCGTTGATCGCCACGGTCAGCATGGACAGCCCGAGCACGTCCGAGAGCAGGATGAACTCTTGCCGCCGGTCGTCGGTGATATGCCCGGTGCGGGTCAGGAAGTCGATGCCGTGCTGCCATTCGGACTCGGTCAGCCGGACTTCGCGGGCGAAGGCGTGCAGGTGGCGCACCAGGCTCGACATGACCTCCTGGTAGCGCGGCGCGGCCGCGCCGGTGAAGGTGGCCAGCACCTCGGCGGTGACCGCCGCCTCGCCTGCAGCCTGGGCCTGGGCGTCGTCGTGGGCCTGGGCGCCGTCGTGGGCTGGATCCCCGGCCCAGGCGCGGCGGAGCAGCTCCTGCAGCGCCGCCGCGTCAGCCGGCACCGGGTTGTCCGCGGGCACCGCGGGCTCGATCAGCCGGGCTGCCTCGGCGATCTGTTCCGCACCGAACCCGATCTCGCGCAGCCCGCGCGGCAGGCCCAGCTGCCCGGCGAGCTGTTGCAGCGCGGCGGCCGGGTCAGCGCCGTCCAGCCCGGCACTGGCCAGGGCCTGGCCGATCTGGCGGACGGCGTCCGGCGCTCCGGGCGCGTTGAAGGCCAGCACGTAGGGCAGCATGATCGCGTGGGTCTGCGCGTGCGGCAGGTCGTACCGGCCGCCCAGGATGTGGCAGATCTTGTGGTGCAGGCCGGAACCGGTGACCGCGAACGCGGTGCCGGCCAGGTACGCCCCGTAGAGCAGGTCGCCGCGGGCGCCGGTGTCAGCGCCGTCACGCAGCACCGCCGGCAGCGCAGCGGCCAGGACCCTGATGCCTTCCCCGGCGGTCAGCGAGCTGACCGGGTTGCGGCCCGGGGCCCAGAACGCCTCCACGCAGTGCGCCATGGCGTTCAGGCCGCTGGCCGCCGACACCGGCCCGGGCAGGGACAGGGTCAGCTCGGGGTCGTAGATCACCAGCCTGGGCAGCACCCTGGCGTCCACGCCGGTGGTCTTGCGGTCGCCCTCGGTCAGGCCCCAGACCGGGGTGACCTCCGATCCGGCGTAGGTGGTGGGCACCGCGATCACCGGCAGCCCGGTGGTCAGCGCGACCGCCTTGGCCGTGCCGGTGGCCGATCCCCCGCCCAGGCTGAGCACCGCGTCCGCGCCCACCGCAGCGGCCTGCTTGCGGGCCGCGTCGGCGACCTCCACCGGTACGTGCGGCCGGACCCCGGTGAACGTGCCGGCGATCCGGCCGGCCAGCGGCGCGAAGAGTTCCCGGGCGGCTGACTGCTCGCTTCCCGAGGGGATCAGCAGCAGCCGGGACACCCCGAGCCGGGCGACCTCGCCGGCCAGCTCGGTCCGCGCCGCGCCCGCACCGAACACCACCCGGCCGGGCAGCACGTCACGCGCGAATGGCTCCATCAGACCTCCGGGCCTGGACGACGCGGCCCAGGCACGTTCTCCTGGTCACGCAACGAACTTCCTGGCTCCCGGTGGCCCGGGACAGCCTGGTGCTGGCGTCCGGCGCACCGCCGGACGCCAGCACCAGCGCACGTTACCGGCGCGAGCGCCGCCGCCTGCCGCCGGTCAGGCGCAGGGCCCCGAGCACGATCAGTACCACCAGGCCCACGAAGAACAGGAAGTGGAGGGCGGAGATCACCAGTGAGATGACCATGAACGCGACAATCACCGCGAGCACGATGAGCAGAAGTTTCCCCATACGCTCACGATATGCCAACCCGGGCGGCGCGGCACCGCCGCCAGTCCCCCGATGTCCAGAGCGTCCCGCCGGATCGGGTCCGGCGGCCCCGGGCCCGCGCGTCCGTGCCCGCCCCTGGGCCCCTGCCGCTGGTAGCCTTTCGGCCTCGTGAGCACCCCCGCGACCGCACCCCACGAGGATGGCAGCCGCCCGGACGCTCCGGTCCGGCCCGATCTGCTCCTGTCCCTGCGCAGCTGGCAGAAGGAAGCCTACTGGGAGTACTTTCGCCTGCCCCGGCGCGACTTCCTGCTCGTCGCCACGCCTGGAGCTGGGAAAACGGCCTGGGCGCTGACCATCGCCGCCGAGCTCCTCGCCCGCCGGGAGATCGCCTCGGTCACCGTGGTCACCCCCACCGAGCACCTGAAGCACCAGTGGGCGCAAGCCGCGCACTACGTCGGGATCTCCCTGGACTCCTCCTACCGCAACGCGCAGGGCCGGGCCTCCGCCGACTTCGCGGGCGTAGCGGTCACCTACGCACAGGTCGCCGCGCACCCGATCCTGCACCGGCAGCGCACCGTGAACCGGCGCACCCTGGTGATCTTCGACGAGATCCACCACGCGGGCGACGCGCTCTCCTGGGGGGACGCGGTCCGCGAGGCGTTCGAGCCCGCACGGCGGCGGCTGGGCCTGACCGGCACGCCGTTCCGCAGTGACGCCAACCCGATCCCGTTCGTGGCCTACGCACCGGAGGCCGACGGCAGCCGGCGCAGCGTCTCTGACTACGTCTACGGATACGGGCCGGCCCTCGACGACGGCGTGGTCCGCCCGGTCATCTTCCTGGCCTACTCCGGCGAGATGGCCTGGCGGACCCGGGCCGGCGACGAGATCACCGGCACCCTGGGCGCGCCCATGCTCGCCGAGCAGCTGGCCCAGGCCTGGCGGACCGCACTGGACCCCCAGGGCGAATGGGTCCAGCGGGTCCTCGAGGCCGCGGACCGCCGGCTGACCGAGGTGCGCCGGGGCATGCCCGACGCAGCCGGGCTGGTCATCGCCGGTGACCACGCGGACGCCCGGGCCTACGCGGCCCTGCTCCGCCGGATCAGCGGGACCAGGCCCGTCGTCGTGCTGTCCGACGATCCGGCGGCCAGCCGGAAGATCGGCGCCTTCACCGACTCTGCCGACCGGTGGATGGTGGCCGTCCGGATGGTGTCCGAGGGAGTGGACATCCCCCGGCTGGCCGTCGGCGTGTACGCGACCAGCGTGGGCACGGCGCTGTTCTTCGCGCAGGCCGTGGGCCGGTTCGTCCGGGCCCGTCAGCGCGGCGAGACCGCCTCGGTGTTCCTGCCGTCCATCCCCGTCCTGCTCGGCTACGCCGCGGAACTGGAGGCGGCCCGCGACCACGTGCTGGCCGCCCGCCGGGACGACGCCGAAGAACGCGAACTGGCTGAGGCCCAGCGCCGCCAGGACCATCCGGACCAGGCCGGCGACCTCCCGTTCGAGGCGCTGCACGCGTCCGCGCACTTCGACCGGGTCCTCTACGACGGCACCGAGTTCGGCACCACGGCCGCGGAAGAGGACTTCCTGGGCTTGCCCGGGCTGCTCGACCCGGAGCAGGTCGCGCTATTGCTGCGCAAGCGGCAGGCCGAGCAGCTGAGGCAGCGGTCCGCGGGGTCCGGGGCGGGCGGCACCGGGCTCCGGGACGCTGGCTCCCAGGTCCCCCGGGCCGGGACGAGGCGTCCCGGCGTGGGCGGCCCCCGTTGCGGCGAATGAGACGGATGCGGCGTCCGGCGGGGCGGCCGCCCGCGGCGCGGCAGATGCGGGGCCTTCGGCGCCGGTCCGCCGGGAGGTACTGGCCGGCCTGCGCAAGGAGCTCAACGGCCTGATCGGCGCCTGGCATCACCGCACCGGGCAGCCGCACGCCATGGTGCACGCGGACCTGCGCCGGGCGTGCGGCGGGCCGGCCCTGCCCCAGGCCACGGCCGAACAGATCCAGGCCCGCATCGACGCGATCCGCGGCTGGGCCAGGGCCGGCCGCTGACGCCGGCCGGCCGGTGGCCAGCTAGCCGCCGCCTCCACCGCTGGGGGAAGCCGACGCCGCGGCCGCGGCCGCGCCGCTCGCCGTCATCTCGTGCCAGATGCCTCCGGACTGGTTGATGCCGTTGCCTTTGGCCTGCCCGGGAGCGGTGTCCGCCACGTAGGTGTACAGCGGATGCCCGTCGTAGGTGGCCTGCGTCGACCCGTCGGAGCGCTTGATGGTGGCCAGCGTGCCGGTCACGCCACTGCCCGCCGTGGCCGGTCCCTTGACCGGCGGCCAGAAAGCGGCGCATCCCCCGTTGCAGTTCGACTTGGTGGACGTGTCCGGGACGAACCAGTAGAGCGTGAAGCCCTTGGCGTTGGTGAGGACCTTCACTCCACCAATTGTGGACGTCCGCAAAGCGGTCCCGGACGAGCTCGACGGATGCGGACGCGGCCGGGCTCGACGAGCCGCCTGAGCTACTTGAACCTCCTGTTGACGTGCTCCCACAGGCCACAGTGACGAGTGCGACCGCGGCCAGGACCGCCGGCGCCCCCCCTCTGATATCCATTCTCAATCTCCGTTCAAAACGGTCAGCCTTTACCCCTCCTTACCCCCTTCACGTAGCCGGAAGCCGGATGAGTTCAGCACCGCGCCTGGCTCGCGCCTGACCGCACGGACGGGCGGGGCGGCCGGGTCGCGCCAGTACCGCGCAGTCACCGCTGAGCTGCTCGTCCTTGTCGTGAGCTCCTCGTCCTCGTCGTTGACACGGTCCGGTGCCGGGCGGTAGGACCTGAGACACTTTCCGCCGAGAACCTGGATGCGCTGATGCCCTCTCCCGTGGACCTGCCGCCTGGTGTCGAGTCCCAGCAGATCGAGACCTCGCGGCTGCGGACGCACGTGCTCACGGCGGGCTCACCCGGCGCGCCGCCGCTCGTGCTGGTGCACGGCAACGTGTCCGCGGCCCGGTTCTTCGCCGAGACCATGGCCGCACTGGCCGGGGACTTCCGCTGCGTCGCCCCCGACTTGCGCGGATTCGGCCGATCCCAGCGGGCGCCGGTGGACGCGCGCCGCGGGGTGCGGGACTTCTCCGACGACCTGCACGCGCTGCTGACCGAGGGCGGCCTGCTGCCCGGCGACCAGCCGGTACACCTGCTCGGCTGGTCCCTCGGCGGCGGGGTGGCGCTCCAGTACGTGACCGACCACCCGGGCACGGCCGCGTCCGTCGTCCTGGAGAGCCCGATGTCGCCGTTCGGTTTCGGGGGCACCCGGGACACCGGCGGCACCCCCTGCTGGCCGGACTACTCCGGCTCGGGCGGGGGCACCGCCAGTCCCGAGATGGTCCGCCGGATCGAGGCCGGTGACCGCGGCGCGGACGACCAGACCTCCCCCCGCCAGGTCCTCACCCACCTGTACGGCAACCCGGTCGCGCTCCCGCCCGCCGTCGAAGACGCCCTGGTCGAGGCGATGCTGGAGATGGCCATCGGCCCCGGCAACTACCCGGGGGACACCGCGGTCTCGCAGAACTGGCCCGGCGCCGCCCCCGGGGAGCACGGGGTCAACAACGCCATCTCCCCCAAGTACTGCGACCTGTCCGGCTTCGCGGCGACCGGGAACCAGCCCGAGGTGCTGTGGATCCGCGGAGACGCGGACCTGATCGTCTCGGACACCTCGCTGGTGGACCTGGGCCACCTCGGCGCACTCGGCGCGATACCGGGCTGGCCCGGCGCTGACGTGTTCCCGGCCCAGCCCATGGTGAGCCAGATCCGCGCGGTGCTCGACCGCTACCAGGCCGCAGGCGGCCAGTACACCGAGCACGTCCTGCCTGGTTGCGGGCATTCGCCGCACCTGGAGCGCCCAGCCGAGTTCACCGCCGCCGTGACGGAGTTCCTGACCCGCGCCGCCACCCGCTAACCCGTTCTCCGGCGGCGGCGCTCGGTCAGCCAGGAGGCGAGCGCGAACACCGGGGTGCTGAGCGCGATCAGCAGGGCGCAGCCGGTGAAGGCGCTCACGATGAACGCGCCGCCGACCCGGGCCACGCCGTAGTAGTAAAGGATCACCACGGCCATGAGCAGCAGGTAGCCGCCGACGGCGGTGCCCGCGTAGTGCCGGGCCAGCCGCAGCCAGTCCGGCCGCGGGGCGGCGGCGGCGGCCGACCGGCCTGGCGGCCGGGCCCGCCTCCGGCCGGCCGAGCCGGTGGCCGAGGCGTCGTCGTGCGGCCGCCGGACCAGCCACAACCCCGCCCCCAGCGCCACCATGAGCAGCAGGTAACCGACCCCGACCGGCAGCACGTCGTGCCGGATCAGTGACGACGACACGTCAGGCGCGGAGCAGGAAGTGCCAGCCGCGGATGAAGATGTGCCAGCCGAACCACAGCCACAAGGCGAACAGCGCCCACCGGGCGAACGGGTAGCGCATGATCACCCGGAACGCGTCGCTGAGCGTGGGCACCCCGCTGATATGGCTGAGCGCCAGGCCCTCCCACGCGAACAGCGCCCCGAACAGCACCGCCCAGACGAGATAACCAATTACCGGATGCTGGGCCACATCGACCTCCTCGGCTGGTGGCTGGCCGCCCCGGGCGGACCGGGCCAGGCTAGACCCGGGCCACGGCCGACCCCGGGCCCGGGCTGACCTGGGCCAGCCTGGCCGCGGAGCAGGTACCGCGGCCCGCCAAGGGTCTATCACTGCCCGGGGCCGGCTGAATGCTCATAGAATCGCGGCGTGCTGCCTCCCGGATCGGCCGCCGCGCTGAGCGGCGGGACGGACGGCGCCCTGGACATCCTGCGCCGGGTGTTCGGCTACGACTCCTTCCGCGGCCCCCAGCAAGAGATCATCGAGCACCTCATCGCGGGTGGCGACGCGCTCGTGCTCGATGCCCACCGGCGGCGGCAAGTCACTCTGCTACCAGATTCCCGCGCTGGTCCGCCGCGGAACCGGGGTGGTCATCTCCCCGCTCATCGCGCTGATGCAGGACCAGGTGGACGCCATGCGCGCGCTCGGCGTCCGGGCCGGCTTCCTGAACTCCACCCAGGAACTGGCCGAGCGGCGCGAGATGGAGGCCGCGTTCCTGGCCGGCGACCTGGACCTGCTGTACCTGGCCCCGGAGCGGCTGCGCACCGAGTCCACCCTGGCGCTGCTCGACCGGGGCACGGTCTCGCTGTTCGCCATCGACGAGGCGCACTGCGTGTCCCAGTGGGGGCACGACTTCCGCCCCGACTACCTCACCCTGTCCGGGCTGCGCGAGCGCTGGCCGCAGGTGCCCCGCATCGCGCTGACCGCTACCGCCACCGCGGCCACCCGCGCCGAGATCGCGGACCGGCTCGGCCTGGCCGGCGCGCGTCATTTCGTGGCCAGCTTCGACCGTCCCAACATCAACTACCGGATCGTGCCCAAGGCTGAGCCGAGCCGTCAGCTGCTGAACTTCGTCCGCAACGAACACCCTGGTGAGGCCGGCATCGTCTACTGCCTGTCGCGGGCCTCGGTGGAGAAGACGGCGGAGTTCCTGACCAGCCAACGGGGTCACCGCGCTGCCCTACCACGCCGGGCTGGACGCCTTCACCCGGGCCCGGAACCAGGCCCGCTTCCTGCGTGAAGACGGCCTGGTCATGGTGGCGACGATCGCGTTCGGGATGGGCATCGACAAGCCCGACGTGCGCTTCGTGGCCCACCTGGACCTGCCCCGCTCGGTCGAGGGGTACTACCAGGAGACCGGCCGGGCCGGGCGCGACGGGCTGCCGTCCAGCGCGTGGCTGGCCTACGGCCTGCAGGACGTGGTCCAGCAGCGCAAGATGATCGAAACGTCGGCCGGGGACCTGGCCCACCGCCGCCGCCAGGCCGCCCATCTGGACGCGATGCTGGCCCTGTGCGAGACGATCGAATGCCGCCGGGGCCAGTTGCTCGGCTACTTCGGCGAGGACGCCGGGGCGTGCGGCAACTGCGACACCTGCCAGTCGCCGCCCGAGGCGTGGGACGGGACCATCGCCGCCCAGAAGTTCCTGTCCGCGGTGTACCGGCTCAAGCACGAGCGGGGCCAGCGGTTCGGGGCCGGCCAGGTGATCGACATCCTGCTCGGCCGCGGCACCGCCAAGGTGACCGAGAACGGGCACGACTCGCTGACCGTGTTCGGCGTCGGCACGGAGCTGACCGAGTCACAGTGGCGCGGCGTCGTCCGCCAGCTGCTGGCCCAGGGCCTGCTCACCGTCCAGGGGGACTACGGCACCCTGGAGCTGACCGGGGGCAGCGACGACGTGCTCGGCCGGCGGCGCCAGGTGATGCTGCGCCGCGAGCCCGAACGGCCGCCCCGGACCCGGTCCGCCCGGCCAGCGAAGACCGCCGCGGTCCCGGACGACATGCCCGCGGAGGCCGCGCCGCTGTTCGAGAAGCTGCGCGCCTGGCGCGGGGCCGCCGCCAAGGAGCAGGGCGTCCCCGCGTACGTGATCTTCCACGACGCGACCCTCCGGCAGATCGCCGCGCAGGCCCCGTCAACCCTCGCGGCCCTGTCCACGGTGAGCGGGGTTGGGGAGGCCAAGCTGGCCCGGTACGGTCAGCAGGTCCTGGACGTCCTGGGCGGCGCAGAACCCCTCCCTACGGGACCCTAACCACAGGAGCACGCATGCAGATCGGTGTCGTCTTCCCGCAGACCGAGATCGGCCCGGACGCCGGCGCGGTGCGGACCTACGGGCAGCGGGCCGAGGAACTCGGCTTCCGGCACGTGCTGGCCTACGACCACGTGGTCGGCGCGGACCCGGCCGTACACCAGGGCTGGGACGGCCCCTACGACGTGCACACCACGTTCCACGAGCCCATGGTGATGTTCGGATACCTGGCCGCGCTCACCTCGCTGGAACTGGTGACGGGCATCATCATCCTGCCGCAGCGGCAGACCGCGCTGGTGGCCAAGCAGGCCGCCGAGGTGGACCTGTTGTCCGGCGGTCACTTCCGGCTCGGCGTCGGACTGGGCTGGAACCAGGTGGAGTACGAGGCACTTGGGCAGGACTTCCGCACCCGGGGCCGGCGCCTCGACGAACAGGTCACGCTGATGCGCCGTCTGTGGACCGAGGAGTCGGTGACCTTCGAGGGCGAGTTCGACCGGATCACCGGGGCGGGGCTGGCCCCGCTGCCCGTGCAGCGACCCATCCCGGTCTGGTTCGGGGGTCAGTCCGAGCGCGCCTACCGCCGGATCGGCCGTCTCGCCGACGGCTGGTTCCCGCAGGTCAGCCCGGGCCCCGAACTCGACCAGGCCCGGGACGTCGTGCACGCCGCCGCCCTCGAAGCGGGCCGGGACCCCGCCCAGCTCGGCATGGAGGGCCGGGTCAGCTGGCGCGGTGACACCACCAGGCTGGCCGAGCAGGCCGCCGCCTGGCGCGCCGCGGGCGCCACCCACCTGTCCGTCAACACCATGGGCGCCGGCCTGCCCAGCCTCGGCGACCACCTCGGCGCCCTGGAACTAGCCGCCGAAGCCCTGGCTCCCCTCGGCAGCTAGTCCCCGGGGGCTTGGGCTGGGGGTATGCACCTGGGTCGGGGCGCGGGGGGTGGCGGCGGGCTCGCAGCCCCCCGGAGCCCTGCGCACGCCGGCCCCCGCCCGCCAGCGTCGGCCGGGCATAATGACCTGGGGCTGGTCAAAGGCCTCCTTCTGACTTGCCGGCTGGATGGGACGTTGATGGCAGACTCGGCTGGATCTGGGGACTGGACCGAACCGGGGCTGTTCACCGTGGCTCCCGGCGTGCACCGGATCCCGCTGCCGCTGCCCAACGACGGGCTGCGGGCGGTGAACGTCTACGCCATCGAGTCCGGCGACGACCTGGTGCTGGTCGACGCGGGCTGGGCGCTGGCCGAGACCGGTGGCCTGCTGGACGCGGCCCTGGACCAGATCGGCCGCAACTCCACGGAGATCACCCGCTGCCTGGTCACGCACGTCCACCGGGACCACTACACGATGGCGGTGATCCTGCGCCGCCGCTTCGGCACTCACGTGGCGCTGGGGATCGGCGACCGCCCCTCGCTGACCGTGGCCAGCGAGGCCGGGCGCGAGAACATGACCGAGCACGTGCGCCGGATGCAGCGGGCCGGCGCCGAGCCGGTGATCCGCGCGCTGCGCGCCGCCTTCGGCTCCGCGCCGCCGGAGCGGGAAGACCTGTGGGAGATGCCCGACGAGTGGCTCAAGGATCAGGTCACCATCAAGCTGGGCGGCCGCGAGCTGCGGGCGGTGGCGACCCCCGGTCACACCCAGGGACACACCGTCTTCACCGACGTCGCGCACAACCTGCTGTTCGCCGGGGACCACGTACTGCCGCGCATCACGCCGTCGGTGGGCTTCGAGGCGGTCATGGGCGAACTGCCGCTGGGTGACTACCTGCGGTCGCTGAGGCTGATGCTGGACCTGCCGGACATGCGGCTGCTGCCCGCGCACGGCCCGGTGACGGAGACCACCCACGCCCGGGTGCACGCGCTGCTCGCTCACCACGAGGACCGGCTGAATGCGTGCCTGGACCAGGTCCAGGCCGGGGCGCACACCGCCTACGAGGTCGCGCTGGCGCTGCCCTGGACCCGGCGCGCCCGCCGGTTCAGCGAGCTCGACCCGTTCAACCAGATGCTCGCGGTGCTGGAGATCGGGGTGCACCTGGACCTGCTGGTGGCCCAGGGGCGGCTGGCCTGCACGGCTGCCGGCGAGCTGATGACGTACGCGCTCCCCGGCCCCGCGGCCAGGCTGAGGGTCTGCGCCCGGCCCGCCCACCCGGCCGGGGTGCTACGGTACATACATGCGCATGTATCTAAACCTGGCGGGCGGCACGATGACGGTGACTGAGCAGGGACGGCCGAATCCGCGGGGCGAGGCCATGGTGGCCCAGCTCAAGTGGGTCCACGACATGATCCGCAACGACCTCGGCGTGATCCGCCAGATGGCTGCGGACACCGAGTCGGGCCGGCCCGCCAGCGTGATCCGTGGTGCGATCCAGTCGCTGGCCTCGGGCAGCGCGGTCTGGCAGCTCAAGGTCAGCTGCCTGCAGCACTGCCGGTTCGTGCACTCCCATCACACCCACGAGTCGATGCTGCTGTTCCCGGCGCTGCGCGACGCCAACCCGGCGCTGAACCCCGTGGTGGACAAGCTGGAAGCCGATCATGCGCACGTCTCCGATCTGCTCGACGAGGTCGAGGCCGCCTCGCACCAGCTCGGTGAGGCCGGTGAGCCCGCGGCTCGCGAGCGTCTCGTCACGGCCCTGCGTACGCTGAGCGAGGACCTGCTGGCCCACCTCCAGTACGAGGAGGAGCACATCTCGGGCACGCTGCGGACCTGGACCCGCTGGCCCGGCTGGTAAGGCGCGGCGGGCATGAAGGCTCCGGACCCGACGGTGGCGGACACGACAGTGGCGGACATGACGGCCAGCAGCAGCCCGGCTCTGGGCCGGACGAGCACGCCTGCGCCCAGGCGTGGGCGGCCCTGACCGCGGCGCACGCCCTGGTGACCGAGCAGCTGAGCGCCGCGCTGACCCGGACCTGCGGGCTGAGCATCAACGAGTTCCAGATCCTGCTGCGGGTGGACCGGGGCCCGGAAGCGGGGGTCCGGCTGGGTGAGCTGTGCTCCGCGGTGCGGCTGACCCAGCCCTCGCTCAGCCGCGCGGTCGCCCGGCTGGAGCGGCACGGCTGGCTGCGCCGGGCCGGGGCGCCCGGGAGACGGGCGCGGCGTGCTGGTCAGCGTGACCGCGTCGGGCCGCGAGGTGCTCGCGCGGGGCAGTGCCGTGCATACCCAGACGATCAGCGAGCTGATGCTCGACCGCCTTACCGCGGACGAGCAGGACTTGCTCGCCCGGGCCCTGACCCGGGTGGCCGAAGGCGGCCACTCCCCGACCGAGCAGGAGCACTCATGGCCAAGCCAGCCGCATTCGGCCTGAACGTCGACCCCAACGCGGGGGGCCTGGCCATCGCCGGGCGGATCGCCGCTATCGCCGACTCCGCCGGCCTGGAGTACGTGGGCATCCAGGACCACCCCTACAACGCGGACTTCCTCGACACGTTCACGGTGATCACCTGGCTGGCCGCCCGGACCAGCCGCGTGCACCTGTTTCCCAACGTGGCCAATCTGCCGTTGCGTCCTCCGGCCATGCTGGCCAAGCAGGCCGCCAGCATTGACGTGCTCAGCGGCGGCCGGTTCGAGCTGGGGCTCGGCGCGGGCGCCTTCGCCGACGGCATCGCGGGCATGGGCGGGCCGCGGCGCACGCCGGCCGAGGCCCGCGCGGCGCTCAGCGAGGCGATCGACATCATCCGGGCCAGCTGGGCGGCCGAGCCGTTCAGCTTCGAGGGCACCTACTACCAGGCACCCAGCGTGCAGCCCGGCCCGCCCCCGGCGCACCCGGTCGGGATCTGGCTCGGCGTGCGGGGGCCGCGCGCGGCGGCGCTGGTCGGCGCCAAGGCCGACGGCTGGTCGGTGTCGTCGCCGTACGTGCCCCCGGAGCGGCTGCCCGAGCTGAACGACATCATCACCGGGGCCGCGCTGGAAGAGAACCGCGATCCCGACCAGATCACCCGGCTCTACAACGTCATGGGGCTGATCTCCGCGGACGACCAGGGCCCGTTCCAGGGCCCGGTGGAGCGGTGGACCGAGACGCTGGTCAGCCTGTACTCCGGCAACCAGATGAACGCGTTCGTGTTCTGGCCGTCCGGGGACCGGGAACGCCAGTCCCGCATCTTCGCCGAGGAGGTCGTCCCGGCGGCCCGCGAGGCGATGGCGGACCCGCCCGGCGCGTAACGACCGCCGCGCGGCCCTGTCCGGGCCCGGGCTGCGCGCCCACCGGGGGGAGGTCAGACCGCCGCACGGCCGCGAGGGGCGGATGGATAGGGTTCCTCCGTGGAATACCGAACGCTGGGCAGGTCAGGGCTGCGGATCTCCGTGCTCACCATGGGCACGATGACCTTCGGCGGCGCCGGGGGGTTTGCGAAGGTCGGCTCGACCGACGTGGACGAGGCCCGGCGTCAGGTGGACATGTGCCTGGACGCGGGGGTCAACCTCATCGACACCGCCAACATCTACTCGGCCGGGCTGTCGGAGGAGATCGTCGGTGAGGTTCTCGCCGGGCGCCGCGACGAGGTGCTGGTCGCCACGAAGGTCCGGATGGCCATGGGTGACGGCCCCAACGACGCTGGCCTGTCGCGGCACCACATCGTGTCCGGCTGCGAGGCCAGCCTGCGCCGCCTGCGGACCGACTACATCGACCTCTATCAGGTGCACGAGTGGGACGGCGTGACGCCGCTGGAGGAGACGCTGGAGGCGCTGGACCTCCTGGTCCGCTCGGGCAAGGTCCGTTACGTCGGCTGTTCCAACTACGCCGGCTGGCAGCTGATGAAGGCGCTCGGCACGGCCAGCCTGCACGGCCTGCCCCGGTTCGTCAGCCAGCAGATCTACTACTCACTGCAGGCCCGCGAGGCCGAATACGAGCTGATCCCGGCCGCCGTGGACCAGGGACTCGGTGTCCTGGTCTGGAGCCCGCTCGCGGGCGGCCTGCTGTCGGGTAAGTACCGCCGCGACCAGCGGCCGGACTCCGGCTCCCGGCAGCTGACCGACTGGAACGAGCCGCCGGTCTACGACCAGGAGAAGCTGTTCGACACGGTCGACGTGCTGCTCGAAGTCGGCGCCGAGCACGGGGTGTCCGCGGCGCAGGTCGCCCTCGCCTACCTGCTCCGCAAGCCCGCCGTGACGTCGCTGGTGATCGGCGCCCGGACCGCCGCGCAACTGGCCGACAACCTGGCCTCGGCGGAACTGAAGCTCAGCGACTCAGATCTCGAGCGGCTCGACAAGGTCAGCCAGCCGCCGCTGCTCTACCCGTACTGGCATCAGGCCAAGACGGCCAGGGACCGGCTCTCGCCCGCCGACCTGACCCTGCTCGGACCTCATCTGTAACCGCCGGTACCTTGGGACACAGGTATTGGTGACCGACCGGACCCCGAAGGACCAGGACCGCTGATGACCCTGGATGGAGCCCCGCAACCCGCGGGCGGCCCCGCGCCGCAGCCGGTGACCCAGCCGGTCGCCGCGCCGCTGACCGCTGCGGCGATCTTCCTGGTCGTCACCGTGCGGCCCGGTCAGGACAGCGACGCGGCGGTGCGCGGGCTGTGCGGCGATCTCGGCGGCCTGCTGCGGGCGGTCGGGTTCCGCGACCTCGACGCCGCCCTGACCTGCGTGATGGGCTTCGGGTCTTCGCTGTGGGACCGGCTGGCCGGTCCCGAGCGGCCTGCGGGACTGCACCCGTTCCGCGAAATCCGGGCCGGCCAGCGGCACGCCGTCGCCACCCAGGCGGACCTGCTGTTCCATATCCGCGCGGACCGGATGGACCTCTGCTTCGAACTGGCCACGCATATCAGCGCGCGGCTGGGCGACGCCGTGGACACCGTCAACGAGGTGCACGGCTTCCGCTACTTCGACGACCGGGACCTGATCGGCTTCGTGGACGGGACGGAGAACCCGACCGGCCAGGACGCGGTCGACGTCAACGGTGATCGGCGCCGAGGACCCGGCGTACGCCGGCGGCAGCTACGTGATCGTCCAGAAGTACCTGCATGACCTGGCCAGGTGGAACGCCCTGCGCACCGAGGAGCAGGAGAACATCATCGGCCGGACCAAGCTCGACGACATCGAACTGGACGACGCGGTCAAGCCCACCTTCGCGCACAACGCGCTGACCACCGTCGTGGACGAAGACGGCGAGGAAGTCGACATCGTCCGGGACAACATGCCCTTCGGCAGCGCCGCGAACGGCGAGTACGGCACCTACTTCATCGGCTACGCCCGCTCGCCGCAGACCATCGAGCTGATGCTCACCAACATGTTCGTCGGCCGGCCGCCCGGCAACTACGACCGGCTGCTCGACGTCAGCCGCGCGGTCACCGGCAGCCTGTTCTTCGTGCCGTCGGTCCCGCTGCTGGAGAGCCTGGCCGACGATCCCGCCGACGGCGGCCCAGACCCGAGCCGAGCCCCGACCAGACCAGTCCAGGCCAGCCAGCCCCGACCAGGCCAGCCCAGACCAGGGCGGCCCCGAGGGGGCAGGCACCGACGCAGGCGGAGACCGGCCAGCCGGGCCGCCCGCACCATCCGACTCCGCCGGATCACTCGGCATCGGCAGCCTACGAGGAGTGACGCAGCATGGATAACCTGCACCGGGAGCTTGCCCCGATCTCCGACGCAGCCTGGTCCCAGATCGAGGAAGAGGCCACCCGCACCCTCAAGCGGAACCTGGCCGGGCGCCGGGTGGTGGACGTGTCCGGGCCCGCGGGCAGCGCGCTGTCCGCCGTCGGCACCGGGCACCTGCGTGACATCGAGACCCCGCACGCCGGGGTGCTGGCCCGGCAGCGCGAAGTCAAGCCGGTGAACGAGTTCCGCGTCCCGTTCCGGGTGGACCGGAGCGCGATCGACGACGTGCTTCGCGGCGCCCAGGACTCCGACTGGCAGCCGGTGAAGGACGCCGCCCGGCAGATCGCCTTCGCCGAGGACCGGGCCGTGTTCGAGGGCTACGCGGCCGGGGGGATCACGGGCGTCAGGCAGGAGACGAGCAACCCGCCGATGACCCTGCCCGGCGACGTGCGCAGCTACCCCGAGGCGGTCGCCGAGGCGCTGCGCTACCTGCGGATCGCCGGGGTCAACGGCCCGTACTCGGTCGTGCTCAGCGCCGACGCGTACACCGCGGTGAGCGAGACACGTGACCACGGCTACCCGATCTACGACCACATCAAGCGGCTGATCAGCGGGGACATCATCTGGGCCCCGGCCATCGAGGGCGCTTTCGTGCTCACCACCCGCGGCGGCGACTACACGCTGCAACTCGGCCAGGACATCTCGATCGGCTACCTCAGCCACGACGCGTCCAGCGTGGAGCTGTACCTCCAGGAGACGTTCACCTTCATGGTCTTCACGTCCGAGGCCTCGGTAGCCCTGGCCACGGCGCCCTGAACCACGGGACGCCGCGAGCCTGACGTCCTGATCGGGCGTTCGGCCATGTTCACAGGAACGTTGTTGCTAGCGTTGTGAACATGTCCGTGAAGACCTTCAGCATCAGCATGGGTGAGCGTGCGTACCGGCAAGCTCGCGCCGAGGCTGACCGTGCGGGGCTGTCCATGTCGGCGTGGATGACCCGGGCCGCGCGGGAGAAGATCCAGCGCGATGCGGCGAGCGTCGATCGCCGAAGCGGACCGGCTCACTGGTCACGACTGGGCGGAGTGGACGGAGGCTAACGCAGGCGACTTCCCGCCTAGCGCCGGCAAGGGCGCCGCGTGAACCGCGGTGACATTTTCGCGTACAAGGGAGTCGCCCGGGCCGGGTACGTGGCCATCGTCAGCAACGACGGCTTCAACGCGATCACCGGCCACCCCGTGGTCGTCAAGGTCAGCGACCGGCCAGACCTGACCGAGACTCCCTACGTCGTGGCGCTCAGCCATAACGACCCGGTCGCCGGGCACCTGGAGTCCTACTCCGCGGTGCGGGTGCGCCGCAGCAGGCTGTCGGGTGACCGGATCGGCCAGCTCGCCGAGGAAACCATGCGCAAGCTGGACGACGCCCTGGCGCTGATCTTCGACTACGAGGCCTGAGCACCCGGGACGACACGTCCGGGGCCGCTGCCCGGGGCGCTGGAACGCCACCGCGGTCGTGCGAGCACGATGTCCCGGGCCATCGGCCGGACTCAGCCGGAGTGGTGGAAGCCCGCCCAGGGGCTGGCCAGGTGCACGGTCGTAGCCGCGATGAGCAGGCCGCCGCGATCGAGGCCGCAGGAGCAGCCAGCGCGTGGTGCGGCCGGACAGGACGCGGCTGGCCAGCGCACCCTGCGCCCCGGTTGAGAGCGGCCCTGCCGCGCAGGTCCGATCCGATGAGCCGGGGCAGCCGCCAGACGTACGCGAGGACATGAATGGTCATCACGCCGAACCAGAGCACGAAGAACGCCTTGTGCAGGAAGAGCCACGGCCCCGCGGCCGATCCGGCGACGCGCCAGCATCACCCCGGTGCCGATGACGCCGACGGAGGTGACCAGCACGAACGGCCCGAGCAGGCGCAGCAGCGGCGCGGGCGGCCCCTTGCGCCGGTACTCAGGGGCTCCGCTGTAGTACCGGGCGAAACGGTAGAGCACCGCACCGATCTTGAGCGCGACCGGGCCGATCAGCAGCATGCCGAGGAAGAAGTGCAGGGTGATCAGCTGGTGGATGGACAGGATGGTAAAGCCCTCGGCGGCGAACAGCGCCAGCAGCACGGCCCGGTCACGCGGTGAGCCGCTCATTGCCCTCGGCGCCGCCAGGTCGGGAAGTCAGGGTTGTCCCTGGGAACAGCGGCCGGGCCGGGCCGGGCTGTTCCCAGGGACGCGCGGGGGACCGCGGCGTGCGGGCGGGGCGCGTGGCGGCCGCCCGGATGATCGGTGAGCGCCGTAGCGGCATCGGCAGCCTGGGCTGTTGTCGTCCGGGTCCGTAGGGGCCGAGCGTCGGCGGGAGCCCGCGGGGCGCCGGGGTCGCGCGGGCCGGGTTCCGGTCGGTAGCCCGTCATCCGCTCGGTTCCCTCGCTGATCACGCGAGCCACTTGGCCGGAGAAGCATGCGGGGTCACCGGTCCCGCATCTCAGCCGTGCTGGGCAGGAGCGGGAACTGGTTCAGGACCGTTCAGGAGCGGTAAGGAAAAGTCCGACCTCAGTCGGACGCCTGGCCTGGCCGGCGCGCCCGTTCCGGGGGCTCGGCCGGCAGGGTCACGGTGACGGTCAGCCCGCCGCCCGGGGTGTCCGACAGCGCGGCGGAGCCGCCGTTGGAGGTGACCAGGCGGTGCACGATGGCCAGGCCCAGCCCGGCCCCACCCGGCGTGCTGCTGACGAACCGGCGGAACGCCATCTCCTGCTGGCGGGGCGTCATCCCCGGCCCGTCGTCGGACACCACCACCCGCGCCCGGTCTCCGTCGGCGGCCGCGCTGACCTCGACGTGCCCACCCGCCGGGACCGCGTCGAGCGCGTTGGCCAGCAGGTTGTCCAGGACCTGCTCCAGGTGTCCCTCACCGAGCATGGCCGGCACCGGCCGGTCGCCCGACGGGCGCAGATCGACCCCGCGCTCCTCAGCCACCGGCCGCCAGGCCGCCGCCCGGTCCCGGGTCACCTGATCCACCCTGACGCTGACCGGCTCGACCAGCACGTTCTCCGCACGCGCCAGGGCCAGCAGCCCGTCCACCAGGTGCGATAGCCGGGCGATCTCGTGCTGGGCCCCGGCCAGCTCCGCGGCCGTGTCCGGGTCCGCGTCCTGGGTGAGCACGTCCAGCCGCAGCCGGAGCGCGGCCAGCGGGGTACGCAGCTGGTGGGAGACGTCCGCCATCGTGGCCCGGTTCCCGTGGACCAGGGACTCCAGCCGGCCGGCCATGCCGTTGAAGTTCCGGGCCAGCCGCCGCACCTCGGGGGGCCCGTGCCCGGCGGATGACCGGGTGCCCAGCGCCCCGCTGCCGAGCCGCTGGGCGGCGTCGTCGAGGGCGTTCAGCGGGCGGCTGACCCACCGGGCCAGCGCGATCGCCGCGACTGCCGCCGCACCGAGGACCGCCAGTCCGACCGCGGCCAGCCAGGCCCACAGGACGCCGACCCGCTCCTCCAGCTCCGCGGAGGACCGGGACAGCGCCACGGCCCCGACGACGGTGTTCCCGCTGTCCCCCAGCACCGGCACCGTCACCTGCAGCCGGTCGTCCGCCCGGGTGTCCACGACGGTCCGGCCGTGCAGCGCCGAGGTCAGGGCGGCGGCGGGGATCCCGGCGTCAACGCTGGTGCCGATGAGCACCAGCCGCCCGGTGTCGTAGATCAGGACCTGGTCGCCGGCCCGCCGGGCCTGCGTCAGGGCCCGGGCCAGCGCGAGGCGCCCGGCGGGGGCCGGGTCGGACAGCCGGTCCTCGGCGAGCCCGGACAGCGCCCGGGCGGACAGGATCGTGTCCTCCCGGAAGGAGCTCCGCTCGTGACCCGTGGCGATCAGCCCGAGTGGCACGACGGTCGTCACCAGCAGCGCCCCGATCAGGGCGAGCATCGTGAGCACGATGCGCCGGACCATCTCAGACCTCGCCGAGCCGGAAGCCCCTGCCGTACGCCGTCTCGATCAGCCCGGGCACGTCGAGCTTGCGGCGCAGCGCCGCCACGTGCACGTCCAGCACCTTCGTCGGGCCGTACCAGTGCGCGTCCCAGGCGCTCTCCAGGATCTCCTGGCGGGTCAGCATCCGGCCCGGGTCAGCGGCCAGGCACTCCAGGATGTCGAACTCCTTCGGGGTCAGCGCCACCTCGCGGCCGTGCACGGTCACCTTCCGGGTGCGCAGGTCAACGGCGAGGGGCCCGTGCCGCAGTACTTCGCCGCCCGGCCGTACCCGGCGCAGTACGGCCCGGATCCGGGCCAGCAGCTCGGCCAGCCCGAACGGCTTGACCAGGTAGTCGTCGGCGCCGGCGTCCAGGGCCAGGACCCGTTCTGGCTCCTCGCCCCGCGCGGTCACGATGATGATCCCGGCGTCCGACCGCGCCCGGAGCCGGCGGCATACGTCCACCCCGTCGGCGTCGGGCAGGCCCAGGTCCAGCAGCACGACATCCGGGTCGCCGGAGGCCAGCGCCTCCCGGCCGGTCATCACGTGGGCCACCCGGTACCCGCCCCGGCTGAGGCCCCGCACCAGCGCGGTGGCCAGGCTCGGGTCGTCTTCCACCACCAGGACACTGGGGGTACCCCTGGCCGAGGGCAACCCGGCGCCAGCGGCACTGCTCGCCACGCTCATAGGCACCACCGTAGAGCCCGCGCAGCGGCGCCACGACCAGCACCGCCGGGCAGGCTCAGGCCGCCTAGCCGGACAGGGGCACGGCCACGATCGGCGTGGTGGTGGGCTGGCTGGTACCGCCGGCCGGCTCCACGGTCAGCGCGACCGCGTCGCCGGGCTGGAGGCCGGACGCGAGCAGCGGCGCGGTCCGGCCGGCCGCGGGGGGCGGGAGCAGCCCGGCCCGGCGGGCGGTCTGGCCCGCCAGGAACCACAGCTCATAGACCTTGCCGCCGCTCAGCTGCGGGCAGCCCGGCCGTGCTGATGATCAGCGCGTGCCGGGACTGAGACGCGACCACCGTGGCCAGGCCGCCGACCGTGGTGCGGCGCACCGCCAGCCGGGCGTCCGGGGCCGCGAGCACGGCGGCGACCGATCGGTTCTCGGCCTGGGCCTGGCTCAGCTGGTGCTGGGTGGACGACTGGACGACACCCAGGGCCACCGCCGCCGCCACGGCGGCCGCGGCCACGGCCACGGCCAGCCGGGGCAGCCAGGGGCCGCCTGCCGGGCGCATCCGGGCCCGGGGCGTCTCGCGCACTTCGGGGGGAAGCTGCCGGGTGACCGAGGCCGCGGCGAGAACGCGCTCACGCAGCGCGAGCGGCGGGCTGGCCGCGACCGCCTGCGCCAGCCGGGTCGCGGTCTCCCGGAAGCCGCGGACCTCGTTCTCGCACGGCGGGCAGCGGTCCAGATGATGCTCGAACTGGTCCAGCTCCAGGCCGGTGAGGGCGTCCAGCGCGTACACGCCACTCAGCCCGTGCAGGTCGGGGCGGCCTTGTCTCACATGGCGGCCGAGTTTCACCAGCTCACCCCCATGCAGTCACGCATCCGGATCAGGCCGTCCCGGACCCTGGTCTTGATCGTCCCCAGGGCCGTGCTGAGCAGCGACGCGACTTCCGGATACGTGTAACCGCCGTAGTAGGCCAGGGTGATCGACTGCCGCTGCAGCTCGGTCAGCGAGTCCAGGCAGCGGCGTACCCGTTCGGCGTCCAGCCGCGACTCCACCGTCTCCGCGACGCCTTCGGGGGGCACCGCGGAGAAGGCGCTGACCTTCTGCTCTCGCTGGGTCTGCGCGCTCACCGAGCGGACGCGGTCGACGGCCCGCCGGTGCGCGATCGTCATCACCCAGGTCATCGCGCTGCCCCGGGTGACGTCGAAGCGTGACGCGGTACGCCATACCTCGAGCAAGACCTCCTGCGCGACTTCCTCAGACTGCGCCGGGTCCCGGACTACCTTGCGGATCAGGCCGTAGACCGGGCGGGCCAGCCGGTCATAGGCGGCCTCGAACGCGGTCTCGTCGCCCCGGGCGACCATGGTCAGCAGCCCGCCCAGGTCCTCCTCGTGCTCCGGCAGGCGCCGGAGCCCAGGGCGGGGTTCGGGCACGTCCCGTGTGCTCATGATCGGTATTCGGAGCCTTCCGCCCGCCGGATGGGTCGCAGCGCAAACGCGGGGCCGGCCCGGGCGGGCCTGGCCCCGCGTGCTGCGGCGGATGACCCGCCCCGGCTGGTAGTCGTGGCGGAGAACTAACGGGCTGGCAGGCGGGCGGCTGGCTGGCTAGCCGGCCAGATGCGCCAGTACCGGCACGAAGCGAGCCGCGTTGACGGTGCCCACCCCGGAGGCGAGGTCGTACCCTGGCCGGGCGCTGAACCCGGTCACGGTGTGCACCTTGCCGCCCTGGGGGAACGAGACGGTGTTGTTGCCCTTGGTCACGTCCACGATGCCCGCGGCCTTGCCCAGGGCGGACATCTTGTACAGCGCCGGGTTGATCAGGCCCAGCGGGTGCCCCGCGACCTGGTCAGCCAGCGCGACTATCCCGGCGAACAGCGGGGTGGACTCGCTGGTGCCGCAGGTCGGGTACCAGCGCCGGCTGGCCCTTGAAGCTCTGGTACATGTCCACCGCGCCGTTGCAGGCGCCGCTCATCGAGATGTCCGGCACGCCGCGCGCGGCGCCGGTCACGCCCGCCACGCCGTTCTGGTACCCGGGCCGGGAGAAGATCACGGACTTCCCGCCGCCGCCCGCCAGCGGGTTGGGGCCCTTGCTGCCGAAGATGAACTGCTGGGTGGGCACGTTGTAGGTGTCGTTCCACACCACGGAGTGCCAGGCGCCCTTGGCCGACTGGCGCAGCTGGGTGCCGCCGACCCCGGTCACCAGCGGGTCGCTGTCCGGCCACGAGGTCACCGGGTGCAGGTAGTAGGTGGTCTCGTTGAACTTGACGTCTGCCGCGCCACTGTCGCCGGAGGCGGCCAGCACGGTCACGCCCTTGGCGGCCGCGTCCTGGTAGGCACCGCGCAGGCGCAGCAGGGACTTCTTGGTCGGGAAGGTCTGCTCGGTCGCGCTGAAGCTCTGGCTGATCACCCCGCCGAGGTGGTGGTTGACCACGTACGTCTCGGCCTTGACGATGGCCGGGAAGCCGGTCGTGCCCTCCTCCTCCGAGGTCGGGGTCTCCACCAGGAGGATGTTCGCGTCCGGGGCCATGGCGTGCGACCACTCGACGTCCAGCTCGGTCTCGCCGGCCCAGCCGGTCCGGGTCGAGGTCGGCCGGTACTTCGCCACCTTGCCGGCCGGCTGGATCACCTTGAGCGAGGGCGGGTTGGGCAGGCCGAACTTCTTGTCGAACACCCCCAGGTCGTGACGCACCGTGGGGGACCCGAAGGAGTCGACGATGACGATCGTCGCGCCCTTACCGGTAATGCCCTTCCTGGCCAGCGGGCCCAGGTTGTAGGCCTGCCGGACCTGGGCGGGCTGGTAGCAGGCGATCTTGTAGTGCGCCTCGCAGAAGGCCGTGGTCGGCGGGGCGGACTGCGCGTCCCGGATATGCACCGCGGCCGGGCTGATGGCTACCGTGGCGGTCGCGGCCACGGCGGCGGCGCCGCCGGCGGCGGCTGTGGTACTGCCCGCAACCGCGGCGGCCATAGCGGCCGAGCCCACGGCAATGGACAGGGGGCGGCGCACTCGCATCCCATCTCCTGATCGCTGACAGCCGGGACAGACCCACCGCCGTCCCGTGGCCTACCCGACACTAACAGTGGCAGGTTGGCGCCGCGAGGGGCACCGGTCAAGGCCGTGACGGGCTGGCCAGCTGGCCGCCGGGTAGGCTCGCGGCCATGATCGTGGTCGTGGCCGGGGTGTCCGCCAGCGGCAAGACAACGGTCGGTTCCCTGCTTGCGGACCGGCTGGGCTGGCCTTTCGCCGATGCGGACGCACTGCACTCAGCGGCGAACATCGCCAAGATGGAGGCGGGCCACGCGCTATCCGACGCCGACCGGCGCCCCTGGCTGGCCGCGGTGGGAGCCCGGATGGACGCCTACGCGGCCAGCGGCCAGTCCGCCGTCCTGGCCTGCTCCGCGCTGAAACGGTCCTACCGTGCAGGAGCTGCTGGCCGGGCGGCCCGAGGCCCGGATGGTTTTCCTGCACGTCAACCGGCAGGCGCTGGAAGCCCGGCTGCGCGCCCGGCACGGGCATTTCTTCCCGGCCGCGCTGCTGGACAGCCAGCTCGCCATCCTGCAGTATCCGGAGCCAGACGAGGACGTGGTGGTGGTGGACGACACCACCTCGCCGGAGCAGGTCGTGGACGTCATTATCGCGCGCCTTCACCTGAGCCCCCCGCAGGAGAAAATGACTTCATGAAGCTGAAACTCGACCTGCACGACATTTACAACCGGGGCCAGGACATCGACCGGGCGCTCCGGGCGATCATCGACGAGGCAGTGGCCAAGAAGGCGCCCATGGTCGAGATCATTCCGGGCAAGGGTTCAGGTCAGCTGAAAAAGCACGTCCTGAGGTTCCTTGAGCAGAAAGAGATCAAGCAGCTGTACAGCCGGGTCGAGAAGGACTCAAAGAACTTCGGCCGGATCTTCGTGCATTTCCGGTGGAAATAGGCGAGTCCTCAGCCGGCCCACTGCCGGAGCGGTAGCCCGGGCCATTCTGACCCATCGCGGGGGCTTACGGTGCCGCGGCGCGAGCCGCTGATGCACCCGGGCGTCAGCGAACCGGCCGTCGGGAGGATAAGTCGATTGCCACACACAGCCCACAGGTACTCCCCCCTCGCCACGGTATGCGGGCCGGGATCCCTGGCCATTGCGAACTAGCCGATCATCCGGGCCGTTTCCCGCGTTCCACTCCCCCGGGAAGAAGGTACCGGGACCCTCATCCCCCCCATACGCAGACAAGCAGGGGACTACGACTCGTAGTCTCCCGCATCTGCCGGCGCGTTTGTCATGCTGGCATGAACCGTCTTGGATGTCCAGTGAAAGCGCGAATTGAAGCGCCATTATTAAATTACTAAATTGCTTAGGTGATGGAGATTTACAGACCTATACCCCGTTCTGGCCGGGGCTACACGCACGGCCCCCCGGACGGGCGGGCCGGCGGTGCGCGCGGCGGCCCGCGGATACCTCCCATCATGGGATGATTCCCGCATGCGTCTCCTGATCCGGGCGGTGCTCACCGCAGCGGCGCTCGCCGTGGCCACGGCCCTGGTGCCCGGCATCGAGCTGGCCCACGGGAGCACCACGTCCAAGGTGCTTACCCTGCTGGCCGTCGCCGTCATCTTCGGGCTGGTGAACGCCATCATCAAGCCCGTGGTCAAGGCGGTCGGCTGCCTGTTCTACGTGCTGACCCTGGGACTGATCGGGCTCGTGGTCAACGGGCTGCTGCTCTGGCTGACCAGTTGGGTGGCGGGCAAGCTCACCCTCCCGTTCCACATCACCGGGTTCTGGGCCGCGTTCTGGGGCGCGATCATCGTCGGAGTGGTCGGGTGGCTGCTCGGCGTGCTGATCCCGGAGCCGGCCGACCGCGAGTAGCGGCGCCGGTGCAGCCGGCCCCCGGAGATGGCCGGCCGCCCGCAACACGCGGCAGGCGGTCAGACGTCAGCGGGGACGGGTTCCAGGAACTCCAGCCGGTTGCCCAGCGGGTCCTCGCTGTAGAACCGGCGCAGGCCGGGGAAATCACCGTCCGGGCGCACCGGGTACCCGGCCTCGCGGAGCCGGGCCGCCCAGGCGTCCAGGTCCCGCACCAGCAGGCCGGGGTGCGCCTTCCGGGCCGGGCGGAAGTCCTCCTCCACCCCGAGGTGCAGCTCGATGCCGTGGCCACGGAACCAGCAGCCGCCCCGGGCGGCCAGGGCGGGCGGCTTGGGGATCTCCGCCAGGCCCAGCACCCCGTGGTAGAAGGCGCGCAGCGGAGCTTCGCTTCCCGGGGGGCAGGCCAGCTGGACATGATGGATCATGTGTACCTCCAGGAGGACACCGCCGGCCTCGCCATGGCCTGGCGGCCGCCGGTGAGGGTTCACACTTTATCTTGACGTCAAGACAGTATTCCAGACGGGAGCCTCAGTGCCCGAGAACAAAGTGCCCGGCAACGCAGCGCACGGGAACGCAGTGCCCGACACCGTCACGGCGAAGTTCGAGCTGCTGGACGAGCGGTTCCGGCCGGTCCGCGGCGACCGGAAGCTAGAGATCCTGCACACCGGATGCCGCTGGACCGAGGGACCGGCGTACTTCCCGGCCGGGCGTTATCTCGTGTTCAGCGACATCCCCAACGACCGGCTGCTTCGCTGGGACGAGACCACCGGGGTGGTGGGGGTATTCCGCCAGCCCTCCCGCTTCGCGAACGGCCATACCGTGGACCGGCAGGGCCGCCTGGTCAGCTGCGAGCACGGCGCCCGGCAGGTCACCCGGACCGAACCGGACGGGTCGATCACCGTCCTGGCCGACCGTCACCAGGGCCAGCGCCTCAACAGCCCGAACGACGTCGTCGAGCGGGCCGACGGCTCGATCTGGTTCACCGACCCCGCCTACGGCATCGACAGCGACTACGAAGGACACCAGGCGGAGAGCGAGATCGGCGCCTGCCATGTGTACCGGATAGATCCGGGCTCCGGCAGCCTGCGCGTCGTGGCCGGCGACTTCAACCGCCCTAACGGGCTGGCGTTCACCCAGGACGAGCGCAACCTCTACATCTGCGACAGCGAGGAACGGCATATCCGGCTGTTCACCGTGACCGACGACGGCACCGGGCTGACCGGCGGAGACGTGTTCGCGCGCTGCGGGGTGGGGACCTTCGACGGCATCCGGCTGGACAGCGAGGGCCGGGTCTGGGCGGCCGCCGGCGACGGGCTGCACTGCTTCGACCCGGACGGCACCTTGCTCGGCAAGCTGCACGTGCCGGAGGTCGTGGCCAACCTGACCTTCGGCGGCCCGCAGCGCAACCATCTCTTCATGTGCGGTACGAGTTCCGTCTACTCCATCCGGGTCTCGGCCCGCGGGGCCCGCTACCCAGGCTGACCGGGTGGCGGGTGCGCCCGCGTGCGGCACCAGGCGGCCAGGGCCAGAGAAACGCAGTTCGTCAGTAGAGGTCGGGGCGGCGGTCGGCGAAGAGGTCGTTGCGGGAGTTGATCCGCTTGTCGCGGGCCCGGAGCAGGTCACAGTCGGCGGTCAGCAGCGCGGGCCGGTCGGCGGCGACCGGCCCGGCCAGCGGGTAGCCGTCCGGGCCGGCGATCAGGCTGCCGCCCACCCAGGCCACCCCGCGCTCGGTGGCGCACCGGTCCGCCGCCACGACGAAGACGCCGTTCACCGCGGCACCGGCCTGCACCTTCACCACCTCTGACGGGCGCTCAGCGGGCGGATGCGGAGCGGCCGGCCAGTTCACCGGGGCCGCGACGAGGTCCGCGCCGGCCAGCGCGGCCAGCCGGACCCACTCGGGGAACTCCAGGTCGTAGCAGATCATCACGCTCACCCGGCCGGCTGGCAGCGTCACCACCGGCGGGGCCTGCGCGCCCGGGGTGAAGACCAGCTTCTCGGCGTCCCACAGGTGCGCCTTCCGGTACACCGCGCGGGTGCCGGACGCATCCACCAGGGCCGCGCTGTTGAACAGGCGGCCGTCCGGGCCGAGTTCGCAGAAGCCGCCCACGATCACGGTGTGATGCTCGGCGGCCAGCGCCTGCCACTGCCGCAGCGCCCGGCAGTCGTCGGCCGGGCTGGCCAGGGCGCGGGCTTCCGCGGCGCCGGTGAACACGTACCCGCTGTCGCACAGTTCCGGGAGGACCACGAGCCCGGCGCCCGGCCCCGGCCGCCGCCTCGACGGCCCCGGCCGCCGCGGCCAGGTTGCCGCCGGTGTCACCGACGGCCAGCCCGAGCTGGCACGCCGCGACGACCGTCACGCGCGCGCCTTCACGACGCGGCCTCACCCGGGAGCAGGAGCAACTTCCCGGTCGTCCCCCGGGAGGCCAGATCCGCCTGGGCCTCGGCGGCCTGTTCCAGCGGGTACCGGCCGCCGACGCGGACCGAGAGGCGCCCCTCGGTGACCCACCGGAACACCTCCCCGGCCCGCCACAGCAGCTCCTCCCGGCTGGCCAGGTAATGGGCCAGCGTCGGCCGGGTGACGAACAGGCTGCCCGCCGGGTTGAGGCGCTGCAGGTCAAAGGGCGGCACCGGCCCGCTGGCCGCGCCGTACAGGACCATGTAGCCGCGGACCCGCAACACCGACAGGCCCGCCTCGAACGTCGCCTGGCCGACACCGTCGTAGACCGCGGCCACTCCGCTGCCGCCCGTGACCCCCCGGGCCACCCCGGCGAAGTCGTCGTAGCCCGTCACGTAGTCCGCGCCCGCCTGCTCGGCCAGCACCGCCTTGGCCGGGGTGGACGTGGTGGCGATGCTGACGCCGCCGCGCATCGCGATCATCTGGGTCAGCAGCAGCCCGACCCCGCCCGCGGCCGCGTGCACCACCACGGGGTCACCCTCGGCCACCGGGTAGGTGCTGTGGCAGAGGTAGTGCGCGGTCATGCCCTGCAGCATGACGGCCGCGGCGACGCTCAGGCTCATGCCTTCCGGCACCGGGACCGCCCGCGCCGCGGGGACCACGACCTGCTCTGCGTAACTGCCTGGCCCCTGGGTCCAGGCAATCCGGTCACCCACGGCGAAGTCGCTCACCTCCGGCCCCAGGGCCGCCACCGTGCCGGCCCCCTCGACCCCGGGAACGTACGGCAGCGCTGCCGAGGCGTAGGGAGGCCGTCCCTCCCGCTGGTAGATGTCCATGTAGTTGACCCCGGCCGCGGCCACGTCAACCAGCAGTTGCCCGGGCCCGGGTTCCGGCGGGGCGACCTCCCCGATCTGGAGGACCTCAGGACCGCCGTGCCGGCTCCCGATCACTGCGCGCATGAGCCCATCCTCTCCATCGAGTCGCCGACAGTAGCCTAGGTGGCAGAGGGGGAGGTTCTCGTGGGGATCGGCGGGCGGGTCCGGGCCGTGCACCTCAGCCAGTACTGCGCGGGCGGCCTGGGTTTTCCGGCCGGCGCACCAGGCTCCGGGCTCGCGGGCACTGACTCCGAGAGCCCCGGTCCTGACCGGCGGGGCGGCCACGAGGCGCAGGCTGCGGGCCGCCGGTGTGCGCGCTGCGGGCGCGAGATCAGCGCCGGGCAGCCGGCCCGCCGCCGGGCTGACCGGGACTGGGTGCACGCCGACTGCCGCTGAGAGCGCCGATCGCGCTCTCCGCCAGCCGGTCCAGCAGCGCGGCGGGATCGGAGAACGTCTCGGCCGCCCCCGCATCCCGCAGTTCGGCCTCGCTGATCCCGCCGGACAGCAGCCCGACGCAGCGCAGGCCCGCCCGCTCCGCGGCCAGCACATCCCAGACCGTGTCGCCGACCATCACGGCCCGGGCCGGGTCGGTCCCGGAATCCGCGAGCGCCTTCTGCACGATCTCCGGGTCCGGCTTGGCCTGCTTGACGTCGCCGGAGCTGACCACCGCGTCCACCGCGTCGCGCGCGCCCAGCGCGTCCAGCATAAGGTCCAGCTCGTCATCTTTGGCGCTCGTCGCGAGGACCACGTTCAGGCCCAGCCGCCCGGTGGCCCGGAGCAGCTCGGCCGCCCCGGCCAGCGGGCGCATCCGGCCCAGGTAGGGCGCGACATACCGGCTGTGCGCCGCGCTGACCGACGGGTCCGGCTCGCCGAGTACCTGGCTGATCAGGTCATCGGACGACAGCCCGAGGGCGCGGTGGATGTCGGCGCACGCCACGTCGTGGCCGCGCTCACGGAACGCCTCCCACCAGGCCGTCACGTGCAGATAGTTGGTGTCCAGCAAAGTGCCGTCCACGTCATAGATAACGCCACCCCGGCGACGGCCCTCACCCATGGCCTGCACCGGCCGCGTCGATGACCTGCCCGGCCGCCCGGATCCGCGATTCCTCCAGGAAGCCGGCCTGCCTGCGGGCGCGCGCGATGAGCTCATCCAGCTGGCCGGCCTCCAGCCGGCGGTCCCGGTCCGCGAGCGCCCGGAGGGTGCGCCAGCCGGCCGCCTTGCCTTCTACGCCCAGGCGCAGGAGCTCCAGTTCCTCGAGGTTGCTGAGCGGGGACCGCGTCGTCAGGTGGCCGTTGGGCTTGAGCCGGCCGGCTTTCTCGCCAGCCCAGGCGGCCCACACCTTGTAGCTGCGGACGGGGAGGCCGAGCGTGCCCATGATGCGCAGCAACGCGTCCCGGTCCTCGGCCACCTCCTGGGCGAACTGCCGCAACTCCGCAGGAGGCGCTGGTGCCTGCCCGGCGCCGGCCACCCGGCGGGCCAGTTCCAGCCCTCCGGTCGCGCCGGCCAGATGATCGTTCAGGTAGATGGCGAGCGGGTCCTGCGCGGAGCGCTTGATGCTGGCGACCGCGGCTTTGAGCGTTCTGCTGGTCTGGACCATGGTGGATGCACTGCTGTTCAGAGTCATGGGTGGTCCTTCCTGGTTCCCGGCGGGCCGTCAGGAGGCAGGCCGATCGCCTCACAGGGTCAGACGGCGCTGGGCTGCTTCTCGCCCCGGGCGGGGTGCTCCTCATCGTCCCCGGGCCAGGTGCCGGTCAGCCGCCGGGTCCCGGCCGCCGTTCCGCGGTCCACCGTCGCCCTGACCATGGCCGATACCGCCCCCTGCAGAGCCGCGGCGACCAGCACTTCGGTCCAGCCACGCTCAGCGTCGGTCGGCCTCGGGGCCTCATCCTCACCCGCGGCCAGCTGCCAGACCTTCCTGAAGATCGCCCCGGCCAGCACGCCGCCCAGCACGCTGGCCCCCAGAGTGATCGGCTTGTAGAGGAGCTTGTTCACGGGCCCCGGCCTCTCCGGATCATGACGGGTCTCGCGCCCGCCGGTTTTCGTTTCTGCCGTTGATCGTGACTGTTAACCATGTGCCGTGGTCCGCGGCGGGTGCACTGCTACCCGGTCGGGGGCCGGCTAACCAGGCCGGGTGCATGCCCCTGGCGGTCGCGGGTAGCGGAGACGACGCCCACGGAGCCGACCCGGAACCAGGAGAGATGATCATGACCGCCAGAGGGGCCGCTGCGTTGGCTGATCCGGTGGCCCTGGTGCGCAGCGAGCTCAGCGGGCCGGGCATCCTGCGCAAGCGGCACGGCCGGGGGTTCCGCTATCTCGGCCCGGACGGCACGCCGGTCCGCGACCCGGAGGTACTCGGACGGATCAAGGCCCTGGTGATCCCGCCGGCCTGGGAAGACGTGTGGATCTGCGAGCACCCGGCCGGCCACATCCAGGCGGTCGGCACCGACGTGGCGGGCCGGCGCCAGTACCGCTACCACGATCTGTGGCGGGAGCAGCGCGACCGGGAGAAACACGACCGGGTGCTGGAGTTCGGGGCCGCGCTCCCCCGGGTGCGCAAGGTGGTGCTGCGCCACCTGGAAGGCACCAGGCTGTCCCGGGACCGGGTCCTGGCCGCCGCTATCCGCCTGGTTCGACCTCGGCTTCTTCCGGCCGGGCGGGGACGAGTACGCGGCGGAGAACGGCACCTACGGCCTGGCCACCATCCAGCGTGCGCACGTCACCTGCCGCCGGGACGGTGAGCTGGTCTTCGACTACATCGGCAAGTCCGCGAAGCACCGCGAGCACGCGGTCGCGGACGAGCGGGTCTGCGTCGTGGTCCGCAGCCTCAAGCGGCGCCGGGACGGCGGGGACGGCCTGCTCGCCTACCGCAGCGGGCCGCGCTGGCACGACGTCACCGCGGCCGACATCAACGACTACCTCCGCGAGGTGTCCGGGAGCGACTTCACCGCCAAGGATTTCCGGACCTGGCATGCCACCGTGCTCGCCGCGGTGGGACTGGCTGTCTCGGAACGGGCCGCGGATTCGGAGAGCAGCCGCAAGCGCGCGATCGCCCGGATGGTCCGGGAGGTCTCCGACTACCTGGGTAACACCCCGGCGGTCGCACGGGCGTCCTATATCGACCCGCGGGTGATCGAGTTGTACGAGAAAGGCACCACGATCGCGCCCGCGCTGGGCCGGCTGGGCCAGCAGAGCGAGTTCGGGGAACTGGCCACCCAGGGAGCGGCCGAAGCCGCGGTCCTGCGTTTGCTGTCCGGTCGCGCTGATTAACCAGCGATCTCCACTCCGGGGGCCGTGTCCCAGCCGACGATGTTCAGGATCGCCCGCAGGTGAGGCGGCACCTGATGGAGCACCACGCCCCGGCGGCCGACGTCGGCCAGACCGACGATGACCCGCAATCCGGCCAGGTCGGTATAGTCCAGGGCGGCCAGGTTCAGGTGCACCTCGTCGAGGTCCGCGGCGATCTCGCCCAGCCTCCTGGCCAGCGCGGGAAAGGCAGCCTCGTCGATCTCGCCGGCCAGGGCGTAGCCTGTACCCGGGCCGGGCATCCGGGTTATCCGCAACGCCCCGTCGTCGTAGAGCGGGGGCTCGTCGCCGAGCTGCGGGGGTTGCGTGCCGTGGGGCGAGATCACCACGCTGCCGCAGACTGCGAGCTCACGTCGGAGGAGCTCTCTTCGGGCCAGCTCAGTGCGGCGCGGCTCAATGGGGCGCGGCTCAGTCCGGAACACACGATGCCTCCTGCCAGCGGTGACGGGAACTGACCTCGCCGACTGCTGCCAGAGGGGGCCGCGGACTCGATCCAAGCGGCGCGATGACGAACGTCGAGGTTACGGACGACCGCAGGGTTCTGGGCGGTGTCGTGACGATAGTTACGAGTATGCCGGAATCCGGCCGCCAGGCAAATTCCCCCTCCGTCCCCCTCCCAGAATGACAACCCTGGGTTGACAATGACAACCCCCCGTTGTCAGGCTGGGGCCATGAACTCGTCAGGACGTACCCCCGCCCAGCAGGACACCATCCGGCGCCTCAAAGAAGTCCGCGCCGAAGCCCTCAAGCACTTCCGCATCGCCCAGGATCTGGCCCGGGAACGCCGCGACCTGATTCGCGGCCTGACCGAGCAGGGCGTCTCGCAGGCCGAGATCGCCCGCGAGCTCGGGGTATCCCGCCAGGCCGTGCAGAAAATGCTCGCCGTCTGACGTCAGGACTTGCGCGGAACGCTGATGACCACGTTGTTCGCGGTCGCCGAGATCGACGTGGCCCCGGTGGCGACGACGACAGGGGTCACCGCCGTGCGGGTGTGGCCGTCCCCGACCTGCCCCACGTGCGCGACGCCCCAGGCGTAGACCTGGCCGGTGGTCGAGATGGCGTAGGAGGTCGCCGACCCGGTGGCCAGGTTCCGGTAGACGACACCGGGCGGGGCGTGGAAGCGCACCGGCCGCGGCTCCGCCGCCGTGGTCCCGTCGCCCAGCTGGGCGGCCCGGTCGTTGCCCCAGGCCCACAGTGAGCCGTTCGAGAGCATGACCAGCGTCTGGCCGTTGTCCCAGATGGATCCGCCCTGGGCCACCTGCGTGACCCGGTGCCGGAGGTGCACCCGCACTGGGACGTCGGACGAGCGGTGCACGGACCCGTCGCCGAGCTGGCCGGTGCCGTCGAAGCCCCAGTCGAAGTACCGGCCGTCGGACAGCAGCGCCCCGGAGTTGGCGAACGAGGCCACCAGCGTGGTGACGGACGAGCCGTGCAGGCGCTTCACCTTCACCAGGGTGGTGCTGCTGTCCCTGCTGCCGTCGCCCAGGTCGCCGTCGACATTCTGGCCGCAGGCGTAGACGGTGCCGTGGGCGTCGTACAGCGCATGGTTACTCGCCCCGGCCAGGGCGGTCACCCCGGTGAGCGGGAGCTTGACCGGGGTGCGGTAGATCCGGGTCGTGCCCAGGCAGAGCTCGCCGCCGCCGTTGTCGCCCCAGCCCCAGACGTTTCCCCTCGTGTCCACGGCCAGGCCGGTGTCGTACGGCATGACGTCGGCCGGGATGGACGCGATCCGGACCCCGGCCGGAAAGCGGACCCGGACCGGCCGGGCGAAGGAGTTCGCGCTGCGGCCGTCCCCCAGCTGGCCCTGGGTGCCCAGGCCCCAGGCGTAGAGGCTGCCGTTGGTCAGCAGTGCGTACTCGGTGGAGTTCGAGGTGCCGACCTCGGCGACCGTGCCGGGCACGGTCACGGTGACCGGCGACTTCTCGATGTCGAAGTTGCCCTCGATGCCGCCGAAGAACGATCCCCAGTGCCTGAGCGTGGACGTCATCTGCGGCCTGGCCGGCGCCGCGGACGACGCCGCCGGACGCGCCCGCGGCGGCCCCGGCGCGGCGGCCCCATCGGCGGGCCGCCCGGACGACGCCGAGCAGCCGGCCGTGACGAGCGCGGCGGCCGCCACGCACAGGCCGAGCCGCACCGGCAGCGTTTTAGCCGGGCAAAGCGTGATGGTTCGGCAATCAGTGGCACACCGGGGACAATAGTGCCCTTTCCCAGCGGGGACTCCAGGAGGCCGACGGCAGCGTGGCCGGTCATGTCAAGACGGCCGGTTCGGCTCTGACGACGGCGCCGGCCTCGCCGTCGAGGGAGGCCCGTGATGAGCAAGGAGTGCTGGACGTGGCGATGTCCCTGGACGGGTTCACGGCCGGGCCGAACGTCGGGGCGGCTGAGCCCATGGGGGAGGGTGGCGGACGGCTGCACGAGTGGATGTGGACGGCCGGGAACGGGCCGGACGGCGGCATCGACATCGGCTTCCGGACGGTGGACGCGACAGTGGGGGCTGCGTCATCGGGCGGCGCACCTTCGACCTCGGCGTGGGGCGGCACGCCGTGGCCGGGCGTCCCGGGCTTCGTGGTCACCCACCGGACCAGGGAGGACCTGCCCGGCGGCAACGGCGGGACGTTCGCCTTCGATGGGCTGGAGGCCGCGGCCCGGCGGGCCAGGGATGCCGCCGGGGACAAGGACGTCCTGGTACTGGGTGCGCACGTGGCCGGACAACTGCTCAGGGCGGGGCTGCTCGACGAAGTGCGCATCCACCCGTTCCTCTGCTGCTGGGAGAGGACGCCGCTCTTCGCCGGGGAGCGGGCCGAGCTGGTCCCGGACGGGAAGCCCTGCCCCGCTGGCCGAGGGCCCGGTCGCCGGTTAGCTCAGGGTGAGTTGATGGACTTTGCCGGGCGGGATGTCGAGGTCCTCGCTTCGCAGCGTGCGTGGCGTGGGCACCTCGGCAGTGAGCGAGACCGAGGTGATCCGGTCGGTGCGGAACGCGCGCAGCGTGCCGCGCAACCGGCACCAGGCCATCAGGTACCAGTGGGTCGCCGTGCCGACGTAGCCGAGTGGCTCGATCTCGCGCGTCGTGGTGACGCCCTCGCGGTCGACATAGCCGATGCGCAGGACATGACGGGTGGACAGCGCGTCGGCCACCACCCTCGGCATCGACGGCGTGGTGCCCGGGTCACCGAGCAGGTGGATGCGGCCGGCCAGGTCGCGGGCCGCGGCGGCGTCGTCACCCTGCATCGCCGCGACCAGTTTGCGCAGCGCTGAGCCCGCGGTCGCCCGGAACGGCGTGCCTTCCAGCCGCCGCAGCGCCAGCGCCATCGCGACAGCCTCGCCTGGCGTCAGGTTGACCGGCGGCAGCGTGCGCGCCTTGTCCAGGCAATAACCGCCCGTACGGCCGGTCTCGGCATAGATCGGCACCCCCGACTGCTGCAGCGCGTTGATGTCCCGTTCCACCGTGCGCACGCTGACCTCGAAACGAGCGGCGAGCCAGCGCGCACTACGCGGGCGGGGCGCGACGGCCCGCATCTCTTCGACCAGGGCGTAGAGCCGATCGGTCCGGTTCACGTACGCCAACCTAGAGGCCGGGTCCGACAAGAGGCCTGCGTGGCTGAGGCCTGCGGGCGTCACAGTCTGGTGTGGTGTCTCGTCGACCTGGTAAGGGACAATGCGACCAAGGGGAGGCCGGCACCATGACCAGCCGATCTGGGCCAGGAGGCGGCCAGCCCGATCCGGGCCTGGCCGCGATCATGGGTGAGCGGCGCCAGCTGATCAATGTCGCCTACCGGCTGCTGGGCTCGCTGGCCGAGGCTGAGGACGCCGTGCAGGAGACCTACGCCCGCTGGTACGCCATGACCGCCCAGCAGCAGGAAGCCATCAGGTCGCCCGGCGCCTGGCTGACCACGGTCACCAGCCGCATCTGCCTGGATCTGCTCGGCTCAGCCCGGGCCCGGCGGGAACGCTACGTGGGCGAATGGATCCCCGAGCCACTGCCCGGCCCGGCCGGATGGACCAGCGGTCACGCAGGCGGCGCCACAGCCGACCCGGCTGACCGGGTCACCCTCGACGAGTCGGTGACCATGGCGTTCCTCGTCGTGCTCGAATCACTGACCCCCGCCGGGCGCGTCGCGCTCATCCTGCACGACGTCTTCGGCTACCCGTTCACCGACGTAGCCCAGATCACCGGCCGTACGCCAGCGGCGTGCCGCCAGCTGGCCTCCTCAGCCCGCCGCCGGATCCGCGCCGCGCAACCTCCCCCGGCCCCGCCCGCCCGGCAGGCCAGCCTGGTCAGGGACTTCAAGAACGCGTGGGAAGCCCAGGACGTCAGCGCCCTCATCGCCTTGCTGGACCCGGACGCCACGGTGATCGCCGACGGCGGCGGCCTGGCCAGCGCCGCGCTCTCCCCCATCGAGGGCGCCGGGCAGATCGCCCGCTACATCACCGACCTCGCCACCCGGGCCCCCGGCAACATGACGATCCTGGAACGCACCGTCAACGGCCAGCCCGGCCTGATCGCCCAGCAGGACGGCGTCACCGTCACCGTGTTCGCCTTCGACGTGGCCGGCGACCGGATCACCCGCATCTGGGCCGTACGCAACCCCCAGAAACTCCGGCCCTGGACGACGGGCTGACGCCTTCGCCCGGTGGTGGGAAGCCGCCCGCAGGGCGCGCCGGCTGCCCTACTCCTCGCCCGAAAACCGCTCCCACGCCGACTGGCGAGTCATCCCGAGAGCCTCTCCGATCCGCGCCCAGGTCGCCCCCAGCGCGCGGGCCTTGTGCACCCACCCCGCCAGATGCTGCTCCACCTGTGCGCCCGCGGCCGCTATCCGGGGCAGGCTGGCCAGCACCTCCTCGACGCTGATCGCATGCTCCCAGGCCGCAAGATGGGGCGCCGGGGAGGGCGGTCCGTCAACCAGCTGCGCGCACAAGGCCACGCAGCCATCGCAGATGAACACCCCCGGCCCGGCCACCAGCCTCCTTACCTCGGTATTTGGCTTCAGGCAGAACGAGCACGCGGCGATTCCGGGCAACTCGGTCATCGCAGACATCACGCGACCTCCTTGTCAGGCTACACCTGACACCGTAAGGCAGCCCCTGACAAAGATCAAGATCATCATGCTCGCCGGGCAGGGCGGCCTCAGCGTCTTCTGCCGGGATGGCGGCACCGTCCTGCGTACCTGGTCCGGCTACGGCCCGGTCATCCAGCTGCTCTGCGCGACCGGCCAGCTCCTCGACCTGACCCTGCTCGGCCGCCAGGTCGAAAGCGTCGAACTGCGCCACCACGACAAGCACAACTAGCTCCCGGACGGTGCGGACGCGCGGCTGACCGCCGGGGCCCGCGGGTGGGCCGCCAGCGCCGCCGGACGGCGCGGGGCCGAGGCTAGGCTGCCGCGGTATGAGCGAAGGCGAGCCGCTGGCCGGGGACGGCGTCACCCAGGGGATCGTGCGGATCGGGGACACGGTGCGGCGGCCGCTGCGGCCGTTCAGCCTGACCGTGCAGGCGTACCTGGCGCACCTGCGCGACGCGGGGTTCACCGGCGCGCCGCTTCCGTTCGGGGTCGACGAGCAGGGGCGCGAGATGCTGTCGTTCGTCCCTGGTGACGTGCCGCGCAACCCCCTGCCGCCGGAGACGGCGGGTGACGACGTGCTCGTCGCCCTGGCCCGGCTGATCCGCGCTCTGCACGAGGCGTCCGCCGGGTGGGTACCGCCGCCCGGCGCGGTATGGGGCGGGACGCCGGCCACCGTGGGACGCCCGGTCAGCGAACGGGCCGAGTTGGTCAGCCACTGCGACTACTACCCGGGCAACGTGGTCTTCCGCGACGGGCTGCCCGCCGCGCTGATCGACTTCGACCTGGCCCACCCGACCACCCGGCTCTACGACGTCGCGAACGCGCTGTGGTACTGGGCGCCGCTGCGCGATCCGCGGGACCGGGCGCCCGCGTTCGCGGGCGCCGACATCCCGCACCGGGTCGCGGTGTTCGCGGACGCCTACGGCATGTCGGCGCGGCATCGCGCGGAGCTGGCGCCGTTCGCCGTCGACATGGCGCGCCGCTATCACGAGGACTCCCGCGCCTCGGCCGGGCTGGACCCGGTGTTCCGCAAGCTATGGGAGGACGGCGCCCAGGACGAGCTGCCGCGCGCCGAGGCGTGGCTGCGCGAGGCGGCCCCGGCGATCACCGCGCGCCTCGTCCAGCCGGGCTAGGCCCGGACGGCTGTGATGCCGGTGAGGATGAGGTCGATGCCGACGAGGAACTGCTCGCGGTCGTCGTGCCCGGGCAGCTGCGTCGCCACCTGGCGCACGAACGGGTACTCCGCGGGGTCGAGCTGCGCCCACCGCGCGGCGACGGTCGTGAGGAAGGCCGACCGATCCGTATCGCGCGGGAGGAGGCGGGCGGCCGCAGCGTACTGTCCCGCCAGGCCGAGCACGTAGTTCACGAGCGCGGACGCGCAGTCGAACTGCGCTCGTTCGGGGACGCCGAGCGCCTGGAGCTGCCCGCCGACGCTTTCGAAGATCTGCAGCATCGCGGACTGCCACGGCTCACCGGAGAGCTGGGCGCCCACCCAGGGGTGCGCGTCGATCGCGTCGAACACCCCGGAGGCGATGGCCCGGATCGCCTCCCGCGGCTCCGCGCCGCTGACCACCTCGGTCATGACCCGGGCGATGACGTCGTCGGCGGTCGCCGCGAGCAGATCGTCTTTGCTGGCGACGTGCCAGTAGATCGCCCCGCTCCCGGTGGCCAGGCGAGCCGCGAGAGCGCGGAAAGTCAGGGCGCTCTCGCCGTCGGTGTCGAGGATCTCGATCGCCGCCTCGACGATTCGCTCCTTCGAGAGCGCGTCCGTCCGCCGTTCGGTCCGCTGAGTCTTGGCCGCCATGAGCACCATCTTGACACGACTGGAACGTTGTTCCAAGATGTAGCTCATGGAACAGCGTTCCAACCAGCTTGGGAAGGGGAACATGATGACGACACCAGTGACGATCGTCGGTGCGGGCCTCGGCGGCCTCACCCTCGCACGAGTCCTGCACGTCCACGGCATCCCCGTGACGATCTACGAGGCGGAGCCCTCGGCGGAGGCCCGCACGCAGGGCGGCCAGCTCGACATCCACGAGCACAACGGGCAGCTCGCGCTCGAAGCGGCCGGCCTCACCGACGAGTTCCGCGCGATCATCCACGAGGGCGGCGCGGCCACGCGCATGCTCGACCAGCACGGCGCGGTGCTGCTCGAAGAACCTGACGACGGCGCGGGTGGGCGTCCTGAGGTGCTCCGCGGAGACCTCCGCCGGATCCTGCTCGACTCCCTGCCCGACGGGGTGATCCAGTGGGGACGCAAGGTCAGCGGTGTCCACCCCCTGGGTGAGGGCCGGCACGAGCTGACCTTCGCCGAAGGGTCGACCGTGACCACCGGCCTCCTCGTCGGTGCCGACGGCGCCTGGTCGAAGGTCCGGCCGCTGCTCTCGGCCGCCGAGCCCGAGTACGTCGGCACCGCGTTCATCGAGACCTACCTGTACGACGCCGACGAGCGGCACCCCGCGACGGCCGGCGCGGTCGGCGACGGCGCGATGTACGCGCTCGCCCCGGGAAAGGGGATCGTCGCCCACCGCGAGGCGGGGAACATCCTTCACACGTACGTCGAGCTGAACCGTCCCGCCGAGTGGATCGCCGGCATCGACTTCACCGACGCCACCGCCGCGACCGCCCGGGTCGCAGCCGAGTTCGACGGGTGGGCGCCGGAGCTCACCGCGCTGATCACCGACGGCGAGACCGCACCGATCCTGCGCGAGATCTACACCCTCCCGGACGGGCACCGATGGGACCGGGTGCCCGGGGTGACCCTCCTCGGTGATGCCGCGCACCTGATGCCGCCCGCCGGGGAGGGCGCGAACCTGGCGATGTTCGACGGCGCCGAACTCGGGAAGGCGATCGCCGCGCACCCCGGCGACACCAAGGCGGCCCTCACCGCCTACGAAGAGACGCTGTTCCCGCGCAGCGAGTCCGAGTACGCGGACGCGTACGAGATCCTGGATCTCTGCCTCGGCGACCGCGCACCGTTCAGCCTCATCGACTTCTTCACCGGCGCCGCCCAGGAGAAGCACGAAGGAACAGCGCATTCCTGACCCGCGCCGCCGCCGTCCGGCCCGCGTGCGTCACGTGGACCCGCGCGCAGGAGAGCCGACCACCAGCACGAGCTTCCCGCGCACGTGGCCGTCCTCGCTGACGCGGTGCGCCGCCGCGACGTCAGCGAGCGGGAAGGTCTGCGCGACCGGGAGTGAGAAGCGCCCGGACTCGATCAACTCGCCGATCCCGGCGAGCGCGTAGAGCGCGCGGCCAGCGTCCCCGCGGCTGAACCTCACCCCGTGCTCCTGTGCGCCAGCGAAGTCGGCGATCGTCACGACATGCTCTGGGGCGCCCGCGAGCTCGATGAGCTCGGGCAGAACGCCGCTCCCGGCGACGTCGAGAGCGGCGTCGACGCCCTCAGGCGCGAGCGCGCGAACCCGCCCGGCCAGGCCCTCGCCGTAGGCGACCGGGTCGGCCCCCAGCGAGCGAAGGTAGTCATGGTTCGCCGGACTGGCCGTGCCGATCACGCGCGCACCACGCACCACGGCGAGCTGAACCGCGGCGCTGCCGACGCTGCCGGAGGCGCCGTTGATGAGCAGCGTGCTGCCGCTCCCGACGCCGAGCTGGTCCAGCGCGCGCGCGGCCGTCTCGACGGCGGCCGGCAGCGCGGCCGCGCCGGGGAAGTCAAGTGACGGCGGGATCGGCGCATAGGACGACAGCACCGCCAGCTCGGCCTGGGCCGACCCCTCGGCGGAGAAGCCGAACACGCGATCACCCACGGCCACGTCCGCGACGCCCTCGCCCAGCTCGTCAACGACGCCCGCCGCCTCGTAGCCCATGGTCTGCGGGAGCTCCTCGTCCATCAGGCCCTGGCGCTTCTTCCAGTCGCTCGGATTGACGCCGGCCGCGCGCACCGCGATCCGGACCTGGCCCGGACCCGGATGCGGATCGGGGAGATCCACGATCTCGAGGACCTCCGGGCCCCCGAACTGGCTGAAACGGACTGCCCTCAACGTTCGCTCCGATCTCGGCTCAGGGTGCCACGGTGGCATACTTGCGAGCTCCCTTGCCACTGCTGCGCGGATGGGAGCACCATGCCGGTCCGATTCCAGCTGGTCATCGACTGCAAGGACCCCGAGCTGCTGGCCCGCTTCTGGGCGGCCGCCCTGGGATACGTGCTTGAACCGCCCCCCGAAGGGTTCGCTACCTGGGACGACTGGCGGCGCGACATCGGGCTGCCTGACAGTGAGCTGGGGATCGGCGCGGACAGCATCGTCGATCCCCGCGGTGACGGCCCCCGCATCTGGTTCCATGTGATGCCGGACGCCAAGGTGGTCAAGAACCGCCTGCACCTCGACATCCACGCCAGCGGCTTCCCCAGCCGTTCCGACCCGCTCGCCACCCGCAGGCAGCGAGTTAACGCCGAGGCCAGGCGGCTGACGGATCTGGGCGCCACGCTCACCGGAGCGCTGAGCGCCGACGGCCTCGATCACTACGCGGTAGGGATGAAGGATCCCGAGGGCAACGAGTTCGACGTCAACTGAGGCAGGCCAGCATCACCACGGACCCCTGGCGGCTATCCGGGCAGGCCGTCGTAGGCGGCCATCACGATGTCGAATGCCCGGCCGTCGCCCGTGCCGCCCTGGTCGAGCATCTGGTTCATCACGTAGGACACGGTCATCCTGGCGTCCAGGTCGACGACGACTATCGAGCCGCCCCAGCCGCCCCAGAAGCAGGTCCGCGGGTTGGGCAGCCAGCCGCTGTTCAGGCCGTAACCGTTGCCGTAGCGCATCGGCCCGCCGAGGACGTTGTCCGGCCCGCGATATTGCTCCGCCAGGGCGCGCTCGCTGCCCTCCGGGGACAGCAGCCGGACGCCGCGCGCCGTCCCGCCGCAGGCCAGCACCGACTGCACGGCGCCGACCGAGCGGGCGTTGCCGTGCCCGCCGGCGGCCGGGATCTCGGCCCGCCGCCAGGCCACGGTGTTGGCGTCTGCGGGGTCAATCGGCGGGTTGCCGCGTCCACGCGGGGCGGCCCCGGCCTCGGTCTGCCCGCCACCGGGCGCCGGGGGCGGGGGCGGCGGGATGACGGGGATCACGCGGCTGTCGTGCTCGGCGGGCAGCCCGATGTGAAAATCAGCACCCAGCGGTCCGGCCACTTCGCGCGCGAAGAACGTGCCCAGGCTGACGCCGGTGACCCGGCGGACCACCTCGCCGACCAGGTAGCCCTGGGTCACCGCGTGGTAGCCGGCCTGCGTCCCCGGCTCCCAGCTGGGCGCCTGCGCGGCCAGCCGGGCCGTCGCCTTCGGCCAGTCGTACAGGTCGGCGACCGCCATCGGCTCGTCCCAGGTCGGCAACCCGGCCGTGTGCGACAGCAGGTGACAGACTTCGACGTCCTGCTTGCCCGCGGCGGCGAACTCGGGCCAGTACCTGGCCACCGGCGCCGTGAGGTCGAGGTCGCCGCGATCGGCCAGGATCAGCGCGCACAGCGCCGTCATCGTCTTGGTGGTGGACCAGGTGTTGAGGATGGAGTCGCGCTGCCAGGGCGTGGTGCGCGCCGCGTCGGCGTACCCGCCCCACAGGTCGACCACCGGCTCGCCGTCCAGGTACACCGCCACCGAGGCGCCGACGTCATGCGCCTCCAGCGACTCCTCCAGCGTCTCCCGCACTCCGCTGAACCGGTCGGGGCACGTGCCGTGAGTCTGGGCCATGGACGGACGGTAACCCGCCGCCGACCGCCGGGCCACCAGTTAAAAGCCCTGGGCCCCCAGCTCAGTCACCGTCCGAAGTGAGACAGAGCCGCCCGGGCTGCGGTCCCTCAGAAGCCGATGGCTTCGCGGAGCAGCAGGACGGTGCCGCGCCCGGGGTGGAGTTCAGCGTTGAGGATGAGCAGGCGGTTGATGGCGCTCGGGGACCCGTAGGCGATCTGGGTGCGGGCGCTTTCCAGCGGGAGGCAGTGGTCTTCGACGCGGCGCAGCGCGGCGGGCAGGTCGGGAACCAGCTTCTGCGCCCCGACGACCCAGATCGCGCGGGCGGCGCCGCCGGCGTAGGCGGGCAGCTGGCTCCCGGTGCCCGAAGCGGCCACGAGAGAACCGGTTTCGGTGACCGCGTGGACGCTGCCCACCACAACGTCGGGGACGGCGCGCAGCCGCCGGATGTCGTCGGCAGCGGTGACGCGGTCCATAGCCAGGGTCTGCGGCCTGACGGCCTGGTAGCGCCCGCTGGCGTTGATGTCGGCGTCGATGCCGGACAGGCGGAGAGTCTCGCTGGCGCCGGTCAGCACGCTGGCCCCCTCAGGGATCAGGTCCTTGACGCGGATACGGGCGGCGGCGGCGTCGTCGAGGATCTCGGCGGTGAAGCCATGTGACCTCAGCGCAGCGGCGGCCTGCTCGAGGCGCCGGGCGGGCGCCGGGTCGGTGAAGAGCGCGGCCGGAATCGGGGTGGTCACGGTGCCTCCTGGGCTGGTCGTGGCGGGCGGGATGATGTGTTCGTCTGACTAGTTCGACAACGCAGCCCGCTGGAATGTGAAGCGGCACACCGTCCTCACATTCCGCTGCGCTGTCTTGTCGAACGGGTGAGGGCAGATGCGACCGAGGAGCCGCCGACACCATGACCATCCGAGCGAGGCGAGGGGACGGCCCGCCCGACCCGGGCCTGAACGTGGCCATGAGCGAGCGACGTCGGCTGACCAGCATCGCCTACCGGCTGCTGGGCTCCCTGGCCGAGGCCGAGGATGCCGTCCAAGAGACCTACGCCCGCTGGTTCGCCCTGTCCCGGCAGCAGCAGCAAGCCATCGAGAACCCGGCCGCGTGGCTGACCACGGTCGCCAGCCGCATCTGCCTCAACCTGCTCGGCTCGGCGCGGGTCCGGCGGGAGCGCTACGTAGGCGAATGGATCCCCGAGCCGCTGCCCGAACACACGGAGTGGATCATCGGGCGGCCCGGCGGCACCCCCACCGACCCAGCCGACCGGATCACCCTCGACGAGTCGGTCAGCATCGCCTTTCTCGTCGTGCTGGAGTCGCTGACCCCGGCCGAGCGCGTCGCGTTCATCCTCCACGACGTCTTCGGCTACCCCTTCGCCGAGGTGGCCGGGGTCACCGGCCGGACGCCGGGCACGTGCCGCCAGCTGGCTTCGTCAGCCCGCCGCCGGGTCCGCGCCTCGCAGGCTCCCGCGGGCCCGGCAGCCCAGCAGGCTGGCGTGGTCAGGGCCTTCAAGCAGGCCTGGGAAGCCAAGGACATCGACGCCCTCATCGGCCTGCTCGACCCCGATGCCACGGCCATCGCCGACGGCGGCGGCCTCGCCACTACCTTCCTGCGCCCCATCGAAGGTGGGGCGCAGATCGCGCGCGCCTGGGTGGAAATCGCCAACCGGACGCCCAGCAACATGACGTTCCTGGAACGCGCGGTCAACGGCCAGCCCGGGGTGGTGGCTCAGCAGGACGGCCTCACCGTGACGGTGTTCGCGTTCGACGTCGCAGGTAGCCGGATCAGGCACATCTGGGTAGTGCGCAACCCCGAGAAACTCCGGCCCTGGACGACTGCCTGACGCGCGTCTCCGTCGGGTCTGCTGAGTGATCAGCGGCGGTCCCGCCGTGCGGTAGTGCCAGCCCGACTACCGGGTCTCGTGCAGCCACCCTGGGCAGCGGTCCGCGCCAGCACCACAATGGCGGTGTCGGGGGGCAACAGGCACCTCGGGTACCTGCCGAGCGGAGCGTGGGGCATGGCCATCGCGCTGGTGTGCTGGCGGTCGATGCTGCGCGCCTCGTGGCGCCAGGCGGTCGTCGTCACGCTGCTTGGCGGCGTGCTCGGCGCGGTGGCCCTCGCCGCCCTGGCCGGAGCGCGGTCAACGGCGGGGGCCTACGGCCGGTACCTGAAGGCCATCAACGCGAGCGACGTGCAGGTGAACGTGCCCGGCACACTGCCGGGCCTCCCGGCGATGGAACCAGTCAAGCGACTGTGGTCGCTGCCCGGCACCGTCTCCCACGGCACGTACGTCGGCCTGAACGCCCTGCCGGTGGTCCGGGGCAAGATCGACGACTCGTTCATCACCGCCAGTATCGACGGCAGTGTGGACGGCGCGGGCTTCACCCAGGACACGATGACGGTGGTGTCGGGGAAACTGCCGCCGCTGGCGTCCACCACCAGCATCGTGCTGTCCCCGCAGATCGCCGCCCTGTTCGGCGTCGGTGTCGGCGGCCGGGTGACCTACGTGTTCCTGAGCGGCAGCCAGCACCGCCCCGCCATGGACTACCGCTCTTTCCGGGTCGCCGCGATCGCGTACACCCCGCCCGCGCTCGTCGACCAGGCCGACAACCCCGAGGGCGCCACGGTTCCCCCCGGCGCCACCGCGCAACTCATCGGCAAATACTTCGGCTACGCCTGGGTCGGACTGCGCCTGACGGCCGGCGACGCGGGAGTCAGCGACCTGCGGCGCCGGCTGCCCGCGCTGGTCTCCAGCCTGGAGGCACAGTCGGACCACGTCACCCACGCGCAGGACGCGGGCCTGACGTTCAGCGTCAAGCGGACCAGGGCCGTCCAGGACGAGGTTCAGCAGGCGATCGAACCGGAGGTTATCGCGCTGACCGTCTTCGGGGCGATCACGGCGGTGGCCGCGCTGGTTCTGACCAGCCTGGCGATGGCCCAGCTCCTGAGCAGGACCGCGCCGGACGCCCTCAAGCTACGAGCGCTCGGCGCCAGCCGCAGGCAGGCTGCCCTGGTGGCGGCTCTGCCGGGCGTGATCCCCGTCGCAGGCATCATCGTGATCAGCGCCGCAGGCGCGATTGCACTGTCCCCGCTGGCACCGGTGGGACCCGTCCGCTTCTTCGCCCCCGGCAAGGGTCTTTACGCGGACCCTCTCGTCCTCGGGGTGGGCCTGCCCGCCCTGTTCGTCTTGTTTTCCGGGCTGCTCTGGGTGCTGGCGCTGCGCGCGGTCCGTCCGGCCCGGCAGGCCCTGGGCGCCGAGAAGTCTGCTGTGACGCGCGCGGCCATCGCGGCCGGACTGCCGCCCGCCGCGGTGGTGGGCACCAGGAACGCGCTCAGCGGCGGCGTCACGGCAGGCGCCGTGCGGCAGGCCAGCACGCTGGGCGGCTCGGTCGTCGCCGTCGCCGCGATGGTCACCGCCGTGGTGTTCGGCGCGAGTCTGACCGGGCTGGTCAGCCACCCGGTGCGGTACGGCTGGAACTGGGACGTGCTCGTCCAGGCCCAGGGAAGCTACGGCAGCTTCCTCGACCAGAACCTCGCCAAAGACCCTGTGGTTGACCTGCGCCAGGACGCCATGACCGGCTTGCTGGCGGCCCAGCCGACGGTGGCCGGCTGGTCGGAGTTCGGCTTCGGCCAGGTTCTGGTTGGCGGACGGCTCACCCTTCCGGTGCTCGGCCTGGAGCGGCACCTCGGCGCGGTCGAGCCGCCGACTACCAGTGGCCAGCCGCTGTCCGGGAACGACCAGATCGAACTGGGGGCGGTGACCCTCCGGCAACTGGGGAAGAACGTCGGCGACACGATCACCGTCGGGGGCGCCAGGTTCGCGCGGCGGCTCACCATCGTAGGGACGGTTACGCTGCCCTCCTTCGGCGTGGCCCTGGCCGATCATGTCTCGCTCGGCCAGGGCGCGATGCTGTCCGAGAACACACTGCTCGCCATTACCGGCGCGGCTTCTGGCCGGCGGCCGACGTGTCGCAGCCGGTCTTCCCCTCGGTCGCCGCCATCGACCTGCGGCCGGGGACCACGCCCGCGCAGCGGGCCGCGCTGGTGCACCGCATCGTCTCGGCCAACCCGGACGGGACGGACGGCGGGACCTACGAACTGCCGCCGCAGCTGGCGTCGTCGGTGCTCAACGCGCAGCAACTCGGCGGTCAGCCGCTCGCCCTCGCGGTAGGGCTCGCCGACCGCGGCAGGCCTCTCGCTCGCGATGACGGTGCTGGTCGACGTCCGCCGGCGCCGGCACGAGTTCGCCGTGCTGAAGGCGCTGGGGATGACCCGCCGCCAGGTCTGGGCCGCTGTTGCCTGGCAGACCACGCTCACCCTGCTGATCGCGGTCCTCGTCGGCGCCCCGCTGGGAGTCGCGGCGGGCCGCGCGGGCTGGCGCGGATTCGCTGATTCCCTGGGCGTCGTGCCGTTCACCGAGATTCCGCTGCTCACGCTGATCGCGGGGCTGCTGGCGCTAGTCGTCGCGGGCAACCTCCTCGCGTCCGTCCCCGCCACGATCGCGGCCCGCACACGCGCGGCCCTGTTCCTGCGGGCTGACTGAACCGCCCTGCGCGGGCCATCATGATGCCATGACTGATTCGCCGGTACCGGGCGGGAAGGCCCCGGCCGGTGCCGGTCACTCCCAGGTCTACCGCAGCACGCCGGGCACCCCTTCACAGGCGGGCTTGATGACCACGTTCGACCAGTTGGCCACCCGGGTGTACACCGGTCTCCGGGATGGCGCCCTGGACGCGGAGGCCACGTTCGATCTGGCCTGCTTCCTGATGGACTGGGGACCCTTCAGCCCGGCGGTGCTTGAGCTGGCTGAGCAGAGCGTGGCGGGAACTGATCCCGCCCGGCTGGCTGATCTGGCCGGACAGGTGCTGGAAGAGTCAGAGTTCGAGCCGGGTTTCGATGCGGAGCCCCGGCTGCTGGCTGAGCTTGAGCACGCCCTGGAGGCGGTCAAGGCGGACATGCAGGTAACGGGCATGGCCGGGCCGGTTCGCGTGACCTTCGTGGAGGCCCCCGGCAGTTACCTCCGGAACACGTTCGCCAACTTCCGCGGCTCCTTCAGCTACACGGGCGGCATCGCGCCCAGTAAAGGACGAGACCGGCTAAGCGCGCTCTTGGCAGTCGCCGACGACGTACAAGACGCGATTATGGGTTCCCTCATGACCGTGTGGCCCGTGTGCCCGGATCACAGTCTCGGCGCCCACCCACGCGAATTCGACAACCAGGCCCTGTGGTGGTGCAACGCCCCCGGCAGCGGCCACGTCATCGCGCCCATCGGGCACTGGGCCGGTTGAGGTATGAAAGTACCTGCTCGCAAATCGTCGGGATCGCCCGAACCAGGCAGCCTGAGCCGGGTGTCGGATGGCCTCGAGCCCGTTCGTAGCCAAGGTGAGGGGCCGGCAACTGGCCGGTCGTCACCCATCGGAGGCCCACGATGTCCGTCATCATCCCCGCTCCCGCGAAGCCCACGACCAACCAGCCCACCGCGGACCAGGAGAACGTGAGCGCCACCCTGACCGTCGCCGGGCCCGCCACGAGGGTGTTCGCCGTGCTGGCGGACCCGACGACGCATGCTGCGATCGATGGCACCGGCTGGGTTCAGGAAGCTGCCGACCGGGCGCCGCTGACCGAGGTGGGGCAGATTTTCCGGATGGACATGTATCACGCCCACCATCCAGACGGTGACTACCAGGTGGTGAACCAGGTCCAGGTGCTAGACCCGCCGCGCGCCATTGGCTGGCTGACGGGCCAGGAGAAGGGCGACGGTCGCCTGGAGTTCGGCGGCTGGATCTGGCGTTACGACCTGGCGCCGCTCGGTCCGTCCGGGACTGAGGTCACGCTCACCTACGACTGGTCGGCGGTGCCGCAATTCATCCGCGACCGCGGCATCCAGTTCCCGCCGTTCGGCCCTGAGCATCTCACCAACTCGCTGCTCCACCTGGCCGAGCTCGCCGCGCTGGCGTCCCCGGCCTGAACGACAGTCCAACGTGCGGATCGTGGCCACGGCCGTGCGTGGGGATGGCTGCCCGGGACCTGACGCAGTGTCGAATCGGGCCGCCGCCATGCCACTGTTCACCGACGGCCCGTTCGCCGAGACGAAGGAGCACCTCGGCGGCTTCCCCGTCGTGGATGTTGCCGACGAAGAGGCGGCGCGGATGTGGGCGGGAAAGATCGCGGTGGCCTGCGGTTGGCCGCAGGAGGTGCGACGTTTCCAGGTCCCCGGGCAACTTCCGGAGACTTCCTAACGGAGCCGGGCTGACGCTACGTTTCCGTCTCACGGTTGAAACTCCGGCAGCGTGCACTCTGTACGGCCATCTGTACCCGGGCGACATGGATCGCTACGCGGACCGCCTCGACAGCGCTGCGGAGATCACAGATCCGGCCAGATGACCAGGACGACGACCCGGATCCCGGGATGCAGCGCGACATCCGGTCGTGAGTACCGGAATCTCTCGGAACCTACCCACGCCTTCGTGCGTGATGACGACGTCGAGGTACCAATGCGTGACGGGACCAAGTTGCTGACGGACGTCTACCGGCCGCAGACGGAGGGCGCGTAGCCGGTGCTGATCGCAGCTTCGCCTTACCCGCGGCAGATTCAGGACCTCGGCGCACCGATGGGCTTCATCGAAGCCGGGGCGAGCGACTTCTTCGTCCCTCGCGGCTACGTTCACGTGATCGCCAACGTCCGGTAGCTGCGTGACTCAGTGTCGGTCTACCGTGGCAGCTATGGACGATGGGTCCGTGCGTATCTCAGACGCTGAACGCGACCAGGCTGTCATCACGCTTCGGGAGCACCTTCTCGCGGGCCGCTTGACGCTCGAAGAATTCTCTGAACGCGTCAACGCCACCTTGCGAGCGAAGGTCGCCAGTGATCTGGCGTGGGTGCAGGAAGACCTGCCCGAGGTATTCGTGCAGCCAGCCGACGCGCGACGCAAGCCGCCCCGCTTCACTGCGGCCCTGCTCGGCCACGTCAACCGGCGTGGACGGCTCAGGCTGCGCGGACGAGTCATCGCCGCCAGTGCCTTCGGAGATCTCGACTTCGACCTGCGCGATGCCACTATCGAGCAGCAGCAGGCAACAGTGACGGTGATGGCAGCCTTCGGGAACGTCGATATCTACGTGCCGGAAGGTGTCAACGTCGACGTCGGCGGCCTCACCGTTTTCGGCCACCGCCGGGACTGGGGACGCGACGTCGGTCGCCCCGACGCCCCGACCGTTCATGTGCGTGCCCTCGGCTTTGCCGGGACGATCGACGTCTGGCGCGTGCCGCACGATATGCGCCGCAGCAGCTACAGCGACATCTTCCATGCGCTTGAAGACCGCCAAGGCCCGCCTGCCGTGGCCGGTGGTCAGGATGAAAGCTGACCTCAGACTGATGTGTGAGAGTCCGACAGCGGAAGGCAAGCACGGCACTGCTGGCTCGACGCGCTGGCCGACGCGATGCGGGGCATCCCCTGGATGCCCACCACCGCAACCGTCTGACACGCATACCAGACAGCGATCAGGCACGCTCTCAACCGGCATCATCTCTCAAGTCGCCCGGCCGCCACATGGTGTTGACAACGGGTGCACCCTCCGGCAGGCCCAAGGCGCCGGTAACGTCGAAGCTGAAGTGCTGGTAGAGCGGCACGTTATCCAGATTCGATGACTCGAGGTAGGCGGCCAGCCCTTCCTCATCGCACCGCCGCAGTCGCGAGCGCAGCAGGGCTGCGCCGACCCCGTACCCTTGCCGGCCCGGATCGACCCCGATGATTGCCAGATACCAATGCGGCTCTTGGCGGGGACGGGCGTGGACCGCCACGGACTGATACTGCGCGACGATGAAGAACCGACGGCCAAAAGCTCGCAGATAGCCGGGGAGGGCGGACGCTTCGGTCCCTGACCAGGTGCCGGGTGGGAACCACACGGCGGCTCCGGCTACCCGCCCGTCGGCACAGGCCACTTCCACTGCGCCGTGGCGAAGCGACTCATGGTGCAGTTCGGTCACGAAATAACGTCGCAGTCGCCGATGCCGCGAGCGCTCGGCTGGAAACAGCCAACCGAACACCGGATCGTCATGGAAGGCGCGGGCGAGCATCTGAGCGGTCTCCGCCGCATCTCCACGCCCGGCCGCCCGTATCTCAAGACCAGCCACGCACGCTAGCGTAGGCCGCTACCGGATTCCACGGCTCGCCTGCGAAACGAAGGACCGACTCCCGGGCTCGCGCTGTCTCGGGCTGTTGTGCGGACTCAGTGCGGACCGTCCCGGCCCTGCGGGACCGGGTTGGGACGGGCCTTGAACACGGGTTCGTAATTTCGTCGAGCGCTTCATGACCCTCTGCGAAGATGTGGCCGGTGGGATGGGAGGCACTCGAGCAGTGGGGTGACGACGTCGTTCGCATCGAACCGCTCACTGGCGGAGTTGGCGTCAACGAGGTGTGGAGCGTGCGCGTCAACGGGCACCTCGCGGTCGGTCGTCTCGGCCAGCGCAGCGACGCTGATCTCGCGTGGGAGACCGACCTGTTGCGACACCTCGACCGTGAAGGGATGCCGGTGCCGGTGCCGATCCCAACCACGGACGGCCGGCACTTCGCCGACGGTCTGGTGGTGATGACCTACGTGGAGGGCGGATCGCCCGAGACCGAAGCCGACTGGCGTCGCGTCGCCGGCACACTCCGCCAGCTGCATCGGTTCACGCACGGCTGGCCCCAGCGCCCGGGCTGGCGATCGTCGACCGACCTTCTGCACGCCGAGACCGGGACGAGGGTCGACCTCGGCGCGATGCCGCCTGAGGGTGTCGTTCGATGCCGGGCAGCGTGGGCGCGACTCACCGGTCGCACGACGTGCGTCGTCCACGGCGACCCCAACCCGGGCAACATCCGCATGACCGCGGATCGCGTCGCGATGATCGACTGGGACGAGTCGCACGTCGACGTCCCCGACCTCGACCTGGCACTGCCGCACAACGCCGCCGGTCTCGACGACGACGCGTACGACATCGCCGCGCAAGCGCGGGCCGCATGGGAAGCCGCCGTCTGCTGGGACCCCAGCGGGACCGACCAGTTCGCAGTCAAGCGGCTCGCCGAAGTTCGAGCGGTCTGAGCAGCAGCGAATCGACAGAGCGCACCTAACGCTGCACGATCGCGCACGTCCAATGCAACGACCCCCGCTGCGAGGAGACCTGGTGGGCGCCACTCCACCGCCCAGGGCGATGGCTGCTCGGCCACCGCGATGACCCCGATCGCTAGACCGAGTGACCATGTGAGTAACGATCCTGGGCGCGCTCGGAGAGACTCGAACCCCCAACCTTCTGATCCGTAGATCAGTGCCGCGTGTCCAGCCAGTAGGGCCAGACTCCGGAGCCGCAGGTCAGGATCCGCCCGGTTGTCCAGACTGTCCGCCTCAGTCTGGTTCCGTCCGCTCAGTCTGTGAGAAAGCGGTGAGAGATCTGGCGCTGGCTATAGCGCTTCGCTGAAGCGCCAGCGGTGGTCCTCAGGGTCGTCCACCGTGTAGCTGTGCGCGCGGTCTGCCCACATCCAGATCTCGGGCACCTCGGCGCCCACCTCGGCCGCCGACAGGGCGGTACCCCAGCAACTCTGGCAGCGCCTCTCGTCCACCGATTCCGGCGCTGAAGCCGCGCCGTGGGGTCCGTAGCCCCTGGCGGGGCGGCGAATTCGGGTCTAGATCTTTCTAATCCTCTTGACTTGCTACTCATTCGAATATAAATTCGAATACGTAAGGGTGTGTCTGGGGCCCGAGCGAGGGAGGTGCCCGAGCGATGGTCCCTGTCAATCGCGCCTACTTGGCGTGCCGTGATTTGTTTAACGAGTATCCGCTGGCCGCGAGTGCCGTCACCCACGTCCCGACCATGCACACGATGGTGCTCATGCTGCGGGACGGTGATGACGCCAGGTTCTTCGTGCTGATGCGCATCCGTGGTAAAGACACGACTCATTACACGCTCAGCCCATGGCGCGCTGAGGGCGCCGTGGAGATTGCGGTTGACGGCGGTGAGGTTTCCGAACTGACTGCGAATGCCGTGGGGCAAGGCATCCCTCTACCGCGTGACGGGCTGCTGTTCGGCTGGGCCTGTGAGGAGATGGTCACCGCGCTCATGGTTATTTACACGAACTACAGGCCAGACTCACCACAGCCGGCCTGGTCGATAATGCCACTCGTGGGTACTCCGGAGGAGCGGTGGCCTCCGTTCAGCGGTGAGCGGTTTTTCGGGCGCTGGTTCTGGAAGGACTACCAGGCGGGGCACATCATTCAGCTTGGCGGGCTTATCGCGGCTAACCCCGGCATCGTCTTCTGGGTGGACACGCACAAGGCGCTTGGCTCAGCCTGCTGCGTCGTGGCATGTGACATCAAGACTTCGGAAGGGCACATCCTCTGTCGCGGCAAGTACATGGGCGCGGCGGCATTGCGGGCGGGCGCGGTGGTGCCATCGTTGACCGGCTTGCTTGCTGAGGCGGGCAAGACCGACCTTGCACCCAGGTTCCAGGTGCCCGCGCTCGGCAACGGTTGACAAGGCGGCTAGGCGGACGGTGAGCCGTCGGCCTACGGACTGGCCGATTGGCCATCGGTGCTTTCCAGGGGATCGGGATAGCTGTAACGCAGGACGATATCCCGGTTGTGAGCGAGGAGTTTGCCCAGCTTGGCATTCATTCGCCGCTCGGCTGCGGTGTCCTTGGGGCGGGGCAGCCGGAGGGCGTCGTAGAGCGCGAAACGATCAAGATCGATCATAGCAGCCACCGCGGCGCCGTACTCGTGGGCCACGACCACCGCGCCCCGGTAGCTGAGGTAAGCGACGGCATAAGGCACTAGTGCCAGCAACAGCCATGGTCCATGCCGCCACAGCGCGCTAATCGCGATGAGGGTGGCGACGATCGAGGTCGCGCTCATCCGGACCGATAGGTCCAGAAGTTGCCGCTGATCACCGACGTATGCCAAGCGCCCAACCGGTGCCACGAAAGAGATCTGATGGATCACCGAGACGGCGTCCAGCCCGTACTGAGCTCCCGCTTTCCTCTCGTACCTCCGGAGCGCGTTGCCAAGGCGAGTAGGCATGATGTCGTCGTACTCCACGTGCATCCCGACGTGAGTCACGTCGGGATAGCCGCCAGCAAGTCGCCTGCTCTCATCCGCGATGGAGAGGTAACCGACCCTGACTTCCAGTTGCAGGCGCGCTCGTTCTCCTGCCTCGGCTGCTTTCCTCGCCTCCTGGGGGGTGGCTGCCTCGCTGGCGTCCTTGGCTGCCTGCACGGCTACACCGTCCGCCTTCCCGAGCGCTTTGTTGGCCTCACGCGCGAGGCCGGTCTGGAAGGACTTGTACTTCTCAAGGTGGTGCATGATCCGCACAGTCCGTGCCCGCTGTGCCCACCGTCCTGTGCCCCAGTAGCCCTCGAAGAACTGCACTAGTGCGAACTGGATGGGATGTACGGCAACACCGATGGCCATGCTGAGCAGGGTCAACAATGCGAGGTCACCGATGTGGGTGAAGGCGCTGCCGGCCCTGGACCAGTTGAGGCTGCCACTGCTGCTCCACGCGCCGCTCTTGATGAGGGCGAATATAAAGCCGGTCAGAAAGAGCGAAGGAATGAAACTGACTACGCCGAAGTAGCGGCCGACCGCGCTTCCCACACCTGATATTGCAGCCGAGAAGCCGTTCATACCGCTATGGCCCTACTTTCTTTCTTTCCCTTTTATCGTCCTCTAGCCGTTTTGCTCCCATGCTTCGTGCCCGAACTCACATGTGTACGTTCCGTCTGGCAGACGGATGTCGGCTGGATGGTCGAAGATGCAGTGGCGCTCCTTCGCGTCCTCGCTGGGACGATCCTCCGGTCCGGGCAAACCAATGGGATTCAAATTGGTCCACAGAAAGCCAATCGCTATTATTAGTCCAGCGCGCAGGTAGAAGCCAGGGCTTGCTGTCCTGACCGGCGGGTCCGGGGCCATAGAACCAGACATCGACATCCCCCTCGGCGCAGTGAGCATAACTCCCAATCCGCCACGCGGCTAGGGCCCGGCGTGCCTCTTCCGGCCGGGTGAACTCATGTGGAAGTATCTAAGATGTGCCGGAAGTGGCGGATCGAACCGAATCGGGGCAGGTCTCCGACGGTACGCCTGCGCCGGAACGGTCCGCGCTACCATGGCGGCCCGCCTCTCTGTGGCTCTGGCCGGCCGCGGCACTTGGGCTGGCAGGAGCCGCCGCGGCGTTGTTCGGCGCGGAAGGCGCCCTGATCGTCGGCAGCGTGGCACTCGCGGCGCTCGTGTTTTTCGCTGGCATCTTGACACTTGACCGGGATCGCTGGCTGGCTATCTCATTGGCCGCGGCGTTGATGGCGTCTCTTTTCGTATTCGTCGGTAAGGCTTGGCTGAAGGAGTCGCCCCATAAGGGCGCCAAAGCAGCCGCTACGGCCACGATTACCCCGACGTCGCGGGCGATCGCGACGGAGCGGGCTACCCCGAGGCCGCAGGCAGACTGGACGCCACCCGCGAACTGGCCATTTCAACGAGTCTCGCAGGCGATGGCCCAGCAGGCGAACTTCCGCGGCGCCGATCTCGATAGCGCGAATCTGGCCGGTCTCCAGCTATCGCACAGGAATTTTGATGGCGTGCAGGCGAATGGCGCCTCATTCCGCGGCAGCCAGCTTGGGCACTCGAGCTTCCGGGGTGCCAGCTTGCGGGATGCTTGCCTGGAAGGCGTCAACCTGACTGGCGCGGATCTAACCGGCGCGGATCTAACCGGCGCCGACGTTGCAGGGGTAACGGTGTCGCGCCATGCCAAGAAGTCCGCCCTAGTCTGGCCGCACCGCCTTGCCAAGCCAGCCGCCGCATGCCAGTAGACGTTCGGACCTGCGCAACACGGCACGACCTTGCCATAACGTTGCCTTGTCAAGCCTCGATCTTTCGCGATCTTGAACTGTCTGGCTTTGGCTGCGACGGGTGGCGGTTGCGTCCGCTGGCGGGGTGGCAGGATTTGCGCTGGTGAGCGTGGCGTCGTGAGGTGAAGGCGGCCACCGCGTGATTCTCATTGAGTTCCGACCAAAGGTCTAGACGAGAAGGAGTCACGCGATGGCCGCAGGACCAGCATCGATGTGACGGGCTGGCTGCAGGAGCAGTTCGCGCATGCGAGCCCTGATCTGCTGCGCTCGATGGTGCAGATCTTCACAGAAGCGCTGATGGAGCGGAGGCTGACGCGGTTTGCGGCGCTGTCTATGGCAAGCGCAGCGACGAGCGGCGCAACACCCGCAATGGGTACTGCCGCCGGGGCTGGAACACCCGCGCAGGCAGCATCAGCCTGGCGATCCTGAAACTGTTGCAGAGCAGCTATTTCCCGGATTGGCTGCTGGAGCGCCGCCGCGGTGAGGCGGCGCTGGTCACGGTTGTGGCCACGTCCAATCTGTTCGGGCCTCAACCCGGCGGATGGTAAAGCTGGTGGAGGCGTTCCAGACAGGCCGCTGGACGCCGGGCCTTACACGTTCGTGGCGGCGGACGATGTGGTGGTTGAGACCGACATGACCCGCCACCGACGCTCCGGCCTCCTAGACACTGGCCGTGCCATCCAGACCGACCACGGCACATGGCGGCCGGCCGACCGGCACCGTGAGCGCAGACGATCTTGTGCACGCCTACGTCTCGCGCCCGTCTGCACGCGCGTAACGCCCCGCTCAAGGGGCGGGACTGCCCCGGATCACGCTGCACGATTCCCGGCACACCATGCTGACCTGATGGAGCACGCAGGCGTGCCCATCTCCATCGTCAGCAAGTGGGCGGGCCACCACGACTCGGCCTTCACCCAGAAGACCTACGTGCACGCCAGCCATGACGACCTGCACTAGAGGCGTGTCGCACTGGCCCGGATTCACAAGATCGCTTAGAAGTTGTGAGAGATCCGGCTCAGGTCGTATCCAGGGCGATCTCTCACAGGCCTGATAACGACCCTGACCTGCGGCTACGGGTGGCGCGCTCGGAGGGACTCGAACCCCCAACCTTCTGATCCGTAGTCAGATGCTCTATCCGTTGAGCTACGAGCGCTGGATGCCCGGATAGTCTACGACACCCCGGGTACCGCTGCGGCGTGTGTGGCCCGCGCCTCGCCAGGCGTTGAGCTACGGGGCGTTCCAGGGCAGCATGACCACCGCCGTCCCCGACGAGCGGGGTCACTGCTTCAGTGGCTGGCCCCAGTCCTCATCGGTGTCCAGCTCGTGCCGCCACGGTGGTTCAGCGCCGGCCCTGACGCAGGTCAGGGACGCGACCCGGGCCGCGGCGGTGACGGCGGCCAGCAACTGCGGGGAGTGCGCCAGGTTGTCGCGGGCCAGGCCGCGTTCCGTCCACCAGGCCAGGAACGCCCCCCCGAATGCGTCGCCGGCGCCGACGGTATCCACCACCTCGACGGGCGGTACCTGCACGGCGACGTGACCACCGCCCGTGAACGCGTGAATCGACGAAGGACCGTCGGTGACGAGTACGCAGCGGGCGCCCCAGCCGAGCAGGATCCGCGCAGCCTCTTCGGTGCCGCAACCCGGCACCAGGAATGACAGGTCCTCGGTGCTGGTCTTCAGGATGTCGGTCCGGGGCAGGAGGCGGCGGAGCCGGGCCCGGTGCGCGTCCGCGTCCGGGATGGCCTGGGGCCGCCAGTTCGGGTCGAGGAAGAGCAGCACGTCCGGTGACAGTGCCTGGACCATTCGCTCGAGCTCGGACGCCATCGGGTCCACGACGAGGCCCAGGGAACCGACGTGCACCGCCGTGACGTCGGCCTGCAACGCCTGCTGCGCGGTGGGCTGGTCTAGCTCGAAGGTGGCCGTCTGGGTGACGTGGAACCAGTACTCGGGCACGCCCAGGCCGCCGAGCGCCACGATGGCCAGTGCCGTTGGTTCGGCGACCCGGCCCGGGACGGCCAGCTCTACCCTGTCCTGGGCCAGCTTCCCGCTGAGGATCTGGCCGAACGGGTCGGCGGAGAAGCGGCCCAGGAAACGTGCGGGCTGACCCAGCCGGGCGATGGTCCGGGCTGCGTTGAACGGGCCCCCGCCTGGGCTGGCGTGCACCTTGCCGTCGTCCGACGATCAGATCGATAAGGCTCTCACCGGCGACCAGGATCATGGACCGCTCCCGTGACTCACGCACTCGGACAGCAGGCACCGTGGTGTACCCGCCTGGCCAGCCGCACTCAGCTGAGTCCCAGTATCCTGGCATTTCTTCCGGACCAGGTGAGCATCCGAACCCTGGCCGGCCCTAGCGCCCACATCGCGGTCCCCGCCACCTGGCCTGGCGCACCATCGCTCGTGCCAGTAGCCATGACGAGACCGTTCACGCGTCCGCTCCCACCGCCTGGGCTTGCTGGCCCGGCACGAAGGGAACGGTGTCAGGCGCCGCACGTCGAGCCGCGAGGATCGCGCGGGCGGGTGCACCGAGGGGTATCCGCAGCGGGAGCTGCGGCGACTCGGCGGCGTCCACAACGCCCGCGGCTAGTTCCTGCGGCGTCATCATCTGGGCGCGAGTCCCGCCAGACCCACCGAGCGCCCGGTACGGGTCGTCTGGGAGCGTATAGGTGGTGACGTCGTCCAGTGCTCCGGAGCTGACTCTGCCCGGCTCCAGCAGCGCGGCTTCGAGCCCGAATGGGGCCACCTCGATAGCGAGCGACTCGACCAGCGCTTCGAGGGCCCACTTGGTCGCCGCATAGGCAGCGCCCGGGGGCAGGACGACGCGCCCGGCGACGCTGGACATGAAGAGCAGCCGGCCATGTCCGCGGGCTCGCATGCCCGGGAGTACGGCCTGGGCCACCCGGAGGGCTCCCACTGTGTTCAGGTCAAACAACTGCCCGAACTTGTCGGGCGGGGTGGCCTCTACCGCGGCGTAGAAGATCTCCCCTGCGTTCGAGACGAGGACGTCGATCTCGCCAGCGGCCTGCACCGCGGCGGTCACGCTCGCCGGATCGGTAACGTCGAGCGGCAGCCGCTGATCGACGTCGAGGCCGGCCAGCGACTGCGGGTCACGCGCCGTGGCCACCACCCGGTGACCGCGGCGAGCGAACTCTGCTGCCGTTGCGCGGCCGATCCCCTTTGACGTCCCGGTGATCAGTACCGATGCCATGACTCTCTCCTGTCGGTTCAAAAATTGAACTCACTGGCACGAGGTACACTAACACAGTGAGTTCAGAGTTTGAACCTAATGGGCGGCGGGTGTGCCCGATCGCCGACGCGCTGCAGGTCATTGGTGACCGGTGGGCCCTGCTCGCCATCCGGGAGCTGGGTTTCGGGGTGACCCGCTTCAACGACATCCAGGCCAGCACCGGCGCACCCCGGGCCAGCCTGGCTGCGCGGCTGCGGGAACTTGAGGACGCCGGCCTCGTCGAACGGCGCCGCTACAACCTGCGGCCACCCCGGGACGAGTACGTGCTCACCGAAGCCGGCCGCGACCTCAGCCCGGTCCTCCGGGAACTGCGGGTCTGGGGTGAGCAGCACGCCAGCTCAAGACCGCCGGCGGACCCGCGCTGACGCCACCCCGGGCTCTATCTCAGCCCGGAGCCATGTCCACGAAGCGGCTGTAGTGCCCCTGGAAAGCGACAGTCACGGTGGCGGTCGGCCCGTTACGGTGCTTGGCCACGATCAGGTCCGCTTCGCCGGCCCGCGGGGACTCTCGCTCGTACGCGTCCTCCCGGTGCAGCAGGATGACCATGTCCGAGTCCTGCTCGATGCTGTTGTGCAGGCTGATCCCGTTGGCCACGAAGTTGTGCGTGCCAGGGACAGTCGCGTCGTAGACGGGCTGCTCGCCGAGGCTCTGCACGGACGCGATCTCGTCCCAGAACACGTCGTTGGTGGCCACCAGATCAAGGTCAGCGCCGTCAAGAATGGTGGCGACCTGAGACAGCGGTTGCTGTACTGGCGCGGCCGTCAGGAGGGTAGCCCGCTCGAACCCCGGACGGGCTGACCGGCGGTCAGAGCCGCTATCCGCGAAGGCACGGGGCGCCACTGCCGTGTCACGGAGCCGGGAAGGGTCGCGCTCCATGGCGCCACGCAGGCGCTCCCAGACGTCGCCGGAGAGGCTCGCCACACCGGAGTCATCCCTGGCCTCCGCGAGTTTCTGCCGGGCTAGCTCGGCGATGCGCTCTCCGGCGCCGGGAACCTGGAGTCCGTCCAGGAACCGCACCTGGTCCTCGGGACTGTCCACGATCAGCCGGTAGCAGCGACGGGTACCGCCACCGCGAACTTGAGCGATCCGCGTCATCACGTTGAACCGCAACAGCAGCCGGGCCAGGTCGTCGATCAGCCGTCGGTTCTGGGAGACGTAGTAGATACACGACTCGCCGTCTACGTCCCAGGAGATACATCCGGCGCTAGTCCACAGATGACGCATGAACAGCGCAATCTGGGCCCGCGGGGCGGAGAAGAAGGCAGCAGGGACGGAGTTCCCGGTGGGCTCGTCGCGCAGCCGGCGGACGAGCGCGATGATGTCCGCTTCGGGCATCGGACTGCAGGTCGATCGGCCCTGGCGTGTGCCGGGGTGCGGCGACCCGGGACCCGGTCTGGAGGGCGCCCAGCGGCCGCCAGCCCTGGTAGGTGAGGAACGGGTGGTTGGCGGTCGCCTCCACCTCACGGCCGGAGCGCAGCCGGACCCGGAACACTTCCTTGACCCCACTGGGGAAGGCATGGGTCATGGTCCGCGGGATCAGCCGCAACCTCTCGTCCAGCGACCAGACGGCGACGTCGCGCTCCCCGCTGGCCACCAGCTCCCCGAGCGTGACCTCGGCTCCGGTGTCAGCCCGCAGGATCCGGGTGCCGGCCGTCAGGCAACCGCTCTCACGCAGGTCTGAGAGGAGAGGCTTCTTGTCGTTGCGCTGTTCCGGCCCGCGATTCAGCTGGGAGAGCGCGACCACCGGGACGTCGATCTCCTTGGCCAGCAGCTTGAGCGACCGGGACATCTCCGACACTTCCTGCTGCCGGTTCTCCACCCGCTTGGGGGAGCTCATCAGCTGCAGATAGTCGATGATCACCAGCCTGAGGCCCTGACGCTGCTTCAGCCGCCGGCACTTGGCCCGGATCTCCATCATCGACATGTTGGGTGAGTCGTCGATGTAGAGCGGCGCGTCCACCACTTCGCTCATCCGCCGGGCCAGCGTGGCCCAGTCCTCTTCGCCCATCTGCCCGGTCCGCATGCTGTGCAGGGACACCCGCGACTCCGCAGACAGCAACCGCATGGTGATCTCGTTACGGCTCATCTCCAGGCTGAAGATCACCGTCGGCAGATCGTGCTTGATCGCCGCCGAGCGGGCAAGATCCAGGGCCAGCGTGGAGTTGGCGTGGGAATCATGCCCCGGCCGGCCAAGTACATCTGGTCCGCGTTGTCCACCTGTACACACCGGACTGGTACGGACGGCACCCGACGCACGTCCACGATGTACCTCCACCGGGTGCGCTGCGGAGAGTGGTGCAGCCGCTCCTGATGCTTCGCTTCCTTGCGAGGCAGGCGGAAGACTTCGTCCGTTGTGGTGAAGTTGACCATGTAGCAGGTAGAGGACTCCTCGTGACGTCCTTTGACTCGCTTGGTCGTCATCGAACAGCGATAGCCAAGGCTCAGCACGAGCTCGCGGACTCCCTCGGCAAGCCGCTGGTTGGTCACCGCGAGCTGCACCGAGCCCGTACTGGTAACGGTCCCGTCCGTGTCCAGGATCCCTGCGAGGAGCGCCCGCCGCTGGGTGATGGAGGCGCGCAGGTACTGGACTGGGATGTGCTTGTGCCCGAGTAGGCCTAGTGTGCGCAGTTCGGCCTGGAGGGTACCGTGTGCCAGCCAGCACCGGCTGCAGAGCCCCGTACCTGGGAGCAGCCCCACTCTCGGCTCACCACATCGCCGGCAGATCGGCCTGGGGACTGGCGGGGACGAGAACCGGGCCTTGCCCCCGCAGACGCGGCCACAGGTGCGCGCCTGGTCGTTCTTGGGCATGAACGGTGTCCCGCAGACGACACACGTGCGTTCTGCGACCTTCACCTTCTCCGCGAGGAACGTCATGCCATAAGTGAGACGGCCGCCCAACTGCCGGACCGCAACCAGCCCGGAGGCTACCACTTCCTCAACGATCTCCGGATCGGCGCTGGTGAAGCGCGCCGAATCCGAACGTCCATCACCCGTCCATACGCCCAAGGCATACGGCGGGATAGGGAGGTCCGCCTCAGTCAGCTCGAGAGGGCTGGCCAGCTGCACCGCGTGATTGGGTCGGTGGCCCACAGTCGGGCAGCGCAGCGTGCCCGCGATCTGCTCGGTCGTGACTACCCGCGGAAGGACGGGGTTCGCGTAGTTCCGCCGGAAACCCCTGGTCTGTGCGTCGTAACGCCGGGCCGCGCGCGTCCACGTGAGCCACTGGTGCTGGCCGTCGGCGACGATGACCTCGCCGTCGGAGAACTCCACCTCGTAGCAGGGCCTGTCGTTCATCACCTCGGTGGCGGCGACAACAGCGACGGGGTGGCCATCGGCTCCGATGAGGCGGTCCCCAATGCGGACCTCCCCCATCGTCGTCCACCCATCGGGCGTGGCGAGCGGCGTGTCTAGGGCCAGCGCCTTCCCGATGGCAGGCCTCGCCGCGATGACGACCATCTGGCCGGCGTGCAGCCCGTTGGTGAGCGAGTCCAGGTCCGCGAATCCGGTGGGCACCCCGGTCATGTTCCCGCCGCGGCTGCCGATGGCCTCGATCTCGTCCAGGGCGCCCGGCATGATGTCGGACAGCGGCAGGTAGTCCTCGCTCACCCGGCGCTCGGTCACCCCGTAGACCTCGGCCTGCGCCCGGTCCACCAGTTCGTCGGCTTCACCGTCGCCGGAGTAGCCGAGCTGGACGATGCGGGTGCCGACCTCCACCAGGCGGCGCAGGATCGCCCGCTCCCGGACGATCCGGGCGTAGTACCCGGCGTTGGCCGCCGTGGGCACGGACGCGATGAGCGTGTGCAGGTAGCTGGGGCCGCCCACGCGGGCCAGCTCGCCCCGCTTGTTCAGCAGGTCAGAGACGGTGACCGCGTCGGCGGGCTCGCCCCGGCCGTACAGTTCGAGGACGGCCTCGTGGATGATCTGGTGCGCCGGCCGGTAATGATCGTCGGGCCGGATGGTCTCCATCACGTCGGAGATCGCGTCCTTGGACAGCAGCATCCCACCGAGAACGCACTGCTCTGCGGCCACGTCGTGGGGCGGGGTCCGATCAAAGCTCTCCCCCCGGGGAGCGATTTCGGCCACGCTCATCAGCCATCACCTCCCCGTGGACCAGGACACCCCAGGGCCGCCGCTGTTGCGGCGGCCTCACCCCGTTGTACTAGGCAGGTGTGACAGTTTGGTTTGGCCAGGCGGCCCCGTCCAATCGTGCTGTGCACAGGCCTGTGGACAGCTTGTGCAGACACGCCGCCGGCGCTGTGCGCAGCCTGGGGATACAGCTGGGGACGACGGCCGTACCAGCGCCACCAGTACCGTCACTGCCTGCGGTTATGTCATCCACCGGATGTGTGCGGAAAAAACTGCGCGCGCCATTTTCCGTGGACACGGGACGCCGAGTTATCCACATACGGAGGGTGACGTCAAACGTGAGATCCGGTGTTATGGTGCGCGTCCGGCGGCCCGGCGCACCGAACGGGGCACAAAACATCACCGGTGGTGACCAGGGGGCGAGAGCGGCAGGGGTTCAGTCCGGTAAACAACCGGCGATCATGACGACCGCTCCCCTAGGATTCGAGCATGTGTTCGATGACCGACCCGCGGCTGGCCATGATCGGAACGGCGATCGACGAGCTCGCGGAGGCGGCCCGGGCGCGAGGCGGCCGCGGCCGGGGCAGGCGGATCAGCCGGCCAGGGACGGCGGGCACCATGGCCGAGCGCGTGGCGGGCATCTGGGCGATGGTCGCGGACCTCGACCCAGGCCTCGCGCAGCGGCTGTCCCGGTACACCGATCAGGACCCGCAGGCCACTGACACGCGACTGATCGCCGCGTGCCACCCAACGGCAGCACGCGGCGATCACCCACGTAAAGCGGGCTAGCCCGGACTTCCGGGGGCCGGTCAGCTCGCGGCGACGTCCACGTCGAGGGTGGCCGTCACTTCGGGGTGCAGCCGGACCGTGACCTGGTGGCGCCCGACGGTCCGGATCGGGTTGGCGATCTCGATCCGCCGCCGGTCCAGTTCGGGGCCGCCGGCCGCGCGGACCGCGTCGGCGATGTCCGAGGCGCTGACCGAGCCGAACAGCCGGCCCTGGGCACCCGCCCGGACCCGGATCTGCACGGTGAGACCCTTGAGGGTCCCGACCGCGGCCTTGGCGTCATCCAGGCCGCGGATGTCGCGGGCGGCACGGGCCCGCCGGATCAGCTCGATCTGCTTCTCGGCGCCCCGGGTCCACCGCATGGCCAGGCCCCGCGGGATCAGGAAGTTGCGCCCGTAGCCGGCCTTGACCTCGACCACGTCACCGGGCTCGCCCAGGCCGGTGACGTCGTTGGTGAGGATCACTTTCATTGGTGCGCTCATGGTGCGACCTTCCCCGGCTTCAGCGCGCCGTGCTCGTGTACGGCAGCAGGGCCATCTCGCGGGCGTTCTTGATCGCCTTGGCGACGTCACGCTGGTGCTGGGTGCAGTTTCCGGTGACCCGGCGGGCCCGGATCTTGCCCCGGTCGGAAATGAACTTCCGCAGCAGCCCGGTGTCCTTGTAGTCCACGTAGGAGATCTTCTCCTGGCAGAACAGGCAGACTTTCTTCCTGGGCTTGCGGATTGGTGCTTTTGCCATCATGGTGCTCCTGAAGAGAGCCCCGCTTGCCGCGGGGATGGTTTGGTTGTCTTCTTAGTGGCGGCCAGGCCGGACGGGCCGGGGCCAGGCCGCCAGGGTGGGTGAGATCAGAACGGCGGCTCGTCCGACGATCCCTCGCCACCGAAACCGGACGAGTCCGAGGCCCAGGGGTCGTCACCGCCGCCACCGCTGCCGCCGCTGCGGCCACCGGCCGGCCCACCATACCCGCCGGATCCGCCGGATCCGCCCTGGCCGCCGCCGCCAAAGCCGCCGTTACCGCCGCCTCCGCCACCACCGGTGCCGCCACCAGCCAAAGCCACCGCCGCCACCGCCGGAGCGGTTGGACTTGGCGACCTTGGCCGAGGCGTTGCGCATGGACGGGCCGACGTCGTCCACCTCGATCTCGAAGACGGTGCGCTTCTCACCCTCGCGGGTCTCGTAGGAACGCTGGTGCAGCCGCCCCATCACGATCACCCGCATGCCGCGCTGCAGGCTCTCGGCCACGTTCTCCGCGGCCTGCCGCCAGACGTTGCAGGTGAGGAAGAGGCTGTCGCCGTCCTTCCACTCGTTGGCCTGCCGGTCGAAGGTCCGCGGCGTGGACGCCACACGGAAGTTCGCCACCGCCACGCCGGTCGGGGTGTAACGGAGCTCTGGGTCGCTGACTAGATTGCCGACCACCGTGATCTGGGTATCGCCTGCCATCGGGGCCACTCCCGGTAGTTCAGAGGGTTCAGGTGCCGCGGCCGTCGCGGCTAATGGTTCGTGACGCCAGTATCAGTGACGCCACGGACAGTTTCGCTGCGGTCAGTGCTGCTCGGGCCGCAGGATCTTGGTGCGCAGCACGGCCTCGTTGAGGCTGAGCTGGCGGTCAAGCTCGTGGACCGTGTCCGGCTCCGCGACCATGTCGACGACGGCGTAGATGCCGTCCGACTTCTTCTCGATCTCGTAGGCCAGCCGCCGCCGGCCCCACACGTCGATCTTGTCTACCGAGCCGCCCCCGGTCGTGACTACCGACAGGAACTGATCGAGGGAGGGCTGGACGGTCTGCTCTTCGAGAGTCGGATCGAGGATGATCATCATCTCATAGCGGCGCATGCTGGAACATGCCTCCTCTGGACTGATGCGGCCACGGTCTCTCCGTGGCAGGAGGGGCCGCAGCGCCACCGGTGCGACATCCCCGGTACCCGTTGCGGCTGGGTCAGCTTACCAGGGCGGACCGACAGGCTGGCTCAGGATTCCGGTGGCCCCGGAACGGGAAAGAGCCCGGACAGGACCAGGTATCCCGGCCGACGTCCCGAGGGGGTGGCCACAGTGCCCGACGCCGCCAGAGCCGCAATGTCGCAGGCGACCGGAGCCGCAGTGTCTCAGAACCGCGGGGCCCGCGGCGGCAGCGCCCGCGGCCACGGCCGGGGGGCGGGCCCGCCCGCGCCGGCCGCACCTCACGCTGAACGACGACGGCCAGCGGCACCCCCTGATGAACTCGCTGAGCCTGTTCACCCTGGTGGCGGGCCTCGTCGCCTGCGTGCTGGGCTTCCTCGCCAACCAGCACGGCATGGGGGCCTGGGCGCACGTCGGGGCGACGTGGCTCGGCCTGATCACGCTCGTCGTGGGGCTGCCCGCCCAGCTGCTGTCGGCGACCCGGTCGGAGCGGATGCTGATCGTGACCGGCCTGGTGGCCGCGTTCGTCGGCGTCTGCCTGGGCCTGGCGCACGGCGGCCTGCTGCCCTGACCCTGCTGGCCTGAGCCGGGCTCCACGGGCCGGGCCTGGTGCTCCGCGCGCCGCGCAGCCCCGCCGCAGCGGTCCCCTGCGCGCCACGCGCCCGCCGCTCATGCGCCGCAACGAAAACCCCTGGCGCCGCTAGTCTCGTGGGCATGGTGAGCATCGGACCCCACGTGCACGACGAGGACCCTCTAGCCGCCGCGGTGGGCACGGAATCCCACGTGGTTCAGTTCTTCCTGGGCGACCCGCAAGGCTGGGCGGATCCGAAGTTCCCCGGGGGTGACGCGGTGGCGCTCCGCGACGCACTCGCCGGGGCGCAGGTGGCTGCGTTCATCCACGCGCCGTACCGGATCAATGTGGCCAGCACCAACAACCGGATCCGTATCCCCAGCCGGAAGCTGCTCAGCCAGCAACTCGCGGCCGCCGCGACCATCGGGGCGCAGGGACTGATCGTGCACGGCGGGCACGTGACCGCCGACGCCGACGTGGCCGAGGGATACGAGAACTGGGCCAAGGCTGTCGCGCGGATCGACCGGCCGGTGCCCATGCTGATCGAGAACACGGCGGGTGGCGACCAGGCCATGGCGCGCGGCCTGGACGGGGTGGCCCGGCTGTGGGACGCGATCGCCGACGCAGGCGGGCCGGGCGAGGTCGGGTTCTGCCTGGACACCTGTCACGCGTTCGCGAGCGGGGAGGACCTGTCCGGGGTCGTGGACCGGGTGAAGGCGATCACGGGCCGGATCGACCTGGTGCATTGCAACAACTCGCGGGACGAGTTCGGCTCGGGCCGGGACCGGCACGCCACGATGGAGAAGGGCACCATCGACCCGCTGGTGCTGGCCGACGTGGTCCGGGCGGCCGGGGCGCCGGCTATCTGCGAGACCCCCGACCCAGCCGCCGACATCAAGTGGCTCCGCGCCCACATCCCCGGCGCTGACTAACAGCGCCGCCCTCAGCGGGCGGACGCGGCGGTGGCCGGCTGACGGCTGCGGCGCGGGCCCAGTCTGAGCACCAGGCGGTCAGCCGCGCCGGACAAGACCCCGCCCGCAGGGTCGTCGGCCCCGCCGGCCCGCACCACGTCGTGGGCGGGCTGCAGGATGTCCCGGACCACCAGGCCGCACAGCACCAGGACGGTGGCGAACCTGGCGATGAGCGCGGTGAAGTACAGCCCGGTGCCGATGCCGCCGACCCCGATGAACGAGGGCCCGGCCACCGACACCGTGATCAGGTAGGCCCAGATCGCGAAGAAGTAGCCCACCTCCGCCACCTGCCAGGCCAGGTAGGCACCGAGGCGTGGCCGGGCCAGCACGACCAGGGGGGCCAGCCACACCACGTACTGCGGCGACCAGACCTTGTTGGACAGCAGGAACGTGGCCAGGGTGAGGAAGAGCAGTTGCGCCACCCGCGGCCGCTGCGGCGCGCCCAGGGTGAGCAGCACGATGAGCACGCAGGCGACGCCGAACACGCCCGCCGAGATGACGTTGAGCGCGCTCACGCTGGTCGTGCCGACCAGCGGCCAGTGCTCGGTCTCGAAGAAGTACCAGATCGAGCCCCAGTCCGCCGAGCGGGTATCGCTGAGCTGGTAGAAGCGGGCCCATCCCGCCGGGGCCACGATCATCACCGGCAGGTCCACCAGGAGCCACGCGGCCGCCGCGGAGCCGAACGTGATCCAGAACTCCCGCATCCGCCCGGCGCGCAGGCAGAGCAGCAGCAGTGGCCCGAAGAACAGCAGCGGATAGAACTTGGTCGCCACGGCCAGGCCGAGGAGCACGCCGGCCAGCACCCCGCGCCGGGCCGCCCAGGCCGCCACGCCCGCCATGGCCAGGCCCATCGCGATCAGGTCCCAGTTGATGTACGCGGCCAGGATGACCGCCGGGGCCAGCGCCACACCCAGCGCGGTCCAGCGGCGGGACCGGCCCGCGAGGTAGGCGGTGGCCAGCACACCGACGACCGCGAACACGGTGAGCAGGACCACGGTCAGGTCGAAGAACTCCCGGCCCCGGACGAACGGGTTGGCGATGGGCCGGACCAGCCAGGCCACCAGTTGCATGGCCCCGCCGATGAGCACCGGGTACTCGACCGGGTGGTCAACGTAGGGCACCTTGCCCGCCGACAGTCCCTCACCGAAGTACAGCGGGTAGATGTCGGTGTAACAGTGCGCCTGGAACTGGGAGAGATAGCCGTTCCACGCGCCCGCCCGGCAGGCCCACTTGCTGGTCAGCGCCAGCGCGGAGCCGAGCAGCGTGGCTGTGACCAGCGCCGTGACCGATCCCGCCGCCAGCGCGATCCGGCCCGCCCTGGGATGCGGCCCAGCCTCGTGCCCAGTCTCAGGCTCGTGCCCGGCCTGCTGGCTCCTGACCAGCCGGGCCGGTGTCTCCGTCTGTCACCCACGCTCCGTCATCGGCTATCGGGTCGCGGTAATTCTGCCCCCGTGCGGGCTCCGGCTACCCGATGCTCGACCGCTGCTTCGCGAACGAGGTTGGTGTCGGGTTCGGGTTCGGGTTCGGGAAGCTGGGCGAGGGGTTCGGGTCGCCCGGTGTCGGCGTGGGCGGCGTCGGGTTGTGGGAGTGGTTCCCGAAGCAATGCCCCGCGAAGAAGAAGCCGGTGCACGTGCTGGTCGGCGTCGGTGTGGGCGTCACGGTGGGCTGGGGCTTGGGCGTGTAGGGACCGAGCATGTTCCACGCGGCGCCACCGAAGTCCGGCGTGGGGAAGGCCTTGATCGTCATGTCGCCGAACATCTTCTGGGCGTAGTCATGCCAGATCGTGGCGGGCCACTCGCCACCGTAGCCCGGCAGGTTACCGACGCCGTAGAGGGTCTGCACCCCGGCCGGCGGCGCGCTCTCCTGGTTCGCCGCGGCGGCACAGCCGGAGATGTTGTTCGGGCAGCCCTGCTCGTTGGTGAACATGCCCACCGCCAGGCTGAACTGCGGGATCGCCCCGATGAAGAACGCGGACTGGGACAGGTTCGTGGTCCCGGTCTTGGCGATCAGCTCCCGGCCGTCGGCGAGTCCCGCGTTCGGGGCAGTGCCGCCCGGCTTGTCGTCGAAGGACAGCGCGTAGTCCACGTCAGACGCCTCGTCGGGGGTCAGCACCACGTGCCGGTCCGGCTTGGCCATGGTGGTGGACATCGCCTGGCCCGGGCGCTGCTGCTGGATCTCCTGGATCACGTGCGGAGCCACGTAGTTGCCGTCGTTGGCCAGCGTGGCGAACGTGCTGGCCTGCTCCTCGACCGTGAGGGACGCCTGGCCGAGCGCGGTGCCGACCTCGTCTCGCTGGGTGTACAGCCCCGAGGCGATGGTGTTGACCCCGAACTTCTGCGCCATCGCGATCATGTTCTGGCCGTCGTTGCCCGCGACCCGGTGGTACAGGTCGGTGTAGGCGGTGTTGAGCGACTCCGCGGACGCGGTGACCACGCTCACCCCGTTGGCCTGCGCGTCACCCGCGTCGTTGCCCACCTCGTACCAGCTGCCCGGGTCGGCGGGCTGGGTGTGGCTCGCGTACGTCGTCGGGTCCGAGACCGGCGGGATCCACAGCGGTGAGTGGCCGTCCAGCGTGCTGGTCTTGACGCTCATCCCCTGCTTGCGGGCCAGCGCGAGCACGTAGGGCTTCATCGACGACCCGACCTGCTCCCGGTTCTGCAGGGCCATGTCCCACTGGCAGCGGATCCGGTTGCACTGCTTGGCCGGGGCGTCGAAGTTCGGCCCGCTGTACATGGCCCAGATCTCGCCGGTACCCGGCTGCTCCAGCACCGCACCGACGTGCGCGTAGCTGGGCAGCGCCTTGCCGTCCAGCCGCATCTGGTGCTTTTCGGCGTTCACGGTCGCGTAGAGCTGGTTCATCATCGGCTTGCTGTAGGTGGTGGTGATCTTCAGCCCGCCGTCGTCGATCTGGCCCTGCGTGTAGTGATAGGTGTTCTCCAGCTCGTTGAGCACGGCCGTCATGATGTAACCGCGGTAGCCGGACCAGCTGTTGTTGAACGCCTTGGCGAGCTTCGGGAACTTCTGCGCGTTGGCCTGGGCCTGCGTCAGCGTGCCCATCGAGACCATGGTCTTCAGCACGTAGTGCCAGCGGAAGACCAGCGCCTGGTAGGCCGCCCCCGCCTTCGGGTTGGGGTTGTAGTAACTGGGTGACTGCGGCATGGCCGCGATCATCGCGGCCTGCGCGACGGTCAGCTTGCGGACCGACTTCCCGAAGTACGCCTCGGCGGCCGCGCCGAAGCCGTACATGTTGGTGCCGGTCGGGACCGTGTTCATGTAGTTGGTGAGGATCCAGAGCTTGGATTCCGCCTTGGCCAGCTTCTCCGCGACGAAGATTTCCTTGATCTTCCGGCTGGCCGTCTCCGCGGTGCCGATGCCCGTGTAGTAGTTCCGGACCAGCTGCTGGGTGATCGTGGACCCGCCCTGCTGAACCGACCCGCTGGTGAGGTCGGCGATGGCGGCGCGGGCGATACCGATCGGTGAGACGCCGCCCTCGTCGTAGAAGTGCTTGTCCTCCGCGGCGACCATGGCGTTCTTGACCATGGCCGGGATCTGGTTCGGCTGCAGGATCTGCCGGTCGGTCTGGCCGAACCGGCCCACCAGCGTCTTGCCGTCGCGGAAGTAGACCTGGGACGCCTGGCCGGTGGCGAACTCCGAGGCGACCGGGATGGGGGTAACGGAAAGGGCGTAGAAGTACCCGGCCACCAGCAGGATGGCAAAGACGCCGCCGGTAACCAGGCACATCGCGATGGCCTTTTTCCAGGTCCAGCGGCGCCACCAGTCACCTTTGCGGCGCGGGCGGCCCGACCCGCCGCGGCCGTTCCCGCCGCCGTCGCCGCCATTGCCGCCGCGACCCCCGCGGCCGTTCCCGTCCTGCATCTCCGCGGGGCCGCCCCGGCCCCGGCCGGACCGCCGCGGGCCGGAGTCGCGGCCGCCGGGGGCGGCCGAGCCGGGGTAACCGGCTGACATCGCCAGCCCGGCGGCCGGCCCCGCCCCCGCGGCGTAGTCAGCGGCACCCGCCGCGCCGTAGCCGGCCGCGCCAGGCCCGGCGGCATGGTCCACGCCGAGCTTGGCGGCCAGCCGGTCCTTCACGCTCATCTCGCCCGCAGCCTGGGTCGCACCGCCGGCCCCGCGTCGTCCCCGGCCCGCGTCCTTGGCCGCGCGGCGACTGCCCCGCGTCACCTGGCCCGCGCCGGCCGGGGCCTGGCCCAGACGGTTCTGATCCGCCCGGTCGTAGCCCGCACGACGGTCGCTGGCCGCCCGGTCGTAGTCCGCCCGGTCATAGTCCGCCCGGCCGTAGTCGCCCCGGCCGTAGGCCGCACGCTCATCGCCAGGGCGGGCGTGGTCAGCCCGGTAGTTGCCAGCACCGTGGTGGCCGGCCCGCTGGTAGCCCGCGTCCGATCCGCCGGTCCGGTCCCACTCGTAGTCCCGCTCCCGCCCGGAACCACGGTCCTCCGTGTCCCAGGTGCCGCGTGCGCGGCGGCCGTCCCCGTAACGACCCCCGCGCTCTGCGTCACCGGGGCCACCCCAGCGGCCTGGCTCAGCGGGATCCGGGGGGTAGGAACCGGAAAAGTCTGGGTTACTCACGCGTCCTCGCTGGTTGGGTGAGGCAGTCGTGGGCGAGCATTGGGCCGACCGCCGGGCCTCACGGTATCCGGTGCCGCGAGCCATCCGGCTCAGGTTAGAAATTCGTCACATCTGCATGGCGCGCTTTGGCCTGGCGGGCTGTTCCGTCTGCTGGAGCCAGCCGGGCGGGCTGGCTCAGCCGCCCGCCCTGGATGGGTGGCAGCTTCCTGCCCCGCCTTTATTCGCTGGCCCGGGCTCGCCTGCTGCGCGGGGCGCGTGGCTCGCCCGTGCCGAGAACGTAGGACGAGGCAAGGTGGTTCCAGGCACAACTTTGGCAGACCTCGACCACGTATACCCGGAACTCCCCGTATTCGGACGCCATCTCGGCCAGTTCCGAGCCTTGCTTAACCCGGCCGGCGTATTGGCCGAGTTCGTCCCCATACACGTAGGTGACGTGGGTCAGCTTGGACCTGCGGCAGATGGGGCAGGCCGTATCGGTGGGTTCACCGTGGAACTTGGCCGCGCGGAGCAGATAGGGATGCGCGTCGCAGACGTCCGCGACCGTCGTACGCCCGGCCAGCACGGAGGCGAGCGTTGCCCGCCGGGCAAGCCCGTAATCCACGACCGATCGCCGAACTCCCATCCCCGACAGCGTACGACGGAAGCCGCAGCGCTCCGAGCCCCGGATGGGCTCGTTCGCCGGGGGTCCGCGGGGGGTCCGGGAAACGGCGGGTGAACGAGGAGTTGCGTGGTCTCGCCCCGGCGCATATCGTGGCGATGTATCGGTTCGATACATCGCTTTGGCACAATGCGGGCATACTGCCCCTGGTAGCACGAGACGGGAGGTGCGGCAGGCATGGTCGGGCAACGGTCACGCGTACTGGAGCTCGCGGTGCTGGGGCTGCTGCACGAGACCCCGATGCACGGCTACGAGCTCCGCAAGCGGCTGAATTCGATGCTCGGTGCGTTCCGGGCGTTCGGCTACGGGTCGCTGTACCCATGCCTGAAGCTGCTCCTGGCCCAGGGACTGATCGCGGAGGAAGCCCCGGACGGCACGGCCAAACCGCTGGCCGGCCGGCGGTCCAAGATCGTCTACCGGCTCACCGCAGACGGCAAGGAGCGCCTCGAGCAGCTGCTCACCGAGTCCGGCCCGGCGGCCTGGGACGACGACGGCTTCGGCGTGCACTTCGCGTTCTTCGGCCAGACCCAGGCCGATATCAGGCTGCGCATCCTCGAAGGCCGCCGCTCGAGGCTGGAGGAACGGCTGGACGGAGTGCGCGCGGCCATGGCCCGGACCCGCGAGCGGATGGACAGCTACACGCTCGAGCTGCACCGGCATGGCCTGGAATCGGTCGAGCGGGAGGTCCGCTGGCTGAACGAGCTGATCGCCTCTGAGCGCCAGGCGGACACGGACCAGGCCGGACCGGGCCGGACCCGCCGCCCTGGCGGAACTGGCCCGGCTGACTGAACACGGCTGACTGAAAGAGAAATCTGACGCCACCATCGTGCGGCGAGAGAAGGAGTGTGTCCCCATGGGTTCGGTTCGGGTGGCCATCGTTGGCGTCGGTAACTGCGCCAGCTCCCTGATCCAGGGCGTGGAGTACTACAAGAATGCCAATCCTGGGGACCGGGTTCCTGGGCTCATGCACGTGATGTTCGGCCCGTACCACGTGCGGGACGTGGAATTCGTCGCGGCCTTCGACGTGGACGCGAAGAAGGTGGGCCGGGATCTCGCTGAGGCCATCGGGGCCAGCGAGAACAACACCATCAAGATCTGCGACGTGGCGCCGACCGGGATCACGGTGCAGCGCGGCCCCACGATGGACGGCCTGGGCGAGTACTACCAGGAGATGATCTCCGAGTCCGCCGACCCGCCGGTGGATGTGGTGCAGGCCCTGCGTGAGTCCCGCGCGGACGTCCTCGTGTCCTACCTGCCGGTCGGATCCGAGCAGGCCGACCGCTTCTACGCGCAGTGCGCCATCGACGCCGGGGTGGCGTTTGTGAACGCTCTGCCGGTGTTCATCGCCTCGGATCCGGAGTGGGCGGAGAAGTTCACCGCGGCGGGCGTGCCGATCATCGGTGATGACATCAAGTCCCAGGTCGGGGCCACCATCACGCACCGGGTGCTGGCCAAGCTCTTCGAGGACCGGGGCGTCGAGCTACTGCGCACCTACCAGCTCAACTTCGGCGGCAACATGGACTTCATGAACATGCTGGAGCGCAAGCGCCTCGTGTCCAAGAAGGTGTCCAAGACCCAGTCGGTCACCTCGCAGATCCCGCACGAGATGGAGAAGGCCGCGGTGCACATCGGGCCGTCGGACCATGTGCCGTGGCTGGACGACCGCAAGTGGGCCTACATCCGGCTGGAGGGACGCGCCTTCGGCGATGTGCCCCTCAACCTCGAGTACAAGCTGGAGGTCTGGGACTCGCCGAACTCCGCGGGCGTGATCATCGACGCGATCCGGGCGGCGAAGATCGCCAAGGACCGCGGCATCGGCGGCCCGATCCTCTCCGCGGCGTCGTACTTCATGAAGTCCCCGCCGGAGCAGTACAGCGACGACGTGGCCCACGATCTGGTGGAGCAGTTCATCCGCGGCGAGATCGAGCGGTGAGCATCGAGCAGTGAGCATGGCGCTGACGCGGCGCCAGCCCGGGCGCCAGCCCGGAAACGGCATGTGCCCGCCAGCCCGGCGGGCACGTGCCGTTTCCGGGTTTTAGCCCTGGCCCCGGCCGTACTCATTGCCCTGGCCATACGGAAACATTAAGCAGCACGCCAGGCACGCCGGGCTCCCGCGGGATCCTCCCCCGTAGCCTGTATGGGTGACCGTCCTGGCCGCCGTGAAGGCGAAGCTGCGCGGCCGGCGAACCGGCTCGTCCTTCGTCGCTGATCTGCGGATTCTGCTGCGGGAACGGGATTTCCGGCGGCTGTTCGCGACCCGGCTGATCTCGCAGACCGGAGATGGCATCTTCACGGCCGGGCTCGGCTCCTATGTCTTCTTCAACAGCACCTCGTTCCCGGACCCGGCCTCAGCCGCGGCGGCGTTCGCGGTGCTCTATCTCCCGTATTCGCTGATCGGGCCGTTCGCCGGGGTGTTCATCGACCGCTGGTCGCGCCGCCAGATCCTGGTCTGGTCAGCGCTGCTGCGCACCCTGTTCGTGGCGGCGACCGCCGCGCTGGTCGCCTCGGGCAACCTGGGCGTCCCGCTGTACGCGGGGGTGCTGCTGGTCCTGGGGGTCAACCGGTTCTTCCTGTCCTCACTGTCCGCCGCGCTGCCGCACGTCGTTCCGGAAGATAAGCTGGTCATGGCCAACTCCGTGTCGCCGACCGCAGGCGGGATCATGGCCTCGGTCGGCGGGATCGTCGGCCTGGGCGTCCACGTGGCTACCGGCAGCGGGCGGACCGGATCCGCCGTCACCCTGCTGGTGGCCGGCCTCTGCTACGTGCTGGCCAGCCTGGTGGCCCGGACCATGCCGCGATCGTTGCTCGGCCCCTTCCGCGAGCCGGGCGACAGGCCGCCAGACCGGGTGCTGGGTGAGTTCTCGGCCGTGCTCGCCGGGCTGGCCGCCGGGGCCCGGTACGTGCTGCGCCGCCGCGGGCCGGCCGCGGCGCTGGGCGCCACCGGCGGGAACCGGCTCCTCTACGGGATCTTGTTCCTGATGTCGATCCTGCTCTACCGGAACTACTTCTACCGCGCGGCCGGGGCGAACGCGGCGCTCAGCCACTACACGGTGCTGGTCATCGCCTCCGCGCTCGGGTACGCCTGCGCGGCGCTGGTCACCCCGCGGCTGACCCGGGTGCTCGGCAAGCCGGCCTGGATCACGGTCCTGCTCGCCATGGCCGCGATCGTCAGCGGAGCGCTGGGCGAGACCTTCAGCCAGGTCGCGTTCCTGATCATCGGGTTCGCCCTGAACCTGGCCGGGCAGGGCGTGGCGATCTGCTCGACCACGATCCTGCAGGAAGAGGTGGACGACCACTACCGGGGCCGCGTCTTCTCCTTCTACGACATGACGTTCAACGTCACGTTCGTGGCCGGGGCCGGGCTCAGTGCGGTGTTCATGCCGGTCAACGGGCGGTCCGCGGTCATCATCGGGGTAGTCGCCGTGGGGTATGCGGTCACCGCGGCGGCCTACTGGGCGGCCAGCCGGCTGCCGGCCACCGGGCGCGGTCAGCCGGGGGGCGGCCGGACGCGTCAGGCGGATCAGGCGGGGGCCAGAGTCCTTCGGCCTCAGCCCAGTGCAGCAGTTCCTGAGTGGCCCGCTCGGGTCCGAGCGGGCCGTGCTCCATCCGCTGTTCCAGCAGGTACTGATAGGCCCGGCCGACCGCGCGGCCCGGTGGCAGGCGCAGGATGGTCATGATCTGGTGGCCGTCCAGGTCGGGGCGGATCTTCTTGAGTTCCTCCTGGGCGCTGAGGGCCATGATGCGCTGCTCCAGGCCGTCCTGGGAGCGGGCCAGGCGCGCGGCCTTGGCCCGGTTCCGGGTGGTGCAGTCGGCCCGGGTGAGCACCAGCAGCCGGGTCAGCAGCGGTCCCGCGTCCGCGATGTAGCGGCGCACCGCGGAGTCGGTCCATACTCCTGGCCCGTATCCGTGGAACCGCAGGTGCAGTGCGATCAAGGTGCTCACGTCGGCGACCACCACGGACGAGAAGCGCAGCGCCTTCAGCCGGGACCGGGCCATGGCCGCGCCGACCACCTCGTGGTGGTGGAAAGCCACCCGCCCGTCCGGGAGCAGCGAGCGGGTCTTGGGCTTGCCGATGTCATGCAGCAGCGCCGCCAGCCGGACCACCAGGTCCGGCTGCAGGCCGTAGTGCTCCTCCAGCTCGATGGCCTGCTCCAGGACGATCAGCGAGTGCTGGTACACGTCCTTGTGCCGCATGTGCTCGTCGGTCTCCAGCCGCAGCCTGGGCACCTCGGGCAAGACGACGTCCGCTACTCCGGTGTCGACCATCAGCTCGACCCCCCGGACCACGTCGTGGGCGCGCGGAGCGAGCAACAGCTTGCTGAGCTCGTCGCGGATCCGCTCCGCGGAGGGAACGGTGAGCCGGGGCGCGAGCTCCGCCATGGCTACCGCCACTTCGGGGGCCACGGTGAAGCCCAGTTGCGCGGTGAAGCGGGCGGCGCGCATGATCCGGAGCGGGTCGTCGGTGAACGACTCCTCCGGGCTCCCCGGGGTGCGCAGCACCCTGTCCCGCAGATCCCGCAAGCCGCCGAACGGGTCCACCAGCTCCAGGGACGGCAGCCGGGCCGCCATCGCGTTCACGGTGAAGTCACGCCGGCGCAAGTCGGCCTCCAGGGAGGTCCCGTACCGGACGTCCGCGGGTTTGCGAGAGTCAGGCCCGTACGTCTCGCTCCGGTAGGTGGTGATCTCCAGGATGACGTCGCCCTTGCGCAGCCCGACGGTGCCGAACTCGATACCGGTCTCCCAGACCTTGTCGGCCCAGTCCCGGGCGATGGCCAGGACCTGCGGCGGGGTCGCGTCGGTAGCCAGGTCCAGGTCACTGTGCGCGCGGCCGAGGAACGCGTCCCGGACCGGACCGCCCACCAGTGCCAGCTCGAACCCGTTCCGGGCAAAAATGCGGCCCAGGTCGGCCGCGGGCGCAGCCGACCTGCGCAGCAGCGCTGCGGCGGCCTTCCGCTGTTCCGGGCCGATGGGCGTGGTATCTGGCACGGGCATTGAGGGTAGGGGGTAGTGGTGGGCCGGGGGAAATCCACGGCTCCCGGACTCATCTTGGAAGAGCACTCAGGGAACGGCAATAGCATTTCCGGCATGCCGCGTCAGTGCCCAACGCAGCGCGACCAGAGGCCTGCCAGGCCGGCGTGGACCCGGCTGGCCCGGCGCGGCGTGCTGGCGTGCGCGTTTGCCGCGCTGATGGCCGGCGGTCCCGCGCTGGCCGGGGCCGGCGCGGGCACCGCAGCCACCGCGGCCGTCACACAAGCGGCGGGGGCCCGCTCGGCCGCTGCGCGCTCCCAGCCGGTGACAGTCGGCATCACCTCGGTAAACCCGCAGGTCGCCACCCCCGGGCACCCGATCACCGTGCAAGGCACGGTCAGCAACCCGACCCGGAACGCCGTGTCCGGCCTGACGGTCCAGCTCAGGTCGTCCGGCACCGCGCTGACCAGCCGGACCGCGCTCCGCAAGTACGCCGCCGGGAAGCTGGCGGCGGACGTGGCGCTGCTGCGCGCCGTGGCCCGGCTGCCCGGGACCCTGGCCCCCGGGGCGGTGCGGGACTGGACGGCCACCATCCGGCCCAGCGTCCTCTCGCTGACTACCTTCGGCGTCTACCCGCTCGCGGCCGAGTTGGTCTCCGGCGGCACCGCGCTGAGCACCGACCACACGTTCCTGCCGTTCTGGCCAGGGTCCCGGGCGGCGGCCGGGCTCACCCAGCGGATGAAGATCGCCTGGATCTGGCCCATTTTCAGCGCGCCCGAAAAGGGCGCCTGCCCGGCCCTGTTCAACAACGCCCTGGCCAGTAGCCTGACGACCGGCGGGCGGCTCGGCCGGCTGCTCGCGGCGGGCAGCACGCCGGAGGCCGTCCGCGCCGACCTGACCTGGGCTATCGACCCCAGTGTGCTGTCCAGCGCCGCGATCATGCGCCAGGCCTACCAGGTGCGCGGGACCGCCACCTGCTCTGGTGCGGTCAGCAAGAGGGGCAGCCCGGCGGCCCGCAGCTGGCTGGCCGGGCTGCGCTCGGTCACCGCGGAGCAGGACTACTTCGTCACCCCGTACGCGGACGTGGACGTGTCCGCCCTCACCCACGCCGGCCTGGTCACCGATCTGCAGCGGGCCCAGACCGAGGGGGCCGCCGTCGCGGGCACCTTCCTCGGCGGCACGCAGCGTCCCGCCGTCGCCGGCGGCGGCACGATCGCCTGGCCGGCGGCCGGGATCGCCGATTTCGGGGTCCTCGGCAGCCTGGCCGCGACCGGGGTGAGCTCCGTGATCCTGAACAGTTCCCTGATGCCGCCCAAGACGGCGCCGCCGTACACGCCCAGCGCTATCACCAGCGCCCTGGACGGAGTCAACGCGGGCGTGCACGTGGCCCTGACCGACAACGTCCTCAGCCAGGTCCTGGCCGACGGGCCGACGGTCGGACAGGCCCGCCGCGCCCAGGCCCGCACTCAGTCAGCCAGCGGCCGGTCAGCCAGCGGTCAGTCCGCCGGTACCGTGCAGGCGGCTGCCGCGGCCGGCTCGTTCGCGACCGAGCAGCGCTTCCTGGCCGAGACGGCGATGATCGCCGGGGAGTTCCCGGCCGTCCCGCGTTCAGTGGTGATCGCCCCGCCCCGCCAGTGGAATCCCACCGACAGCCTGGCCACGGCGCTGCTGGCCGAGAGCGACGACGCGCCCTGGCTCCGGCCGGCCAGCCTGTCCAGCCTGATCACCGCGAATTCGGCGGCCGGGCAGGTACCGCGGGAGCGGCCGCCCGGGACGAAGTTCGGCCGCGGCGAACTGCACCGGTCCCTGCTCCGCAAGGTCAAGGGCCTGGAAGACAGTATCCGGCTGCAGGCCAGCATGTTCGGCGTGAAACGGCCGTCCACCTACCTGGCTGGCGCCGTGGCCGCGGTGGAGTCGTCGGCCTGGCGGGGCCACCCGCACCGGGCGAAAGCCCTGCTGGCTTCGGTGTCTGCCCACCTGGCCGCGCAGGAACGGCAGGTGCGCATCATCGACACCGGGCAGGACACCCTGACCGGCAAGTCCGGTCCCGTGCCGGTATCGATCAGTAACCGGCTGGGCCAGGCGGTCACGGTCCTGCTCCGGGTGCGGGCGCCCGCGAGCCGGATGACGGTCCATCCCTCCGTCACCTCCGTCACTATCCAGCCATACCAGCAGACGACCGTGGTGATCAAGGTGCGCTCCGCGGTGGCCGGCTCCACGGAGCTCAGGCTGAGCCTGGCCGCGCCGAACGGGGCACCGCTGCCCGGGACCCAGGCCAAGCTCACCGTGGATTCCACTCATTTCGGCACCGCGGCCCTGGTTATCGTGGCCGTCGCCATCGCCGTCTTCGTGGTCACCGCGATCGCCCGGGCGGTCCGCCGCGGCGGCGCCCGGGGCGCCCTGCTGTCCCCACGTCGCGGTCCCAGGCCAGGTCAGGACGCGAACGGCGCGGAACCCACCGGATCGCCCGGCGAAACGGATACCGTCGTCTCCGAGCCTGCCCGTGATCACCAGACACCCGAGGAGCCGGATGAGTACGCCAGCGCCCCAGGCCGGGTGGACCGCCCCTGATGGGGGGCGGGGGCGCCGCCGGGCGTCCGGCCGGCATCAGGGCGGGAGTCACGCGGCGGGCACGGGCAATCACGCGGCGAGCACGGGCAGCGGTGTGATCGCGGACCCAGACCGCGGCTCCGCGGAACCGGGCCAGGAACTCCCCGGCGGGGGCCACGGCCACGCGGGCCACGGCGGCGGCGCCCCGGGCGGGGGCGCCCCGGGCGGCCGCACCCCGGGCGGCCACGCCGGGCGGCCCGCTCCCGGTCCTGAGGGCGGCAGCCTGCTCCGCTCCAGCTCGGTGATGGCCGTGGGCACGCTGGCCTCCCGCGGGACCGGTTTCCTGCGCACGCTGATGCTCGTCTTCGCGCTCGGCGTGACCGGCGTGGCCAACGCGTACAACAACGCGAACACGCTGCCCAACGCGGTCTACGACCTGCTGCTCGGCGGCATCCTGACCAGTGTCGTGGTCCCGCTGCTGGTCAGCGCGGCCAAGCGGGACTCCGACGGCGGCGAGGCCTACGACCAGCGGTTGTTCACCCTGGCCACCAGCGCGCTGCTCGGGATTACCGTGCTGGCCACGCTGGCCGCGGGCCTGCTGGTCAACGTGTACGCCCACGCCATTACCGGCGCCGAGCACCACCTGATGGTGCTCTTCGCGTACTTCTTCATCCCGCAGATCTTCTTCTACGGGGTGAGTTCGCTGGCCGGCGGGATCCTGAACGCGCGCGGTCACTTCGCCGCGCCTATGTGGACCCCGGTCATCAACAACGTCGTGGTGATCGGTGTCCTGCTGCTGTTCATCGCCACCGGCGGCATCACCGACCCCTCGACCATCTCCGCCAGCCAGGTCCAGCTGCTCGGCTTCGGCACCACACTGGGCATCGTCGCGCAGACCGCGGCCCTGATCCCGTTCCTGCGCCGGGTGGGCTTCCGCTGGCACCCGCGGTTCGACTTCCGGCGGGACGAGGTCAGGGAGATCCGCCGGATGGCCGCGCCACTGTTCGGCTACGTGCTCACCACCCAGGTTTCCTTCGTCGTGGTGCAGAACGTGGCCAACGCGGCGTCGGTGCGGCCCGGCGCGGCCTACGACTCGTTCTCCACCTACACCTACGCCTGGCAGCTGTTCCAGTTGCCGTACGCGATCATCGGGGTGTCGGTGATCACCGCGCTGCTGCCCCGGATGAGCGCGCACGCGGCGGAACGCCGCTACCCGCTGGTCCGGGACGACTTCTCCACCGGGGTGCGCCTGTCGTCGGTCATCGTGGTGCCCGCCGCGCTGCTGCTCCTCGTGCTGGGGCCCCCGCTCGCCGAGTTCCTGATCGGGCACGGCCACACGACCGTGGCCGAGGCCCGCTACGTCGGTGAAGTGTTCGCCATCTTCTCCCTCGGCCTGGTGCCGTACATGATTTTCCAGCTGCTGCTGCGGGTCTTCTACTCGCTGCACGACAGCCGCACTCCGATGTTCGTCGGCGTCGCGGTGATGGTGGCCAACATCGGCATCAGCCTGCTCGTGCTCAAGGTGGTCCCGACCGGCCACGTGGTGGAAGGCCTGGGTGTCTCGTTCGGCGTGTCCAACGTGGTGGGCGCGGTCGTGTCCTGGCGCATTCTCAGCCACCGCCTGGGCGGCCTGGCCGGCCGTCAGATCGCGGACAGCCTGGGGCGGATGCACCTGGCCGCCGTGCCGGCCCTGATCTTCGCCTGGGCCGTGACGTTCATGGTCGGCGTGCTCTTCGCGCCCGGCGCGGTCTTCGGGCTCATCACCGTGGTCCTGGGCGGGAGCGGCGGCCTGCTGCTCTACCTGCTCTTTTCCCGGGCGCTCGGGATCAGGGAGGTGACCACGCTGACGTCCACCGTGAAGACCCGGCTGCATCGGTGAGCAGCACTTCACGGACGCGGCGGGTAATCCTGGTCATACCCGCACCGAAGGTCCCGGGCAGGGTTATCGGGAAGCGAAGCTGGTGTCTCTCACATGTAACGGTTTTCGGCAGCGGGGCAGGCGGACACCTCCCGGGACCCCCGGCGGCTTAGCATGGTGTCCAGCACCACGAATACGCGCTCGTCAACGTCCGCATGTCCGGGGGCTCGGAAGGAGGGTCGAGGGCCTGCCCCGCTCTTGACTTCAGGCCTATGAGCACCTTCATCTCGGAACCGGGTACCCGGCTCGGCGGTCGCTACCGGCTCGAGGACCGGGTCAGCGACGCCACTGGCTGGGCGGCATGGAAGGCCATCGACGAAACTCTGGCCCGTCCGGTCGCCGTGCTGACGTTCGCCCCGGGTTTCCCGCGGATCCGCGAGGTGCTCACCGCGGCGCGCGCCGCGAGCAGGCTCACCGACGCGCGGCTGGCCCAGGTCTTCGACGTGGAGGACGACTGGGATTCGGCGTACGTGGTGATGGAGTGGGTGGCCGGCGACTCCCTGGATGACCTGCTCGCGGACGGTCCGCTCGATCCGGCCCGGGGCGCCGAGATCGTGGCCGAGGCCGCCGAGGCCATGTCCGCCGCGCACACCTCCGGGGTGGCCCACCTCTGCCTGACCCCGCAGTCGCTGCGCTGGACCCCAGGCGGCGGGGTGAAGGTGCTGGGCGTCGGCATCGACGCCGCGCTGTCCGACACGACCGCGGACGACCCGGCCCTGGCCGACACCCGCGGCCTGGCCATGCTCCTGTACGCGGCGCTGACCCGGTACTGGCCCGGTCCGGGGATGGGCACGCTGCCCCCCGCCCCGCTGGCCGACGGCAGGCCGTGCAGCCCCCGGCAGGTGTGCGCGGGCGTGCCCGCCTCCATCGACGAAGTGGCGTCCCAGGCCCTGTTCCAGAGCGACCGCCGCCGCGGCCCGCCGCTGACCACCCCGGCGCTGTTCGCCGAGGCGCTGGAAGAGGTGATCCCGGCGCCACTCGCTCCACCTCCCGCGGCTCCGGCTCCGGCCACCCGGGCGGGCAGCTTCACCCGGCCCGGGGAATACGGAGGCTCAGCGCCCTACGGCGGAGAGCCGTCGTCGCACTACCAGGGCACGGTGGGCTGGGCGCCGGGTGGCGGTGGTGGCGGGTCCGCGCCGCCGCGGCGCAGTGACGACCGGCCGCTGTTCACCCGGCTGGCCATCGTCCTGGTCATCTTGCTCGTCCTCGCGGCCATCGGGACCGGGGTATACAGCCTGACCCGCTCGCACGGGGGCTCCTCTGCCACCCAGGGCAAGTCGGGCGGCGGCTCGTCGTCCCCGTCCGCCGCGGCCCACACCGTGCTCACCCCGGTGGGCGCCGAGGGGTTTGACGCCCTCGGCGCGACCTCCGACCCCGGCGACGAGGACAACGCCGGGGCCAAGTTCGCCATCGACGGCAGCACGTCCACCGCCTGGCACACCCAGTTCTATCTGGGCAGTCCGCTGTTCGGCGGCCTGAAGAAGGGCACCGGCCTGCTGCTGGACATGGGCAAGCAGGTGAGCCTGAGCTCAGTGCAGGTCACGTTCGGCCCCACCGCGGGGGCCAACGTGGCCATCGAGGTGGGCAACAGCAACGCGATCTCGCCCACCGGCCTGGCCTCGTTCACCAAGGTCGCCAAGCGCAAGCACCTCGACGGTGGTACCCAGATCTTCCAGACCAGCAGCACGCCCAAGGGGCGTTATCTACTGATCTGGTTCACCAAGCTGCCGCCTAACAACGCCGGCCAGTTCCAGGCCTTCGTCTACAACGTCGTCGTGCGGGGATCGGGCTGAGTCGTGCCCGGCCAGCCCGGACCGGCGCGGCCTGAGCCCCGCGGGGTACCACAGGCGGACCGCTCCGACCGCGACCTGCTACGACTCCACGTCCAGGGCGACGCTGAGGCGTTCGGCCTGCTGTTCGTCCGGCACCGGGAACGGCTGTGGGCCGTGGCCCTGCGCACGCTGGGCGACCAGGAGGAAGCCGCGGACGCCCTGCAGGACGCGATGATCTCGGCGTTCCGCCGGGCCGGCGACTTCCGCGGCGACTCGGCCGTCACCACCTGGCTGCACCGCATCGTGGTCAACGCCTGCCTGGACCGGATCCGCCGCCGCGCCGCGCGCCCGGCGGCCAGCGGGATGGACGAGCAGACGCTGGACGTCCTGGCCCAGGGCTCGGCGCTGGCCGATCCGGGGATAGACAAGGACACCGCGCTGGACGTGCTCGCCGCGCTCGCGACGCTGGGCCCGGACCAGCGGGCCGCGCTGGTCCTGGTGGACATGCTGGGCTACCCGGTCGCCGACACCGCCGAGATCCTGGGCATTTCCCCGGGCACGGTGAAGAGCCGCTGCGCCCGGGGCCGGGCCCGGCTGCTGCCGTTGCTGGCCCACTTGCGCGGGGCCGCGCCGGCGCCAGCGGGCGCCGGCGGGAACGCCCCGGCGGCCGGCGGGAACCAGCCGGCCGTACCGCGCGTCTCACCAGCCGAGGGAACGGGCGAGATCCAGGCATGAGAGGGCATGTGGACACGGAGTCCCTGGCGCTGTGCGCCGAAGGGCTGCTGGGCAGGCGGCAGAGCGAGCAGATCCGCGCCCACGTAGCCCGCTGCCCCGAGTGCGCCGCTGCGCAGGCCCGGCTGTCCGAGGTCCCGGCGCTGCTGGCCCAGGTGCCCCCGCCCGCCCTGCCGCCGACGGTCGCGGCCCGGCTGGACGCCGCGCTCAGCGGCGAGGCCGCCCGCAGGGCCGCGCAGGCTCCCGGCCTCGCACCGGACCAGGCGCCGGACCGGGCGGGCCCCGCCCGGTCCCGGGGTGCCGTCCCTGGCCCGCGCGCGCCGCGGCGGCGTGGGCTGCGGCTTCCGGTCGCCGTCCGGGCGCTGGCCGTGGCCGGTGTGCTGGTCGTGGCGGGCGGGATCGGTTACGTGGTGACTCAGTCCTCCCCGTCCCCCTCGGCCTCGGGGTCCTCCGCGCCGCGAGCGGCCGCCGGGGCCGCCCAGGCCGCCCCCAGCACCAAGGCTCGCCCGAACCTCAGCGTCCCCGCCCTCGGCGGCGCCACGTTCACGGTGACGCACAGCGGAACCACGTACCACCCGGACACGTTCGCGGCCCAGGCGGCCAGGGTGCTGTCCCACCCCTCGACGGGCCTGATCAGGCCCGGAAACCAGGCCGACCAGCCCCGGGGCACCAGCCTGGCACTGACCGGGTGCGTGACCAGGGTGGTAGGTGCGGAGCGCGCCAGTCACGTGAAACTGGTGGACCAGGCCCGGTACGGGGGACGTCCGGCCACGATCATCGTGGTGGCCGCCACCGCCACCCAGCCCCGCACGGTGTTTGTGGTCGCGAGCCCCTGTTCGGCCTCAGACGCCCGCATTCTGGCCCAGGCCCCGCCGCGCTGAACCCGCCGCACACCTGCCCGGCGGGTCCCGGGTGCCCTGGATCCGCATGCCGGGAACATGCGAGCCCTAGGATCGGTTGAGGGCGTAGCAAAGTTCAGCGAAGGGCAAGCACACGTGACCGACGTTCGGGATGTCATCATTATCGGCTCAGGTCCTGCCGGGTACACGGCAGCGATCTATGCGGCGCGGGCCAGGCTGGCCCCGCTGGTGTTCGAGGGATCGGTCACGGCAGGTGGTGCGCTCATGCAGACCACCGACGTGGAGAACTTCCCCGGTTTCCCGGACGGCGTGCTCGGTCCGGACCTGATGGACTCGCTGCGCAAGCAGGCGGAGCGGTTCGGCGCCGAACTCGTGCCTGACGACGTGATCGAGGTCAACCTGGCCGCCACGCCCAAGGTGGTGAAGACCCACAGCGAGACCTACCAGGCCCGCAGCGTGATCGTGGCCACCGGATCCCGGTACCGCGAGCTGGTCGTCACCGGCGAGAAGCGGTTGTCGGGCCACGGCGTCTCCTGGTGCGCGACCTGTGACGGTTTCTTCTTCCGCGACCTGGACATCGCGGTGATCGGCGGCGGTGACTCCGCCATGGAAGAGGCGACGTTCCTGACCCGGTTCGCCAAGTCGGTGACCGTGGTGCACCGCCGGGACCAGCTGCGGGCCTCCAAGATCATGCAGGACCGGGCCTTCGCCAACCCGAAGATCGACTTCCGCTGGGACAGCGAGGTGGCCGAGGTCCTCGGTGAGGGCAAGGTCACCGGGCTGCGGCTGCGGAACACCAAGACCGGCGAGGAGGACACGCTCAAGGTCAACGGCGTGTTCGTGGCCATCGGCCATGACCCGCGGAGCGAGCTGTTCACCGGCCAGCTGGAGACAGACAGCGAGGGTTACCTGAAGGTCGAGCACCCGTCCACCCGGACCGGCGTGGACGGCGTGTTCGCCTGCGGCGACGTGGTGGACCACACCTACCGCCAGGCGGTGACCGCGGCCGGCACCGGATGTGCCGCCGCGATCGACGTCGAGCGGTGGCTGGCCGACCAAGCAGACCACAAGTCCTGACCCTGCCTCCAACCCCATCAGCCTCAACCCAACCCGACAGAGCGGAAGGAGCACCCACCGTGGGCGCAACCAAGGTCGTGACCGACGCGAACTTCGACACCGAGGTGGTCAAGAACGCCAAGCCGGTCATCGTCGACTACTGGGCCGAGTGGTGTGGCCCGTGCCGTCAGGTCGCCCCGGTCCTCGAAGAGATCGCGCAGGAGCACGGCGACAAGGTCAACGTGGTCAAGCTGAACATCGAGGAGAACCCGCAGACCGCTCAGAAGTACGGGATCATGCTGATCCCGACGCTGAACGTCTTCTCCGGCGGCGAGGTCGTCAAGCAGGTGGTGGGAGCCAAGTCGAAGTCTGCGCTGCTCAAGGAGCTCGCTGACTTCATCTGACTGGCCGGCCTCCGCCCAGACATGAGTCACGACGGGGTCCCGGACATCCGCACGGTCACGTCCAGCGTGATCTACGCGGATTCATGGATGTCGCTGCGCCGGGATGAGATCGAGCGCCGGGACGGCAGCCGCGGCGTCTACGCGGTGGTCGACAAGCCCCACTTCGCGCTGGTCATCCCGGCTGATTCGGGCCGGTTCTGCCTGGTCGAGGAGTATCGCTATCCAGTGCGGCGCCGGGCCTGGGCCTTCCCGCAGGGCGGCTGGCCCGGCGGCCACACTGGGGATCCCGAGGACCTGGCCCGGCTCGAACTGGCCCAGGAGACCGGGTTGCGGGCCAGCGGCCTGACCCTGCTCGGCTTCCTGCACAGCTCGCACGGCACGTCCAGCCAGGGGTTCCACGTGTACCTGGCCACCGGGCTGACCGAGGGCGAACCCGACCGGGAACCCGAGGAGCAGGACATGCAGCAGCGCTGGGTGTCACGGGCGGAGTTCAAGGACATGATCCGCGACGGAACCATCACCGACGACTCGTCCGTCGCCGCGTACGCCCTGCTGGTCCTGCACGAGGAGTCGCCCGGCAATCGCGCCCGCACGGCTCCGTAGCTGTCGCTGGCGGCCTCCGGCCGTCTAGGCGAGGCGCAGGGCGCGTTCGGGGCTTACCGAGCCCAGCAGGCGCTCCAGAGCTACTTCCACGTCTTCGCGCCAGGACACCGCGGTCTTCAGTTCGAGCCGCAGCCGCGGGTAGTGCAGGTGCGGGCGGACGGTCTTGAACCCCACCGCCAGCAGGTAGTCGGCGGGCAGCACGCAGGACAGGCCCTCCGAGCGCAGGTCACCGAACGCCTCGATCGCCTTCACCCCGCGCCGGGTCAGGTCCTTGGCCACCGACTGGACCAGCACCCGCCCCAGCCCGCCGCCCGAGAACTCGCTGAGAATGCTCGCCGTCATCAGCAGGACCGCGTCCGCGCTCACCGGGCTGGTCGGGAAGGCCAGCGAACGCGGCACGTACATGGGTGGCGCGTACAGCACGTAGCCGGCCGGCGCCCCGTCCACGTACACGATCTTCCCGCAGCTGCCCCAGTCCAGCAGGGTCGAAGAGATCCAGGCTTCCTTCTCCAGGGCCGGGTCCCCGACTTCCTGGGCCCGCGCGTGGCTGACCGGGTCAAGTTCCCAGAACACGCACCGGCGGCAGCGCTTGGGCAGGTCGTCCAGGTTGTCCAGGGTGATACTGACGACTCGGCGCGGCACGGGCACCCCAGGATTTCAGAAAGCGCTGCGTTGAGAAGCGCTACGGCTTGGAACGCTTACCTCCACCGGGCACCCGGCCCGTACCAGGACATGGTACCTATCGGCGCGCCGGGCGGACCCGCCATCTGGTGAGCCGATCCGCAGCTAAATAGCAGCCGACTCACTAGCCTCTACAGCCTCAGTGGTCTCGTACTGAAACACCGTTCACCGCTGACGGCTGGCCCGGGAGAAGAAGTGCCGGAGACGGGCTGATAGACGCCTCGAGAACCTTGGCCGTGCGCACAGCCGCCAGTACCCGGCGAGTTCCTCGTCGGTGAAGTCAGAGGGATCCGCCACATGCCGCCCATCCAGGCTGACACCGGCGCCGGAGGGCTCCGTATCCGCGCGGGCCAGCCCAGCCACCACCACCTGCCGCTGAAGCCGACGCCCGGGTCGCCCCTCCACCCATCTGAGCGAGGAGGCGCGCTACTAGGCTCTCCAGGCGTGACGACACGGAAGAGCTTTGGCAGCGACAACCACGCGGGCGCCCATGAGGCCGTCCTGCGGATGATGAGCCTCGCCAACGACGGGGACGCGCACGGATACGGCGACGATCCCTGGACCGAGCGGGTGGCCGGGGAACTGTGTGACCTGACTGGGGCACGTGCCGCCTACTTCGTGTTCAACGGAACCGCCGCAAACGTCCTGGGCCTCAGCCTGATGCTGCGCCCCTACGAAGCGGTGATCTGCGCCGAGACCGCGCACTTGAACGTGGACGAGTGCGGCGCCGCCGAGCGCCTGCTGGGCAGCAAGCTGCTCACCGTGCCCACTCCCGATGGCAAGCTCACCCCGGACCTGGTGGCCACCCGTCTCGGCGGCCGCGGCGACGAACACCGGGCGCAGCCCCGCGCGGTGTGCATCACCCAGGTCACGGAACTGGGCACCTGCTATTCACTCGCGGAGCTGCGGGTGCTCCGGGAGTTCTGCCAGGGTCACGATCTCCGCCTGTATATCGACGGCGCGAGGCTGGCGAACGCCGTCGCCAGCCTGGGCTGCACCGTGGCCGACATCGCTGCCCACGCTGACGTGCTCAGCTTCGGCGGTACCAAGAACGGCGCGGTCGCCGCGGAGGCCGTGCTGGTGATGGCGGAAGATCTGCTGAGCTCGGTCCCTTTCCAGCGCAAGCAGCTCCTGCAGCTCGCCTCGAAGATGCGCTTCCTGGCTGCGCAGTTCGCCGGCCTGCTGGAGGACCAGACCTGGCTGCACAACGCAGCGCACTCCAACCTGATGGCCCAGCGGCTCGCCGCCGGCCTTGGGGATCTGCCCGGGGTTTCCGTAGTCCAGGCCGTGCAGTCCAACGCGGTGTTCGCCGATCTGGACCCGGGCATCACCGGGCCACTGCAGCACGACTGGGGTTTTTACGTCTGGGACGATCAGCGGAACACCGTCCGGCTGATGACAGCGTTCGACACCACGACTGACGATGTGGACTCGTTCCTGGCCAGCATCCGGTCCGCCAGCGGCTCCCGCGTCTGACTGCGCCGCTGTTTCACGTGAAACAGCGGCGAGGAATTGGCCCGGGAATTAGGTGCGGCCGCTGCGGGTGCTGTTTCACGTGAAACATGCCAGCGGCTACGCGCTCAGGGACCCCGTACTGAGCGATCCTGCGCCCAGGGACCCGGTCCAGTCCGGAGACATGGTGCTGACGATGCGCTCCAGATCCTCCAGCGAACCGAACTCCACCACGATCTTGCCTTTCCGCTTGCCCAGTTCGACTTTGACCCGGGTGTCGAAGGCGTCAGACAGGCGGTCAGCCAGATCGTTCAGTGCGGGTGGTGATGACTGCTTGGCCGCCGGACGGCGCTCTTTGGCGGGACGCACGCCCATGGTGACGATCTCTTCCACCGCGCGGACAGACAACCCTTCGGCGACGATGCGGTGGGCGAGATAGTCCTGCGCGTCAGCGTCATCCACCGACAACAGCGCCCTGGCGTGCCCGGCGGTGAGTACTCCGGCGGCCACCCGCCGCTGAACCCCGGGTGACAGGTTCAGCAGCCGGAGCGTGTTGGAGATGTGTGGCCGTGATCGTCCGATCCGCCGGGCCAACTCCTCGTGGGTCGCTCCGAAGTCGTCGAGCAGTTGCTGATAGGCGGCCGCCTCTTCCAGCGGGTTGAGCTGCTCCCGGTGCAGGTTCTCCATGAGAGCGTCACGGAGCAGGTCGTCGTCGGTGGTCGCCCGCACGATGGCCGGGATCTCCGTCAGTCCCGCCCGCTGGGAGGCCCGCCATCGCCGCTCGCCCATCACCAGCTCGAAGCGCCCCCGGCCGACCTCCCGGACCACGACCGGCTGGAGCAACCCCACTTCCTGGATGGAGGCCACGAGTTCGTCGAGGGCGTCGTCGTCGAACACCTGACGGGGCTGGCGTGGGTTCGGGGTCACCGCAGTGATCGGAAGCTCCTGGAAATAGGCGCCTCCGATCGTGGCTGGCTGATCTCGCAGCCGGCACCGAGGTGCCGGCGCCGGGCGTCACGACCTCCGGGAGAGCCAGGCCTACCGGCGAGGGCACCACTCGGCAGGGTGACCGGACCGGTGGGGATGAGCGCACCGAGTCCTTTACCGAGCCCCCGCTTCTGCTGAGCCATCGCCTCTCCTTGCCGCTACATGACCGGTACGAGTCACGCGGTCAGCCTGCGCCGCGCCGTCCCGTCGAGCTCCCGGGAGACACGATCCGTGTCCAGATGGTCCGCTCCCCGGACAAGAGCATGCCATCCCTGGGGACCGCACGGGACAACCGGCCGCAATGACCTGTCTAGGTCTCGGAGCCGTCTCCGTGTCCCCGGGTGCCAGCATCCGCCCGGTCAGGACGCTGTTGACGGGGTTTTCTTCGCCGGCCTAAGTCCGTACCGTGCGGCAGTGTGAGCAGACAGCCCGGGGCGCTGAGCAGGCGCCCCCGCTGGCGCAGCGCGGTCCGCCGGTTACACTCGCCGCCGCTGCTGTTCCTGTCCGGACAGGGGGTCTCGGTCCTCGGCGATGGCCTCGCCGTGCTGGCCATCCCGCTGCTAGTGCTGGACCTGACCAGCAACCCGCTCGTCTCGGGGCTGTCGGCGGCCTCGGTAACCGTGGGTTACCTGCTGGTAGGGCTACCTGCTGGCGTTCTGGTGGACCGGCTGGACCCGTGGCGGGTGCTCATCGCCATGGATGCGGTGCGGGCGCTGCTGTTCGCCGCGCTGTACGCACTGTCGGCGGCAGGTGTACTGCGGATCTGGCTGCTCTTCGTCCTCGCGCTGTCCGCCGGGGCCTGCGCGGTCTTCTTCGAGTCTGCCCTGGTCGTGGTGGTCAAGGATCTGTTCTCGGGCCCCAGCCTGATGGGCGCTAACTCCGCACTCGAGCTGGCCAGCCAGATCTCGCTTATCGCCGGCCCCGCGATCGTGGGACTGCTTGCCGCGGCCGGCGGGATCAACCTGGCGCTGCTGGCTGACACACTGACGTTCGCAGTCTCTGTGGCCTCTCTGGTCACGGTGAGCCGGAACCGTACCGGATCTCCCAGGTCCCGCCCGCCTGGATTCGTGCGGTCCGGCCGGGCCAGGCCAGCGGGCCGGCTGTGGCCGGAATTCGCGGCGAGCCTCCGGGAAGGCCTGTGCTACCTGCTCACGGCCCGGACTCTGCTCGTCCTGACTGCGGTCCAGATGGTGGTGAACCTGTGCCTCTCCGTGGAGAAGCTGATCATCTATGATGCCCGGGAGACGCTAGGGCTGAGCCCGCCACTGGTGGGCGTGGTGCTGGCCGCAGGCGGCGTCGGCGGGCTGGGGGGCGCGCTCGGCGCCGCGCCCCTGGCCCGCTGGGTGGGCGAAATGCGCCTGGTGCTGCTGGCCATCGCCGCGGCTGGCGGATCCGCCGCCGCGATGGGCCTGGCCTCTTCGGCCGTCACCCTGACCGCGGCGAATCTGGGCTACGGCGCAGCGCTGGTCGTGGCGAGCCTGGTCAACCGCACCCAGCGGCAGCGGCTGGTGCCCAGGGAACTCCTGGGCCGGGTGACCAGCACCGTCCGGGTGCTGTTTCTGGCGGTGGACCCACTGGGGGTGGTCGCGGCGGGCTCGGCCGCGGCGGCCCTGGGTGGTGATCCCCGCCCGGTCTTCCTGGTCGCGGGCGGCACGGTCGTGGTGGCCGCGGCTGGCGGCTGGGCCGGGGGGCTGCGCGCCGCGAGCGGCCACCCTGTCCGGCGCACCCGGGGCCAGGCCTAACCTGGGCGGGCGGACCCTGACGGACTGACCTTCGAGGGACTGAGCCCCGACGGGCTAAGCCCCGACGGCTTGCCCCGGCGTGGAACGGTACGCCATTTCCCGGGCCGCATCCAGGTAGGCCACCGCACCACTCGAAGCCGGGTCATACGTCATCACCGACTGCCCGTAGCTGGGCGCCTCCGAGACCCGGACGTTCCGCGGGATGATCGACTCCAGGACAACCTCGCCGAAGTGTTCCCGCACCTCGTCCGCGACCTGGGTGGCCAGCCGGGTCCGCCCGTCGAACATGGTGAGCAGGATGGTGGACACCGCCAGGTCAGGGTTCAGGTGGCTTTTGACCAGGTCTACGGTGCGCAGCAGCTGCTCAAGGCCCTCCAGCGCGTAGTACTCGCACTGGATCGGGATGAGCACCTCGGCCGCGGCCACCAGGGCGTTGACGGTCAGCAGCCCGAGGGACGGCGGGCAGTCGATCAGAATGTAGTCGAGCTGTGACTCGTCGTAGGCACGAAGGGCGCGGGAGAGGCGTCCTTCCCGGGCCACCATGGGCACGAGCTCGATCTCCGCGCCGGCCAGGTCGATGGTGGCGGGGGCGCAGTAGAGCAGAGGTATGTCCTCGACCGCGTGGATGATCCCGACCAGCGGCTGGTCCTCGACCAGCACGTGGTAGATCGAGGTGGTCCCGACCCGGTGCTCCACGTCCAGCGCCGTGGACGCGTTGCCCTGCGGATCCAGGTCGATGACCAGCACCCGCGAGCCGTGCTGGGCCAGGGCAGCGGCCAGGTTGACCGCCGTCGTGGTCTTGCCCACGCCGCCCTTCTGGTTGGCGATCGTGATCACCCGGCAGGAACCCGGCCGGGGCCACGCTCGTTCTGGCCGGGCCGCGCCTGCGGTCCTGCCGCGGGCGGCCTGCCCGGCTTCGATCTCTTCGCCGGGCTGCCTCACCGCGGGAACTACCAATTCATGCCTTCCGCCGCTGGTGGCCACCCCGGCCTCTGCGCCGCCCGTACCTGGCTCGCCCGCACCCGGCTGACCGGCGTTCTGCTGACCCGGGCCTGGCTGACCCGGGGCCGCCTGGACCTCCGGCTGGCTGGCCGCCCGGGATCCGTCCGCGGGCGCAGCCGCCCGCGCCTCGGTCTCCCCGCCCGATCGCGTGGCGGCTCTCCAGCGCCTTCTCATGTCCCCCTCGTTTCCATCCGCATAGCCGCCGTCCCCGGCCGGGACCGGAACCTGTGCTTCACGTGAGACCGCGGACGGCGGCCAGCCCAGCCCAGCAGCCCCGGAGGGCTGTGACAGCGGCCCGCCCGCAACGCCGTCCCCGGAGTCAGCTCCGGCTTCGCCTGGCCATCCCAGGCCCGCTGCGGAAGCCACCGCCGCGCTCCTCTCCTGCCCGATGCCCGCGCGCTCCGGTCCCGCTACCGGCCAGCGACCATCCGGACGACTGTCGCGGCCCGATCGACCTTACCGTCCCCGGCCCGGATAACCGCCACGTCCCGCATACCCAGCCGGCGCAACACCGGCCGGGCCTGGGCGACCTCCTCGGCGGCGGTCGCCCCCTTGATAGCAAGTATCAGCCCGCCGCGCCGGACCAGGCCCGCCGCGAGGCCCGCCAGCCGGTCCAGGGGCGCCACTGCCCGGGCGGTCACCACGTCCGCAGCCTGCTTGCCAGCCACTTCTTCCGCGGTGGCCCGGCAGACCTGCGCATTGCCCAGCCCCAGTTCCTGGACGCATTCGTCCAGGAAGATGGCGCGGCGCTCCATCCGCTCCAGCAGGGTGACCTGGACATCGGGGAGCAGCAGGGCCAGCACGATACCCGGGAGGCCCGGCTCCGGACCCGAGATCGATCAGCGTGGCCGGCCTGGGCACCAGATCCGCGACCGCCGCACAGTTGAGTATGTGGCGGCTCCACAGCCGGGGGACCTCCCGGGGTCCGAGCAGCCCCCGGGTGACCCCGGGTCCGGCCAGCATCTGCACGTATCGCTCAGCCAGCGGAAGGGTGGCCCCGAACACGTCCGCCGCGTCCGGAGGCGGAGCCGGTATCTCGCCGGGTGGCAGCTCCTGCGATGGCGCCGCGGCCCGGGGATCCGGTCCGGAGGTCATGACCGGCTCAGCCCACCGGGAAGACGACCACCCGGCGGTTCGGCTCCTCGCCCTCGGACTCGCTGCGCAGCCCGGCGGCCGCGATAGCGTCGTGCACCACCTTGCGCTCGAACGGGGTCATGGCGTCCAGCCGCCGGGGCACGCCGCTGCTCTTGACCTCTTCAGCCGCGTCCTGGCCCAGTTCGGTGAGTTCCACCCGCCGGCGGGCCCGGTATCCGCCCACGTCAAGCATGATCCGGGTGCGGGCTCCGGTCTGCCGGTGCACCGCGAGGCGGGTCAGTTCCTGCAGCGCCTCCAGGACCTCACCGTGCGGGCCGATGAGTTCCTGCAGCGTGGCACCGACCACGGAAACGAGGGCCCGGTCGCCCTCGACGTCCATGTCGATGTCGCCGTCGAGGTCCGCCACGTCCAGCAGGCCCTCGACATAGTCCGCGGCTATCTCGCTCTCCTGCTCGAGATCCGCCAGGTCCACCTCAGCGGGGGCCTCATCGGCACCGGCCGGCGAGGAGTCTTCCTCGTCTTCCTCGTCAGCTACGGCGTCCTCGTCAGCGAGGACGCCGTCGTCAGCCAGGGCGTCGTCCGCCGCCACGCTCCAGGTCTTCCGGCGCCACATCCTCCGGGCCGCCGACCCCGGTACCGACCGGGTCGCCGCCCCCACCCGCCAGTGCCTGGCCTGCAGTATCACCGCTGGCGACGGTGCCCGCATTCTCCGCTTGGCTCACCACCGGGGTTCCTCCTCGTTCCGGGTGCTCACATGCTGGCACGACAACTCCCACGGTCGTGCCTGGCCTTGGCTTTATCGCTTGCCCGAGCGCCGGCTACGGGACTGCCGAACCGGCTGCTGCCTGACGATCTTAGTCTCGGGCTCGGGAGCGGGTGGCTCAGGTTCGGGGCGGCCCTTGACGAGCCTGCGCAGGCCGCCACCGCTGCCGTTCGAGCTGGACCCGGCTCCCTTGGTGCCCCCCGCCGTACTGGCGGACTTGGCGGCCCCGTTACCCGCCTGCTTACCCTGGGCCGGCTTGGCGGGCGCTGCCTTGGCGGGCGCTGTCTTGGCGGGTGACTTGCGCAGCTGGTTGATCGGCGGCCGGCTGGACTGGGCTGCGGCCGGCTTGGCCCCATTGCCCGCTGCGGGCTGGGACCCGTCGGCCTTCACCGACTGGGCGGCCGCCGCCTTGGCGGCAGCCTGCTGCCGGGCAGCGGCCCGGCCCGCGGCGGTCACGTTTCCGGCCGGCTTGGCCGGGGCTCCCTTGGCTGGCGGGCGGGTGCCGGTCTTGCCGCCCGTGGTGGACGGCGTCCCGCCCGCGCCCGCGGTCGCCAAGACCGGCGGCGGGAACCTCTTGAACAGCACGTACTGCTGGCCCAGCGTCCACAGGTTGGTCGTGACCCAGTACAGGACCAGGCCGTACTGCCAGTACAGCCCGGACAGGGCGAAGACCGGCACGATGTACTGCATCATCTTCTGCGACGACGCCATCGGGTTGCTGGGGTCCACCTGCGGGGTCATGCCGCGCTTCATGCTCTGCCGCACGGTCATGAACGTGGTCGTCGCGCTGACGATGACGGTCAGCAGGATGACGATCTTGGGGCCCGCCCCGATCGAGGAAAAAGTCGGCGGGAGAAGCGTCGTCAGCAGCCGGTCTGCCACGGTGACGACCCCGAAGATCTTGGCGTGCTGCGCGCTGGCCACCACCGCGGGGGTCAGGCCGTACTTCGGCTGGTCCTCGGCGATCGCCCGGAGCACGCCGAACAGGGCGAAGAAGACCGGCAGCTGCGCGACCACGGGAAGGCATCCGGCGAGAGGGTTCGCGCCGTTGTCCTTGTACAGCTTCATGGTCTCTTCGTTGAGCTTCTGCTTGTCGCCCTTGTACTTCTTCTTCAGCTCAGCGACCTGGGGCGCGAGCGCGGTCATCTTCCGCGTCGCATGCATCTGCTTGATGAAGAGCGGTACCAGCAGCAGCCGCATCAGCACGACCAGGATGACGATCGACAGCGCCCATGCCGCCCCACTGGAGTCGCCGAAGATGGCACCCAGCCCCGCGTGCAGGCGCATGATCACCCATGCGACCGCGTCGTACAGGGGGGTAAGCGGGTTGGTCACGACCTCGCTCCTTGTGCTGGGGGCGTCAGCCGCCCTGCGCGGCGGGGCGGCACTGGGTCAAAGCCGCCCCGGTTAAAGGGATGGCAGCGGCCGATCCGGCGGACCGCCAGCCACGAACCTCGCAGCGCCCCGTGCACCCGCACTGCTTCCAGCGCGTAAGCGCTGCACGAGGGCTCGAACCGGCACCGCGGCCCGAGCATCGGGCTGATGAAGCGCCGGTATGTACCGATCAGGAGCAGCAGAACCCGGGCGGCTGCCGACGGCTGTTCCGGCCGCCGGGCGTCTGGGCTGGTCTCGGGTGAGCTGATCATCGGCTCAGCGCCCCCACCTGCCGCCGCAGCAATGTGTTGATCACCAGGTCGAGTTCTGCGGCTAGGTCCGACTGGCTTGCGGTCGCGGCCCGCGGATTGGCGCGAACCACAAGCAGGCTACCTTGCGGCAGTGAGTCCACATACCCACGCATGAGCGCGCGCAGCCTCCGCCGCACCGTGTTACGGACTACCGCGCCGCCCACGGCCCGGCTCACCACGAATCCCACCCGGGCCGGCTCCTGCGATCCGGGACGGACTAGCAGGTGCGCGGTCAGCAGGGGACGGCCGGTCCGGCTGCCGCCCCGCACCGCGGCGGAGAAGTCCTCACGCCGCCGCATCCGGGCCGCCGCGGGAAGCAAAGCTGACCTCCCTGTCCTCGGCTGGGGCACGCAGGTCAGACACTGATCCGCGCGCGGCCCTTACGCCGGCGCGCGGACAGGACTGCGCGGCCTGCCCTGGTCCGCATGCGCAGCCTGAAACCGTGCGTCTTAGCACGCCGTCGGTTGTTCGGCTGGAACGTACGCTTGCTCACAGGAACTCCAGGTACCGAGCTGGGCTTGGGGCCCGCGAGGGCGATAAGCGCGCAGGCGGGATTGGCCACTGTGGAAGTGGCTGGGTCTGTTCACGTTACGCGCCCCCTGGCCACCGGTCAAACCAGCCAGTGGCACCCGCCCGGCTGGCCGCAGCGCGCCAGAACAGACGGTTTGCCGAACGCCCGCCAGCCCCTGGTCTTAGGCTGTGGACAACGCTCCGGCCGGGGGTGGTCGGCGCCGGGCACGCGGGTCCTGTCCACAGGCACTCTTCCCGCGCGATCCGTGCACACCGCGACATCCGGCGTGCACAACCTGTGGACAAAGCTGTTGATCACATCTGGGGGCGCGAGGGATGGACAACCAATGAGTGAAACTGACCTCGCGGAGGTGTGGGCCCGGTCGCTGGACGAGCTCGCGACCATGCAGATAGAGCCGCACCAGCGGGCGTGGCTCAAACTGACCCGCCCCCTGGGGCTGGTCGAGAACACCGCGCTCATCGCCACGCCCAACGAGTTCGTCAAGGAGCAGCTGGAGACCCGGCTGAGAGCGCTCATCACCCATGCGCTGTCCCGCGAACTGGGCCGCAGCATCCAGCTGGCGGTCACGGTGGACCCCACGGCCATCACCGCGGCGACAGCCTTCCCCGCCGCTCCGGCCGAGCCGGGTCCGGGGAGTGGCCAGGCCGCGGGCCAGGACGACCACGCGGGGGTGCCCAGGCCGCTCAGCAGCTCCATGGACGGTGCCCCCCACGGCCAAGGCCCCCGGTCAGCGGATCCGCTGGGTCCTGCCTCCCTGGGCAGCCCGGGTTCCCTGGGCGGCACTGACCTCGCTGGCCACGGGTCCCCGCTGGCCGACGGGCAGCCGGGCCACCTGGACCGGCCCCGGGGACCCGCAGGCCGGGCACAGCTGGGCGGCGCTCCGCTGGGCGGGCCCTTCGACGCGCTGGCCGGCCGGCCGCAGCACGCGGGCGGGCCGCCCGGGCCGCTGCCCGGCGCGCCCCGGCCCACCCAGGCCCGGCTCAACCCCAAGTACACCTTCGAGACCTTCGTGATCGGCTCGAGCAACCGGTTCGCGCACGCCGCGGCGGTCGCGGTCGCTGAGGCACCCGCGAAGGCCTACAACCCGCTCTTCGTGTACGGCGACTCCGGCCTCGGCAAGACCCATCTGCTGCACGCCATCGGCCACTACGCGCAGAGCCTCTACCACGGGGTGAAGGTCCGGTACGTCAGCTCCGAAGAGTTCACCAACGACTTCATCAACATGATCAGGGACGGCAAGCAGGACGGCTTCCGCCGCCGGTACCGGGACGTCAACGTGCTCCTGGTGGACGACATCCAGTTCCTGGAGAACAAGGAAGGGACCCAGGAGGAGTTCTTCCACACCTTCAACACCCTGCACAACGCCAGCAAGCAGATCGTGATCTCCAGTGACCGGGCACCCAAGCGGCTGGTCACCCTGGAAGACCGCCTGCGCAGCCGGTTCGAGTGGGGACTGATCACCGACGTCCAGCCGCCGGAGCTGGAGACGCGCATCGCGATCCTGCGGAAGAAGGCCGTCCAGGAAGGCCTGAACGCGCCGCCGGAGGCCCTGGAGTACATCGCCAGCCGCATCTCCACCAACATCCGCGAGCTGGAGGGGGCGCTGATCCGGGTGACCGCGTTCGCCAGCCTGAACCGCCAGTCCGTGGACCTCCAGCTCGCCGAGATCGTGCTGAAGGACCTCATCCCGGAGGCCCAGGGCCCGGAGATCACCGCGGCGACGATCATGGGCCAGACCGCTTCTTACTTCGGGCTGTCCATCGACGACCTGTGCGGCACCTCGCGGTCCCGGGTCCTGGTGACGGCCCGGCAGATCGCCATGTACCTGTGCCGTGAGCTCACTGACCTCTCGCTGCCCAAGATCGGGCAGCAGTTCGGCGGCCGCGACCACACCACCGTGATGCACGCGGACCGGAAAATCCGCAATCTGATGGCAGAACGGCGGTCCATCTATAACCAGGTGACAGAACTCACCAACCGAATCAAACAGCAGGCGCGGTCCGGGTGAACAAGCACAGAACAGCGCCGCCCGTCACAATCAGTACACACAGGCTGTGGAAATCTCTGTGGACAGCCTTGGGACGAACAGAGGACAACGCGGGGAAAGCGGTGGGCAGCCGCGGGGGAATGTGCGGGGAGCGGCCCGCCGTCCCCAGCGCGTCCCCCGTCCTGGCTCCGTCAGGCACAGCTACTGTGGACGCGCATTACGGCTCTGAGCTGCGAGGATGCCGTCTATCCCCAGCGTCCACCGAACCTATTGCGACTACGTACTTCTATTCATCAAAGAAACTAACAACGCAACAGGCAAGCTCTGGGCCGCTCACGCTCACGCGCCTACTGCAGCTGTTCCGGCCCAGTCGCCGGAACAGATACCCACGCGGTAGGCAGCTCCAAACCGGTGCCCGAGCCTGAGCAGATAAATCTCCAGAAGGGGAGGCAGCTTCCGGTGAAGATCCAGGTAGAACGCGATGTGCTGGCCGAAGCCGTGGCCTGGACGGCCCGCGCCCTGCCGGCCCGGCCCGCGGTTCCCGTCCTGGCGGGCATCCGCCTGCAGGCGGCCGCGGCCCTGACCCTGTCCAGCTTCGACTACGACGTCTCGGCCCAGGCCCGGGTGCCGGTCGAGGCGGAGGAGGAAGGCGAGGCGCTGGTCTCCGGGCGGCTGCTCGCGGAGATCACCCGGAGCCTGCCCGCCCGCCCGGTCGAGATCACCACCGATGGGGCGCGCGCCACGCTGACCTGTGGCAGCGCCACCTTCACCCTGCTCACCATGCCGACCGAGGACTATCCGAGCCTGCCTGAGATGCCGCCGCCAGCGGGGTCCATCGGGAGTGACGCGTTCGCGTCGGCGGTCGGCCAGTCCGCCACCGCGGCGGGGCGCGACGACACGCTGCCCGCGCTGACGGGCGTCCGGATCGAGATCGAGGGCGAGACCCTCACCCTGGTGTCCACCGACCGCTACCGGCTTGCCGTCCGCGAGCTGCGCTGGACCCCCGCCCGGCCAGACCTGTCCGCGGCGGTGCTGGTCCCGGCCCGGGCGCTGGCGGACACCGCGCGGGCCCTCACGGCCGGGGCGGAGGTGTCGATCGCGCTCGCGCTGCCGGGTGAGGACGGCGGGGCCGGCGAAGGGATGATCGGCTTTGAGGGCGGCGGACGCCGGACCACCACCAGGCTGCTCGGCGGCGACTTCCCGCGCTACGAGTCGCTGCTTCCCAAGCAGGTGAACGCGGTGGCGGAGCTCTCGGCCGCGCCGTTCGCCGAGGCGGTCAAGCGCGTCGCCCTAGTCGCCGAGCGCAACACCGCGGTCCGGCTGTCGTTCTCCGCCGGCCAGCTCGTGCTCGAGGCCGGGACGGGTGACGAGGCGCAGGCCGAGGAAGTCATCGACGCCAGCTTCGAGGGCGACGACATCCAGATCGCCTTCAACCCGCAGTACCTGCTGGACGGGCTGACCGCCCTGGACTCCGACGTCGCCCGGATCTCGTTCACCGAGTCGGGCAAGCCCGCGCTGATCACCGGCAAGCCCGCGACCGACGAGCAGCCCGACTTCCGGTATCTGCTCATGCCGATCCGCCTCGGCAGCTGAGCGGCCCAGTAGTCTCCAGATGTGCATCTGACCCGCCTCGCGCTCACTGACTTCCGGTCCTACGCGGCGGCGGATCTGGTCCTGGACCCGGGCGTGAGCACCCTGCTGGGCGCGAACGGCCAGGGGAAGACCAACGTGGTCGAGGCGGCGGGCTACGTCTCCACCCTGGGCAGCCACCGGGTCGGTACCGACGCGCCGCTGGTACGGCGGGGCGCCGAGCGGGCCATCTTGCGGGCGGCGATCACCTCGGCTGAGCGGGACAGCCTGGTGGAGATCGAGATCAATCCCGGGCCGGGCCAACCGGGCCCGGGTGAACCGGAACGCGGTGCCCCGGCCCCGGCAGGTACTGGGGATATTGCGCACCGTGCTGTTCGCCCCCGAGGATCTGGCCCTGGTCAAGGGTGATCCGGACCAGCGCCGCCGCTACCTCGACGAACTGCTCGTCGCCCGGGCGCCGCGGTACGCCGGGGTGCGCAGCGACTACGAGCGGGTGGTCCGGCAGCGCACCGCGTTGCTCAAGTCGGCCCGGTCCCGGGCGGGATCCCGGGGCTTCGCCCGGTCAGGCCGCCCGGCCGGGACGGCCTGGGCCGGTGAGCCACGCGGGGATGGCGACGAGCAGGACGTCCCGGCCGGGATGGGCCTGGCGGGTGCGCTCGACGCGTGGGACGAGCACCTCGCGGTCAAGGGGGCGGAGCTGCTGGCCGGCCGCCTCGAGCTGACCGCGGCGCTGCGGCCGTTGCTGACCACGAGCTACGCCGCGGTGTCCGGCGACGACGTGGCCGCGACCGTCGTCTACCGCCAGCGCGGCAGCACGAAGAGCGAGGCCACCGCCGGCGACCCGGCCCAGCCACTGGACAGCGGCGAGCCGGCGGCTGACCGCGCGCAGCTGGCCCAGGGCCTGCGCGAGGCCCTGGCCCGGTCGCGGCCCGACGAGCTGGAGCGCGGGGTCTGCCTGATCGGCCCGCACCGGGACGACCTGGAGCTGGAGATCGGGGAGCTGCCCTCCCGCGGTTACGCCAGCCAGGGCGAGTCCTGGTCGATGGCCCTGGCCTTGCGGCTGTCCGGGTATGAGCTGCTCCGCGCGGACGGCGACGACCCGGTCCTGCTGCTCGACGACGTGTTCGCCGAGCTGGACGCGGGCCGCCGCGACCGGCTGGCCAGCCTGGTGGCCGACGCGGAACAGGTCCTGGTCACCGCTGCGGTCCCCGAGGACGTTCCGGCGGCCTTGCGGGGGGCGCGGTTTTCCGTTGCGGATGGTGAGGTGACCCGTGCCGACTGAGGACCCGGGACAGCCCGGCGCGGTTGAAGCCAGCACCGGCCAGGCCAGCACCGGCCAGGCCAGCACCGGTCAGGCCAGCCCAGATCAGGCCAGCCCAGATCAGGCCGGCCCTCGGCCCAGCCCGGGCCCTCTCGCCGGCCCAGCTGGCCCGGGAAGCGCTCGCCCGGGCGAAGGCGGACGCCCGGGCGCGCGGTGAACTTCCGGCCGGGAACAGCGCCCGGCCGCCCGTCCGGGGCCCCGCGGGCCAGGGCGGCCGGCCCCGGCGGCCCCGGCGTGACGACCCGCAGCCGCTGACCATGGCCATCCGCGGCCTCATCGGCGACCAGGGCTGGCAGACGGAGGCCGCGATGGGGTCGGTCTTCGGCCGCTGGCCGCAGATCGTCGGGGCCGATCTCGCCGCGCACACCCGGCCGGACCGCTTCACCGAGGGCGAGCTCCTGGTGATCGCCGACTCCACCGCCTGGGCCACCCAGGTCCGGCTGCTGGCCGGAACCCTGGTGCGCAGGCTGAACAGCGAGCTGGGTGAGGGCACAGTGACGAAGGTCAAGGTCCGCGGTCCCGAGCAGCCCCGGCGCCCCGGTGAGTGGCGTGTGCGAGGTGGTCGGGGGCCACGCGACACGTACGGCTGAGACTGAAGGTTCTCCCAGGTAAAATAGGAATGTGCCGCTGGGCAGCTCAGCGGGTCCGGCCCGCTGTCGCCGCGGTGGCGCGTTATGTCTTCCATGAGGAGCTTGCTCTTGTCCTACGACGCACGTTCGATCACGGTCTTGGAGGGGCTTGAGGCAGTACGCAAGCGTCCCGGAATGTACATCGGCTCCACCGGCGAGCGCGGCCTCCACCACCTCGTGTACGAGGTGGTGGACAACGCGGTGGACGAGGCGCTGGCCGGATTCTGCGACCGCATCGATGTCACCCTGCTGCCCGACGGGGGGGTCCGGGTCATCGACGACGGCCGCGGTATCCCCGTTGACGAGCACCCGGTCGAAATGCGGCCTGCCGTGGAGGTGGTGCTGACCACACTGCACGCGGGCGGGAAGTTCGACGGCCAGTCCTACGCCGTCTCCGGAGGCCTGCACGGGGTGGGCGTGTCCGTGGTCAACGCCCTGTCCATCCGGCTGGAGGTCGAGATCCGCCGGGACGGGTTCGTGTGGCGGCAGACCTATGAGCGCAGCCGCCCGGTCACCACGCTGACCCGGGGCGAGGCCACTGACGAGACCGGCACCATCATCGTCTTCTGGCCGGACCCGGCCATCTTCGAGACCACGGACTGGAACTACGAGACGCTGTCCCGGCGGCTGCAGGAGATGGCGTTCCTCAACCGCGACCTCGAGATCAACCTGACCGACGAGCGG